>JAHBUK010000009.1 GCA_019638115.1 Flavobacteriales bacterium | reverse complement strand
CCACGGCCCAGTTGTTCACTTTGAGGTGGCAGGCGCGGGTGGCACCCACGTTACCGTAGCCGTCGCTCACGTTGTGCGGACGGAACTTGCGGAAGCTGTAGCCACCGTTGGGGTTGTAGAACCAGAACTCGTAACCCGTGTTGTTGGACTGCACATTGTTGGCGCCGCCATCGATCCACAGAGCACTGACTGCGGGGTTCTCATCAACCACGATGTACTCGTTGGTCTTCCACCAGTACTTGTCGCAGCTGGTGTAGATCAGCTCATCGGAACCAACAGGCAGGGAGAAGCTGTACGCGTTGCCGGTGATCTCACTGGTGCCTGTGCCCAAGTTGTCCTGGTTGTCGATCATGCGGGCCTGGGTGGCGGTGTAGCGCAGTTGGTAGCCGCTTGCACCATCGCCGTTGTCCGTTACACGCAGCTTGTACTCACGGTCTATGGGTAGGCAGTAGACGAAGGGAAACACCGCATCAGGCGGCATCACGAAACCTTGGCCGGTAACCACCACCGTGTTGCTCTGCACATCCTCGATCTCCCAGCTCAGGTCGGCGGGCGTGTTGCCGGTGTAGAATTCCAGGGTCACATCTTCGCAGATGACATCCAGTATGCATTCCACAGCTCCTTCCCCACTGCTCTCACCGATGGGGCAAACGGTACACGAGACCGCCGCGCTTACCGGATTGAAGGTGCCAGCTGGGCACAGGTCGCACTCCACCTGGCCACTGTTGGCGCTGAAGCTTCCTGGTGGGCAGGCCGTGCAGGACGTTTGGCCGATGCTGCCATTGGCGAAACCTGCGGCGCACGGTACACAAGCCACCGAGCCGACGACATCGCTGAAGCTACCGGCCGGGCAACTGGTACACACCGTGGAACCCGTGGTGGCACTGAAACTTCCGGCCGGGCAGGAAGTGCAGGCGATGGCACCGGACACATCACTGAATGCGCCAGCGGCACAGGGGAAGGCGTCGATGCCATCCGGGCAGTAGCTGCCTGGCGGGCAGATCGTGCAGGCCGTGATCACAGCGTTGCCATTGATGTCCGTGATGGTGGCGAAGTAGCCCAACTCGCAGGCGCAGGTGCTCTCCTCGAAGTTGGGGATGCCGTCCACAGCAAGTGGGCATGGATCGGTCGCGTTGCCGACGAAACCGCTCGGTTGTGTGCAGGCTTCCTGACTTACCTCGGGATTTCCGAGCCCATCACCATCTTCATCGGCATACCAAGTAGTGGGCTCGGAAATGGTGATGTTGGATCCATTGTTGAGGGAGCTGAGACTGGGCGCGGCATAGACCATTCGCACTCGATAACCGCTCCCCTGAGGAGTATTCGCAGGGATGGTGCAGATGATGGAACCAACAGTGGCGACCGGTTCGGTGCCGATGGTAACAGGGCTGGCAAAGCTGCCCGAAGCGTTGCTCAACTGAGCAGTGAACGGGTGGCCGTTCACACTTGGGCTTTCCGAACTGAAGTTCATGGAGAAGCTCTCACCAGCACAGATCGCATTGCCCGGAGGGCCGTTCACGAAGATGCGCGGAACAATACGCAGGCTGAAACGCAGCTCGTAAGCGCTGAATGAGGTCCAGCTACTTCCATCATAAGCATACAGGTTCCCGGGGATGACGTTCTGATCGTACCACCCATCACCGTTGTTGTTCGGATCCCGGTAGAAGAGCAGTGAGTAGGTGCTTCCAGCAGCAAGGTTCACCTCACTGGTAAGCGTGTGGGTGCCGGACACCATTACGGGGTTGTTCTGTGCATACAACAGCGCGCCATTGGGTGTACCCAAGCGTACTTCGATCCGGGTCGGTGCCTGGCCCAAAGGCTTGGTCACCTCTACAAGAGTGCCGCTGCAGGTAGGTAAGAAGGACTGTCCCGAACCTCGCCAACCATCAAAAAGGCCTGACGAAGTGGGTTGAACAAGCAAACACTGGGCGTGCACCAAGGCGGTGAAAGGCAGCAGAATGGCCACTAAGAAACTGCGCAGCCAACCAAATGTGCTGCGAAATGATGATGTTGTAAAGCGTTGTGTTCGTTCCATGATCGTAGGGGTTGATCTGATGCAAACCAAGACCATGCGTAAGCCTTACAACAGGGTAATAAGATGCACGTGCACCACGTATTTTTCACCTTGACAGCTCGCTGGCACGCACGAAGGGCATGCAAGAAGGAACGTTACCAGGCTTGCATTGAGCGGTGCTTGAATGCAAGAAGCCCCGCCCCGGTCAAGGGGCGGGGCTTCCGCAAGAGGTAGGCAGTGTTACTGCCGCAAGCTTCAGTTCTGGATCACCAGGCGCTGAACGTACTGTGCCTCGCCGGCGGTCACCGTCACCAGGTACAGGCCTGCAGCCAGGTCGCCGTTCAAGGGCAGTGCGGTGAGGAGGCTGCCGTCCTGCGCGGGCAGGATGCGAGCGCTGATCCGCTTGCCGGTCAGGTCGTGGATGTCCACAGCAAAGGTCTCGAAGTTGGTGTCGATGCCATCGAGGCTGATCCACACTTCGGTGCCGTTGTTCGGGTTGGGCCACATGGCCAGCACGCCATCGGCGCTCAGGCTCATGTTCTGGTTGCCACCCACTGCGGGCGGGGTACCGATGGTCAGGCTGCAGATGTCGCCCCAAGGGTCGCCACCCAGACCGCACCACGTAGCACCACCATCCTTGCTGGCACGCACATCCACCTCGTAGGTCTTGCTGTTCAGCAGCGGTGCAGCCACGCCGGCATTCCAGTTCAGGTTCAGGAAGTAGCTGGTGCTGGTGCGGATGATCTCCACGTTCTCTGCTTCGATGCGGAAGCGCCACTCGTAGAGATTGGCGCCGGTAACCGGGCGGGCGTGGATGCGTGAACCGGCCACAC
>JAHBUK010000008.1 GCA_019638115.1 Flavobacteriales bacterium | reverse complement strand
GGGACGGGGTTGGAGGAATTGCGGTCAGCACCCAGCATATTTCCCAATCCTACGAGCGATCTCCTCAACATCCGCTGGGGGCTGCCGGTCAACGGCAGCTACACATGGACCATCCATGCCGGCGATGGCAGGGTCCTTCAGCAGGGTTCGCGTCCCGCAGGTGATACCACCTTCGACATCCACCAACTCTCCACTGGCTTTTACCTGTTGCGCGTTGAGCATGGAGATCGCAACTTCAACTTGCCGTTCATCAAGACCGGAATACAATGAACCACCTGCGCATTCCAACGACCCTCCTTTCGGCCATCTGCAGCTCCCTGTTGCTGGCCCTTTCGGTGGATGTGCAAGTGAGCGGATATGCCATTTGTGGTCAGCCCCTGGGCATCATGTACGCCTTTGCGAGCGGAGGCACTGGACCGTACAGCTACCAGTGGAGCACGGGGGAGAACACGCCACAACTCACTGGATTGGCAGCAGGCACGTACCAGGTAACGGTGACCGATGCCATGGGCGAAATAGCCACCGGCTCAGGAACGATCGAGATCGTGAACAGCTACCCCTATTCCACGGTGGTACCGGGCTTTTCGTGTATTGGCGACTACCCGCGTTTTATCTTCTATGCCGGCACGGAGAATGGGATGCCGCCACCGCCCGGCACACCTACGCAGCACGGTCCCGGTCCGTACACGTTCGACCCGGTGGGTTACAACGCCACCTGGCAGGAACTGCCCGATGCCTGTTCCTTTTATTCGTACTACGACGTCACTATCCTTGGCGCGGCACCCGGGCAATTCATAACGGTGAACTACACCGATGGCAGTGGCTGTCCGGGAACCTTTGGGATCGAACTGCCTCCCTCGGCAGGCCTGCCAGAAATGCAAGTGCTCTCCACCACGGGTTCATGCACCAATTCCTCCATCGGCAGCGCTACCATATCCGTGGGTGCGGGGCCCATGAACAGCGGCTTTCCGATCAAATTGAAGCATGCCAACGGGACATTCGTCGGCTCTCCCTGCAACACCTACTTCACAGCCAGCGAAACACCCAGCGTCATCACGTTCAACAACCTGGCACCCGGCACTTACTACGCCATGGTCAGCACCGACGAGTTCACCATGTACGGAACGCTGCCCCCTTGCCGTGATTCCGTGCAGGTGGTGATCGAGGACCTCGGTGCCACCTGCGGCCTGGTGAACGGCCGGCTCTACGTGGATGCCAACGGCAACTGCGCCTTGAACGGAGGTGAGAACAATGTGCCCAACACCGTGATCGAAGTAACGCCCGGCCCCTACTACACCAACACCAATTCCAGCGGCCAGTTCAGCATAACACTGCCCTTCGGCACCTACACCTTCACTGAACAGCATCCCGTGCTGGAGCAAAGCTGTGCGGTAACAGCCACGGTGAACAGTGGTACGCCCATGACGCGCAACGTGGGCTGCGCTCCCGGTGATCCGCTCGACCTGCGCTTGATCATGACAGCGGGTGTGGCTCGGCCCGGTTTCGAAATGTCCCATGCGCTGACCGTTACCAATCTCACACCAGCCGCTACAGGGACGCTAACCCTCACCATGACCTTCGACCCCATACTGGGCTTCCTTAGCGCCCAGCCTGCACCAACGAGCATCGCCGGGAACACGCTCACCTGGACCGCGCCAGCCCTGAGCCTGATGAACGCCTTCCAACAGAGCACGGTGCAAGTACGCTTTCAAGTGCCACCCGATGTGGGGCTGCTGGGTACCGAACTGATCTCAACGGCCACCATCGCGAGTGCGAACACCGATGTGGACCTGAGCAACAACAGTGCGAGCGTCTCGCGCATCGTGACCGGTGCGTACGACCCCAACGACAAGCTCGCTTACTCCTCCCTGGGCAGCACCAGCAACTGGCTGCTCGATGAGGACGAATGGATCGACTACACCATCCGCTTCCAGAACACAGGCACGGACACCGCCTTCAACGTGGTGATCACCGATACGCTGCCCCCGAACCTTGATCCGGCCAGCATCATCGTAGGCGCGGCTTCGCACAACTTCGCCTGGGAGCTGCGCGATGCGGGCACCCTGAAGTTCTACTTCCCCAACATCCTGCTGCCGGACAGCAACATCAACGAACCGCGCAGCCACGGCTTCGTGGGCTTCCGCATACGCCCGCGCCTGCCGCTTTTACCTGGCGATGAGATCACCAACATCGCCAACATCTACTTCGACTTCAATCCGCCGGTTATCACCGAGCCGAGCGTGTTGGTGGCGGAGTTCAGCACGGGGGTGGAGGAAAAGCCTTCTACCAGCATACAGCTAAGGCCCAACCCCACCGAAGGAAATGTCACCGTTCAATTCGACAATGATGTGTTCCATGGTGGCGCGGTGCGCGTGATGGCTGCGGACGGACGGATGCTGCTGACGAAACGGATCACTACATCTTCACTGGACCTGGATCTCGATGGACTAAATCGAGGTATCTATCTCATCGAGTGTACCACACGTGATGGACACACCATAACGACGCGCTTGGTGGTCCAATGAAAAGGCAGACCTGACCGGAACATTACATTGCAACTACCATGAACAAAGCGCTGCTTACCTCCTTGATCGTTGTTGCACCACTCCTTGCGCATGCCCAAGAGGAATGGTTCGAGCGCATGAAGCCGACGCAGCCTTGGGAGGTGGGTTGGGCGAACGAGGGTGGCGTGGCCTTCAGTTTGGGCGATTACATCCTCTTCGGCATGGGCCGCAATGCCGACTACGAAGTGACCGGTGGCTTCCAGAAGTACCACCCTGCCACGAACACCTTTGTGGATGGATCCGGTTTCATCGGTCTTCCGTTCTTCAATGCGGGAGCAGGCGCTGTGGCCTTCTCCATTGGCGACATCGGGTATGCGGGCCTTGGTGGCTCAATGGGCATGGACGCCAACGATTCGATCTTCCGCTACACGCTCACAGAGAACCACTTCTGGGCCATGGAGCCCTTGGTATTCCCAGGCGGCCAACGCTACGGGGCCATCTCCTTCGTTATCGGCGACAAGGCTTACATAGGCGGAGGCTATTCGGCACCAGGCTGGAGCGCTACGAATTCCTTCTGGGAGTATTCGCCCACCACCGGATGGACCCAACGCGCCAACCTGCCAGCTACCATCACGGGCGGTGTTGCCTTCGCGCTGAACGGTACCGGATATGTGGTGCGCGACAATGGCACTTCGCTTTGGCGTTACGACCCAGCGAGCAACACTTGGACGACCCAAGCGCCCATGCCCGGTGGCGCGCGCGAAGGAGCCGTGGCATTCACCTACCAAGGCAAGGGCTACGTGGGAACCGGCTACCAGGGCGGCGTTCGCACACGAACCTTCCAAGCCTACGACCCCGCTACAAACACGTGGGCGGATGCTGAACCCATGTGGGATGCCAACGGCCGCTACTATGCGTCAGCCGTTTCGCACAATGGCAAGGCCTATGTGATATCCGGTGTTGGTGGGCAGAACGCACAGCCGATAGCGGATATCTGGGAGATGGGGCCACCAGCCCCGGTGGTGCCCGGCACCTGGGTGAAACGACCCTACCTGCCGGCCGCACCGCGTGACAGACCGGTCTCTTTCACCATTGATGGCATTGGTTACCTCGGTGGGGGCAATACACCAAGTGGGTGGTCCACGCAGTTCTTCGCTTACGCCCCCTTGGCGCGACGGTGGAACGCCCGTGCCTCCATGCCAGCAGCCGCGCAAACAGGTGTACATGCCGCCGCTGCGGTAGGCGGAAAGGGCTACATACAGCTCGCTACCGCAACGAATAATTTCTGGTCCTATGATCCCGCAACCGATACATGGACCCAACGTGCCGACATGCCCGGTGGCGCACGATCACGACCGGTGGCCTTCGGCTTGGACGGCAAGATCTTCGTGGGCTCCGGCATGATCGCGAGCGTGCGACAGAACGACCTCTGGGCCTACGACCCGCAGACCGACAGCTGGGAACAACGCGCCAGCTTCAGTGGAGGTGGTGTGCATTCCGCAGCAGCCTTCACACTGGGTGACCGTGGCTGTATCTGCGGTGGCAACCTGAGCGGAAGCAGTACCGCTACCAGTCTTGTGCGCTGCTATGATCCCGCCACGAACTCCTGGTCAAACATCCAGAGCTTGATCGCGCCGAACAACATGCAAACGCACTCGGCCGTGGGGCTTGGCGAACGCGCCTACCGTGGAGGCGGAACTCTGGGAGGCACCGTTATGGATGCCTTCCATGAGTATGACCCCGCAACAAGCGCGTGGTCCGCATTGGAGACCACGGGCGGCGGCTGGCGCTTCGATGCCACCATGTTCGCCGCTGCCGACCGCATCTTCCTGTCCTGCGGAAGCTTGAACCCGAACGGTTCCAGCGGAACTTCATCCGCACGCTCGAACGACCTCTGGGAATACATTCCATGGAGCAGTGCGCAAGATTTCACCGTGAACGGAAGGGCCTACTTCGATGCGGACCTGAGTTGCTCGCAGACCACGGGCGACATCGGTGCACCCAACGCGATACTGGTCGTGGAGCCCGGTGGATATTATGCCAGCACGAATACCGCAGGCGAATTCGCCCTTGACCTGCCGCCCGGCGCCTACACCATAACCCAAGCCAGCGACACCTGGCTGGACCATTGCAACCCCGACCCGCAACCGTTCAACCTGGTAGCCGGTGGCCCACAGCTCGCCATCGAATTTCCGGACACCTTGGCCTTCGGGCTCGATGTCGGCATTGCGCTCAGCGCGGGCCTTGCACGCGTTGGTTTCCAGCACCAACTGGCCATTGCTGTTCAGAACCATGCACCGTTGCCTACCGGTGGTGCCACGGTTCAGTTGGTCCTTGACCCCTTGCTCAGCTTCACCTCGGCCACACCTGCCCCAACAACCATCGCTGGCAATACGATCACCTGGACATTCCCGGAGATCGCCTTCACTGTTCCGCAAACGATCCAAGTGATCACCCAGGTTCCGGCCGACATCAACTTGCTCGGCACACAACTGAGCAGCACGGCAAGTGTGAGCACCGTGAATGCGGATGGCAACGACACCAACAATTCAGCCACCGTGTTCCGCACCATCACTGCAGCCTACGACCCCAACGACAAGCTGGCCACCACCAGCACCGGTGGCACGCAGGTGTTCTTGATCGGTGAGGACGAATGGATCGACTACACCATCCGCTTCCAGAACACCGGCACGGACACGGCATTCACCGTGGTGATCACCGATACCCTGCCCGCATCGCTCGACCCTGCCACCTTGCGCATCGGTGCCGCATCCCACAACTTCTCGTGGTCCCTGTCCGGCCATGGCACCGTGGCCTTCACCTTCCCCAACATCCTGCTGCCGGACAGCAATGTGAACGAACCCATGAGCCATGGCTTCGTCACCTTCCGCATCCGCCCGCGCCTGCCGTTGTTGCCCGGTGATGAGATCACCAACATCGCCAACATCTACTTCGATTTCAACCCGCCGGTGATCACCGAGCCGAGCGTGTTGGTGGCGGTCTCCCCCATCCGCCTTGATGCCAGCGCATGGCTCGGTGGCGCGTACGATGCGCAAGCCGCATTGATGCGCGACGACTTGCGTGTACAAGTCCTGGTTCCGCTCACCGAACCCTACACCGCGCTGGGTTACACCCACAGTGGTAGCGGTGGTGGCGAGACCATTGCAGCTTCACTGCTCACCATCACGGGGCCCACCGCCATCGTGGATTGGGTGGTGTTGGAACTGCGTGATCCCGCACAACCCGACACCGTGCTCCACAGCCGCAGTGCACTCCTGCGTCGCGATGGCCGCATCACCGACAAGGACGGCACGAGCCCCGTGGCATTCAATGCACCCGTTGGCAGTTACCGCATAGCACTGCGCCACCGAAACCACCTCGGCGTGATGAGTGCCGCGCCCATTTCGCTCGGCAGCAGCGCCACCACTTGGGATGCGCGCACCACAACTACGGTCCTCTTCGGCACCACCCCGACGATCGTTGACGGAGCCACACGCATGCTCTGGCCCGGCGATGTGGACTTCAACGGCGAGGTGAAGTACACAGGTGCCGACAACGACCGAGATGTGGTGCTGATCACCGTGGGTGGTGCAACACCTACCAACGTGGTCAACGGCACCTACCACGGCGCGGACGTGAACATGGACGGCCAGGTGAAATACACTGGAACGGACAATGACCGGGACATCATCCTACAGACCATCGGGGGCACGGTGCCCACGGCGGTGAAGGTGCAGCAGTTGCCGTAGCGGAAGCTCGCAGGCCACCCTTACGGTGTTCGTGCGTTCTGTATATGTTGCCCAACGCACTAACGCCGCTCCGCATGATCGAAAGCCTACGCTGCTCCGCACTCGTGCTCCTTTTTCTCGCACCGTTGTTCGCCACAGCCCAATCTGCGGGCAGTGTCGACCTGGGTTTCCTGCCCGGGGATGCCGGCTATGGCACTGGCGTGGGTGGTTCATCGCATCCCGACGGCAATAAAGTGGTGGTGTTGCCCGACGGAAAGATGATGGTGGGCGGCTTTCAGGTGGCGCACAACCTTTCCGCAACACGGAACGTGATGCGCTTGAACACCGATGGCACGGTGGATCCCACCTTCAACATGCCCTATGATAACAACGCACGCTGCTTTGCCATGCAGCCCGATGGCAAGGTGCTGGTGGGGGGCGTTGGCCTGTTGAAGCGCTTCAACACGGACGGCTCACCGGACCCCTCCTTCGAAGATCCAGGCGCTCTATTGACACCCATGCCCGGGAGCTTCGTTTACCCGGAGGGAACGGTACTCGACCTGCATGTTCTCGCCGATGGCAGCATCATGGCATCCGGTGCCTTCAGTATGGTGGGTGGTGCTCCCACCTGCGGCTTGGTGCGCTTCACAGCGCAAGGATGGATCGATGCTGTGGCCGATCTGGGCTATGCGTTGGAGCAGCCTGTCCATGCCTTCGTGGTGAACGAGACCACCGGCAAGGTGTTCGCCACAAGCGCGGACTTCGTACTCCCGTTCTCGCCGTTCAGCACCCCTTTGGTACGGTTCAACGCCGACCTGTCCCTGGATGTCATGGTGACGGGCCTATTGGGATACATCTACCGCATGGTATTGCAGCCCAACGGTGGAATACTGTTCGCAGGTGACGCATCCGCGTGGTTGGGCTCATACGCGGTGGATGGCATTGGCCGCCTGAACCCGGATGGCACCTTGGACATGTCGTTCTCACCCCCTGTGCTCGGCCCGGGTATGCTCTATCAACCCATGGGCCTCGCCGTACAAGCGGACAACAAGGCAGTGGTCGGTGGCTTGTTCACACTTGTCGATGGTGCCCCTCGGGAATACCTGGTCCGCCTGGCACCGGACGGCAGCCTGGACAACACCTTCGATATCGGCCTGAACGATCCCGCTAAGGTGGACAACGAGTTCGCCCACTCCATGATCTCGGCCATCGCCGTGCAAGCGGATGGGCGCATCGTTACTGCAGGCCAGACCTACTATTTCGGTAACCGTGCACGTCGTGGCATGGCCAGGTTCATGCCCGATGGTGCGTTGGACAACGGCTTCAACCCCAGCCTCGGTGCCAGCGATCCGGTGCGCGCCTTGGTGCGCAGGCCCGATGGGCGCATCATCGTGGGCGGCGACTTCAGCGCCATTGGCGACAGCGCGCGGGGCTGCATCGCACAGCTGCTGCCGGATGGCACGGTGGACCCCGATTTCCCGAGCGGTGCGGGCGTAGGTCGGGCACCCTTTGCCGACGGATCGGTACGCTGCATGATCTTGTTACCGGATGGCCGTCTTCTTGTGGCCGGGCGCTTTCTGCGTTTCCACGGCCAGGACGTATCCAGCGTGTTGCAGCTGTTGCCCGATGGATCGCTGGACCCGGCCTTCCAACCGCCTACCGTGAACGGCATCGTGGAGTCCATGGCCTTGCAGCCCGATGGCCGCATCCTCCTCGGTGGCACCATGAGCACGGTGCAGGGTGAGCCGCGCCGCCGGGTGGCCCGGCTGCTGCCCAACGGCGCCTTGGATACCGACTTCGATCCCGGCCCGGGCATTGATCCCCAAGTGAGCTCCGTGAATAGTATGCTGGTGCTGCCCGATGGCCGCATCCTGTTGGGCGGTTCCTTCTCGAGCTATGCCGGTGTTCCCGCGTCCAACATCGTGCGGGTATTGGCCACCGGCGCGATCGACCCCACCTTCAGTGCTTCGCCCGGTGCCAATGGCAGGGTGGAGGACATGTTGCTGATGCCGAACGGTGACGTCATGCTGGCAGGCAGCTTCACCGCGTTCAATGGGAGCACGCGCTACAACGTGGCTCGCCTTGATCCCGATGGAGCACTCACCCCCTGGATAGCCTTCGGGCTTCCCGCCCATCCGCAAGGCATGCGCACCCTTGCCTTGCAGTCCGACGGCAAATTGCTGGTGGGCGGCCATGCCAGCGGGGCGGGCAGTTCGCCACAGAGCAGCGGTGTGGTACGCGTGCTTCCCGGTGGTGGCATTGATGATACGTTCGATGTGGGTGATGGCTTCGGGTACATGCTGCCCGGCACACCCTTCCCGGCGGTGTATGTACTGCTGCCCGATGGCCAGGGCGGCATCATCGTGGGGGGCAACTTCACAGCGGTCGATGGCACGGGCCGCAACTTCATCGCACGGCTTTACCAAGGGCTGAGTGTTGGAACGGCGGGATCGGATGTCGCATCCGCCCTGGACCTGTTCCCCAGTCCAACAGATGGCCTCCTGCATGTGCAGCTTCACGACCGGGCATGTGACCGTTGCATGCTCCGTGTGCTTGCCATGGACGGCCGGGTACTGCTGGAACAGCGCATGAGCGGGGCATTTGCAACACTGGATTTGCAGAGGCTCCCTGCAGGCACCTGCATGCTTGAAATTGTCGGCGAGGATGGTGTTCACAAGGTGCAGCGCTTTGTGAAACAATAGGCGGCATCGGGTACGCTTGTGAAGTACGTGCTGGTCATACCGAACCCTTAACAAGGGACAACAACAGCGAAAACACCCTGCAAACGATCGGGGAAACCGTGCCCACGGCGGTGAAGGCGCAGCAGTTGCCGTAGGGTATCTACTTCAGAACCGCGAGTCGTTCCTCCAGCGCCTTGATCTTCGCCTCCGCGTCGGCCTTCTTCTTGCGCTCGTTCTCCAGCACCTGCGCAGGCGCACCTGCCACGAAACGTTCGTTGTTCAGCTTCTTGTCCACGCTGCTCAGGAAGCCGCGCAGGTAGTTCAGCTCTTCTTCGGCCTTCTTGGCTTCAGCAGCGGGATCCACGTTGCTGCCGAGATCGATGGCGTATTCGGTAGTGCCCACCAGGAAGGTCACGCTGCCTTCACCGGCCTTGTCCACCGCGTTGATGGCACCCACGTTCGCGAGCTTGTTCACCAGCGATGCAACAGCAGGCTGCATGGGCGCGGTGCCCTTCACCTGCACATCCAGCGCTTCCTTCGGGCTCATGCCGCGCTCGTTGCGGGTGTTGCGCACCGCGCTAACTAGGTCAAAAGCGTGCTGCACCTCGGCCTCCAACTTCGCATCGCCTTCGCCACCCATCGGCCAAGCGGCCACGATGATGTCCTCCCCTTCCTTCCGCTCGCGCAGGTGGTGCCACAACTCCTCGGTGAGGAAGGGCATGTAGGGATGCAGCAACTTCAGCACGTCCTCGAAGATGGTGATGGTGGCTTCGTAGGTGGTGGCATCGATCGGCTGCGATACGCCGTCCACGAAGGCGGGCTTGATGCTCTCCAGGTACCAACTGCAGAGGTCGTCCCAGATCAGCTTGTAGGTGGTCATCAGGGCCTCGCTGATGCGGAACTGATCATACAGTCCGTTGAGTTCGGTGGTACTGCGCTCCACGCGGCTGCGCATCCACGCCACGGCCGCCGCGTTCGCTGCTGGCTGTATGTCACCCCGAGCGCCTGCGCTGAGCGGAGTCGAAGCGGAGGCGATAGGCGTCACGCTCCAGCCCTTCACCAAGCGGAACGCGTTCCAGATCTTGTTGCTGAAGTTGCGGCCCTGCTCGCAGAGCGAATCATCGTAGGGCAGGTCGTTGCCGGCGGGACTGGTGAGCAGCATGCCCACACGCACGCCATCGGCGCCGAACTTCTCGATGAGCTCCAACGGATCGGGACTGTTGCCCAGGCTCTTGCTCATCTTGCGGCCCTGCTTGTCGCGCACGATGCCCGTGAGGTACACGTTCTTGAACGGCACCTCCTGCTTGTACTCCATGCCCGCCATGACCATGCGCGCCACCCAGAAGAAGAGGATCTCCGGCGCGGTCACGAGATCGTTCGTGGGGTAGTAGTACTTGATGTCGGCGTTGTCCGGGTCCTTGAAACCATCGAACACGCTGATGGGCCACAGCCAACTGCTGAACCAGGTGTCGACAACGTCCTCGTCCTGCTTGATGCCTGTGGTGCTCTGGCCTGCGGCCATGAACTGCGCGATGGCTTCCGCTTCGGTCTTGCACACGGCCACTTCGTCGTGCTCGTTGTACCACGCCGGCACGCGCTGCCCCCACCACAACTGGCGGCTGATGCACCAGTCGCGCACGTTCTCCATCCAATAGGTGTAGGTGTTCACGAACTTCTGCGGATGGAGCTTCACGCGGCCATCCTTCACCACTTCCAGCGCAGGCTTGGCCAGCTCGCCCATCTTCACGAACCACTGGAGCGAAAGGCGCGGCTCGATCACGGCATCGGTGCGCTCGCTGTAGCCAACCTTGTTCTTGATGTCCTCGGTCTTCACCAAGTGGCCTTTCTCCTCCAGCTCCTTCACGATCTTCTTGCGCACGGCGAAGCGGTCCTCTCCCACGTAGAGCTGCGCGGCGGCGCTCAGCGTGCCGTTGGGCTCCAGGATGTCGATGGTCTCCAGGTTATGCTTCTTGCCGAGTTCGTGGTCGTTCACGTCGTGCGCAGGCGTCACCTTCAGTGCGCCGGTACCGAACTCGCGCTCCACGTACTCATCGAAGATCACGGGGATCCGGCGACCGATCAGCGGTACTTCCACCTGCAAGCCTTTGAGGTCGGCGTAGCGCTCGTCCTCGGGGTGAACGGCCACGGCGGTATCGCCGAGGATGGTCTCTGGACGCGTGGTGGCGATGGTGATCCATTCTTCCTCCGCGTCAGAGAAGGAAGTCCCCTCTCCTTGGGAGAGGGGGTTGGGGGTGAGGCCGCTCAGGCCCACCACCCTATACCGGATATGATAGAGCTTGGAGTTCTGCTCCTTCATGATCACTTCCTCGTCGCTCACGGCAGTAAGGGCCACGGGGTCCCAGTTCACCATGCGCAGGCCACGGTATACCAGGCCCTTCTTGTGCAGGTCGATGAACACGTCGATGACGGCCTCGCTGAGATCGTCCTCCATGGTGAAGCGCGTGCGGTCCCAGTCGCAGCTGGCGCCGAGCTTCTTCAGTTGCTCCAGGATCACGCCGCCGTACTTCTCCTTCCACGCGAAGGCATGCTTCAGGAATTCCTCGCGACCGATCGCGCTCTTTTTGATGCCTTGCTCGCCGAGCAGGCGCACCACCTTCGCTTCGGTAGCGATGCTCGCATGGTCGGTACCCGGTACCCAGCAGGCGTTCTTGCCCTGCATGCGCGCGCGCCGCACCAGCACATCCTGGATGGTGTTGTTCAGCATGTGCCCCATGTGCAGCACGCCCGTTACGTTGGGCGGCGGGATCACCACGGTGTAGGGCTCGCGCTCGTCGGGCACACTGCGGAAGTAGCCCTGCTGCATCCAGTGGGCATACCACTTGTTCTCTGCGGTGGCGGGTTCGAAGCGCTTGGGGATCTCGGTGCTGGACATACGTGGAAAAATGAAGCGGCAAAGGTAGGGGCATGGAAGACAGCATGTGCCCATGTGAGGATGTGTCCATGTGCCCATGAAAACGCCGCTCCGAACAAGGGCATCCGCCTACTGCGATGACGTGCGCCGAAGCACCGGCAATGCGGGTAGGGTCATGTGCTCATGTGGGCATCCCGCTTCACGGGACAAGTTGTGTCCATGTGCACATGAAAATGCCGCTCCGAAGGAGGCCATGCACATGCTGCGATGACGTGCGCCGAAGCACCGGCAAAGCGGCCATCCACTTAGCTCGATCGAAGCGCCCCATGAGCACATGGGCAGATGGGCGGATGGGCAAATGGGCGGATGGGCAATCCCCCCCTGTTAATGTCCTGTTAAGGTCCATACGGCACGGAACTGCTCCTTCTACTTTCGGCGTACCAATAGCACGAACACCATTCCAACCTCCATGAAAAAGCTGCTTTACACCCTCGCTCTCGGCCTCTTCTCCACCGTGGCCATGGCCCAGCCCAATGCCAAGCCCGTTGGCGGCAGCGGCCCCATGATCAGCGTTGACAAGGATGCGCACGACTACGGCACCATCAAGCAAGGCGCCAACGGCGAGTGCACCTTCACGGTGACCAACACCGGCGATGCCCCCTTGATCCTCACCAACTGCCAGGGTAGCTGCGGATGCACCGTGCCCAAGTGCGAGACCGCTCCCATCCTGCCCGGCGCTTCCAGTGCCATCACCGTGAAGTACGACACCAACCGCATCGGGCCCATCAACAAGAGCGTTACCATCAACAGCAACGCCACCAACGCCCCCAGCAAAGTGGTGAACATCAAAGGCACCGTGGACGCTGCTGCTGCCGCTCCTTCGATGACCCGCGAACAAAGCCCGCTGGTGCCCACCGAAAAGCGCTAAGCCACGCTGTTAAGCACCTGTTAAGGTCATACCAGCCCGCTTTCGGCAACGCTAATTTGCACCCACAAGCAACACGACCATGAACAAATTCATCCTTTCCCTCGGCTTCGGACTGCTGATGTTCGGCGCCAACGCACAAAGCGGCCCCGTCCTCTCCATCGACAAGGAGGTGCATGATTACGGCACCATCCAGCAGGGTGCCAACGGCACCTGCGAGTTCACCGTCACCAACACCGGTGATGCGCCCCTGATCCTCACCAGCTGCAAGGGCTCCTGCGGTTGCACCGTTCCCAAGTGCGAGACCGAACCCATCAAGCCCGGTGGAAAGACCACCATCACCGTGAAGTACGACACCAAGCGTGTGGGCCCCATCAACAAGAGCGTGACCATCAGCAGCAACGCCACCAACACCCCCGAGCGCATCGTGCGCATCAAGGGCACGGTGGAGGCCGGTCCTGACACCCCTGCCACGCCGGTGCGCGAGCCCAGCCCCATGGCTCCGGTGGAGAAAGGCAGCTAAACGGTACCACATCATTGAAAGCCCCTCCTGCATCGCAGTGAGGGGCTTTCTCGTTAATCGCTCAGTGTTCGACGTTGTTGGAACATCGAACAACGCATTTGCCCAACCGAACACCGATCTTCGCACCGCACAACCGATCCCCCATGCCGTCGATCTCCACCAAGGGCCGCCAGATGCCCGCCTCGCCCATCCGCAAGCTCGTACCCTTCGCAGAAGCAGCCAAGAAACGTGGCACTTCCGTGATCCACCTGAACATCGGGCAGCCGGACATCGATACCCCGCAAGTGGCCCTCGATGCCATCCGCAACCTGGACCGCACGGTGATCGAGTACAGCCACAGCGCCGGCTACGAGAGCTACCGCAAAGGCCTGGCGGATTACTACGGGCAGCACGACATCCACGTCACCCACGAACAGATCATCATCACCAACGGGGGCAGTGAGGCACTGCTCTTCGGCATGATGGCCTGCTTTGAGCCGGGCGATGAGTTGATCATCCCCGAGCCTTACTACGCCAACTACAACAGCTTTGCGCTGGCCGCCGGTGTGAAGGTGATCCCCGTGCGAAGCAGCATCAGCGACGGTTTCGCGCTGCCCCCGATCGCGGCCTTCGAGGCCCTGATCACGCCGCGCACCAAGGGCATCCTCATCTGCAACCCCGGCAACCCCACCGGCACGCTCTACAGCAAGGCCGAACTGGAGACCCTGCGCGAGATCGTGTTGAAGCACGACCTCTACCTCTTCGCCGACGAGGTGTACCGCGAGTTCTGCTACGATGGCGCAAAGCACTTCAGCGCCATGAGCCTGCCCGGGCTGGAGCAGAACGTGGTGCTGGTGGACAGCGTGAGCAAGCGCTACAGCATGTGCGGCGCGCGCGTGGGCGCCTTCATCACCCGCAATGCCGAGCTGTACAACACCGTGCTGAAGTTCGCCCAGGCACGCCTGAGCCCGCCCACCTTCGGGCAGATCGCCAGCGAGGCCGCATTGCGCACACCCCAGAGCTACTTCGATGCCGTGGTGGCCGAGTACGTGCAGCGCCGCAACATCCTGGTGGACGGACTCAACACCATCCCGGGCGTTACCTGCCCCAAGCCCAAGGGTGCCTTCTACTGCGTGGCCGAACTGCCCATCGACGATGCCGACACCTTCTGCCAGTGGCTGCTGGAGTCCTTCAGCCACCAAGGTCACACAGTGATGATGGCCCCGTGCAGCGGCTTCTATGCGGAACCCGCCACCGGCAAACAACAGGTGCGCCTGGCCTACGTGCTGGAGCAGCCCCTGCTGAAGCTGGCCGTGGAATGCCTCCGCGAAGCGCTGCAGCAGTACCCCGGCACGCTGCGCAATGCGGAAGCCACCACTGCGGCCACGCGCTGAGAAAGTTTCCGCCCAATTTGCGCTTACATTCGTTCAGCGCAACCGATCACCCAGCGGTGCGTCCATCGATGCATGGTACAGCGCCGCTTCGCATTCGCCTTCGTACTGCTCTGTAGCGCGGCTAAAGTCTTGCACGGGCAACACTGCTTCTACACCCTGCGCATGTTCGCTGCGGATGGGAACGGCTGGGGCGGGAGTTATGTGACGGTGGGCACGAATTACACCGGCGAATGGGAGGAGGCCGAATTCACCCTCGAACAAGGCTCTTTCGAAGAGGTACAGATCGCAGCGAACGTCGGCCAGACCCTCGCTTTGTATTTCACATCGAACGCATCGGAAGTGGAGAACATCGCGTTCGAGTTGGTCCTATTCGATGAGCCGGTCTATCAATCCACCCTGCCGCTGGAGGACGCCCTGCTTTTTGCCCATGTTTCGAACTGCCTACCTGAGCCGGTACCTCAAACAGATTGTTGGCAAGCCACCTATCTCGATGCACTGAGCCAACATACCCTGTCTTGGGACCATCCTGTGTTCACCGGATCCGGCAGCGACCTGTCACCATCGAACCAAGGTTGTCTCGAACAAGGCGAACAAAACGGGGTTTGGGCAGTGCTTTTCGATCCCAGCCAATTGGAACCGATCACCGCGTTGTATGCATTCGCCATAGTACCTGACCCGGACTTTCCCGCTGACTACGATCTCGCGATCTGGGGACCAATGGCACAACTGAGCTGCCCGCCATCCGGACCTCCGATACGATGCTCTTATGCAACTGGTACTGGTAGCACCGGTCTTGCTGCTTTCTCGGATGAAGAGCAGGATGTGGATGGTGATGGCTGGGTGAGCCCCATCCTCTTGAATGAATGGGACCATTACTTGCTTTACATAAGCCGCAAGGACAACGGTCCGCTCAACTTCACCATCCAACCCAGTGTGATAACAGGTATTGCCGACCCAACATCCAACCAGAGGATCACCCTTCACCCCAACCCGGCCACCGAGCGCTGCACGCTTACACTACCGCACGGCTCCCAAGGCACCCATCAGGTGCACGTGCACGATGCCGCTGGCCGACGCGTGATGCACCAGACCCTCACACTGGCCACAGGCAGCCGCAGTGCCGAACTCGACCTGCACAGCTTGCAAGCCGGCGCCTACGTGGTACACCTGCGCGATGCCCAAGGCCAGGCGGTCGGCAGCACAAGTCTGCTGAAGCACTGAGCGCTTTTCCGCTTTCTTTGCCCGGCGCCGACCCGCTCGGCACGCCCTGCACTCCCATGGAACAAGCCGCCAAGAAGACCTCCGCCGTGGACCGTTTCCTCTCCTTCGTGGAGCGTGCCGGCAACCTGCTCCCCCACCCCGCCACGCTCTTCGCAGGCTTCGCCGCCCTGGTGGTGCTGCTCAGCTGGGTGGCCGCCCAGTTCGACCTCAGCGTTACGCACCCCGGCACCGGTGCGGTGGTCACGCCCTTCAACCTGGTGAGCGCCGAGGGCCTGCACATGATCCTCACCAAGATGGTGACCAACTTCACGGGCTTCGCTCCCCTGGGCACCGTGCTGGTGGCCCTGCTGGGCATCGGCATCGCCGAGGGCAGCGGCCTGATCGCCGCCGCACTGCGCGCCGTGGTGCTCGCCTCGCCCAAGAAGCTGCTCACCTTCGTGATCGTCTTCGCCGGGGTGATCAGCAACACGGCCAGTGAAGTGGGCTACGTGCTGCTGGTACCCCTCGCGGCCGTCATCTTCCTGGCCGCCGGACGCCACCCGCTGGCCGGTCTCGCCGCCGCCTTCGCGGGCGTTTCCGGCGGCTACAGCGCCAACCTGCTGCTGGGCACCATCGATCCCTTGCTGGCGGGCCTCAGCCAGGAGGCCGCCCGCATCCTGGACCCCGACTACGCCGTGAACCCGGCCTGCAACTACTACTTCATGTTCGTCAGCACCTTCCTCATCGCTGGCCTGGGTACCTGGGTCACTGAAAAGATCGTGGTGCCCCGCCTGGGAGCATACAATGGTGATGAGAAGCCCGAGGTGATCCGCAAGGCCACCCCGGAAGAGAAGAAGGGCCTGCTCTACGCCGGCATCGCCGCGCTGCTCTTCACCGGCTGGGTGCTCTGGGGCCTGCTGCCCGAGCAAGGCTTCCTGCGCGACCCCAAGACCTTCGAGGTGCTGCATTCCCCCTTCATGAGCGGCATCGTGGCCCTCATCTTCGTCAGCGCCGCCATCGCGGGCATCGCCTACGGAATCGGTGCAGGCACCTTCAAGAGCGACAACGACGTGATGAAGGGCATGAGCAAGAGCATGGAAACGCTCGGCTCCTACATCGTGCTCGTGTTCTTCGCCGCCCAGTTCGTGGCCTACTTCAACTGGACCAACCTGGGGCTCATCATGGCCATCAAAGGTGCTGCCGGCCTGAAAGCCCTCAACCTCGGCCCCATTCCCCTGATGCTCGCCTTCGTGCTCGTGAGCGCCCTGATCAACCTGGTGATGGGCAGTGCCAGCGCCAAGTGGGCCATCATGGCACCGGTGTTCATCCCCATGTTCATGCTGCTGGGCTACAGCCCGGAGTTCACCCAGATGGCCTACCGCGTGGGCGACAGCGTAACCAACATCATCAGCCCCATGATGAGCTACTTCGCGCTCATCGTGGCCTTCATAGCACGCTACGACAAAAAGGCCGGCATCGGTACGGTGATCAGCACCATGCTGCCCTACAGCGTGGTCTTCTTCCTGGGCTGGAGCGTGTTGCTCATCATCTGGGTGCTGTTCGAGCTGCCCATCGGCCCGGGCGCATCGCTCTTCGTGCCGCTTCCCTGATAAGGCCCAAGCGCACATTCTTGGAGTGCTTCGGGCGTAGCCATGCCCGATGCCCAGCATCGACAAGCATTCAATACCGGCTGACGGATGATAACCTTCCGTCGACCACTTCCGTTGCAAGGTCCCGGACGGCCCAAGATCCGTCCCGACCTGCGATATGATCCCATCCATCGTACTTACCAAGCGCCTTGCCTTGGTGATGCTGTTCGGCCTGCTGCTGGCGGTATTCACCGGCGTGAAAGCCCAGCAAACACCAGTGCTGCAGTATGTGGCCCGTGTGGCTCCCGCTGTTAGCAGCCCTTCGCCCAAACCGCTCTTCGTGGCCGTGATGCAACAGTTGCCCGGTTGCGATGTATCGCACGACCGCGACCACAACGTGTTGGGCATCCGCACCACGGAACGGGTCTCCTTCTCTGATCTACAAGGCTGGATCCAGGGTAGCGGCTACGTGCTGTTGCACCTGGCATTGGCCGATCACGACCTGCGCACCCACCTGGCCACCTCGGACCAGCTGACCGTACCGGAATTCACCAATACCGGCAATGCCGCTCAGGACGAACTGGATTTCCAAGCCGCCGTGGCCACCTGGATGCAGGCCCACCCCATGCCTATCACCGCTACTGAATGATCCCAATGCATATCCCCATATCCCAGTATCGACCAGACCTGAACAGCATGAACTGGAAAGCGATCATACTCGGCCTTGCGCTCGCCACCATCGGGAACATCGGCCATTTGGCAGCCCAGACCGCCACCAACAACTGCGGCTTCAACGCGGGCAACCAATACGCCGTGAGCGTTGGCAACACCTGCAGCTGGCAGACCTTCAACAAGCCCACCGCCTTCACCCGCGACCTGATCGCCACCGGTTGCTCGGCAGGCGACTACGACGATGCCTGGGGCTGGTTCACTGCCGTGAACACGTTGACCACCATCACCTTCGACCCGGCCAATAACCACCGGCCGATCATGCATGTGTACACCGGTGCCTGCGGAAGCCTTACCCAGGTGGGTTGCGTGAACGGCGGATCGAATGGAACGAATGCCGTGCTCACGCTCACTACGGTGATCGGTACCAATTACATGATCCGCATCCAACGGCACAACACCAATGAGGTTATGAACGGCACGCTCTGCATCCTGTCGCCGCAGACCACGAACAACTGTGCACTGGCAGCCGTGAACGAATACCAGGTGACCGACGCATGCACGTTCCAATCATTCCAAAAGCCCACTGAATACACCGCCAGCATGAACCCCGGCGGCTGCAACAGCGGCAACTTCGACGATGCATGGGGTTGGTTCACGGCCACGGGCTACAGCACGGTGATGACCTTCGACCCCGACCTCAGTCACCGCCCCATTCTGCACGTGTTCACAGGCAGCTGCGGCAGCCTTACACAGGTGGCCTGCAACGATGGTGGAGCGAACGGCGTGAACGCTTCGGTGAACATCGCTACCACGCCCGGCACCAACTACTACTTCCGCGTGCAGCGACAGGGTACCAACGATGCCATGGACGGCGGCATCTGCATCTGGAACCTGAACAGTACCAACACCTGTGCATTGGCCCCCGGCAACGAATTCCCGGTCTCCAGCACCTGCACCTTCAGGCCCTTCCAGAAACCGGCCAGCTACACCGCCAGCATGAACCCCGGCGGGTGCACAAGCAGCAACAACTCCGATGCCTGGGGCTGGTTCACCGCCACCAGCACCACCACGGTCATCACCTATGACCCCGACCTTACCCTGCGTCCCATTCTGCACGTGTTCACCGGAACGTGCGGCTCGCTCACGCAGGTGGGTTGCCATAACGGTGGCGCCACTGGTGCCAACGCCGAATTGGTGCTCACCACCGTCATCGGTCAGAACTACCTCTTCCGCATACAGCAACACGGCAACAGCAACGAGATGAACGGGGGCATCTGCATTTGGAACCCCAACACCACGGATGTTTGCGCCTTCGCGGCCAACAACCAATTCAATGTAACAGCGGACTGTTCCTATCAACCGTTCGACTTTCCCACGGCATACACCCCCTCCATGAACCCCGGTGGTTGCACCTCAGGGAACTATGACGATGCTTGGGGCTGGTTCACCGCCACCAGCACTACCACTGTGCTGAATTTCGACCCGGACCTTAGCCACCGTCCGATCGTACATGTCTTTTCCGGAGCCTGTGGCAGCCTTACGCAGATCGGTTGTGTGAACAGTGGCGCAGCAGGCACTAACGCCGAGTTGGTTTTCACCACCGTCATCGGTCAGAACTACATGTTCCGTGTGCAACAGCACAACAACAGCCAAGGAATGTTCGGCGGGGTATGCATTCGCACCACCCCCCCATTCGATAGCTGTACTCAAAGCACGGGGCTTCCGGTCACCGAGAACTGCTTCATGCAGAACTTCTCCAATGCCCTCGCCACCTATTCACCGGAAACACCGAACCCGAATTGCGGAGGCACCATCAACAGCACCACATTGAACGATGTCTGGTTCCACTTCACTGCGCCAGCCAGTGGCGTGGTCATCATTGAGACCTCCGCAGGAACCTTGAACAATGCCGTGATGCAGCTCTACTCCGGCACCTGCGGCGCGCTCACCTTGGTGGAATGCAACGACTCAGGCATGGGCGGAAACATGCCCAAGATCGACCGGCGCTGCAACCCCCTCACGCCTTTTGCCACATACCGCCTCAGGGTATGGGGACGTAACGGGATACGCGGGAGCTTCAACCTGTGCGTGCGTGGCTTCGACATCTTCCCCATACCCCAAGAGGACTGCGTGGGTAACAACACCGTGTGCAACGACCAGGTGATCCGCAACACCACCAACTGGTTGGGATGCACCCAGGACCTCAACAGCAGTAACCGAGGCTGCCTCAACAGCAACGAGCGTCAGGGCACCTGGTATTCCTTCTCGCCCCAGGAGACCGGCACCATCGGTATGCTGATCACCCCTGTGGATGCCAACGGCAATTTCACTCAGGTAGATTATGACTTCGCCATCTGGGGGCCGATGAACACCATTACGTGTCCGCCATCCGGGGCACCCATCCGCTGCACGTATGCCCATCCACCTTCAGCAGGTACCTGGCTTACGGGTATGGCCGCAGGCAACTCGGATAACAGTGAGGCTTCCAGTGGGACCAACGTGAACGGCTTTGTGGCACCTCTTACCATAACTGCCAGCAACATAGGCCAGATGTACGTGCTCTACGTGGACAACTTCACAGCCGATGGTCAGAATTTCAACCTCGACTGGACCCTATCATCGCCAGGCATCCTCAATTGCGTGGTACTCCCAGTGGAACTGGTGGAGTTCGGCGCCACTGCCAGAACACGAACCGTGGATGTGACCTGGGCCTCGCAGACCGAGAGTGGCAGCAGCCATTTCATTGTGGAACGCAGCGCGGACGGCACACACTTCGAGCCCATCGGCTTGGTGCCCGCCGCGGGGTGGTCACAAACGCGCATCAATTACGACTTCGTGGATGAGCAACCCATCATCGGCCTCAACTACTACCGCCTGCAACGGGTGGACCTTGATGGTACCACGGCACACTCCGAAGTGGCCACTGCAGCATTCATCCGAAGCACCTCCGACCTCGTGCTATTCCCCAACCCCACTACCGACCGTTTGCAGGTCATGCTCGAAGCCGCTTGGGGAGAAGTGGGCCATGTGCTGATGCTCGATGCCAGCGGACGCCAAGTGATGCAATTGCCCGCAGCACAAGTGTACCGCGACGGCACCCTGCACCTTGATGTGCAGAACCTCGACGCCGGGTCCTACTTCCTCTCGCTTCACGATGGCAGTGGCTTCCCATTGGCCAACGGCCGCTTCCTGAAACAGTAGCGCCTTCTTCATCACGCTCTTGCGAACGCCCACCGGCTCATGCTGGTGGGCGTTCGCTTTTGTGCCCCTGTAGTACCCAAGGCAACCTGCTCGTGCTATATTCGTCACTCTTGTAGTCCCATATCCTACCATGTAGCGTAGTTGTCCTTCACCTTCCCAGAAACACACAAGGCCCATGAAAGCGATCCTTACCCTGCTCTTCATCGGATACCTGATACCCACCGCGGCCTTGGCGCAACGTGCCGCAACGCACGAACTGCGAACGGCGGACGGAAGTGATGTCACCCATTTGAAGCTTGCTTTTGCCACCGTGGCCTCCTTCGATGCCGATGGGCAGGTCTTCTTCCAAGCGGACCGCATGAAGGTGGTGATGGACGGACAAGTATCCTCCCAGGCTTTGATACAGCGCCTGGCGCAGAATGGTGCCGGGGAATTCGTATGTGTGCAATGTGCGGCCAAGCCACGCCATGCCGACACTCCGACCAACGCCTTGCCCCCCATGGGCACCGGCCAGCAACTCTCGCAAGAACAGCTTGCCAGCGAAAAGCAACAGTGGGCGGCCGAGCATCCCGAAGAACACGAGCAGTACATCCGTTCGCTGCGCGAAGCAACACCTGTGCACCATGAATAAGCGCCTCTTGAAGCCCGCGTTCCTGGTGCCTGCGGTCGTGCTGCTGGCAACCTCGGCACAAGCGCAGGTCTGCGGCTCCACCGTATACGATACGGGGGGCGCCGGCGGCAACTATGGCAACCTCCAGAACTACACGGTCACCTACTGCCCTCCGGTGGCCGGGCAAGCCGTTTCCATCACCTTCTCCAGTTTCGCCACCGAAGCCGGTTACGACTTCCTTTCCATACACAACGGTACCACCAACGGCTCGGCACAGCTCGGCATCTTCAGCGGTACCACCAATCCGGGCACCTTCACCAGCACCGACCCCAGTGGCTGCCTTACCCTTTGGTTCACCTCGGACCTGACCGTTACGGCCGCCGGATGGGTGGCCACCATCGCCTGCGTGCCTTTGCCACCTCCACCACCGGTGTGCGGCACCACGGTCTACGACCCCGGAGGCGCGGCCGGTAACTACCCGAACAATGCCAACTGGACCACCACGTACTGCCCCACCGTTGCCGGCGAGGTGGTGAACCTCAACTTCTCCGCGTTCTCCACCGAAGCCAACTACGACTTCCTCACCGTGTACAACGGGCCCAACACGGGCGCCCCATCCATGGGCACCTACAGTGGTGGCGGCATACCGGGGCCATTTACCAGCACACACCCCAGCGGCTGCATCACACTCGCATTCACCTCCGATGGCTCGGTCAACTACCCAGGCTGGACCGCTACGGTGAACTGCATCACACCACCACCACCACCGGCCGGCGATTGTATCTATACCCTCACACTTCAAGACAGCTACGGTGATGGCTGGGGCTCCTCCAACGTGGGGGTCAGCATCAACGGTGGTCCGTACCAGTACTACACCGTTGCCGGATTCTTCAACCAGGTGGTCTTCGGGGTCGACATCGGCAACGTGGTGGTCATCACCTACAACAACTCCGGGCCTTGGCAGGGTGAGAACAGCTTTACCCTTACCATGTCGGGCGGCGGCATGCTGTACAACTCCGGAACTCCCCCATCCGCCGGTATCGTGTACACCGGCGTGGTGGACTGCATTACCCCGGCAGCGCCGGTGGAGGACTGCGTGGGTGGCATGACGCTCTGCAGCAACCAGAGCATCGTGAACAACACCAACAACACCGGCAACGTTGCGGACCTCAACCTTACCTCGGCCGGCTGCCTCAGCAATTTGGAACGCCAAGGCACTTGGTACAACTTCTCGCCCTCCACAACGGGTACCCTGGCCTTTACCATAAGCCCGGCAAACCCGGCCGATGATTACGACTTCGCCATTTGGGGGCCTTACCCCGAAGGCAGCACCACGGCCACCATTTGCCCGCCACTGGGTGCCCCACTGCGATGCAGTTATGCAGCCCCCAGCGGCGATACCGGCCTGAGCTTCGGCGCCGCGGACCTTACCGAGGGTGCCGGGGGGGATAAGTGGGTGCGTTACCTCGATGTGGTGGAAGGGCAGGTCTACCTCATGTACATCAGCAACTGGAGCCAAAGCGGTCTGGCCTTCAACCTCAACTTCAACCCCGGCAGTACTGCTTCGCTGGATTGCACGGTGCTGCCGGTCGCTCTGCTTGGCCTGGAAGCCATGCCGCTAAGTGATGCGGTGGAATTGCGTTGGGCCACGGCGAGCGAGCAGAACAGCGACCACTTCCTGGTGGAACGCGCAAGCGGCCCCGATGACTTCGAGACCATCGGCTACCTGCCGGCCGCGGGCAACAGTCAGCAGACCACCGCCTACCGCTTTACCGATGCCCGCCCGAACCAGGGCATCAACTACTACCGCCTGCGCCAAGTGGACAACAACGGCGACAGCCAGCATTCCAACACCGTGCACGCCGTCTTCAAACCCGGCGGTGTTGCCCTGCACGTGCTGCCCAACCCGGCCCACGAACAGTTGGAAGTGCTGCTGAACACGCCCTTGGAGAACACCCCCACCGTACGCATTACCGATGCTGCTGGCAGGCTGGTAAGTGAACAGCGCCCAGCCATTGGGGAGCAAGGCACGCGCGTTCCCGTGGCGCTGCACCGCTTGGATGCCGGAGTGTACACCATAAGCTTGGTGGATGAACGCGGCACACCCTTGGGCCACGCCCGTTTCGTGCGCGATTAAGACCTCCCGAAGCTCCTTGGCTTTCCTTGTTCGGAGCGAAGTGGACAATGCGTTAACAGGCAACCTTTCCGCTTTTGCACGTCCACCTGTACACAAGGGGTGAACCTTGTTCATTAGGTGATCGTTCACTGAAAGTGTATTTTTACGCGCGTTCCGTCAATCCATCAACTACCAGCCAGACCATGAGAAGCCTGCTGATGATGCTGTTCATTGCCCCAGCCTCCTGGGCCATGGCACAGAGCAACCACTACTTCGAAGCCGCCGAGGCTTACGACCGGGCCCAACTGAAATTCGTGATCCAGGCCGTGGTGGACATTGACCCCAACGCCAATGTGTACCAGGACGATGGCATGCGCCTGTTGCATGTGCGCAGCAATGTGAGCGAGGCGGAACTGCGCGGCGCAATAGCCGGTGCCGGTCTGGCCCTGCTCGATGGCACACCCAATGTGGGCACTGCCAACAACGGCCCCACGGCCACCGCCGATGGCAAACCACTCTTCGTGATCACCGGCGACCCCGCTGGCGACCAAGCCCGCTACGCCGCCGCTGTGCAACTGTGGAACGCCCAGCATGCCGACGAACCCATCGAGATCCTGCCCATCATCATCGAATAAGCCAAGCATACCATGAGGACATCGATACTCCGCTTCGCCCTGCCGCTGGTAATGCTTGTGGCAGGTTCTGCTACGGCACAGATCCAGAATGAAAATTGCACGAACTGCGCGTGCACCTTTACCGTGCCCACCGGCGCCAGCACCTTGGTTTCCGCAGCCAACCACACCACTTGGTTCAGCAACGTTGGAGATACCCGAACGTTTCCTACCACGTTCAACAACCAGTTCCACCGGGTGTACTTCCTGCAGGGTGCCCGCTACCTCATCAGTTTGTGCGGAGCCCCCATGAACACCGTGTTGTACGTGAACAACAACGGTCTGCTCAACTACGCCTGTGATGACGACGGTTGCGGCCCGGTCGGAGGTGCATCCCAGATCATTTACACGCATGAAGCATTGTCCGGTCTTGGCCGTCTTTATGCCTACGAGGGGGCCTGCAACACGCCTCTTACCTCGGCTATTTCATTGACGATCACGCGTATTGCACCACTGCCACCTCCGCCCAACGATGACCCATGCGACATAACTCTGGCGCAGCAACTCCCAATGGGAACCACGTGCTCATTCATCGTGGGCAATAGCATTGGGGCAACGCTTACACCGGGATATGTGACCGGCATCTGCGGAGCGGAGCCTTCTTTGATCCAAAACGACATTTGGTTCAGCACCACCGTACCTGCCAGTGGCTTGATCGGAATTACCACGGAAGAAAGCGGCAGCTTGTGCGCAGGTGGTTTCGCTCTGTATTCCGGCGCGTGCTCCGGACTTACACTACTGCCCAACAGTTGCACCTTGGGGGCACCCACCGGACCGAACCAAGACCCAGCTTCAGTTTATGATGCTTTCGCCGCTGGTCTTCCTGTAGGTGCCACGGTGTACATCCGCTACTGGGAACGCCAAGGCAACGAGAACGGCACCTTCAGCATCTGCGCCTACGAGGCCCAGCGCCCGGTGAACGACAACCCCTGCGGAGCGATCGACCTGCCGGTGAACGTGGGTTGCTCCTTCACCTCCTACAGCAACGCCAACGCCACCAACCTGAGCGGCCCCACGGCGGGCGCCCCCGGCTGTGGCACGGCCCCCAACAACGACCTGTGGTTCGCCGTAACGGTTACGCCAGCCATGGTCACCAACGGCATCACCATCAATACCACGGCTGGCACGCAGAACAACTGGGACATGGCTTGGTACCGCCTTACCGGACCCTGTGGCAGCGGCAGCCTCACTGCGATCGCCTGCAACGCCAACCAGAGCGGCAGTAACCCGATGCCCCGTATCAACAGCGTGCCTGGCGTGCCCTTGGTGAACGGAGAGACCATCTACATCCGCGTGTGGAACACGGCACCCTGGGAGGGCACCTTCGGCATCTGTGCCACGCTGAACCAGCCACCGCCCAACGACGACCCCTGCGGTGCCATCCCGCTTACCGTGAATTTCGGCTGCATCCTGAGCAACGGAAGCAACGAGAGCGCCACCAACACCATTTCGCCCTTCCCCAACGGCAGTTTCGCCACGGGCGCCACACCCACCTGCCAGGCCAGCTTCTTCAACGACGTGTGGTACTCCGTGGTGATGCCCCCGAACGGCGTGATCCAGATCGATACCCAGCTTGGCACCTTGATAAATGGTGGGGCTGCATTGTACTCGGCAACGGGTAGCTGCGGTGGAGGTAACCTGACACTCACCCAGGTAGCCTGCGCCAACAATGGCAGCCAGCAGGGCCCCACCAGTTCGAACATGCCCTACCTGAACTACAGCAATGCTGGACTCGCTGGCCAAACGCTCTATGTGCGCGTGTGGCGCCAAGGACCGGCCAACCCCAACGGCAACTTCGGCATCTGTGCACGTCGTACCGATCCGCCACCTACCAACTGCTTCTACACCCTTACCCTCAACGATAGCGGTGGTGATGGTTGGCAGGGCAGCTTCGTAACGGTTTGCGTGGCAGGTGTTTGCAACAATTACACGGTGAACGGTGCCAACGCCTCCATCAACATCGGCACCAACATCGGCCAGTTGATCACCATCAGCTACACGGCTGTGGGTGGCTTCCAGAACCAGAACTCCTTCACCCTTACCCAGTTCGGCCAGCCGGTGTACATCAGTGGCACCAGCCCCACCAATGGTTTCCACTTCGGCGAAGTTGCTGATTGCGAACCCCCACCTGCCCCGCAAAGCGATTGCCTGGGTGCCGTAACACTCTGCAGCCAGAACATCCAAGTGAACCAAAACCCCACCAACACCGGTGGCGTGGTGGACCTCAACGCCAGTAACCGCGGATGTCTGTCCGCCAACGAGCGCCAAGGCCTCTGGTACACCTTCAGCACCCTGTGTGCGGGCAATGTAGCCTTCTCCATCGTGCCTACCGGTGGTGCCGATTACGACTTCGCGGTGTGGGGGCCCCTGACCGGCCTTACCTGCCCCCCTCCCGGCCCGCCCATCCGTTGTTCCTGGGCGGCACCGAGTTTCTCCGGTGCGCCTACCGGACTGGCCATCAACGGAGCCCTTCCCACCAGTGAAGGGTCCTTCGGAAGCGGTTTCGTTCGCCACCTCACAGTGGCCCCGGGCGATGTGTACCTCTTGTACATCGACAACTACTCCATGAACGGTGTCCAGTTCGACTTGAACTGGGCTGGAGGTAATGGCACATGCCCTCCTCACCCCATCGACAATCCCGATGGCTCCATCGTAGGCTGCATCGTGTTGCCTGTTGATCTGGCCGAATTCGATGCGCAGGCCTACTTGCGCCACGTGGACCTGCACTGGAAGACCGTGAACGAACGCAACAGCGACCATTTCGAGGTGCAGCGTTCGGCCGATGGAATGCAGTTCGCACCCGTGGGACGTGTTGCCGCAGCCGGTGAAAGCCAGCAGACCATCAACTACAACCTAATCGATGAGGACCCCATCATGGGCATGAACTACTACCGCCTGAAACAACAGGACAAGGATGGTGCGTTCAGCTACTCGGACATCGTTGCTGTGCAATTCAAGCCGGGGCCGGGTGTGTTGGAAGTATACCCCAACCCCACCGATGACCGATTGCGCGTGGTGTTCGAGTCCTACAGCGAGCAGGCCATGCGCTGGCGTGTGACCGATGCCAGCGGTCGCAGGGTGCTGGAGGGTAACGAAGCCGCCATGCCCGGTCGCAACCGCATCGATCTTGGTGTGCAGCAGCTGGAACCCGGCAGCTACATACTGGAACTGGTGGCCCCCGATGGCTCCACCCACGGTACCGCCCGCTTCATGAAACAGTAACCTACCGGCCCACGATCGGTATGAAAAGGCCCGCCTCATTGAGGCGGGCCTTTTTCGTACCACAACCTGCCCGTAGCTCCCCTTCCCTATTCGCCCTCTCCCTTTGAGGCTCAGCTTAATCCGTATCCCGGTTTTCCACAGCCTGGTAAAAACTTCGATTTGCAGATGGAGGCAACCAAATGCTACATTGGTCGTTCCTCAACTGGGTTTCATCCCAATATTAAGACTTACTCATATGGTAAGACGATACTCGCTGCCACTGCTTTTCCTGCTCTTTGCACCGCTTGCCATGCAGGCGCAAAGCCAGGTATTCCGCTGGTTCCAGACGGATTCGCCGGTCGATCTCCTCGTCATGCGTGAGGTTATGGAAGCGGTGAACGACCTGGACCCGCACAGCACAGTGTACTTCTCCGACGACCGCACCCAGGTGCAGGTGAAGATCTCGCCCCAGGTGAGCGTGGCGGAGATCCACAGCACCATTGTAGGCAAGGGTGTGGTACTGCTTACCACCGACGGCACCCCGCCGCCACCCGTTACCACCGCGCCCGATGGCTCGCCCTTGTACCTGGTAAGCGGTGATGCCGCAGGCGACCGCGCACGCTACGAAGCCGCCGTGGCCGAATGGAACGCCGCCAACCCCGAGCGGGCCATGGAACTGCCTGTAAACGTGCCCAACCAATAACCCGAGCAGCCATGAAGACCCCCAAGCTCAGCTTCCTGCTGCCCCTCGCGCTGATACTCATAAGCCTCGGTGCCAATGCCCAACAGGATCCGGATTGTTCCTCTTGCCCGAACTGCACCTTTTCAGCACCTACTGGCGCGACTAATCTTGTAAGTGCCGCCAATCATGCCCTTTGGTTCGCCAATGAAGGTGATACCCGCACGTTCACCAACCTTTTCAATAACCAGTTCCACCGGGTATACTTCCAAAACGGCTACCGCTACACCATCAGCCTTTGCGGCAACACGCAGAACACCTTTCTGTATGTGAATAACAATGGTGTCCTGCCTCAGGCCTGCAATGACAACGGTTGCGGAGATCCCGGAACACCGGGGCCTTCCCTGATCACCTACACCCATGTGCTGCCTTCCGGACTGGGTCGTATCTACGCCTTTGACGGCAGCTGCAACAACCCCTTCCCGCTGGGCACCAACCTTACGATGACCATTACACGCATCGCTCCGGAGCCGACGCCTGTGAACGATGAGCCCTGTGGCGCGATCGATCTGCCCATGGGCGTGAATTGCAGCTTTTTGAACACCAACAACACGGCCGCCACGCTGAGCACCATTGCTGGCACGGGCCTGGCGCCGGTCTGCCCCAATGGCGAGCCTTCGCTGCTGCAGAACGACGTGTGGTTCACCACCACGGTGCCCCCCAGCGGCTTGATCGGCATTTCCACCGAAGAAAGCGGCAGCCTCTGCGCTGGCGGTTATGCCATTTATACGGCCACGGCCTGCAATGGCACCTTCACACAATTGGCCAACAGCTGTTCCTTGAACGGCCCCACCAGCGCCACTTCCCCCCCCGCCTCGGCGTTCGATGCTTTCGCGGCAGGTCTGACCGCAGGAGATACGGTGTATGTCCGCTACTGGGAACGCAACGGCAACGAGAACGGCACCTTCAGCATTTGTGCTTATGAAGCCATTCGGCCTGAGAACGACAACCCCTGCGGTGCCATAACCCTGCCTGTCGGGCTCAGTTGCAGTCTTACCACCTACAGCAATGCCAACGCCACCAACCTGAGCGGCCCCACGGCCAGTGGCCCAAGCTGCGGCGCTCCTGCCAACAACGACCTGTGGTTCGCCATTACGGTAACCCCGGACATGGTGGCCAATGGCATAACCGTGAACACGGCAGCAGGCACCCAGAACGACTGGGCCATGGCCTGGTACAGGCTTACCGCAGGTACCTGCGGAACGGGGTCTTTCACCCAGATCGCCTGCAACGACAACCAGACGGCGGCCATCCTGATGCCGCGCATCAACAGCGTGCCCGCAATAACCTTGGTGAATGGCGAGACCATCTACATCCGCGTTTGGAACAAGGCCCCGTGGGAAGGCACTTTCGGCATCTGCGCCACGCTGAACCAGCCACCGCCTAACGACAACCCCTGCGGTGCCATTCCATTGACCGCCAACTATGGCTGCATCATCGGCAACGCCAGCAACGAGAGCGGAACACCCACCACGCACCCCTTTGCAGGTGGCACATTTGCGGCCGGCACCCCCAACCCCACCTGCTCCGCTGCCAACTGGCACGATGACGTGTGGTACAGCGTGGTGATGCCGCCCAACGGCACCATTCAGATCGATACCCAGGTGGGCACTTTGGTGAACGGTGGTGCAGCGCTCTACTCGGCTACCGGCACTTGCGGCGGTGGCAACCTGAACCTGACCCAAGTGGCCTGTGCCACCAACGGCAGCCAACAGGGCCCCACCAGCTCCAACATGCCCTACATCAGCTACACCAATGCCGGCCTCGCTGGGCAGACCTTGTATGTGCGTGTGTGGCGCCAAGGACCGGCCAACCCCAACGGCAACTTCGGCATCTGTGCACGCCGCACGGACGCGCCGCCCACGGACTGTTTCTACACGCTGAACCTCTTCGACAGTGCGGGTGACGGATGGCAGGGCAGCTTCGTGACCGTTTGCGTGGGTGCCGTTTGCACCAATTACACCTTGAACGGGGCGAATGCATCCGTGAACATTGGCACCAACGTGGGCCAAGTGATCACGGTGAGCTACACCCCGGTGGGTGGCTTCCAGAATCAAAACTCCTTCAACATAAGCCAATTCGGCATTCAGGCATATTCGAGCGGAACATCGCCTGTATCAGGGATCCACTTTGCCGAATCCGCGGATTGCCAGCCCCCGCCTGCACCGCAGAGCGATTGTTTGGGCGCGGTGACCCTGTGCAGCCAAGACTTGCAAGTGAACCAAGCGCCGCAGAACACCGGCGGTGTGGTGGACCTGAATGCAAGCAACCGCGGCTGCTTGGTGGCCAATGAGCGGCAGGGCCTCTGGTACACCTGGACCGTTCAGGAAGCCGGTAACTTGGCCTTCACCATCTACCCGCAACCGTGGCCAATTCCGTCGGGTACTCCCTTCACCATCTTCGACTGGGCCGTTTGGGGTCCCTACGCGGGCCTTACCTGCCCGCCCCCCAACCAGCCCTATCGCTGCAACTGGGCCTCGGTTTTCCAACCCAAGGGCATGCAGTTCAACAACAGCCTGCCCACCAGCGTGGGCGGTGCAGGTCCGCCCATGATCCGCCACATGACGGTGCAGGCCGGCGAGGTGTACATCCTATATGTGGACAACTGGGGCATGACGGGCCTGAACTTCAGCATCGAATGGGAGACCACCACCAACCCGGCCTTCCAGCCCATGGCTTCGATAGACTGTATAGTACTGCCCGTGGACCACATGTTGGTGGAAGCCATTGCCCGCCCCCGGCATGTGGATGTTGATTGGGCCACCCTAAGCGAGCAATACGCCGTGCATTACGATGTGGAGCGCTCCACCGATGGAGAGCACTTTGCGACCATTGGCCGCGTGAACGCACTGGGCATGAGCCAGAGCATGACGCGTTATGGCTTCCGCGATGATGACCCGATCCTGGGCAAGGCCTACTACCGCATCAAGCAGATGGACCAACTGGGCTCGCACCAGTACTCCGACGTTGTGGAGGTGTTCTACCGCCCGCAGGCACCACAACTGGAGGTGTTCCCCAACCCGGCCGACGAGCTGATCCAAGTGGGCTTCGAGCGCACGGAGGAAGGCAGCGTTGAGTGGCGCATTACCGATGCCAGCGGCCGCGTGGTGCTCACCGGCCGTGAAGCCGGCGATCGCGGTCCGAACCGCATGGAAGTGCCCCTCTTCCGCTTGGAGGCCGGCAGCTACGTGATCGACCTGCGCGATGCCAAGGGCAACAGCTTGGGCAACGCCCGCTTCGTGAAGCACTGATCCATCGGGCATCTGCAAAAGGGGCTGTCCATACGGATGGCCCCTTTTGCTTTACGGGCCACCCCACGCCGGTATCTTTGGACCATGCGCCTCCCCCCTCTGCGCCACATGATCCTGGCCCTTCTGGCAGGTCTGCTGCTAAGCGGCAGCGACGGCCGCAGCGATCCACCCGCGCCACGTGCCACCTGGACCTTCGGCGTGGGCCTCATGACCGGGCCCAGCAGCCAGCCCTTCAGCCTCTTTCTGGTGCAGGAGCTCGATCAGCGCATCGTGCATGCCGAACCCCTCTCCCGCAGTGCGTTCGTGGCGCAAGTGCAGGGCGCCATTGCCAGCAAGGCCAACCCCAGCGCCGAGAACCTCTTCCGCAAGTACGATGTGAGCGCCTGTGTACACCCGTACGACAGCACCTTCATCGTGCCCGATTGCTCCCCCTTCGACCAGCTGTGGAAGCTGCGTTTCTGGGAGTACCCCTATAAAGTGCGCGATGGCAGCCATGCCCAGAAAGGCTGGGCCGAGAAACCCATGATGCCGTCCGAACGGCAGATGGCCATTCTGGGGTCCTATGGCATCCTCAACTACTCGGTGGACCTGGCGCTCGGCCCGGATGCCTTCCGCCTGCTGCACGATGTGACCGATACCCTGTGGGTGGACCGCTACCGGAAATGAGCATGGAGCAGTCCGTTGAAGCACTGTTCGAGGCTTTGCGCAGTGGCGACCGCAGCGCGCTGGGCCGTGCGCTCACCCTGGTGGAAAGCACCCGCCCCAGCGACCACGGCCGCGCCATGGACCTGTTGGAGCGCTGCCTACCGCACGCCGGCCGGGCGCTGCGGATGGGCATAACCGGCGTGCCAGGCGTAGGCAAAAGCACCCTGATCGATGCCTTGGGCGTTGCCCTCATCGATGCCGGACACCGCGTGGCCGTGCTGGCCGTAGACCCCAGCAGCGCGCGCACCAGTGGCAGCATTCTGGGCGACAAGACCCGCATGGAACGGCTGTCGCGCTCCGAACAGGCTTTCATCCGCCCCACGGCCACGGCCGGCAAGCTGGGCGGTGTGGCACGCAGCACCCGCGAGGCCATCGTACTCTGCGAAGCTTCCGGCTACGACCGCATATTGGTGGAGACCGTGGGCACCGGGCAGAACGAACTGGATGTGGACCGCATGACCGACCTGAACCTGCTGCTGATGTTGGCCGGTGCGGGCGATGAGTTGCAGGGCATCAAGCGCGGCATCATGGAAACCGCTGATGCCATTGCCCTTACCAAGTCCGAAGGAGACAACCTGGCCCGCGCCAAAGCCGCACGACAGGACCTGCGCAATGCGGTGATGTACCTGCCCGTGCGTGACAGTGGTCGCCATCCGGAGGTGTTGCTGGTGAGCGCCTTGCAAGGGAGCGGCATCCAAGAGCTGCTTGCACACTTGGAGGGCTTGTATCGCAGCGACCGCGAGAATGGCCGTTTGGCCGCCCGCCGCAGTGAGCAGGCCCTCCATTGGCTGCACCAGGCCATGCACGACGGACTGCTGGAACGGTTCCACGGCGATCCGGCCATTGAGCGTTGGGCACCGGCCGTGGAAGCGGCTGTTCGTTCCGGCACGCTCAGCCCTTTCCAAGGAGCGCAGGACCTGCTGGAGGTGTTCCTGAGCAAAGGCGCCAAGGGGGCGGATGGCGCGTAGTGCCCTTGCGGCATATCCATCGATCGGAAAGCGCGATCAGGAACCCGGCTGCGACCCCTTCAGGGTCGTGGATCCCACGCTGAATTTTCAGCTACATGCTGTGACCCCTACGGGGTCATTCCGAAGCCACCGGCGTTGGTCCAACCGGAATATTTCAGCATGTAGCTATTCGCCCATCAAGCAGGCATTCGACCCCGAAGGGCGTCGCAGCATGTAGGGTTCGCCCATCAAGCAGGCATTCGACCCCGAAGGGCGTCGCAGCATGTAGGGTTCGCCCATCAAGCAGGTATTCGACCCCGAAGGGTGTCGCAGCATGTAGGGTTCGCCCATCAAGCAGGTATTCGACCCCGAAGGGCGTCGCAGCATGTAGGATTCGCCCATCCAGCATGCATTCGACCCCGAAGGGTGTCGCAGCAGGCGTTCAAAGATGGTCCTGCATCCGGCGAGCGTGGCTATTGCGCCTTAGAACAAACGCCGCACTTCGTCCTTGAGCAAGAGCATGGCCTCCTGCGAGGGTGAACCCGAAAGCCGCGATACGTTCTCGAAGATCTGGCGGCTGAGATTGGTGCCTGCGTTCACCTCGCCGCTTTGCTGAAAGCTGATGTTCACCAGGCGGATGGTCTCCTCCTTGGCTTGGCGCACCTTGGCCCAGAGCTTATCGCTGACGAAGATCTGCTGGGTGACGTTGTGCTCGAACTCCTCGCGGATGGTGGCCACGAGCGCGCCATGGAGCATGGACGAGCTCATGTTGCTTTTGTGCACGCGCAGCACCAGGGGCCCCGGTTCGATGCGCTCCAGGAAGAGGGCCAGCCGTTCGTAGGCTTGCAGACGGAGCGGCAGCAGTTGCTTGCGGCCTTCGTCCTTATGCGCCCCGGCCTGCTCCAGCGCGCGCGAACGCAGGTACTGCCGGAAAATGTGGTAGGCCGTGAGGAAGACCACCACGGCGGGGAGCAGCGCGATGAGCAGCAGGAAGATCGGTTCGTTCATGGTGGCAAAGTTGGCGAAGCCGGGCCGTAGGTAGGAGACGGACCGGGATCAAAGAACGCCGATCATGCCTGCCCGGTATGCGCACAACACCGTGGAGAACCTCTGCACCGGTCGGTACTTGCGGCCGGTGCGGTTCCGGCCCTATGGGTAGCTTTGCCGCCCTGTGCCGCGCTTACCACGCGCCGCGCCAGCTTTCCCGGACCGATGCACCTTTCCCCCGTTGTTGCTTCCATGGCCGAATCGGCCACCCTGCTCATGGCACGGCGCAGCCGCGAACTACGCGCCGCTGGCCGCGACATCATTGACCTGAGCCTGGGCGAACCGGACCACGCACCACCCCCCTTCGCACTGGAAGCCGCAGCCGAAGCACTGCGCGGCCCCTGGCACAAGTACACCCCGGTGAACGGCTACCCCGATGTGCGCCAGGCCATCGCCGACAAGTTCCGCCGCGACAACGGCCTGCATTACAGCGCCGAGCAAGTGGTGATCAGCACCGGCGCCAAACAGTCGCTGATGAACGTGATCATGGCCCTGATCGGTCCTGGCGACGAAGTGGTGATCCCCGCCCCTTTTTGGGTGAGCTACGTGGAGCAGGTGCGCCTGGCCGGTGGCACGCCCGTGGTGGTGAGCAGCACCCTGGACGAGGACTGGAAGCCGCCCGTTGCGCGCATCGCTGCGGCCATCACGCCCCGCACACGGCTCATCATGCTGAGCTCGCCCAGCAACCCCAGCGGATCGGTGCTCACCGCCGCTGAGATGCAGGAACTGGCCGACGTGGTGCTGCGCCATGAGGAACTGTACGTGCTGGCCGACGAGATCTACGAGCACATCGTGTTCGACGGCAAGCACCTGAGCTTGGGCACACTGCCGGGCATGGACGAACGCGTGATCACCGTGAACGGGCTGAGCAAGGCCTGGGCCCTCACCGGTTGGCGACTGGGCTACATCGGCGCGCCGCTCTGGATCGCACAGGCGGCCACCAAGGTGCAGGGGCAATTCACCTCGGCCACCAACAGCATCGCCCAGCGTGTGGCCAAGGCCTGCGTGGAGGCCGACCCCGCCCTGCTCGCTCCCATGCGTGCCGATTTCCGCCGCCGCCGAGACCTGGTGGTGGCCGAAGTGGCCAAGATCCCCGGCTGGCGATGCAACGTGCCACAGGGTGCGTTCTACCTCCTGCCCGACGTTTCCGCTTCCATCGACGGTAAACAGATCAAGGGTTCGGTGGACCTGAGCCTCTACCTGCTGGACAAGGTGGGTGTGAGCTTGGTGGAAGGACGTTCCTTCGGCGCCGAGGGCACCCTGCGCATCAGCTACGCCACCAGCGACGATAAACTCACCGAGGCCATGCGCCGCGTGGCCCAGGCCATCTCCGAACTCGCCTGAGCATGGCCGGAGACATCACCACCTTTTTGGAACGTGCCGCAACCAGCACCGTGCTGGTGGTGGGCGACGTAATGGTGGATGCCTACCTCTGGGGGCAGGTGGAACGCATCAGCCCCGAGGCCCCCGTGCCCGTGGTGCAAGTGCGCGAGCGCAGCGCCCGCCTGGGTGGTGCCGCCAATGTGGCTTTGAACCTGAAGGCCCTTGGTGCCAGCCCCATCGTGGTATCCGTTGTGGGCAACGACGAAGGTGCCGCCACGCTGGAGCGCCTCTTCGCGGAGAACGGGTTGCCTGCCAACGGACTGCTGCGTTCCACCGGGCGCCGCACCACGCTCAAGACCCGCGTGATCAGTGGACACCAGCACATCGTGCGCGTGGACGAGGAGCAGGAGGACGACCTGGCACCGAAGGAAGAGGAACAGCTGATCGCCAAAGTGCGCGAACTGCTCCGCACCGCGGCCCCCAACGTGCTGGTGCTGGAAGATTACGACAAGGGCGTGCTCACCGCGGCCACCGTGGCCGGCATCATCGCTGCGGCAAAGGAGGCCAACGTGCCCGTGGCCGTGGACCCCAAGAAGCGGAACTTCCTGGCCTATGCGGGTGTTGACCTGTTCAAGCCCAACCTGAAGGAATTGCGCGAAGGACTGAAGACCGAAGTGCAGGCCGGTGACCTGGCCAGCGTGCGTGCGGCCGTGCAACTGCTGGAAGAGCGCCTCGGCAACCGCCGTTCGCTCGTTACCCTGAGCGAGCACGGCGTGTACATCCACGGCCCTGAAGGCGAGCACCGCATTGCGGCCCACCGCCGCACCATTGCCGATGTGAGCGGTGCTGGCGACACGGTGATCGCCGTGGCCTCCCTGGCGCTGGCGCAAGGCCTGCCCATGGAGCAGATCGCCCAACTGGCCAACCTGGCCGGGGGCCTGGTCTGCGAAGAGGTGGGCGTGGTACCCATGGACCTTGAACGTTTCCGATCCGAATGCCAACGCCTGCAACTGCCCCGATGACCACCGTCCGCCCCTATTCGCCCGAAGGTTCCAAGCGCGAGCAGGTGGAACGGATGTTCGACAGCATCTCGCCCCGTTACGACCTGCTGAACCGCCTCTTCTCCCTGGGCGTGGACCAAGGCTGGCGCCGCAAGGTGATGCGCCTGGTGGCCCAGGAACCCGTGGAGCACCTGCTGGACGTGGCCACCGGCACCGCCGACCTGGCGATCCTGGCCAGCAAGCGCGTACCGCGCGTTACCGGCGTGGACATCAGCGAGGGCATGCTCTCACACGGCCGCACCAAAGTGGCCCAACGTGGGCTGGCGGAACGCGTGGTGTTGCAACGGGCGGACAGCGCCGAGCTGCCCTTCCCCGATGCCAGCTTCGATGCCGTTACCGTGGCCTTCGGCGTGCGCAACTTCGAGCATTTGGAGCGCGGCATCCAGGAGATGCGCCGCGTGCTGAAACCCGGTGGCCGCCTCTTCGTGCTGGAGTTCTCCAAGCCGCACAACGGGCTGCTGGGCGGGCTCTTCCGCTTCTACTTCCACCGCGTGATGCCCTTCGTGGGCCGCATGATCAGCAAGGACAAGGCCGCCTACACCTACCTGCCCAAGAGCGTGGACGCCTTCCCCGAGGGCCAGGCCTTCGTGGGCATCCTCAACACGGTCGGTTTCCAAGGCACCAACGCACAGCCACTTTCCGGTGGCATTGCCACGCTCTACGTTGGCCGCAAGTGATGCGCACTTCAACAGGCACACACGGATCGATGCCTAATTTCGTTGCCCTTCCCATGCGCACGTTCCGCACCCTGTTCCTGGTCATCTCCTGCATGTTGCTCTGGGCCAAGCCCACACACGCCCAGAACGCGGGTGGCGTGAAGGTGCAGAACCTGCCCAACTTCGATCTGCGCCGCTTCCATTTCGGATTCCTGCTCAGCTACAACACCAGCGATTTCTACATCCGCAAGGATCCCCAGGCACCCTTCCGCGATTCACTGATGGTGCTGGACCACCTGAAGCAGCCGGGCTTCAACCTGGGCATCGTGGCGTCGCTCAACATCAACGACAACCTCAGTCTGCGTTTCCTGCCCACCCTGAGTTTTCAGGAACGCCTGCTCCAGTACAAATTCCTGAAGCCAGACGACAAGGTGGTCTTCTTCCAGAAGCCGGTGGAAAGCACCTACCTGGAATTCCCCTTCCACCTGAAACTCCGCAGTGACCGCATCAACAACTTCGCCGCATACCTGATAAGCGGTGCCAAGGTGAGCATAGACATGGCCACCCAGAAGGACGTGAACCAGGCGCTGGATGACGAGGTGGTGATCAAGTTGCAGAAGTACGACTACAGCGTGGACGTGGGTGGAGGTGTGGACTTCTTCCTGCCCTATTTCAAATTCGGGGTGGAATTGAAGACCGGGATCGGGATCCCCAACCTGCTCATAGACGACGAAACCCGATTCAGCGCGCCGGTGGGAAGCCTGCGCTCCAAAGTGTGGGTGCTGACCTTCACCTTTGAAGGCTGAGGAAGGGAGTCCTGCGGTGCCGTTCGCGCAGCGCACACCCGGCAGACCAAGCCCATGGCACACACCGTAGACATTGCCCTGACGCCTGTGGAGGCGAACGACCCGGTGCTGGTGCGGGCCGCAGCGGCCGAAGAAGCCGGGCTGGATCCCGCGCGGGTGGTGGCGCACCGCATCCTGAAACGCTCCATCGATGCGCGCAGCCGCGTGCCCCGCTTCCGCCTGCGGGTGCTGGTATCCGAAGATGCGCTGAACGAGGAGCCCACCCAGGCGCCCGAACTGCCCGATGTGCATGCCGCCCCGCCGGTGATCATCGTGGGCTGCGGTCCGGCCGGCCTTTTCGCGGCGCTGCGCTGCATCCGCCAGGGCTTGCGGCCGGTGCTGCTGGAGCGCGGCAAGGACGTGCGCGCCCGGCGTCGGGACCTGGCCGCCATCAACCGTTTCCACACCGTGGACCCCGACAGCAACTACTGCTTCGGTGAAGGCGGTGCAGGCACTTACAGCGATGGCAAGCTCTACACCCGCAGCCACAAGCGCGGCGATGTGGAAGGCGTGCTGCGCACGCTGGTCGCCTTCGGTGCTTCGCCGGACATTCTGGTGGACGCCCATCCGCACATCGGCACCAACAAGCTGCCCGGCATCATCACGGCCATGCGCACTGCGATCATGCAGGCCGGTGGCGAAGTACGCTTCAATACCCGCGTTACCGACCTGGTGATCGCCAACGGAGCCGTGCTGGGCGTGATCACCGCGGACGGTTCCGAACTGCGCGCCGATGCCACCGTGCTGGCCACCGGCCACAGCGCGCGCGACATCTTCCGGCTGCTGCATCAGCGCGGGGTACGTATCGAGCGTAAGGATTACGCGCTCGGCGTACGCGTGGAGCATCCGCAGTCCGTGATCGACCAGGCCCAATACCACTGCCGCACCCGCGACATCAACCTGCCGCCGGCCAGCTACAGCCTGGTGCAGCAGGTGGAAGGGCTGGGTGTGTACTCCTTCTGCATGTGCCCCGGTGGCATCATCGCCCCCTGTGCAACAGCACCCGATGAAGTGGTGACCAACGGCTGGAGCCCCAGCAAACGCAACAACCCCTTCGCCAATTCAGGCATCGTGGTGCCCATGCCCGCATCGGTGCTTACCGAACTGAGCGGACCGCATGCCGACGATCCCCTGTGGGGCATGAACGGGCAGCGCGCCGTGGAGCACCAGGCCTGGATGGCCGGTGGCCGTGACCAAGGCGCTCCGGCCCAGCGGCTGGAGGACTTCATTCAGGGCCGCCTCTCCAACGACCTACCGGAGTGCAGCTACCAGCCGGGCATCGTATCCCACCGCGTGGACGAGTTACTGCCCGCGGGCATCGCGCAGCGCCTGCGGGAAGGCTTCAAGGCCTTTGGGCAGAAGATGCGCGGCTACCGCAGCAACGAGGCCGTGGTGGTGGCGGTGGAGAGCCGCACCAGCTCGCCCGTGCGCATACCACGCGATCCGGAAACGCTTGAGCATGTTACGATGAAAGGCCTCTACCCCTGTGGCGAAGGGGCCGGCTATGCCGGTGGCATCGTGAGCGCGGCCATGGACGGGGAGCGCGTGGCGGAAGCCCTTGCCCGGCGCATTCAGCGCGCAAGCGCCTGACGCAGGAACTCCGTGCACAAAGCCGCCGTGGCCACCGCCACGTTCAGCGATTCCGCAGCACCCACGCGGGGCACCGCAATGGCGGAACCCTGCAGGTCACGCACGGCAGCCGACAGCCCATGGGACTCGCTGCCCAGCACCAGCACGGCGGGCCGCTTCAACTCCTCTTGGAACACCGAGCGGCCTTCCATGGTGGCCAGGTAGAGCGTGGCACCCGCACTACGCAGGCCGTCCAGGCAGGGGGCCAGGTCCACCACCTGCACCTGCACCCGGAAGATGGCACCCATGCTGGCCTGCACGCATTTGGGGTTGAAGGCATCCACACTGCCCTCCGCTACCAACACGCGCCGGATGCCGTACCAATCGGCAATGCGGAGCACGGTGCCCAGGTTGCCGGGATCACTGATGCCATCGAAGGCCAGCACCAGTTCTTCGGCCTGCAAAGGACCGGGGGCCGCGTGCCGGGGAATGGGCACCACGGCCACCAACTCATTGCCGCTTTCGAGGGTACCCATGCGCTCCAATTCATGGTCCGGCAGTATGGTGGCCTCGCGGAGGTGCATGCGCCGGGCAGCGGCTTCGGTGGCATACAGGGCATCCAGCGGCAGGCCCGATGAAAGCAGTTCGGCGACCAACTTGGGGCCTTGCACCAAGTAGCGGCCCTGTTCGGTGCGGTGCTTGCGTTGCGCCAGATCACGCACCAGTTTCAGTTCGGACCTCATGACCAAGGGCGGGTATATTTGGCGCTGCGCCAACAGCCAAAGCGTGCGGCGGGTGCGCAAAATAGGCAGTATACGGCGCTCTCCCTTGCGCATCTCCAAGACCCATATCGCAGCAAGCCTGCTACTGTCCGCAGTGCTGTGGGGGTGCAACACCACCAAATACGTACCCGAGAACGAGCATTTGCTGCGCCGCAGTTCCGTGAAGGTGGAGGGCCGCGAGCCGGATCCTTCGGAGCTGGCGGCCATTGTGAAGCAAAAGCCCAACAAGCGCATTCTGGGGCTGCCCATCTACCTGCACCTCTACAACCTGCGAGACCCCGAACGGGTGACCATCAAGCGCCAGCAGGCCGACAGCCTGTGCATGGCGCGCAACCAGGACCGCGAGGTACGCGGCAAGAGCACCCGCCCCTGCAACCATGCGATCCGCGGCAGGAACGGCGAGGCACCGGTGATCCTCGACCCCTTCCAAACCGACCGCTCCACGCAACAGATCGCCATGTACCTGCACAAGGAAGGCTACTTCCAGGCACAGGTGAGCGACAGCACCCATTACCGGCGCAAGGACCTCTGGAGCAGCGGGCGAAGCAAGCCCTTCCGGAAACCGAAAGCCGAAGTGGTGTACACCGTTGTACCCGGCCCCACCTACCGCTTTCGCAACATCCGCTACGTGGTGGACGACCCCGCCATGCAGCGCTACATGCAGCAAAGCTGGGAGAAGAGCCTGGTGCGCACAGGTGACCGTTTCGATGCCGATGTGCTCGACCTGGAACGCGGCCGCATAGCCGACCTGATGAAGGACCTGGGCTACCTCTTCTTCAACCGCGAATTGGTGCAATACGACGCGGACACCACCGTGGGCGGGCACCAGGTGGATATCGTGCTCCGCTTGGAAAGGGCTTACGCCAAGCGCGACCGCGGACTGAAAGGCACCCCGGAAGGCACCGTCTACACCATACAGGACGTGACCGTGGCAACGCTGCGCAACCAGCGCAACGCACCTTTACCGGAAGACACGTTGCACTACGACGGATTCCGACTGCTGGCCACCGGCGAGCTGCCGTACAAGCCCAACGCGTTGACCGGCGGCATTTTCCTGCGGCCCAACATGCGCTTCCGGCAGAGCGATGCCGACCTCACCTACCGGCGCCTTACCGGTCTGCGGGTCTTTGACCGGGTGGACATCACCTACGACACCACCAACACCGGCCGACCGGGCATCGCCAACGCGCGGATAGACCTGCTGCCGGGCAAGGAGCAGAGCCTTTCGTTGGAAGGCTTCGGCACCAACCGGGGCGGTTTCCTGGGCACTTCGGTGAGCGCAGGCTACCGTCATCGCAACCTGTTCCGCGGCATGGGTTCCGTGCAGATGCAGCTGATCCTGGGCCTTGAGGCGCAGCAAAGCATCACCGGATCCGGAGCCGCCACCGAGGAAGCCACCACCGGTAACGTGACCACCGGCGGCCTGTTCAATACCGTGGAGATCGGCCCGGAGATCACCTTCCGCTTTCCCAACTTCCTGCTGCCCGTGCGCAGGGACCGCTTCGCGCGCTCCTCCTCGCCCCGCACCATCGTAGGCATTCTGTACAACTACCAACAGCGACCCGACTTCGTGCGCACCCTGGCCAAGACCAGCTTCGGGTATGAATGGAACGAGAGCCGCACCAAGACCTGGGGCTTCTACCCCATTGAGGTGAACGTGATCCGGATACCCAGCAAGTCGGCCGACTTCGAGAACTACCTGACCACCGCCAACGACCCGGTGCTGACCGACAGTTACACCGACCACCTGATAGCGGGTATGCGCGGCCAGTTCACCCTGAACACCCAGGTGCGCAGCACCGACCGCAACGTGTTCTTTGCACGCATCACCCCGGAGTGGGCCGGCAACCCGCTGTTCGTGCCCTTGCGCGCTTTGGGAGCGGAAGCCCAGGACACCTCCGGCAACGCCTTCTACACCGTGGGGGGCATCCGCTATGCCCAGTTCGTGAAAGTGGATACCGATCTGCGCTGGAGGCGCCGTGTGGACGACAAGAGCAGCGTGGCCTTCCGGGTGGCGGCCGGCGCCGGCGTGCCTTTCGGAAACCTGGGCGTACTGCCTTTCGAGACCAGCTTCTTCGTGGGTGGCGCCAACGGTCTGCGTGCGTGGCGGGCACGTTCCATCGGTCCGGGGTCCTACAGCGCCCCCTTGCTCGCCTTCGACCGTATCGGTGAGATCCGCCTGGAAGGCAACGCCGAATACCGCTTCAAGCTGATCGGCTTTCTGGAGGGTGCCTTCTTCGCCGACGTGGGCAACATTTGGAATTGGGAGGAAGACCCACGAAAGCCCGGCGCGGCCTTTTCCAGCGACTTTTTAGGTGAACTCGCCGTGGGCACCGGTGTGGGAGCACGCCTGAACTTCGACTTCTTCATAGTACGCTTCGACCTGGGCATGCAGACCAAGGATCCCAGCCTGCCCAAAGGCGAACGGTGGCTCTTCCAACCCAAGGACCGTTATGAATCGGCCATGGAAGCCACCGTGGGTGCCCCGGTGAACTACCAAGCACAATTCAACTTCAACCTGGGCATCGGTTATCCGTTCTGACCTTTCCGCTTCCTGCCCTTCCGTTACCTTCGCCGCCGCAAATGCGCAACACCATGCAGACCTTGAAGACCGGCCAGATCGACGAACTCCTCGGCAATGATGCAGCCAACCTGCTGCAACATGAGTGCAAGACCATTGATCGCTCCATGATCCACCTGCCCGGCCCCGACTTCGTGGACCGCAGCTTTGCACACAGCAACCGCACGCCCCAGGTGATGCGCAGCCTGCAAGCCCTGTACGGTTCGGGCCGCCTGGCCAATACCGGCTACATGAGCATCCTGCCGGTGGACCAAGGCATAGAGCACAGCGGTGCGGCCAGCTTCGCACCAAACCCGATCTACTTCGACGGGGAGAACATCGTGAAGCTCGCCATCGAAGGCGGCTGCAACGGCGTGGCCAGCACCTACGGCGTGCTGGGAAGCGTGGCGCGCAAGTACGCCCACAAGATCCCCTTCATCGTGAAGATCAACCACAATGAGCTGATGACCCTGCCGAACAAGTTCGACCAGGTGCTCTTCGGCACCGTGAAGAACGCTTGGGACATGGGTGCCGTGGCCGTGGGGGCCACCATCTACTTCGGCAGCGACGAGAGCACCCGCCAGATCACCGAGATCGCCGAGGCCTTCGAGTACGCCCATGAGCTGGGCATGGCCACCATCCTGTGGTGCTACATCCGCAACAACGGGTTCAAGGTGGATGGCAAGGACTACCACACCGCCACCGACCTCACCGGCCAGGCCAACCACCTGGGAGTCACCATCCAGGCCGACATCATCAAGCAGAAGCTGCCCGATACCAACGGCGGCTACAACGCGATCCCCGGCTACGGCAAGACGCACAAGAAGGTGTACAGCGAGCTTACCACCGACCACCCGATCGACCTGTGCCGTTACCAAGTGGCCAACTGCTACATGGGCCGCATCGGGCTCATCAACAGCGGTGGCGCCAGCAGCGGTGCCGGCGACTTGGCGGAGGCCGTGCGCACGGCCGTGATCAACAAGCGCGCAGGCGGGCAGGGCCTCATCAGCGGGCGCAAGGCCTTCCAACGCCCCGTGCAGGAAGGTGTGGCACTGCTCAACGCCATCCAGGACGTGTACTTGGATAAGGGGATCACCATCGCTTGACCGATATGTGAGGTGTGAAGTGTGAAGTGTGAGATGTGAGGTAAGTCCCTCACACTTCACCAATAACACTTCACACCCCACACTTCCTTCTACCTTCACCCCACCGAACGATCTACAATGGGCTGGTTCACACGCGTCAAGGAAGGCATCACCACGGCCACCGAAGAGAAGAAGGAAACTCCGGAAGGGCTCTGGTACAAGTGCACGGAGTGCAAGGAGGTGATGACCGCCGAGGACCACGAGAACAATTTGTGGGTCTGCGCCAAGTGCAACTACCACGAGAAGATCGGCAGTGCCGAGTATTTCGCGTTGCTTTTTGATGGGCACCGCTACACCGAGATCGGAGCCGACCTGATCGCTGGGGACCCCTTGGTGTTCGAGGATACCAAGAAATACACCGACCGCCTGGAGAAGACCCGCAAGGACACGGGCCTGAACGATGCCCTGCGGGCCGCTGAGGGCAAGCTGGACGGGCACCATGTGGTGATCGCCTGCATGGACTTCAAGTTCATTGGGGGCAGCATGGGCAGCGTGGTGGGCGAGAAGATCGCACTGGCCGCCGACCAGGCCATGAAGCGCAAATGCCCCTTGGTGATCATCAGCAAGAGCGGTGGTGCACGCATGATGGAGGCCGGTTTCAGCCTGATGCAGATGGCCAAGACCAGCGCCAAGCTGGCCCAACTGGCCCGCAAGAAACTGCCCTACATCAGCATCCTCACCGACCCCACCACCGGGGGCGTTACCGCCAGCTTCGCCATGTTGGGCGACCTGAACATCGCCGAACCCAATGCCCTGATCGCTTTCGCCGGACCACGCGTGGTGCGCGAGACCATTGGCCGCGACCTACCCGAGGGCTTCCAGACCAGCGAGTTCGTGCTGGAGCATGGCTTTCTGGACAAGATCGTGCACCGCAGGGACCTGAAAGGCACCCTGGCCCGTTTGTTCCTCTTTTTCAAGGGATGAACGCCGAACGGTCGCGCGGATCGGGGAAAGATCTATCTTCGCGCCCTGTTAGCATTGCACCATGTACCTGACCAACGAGGCCAAGCAGGCCATTTTCCTTGAGCACGGCGGTTCTGAGAAGAACACCGGCGGTGCCGAAAGCCAGATCGCGTTGTTCACCACGCGCATCAACCACCTTACCCAGCACTTGAAGGCCAACAAAAAGGACTTCGGCACCGAAAAAGCGCTGGTCGCCTTGGTAGGCAAGCGCAAGCAGCTGTTGGGTTACTTGAAGAAGTACGACATTGAGCGCTATCGGGCGATCATTGCGAAGCTCGGCCTGCGTAAGTAAGGCAAGCGGGACCGTCGCGAACGCGGCAGTACCTCAATGCACATCCTGATCGAATACGGGGGCGATCGTGGTAGCACGGTCGCCCTTTTTCATACCCCCCGGGCAGGAGGCCTGACCCGGGATGACATGTAGGAACAAGAGGACACACGAAGACACAGAACAAGAAGATGAGACCACAAGGAATAGTCAAGACCATCGACATGGGCGATGGCAAAGTCATCACCATCGAGACCGGGGTGCTGGCCAAACAAGCCGATGGCGCCGTAACCGTGCGCCTGGGCGATACCATCCTGCTGGCCACCGTGGTGGCTACCAAGGACGCCCGCGAGGGCATCGACTTCCTGCCCCTGCAGGTTGAATACCGCGAGAAATTCAGCGCCGCCGGCCGTTTCCCCGGTGGCTTCTTCAAGCGCGAGGCACGTCCCAGCGACCATGAAGTACTCACCAGCCGCCTGATCGACCGCGCCCTGCGCCCCCTCTTCCCGGATGATTTCCACGGCGACACCCAGGTGGTGGTAAGCCTGATGAGCTCCGACAAGCAGAACCAGAGCGACGCCATCGCCTGCCTGGCCGCTGCTGCCGCACTGGCCGTGAGCGACATCCCCTTCGCCGGACCGGTGAGCGAGGTGCGCATCGCCCGCGTGAACGGCAAGTACCTGCTCAACCCCACCTTCGCCGAAACCGAAGGTTGCGACCTCGATCTGATCGTGGCCGGAACCAAGAGCGATATCCTGATGGTGGAGGGTGAGATGCAGGAAGTGCAGGAGGCCGATATGATCGAAGCGATCAAGATCGCCCACGAGGCCATCCAGAAGCAGTGCATCGCCCTGGACGAGCTGAGCGCCATGGTGCCCAAGAGCCAGGTGAAGCGCAGCTACAACCACGAGAACAACGACGCGGCCATCGGCCAGAAGATCCACGACTTCTGCTACCAGAAGTACTACGATCTGGCCATGAACGCCAGCAGCAAGGAAGAGCGCGGTGCCAACTTCGCCGCCGTGAAGGAGGCCTGCCTGGCCACCCTGAGCGACGAGGAGAAGACCGACAAGGCCATGCTGGCCCGCTTCTTCAAGAAGACCCAGAAGAAGGCCGTGCGCGAGGTGTGCCTCACCCATGGCAAGCGCCTGGACGGTCGTCGCACCGACGAGATCCGCCCCATCTGGAGCGAGGTGGACGTACTGCCCGGCACCCACGGCAGCGCAGTCTTCACCCGTGGCGAGACCCAGGCCATCAACATGGTGACCTTGGGCAGCAGCATGGACGAGCAGACGATCGACCTGGCCACCAAGAAGGGCAGCGAGCGTTTCATGCTCCACTACAACTTCCCCAGCTTCAGCACCGGTGAAGTGAAGCCCATCCGCGGCCCCGGCCGTCGCGAAGTGGGCCACGGCAACCTGGCGCTGCGCGCCCTGAAGCCCGTGGTGCCCGGTGTGGAGAGCAACCCCTACACCATCCGCCTGAACTGCGACATCCTGGAGAGCAACGGCAGCAGCTCCATGGCCACCGTGTGCAGCGGAACCCTGGCCCTGATGGACGCCGGTGTGAAGATCAAGGCGCCCGTGAGCGGCATCGCCATGGGCATGATCAGCGACGGCACCCGCCACGCGATCCTCAGCGACATCCTCGGCGACGAGGACTTCCTGGGCGACATGGACTTCAAGATCTGCGGCACCGCCAAGGGCATCACCGCCACCCAGATGGACATGAAGGTGGACGGCCTGCCTTACGAAGTGCTGGCACAAGCCCTGGAGCAAGCGCGCCAAGGCCGCATGCACATCCTCGGCGAAATGCTGAAGACCATTGATGCACCGCGTGCCGATTACAAGGACCACGCTCCGCGCATCATCACCATCACCATCCCCAAAGAGAGCATTGGTGCCGTGATCGGCCCCGGTGGCCGCGTGATCCAGGAGATCCAGGCCGAGACCGGTGCGCACATCAGCATCGACGAGATCGACGGCGTGGGCCACGTGGAGATCATGAGCGAGAACAAGGCCAGCATTGATGCAGCCCTCGCCCGTGTGAACGCGATCGCCAACCCGCCGCAAGCGGAAGTGGGTGCCACCTACAAAGGCAAAGTGAAAACGATCATGCCTTACGGCGCGTTCGTGGAAGTGATGCCTGGCGTGGACGGCCTGCTGCACGTGAGCGAGCTGGAATGGCGCCGCATCGAGCGTGTGGAGGAAGTGCTGAAGGAAGGCGACGTGATCGAGTTCCAAGTGACCGGTAAGGACCCACGCAGTGGCAAACTGAAGCTTAGCCGTCGTGTGTTGCTGCCCAAGCCCGAGGGCTATGTGGAGCGCCCGGAAGGAGGCAACGGCGAACGTCGTGAGCGCCGCGACCGCGGTGACCGTGGCGAGCGTCCACGCCGCGAGATGCGTGAGCGTCCGAGCGACAACTGATCCGGGGCCGAAAGGTCCTGAACAGCATGGGAAGGCCGTCCGAAAGGGCGGCCTTCCGCATTCATGGACACGTGGTGGACCGAAGGGGAAAAGGCAGCTGGGCGCCGATCTTCTTCGTGACCTCAACTCGCGTGTGCTCCGCTCGTGAGCAGCTTGGAGCACCCGGACCGACCGAGCGATGGCAAGTACGACCGCGGCCCGGCACAAAATGAGCGAACGAACATCCAGTGCCCTTCGATCCTCGTAGGTATGGGGTCGGGCTTGTGGTGCACGGCCATCGGTAACCCTTGAATGCGGCCCCGCGTTGAACGCCCATCTCACGAAAAACAATACACAGCGCTCATGGCAAGGATGCGGCAGTTGAAGATCACCAAACAGGTGACGAACCGGGATACACCATCCCTGGACAAGTACCTGCAGGAGATCGGCAAGGTGAAACTGATCACCGCGCAGGAAGAGGTGGAGCTTGCCCGGCGTATTCGCCAAGGCGACAATGATGCGCTGGAACAACTGGCGAAGGCCAACCTGCGTTTCGTGGTGAGCGTGGCCAAGCAGTACCAAGGCCAGGGCCTGAGCCTGCCCGACCTGATCAGCGAAGGGAACCTGGGCCTGATCAAAGCGGCAAGCCGTTTCGATGAGACCCGCGGCTTCAAGTTCATCAGCTATGCCGTGTGGTGGATCCGCCAACAGATCCTACAGAGCCTGGCGGAACAAGCACGCATCGTGCGCCTGCCGCTGAACAAGATCGGCTCCATCAACAAGATCAACAAGGCATTCGCGCGCTTGGAGCAGGAGCATGAGCGCCCGCCCACCGCGGCCGAACTGGCCGAATTGCTGGAGATGACCTTGGAAGAGGTGAAGACCAGCCTGAACAACACCGGCAAGCACCTGAGCATGGATGCCCCCCTGCGCGAAGGCGAGGACAGCGGTACCATGATGGACCTGATGCACAACGAGGAGACGCCAAGTCCCTTGGACAGCCTGATGACCGACAGCCTGCGTCGGGAGATCGAGCACTCGCTAAGCTGCCTGGCCGGCAGGGAGGCCGATGTGATCCGTCTCTACTTCGGGTTGAACGGAAACCAGCCGCACACCTTGGAGGAGATCGGCCAGAAGATCGACCTGACCCGCGAGCGTGTGAGGCAGATCAAGGAGAAGGCCATCCGCCGCTTGAAGCATACCAGCCGCAGTTCCGTGCTGCGCGCTTACCTGGGATAACAGCCGCACTTGTGCGCCCTGGGCCGCTGTCCAAAGCCATGCGCTTCGGAAGGCGGCCCTTGCTGCTTCCTGTAGGCGCTACCTTCGCGGCCACATGGCCCACATACTCGCCCCCTCTCTCCTATCGGCCGATTTCGCCGAGTTGCGCAAGGATGTTGAACGCATTGAGCAAGGCCCCGCCGGGTGGCACCACATCGATGTGATGGACGGCGTGTTCGTGCCCAACATCAGTTTCGGACTGCCCGTCATCAAGGCCATCCGCAAGTACGCGAAGAAGCCCTTCGATGTGCACCTGATGATCGTGGAGCCCGACAAATACATCACGGCTTTCCGCGATGCCGGTGCCGACCACCTGACCGTTCACTTGGAAGCCTGCACGCACCTGCACCGCAGCATACAGGCCATCAAAGCAGCCGGCATGAAGGCCGGTGTGGCCGTGAATCCGCATTCGCCGGTGAGCCACTTGGAAGAGGTGCTCGCCGATCTCGACATCGTGTGCCTGATGAGCGTGAACCCCGGCTTCGGTGGACAGCAGTTCATTGAGCGCACCTACAGCAAGATCACTGCTCTGAAGGAGCTGCTCGAGCGCACCGGATCGAAGGCCTTGATCGAGATCGATGGCGGGGTGAGCATGGAGAACGCAGCGCGTTTGGTGAGCACCGGAGCCGATGCCCTGGTGGCCGGGAACAGCGTGTTCGGTGCCAGCGACCCGATGGCCGCCATGAGCGCGCTGAGCAAATTCTAAGAGCCGACCACACGCAGCAAGGCCCATGGAGCACGAACCCTCGGCCTACGACCAGGAATTCACCTTCAGCCGCATCGCCATGGTGCAGCGCAGGATGGTGTGGGACTATCTGGACGGGATGCTGGCGGCACCCGACCTGCGGATCCTGGAGTTGAACTGCGGCACCGGTGTGGACGCCATCCACCTGGCGCGCAAAGGGCACCGGGTGGTGGCCACCGACATCAGTCCGGGCATGCTGCGCATTGCTCGTGAGAAGGCCCGACAGATGGGCGTGGAAGACCGGATCATGCACGAGCAGCTCGCCTTCGAGGACCTGCGGCCGGGCAGGTGGGATGTGCAGTTCGACCTGGTGTTCTCCAACTTCGGTGGCCTCAACTGCATCGATCGAAACCACTTGGCGGAATTGGTGGCCCCCATTGCGGCCCAGCTGAAACCGGGCGGCCGTTTCGTGGCCGTGCTGATGCCGGACCGATGTGCTTCCGAGACCGTTTACCACCTGCTCGGCGGGCGTTGGAGCGATGCTTTCCGGCGCGGCCGCGAAGAACCCGTGTGGGCAGCACTCAGTGGCACGGGAGCGATCACGTGGTACCACCGCCCCCGGCAGGTCATTGAGCTGTTCGGGAGCCATTTCCGGAAAGTGGCCCTTCGGCCCATCGGCCTGTTCGTACCACAAGCGCGGCTGGAACATCGCCTGGGGCACCGCGATCGGTTGCTGAAGAACGGTGCCAAGTTGGACCGTGTGGCGGCACACTTTCCCTGGAGCGCACGTTACGCGGACCACTATCTGCTCGATCTGGAGCTACGCCCACTCGATCGCGGGTGAACCCTTGGCATCGCGGACTATCTTCGCGGCCATGATGCGGACACTACTCCTTCCCGTTGCCATTCTTGGTGCTTTCACCCTTACTGCCCAATCGCATGAACATGGCGATCGATGCACCGCGCATCGCATCTCCGAGCAGTATCTGCAGCAACAAGGCATTACGGACCTGGCCAGCGCGTTGCCCCAAGTAGCCAGCCAAACGGAACGGGGTGGCTCCCAGATCATTCCTGTGGTTTTCCACGTGGTGTGGAACACCGCAGCCGAGAACATCCCCGCATCGGCCATCAATGCGGTGGTGAACCAAATGAACCAGGACTATTCCGCCAGCAACAGCAACCTGAGCGGTGTACGGCCAACGTTCCAAGGCAGCATCGCCAACACGGGCATCCAGTTCTGCCTTGCCCAATTGGACCCCGCAGGGAACCCCACCGAAGGCATCACCCGCACACAGACCACCCAGACCTGGTTCAACCCGGATACCCAGACCGATGCCATGAAATCGGCGCCCTTGGGCCGTAGCCCGTGGGACCCCACACGCTACTTGAACATCTGGGTATGCGACATCACCAGTGGAGCAAGCGGCGGATCCATCACCTTGGGTTATGCCTACCTGCCGGTGGGTGGCATGGTCGGCAGCAGCATAGACGGTATCGTGATCGACTACCAATATGGCATGGCACTGAGTTCCCGCACGGCCACCCACGAGGTGGGACATTACCTCGGCCTTCTGCACCCTTGGGGCAACGGTGGTTGCGGCAGTGATGACGGTTTTGCCGATACCCCGAACACGGACACACCCACCTTTTCATGCAGCAACACCGGGCTGGTGAAGTGCGGTGTGCTCACGCAGTACGAGAACTTCATGGACTACAGCAACTGTTCCGCGATGTTCACCCCGCAGCAATCCAACTACATGAACGGGGTGCTGAACGGTGTTCGCAGCAGCCTGCTCACCTCCAACGGATGCGGCCAATCGCCGGCAGGCATCTGCATTCCGAGCTCAACCAACGGCACTGCTGACGGCGACTTCATCAACGGAGTTACACTGGGCACCATCAACAACGTGAACAGCGGCGGTGTCGGCGTTCCTACGTACACCAACTTCAGCAGCCAGTGGTCCACCAGCCTGCAGCGCGGTAACACCTACACCATATCCATCCAAGGGGGCACCTATTCGCCCAACCATTACGCTGCTTGGATCGATTATGACCAGAACAATTCCTTGGTGCTGAGCGAAAAACTGGGCGAATTCACCACTTCCGGCAGCAACCAGACCCAGACCATCACCTTCACCGTACCGGTCACCGCCACCTTGGGCAACACCCGGCTGCGTGTGCGTGGCGTTTACCACAATACCGGTGAGCCCGTACCTACCGATCCCTGCTTCAATTACGCGTATGGAGAGACCGAGGATTATGGCATCGTGATCACGGCGCCGCCCACCGGCCTGTGCATTCCAACAAGCACCAATGGAACCGCCGATGGCGACTTCATCAATAGCGTGATCCTGGGTACCATAAACAACGTGAACAGCGGTGGCGTGGGCGTACCCACCTACACGAACTTCAGCAGCCAGTGGTCCACCAGCCTGGAGCGTGGTGCCACGTACTCCATTTCCATACAAGGTGGCACTTACGCACCCGACCAGTACGCGGCATGGATCGATTACGACCAGAACAACAACCTGGTGCTCAGTGAAAAACTGGGAGAGTTCTCCACCACCGGCAGCAACCAGACCCAGATCATCACCTTCACCGTGCCGGTTACCGCCACATTGGGCAACACCCGTTTGCGTGTGCGCGGCGTGTACCACTTGTCCGGCGAGCCTTCCCCCACCGACCCCTGCTACAACTATGCATACGGGGAGACCGAGGACTACGGGATCGTGATCACCGCACCCGCCAGCGGCACCTGCATACCCACCAGCTTGAACGGCACTTCGGACGGGGACTTCATCAACGGGGTGACCTTGGGCAACATCGTGAACACCAACTCGGGCGCCGTGGACGGACCGAGCTACACGAACTACATGAGCACCTACAGCACCAGTTTGGTGCGTGGCAGCACGTACACCATCAACATACAAGGTGGGGCCTACAGCCCGGATCGTTACGCGGCTTGGATCGACTACGACCAGAACGGCACCCTGGTGCTGGGCGAGAAGCTTGGCGAGTGGACATCCAGTTCAGCATTCGAGACCCAAGGCATCACTTTCATGGTTCCGGTCAATGCCACGCTGGGAACCGCCCGTTTGCGCGTGCGCGGAGTGTTCATCCTTACCGGTGAGCCCTCACCCGTTGATCCCTGCTTCAGCTACGTTTATGGAGAGACCGAGGACTATGCCGTGTCCATCACCACCAGCACCGGCCTGGAGGATGGCCTCACGAACACCTTGAGCCTCTACCCCAACCCGACCGCGGAGAGCTTCACGCTGACCCTGCCGGACGCAACTCCGGCCACCGTGGAGATGCGTGATATGCTCGGCCGCTTGGTGGACACACAGCTGGTGCAAAACGACCGCCCGGTGATCGACGTGCGGGGCTATGCCGCGGGCAGCTACTTGGTGCGTGTGCAACAAGGCGATGCTTCCTACACGCTGCGCGTGGAAGTGCGGAGTGCTACTTATTGATCGCGGAACGACCATGCCCTTTGGGGCATTCGTCGAAAGCAGGAACACCTTGGTCGGAATTCCTACCAGGCGCTGCAACCTGCATAAGCGGCATGCGTAGAGCATGGAACACATCAACGTGTTCACCATGCAACCCAAGAAAGCCGTGTTGGCGGCTACCCTTCTGCTGATCGGCACATCCACCCTGCACGCCCAACGCTCCGGTCTCGGCCTGAAAGGAGGGGCGATGATGAGCAGAATGGATTCCGAAGTACTGCGCAGCAATTGGCTGCCGGGCGCGCTCATAGGAGCCTACGCCCCCATTGGGCTGGGTGCCAGATTGGAAGTGCAGCCCGAATTGCTCGTAGCGGCCATGGGGTCCAGGTTCGAGGGATCCGATGGCAGCAACAGCCAGGTGCGCACACTTTCCATGCTGGTGCCCATTTCCGTGAAATGGTTCATGGGCAACACCTTCAACCTGCAAGGGGGCATACAGACCGGTATGCTGCTCCTGGCGGAACAACAGGCAGGCGATGAACGGCTGAACACCACGGCGAACTACAACAGCATCGACTTCGGGTTCAACCTGGGGCTGGGTATCGATATGCGCTACGGATGGGACCTCGGCCTGCGCTACTACAATGGCATGACACCCGTGCTCCGGGAAGATGACCGCTTTTACCCGAAGAACCAGGCGGCGCAAATAACAGCCGGTTACCGCATGGTCCAGCTCAAGCGATCACGCACGGTGCGGAAGCGCTACTGATCCGCCAACGCGCTGCGGCTATCTTTGCCGCCATGGGGCGGAAACCCGTGATCGCATTGCTTGGTGGAGGCCAGTTGGGCCGCATGTTCATTGAGAATGCCCTGCGCTACGATGTGACCGTTCACGTGCTGGACCCCGATCCACAGGCACCCTGTGCGATGCTGGCGGACCGCTTCGTACAAGGCCGATTCAGCGACCGGGATACCGTGCTGGCATTCGCTGCGGATGCCGATGTGGTGGGTATCGAGATCGAGCACGTGAGCGTGGAGGCCTTGGTGGAATTGAAGGCCATGGGCAAGCGGGTGATCCCCGACCCCGAGGTGTTGCGCATCATCCAGGACAAGGGCCTTCAGAAACAGTTCTACCTGGACCACGGCCTCCCCACGCCCGATGCGGTGCTGTTGGAAGGCCCCGACGGCATCGCCGATCATGCACAGCTGTTGCCTGCCTTCCTGAAAGCACGAACCGGTGGCTACGATGGCAAGGGCGTGATGCCCATCAACACCCTTGCGGATGCGGCGAAGGCCTTCCCAGGCCCCTCCGTGTTGGAGGCCCGGGCGGACATTGCCTTGGAACTGGCCGTTATCGTGGTGCGCTCCTCCCTGGGTACCATGAGCACCTACGACCCGGTGGAGATGGTCTTCGACCCGCGCTTCAACCTGGTGGACCACCTGCGTGCGCCGGCCCGGATCACTCCTGAACAGTCCCGCGAGGCCATCGCCTTGGCACGCCGGGTGGCCGAGGCTTTCGGTGCCGCGGGCATCTATGCGGTGGAACTCTTCCTGACCAAGGATGGGCGGCTGTTGGTGAACGAGACCGCTCCCCGCGCGCACAACAGCGGTCACCACAGCATCGAAGCCTGCCCCAGCTCCCAATTCGACCAGCTCCTGCGCCTGTACATGAACTGGCCGCTTGGCGCCACCGAACTGCTGGGGCATGCCGCCATGGTGAACCTGGTGGGCGAAGGCGGCCAAGGTGAGCCGCGCGTGAAGGGATTGGATGACGTGCTGCACATGCCCGCCACCTACCTGCACCTTTACGGCAAACGCGAGACCCGCACCGGGCGTAAAATGGGCCACATCACCGTGGTGGCCCGCGACCATCATCAACTGGACCAGGCCATTGCCGTCACCAAGGTGCACGCTGGCGTGGTCCCCATCGAACCGCAAGAACACTGAACCAGCATGGAGAACGGAACACCCTTGGTCGGCATCATCATGGGAAGCCGCAGCGACCTGGAGATCATGCGGGAGGCCGTGGACACCATGAACGAGTTCGGCATTGCGCATGAGCTGACCGTGGTGAGCGCACACCGCACGCCGGACCGCATGTTCGCCTATGCGAAGAGCGCTGCCGACCGGGGTCTGAAGGTGATCATTGCCGGTGCTGGTGGCGCCGCCCATCTGCCGGGCATGGTGGCATCGCTCACAACCCTGCCTGTGATCGGTGTGCCCATCAAGTCGCGCAACAGCATCGATGGCTGGGATTCGCTGCTCTCCATCGTGCAGATGCCTTCGGGAGTGCCCGTAGCCACCGTGGCCGTGAACGGTTCAAGGAACGCCGGCCTGCTTGCTGTGCAGATCCTGGGTACCGCCGACCCGAAGATCGCGGAGAAGCTGGCCTCCTTCAAAGGCGAGCAGGAGGACAAAGTGCGCGACGGCATCACCGCTTTGAAGCAGCACTACCCCAACAGCTTCGATCGCTAAGCGCGCTCAAGGCACGATCGTAAGCACCGTGCGGCCCGGCTTGATGTGCGGGTAGATCTCATCGAGGTCGGCATTGCGCATGGCGATGCAGCCCCATGTCCAATCCTGGCCTTGAACGATCCAGTGGTCCATGCCTGCGGGCACCCCGTGGATGCCGATCTCACCACCGATCTGCGCATCGGCCGGGATCTCACCGCTGCGTTTGCGTTGTGCGAAACGCTCGCGACTGGTCGCATTGGGATAGTCGATCCACACGAATTTGTGCCACTGGCGGTGCGGGTACTTGTCGCGGAAGGTGAATTCGCCCTCGGGTGTGCGGCGGTCCCCTTGCATGCGCTTGTCCCCTGCCGGGTTCTCCCCGAGCACACAGGCATATTCCTTCAGCACTTTGCCCTGGGCCAGAACAAGCATGCGCCTGTCCGCCTTTTCCACCCGCAGTTGCAGGCTTTCCGGCGCTATTGAAAGGCTGTCCAACAAACGCTGGAGCGGCACGGGCGGCAACACCACCAGCTCCTGCGGTTCCTGCACCGGTGTCAGCGCATCCTGCCCGTTGCTCTGGCACGCCCCCAGCCCGAAGGCCAGCAGGCACCCTATGTAAAGACGCATTCCCATTCCCAAGCTATTTGCTCAGGAACGGGAATGCAGTTCAATGTGATATGTAACGCGCTCAATCCACGCGCACGGGCAGGGTCACTTCAATGTCGGTATCACCACCGGCATTGGTCGGGTCGCCTGACGCAACTCCCGCACCTGCCTTGTTGGGCTCGTGGCGCAGGATCACCGTTAGGCTGCCCAGGCTGGGGCCACCGGCAATGGCCGTATTGGCCAGGCCCACCGGGTTGCCGTTCGCATCCTGATCGGCATAGAAGAACGTGAGGTTCACATTGCTGGGCAGGAAGAAGAACTGGTGCTCCTCCTTCTCGGCGGCTATCTCGTTGGTGAGTTCCACGGGTGAAGAACCGCTTTCGTCCAGCACACGCACGGCCATGCTGTAGGCACGGTTCTGCGGAAGGATGTCGCCGGTGATCACCGGGTCGTTCCCTCCATCTCCATCCGGATCGCTCCAGCGCAGCTCGAAAGTCTCTGAGGGGTTTTCGGCATCAGTGAACGTGAGGATGAGCGTGGTGATCAGTTCCTGCTCATTGCCGGCCGGCGGTGGTGTTGGCGGAACGGGATCTTCCGTGTCCTTCTTGCAAGCGGTCACCAGCGTGAACGCCAGGGAAAGGAAAAGCAACTGTCGCATGGTTTTGAGCATGATGAACGTGTTGAGGGTTAAAGGTAGGTCGGTCGGGTTCACGGGATGTTCGTTGGCCGGGAACCGAAGGCGTAACGGACCCAGAGGCTGAGATCGGTCCCTGCTGCATCGGCGTAGTATCGGAATCGGTCCATGTAGTCCCGGTAGGCAACGTTCAGCAAATTGGCACCCTGCAAACCGAAGCGCAGCTCATTGTCTCCGAGCGGGCGTGCCATGGAAACGGAGAGCGCAAGAAGCTGGTATGTGGCGGGCGGGGCCATGAAGTCCAGGTCCACAGGAATGCGCTGCTGCTGGAACACCGAGCGCAGGCTCAGCGCGATCTCCGCATCGCGCAGTGGTCCCCAGGTCTCCTTGTTGAAGAGCAGCGTTTGCTCCACACGGTCGGAAGGCATCTGGAACAACCATTCGTTGGTGCCGAGGTCCCTGCCACGCACGGTTCCCGCCCGCACCCGCACGCGGAACGGCCCATGCAAGGTGAACTCCACGGTGGCATCACCACCATGCAGCATTGCATCCGTGGCCACGTAGTCAAAGACCGGGAAGGCACCGCGGATGGTGAGCTGCGTGCCTGCCGGACGCAGGTAGATGTAGTCATCGATGCGGTCCCAGAAGAGGGACAGGGATCCTTTCAAGCGGCCTTCGAACCATGATCCGGCCAGGTCCGTGGTGGCCTTCAAGGAGCGTTCCCCGGGCAAGGTGGGATCGCCGCGCTCAATGGCGGCGGAGCCGTGGTGCAGGCCCTGGCTGTACAGTTCCACCACATGCGGCGGCCGGAACGCGGAACCGATGTTGGCCCGCAGTTGCAGGTGGTCCCGGATGCTCCAGTTGCCACCTGCACTGAATGCGTAGTTGGTGAATCGGTGCTCGGGGGTCTCGTATTCGTTGGCGGCATTGAAGCGGCCCACCCGCAGGTGTGCGGCCTCCAACCGGGCGCCAGCCTCCAACTCCAGGTCATCGCGCAGGGGGAAATGCTCAAGGATGAACACACCACCACTCGTTCGTGCGTAGTTGGGGATCAGCGGACGGATGCCCGTTCCCGGCTGGTTGAAGTTCTCCTGGTACACCACGTTGACGCCCACCTTGCCATGGATGTGCGGGCCCAGCCAGTGGTTGAGGATGGCGTCTCCCGTATGCGTGGCCAGGAACAGGTCGATGGACGGGCGATCGCGCAAGGCCCCGCGCCGGTTGTCGAACTCCTTGCGCTCATCGCCTTGATAACCGTACGTGAGCAGGATCATGTTGCGATCGGAAACACGGTACTTGGCTTCGGCCTTGAAGAGGTGGTGTTGCACAGTTTGATGCGGGTTGCCGATATCGTAGGTGAATGGCGCAACGAACCAGGGACGACCGGAAGCGATGGCGTTGTTGAGGTCGGTGAGGTTGCCGATGTGCGCAGCGCGCAGTACGCCCAGATCGCGCCCGAACCAACTGTAGTACAGCGTGGCCCCACCCCAATGCCGCTGTACTCCCACGGATGCTGATCCGGCAGCTTCGCGCAGACCGGTGTTGCTCAGTACATATTCCGGCGCTTGTTGATCACCGAGCATGCGGCCGGAGCCCTGCACACGCCAACCGAAGCCCGGGATGCCGCGCAGCCCACCGTGCAGCGAGCCTGAAGCACCTCCTCCGCGACCGTTGTAGATGCCCACTCCACGGACCTCCCCACCGATACCGGGGGTCCTGGGCAACTCCACCGGCTCCGAGAGGATGACCCCTCCGATGGCATCGGCCCCGTACTGCACGGATGCGGCACCTTTCACCACAGTGATGCGATCGGCGGTGAAGGGGTCCATGTTGGGTGCATGATCACCACCCCATTGCTGATCCTCTTGCCGGATGCCTTGGTTGAGCGTAAGCACCCGGTTGCCCGAGTGCCCTTGAATGACCACTTTGGAGGTGGTGGGCCCTGAATTGAGCAGTGTAACGCCCGGCAAGTTGTGCAGCACCTCGGCGAAGGAGCGTCCTGCACTGAGCTCCAACTCGGTGCGGCCAACCTCTTCCCGCGCAAGGCCCACGTTCTCATCCGGCCGCGTACTGATCACTTCCAGTTCGCGCAACTCCTCCACATGGTGCTCCAAACGAAGGTCCATCACAAGGTCCCTATCCAGCACCACCTTGCGTTCCACCGGGTCGCAACCCAAATGGGTCACGCGCAATTGGTAGGTGCCCCGGCACAGGCCGCTTATCACGTAGTACCCGTCAAGGTCCGAAACCGCACCGCGCCCCAATTCAGGGATGAACACCTCTGCGAAAGACAGGGGTGTGCGGTCGTGATCGTCGATGACCCGGCCGCGCAGACTCAGGTCGCATGGCTGCGCATGCGCAACAGCCGTGAGCAAGAGCAACGCGCTAAGCACAACGAAACGAAAGATGATGGTGTGGAATGACATGCAGGAGGGGACAACGCATATTGCGGTCCCTTGGGCCTAGGCCGGGTTAACGATGGAAAGAAAGTGCTGGCACTACCCGTGCGCTATACCGCATTTGGCGGTGCCCTGCCCCGATCCGTGGGAAGTACCCGGAAGCCGTGTGGGGCTATGTCCGCACTGGGCGCTGCGCCCAGCAGGGCCACAACAGGGGCTTCGAGCGCGGTGCACGCCGCACACATGCCTGGCAACATGGCCGCACATAGCGCACATTCCACCTCCACGTATTGCGGCGTTGCGCCCATGGCCTTGTGGTCGCACGCATGATCGTGTTCCAGCGCATGCAGGACACCATGCCCTTGCAGTGCGCCGAACGCGCAGAACATAAGCACCGCCAAACAGCGATGGAAAGACCGCAGGAACATCGCGGGCAAAGTTACGCCAAGCCGCAGCCCTATTAGCCGCACAGGAAGCACCGCAAGCTTGAAGATGGGTTTTTCAGGGTGGTTCCGTTCGCCAAGCTATTTTCGCAACCTTGCATTCACGCATTCCTGCTCAACCATACCGATCCATGATGAGGACCAAGGCTCTTTTGTTCGCTGCGTTCACCGCTTCGCTTGCCACCGCCCAGTGGACCCCTTACAACACCGGGCTGCAATCGATCCGCAGCATCACTACGCTCGACAATGCCATCTACGTGGCGGCCTACCCGACCGGGGTGCACAAGAGCACCAACGAAGGTCTATCCTGGACCCCTGTGAACACCGGCTTGCCAGTTGCGAGCGGCAACATCTTCGTGCAATCCGTTGGGCGCAACGCCACCCACCTGTTCGCAGGCACACAGAACGGCATCTATCGGTCCAGTGATGCAGGAAGCACTTGGACCTTGGCCAACAGCCTGGCCGGAGGTGGAAGCATGACGGCCAGCGGTACCGTATTCGCCAACAAGTTCTTCACCTTCGGGAACACCACCTATGCCGTGTTCCAAGGTTTGATCAGCGCTGGCGGTGGCATCTACACCACCACCAACAACGGCACCAACTGGCTCACCGGCCACAGCGGCATGAGCGCGAACATGCGCGTTTACCACATCACCCAGGATGGCCAGGACATCTATGCTGGTACCAACATCGGCATCTACCGTTCCACGGCCGGCGCCAACTGGGTACCTGTGGGATCCGGGGTCAACTTCGACATTTTCGCCATCCAGAAAGTGGGTAACCGCATCCACATCATCGGCTCCAACGGCTACCAGTATTCGGACAACGGGGGAATGAACTGGAGCAATGCCACCGGTGGTGTGGCGACTCCCACCAAAGGGGAATTGATCGCATACAACGGAAACATCTATGCACTGACCGGCACCAGCAGTGGTTGCCTGCGCTCCACGAACAATGGTGTGAGCTATTCCGCCTTCAATACCGGCCTGGCCCCCGTGGATGTGGTGAGCAACGAAGAATTCCATGCATCACCCACCACGTTGTACATGGGTGCGCTCACGGACCTCTACAGCATTCCGGGTAGCACGGTGGATCTGGCCGACGCGGAAGCTTCCGTTTCGCCCCTGCCCTACCCCACAGCCTTTGAGGATGGGTTCACCATCGACCTGAGCGGCCAGCCGGCCAACTCCACGGTACTGCTGATCGATGCCAGTGGGCGCGAAGTACGTCGCATCAATGGCCTGCCTTCGGCCCCGGTGCGCATTGAGCGTGGCACCTTGGTGGCCGGTCGCTACCTCTGCCAGCTGATCGACCCCACCAGTGGCTTGCAGCGTTCCCTGGGCCAGGTGATCGCACAATGACCACGGCGGCCGGGATCGGACACATCGGGGTGTTCACCTCGGGTGGCGACAGCCCTGGCATGAACGCGGCCATTCGTGCGGTGGTGCGTTGCGCCATCTTCCACGGCCTGCGGGTAAGCGGCATACAAGGGGGCTACAATGGCCTGGTGGACGACCGCGTGGTGCCCTTGGGTGCGCGTGATGTGAGCAACCTCATCCAACGCGGCGGTACCATCCTGCGCTCAGCGCGCAGTGCATCCTTCATGACACCGGAAGGCCGCTCGAAGGCAGCAGCCAACCTGCGCAAACATGGTATCGATGCCTTGGTCGCTATCGGTGGCGATGGGACCTTCACCGGTGCGCGAGTGCTCTTCCAAGAGCATGGCACCCCCATCATCGGGCTACCCGGCACCATTGACAATGACCTGTACGGCACCGACCGGACCATCGGATACGATACGGCCGTGAACACCGCCATGGAGGCCATCGACAAGATCCGCGATACGGCCTCCTCGCACGACCGGCTCTTTTTCGTTGAAGTAATGGGGCGCGATTCCGGGTTCATTGCCATCGCTTGTGCATTGGCATCCGGTGCGGAGTACGCCATGGTGCCGGAGAAACTACAGAGCATCAACGAGCTCACCCGCGCGCTCCAAGAAGCTTCGATCACCAAATCCTCCAGCATAGTGGTGGTGGCCGAGGGCGACGAAGAAGGCGGCGCTTTCGACATTGCTCGTAAGGTGAAGGAGCAACTGCCGGACAAGGATATCCGGGTGACCGTTCTTGGACACCTGCAACGCGGTGGCGCACCTACCGTGCAGGATCGGATATTGGCCAGCAGGCTTGGAGTGGCCGCTGTGGAAGCGCTGCTTAAAGGCAGGCACGATGCCATGTTGGGCCTGGTGAACGACCGCGTGGTCCTTACGCCGTTCAAGGATGCCATAGGTGGCCACAAGGCCATTGAACCCGAGCTGTTCCGCGTTCTGGAGGTGTTGGCAACTTGATCTCAGGCAACCATTGGAACGTTCACGGGGTCCATGTACATTGGAACCCGTATCGTTGCTCCATGGCCTGAACATGACCCTGCACAAGTCCCTCTCCTTACTTGTGATCGCCTTCGGCATAGCCCTAAGCTCGCTTGCCCAGCCTTGCCTCACCGGTTACACGTTCACGGCCAACCCACCGCCCACCAACGGCACCTATTCATCCGGGCAAACGGTCACTTTCTGTTTCACGATAACCGGCTGGAACCAGACCAATGCCAACTGGTTCCATGGCCTGGTGCCGATCTTCGGTGCAGGGTGGGACATGAGCACGCTCACCCCCGGCACGCCTCCACCCTCCTGCTCCGGCAATGGCTATTGGGCTTGGTACAACAGCGTGCAAGGCACCTCCTTCTTCACCAACGTTGGTCCACAAGGACCGGGCTTCTTCTACAACCAGAACACCCCGGCCGATAACAACCCCGGCAACAACTTCGGCGACAACTGCACGGGCTCTGCCAACTGGCAATTCTGCTGGACCATCAGTGTACTGAGCGGATCGGCCTGCGTAAGCGGCCTGAACCTGGGCGTAACGGTGAACACCTTCAGCGACAGCCAGACCGGTTCTTGGTCGGGGGCCGGGTGCACCAATGACCCCTTGGTGCCTTCCACACCATCGGTGACCCAATGCTGCGATGTGGATGCCGGCACCAATGGCAACCTTACACTGTGCAGCACCTCTCCGGCATCACCTCTGTTCACCGCACTGGGCGGCACACCCGATGCCGGTGGATCTTGGTCCACGCCGGGCGGAACGGCACATTCCGGCGTGTTCGACCCGGCCACGGATGCGGGTGGAGCGTACACCTACACGGTGAACGGCACTGGCTCATGTTCCGCAAGCGCCGTGGTGAACGTTACACTTCAACAACAGCCCAATGCCGGAAGCGATGGCAGCATCACCGTATGTGCGGGCGATCCGTCGTTCCCCCTGTTGGGTCTTTTGGTGGGTACACCAGGATCGGGAGGAACATGGACCACCCCTTCCGGAGCCGCTTTCAACGGCACGTTCAACCCGGCCACGAGTGTTCCGGGTGCCTACACATACACGATAACTGGGCTTGCTCCCTGTGTGAACGCATCGGCCGTGGTGAACGTGGCGGTGAACCCGACACCCTCCGCTGGAACTGATGGGTCCATATCATTCTGTAGCACCAGCGGACCTGCCAGTTTGTTCGATGCCTTGGGTGGCAGCCCCGAACCCGGCGGCACCTGGACCTCCCCGTCGGGGGGCGCTTTCGCCGGCACCTACGACCCCGCGATACACACTGCGGGCAACTACACCTACACGGTGAATGGCATTGCGCCGTGTCCCAACAGCACCGCTACCGTTAGCGTAACGGAGAACATTCAACCCGATGCAGGAAATTCGGCGACCGGCACCTACTGCGCCACGGCTGCTCCCATTTCCTTGTTCGACCTGTTGGGTGGCACGCCTTCCAGCGGAGGCACCTGGACCACCCCAAGCGGCGGAGCATCCAACGGCACGGTGAACCCCGCCAATGGAGCGAGCGGAGCATACACGTACACGGTGAATGGTGTACTTCCGTGTTTGAACGCCCAATCCACCGTTACCTTGACCTTGGTGCCACAACCCAACGCAGGGACACCCGGCGCCATCAACCTGTGCGAAGGTTCCGCTCCCGTGGACCTGTTCTCGCTGTTGGGTGGCTCACCATCGATACCCGGGTCTTGGACGGGTCCAAGTGGTGCATCGGTTCCCAGCACGTTCGATCCCGTGACCGGAACACCGGGCGTGTATACCTACCTGGTACAAGCCACTGCTCCTTGTGTGGCCGTTTCTTCCACCGTTACCGTTGCCGTATCCGCTCAACCCAACGCAGGTAGCAATGCCACCTTGAACGTGTGCAGCAACGGCGATCCCGTGGATCTCTTCACACTCCTGGGCCCACTTGCGCAGACCGGTGGCAACTGGACCGGCCCGGGTGGTGGGGCATTCTCAGGCACGCTGACGCCGGGTAGCAGCCCGAGCGGCGTGTACACATACACCATTCCAGGGGTGGCTCCGTGCATAACCGCGAGCGCCACTGTTACCGTAAGCGAAGTGAGCGCATCGAACCCCGGCACTACCGGCACCGCTAATGCTTGCACCACCAGCCTGCCCATCGATCTGTTCGCCGCACTTGGTGGTGCTCCGCAAACGGGTGGCTCATGGACCACGCCCACCGGTGCAGCTTCCACCGGAACCCTTGATCCGGCTACTGCGAGTTCCGGGGCCTATCAATACACCTTGCCTGCCAACGGCCCGTGCCCGGCGGCGAATTCCGTGGTGAACGTGACCATAGTGCCTCCACCCAACGCAGGAACGAACGGCATTGTGCAACTGTGCAGTTCCACCACCGCATACAACTTGATGAGCGGTCTCGGGGGGGCTCCAGACCCCGGTGGCTCTTGGACCGGCCCGGATGGTGCGATACCAGGTAACACCTTCGTACCCACCACCGGTACTTCGGGCACCTACACCTACACGGTGTCAGCCCCGCCACCATGCACCGCGGCCAGCAGCACCCTGCAGATCACCGTTGTTCCGGCTTCCTCCGCCGGGATCGATGGCACCCTAAGCTTGTGCCAGACCGATGCCCCGGTGGATCCGACGACCTGGCCGATAGGCATACCCGACCCAGGAGGTATTTGGACCGCTCCCAATGGCACACCCGTGGTGCTTGTGGATCCGGCGACCGCAGCTTCCGGCAACTACACCTATACCCTTCCGGTGAATGGACCGTGCCCTTCGGTGAGCAGCACATTGACATTGACGATCGTGGCGGCACCGAACGCAGGTATCGACTCCAACATTGACCTGTGCAGCTCGGCAGGCACCTACACCTTGCTGGCAGGCTTGGCCGGTTCACCTGCCACTGGTGGCACCTGGACCGGACCGGATGGCCAAACGAACCCCGGAAGTTTTGCACCCGGCAATAGCCAGCCCGGCGCATACACATACACCGTAAGCGGAACACAACCCTGCGCTTCGGCCTCCAGCACCTTGGTCGTTGCCGTAACGCAGGCTTCCAATGCCGGTGTTGGAGGCAATGTCAGCCTCTGTACGAACTCACCGCTCGTTGATCCGTTCACTTGGCTCAGCGCTTCGCCGGATATGAACGGCAGTTGGTCCGGACCGGATGGCGCCTTTAGCGGAACGGTGGACCCCTCCTCCGCTTCCTCCGGCAACTATACCTACACGGTGCCCGGCACAGCTCCCTGCCCTTCCGTTAGTGCAGTGGTGAACCTATCGATCGGAGATCTGCCAAGTGCGGGATCGGACGGTACCCTGACCCTGTGTGAAGGCGCGGCCAGCGTGTCCTTGCTTACGGGCCTTGGCGGAGTACCGCAATCCGGGGGCTCCTGGTCCGGACCTTCCGGAGCGTCTAACGGGACTTTTGTACCTGGGGCCAACCTGCCTGGCACCTACACATACACCGTGAATGGTGTTGCACCTTGCCTGGGTACGTCGGACGCGGCATCGGTGCAGGTATCGGTGAACCCGGACCCTGTGCCCCTCTTTGCCTTCTCCACTTCGGAAGGGTGCGCTCCCCTGCAAGTGCAATTCGATCTCCTTGATCCCCTCGGTATCCAATCCGCCAGCTGGGATTTCGGGGACGGAGGTACATCCACGGCGATCGGACAAGCCTTTCATGTGTTCCAGAATGGCGGCACCTACAGTGTACAAGTGCAGGTTACCGACCTGAACGGATGCACTGGATCGATGAACGCGGTCAATGCCATTTTCGCCTCGAACGGCCCAGCGGCGTTCTTCGTTCCCACACCACTTACCGTGAGCGTGGAGAACCCCGTGTTCGATGTGACCCACGTGCCCCAAGGCGGGGTGGTCTACGCGTGGACCGTGGATGGCCAGGAAATAGCCGGTGGCAGCCAATTCAGCCACTTGGTAACACCTGCGGTAGTGGGCTACCACCCGATCTGTTTGGTGGCGACCGACGCATTGGGATGCAGCAATGAATTCTGTGTGGATATTCTGGTGGACGACGTGCTCACCATTTACGTCCCCAATGCCTTCACACCGGATGGAAGTGGCATCAACGACCTGTTCATGCCTTCGGTGATCGGCTTGGATCCGGATCGTTACCTCTTCACCATTTTCGATCGCTGGGGACGCGAGATCTTCAACACTTCCGACCCCAATGAAGGTTGGAACGGAGCGTTCCGCAACAGTGGTGAAGTGTTGCCGCAGGGTGTCTATGTATGGCGCCTTTTTGCCAAGGACCAATTCAGCGCCGAACGCCGGGAAATTGTGGGTTCCGTAACTCTCTTGAAATGACGAAGCCCCCGGAAAACCGGGAGCTTCGGATCACGCTATTTCCTCTTCCATCACGCGGTCTCCGACCGGCTTCGCCATGCCGATCGGAACGTGGGCTTGTCGTGGCGCCAATTCGGATCCACATCAATAGACCTCTTTCACAATTCGTTGTGCGCCTGTGCTTCGACTCCTCGGTTGCTTCGCACCCTGCGGAGTCGCCCTTCGGAGGTGCTTAGCAAAGGCGCGCCCTCCCAGAGCGTAGTCGATGGGTGGGCAATGGTCACGTTCTGGTGAGTTGTGAAACAGGTTCAATGACGTACTGAGCGCGCGAGGAGATCTCAGCGCCGCGGGCCCTATCATTTCTTCAGGGTCCCACCCTCCCGTCAATTATGCCCATATCCGCTTTACTGTTCCGGATGCATTCGAATGTCCTATGGCATTCAAAGACGAAGGTCCCGGGAACGCCGGGACCTTCGGACCGTGTTGCTATGAGCTGTTCAATTCAAGCCTTTCCGCCTCGTGACCCTTCCACAGCTCTTGATCTCGGCTACTGATACCTATGGCCTAAAGAGCGATGGGGTGTTCAGTTCCGGCCTTTCAGATGTGCTGCTCTACTGACGCACTACCCGTGTACGGGCAAGTACATCCCCGCTCGCATCCATTGCCAGTGCAGTGTAGACACCCATGGCCAATCCGCTCAGATCGATGCTGGAATGCACGGGTACGTCCATCACCAGTTTGCCGGCTGCATCATGGAAGCGTATCGTCCGAACTTCGGCAATGGTGCACCTGAGCTGAACCGGACCGTGGCTCGGATTCGGGTGGAAAGCAAAGGCGAACGGGTTACCGAATTCATCCAGACCCACTTGGCCTGTGCATGCGTTCCCAACCCCGTTGCCACTGCTATCGAGTTGGTCCGGGTTGTACACCCATGGGCAGTTGTCGCAAGCGTCTCCAATACCGTCGCCATCAAAGTCCGACTGGTCAGGATTGGCCAAACTGGGACAGTTGTCCTCGCAGTCGAGGAAGCCATCTTCGTCCGTGTCCGGGTCAGGAATAAGACCGGTAAGCCCGCCTACACAGTTACCGCAGGCATCATAGAAGGCCTCGCCATTGATGATACCTGAACAATCCATGATCACCAGCATGCCAACACACTCGCAATCGGAGGTCCACACATCGTTGATCGTTCCGGGGTCTCCGTCAGAGCAAGGTGTACCAGGCAGTGCACTACCGCCGGGCACTCCTTGGCAGTCGATCAATTGGCCTACGCACTGGCAGTTGTTGTTCCAGGTGTCGTTGCCCGTGTTCGGGTTGTTGTCGTTGCATGCCGTTCCGGGAAGTGCGCTACCGCCGGGCACTCCCAAGCAGTCGATCACTTGG
>JAHBUK010000007.1 GCA_019638115.1 Flavobacteriales bacterium | reverse complement strand
TTCAATCGTTAGAATTTGACATACCCAACCGACTTTTACACGTTTTTCATATAGACAATAATGAACAAATTTTTCAGCGACTTGACACATTAAAATTTGACACTTCAATTCTCTCGACTGTTTCGGTTGACAATTTTACAGCAACTGACAATCAAAATGACGAAAGAAAAACCTTATGGACTGTTTTAATAATAAATTTTTTGTTTTTCGCCATTGAAATTGTAACAGGACTTATATCAAACTCAATGGGCTTGGTTGCCGACAGTTTAGATATGCTGGCTGACAGTATTGTTTATGGACTTGCATTAATTGCTGTTGGCGGAACAGTAGTCAGAAAAAAGAACATCGCAAAATTTGCAGGATACTTTCAAATTCTTCTTGCTGTAATTGGTTTTATAGAGGTAGTCAGACGATTTATTGGAGTCGAGAAAATGCCTGACTTTCAAACAATGATTTTCGTTTCGACTGTAGCGTTAATAGCTAATGTTATTTGTCTGTATTTATTGCAAAAGAGAAAAAGCAAAGAAGCTCATATGCAAGCAAGTATGATTTTTACTTCAAATGACATAATCATAAATTCGGGAGTAATTACAGCAGGACTTTTGGTTAATTGGCTCAATTCAGGTTATCCCGACTTAATTATTGGAGCAATTGTATTTGTCATTGTAGCGAGAGGAGCTTACAGAATTTTACAGCTATCAAAATGACGACTGACAAGACAACGGAAGAAACCACTACTGCTAACAGCGGTTTTGCGTCAGGCGGGGTGACGTGCTTCGTATGAACATTTGTGCTAAATTTGAGCTTTCGGCTTCGTATCAAGGTTAGTGCTAAAAATCCCGCCCGAACGCAAAGCGCCAAAACGTTAACCGTCACCCCAGCATTGCCTGCAACTCCATCTACGCGGCAAGAGCAGCACACGACCAGAAAAGAGGTCACTTCAGGTATTGCCGAATGAACCTCTCTGGTTCTATGGCTTCCAGACCTTTCATGACGAAGTCCTTCGTGTTGCACGTGACGATCACATCCACCTGTCGACTGCGCAACGCAGCGAAGTATTGGACGCCATCCTCCTTGTCTGTGAATGAACTGGTGATACTATCAATGAAGTCGGGCCTGCCAACGGGTATCATGCCCAGGGTGGCGAGCATGTCCAGGGTCACCCGATCGATATCGGCCCGCCATGTGTCGGGCCTGGTTGTGCGCCATTTACGCCGCAGGATGTACATGACATTGGCTGCGATAAGCGGAGTGATGAATCCTGTGAACTTACCGCGCACCGCCGCTTGGATCACAGCCGTGCTCTCAGGACTCTGGTCCTCGGTACCATCAAGCATGGCGACCAATACATCGCTGTCGATCAGCGCCCTCATCACTTCCTCTGCCGGTCACTGGCCTTGGTGCGCGCCCCATGGACCAACCGAGCGAGACGTTCATCGCCTTCCAACTCAGCATCACTGAACGAGGCTGAACCGGCCAATTCATCCACCCAAGTGCGACCCTTGGCAACCGAGCGCGTTGGCAGATCGGGCAGGTTGCGTTCCAGAGCATCGGTGATCACCTCGGTCATGCTGCGGCTTTGCGCAGTACTGGCCAATTTGAGGCGTTTCTTCAAGCTGGCTGACACCACAGCATTGATGCGGCTTCGGCGCTTTCGTGCTCCCTTGGTCTGCATGCCCACGAAGATAACGGAAGAACTACGGATCGCCCCATACAAGGGCTCGACCAACTGTATTGACCCAGTCAGACCGTAGCGTCCATAGAGCCTGATCAAGCTCTCAGCGGCTGGCTCTTCGATGGTTTCTGGCATCGAACTGCAGGAAGAACCAAGTTGCCCCGATCACGACCCACCGGCTCGATCCAACCATACACCCTGGCAAGCAGCACTTCACCAAGCAACTGAACGTTAGCCGCAATCCTCCTACCGTCGGCCAGCGGCTAACTGGAACACGCGTATAGGGAGCACGTTCCGCACGCTGCGGTGCCCACATCGGTGTTCAGGGCTTTTCTTTGCGGCCATGCGTCGCTTGCTGATCACCCATGCTAAGGCCCTGGTGGGCACCCATGCTCCCGGTGTATCCTTGGTGGCCGGCGCCGACATGGCCCGCCTGCCCTGCGTGGAGGATGGCTGGATGCTGGTGGAGGACGGCCTGATCCGTGCGCTGGGCCCCATGGCCACCTTGCCTGCGCTGGCTCCCGGCGATGACCTGCACACGGTGGACGCCACCGGCCTTTACGTGCTGCCCGGCTGGTGCGACCCGCATACCCACACGGTGTTCGCAGCCCCGCGCGAGGAGGAGTTCGTGGACAAGATAAAGGGCCTGAGCTACCAGGAGATCGCGGCCAAGGGCGGCGGCATCCTGAACAGTGCGCGCAAACTACGGGATATGGACGAGGACCTGCTCTTCGCCCAGGCCAAGGAACGGCTGCACGAGATGATGCAGCGCGGCACCACGGCGGTGGAGATCAAGAGCGGATATGGCCTGAGCCTGGAGAGCGAACTGAAGATGCTGCGGGTGGTGAAGCGCCTGAAGGAGGCCCTGCCCCTGCCCATCAAGGCCACGCTGCTGGCCGCCCACGCGCTGCCGCCCGAATACCGGGAAGACCGCGCGGCCTACATCCGGCTCATCGCCGATACGCTCATCCCCCAGGTGTCGGGCGAAGGCCTGGCCGATTTCGTGGACGTGTTCTGCGAGACCAACTACTTCACCGTGGCGGAACTGGAGCAGGTGCTCGAAGCCGGTGCGCGCCACGGCCTGCCGGGCAAGGTGCACGTGAACCAGTTCACCAGCATCGGCGGCATACAGGCGGCCATAAAGCACGGCGCACTCAGCGTGGACCACCTGGAGGTGATGGAGGAAGCGGATGTGGATGCGCTGGTGGGGGCGTTCGGCGGTGCTCCAAGTAGGTCAACCCCGCTTCGACTCCGCTCAGCATGGGTCGACGTTACAGGTGCGCACCGAGAGGATGATGCAAGGGGACCGATACCGACGCTGCTTCCCTCCTGTTCGTTCTTCCTACGGATCCCTTACGGGCCGGCGCGGCAGCTGATCGATCGCGGGCTGCCAGTGGCGCTGGCCACGGACCACAACCCGGGCAGCACGCCCAGCGGCAACATGAACCTGGTGTTCTCCCTGGCCTGCATCCAGTTGCGCATGCTGCCCGAGGAGGCCATCAATGCCATGACCCTCAACGCCGCCGCCGCCATGGGGCTGGCGCATACGGTGGGCAGCCTCACCGTGGGCAAGCGCGCCAACCTGATCATCACCAAGCCGGTACCTTCGCTGGCCTACCTGCCTTACGCCTTCGGACAGGACCACATAGACACCGTACTCATCGATGGGATCCCCGTCCGCACCGGATCAGCACTCGCCTGACCACATCCCCTACACCCATGTGCGTCCGCCCGGGCTGGAGTTCGCCATGGGCATCGCGCTCTTCTCCGTGGTGCTGTTGGTGTTCAACGGGGTGCAGTCGGGCGTGTTCATCAAGGGCCTGCTGAAGCTCACGCCGGAGCTGGGCTCCTTCCGTTTCGGACTGTTCCGCGATCCCTTGTTCAATGTGCGCCTCAAGGAACTTTCCACCCACGGCGACCTGGTGGCCCAGGCTACCTTGTGGGGCGGGCTGGCCGGGCTGGTGGCCATTCTTGTCTCCGTGGGCCTCTGGAAGCGGGGCAATGCGGCCTTCTTCCTGGGCCTGAAGCGGCCTGCGCTGCGGCAAACGCTCATCTGGATCGGGGCATTCCTGCTCATCGCGGTGGCCTTCGAGGTGCTGGCCGCCCTCACCGATGCCTTCAGCACCGATTTCATGGAGAAGATCCTGAAGAGCACCACCAACCTGGCGCTGTTGCTACTGGGCGTGGGCATCATGGCGCCCTTCTTCGAGGAGTTCCTGTTGCGGGGGCTGCTGCTGGGCTCCATCCGCCACCTCACCGACGAGCACACGGCCGTGGCCATCACCGCCGGGGTGTTCGCCCTGATGCACCTGCAATACTCCTGGACCGTGATGCTGCTGATCGTGCCCATGGGCGTGGTCTTCGGCTATGCCCGCACCCGCTCCGGCTCCATCTGGGTGCCGGTGCTGCTGCACATGATCAACAATTCCGCCACCGTTCTGCTGGGCTGATCGGCGGCGATCCGGAGGGAACAGCAGACCGCGAAGCCCCGGAGCGGTAAGTTTGCGCCCCCAACTTCAGACCGCCCATGCAACGCCAACTGATCGAATGTGTGCCCAACATCAGCGAGGGCCGCGACCGTGCGAAGATCGACGCCATTGCCGCCGTAGTGGAGACCGTGGAAGGCGTGCGCCTGCTCGACGTGGACCCCGGCAAGGCCACCAACCGCACGGTGATCACCTTCGTGGGTGAGCCCGGCCCCGTGTGCGAGGCCGCCTTCCGCTTGATGAAGAAGGCCCAGGAGCTGATCGACATGCGGCAGCACAAGGGCGAGCACCCGCGTTTCGGGGCCACCGATGTGTGCCCCCTGGTCCCCATCAGCGGCATCAGCATGGAAGAGACCGCGGCCCACGCCCGCAAACTGGCCGAACGGGTGGGCGGTGAACTGGGCATCCCCGTGTATTGCTACGAGTTCGCGGCCAGCGAGGAGAAGCGCCGCAACCTGGCCAACAACCGCAGCGGCGAGTACGAAGGGCTGCCAAGCAAGCTGAGCGACCCGTCCTGGAAACCCGACTTCGGCCCGGCCGCGTTCACCGAGAGCGTGGCCCGCAGCGGTGCCGTGGCCATCGGCGCGCGCAACTTCCTGGTGGCCTACAACGTGAACCTGAACAGCACCAGCACCCGCCGGGCCAACGCCATCGCCTTCGACATCCGCGAGGCCGGCCGCATCAAGCGCGAAGGCGACCCGGTAACGGGCAAGATCGTGACCGATGCCAACGGCGAACCCGTGAAGATCCCCGGCCGCTTGAAAGCCGTGAAGGGCATCGGCTGGTACATCGAGGAGTACGGCATCGCCCAGCTCTCGTTGAACCTTACGGACATCACGGTAACGCCCGTGCACGTGGCCTTCGACGAGGCCTGCAAGGCGGCGGCCGAGCGGGGCATCCGCGTAACCGGCAGCGAGCTGGTGGGCCTCATCCCCAAGCAGGCCCTGTTGGATGCCGCCGACTTCTACCTCACCCGGCAGGAGCGCAGTCTGGGCATCCCCGAGCGCGAGAAGATCAAGATCGCGGTGAAGTCGCTCGGCCTGGACGACCTGGCCCCCTTCGACCCTGAGAAGAAGGTGATCGAATACATGCTCGAAGACTCTGGCCACGAGCGGCTTGTGCGCATGGACCTGAAGCGCTTCAGCGAGGAGACGGCCAGCGAAAGCCCTGCCCCCGGCGGTGGCAGCGTGGCAGCCTATGTGGGCGCCTTGGGCGTGGCCCTGGGCACCATGGTGGCCAACCTCAGCGCCCACAAGCGCGGCTGGGACGAGCGCTGGGAGTACTTCAGCCACTGGGCCGTGAAGGGCGAGAAGCTGCGCAATGAGCTGCTCTTCCTGGTGGACGAGGATACGCGCGCCTTCGACCGGATCATGCAGGCCTTCGGTCTGCCCAAGGGCAGCGACGCCGAGAAGGCCGCACGCAAGGCCGCCATCACCGAAGCCACCAAGGGCGCCATCAACACCCCGCTACGCACCATGCAGGTGTGCGTGGAAAGCATGGAGCTGATGCAGGCCATGGCCGACCAAGGTCTGGAAGCCAGCGTGAGCGATGCCGGCGTGGGCGCCCTGTGCGCGCGCACCGGTGCCATCGGCGCCTACCTGAACGTGCGCATCAACTGCGCGGGCTTGGATGATGAAGCCTTCAAGGCCGATGTGCTGAAGCAGGCCGAAGCGCTGAAGACCCGTGCCGAGCAGTTGGAGGCCGAAGTGATGGCCCGCACCCTGGCAAAGGTGTGAGCGTCACAACACCACAGGCGCTCAGCGCGTATACTTGGCGGATAGCCCCATGACGGCCCGCCTCACATACACCCAGCGCATGCGCCGGGTGATCTACTCCTTCCCGCTGCAGTTGCTGCTGCTGCATGTGAAGAAGAACCACCTGCTGCTGCTCGCCTGGCTCATCCTGTTCGGCTTCGTTTCCGGCCAGTTGGGGGTGAAGTACGGCGTGCCCTTCCTGTTCCTCTATCCCGAGTATTTCGGAGAGGTGAGCTTCCTTTCCTATGGCATCCTAGGCTTCGCCGTGGGCGGTTTCATCACGGCCTTCAACCTCTATAGCTACACCATGCACGGGTACCGCTTCCCGTTCGTGGCCACCATCGCGCGTCCCTTTTTGAAATTCACGGTGAACAACGCGGTGATCCCCGTGCTGTTCCTGCTCGTTTTCCTCTGGTGCTCCGCCCGCTTCCAATACAGCAAGGAGCTTGTGCCGCCGGTGGATATCGTGCTGCACCTCAGCGGTTTCGTGTTCGGGGTGGGGCTCTTCATGGCCCTTTCCTTGCTCTACTTCACCAGCACCAACACGGACATCATCAAGCTGCTGGGCAAGGAGCCCGAAGACATGCAGCCCTTGGAGCCCTTGGTGGACATCATCGGTCCCCAGCACGATGCTCCGCCACAGCGCACCGCCGAACGACGCAAAGCCACCCGTTGGCTGAGGCGTGCCCAGCGCACCGAGAAGTGGCGGGTGGAGACCTACATCACCCCCCGGCTCCGGGTGATGCTCGCCCGATCCAGCGCGCACTACGACAAGGAGCTCCTGCGCAGCGTGCTCTGGCAGAACCACATCAACGGGTCCATCTTCGAGATGGTGCTGGTGATCAGCTTCATCCTGCTCGGGGCCTTCAGCGAGGTGCCTTTGTTCGCCATCCCGGCAGGGGCCAGCGCCTTCCTTTTCTTCACCATGCTGCTGATGGTCTTCAGTGCGCTGTTCAGCTGGATGCAAGGCTGGACCGTGACCGTATTGATCGGCGCCATTGTGGTACTTAACCTATTGAGCCACAAGACCGAGAAGTTCTTCAGCGACAACAAGGCGATCGGCTTGGACTACAGCGCAGCGCCCGCCCGCTACGACCAGCCGACCATCTTCGCCCTGGCCAACGATACGGCCGCCGCTGCCGCCGACGCCCGGGCCATGCAGGCCACCCTGGAGCAATGGGCCCGCAACAACGCCAAGCTGGAGCATCCGGGCGAAAAACCGCCCATGTTGGTGATCAACACCAGCGGTGGCGGACTCCGTGCGCTGCTCTGGACCTTCCGCTGCCTGCAGTATGCCGACAGCCTCAGCGGCGGCACCCTGATGCAACGTACGGTGCTGCTCACCGGCTCTTCCGGGGGACTGATCGGTGCCACCTACTTCCGGCAACTCTACCTGGCCGACAGCGAGCGGGGTGGATCCGAGCGCTACGATCCGGCCTTGGTGAACGAGCTCAGTAGCGATATTCTTAATCCACTGGCTTTCAGCTTTGTTACGAACGATATGTTCGTGCGATACAGGAAGGTCAGGGACGGTGACCGGAGCTACACCATGGACCGCGGAGCAGCCTTTGAGCGGCGCATGAACGAGAACACCCGGGGGCTGCTGGACGTGCGCATGGGCGATATGGCCGAAGCCGAACGCCAGGCCCGCATCCCGATGCTGGTGACCAGCCCCACCTCCATCAACGATGGGCGCCGGGTGGTGATCAGTGCCCTGCCCGCCGCGTACCTCACCGCCATTACGCCCGATGCCCCGCTCGTGCACCAGTCCGAGCCCGAGGCCATCGAGTTCCGACGCCTCTTTGCCGAGCACGACCCCGACCGCCTCACCCTGACCGGGATCCTGCGCATGAACGCCTCGTTCCCCTATATCACCCCCGTGGTGACCCTGCCGAGCGAGCCGCCCATGCGCGTGATGGACGCCGGGGTGCGCGACAACTACGGTTACCGGGCCACCCTGGCCTTCCTGCACACCTTCCGCGAATGGATCGCCGAGCACACGGGCGGCGTGGTGGTGCTGCAACTGCGCGACATGCAGAAGGACCTGGAGGTGCGCCCGAGCGCCCATTCGCTCTTCAGCCGCCTCACCGATCCCGTGGGCAGCATCTACGACAACTTCGTTCGAATCCAGGACCAGGATTACGACCTGATGCTGCGGCAGGCCAGCGGGTGGACGAAGTTCCCCATGGAAGTGGTGGACATCCAGTTGCGGCACACCGACCAGGAGCACATCTCCCTGAGCTGGCACCTGACCGCCTTGGAACGTGCACGGGTGCTGCGCAGCTTGGGGACCGGCGAGAACCAGCAGGCCTTCAAGCGCTTGATGCACTTGCTGCAAGGCCCGGGGATCAGTCCGCTTTACGCCGATGGTGGTGAACCAGCCCCGGAAGCGGATCGCGCTGCACGGCCTTGAGGCTCATGCCCCGGTCCAGCAGGCATTCGGCCAGTACTTCGCGGAAGCCCCAGGCCACCGAGCCCGTGGCCAGCACGCTGGCCCTTTGCTCAGCGGTGAAATGCAGTTCCAGCACCTCCACCAAAGCATGGAATCGGGAGCGCAGCAGATCATGCACGTAGGCCTCGCCCACATGCTCCTTCAGCAAGCCGGTGTAGGACGCCAATTCACGCGAGGGGAAGGCCGAGCCGTGGATGCGTTGTAACACTTCCGGCGCCTTTGGACCTTCCTGCCCGAAAAGTGCAAGCCGCAACTCCTCGGGCATGCGATGGTGGAAAGCATCCTGCAGGAGCGCCTTGCCGATGTCAGCGCCGCTTCCCTCATCGCCCAGCACCCAGCCCAGGGATGGCATCGGCTGGAAGAGGTGGCCTGCATCCCAAAAACCGGCGTTCATACCCGTTCCCAGGATCAGCACCAAGGCCGCTTCTCCGGTCTGCAGCCCCCGGGCGGCAGCCAGCAGGTCGCTTTCCACAACAATGGAAGCAGCACCCCATAACCCGCTCAGGGCCTGATGCATAAGCGCCTTACGTTCAGGTGCGCCGCAACCTGCACCATAGGCGAACACCTCCTCAGCCTCCAGGGCCAGGGGGCACTCCGCCTCGAAGTGCGTCCGCAATGCATGAAGGAAGAGCGCTGCATCTCCGGCCAAGGGATTGTAGCCGGGCAACACCACTCCCTTGGGTGGCAGGAAGACCGCCGGGCGATCGTCCTGCAGGATGGCCCATCGCGAGGAGCTGCCGCCGATCTCACCGATGACCCGGATGTGCGGCATGCTACTTACGCCGCGTTCTCTGCGGACGGGTTGAAGAGGAACTTGTTGGGGCTCACCAAGCCGTTCCGCATGGCGTACATCACCAGAGCGGCTTTGTTGTTCACACCCACCTTCTGCATCACGTTGCGGCGGTGGGTGTTCACGGTATGTGCGCTGAGGTGCAGCGCGTCGGCGATCTGCGTGTAGGAGCGTCCCTCGGCAATCAGGGCCAGCACTTCGCACTCCCGCTCGCTCAGGGTCACAGGCGCACAAGAGAGCGGTTCCTGCAGGAATTTGTCCACATCGAAAGAGGCCCTTCGGAGGGTCTCCAGGATCTTGCCGCAGAAGAACTTGTCGCCATCGGAGGTCTGGAGCACGGCATCGATGATCTCGTCGATGCCGCAGTCCTTCTTGATGTAGCTGGTGACACCGGCACGCAGGGCGCTCATCAGGGCCGTGGCCGAGGGGTCGGGCGTGATCGCCACGAAGCGGGCTTTCTTCCAGCGGCGCAGGCCTTCACGGATGGCCTTGGCACCAAAGCCTTCGGCCGTATGGTCGATGAGCACCACATCGGGCTTCAGGAGCACCAACTGGGCCTGCAGTTCCATGGCGTCGCGGGCAACGCCCACCACCTCTACGCGGCTAACGTCCGCGAACACGGTGCGGAGGCCCACAAGGGCCAGTTCACTGTGGTCGGCGAGCAGGGTGCGGATCTTCATCTTCTTATTTAGACCGATTCCAAAGATGCGCAAATGTACTCCCCTGCTCCTGCTCTCCAACAGGAAGTTCTAAACGGCTGTTCGTTGGTGGACCGCATAGGTCTCGCCGTCGTTGCTGAGGGTGGTTCGAGGGAACACCTCGCGAGCTTCGTCCAGCAGCGGGCGCAGGTCGCGATAGCGGGCGCTGAAGTGCCCCAGCAGCAACTGCCCCACCTGAGCATCGCGAGCCAGGGTGGCGGCTTGTGCAGCGGTGCTGTGTTGGGTCTCGCGGGCACGGGCTTCCAAGGCTGTCGTGAAGGTGGCCTCGTGGTATAAGAGGTCGATGCCGGCAATGAATGCCTGCAATGCGGGATCATAGGCCGTATCCGAGCAATAGGCATAGCTACGGGGGGGCGGAGGATCCAACGTGAGTTCCTTGTTGGGATAGTGCGTTCCATCGGGGAGCAACAGGTCCTCGCCTTTTTTCACTGCACTACGCTTGAAGTGCGGGATCAGGTGCAGCATATCCAAGCGGAGCGGGCGTAGCGCGGTTCGCTCACGGAACACGAATCCGGTGCAGGGTATGCGGTGCTTCAGGGCCAGCATCTCCACGGAAACGCGTTGGTCCTGGTGAATGAGGACACCGTTCGCAGGCACCAGGGACACAAAATGGTAGGAGTAACGGAGGTAGGTTCCGGAAGCCCGTAGTTGCACCTCGATCACTTCCCGCAATTCGGGCGGCCCGAAGATCTTCAGGAGGCTTTGGCGCCCGAGCAGGTGCATGGTGCTCATCAAACCCATGAGACCCAGGTAATGATCTCCGTGCATGTGGCTGATGAAGATGTGCCCGATCCGCATGAAGTTGACCCCGGCCTGCCGCAGCCTTTCCTGGGTGCCTTCTCCGCAATCCACCAGGTAGAGTGCCTCGCCCACGTTCAGTACCTGGGCCGATGGGTAGCGCCCGGTAGCCGGCACGGCGGCACCGGTGCCCAGTGTGGTGAGGGTGAAGCGGGTGGCGGACATGATCCCAACGAAGAAGGCCCCCGCGATGCGGAGGCCTTCGTAAAGTGCTATCGATCGCTGCGTATCAACGGTTCAGGACCATGCGACCGGTGAAGGTGTCGCGACCGCTGGAAACGCGGTAGAGATACACACCCTCGGGCATGTTGCTCGCTTCGAAGGTCAGCTTGTTCACGCCTACTTTACCCTGTACCGTGCTGCTCCAGAGCTCTTCACCCAACAGGTTGAAGACCTTCACCTGTGCTTCAGCGGCGCGCCCCAGTTGGAATTCGATCTGGGTGCGGTTGGAGAAGGGGTTGGGCACATTGCGCACATGGGCAAGAGCGGGCATGTTCAATTCGGCCACGCTCTGTCCCTCGGTGATGACGATGCGGTAACCGGTGAATCCTTGGTCGATGGGCACCACGTTTCCGAAGAAGCTGGCATAAGCCGTTACGTTCAGGGTAAGATCGTAGGTACCTGTTTGGGTGGGCGTACCTTGAATAACACCGCAACCCAGTTGCCCGGTAAGGTAGGTGCACACGTTCGGGGTCTGGGAGGCACAGGCAACGCTCAGACCCGGTGGCAAGCCGGTGATTCCATTGAAGGCCACGGAATCCAGCAGTATCCCCTCGAACAAGGGATCCACAACGCCGGCGTTCTGCGGCACGATGAGGTCCAAGGTCTGGAAATAGGGCACCCCTACCGCACCTGCTGCGAAGTTGGTGGTGGTATCGGGCCAAACGCCGTAGAGGCTATCCTGGTACAGCGGGTTGGGCGTGCACACCTGGGCAGCGGAGTGACCAGCGATGCAAGCGAAGAGAGCAGGGAGTAGGAGTTTTTTCATGAAGGTGGGGGGGGCACTATTCGTTGTTCACATCCTTCTCGATCTCCTCCATGTAGAGAAGGTCGACGGCTTCAGCGGCCGTGGGGGTGATGGAGAGCACGCTCTCCAGTTGGGAGATCTGCACCAGTTTCTGAACCGCTTCCTGCAGGCCGCAGACCACCAAAGAGCCATTCACGCTCTTGCACAGGCGGTTGGCCACGAGCAATGCGCTCAGCCCGGAAGAATCGCAGTAACGCGCGGTGGACATGTCGATGATCACGTTGCGGACACCGGTCTTGTTCAGGTAGACCAGCTCGCTCTTCAACTCAGGCGCGCAGGTCGTGTCCAGCTTGTCCACATTGGCCGTTACCAAGGTGTACCGTCCTTTATCCTCAATGGTGAAATTCATGCTGCTAGGGTCGCTTCCGGCCAAAGATAATCAGGCAAGTGGAACGGCGTGCATGCTCCACGAAAGGGGTTTATCAACCGACCGATCGTGGTATCCGGGCCGCCAACAGGTAGAGCACGGCCATGCGAATGGCCACTCCGTTCTCCACTTGGTCAAGGATGATGCTGTTCGCATGGTCGGCCACTTGGGTGGTCACCTCCACTCCCCTGTTGATGGGGCCGGGATGCATGATCACCACGTCCTTGCCGATGCGTTGGTAGCGTTCCAGGTCTAGCCCGTAGCGCATGGCATACTCACGCAGGCTGGGGAAATTGCCGATGCCATCGCCTCCCTGCCGTTCCAACTGGATGCGCAGCATGTTGGCCACATCGCACCAGCGCAGGGCTTTGTCCAGGTCGGGTTCCACCTTCACGCCCAGGGTGGCGATGTGGCGCGGCATCAGCGTGGAGGGACCGCAGAGCATCACCTCGGCACCGAGTTTCTGCAGGCAGAAGATGTTGCTGAGGGCCACCCGGCTGTGGAGGATATCACCCACGATCAGCACCTTCACCCCCTTCACCCGGCCGAGTTTCTCGCGGATGCTATAGGCGTCGAGCAGGGCCTGCGTGGGGTGCTCGTGAGTACCGTCGCCGGCGTTCACAATGCGTGCGTTCACGTGGCGGCTCAGGAACACGGCTGCTCCGGGGTCCGGGTGGCGCATCACCACCATGTCCACCTTCATCGCCAGGATGTTGTTCACCGTATCCACCAGGGTCTCTCCCTTGCTCACGCTGCTGCCGCCCGAGCTGAAGTTGACCACATCGGCGCTGAGGCGCTTCTCGGCCAGTTCGAAGCTGATGCGGGTGCGGGTGCTGTTCTCGAAGAAGAGGTTGGCGATGGTCAGGTCGCGCAGGGAAGGAACCTTCTTGATGGGGCGGTTCAGCACTTCCTTGAAACCATCGGCGGTGCGGAAGATCAACTCGATGTCTTCCGCGCTGAGGGCCTTGATGCCCAGCAGGTGTTCGGTGCTCAGTTGATCGCTCATGCGTGTTGGCTGTGGAGCATCACCCGGTCCATCCCATCGCTTTCCTTCCATTCCACGGAAACGCGCTGGTCGGCGATGCTATCCACCCATTTGCCCACATGGTCGGGCTGAATGGGCAGTTCGCGACTGAAGCGGCGATCGATGAAGACCAGCAGTTGCACGCTGGCGGGGCGCCCGAAGGTGAGCAGGGCATCCAGCCCGGCGCGGATGGTGCGGCCGGTGTAAAGCACATCGTCCACAAGCACCACCTTGCGCTCGTCGAGGCTGAAATCCAGCTGCGTGTTGCTGGGAGCCGGTGGTGTTGAGCGGTGCCTGAAATCGTCGCGGTGGAAGGTGATGTCCAGCTCACCGTACTGGAGCAGTTCCTTGCCGAGGATGTGCTGGAGCTCCTTGCGCAGGCGGCGGGCGAGTAGTATGCCGCGTGGCTGCAGGCCGATGAGTGCAACGCCGGCCAGGTCGCCGTGGTCCTCGATCAGCTGGTGGCAGAGGCGCTCCACGGTAAGGGCGAAGGCTTTTCCGGAAAGGATCTCCACCGCTTGCATGGCGGCGAAGATAGCGGCCCGCCGGGAAGCACGAAGCCCGGCCACCGCAGATGCGGGGCCGGGCTTCGCCTGTTGGTCGTTGAAAGGGCCTTATTCGGCGCCTTCCTCTTCGTTCTTCTTGCCTTTGGTGGCGCGCTCCTTGTTCTCCATGGCGCTCTTCAGGTCGCTAAGCACGCTGAGGTCGCCGAGGGTGCTCTTCTCCACCTTCTCGTTCACGCTCTTCACGGAAGCGCCGGTTGCGGCACCACCTTCCTTGCGTGCACCGCGCTTGGCGGGAGCGGCCTCGATGGGCTCCTCTCCTTCCTCGAAGGTGCGGGTGTGGCTGAGGGTGATGCGACGGGCTTCAGCATTGAATTCCAGCACCACGAATGGCAGCTTTTCCTCGAGCTCAGCCTTGGAACCGTCGGCCTTCTTCAGGTTCTTGGCGGTAACGGTGCCTTCAACCCCATAGGGCAGGCTTACCACGAAGTTCTGTCCGGCACGGGCGGTGATGGTACCCTCGTGCGTGCTGCCCGGGGTGAACACACCGGCGAACACCTCCCAGGGGTTCTCCTCCACTTGCTTGTGGCCGAGGCTCAGGCGGCGGTTCTCTTTGTCCACCTCCAGCACCATCACTTCGATGTCGTCGCCCACGTTGCAGAACTCGCTGGGGTGCTTGATGCGCTTGGTCCAACTGAGGTCGCTGATGTGGATGAGGCCGTCCACGCCCTCCTCCAGTTCGGCGAAGATGCCGAAGTGGGTGAAGTTGCGAACCTTGGCGGAGTGCTTGGAGCGCAGCGGGTAACGGAACTCGATATCGTTCCAGGGGTCGGTGCTGAGCTGCTTCATGCCCAAGCTCATCTTGCGCTCTTCGCGGTCGATGTTCAGGATCACGCACTCGATCTCCTGACCTTCCTTCAGGAAGTCCTTGGGGCTGCGCAGGTGCTGGCTCCAGCTCATTTCGCTCACGTGCAGCAGGCCTTCCACACCGGCGGCCACTTCCACGAAAGCACCGTAATCGGTGATCACCATCACTTTGCCGGTGACCTTGTCGCCAGCGTTGAGGTCGGCGCTGAGGGCATCCCATGGGTGGGCGCTCAGTTGCTTCAGACCAAGGGCGATACGCTTCTTCTCGTCGTCGAAGTCCAGGATCACCACGTTGATCTTCTCGTCCAGCTTCACCACCTCTTCGGGGTGGCTTACGCGGCCGTAGCTGAGGTCGGTGATGTGGATGAGTCCGTCCACACCTCCCAGGTCCACGAACACGCCGTAGCTGGTGATGTTCTTGACGGTACCTTCCAGCACCTGGCCTTTTTCCAGGCCACCGATGATCTGCTTCTTCTGGAGTTCCAGTTCGGCCTCGATGAGGGCCTTGTGGCTCACCACCACGTTCTTGAACTCCTGGTTGATCTTCACGACCTTGAACTCCATGTTCTTGCCCACGTACTGGTCGTAGTCGCGGATGGGCTTCACGTCGATCTGGCTACCGGGCAGGAAGGCCTCGATGCCGAACACGTCCACGATGAGACCGCCCTTGGTGCGGCACTTCACGTAACCCGTGATGATCTCGTTGGTCTCCATGGCATGGTTCACCTTGCCCCATGCGTTGTGGACGCGTGCGGTCTTGTGGCTGATCACCATCTGACCGGTCTTGTCCTCCTGCTTCTCGATGTACACCTCCACCTGATCGCCGGCGGCGAGATCGGGCTTGTAGCGGAATTCGCTGATGGGCACCACACCTTCGGACTTGTATCCGATGTTGATGACCACCTCCTTCTTGTTCATGCCGACCACGGTGCCCATGAGCACCTGCTTCTCGGAGATGCTACTGAGGGTGTCCTCATAAGCCTGCTCCATTTTCTTGTGGGCATCGCTGCCCGCGTTGCGGTCGTCCTCCACGGCATCCCAATCGAAATCGGCGGGAGGCTCTGCGAAAGTGACGGTGGTGCGGTTGCCGACCTTGGTAGATACCGGTGCGGCGGGGGCGTTGGTGCCCTGGGTTTCTTCTGCTGCCATGTTGGCGAGCTGTTTTTCTTGTATCCCGGACCAAGGGGCCACGTTCCGGGAGGGTTCTGTTTGCCCACGGTGTCCCTGCGTGAGCTTCCTATCTAAGGCTCCGCCGAGGGCGGGGTCCGAAAAAGGACCGCAAAAGTAGGAAAAGAAGCTGATGGTCAATTCGTTGTAAGAGAAGATGGCGGAAATTGATGTGGAGATGAGGGGAATGTGGAGATGTGGAGATGTGGAGATGTGGAGATGAGATGGATGTGGAGATGGAGGCATGTGGAGATGAGAAGATGTGATCGATCTGGAGATGAGATGGATGTGGAGATTTGGAGTGCGATCGAAGTGCGTGGAGAACAGCCCGGCTACCTTTGTCGTTGTTCTGTGATCGATGTTGGCGTCCAGACATCAGGGTACCTGCCATCCGCACATCTTCACATCCCCCATCTTCACATCTCCATCTTCCAGCTTTGCGCTCCTTCACCATACCCACCCACTACCGCAGCGAGCTCATTGGGCGTCTCAAGGCCTTCCGCAAGGCGCAGGACCCCAAGAAGAAGGACCTCAGCCCCACCCTGCTCGATCTGGGTGCGGTTCGTTTCGTGTTCGCGCGGCACTTCGGCTTCTGCTACGGCGTGGAGAACGCCATCGAGATCAGCTACAAAGCGCTGGAAGAGAACCCCGGCAAGCGGATCTTCCTGCTGAGCCAGATGATCCACAACCCGGCCGTGAACGACGACCTCACTAGCCGGGGCATGCGCTTCATCCAGGACACCAACGGCCAGCCACTGATGGAATGGAGCGAACTCACCGCCGACGACATCGTGATAATCCCCGCCTTCGGTACTACGCTGGAGACCGAGGAGAAGCTGAAGGCCATCGGCATCGACCCACTGAAGTACAACACCACCTGCCCCTTCGTGGAGAAGGTGTGGAACCGCAGCGCGCAACTGGGCCAGAAGGATTACACCGTGGTGATCCATGGAAAGGCCAAGCACGAGGAGACGCGCGCCACCTTCAGCCATACTGCTGCTGGTGCGCCCGCCGTGATCATCAAGGACATGGCCGAGGCACAGGAACTGGGGCGCATCATCACCGGTGAACTGCCTGCCGCGCGCTTCCACGAGATGTTCGGCACCCGCTGCACACCGGGCTTCGATCCCGCCAAGGACCTTGCCCGCATTGGCGTGGTGAACCAGACCACCATGCTGGCCACAGAAACGCAGGCCATCGCCGACCACTTGAAGCAGGTGATGATCGCCAAACACGGTGAGACCGACCTCAAGGTCCACTTCGCCGACACGCGCGACACGCTCTGCTACGCCACCAACGACAACCAGGAGGCCACCAACGAACTGCTGAAGGCCGAGGCCGACCTCGCGCTGGTGGTGGGCGGCTACAACAGCAGCAACACCAGTCACTTGGTGGAACTGCTGGAACACAAGTTCCCCACCTACTTCATAAAGGACGAGACGGAGATCCTCTCAGCGGAAATGATCCAGCACTTCAACTACCCGGAGCACAAGCTGGAGAGCACGAAGGGTTGGTTGCCCGCCTTCGACTCCGCTCAGGCAGAGCGTCCCGTTACGATCATCCTCACCAGTGGCGCGAGCTGCCCGGACACCTTGTTGGACCGCGTGATGCTGAAGGTGCTGGGCATGATGGAGGGGGTGAAGGATCCAGTGGAGGTGGTGGAGGGTATGGTGGCTTGATCACGAGGATAGATGAAGGCGCTCCTGTTGAACATGGCCATGTGGAGCGTGACCGCAGCCAGCGCGTGTTCCTGTATAGACGTTGGTCTAGCCGGTCATTTCAAGAATGCGGAGGTAGTATTCGAAGCGATCTCGTTGGGTTCGCAAAGAGCAGAACCGACTGAGGCTATGCCACGAGGTGATGAACGCATCACGATGCGCATTACCAAGGTGTACAAGGGCGATCTGAAGAAAGGATCTGTACAGGTTTTTACCTCATCAAGCTTCGCAAGCTGCGGCTCTTGGCTCCCATTTGGTGGTAGGTATCTGGTGTTTGCTGGCATCATTAAGGAGCATGGCGGAGAAGACCCTATGTCTCCTGCGATTCATACTGGAATGTGTTGGGGAAACAAATTCTACCCCTTCTGGCGGTTTAGGCTACGGAGGAATGTGAGGCGCCTGACCCGAGGGGAGGAACTACCCAAGGATTCGCGATGGAGCGGAAGTCCCGGCTTCTAAGTGCTCGGTTTCTGACAATGATTCCCCACATCCTCTTCGTCTGCACCGTTAACCGCATGCGCTCCGCCACGGCGCACAAGATTTACGAGAACGACGAGTGCTTCGAGGTTGACTCCGCAGGAACCGACCGCACGGCCAATGTGGTGCTGGAGGAATGGCACCTGGAATGGGCCGATGCCATCGTGGTGATGGAGAAACAGCACCAGAACAAGATCCGCGATCGCTTTCCGGAGTGGTACGATAAGAAACCGATCGCGTGCTTGTACATCGAGGATATCTACGGCTACATGCAACCTGAGCTGATCGCCGTGCTGAAGGAGAAGTTCGAGGATGTGTGGCGGCGGGGGCTGCTTGTATGAAGCACACTTACCCGAGCACCTGACTTAGCCGGTGACACAGAAGTGATCGATAAGGCCGGAATAAGAGGTAATGGAGGTAAGGGAGGACACTGCCTTCGTCGCTTGCATCACCTCCTTCACCTCCATAGCCTCCCTCACCCGATCTCGGATCTTCTTCGCTGACCGACTTATCTTTAAATCCATGAAGTCTTTCAGCTTCAAAGAACCCTGGGTGAACGCCTACGTGGAGCGGCTGCTTGGTTTGAGCACGGCCACGAAGAAGGCGATCATTAGCGCCTTGGAGCGCAGCATGATCCCGCGTCCCAAGCGCGACAATAAATTGTCTGAACGGTTCTGGAGTTCGTTCGGGGCTTGGGAGGGTGATGGAACTGCCGAGGAGTTGGCACGCTCCATCCGCGATGCACGCTATGACCGGGACCGACCGGTGGACCTGTGAACGGTTATTTGCTCGACACCAATATTTGCGTGGAGTTCTTCAAGAAGAACACACGCATTGGGCAACGAATGGAGCAACTCGAAAGCGGTCAACTGTTCATCTCCGTTATCACCTAGGCTGAACTGAAGTATGGTGCCCAAAAAAGCGACCGTCAACAGCACCACCTAAACTTGATCGAGTCATTTCTGGACGAGGTTGAGGTCTTGTCGATCGATGGGTGCATTGACAAGTTCGCTTCCGAAAAAGCCGGCTTAAGCAAGGCTGGTTCCCTCGTGGACAACTTCGACCTCCTCATCGGCGCCACCGCCGTTCACCACGGCCTTACGCTGGTGACCAACAATACCAAGCACTTCCAGCGCATCCAAGGCATCCAATTGGAAGACTGGACCAGTTGAGGTCAGCTCACTCCTGCCCCACCTGGGCCAGCACGCCGAGCACGACATCCAAGGCTTGTTCGAACTGCTGCTGGGCCGTTATGTCGCTGTTATCGATCTCCACTGCGTCCGGAGCCTTGATCAAGGGATCGGCAGCTCGGGTGGTGTCGTCCTCATCGCGGCGTTCGATGTTCTCCAGTACACTGGCGTAGTCCACCTCCACGCCCTTGGTCTTCAATTCCAGGTAGCGGCGCTGGGCACGCACATCGGGCCGGGCGGTCATGTAGAGCTTCACCTCGGCATCGGGGAACACCACGGTACCGATGTCGCGGCCGTCCATTACCACACCCTTCTCCAGCCCAAAGGCCTGTTGCAGACGCACCAGCTTGGCGCGCACTTCGGGCACCGGGCTCACGAGCGTAACGTAGCGGCTCACCTCCATGCCACGGATCTCCTTCTCAACGTTTCGACCGTTGAGCGTGGTAACGCTTTTGTTGGCCAAGGGGTCATGCTGGAAACGGATGTCCAACTGGTCCAGCACTGCGAGCAGGCCCTCACGATCCAGCTTGCCATCGCGCACCAGGCCATTCTCGATCACATACAGGGCAACGGCCCGGTACATGGCACCGCTGTCGATGTAGGTATAGCCCAAATGGGCGGCAAGCTGCTTGGCCAAGGTGCTCTTCCCGCAGGAGGAGAACCCGTCGATGGCGATGGTGATGGCGTTCACGAGGAAGTACTACGCCGACGAAGGTAGGGACTGCGCAACGGGCAGCACCACATGCATTCACCCCTTCTTGAAGTCGGAGAAGCGGGCGGCCAGTGTAATGGTATTGGAGATGCCCGCCAGGTTGATCTGGGAGTAGCCGTAGCTGATGTGGAAACGGCTCACCTTGAGCCCCACCCCGAAACTAAGCCCAGTGGCGGCAGGCTTGTCCGGCAATACCATCTCCTGCCTTCTGCGGTAATTGTAGGCCACGCGCAGCATGAAATTCTCGCTGAGCAGGATCTCTGCACTGGGAACCACGTGCAGCATGGCCTTTTGCACTCCGGTGGTGCGGTTCTCCACCAACTCCCCCGTGGTGGGGTCTATCTGTTGGGAGGCATTGGGATCATCGTAGGTCAGGTCCCAGCGCTGCAATTGCTCGAACATGAGCCCCAAGCGGAAGGGCGCATGCTTGAACTTGTAGGTGGTACCCACTTGCACTTGGAGTGGCAGCTTCTCGCGCTCATCCGTGAAGGTGCTGGTCTGATAGCCCAGGTTCCGCACCATGGCGGAGACCGTGATGCCTTTGCTGGGCTTATGGAACACGCCCCCCAGATCCACCGCCCAAGCTGTGGAGTTCCAAGTATCGAGGTTGCTGGAAATGAACTTCACATTGGCCCCCACACTGAAGAGGCTGTCCACGGGAACACCACCACCTACCTGCACCACGTACTCACCGGCCTTGAACTCGCCCAGGATCGAACCGGTCTCATCGGTGCGTGTGAAGGTGCCGTAATCCACGTATTGCACACTGCCGGAGAAGGTGGCCCCGAGGCTATCGAAATGGTGGGCGTAACCGGCGTAACCGATGTTGATCCCATCAATGTAGGGCAGGTAGCTGAGTGCCACCTGTTGTCCCATGGTCGCGTTCAATAGGGCTGGATTGAAAAGGCCCAGGTTGATGTCATTGTCGTACACGGCGATGTAGTTCCCACCCAGTGCCGAAGCTCTTGCCGAATTGGGAATGTCCAGGATCCGGAATGCGGTGCTCCCGCCCAACTGGGCCATGGCGCCGGAAGAGAGCAGGAGGAGGAGAAGTGGGGATAGCGAACGGACCATGATGCGGTGGGAACGAAGATAGGGCGCTGCTATTGTTATGCGGGCTTTCGCGCAGTGAACAGGAGATCCATTGTTGGGTTCCGTGCGACCTTGAGCGTGCACCGCTCACGATCGCCACAAGAGGGAGCCATCTCCATAACTAAGAAAGCGGTAGTTGTTGTTCACTGCGTGTTGATACACCCGCTTCCAATCGGGGCCAAGAAATGCCGCCACAAGCAGGAGCAAGGTGCTTTGTGGTTGGTGGAAATTGGTGATCAAGGCATCTGCGAAATGGAACTTGTAGCCTGGCGCGATCAGCAAACGCGTGGACCCGGTAAGTCGCTCTGCACCGGTTGTGCGCAGGTGTTGGATAACGGCCTTCAATGCGGCTTGTTCATCGGGGAGAGCATGTGTTCGTTCCCGATAGGGTTCCCACTGGTCAATGTCCATTTCGACAGCAGCACGCTCTTCCAAGAGCATGACCCCGTGCCAATAGATGCTCTCCAGCGTTCTCAGCGCGGTGGTACCTACAGGCACCACGGGCCCCTTGCCCGAGCGATCGGCCAAGGTCTCCAACGCGGTCAGCGGTACACGCACCTGTTCGCGGTGCATGACATGCTCATCCATGGTGCTGCTCTTTACGGGCAGGAAAGTGCCCGCACCAACGTGCAGCGTCAGCGCTGTGCTGGCAATGCCCTTGGCCTTCAATTCGGCAAGCACGGCCTTGGAGAAATGCAGGCTGGCCGTGGGTGCGGCCACGGAGCCTTGGTGCTGGGCGAAGACCGTATTGTAGCGCAGTTGGTCAGCGGCCGTATCCGGGCGCTTCATGTAGGGTGGCAGGGGTACATGGCCAACCTTTTCAAGCACTTCGGCAAAGGTCAGTCCAGCAGGCTCCCAGTTGAACCGAACATGCTCCGCTCCTGCCCTATTGACCCGGAGGACCACCTGTCCGTCCCCGGCTTCAAGCTGCAGTTCCTCCCCTTCCTTCCAGCGCTTGGCATTGCCCACGAAAGCGTTCCAATCACTGCTACCACGCTCGGCGAATGCCTGTTCAACGGGCCGTCCGCGCCAGGGCTCCAGGCAGAGCACTTCTATGCGAGCACCAGTGCTCCTCCGAAACTCCAAGCGTGCATTCACCACCCGGGTATCGTTGAGCACCAGCAGGGCATCAGCAGGCAATTGCGCTGGCAGATCGCGGAAGTGGAGGTCGGTCAGCACCCCGTGCCTGGCCACCAGCAATCTACTGGCATCACGATCCGCCAGTGGTTCTTGCGCGATGCGGTCTTCGGGCAAGGGATAGGTGAAATCCAGAATGGAGAGCGCGCGAGGATGCATGAATGGTGGCCGCGAAGATGATGCTGAAAAAATTTCCGTGCTGAATGGCCTGTTCCCGTAGGCGTGCGCGCTCAATGTTAAGGCATGGTTAATTCCATTAACGTTCAATACACGATCCCTTCATGTTTTTGCATCCGCTTTTTAACATGAAGCCTCTGCGAACCATATTCCTTTTGTTGCTGCTGAGCGGCTTAGGCACACAGGCGCAACAGCCCACCGTGCAAGCGCCGGATGCGCTGCCCTCCGAAGTGCCGGACAAACCTTGGTACCAGCGGATCGGCATCCGGGGCTACGGCCAGTTCCGCTACAACCGCCTGCTGGAGACCAATCCGCAGTTGCAGTGTGAACAGTGCGATCGCAGCTGGGGTGACAATGGAGGCTTCTTCATCCGTCGGGCACGCATCATCTTCTTCGGGCAGGTGCATCGCAACGTGTTCATCTACCTGCAACCGGACTTCGCCAGTACCGTCGGCGGCTCGGGCAACGTGGCACAGTTGCGCGACTGGTATGTGGACCTGGGCCTTGACCCACAGAACGAGTTCCGGGTACGTCTTGGACAAAGCAAGGTGCCCTACAGCTTCGAGAACCTGCAGAGCAGCCAGAACCGCCTGCCGCTGGATCGGGCCGACCCCACCAACAGTGCGGCCAGCAACGAGCGCGACATCGGCGTGTTCTTCTACTGGGCGCCGAAGAAGATACGCGACCGTTTCAGGAGCCTGGTGAACGATGGGTTCAAGGGCAGCGGCGATTACGGTGTGTTCGCCCTTGGCGCCTTCAACGGCCAAACAGCCAACCGCCCGGAAGTGAACAACGACCTGCATGTGGTAACGCGGCTCTCTTACCCCTTCGCCATCGGCAAGCAGATCGTTGAGCCCGGTTTGGCGGCCTACAGCGGCAAGTATGTGGTAACAGCCGAACAGCGCAGCGCAGGCGTTAAAGGAACCCACGATTGGAACTACCGCGATGAGCGTGTGCTGGGCTCACTGGTGCTCTATCCGAAGCCATTCGGCATACTGGCGGAATACAATGTGGGCCGTGGGCCGGAATACAACACGGCCACGGACAGCATAGAGACCAGGCCTCTTTCCGGCGGGTTCGTAACGGTCAGCTACATGCTGCGCAAAGGCCACCACACGCTCTTTCCCTTCGCGCGCTACCAAGTGTACGATGGCGGCAAGAAGCACGAACGCGATGCACGCAGCTATTCCGTGGAGGACATCGAGTTCGGTGTGGAGTGGCAACCCAACCCCAATTTCGAGCTGGTGGTGGAGTACTACATCAGCGACCGGCGGTACGAGGACAAACTGCGCCCGGATTGGCAACAAAGCGGACGGCTGCTAAGGGTGCAGGCGCAGTTCAACTTCTAGGTCCGGGTGCTTGTAGGCTTCGTGCTAGATCACAAATCACCTTTCACATCTCACACCTGCTTGGAAAGGTGAGGTGTGATCGCGGAGTTGTGAGGTGTGAAGTATGGGACTACGCCACCTTCAGCGCGTTCGCCACTTTCTCCTTCAGCAGCGCGTGCTGCACCACCTCGATCATCTCGCTTACATAAGTGAAGCGCATGCCCTTGGTGTAGCGCGCATCGATGTCCTCGATGTCCTTGCGGTTGTCGGCGCTGAGGATGATCTCCTTGATACCGGCGCGTTTGGCCGCGAGGATCTTCTCCTTGATGCCGCCCACAGGCAGCACGCGGCCGCGCAGGGTGATCTCACCCGTCATGGCCACGAACTTGCGCACCTTCTGTTGGGTGAATGCACTGGCGATGCTGGTGAGCATGGCGATGCCGGCGCTGGGACCGTCCTTGGGCGTGGCGCCTTCGGGCACGTGCACGTGCACGTTCCAACGCTTGAACACATCCGCATCCAGGCCGATGATCTCGCTGTGGGCCTTGATGTACTCCAGGGCGATCACGGCGCTCTCCTTCATCACATCGCCCAGGTTGCCGGTGAGCGTGAGCTTGCCCTCGCCCTTGGTGATGCTGGTCTCAATGAAGAGGATGTCGCCGCCCGTGGGTGTCCAGGCCAAGCCGGTGACCACGCCGGCCACGTCGTTGCCTTGGTACTTGTCGCGGGCGTGGCTGGGCCCGAAGATCTTCACCAGGTCATCCACGTTGATGGTAACGCTGTACTTCTGTTTGAGGGCGATCTGCTTGGCGCGGAAGCGCACCAGCTTGGCGATCCGCTTCTCCAAAGTCCGCACCCCGCTCTCATCGGTGTACTGGTCGATGATGGCCTCCAACAGTCCTGCACCGAGCTTGAGCTGTTTGGGCTTGATGCCGTTCTCGGTGTACTGCTTGGGCAGCAGGTGCCGCTTGGCGATCTCGATCTTCTCCTCCTGCGTGTATCCGTTCACCTCTATGATCTCCATGCGGTCGCGCAGGGCGGGATGGATGCTGCTGAGGCTGTTGGCCGTGGCCACGAACATCACGCGGCTGAGGTCGTAGTCCACGTCCACGAAGTTGTCGTGGAATGCGTTGTTCTGCTCGGGGTCCAGCACCTCCAGCAGGGCGCTGGCGGGGTCGCCTTGTGCGCTGCGGGAGACCTTGTCGATCTCGTCGAGCACGAAGAGCGGGTTGCTGGTGCCGGCCTTTTTCAGGTTCTGCATGAGGCGGCCGGGCATGGCGCCGATGTAGGTCTTGCGGTGGCCGCGTATCTCGGCCTCGTCGTGCAGGCCACCGAGGCTCATGCGCACATACTTGCGGCCCAAGGCTTCGGCCATGCTCTTGCCCAGGCTGGTCTTGCCCACTCCCGGAGGACCGTAGAGGCAAAGGATCGGCGCTTTCATGTCGGCTTTGAGCTTCAGCACGGCGAGGTGCTCAATGATGCGCTCCTTCACCTTCTCCAGGCCGAAGTGGTCGCGGTCCAGGATCTTCTGGGCCTTCTTCAGGTCGAAATCGTCGTTGCTGTACTCGCCCCAAGGCAGTTCGAGCAGCAGTTGCACGTAGTTGTGCTGCACGCTGAACTCGGCACCGGCGGGGTTCATGCGCTGCAGCTTGGCGAGTTCCTTCTCGAAGATATCCCCCACCTTCTTGGTCCACTTCTTCTTGGTGGCCTGCAGGCGCATCTCCTCGATCTCCTGCTCAATGGGGTTGCCACCCAGCTCGTCCTGGATGGTCTTCATCTGCTGGTGCAGGAAGTATTCGCGCTGCTGGCGATCCACCTCGAAACGGACCTTGTTCTGGATCTCGTTCTTCATCTGGAGCATCTGCAGCTCCTTGGTCATGTGTGCCAGGAGCAGGGAAGCACGCTCGCGCAGGTCGGCCACCTCCAGCATCTTCTGCTTTTCGGCCACCTCGGCGTTCATGTTGCTGCTGATGAAGTTCACCAGGAACGAGGGCGAATCGATGTTCTTGATGGCGAACTGGGCCTCCGTGGGGATGTGCGGGCTCTGCTTGATGATCTCCAGGGCCATATCCTTCAGGGAACTCACCAAGGCTTGGAAAGACTTGTCGTCCTTGGCCGGGCGGATCTCCTCGAACTCCTTCACCCGGGCGGTGAAGTAGGGCTCGGTGTTCACCATCTCCAGCACCTCGAAGCGCTTCTTGCCTTGGATGATGGCGGTGGTGCTGCCATCGGGCATGCGCAACATGCGGATGATGGTGGCGATGGTACCCACCTTGTTGAGGTCCTCCGGCCGGGGTTCCTCGATCTGGCTGTCCATCTGGCTCACCACGCCCAGGGCCTTGGTGCCCCGGTACACATCCTGGATCAGGCGGATGCTGCGGTCGCGGCCCACGGTGATGGGGATCACCACGCCGGGAAACAGCACGGTATTGCGCAAGGGAAGGATGGGAAGTTCAGGCGGAGTGGTCTCCGCGTTCATCTGCTCCTCGTCCTCGGCCGTGATCAAGGGGATCAATTCGGTCTCGTTCTCGAGTGCTTCAGAACTGAAGAGGCTGTCTTTATGGAGAAGGTCGCTCATCGACGGATGTTAGGCCAATATGTCAGTACAAAGTTACCGCAGTGTGGATGCCCTTGTTCGCAAGGGTTATCAACAGCAATGACAGGTGGCAGATCAACCACCATGCCGCAGCGTTGAAGGTGACAGATGGGCAGGAACGCTTATCCTATCCTGCGCTGTTCCAGCGTGAACACGTGTCGCAGGATCGCTTCATCGTGCCGGGTAAGCGGCACCTTGCGGCGTTCCATCACCAAGCGCGCAGTGGCCAGTGCCTTGTCCACCTCATGCACCGCAAAGCCTTGTTCGCCACCCCAGGCAAAGCCCGGCACAAGCTTGGGCGGGAAGCCAGCACCGAACACATTGGCCGCCACACCCACCACGGTACCCGTGTTGAGCATCGTGTTGATACCGGTCTTGGCATGGTCGCCCATGATCAAGCCGCAGAACTGCAGGCCGCTGTCCACCATGGCATCGTCCGCATAGCTGAAGAGTTGCACGTTGCCGTAGGTGTTCTTCAGGTTGCTGTTGTTGGTGTCGGCGCCCAGGTTGCACCATTCGCCCAGCACGCTGTTGCCGAGGAAACCATCGTGTGCTTTGTTGCTGTATCCGGTGATCACGCTGTTGTTGACCTCCCCTCCCACCCGGCATTCGGGCCCTATGGTGGTGGGTCCGTAGATCTTGGCACCCATCTTCAGTTGGGCATGGTCGCCCAGCGCGAAGGGCCCGCGGATCATGCAGCCTTCCATCACCTCGGCGTCCTTACCAAGGTAGATGGGACCGTTCAGCGTATTGAGGATGGAGGCCTCCACATGTGCCCCTTCCTCCAGAAAGATCTTGTTGGGATCGCCGATGACCGTGTTGTATGCGCTGAGCGCTTGCGATCTCCGCCCTTCGGTAAGGAGTGCGAAATCCAGTTCGATGGCGCGACCGGCCTGCCGGAAGAGCTGCCAGGGGCGGTCATAACGGATCACTTCACCCGCGAACGGTACAGGCTTCAAGTGGGCCGGTGGCACGGTCCAATCCACGCGTGTAGGCACCTCGCCATCCTCCATGCGGAACGCCAAGGCCCGTGCTTCCTGGATCAGCACCTGGCCGGGCTGCAGGTCCATGACGGCGGCCACCAGCGCATCGGTGGGGAACAGCCCAGCGTTCACCTCGAAATGGGGCTTTTCCGACGGTAAGGGGAAAGCTTCGCTGAGGTAGCCTTCCGTGCGGTACCCGACCCCTAGGCCGCTACGCACGTACCACCCTTCGGAAATGCGGAGGATACCCGGCCGCAACTGGCCCACCGGGCGCGTGAAGGTGAGTGGCAGCAAGTGGCTGTGTAGCCCGGCGTCGTTCAGGATGATGGCCATGGTGCGAAGGTATTGTGTGTTGAGGGTTGAGGGGCCTGTCTGCCGTTAGGCAGGTTGAGGGGTTGAGGCAATGTCCGGCAGGCTTCCAGCCTGTCGCGGTGTTGGGGAGCATGCTTGCCGCTAGGTAGGTTGAGAGGTTGAGGGGTTGATGAAGTTGAAGAGTTGAGAGGTTGAGAGGTTGAGAGGTTGAGAGGTTGAGAGGTTGAGAGGTTGAGAGGTTGAGAGGTTGAGAGGTTGTTGCTTCGCTTTGCTCGCAATGACCGGGTTGAGAGGTTGAGAGGTTGAGGACGTGAGGCAATGTCCGTTGGTCTTCCAGCCTGTCGCGGTGGCCGGTTAACTTGCCCCCATGATCTACGAGTTCAACGGCTACCGGCCGGTGGTACACCCTTCGGCATTCGTGCATCCGCAGGCGGCGGTAACGGGCAATGTGGTGATCGGCAAGGATGTGTACATCGGTCCGGGCGCTGCCTTGCGTGGCGATTGGGGCGAGATCGTGGTGAAGGACGGATGCAACGTGCAGGAGAACTGCACCATCCACATGTTCCCGGGGGTGAAGGTGGTGTTGTACCCCGGCGCGCACATCGGGCACGGGGCGATAATCCACGGCGCCACGGTGGGCCGCAACTGCCTGGTGGGCATGAACGCGGTGCTGATGGACAACGTGGTGCTGGGCGATGAATGCATTGTGGGGGCGCTCGCCTTCCTGCCTGCGGACAGCGTGTGGGAAGCCCGCAAGGTGATCGTGGGCAACCCGGCCAAGGCCATCAAGGACGTGAGCGACGAAATGCTCGCTTGGAAGACCGAAGGCACCGCGCTCTACCAACGGCTACCGGCCGAACTGCATGCCACCTTGAAGGAATGCGAACCGCTGCGCGAAGTGAACCGCAGCAAACCGCCGATCACGGCACACTACAGCACCTGGAACGAAACGCGGAAAGGGAAAAAGAGCTGAGGCGGTCCTGCTGCCAAGGTGAAGAGGACCCATGCCCCGGCGATCGGTCCTTTCAGCACCAGGTCAAGCGTGTGCGACCTGCACCCTTGGGAAACGCGCAGTACGCGTGCGGAGGAACGCGATCACCTCCTCGTCCGTGCTGAAGTTATTCCCCACATCCACGAAGTGCTTCGCCAAGACGTCGTAGCGATCACGCAGCAGCAGGAAGAACACGGCACCGTAATCCAGTTCATTGAAGATCACTGCCTTGTTCCGGCCGAATTCAGCCAGGTTCTCCTGGAAGAACACCGGATGCTTGGTCCAATGCAAGGTGGGATGGATGTGGTGGCTGATGTGGTAGCCATCGTTCCAGCAGCGCTTGTTGAATTTCACGTTGATGCACGTGATGCTGTTGCGGTAGTCGTTACCGGGTTCCGAGGGGTCGATGAAGGTGTGCTGCACCCAATTGCCCACCATGGCGATGAGGCGGAAGATGAGCAGGGGCAGCATGAACACCACCAGCGTGGCCTTCCAATCCACGAAGCACATGGCCACGCAGAACAACACGAACAGGGCCTCACCGAGGATGGCTCCCATCATGAGCTTGTTCCTGTCCTTGCTGGCGAGGTACATCATCAAGGTGGGAATGCCCGTGAACAGGAAGGTGAGGTAGTAGCGGATGAACTCGGAGGCCTTGTCGCGCTGGTAGTGCATGGTGCTGCTCCGATCCTCCTCCAGGTTGCCCTCCGCATGGTGCATGCCGATGTGGTGCGCACGGTATGTCTCGGGGCTCTGTCCGAAGAAGGGGGCCATGAACCAGGGGATGATGCGGTTCATCCAGCCGTATTCCGCCTTGAACAACGGGCGGTGCGTGCTGCAATGCATCATCAGGCCGAAAGGACCCTTGTAGGCCACGTTGTTCAGGTAGAGGTACACCACCGCCATCGCCGCCCAGGCCCAGCCGGTGATGAAGGGCATGTAGAGCAGGATGGCCAGGGGGATCATGCCGAAAAGCACCTTCAGAATCAAGTACAGGAAGGGAAGGTCGCGCTCATCGCGGATGCGGTGCAGGAACCAACGTTCCAAGGCATTGTTCTGCGCGGGTCGGACGAAAACGGGATCAGTGATAACGGGAAGGCTCTTGATCATGTAGGAAGCAGGTCTATCGGCGAAAGTAGGTGGCAGAGACTGATGCGCGATGCATGGAGAACATGATGCGTGCGACGATCGATCAACTTGCCCTTGTTGATCGGCTCGCACCCAGCGCAGGATCGGGCATTCCGTTGGCACAGCAATTTCGCAGGATCGCAACCATCACCATGAAAGCTGCCTGGACCATCGGCCTGCTTATCCTCTCCAATGCCTTCATGACCCTGGCGTGGTACGGGCATCTGCGCTTCAAGGACTACAGTTGGGGCCAGGGCCTGGGCCTGTTCGCCATCATCCTCATCAGTTGGGGCATCGCGTTCTTCGAGTACGTGCTGCAGGTGCCGGCCAACCGGATCGGTAGCAACCTGCATGGCGGCCCCTTCACCCTGGTGCAGCTCAAGGTCCTTCAGGAAGTGATCACGCTGGTGGTGTTCACCGGGTTCACGGTGGTGGCCTTCAAGCACGAGGAACTGCGCTGGAACCACTTGCTTGCGGCGCTGCTGCTGATCATCGCCGTGTGGTTGGTCTTCAAGAAATGAACGCGGCCCGTGGCAGGCGCAATGCCCACCACGGACCGCATCACAAGCGCAGCTGCTCAGGCCAGCTTGGGCCGGGCCGCACCCAACAGTGCGGAACCGATCAACGCCAGCAACATGAGGCCTGCTGCCCATAGCAAGGCAATGGGCAAACGCGGCGGTGCAGGAGGGCCATCGTCACCACCGTCCGGCACTGCGGTAACGTCCAACCCGTTGCGCCGCTCCGGGGCCAAGCGGTCGCGGACCTCGTTCACGTAGTACTGCCGTTTGGCCATGTCCCAGCCGGCAAGCGCGTTCATCTCCTGCAATTCGCGCTGGCGGCGGTAGTAGAGCCCTTCCAGGTATTCCTGTCCTTCCGCGCAGGAGAGATCGCCAGTGGCAGGATGGGTAAGCACGTAGCGAGCCTGGAAATGCTCCGTGTTGGGTGTCACCTGGAACACGAGGTCCTGCGGGAACTTGTCGCGGGAGTAGCGCACGTGCATGCGGGTGTAGAAGATGGCGCCGCCCCCGTTGAAGCCGCCCCAATCCACTCCGGCTTCGGCGAATTCCCGCGGCATGGGCGGTGGGCCCACGCAGGGGTCGCACTTCATGCCATTGAAGGAGGGCGTAACGTTCCACGCATACTCCAGGAACACGGTATTCTGTCCTTCCCGGCGGTGGGCACGTGCGAAGAGGTCCTTGTAGAAAGCCCCGAAACCGTTCTTGATGAAGAGGGGCACGTTGCGGTCCGTGGGCACCTTGGTGGTGCGGTAGTTCACGCATTCCACACGGCCGGTGCGGGTGAAGGCGTGTACGATCATGTCCTGCGAGCCTTTGGAGTTGGCCATGCCCAAGCGGATGGGCAGCATGAACTTGGGGCTCTCGAAGCGGATCTGGATGGGACGCAGCAGCGTGCTGCCGGTCTGCGTCAGGCGGTCCAGGTCCACCTTCACCACGAAGAACTTCAGGTTGCTCTTGATGTAGGGATCGAGCACCTCGTGCGCGCTATCGGGCACCTTGTAGCCGTTCTGCAGGAGCCACTGTTTCAAGCCGGTGCTTTCAGTTGCACTGAGGATCAGGATGTCGTACTCCCCCACTGCATAGCGCGCTTCGATGGTGACACCCAGGTTCTTCGCCTCCCTTTCCTGCCTTGCCATGGAGCGCATGGACGTGCTGGTGGTCATGTCCATTTCCGACATGGACTCGTACATCACCGGCGGATGGCAGGGGTTGTCGTCGTAATACTCCACCAGGCGCGGTGCGCCGTAGGCATCCAGTTGGTCGAACACACGGCGTTCCACGATGCGGATGTCCTGTTGGCGCAGGAGCACCGGCACGGGCACCACCATGGCGAAATCGCGCACGTTTCCTTGAAAGTCGTTGCTCATGGTGATGATGCTGCGCTGGCCGTCGCGCACCAGGATCACCTCGCTGCGGTCGTTGAAAAGGGAGGCATCGGCCTTGGCCACATAGAAGCCGCAGAAGGCGGCGGCACGCAATGCGGCGCCGAGCGCTGTAAGAAGCAGGAGGGTTCTCATGGTCTTGAAATGGTTTGTTCGTTGGTAGGTTGAAGCGGCATGGGTGGCAGCGGTGCGATCCAGTGGAAGGCCCGTCCGTTGAAGAGGTGATCGAGCACGGGGTTGAGGGCGCAGAACACGAGCAAGGCCCAGATGGGCGTGGCATTGATCCAGAAGCGCGTGGAGAGCACGAAGGCCAGGAAGGCGATGCCCATGCTCCATGCGATGCGCGCCTTGTTGGAGCGCGGGGTGGTCATGGGATCGGTGATCATGAAGAAGGTGAAGAGTAGCAGCGATCCGTTGCTCATGCGGTGCATCCACACATCAGCGCCCCAGCCCAGGTAGAGCACGTTGCGGGCGTAGTCCAGCAGGGCGAAGGTGGCCAGGAAGGCCAGGCTGGTATCGATGCGCCCCACGCGCAACACCACCATGCAGCCGGCAGCGCCCACCAGAAAGACCAGCGTGGCACCACTCCCCCACTGGCCGGGGCTCACCCAGGCATCGCCGGTAAGCAGCACGGCAGCGGCAATGCCCAGGTTGCCGGGATTGAAAACGTGGCGCCCCTTGACCCGCAACAGGAATTTGCTGGCGATGGCGACCGCTGCGCCGAACACCAGCGTGTAGGGACTTCCCGCTTTCAGCAGCAGGCTCATGCCGAGACCCGTTACAGCAGCGCTCTTCAAGCTGTGCCAGGGCAACCCTTTCCAACGGATGAAGGAGGCCTGCACGGCGAGGCAGGTGCAGAACAACAGGGCGTAGCGCTGCCACTCGGCATCCCACTGCAAGGCCATGATGCCGTACAGCAGGAAAGTGGCCAGGAAGATGATCTGGAAGTGACGTGCATCCCGTTTGAGGAAGGTGATGGGCGATATGAGCAGGTGATGCATGGCCGCGCTGGTTGAAGTAGGACCCCGTACACAGCACCTTGGAAGAGGTTCGATCGGCAGGAAACTTTCCACAGGGTGAGCACGTTGGAGGCCCACCGCACGGGCATGGTGGCCCGCATCCGGTATCATACAGCATCCATGGATATCAAGCACATACAGCACATCCTGCTAATCGACGATGAGGACGATTGCAACTTCGTAACACGCATGGTGCTCAAGAAAGTGGGCTTTACCGGGCGTGTTACATGTTTCACCAGTGCCGATGAAGGCTTGGACCACATGCGCGCTGGCGAGGACCTGCCGGACATCATGTTCGTGGACATCAACATGCCACGGGTGAACGGCTTCGAGTTCCTGACCACCTGTGAGTCCGAGCAATTGCTTCCGAACGGCCTCACCTCAGTGATCATGTTCAGCAGTAGCAACCGCCCCACCGACCTGGAGCGTGCCCTTTCATTCCGTTCGGTACGCGGATATGTGGAGAAGGCCCTTTCGGCCGAGAGTTTCGAGCGCGTATTGCAGGATCATTACCGCATGCAGGAACAGTGAACGCCCACAGACAGACGAGCAGCATGAAAAAGATCATCATCGTAGAGGACGAGACCATCATCTCCTTCGGCTACCGATTGCAATTGGAACGCATGGGCTTCGACGTGATCGGCACGGCACGGAGTTCCGAGGAAGCGGAGGACCTGCTCAGCCAGGACCGTCCGGACCTCATCATCATGGACATCTACTTGAAGGGTGACAAGAACGGGTTGGAACTGGCCCAGGAGATCCAAGCCAAGGACCCCATTCCCGTGTTGTTCCTAACGGCGAGCACCAAGCCCGAGGTGGTGCAGGCCATCAACGATCTGAAGGATTGCCAGTACCTCTCCAAGCCCATCAACTCCGACAGCTTGGAGGACATGCTGCAGCGCTTCGCACGCGCCAGCAATTGATGCATTGGCATGAGCTTACCCAAAGCGGACCAGGAACAGGCCGAACGGTTGCACCGTTTCGCACACGACCTGCGCAACCGGCTCGCCGCCATCCAGCAGGTGCTCGGGCACCTTACCCACGGTACTTCCGATACGGAGCAGCTGGAGTTGAAGACCTTCGGAGAACAACAGTATTTCAAGGCCATGCGCGAAGTGGAGCGCCTGCTGGACGACCTGCAGGTGGACCGTACTCCGGGACCGAGCGCAACAGCACCACTGGATGCAACACCAGTACTGGAACGCGCCATCGCCGATCTACAACACCGCTTCTCCCGCAAAGAGCAGGAAGTGGTGGTGAGCGGAACCCTGTCACCAGTACTTGCGGAGCCCAGGGCTTTGAACGACCTGCTTTCCGCACTGCTCTCCAACGCATCGAAATTCAGTCCGGCGGGGAGCATCATCCGGGTATTGCTCAGCAACAGCAAAAGCCATGCACACATCGAGGTGCAGGACGCAGGCGTTGGCTTGGACGCCGAGGACCTGGACCAGGTATTCGTGCGTTATGCCTGGCTGAAGAGTGTAGCCACGGCTGGCGAAGCCCAAGGGCGCAGCACCCTGGCGCGTGCCCGGCAGTGGGCCGAGGCCATGGGGGGCCAACTGGCCGCTACCAGCGCCGGCCCCGGAAAGGGCTGCACCTTCACGGTACGGCTCGCCTTGCCTTGATCGCCCTGGAGCCTAACTGACCCGCTTGATGTTGCGGGCCACACGTTGGCCGCGGTTGTTCACGGCCAGGGAGAATTCCACCGGATCGCCCACCCGCAACTCGCTGAAGTCGGCATCCAGCAGGTCCTCGTGCAGGAAGAACAGGTTGTTGTCCGGGTAGCGGATGAAACCGTAGCCGTTGTGCAGGCTCATCACCTCGCTGTTGTGGCGTTCATCCGGATCGATGGAAGCGGCCGGGACCTGCACGTGGCTCTCATCCAGTTCCCGTTGCACGGAAGATTGCTGGACGAATACTTCGCGCACCACCTCTTCATCCTCCCGCAAGCCCTCTTCAATAAGGTCGTGCATGGGCATGGGGTAGCTCACTTCGTTCCACAGGTCGGTGCTGGTGCGGGTGGTCTGGGTCTCCCCGCTCTCTTGGTCCACGAACTCGAAGTCCCAGCCCAGGAGCATGGTCTTGCAACCCAAGGCATGCAGTTTGCGGACCAGGGGCACATGATCCCCATCGGAGGCCACCAGCACCACCACGTCGTAGCGTTTGAGCATGCAGAGCTCGTAGGTCTCCAAGGCCATCAGCACGTCAACGCCTTTCTCCCGCTTGCGGCCCATCATGTCCTTCACGGGCAGGTAGTGGGATTGCACCCCGTTGTACATCAGCACATCATCGAACACCCGGTCGTAATAGAGCTGGTTGGGCTTTTCGTTGGCCTCGCGGGCAGTGAAGCGGCCTCGGAAGAAGTGCGCATCGATGATGTGGCAGAGGTTGGGCTTGGTGTCCTCCCGCTCGGCCACCATGTGCTTAATGAAGTCGTGCAGGCCACCAATGTGGATGCGGCGCCTGTGGGGATGCACGTAGTTGTAGTAGTTGCTCACATGGGTGAAGTAGCTACCGTCGTAGAACACACCCACTTTCAAAGCTTGGAATCGTTGCATAGGATAAACAGAGGTTGGTGGAGCGGCGCAAATGTAGAACGTCCTGGATCCTTCCTATCAAGCTAACTTTCGCCACGTGTTGCGCACCGCCGCCTTTCTCCTGATCCTGCTGGGCTCTTGCACAGCCGTGGCCCAATTGCCTGGAAGCGACAGCACGGCCGCCTTGCACTTCAGCCGTTCGTTGAGCGTGCCGTTGAACGCGGTACAACTGTACGACCAAGCTTTGGCGGCCTGGACATGGACCTTTGGCAAGGAGCCCGGTGCCACGCTGCGCAGGTCCGATCGGGAACAGGGTGTTATTGAGGGCACTGCCCGGATGCCGTTCCGTTCCGAGATGTTGGTGGGGCGCGAGGAAAGCATGGGCGTGGTGCAGTTCCGCATATCCATACACGTGAAGGCCGGTGAATGCCGAACCGTGATCAGCGAACTGACGCACAGTGGCAACAGGACCACCCCGAACGGGGGCATCCATTTGGGACTGCTCACCAAGGGAGAATTGCCCCCGCGGAAAGTAACCGGGCTAGGGCGCACCAACCTGGTGCGGCTCTACGCCGAAGTGAAGAACGTTGGAACGGCCCACGTGACCGCATTGATGCAAGCCTTTGAAGCCCGCTTAAGGGCCAATCTGGAGCCGTAACCCACTGCGTTACGCTGCGTTGAAGGGCGTCAATGTCGTTCAACAAGCATCCGTACATCCATCGTTGGCCCATGATCGCCACGGTGCTGGCCATCGTCTTCATCATCTACGGCCTCAACGTGATGAGCCGGTCCAGGAACCTACAGGTCCGGATCGCCAAAGAGGTGAAGTTGTTGGATGAACTGAACATGCTTTCGGATGATATCCGGAAGCTGGGCCTCTCGCACCGCACCGACCTGAGCACCGGGCAGAACCGCTGGCATGCCGAAGTACTGCGCTTCAACAAACGCGTGGACCAGATCGCTTTGAACGCAGCTACCACCCCGGGCATTCAAGAACTGCCATTGGGCCTCAACAAGGTGATCCACCAAGCCGACTCCCTGCATCGCGAGTCCGTTCTGTTGGACCACACCAGTGAAGCCCGGCATAATGCAGAAGCCATCTTTCAACTGATGATACAACGTGCCCAGCAGGTGGTGGACCGCTCCGCGCGCCAAGTGCACGAACAGGGACTGGGATCCTACACCGCCAGCATGAGCGACCGCTGGAGCGAGGCCCAAGTGCTGCTGGTTACCGCATGTCTGCTGGCCTTGGCGCTGGCCTGGCTGGCGGGCGTCAGCAACCGTTTGCTGATCCAAAGCCGCTTACGCTCCGACCAATTGGAAGTAGCCCGCCTGAATTTGGAGAAGGCCAACCGCGACCTGCGCGAGACCATGCTCAGCAAGGAGGAGAAGGAGGTGATGATCAAAGAGATCCACCACCGGGTAAAGAACAACCTGCAGATCGTGAAGAGCCTGATCCGTTTCCAGATGGACCAGGTGAAGGACGAGCACACCCTGGAACTCTTCAACGAGTGCGTGAACCGGGTAAGCGCCATGGCGCTGGTGCACGAGCAGACCTACTTGAGCAAGGACCTGGCGAACATCGATGTGAACACCTACCTCGGGCACCTTACGCGCGACCTGTGCCATGCCTACACGGTGAACACCCGCTTGGAACTGGACATGCGGATAGAAGTGGAAAGCCTGGGCGTGGACACCTTGATCCCGCTGGGATTGCTGATCAATGAAGTGATCTCCAACTCGCTGAAACACGCCTTCAAGGGCCGCAAACAGGGCACCATCATCATGCACCTCTTCGGCAGTGCCGAACATGGACTGCACTTGCGCATTGGCGACGATGGTGTGGGCCTGCCCGACCGCAGCCGCTGGGAAAATCCGCAGAGCTTGGGCATGGACCTGATCCACACCCTGGCCGGCCAGTTGGACGCGACCGTGAGCCTGGCGCCCGGCACCGGCACGGTTTACGAGCTTAGCTCCATACAGCAGGAGCAGCGCAAGCGCGCCTGATCGCAACCGTTCGTCCACATGCGGCACCGACCATCCCCGGGCCGATAAGCCTCGCAGTGTGATGCCTACTTTCGGGGCCGCCGCCCCACCTTGGCGTGGCCCGAACACCATGCTGAAGCCCCTTTTCTTTGCGCTCCCATTGCTCCTCCTGTCCAACCAAAGCTGGAGCCAGCCCGGCAAGCAGATGTCCACGAATCCGATCAACTACCCGGCCACGCGGCTGGCACCCAATAGCGGCGACACCCTCCATGGCACCTGGGTGGCCGACCCCTACCGCTGGTTGGAAGATGACATGAGCGCCGAAACGGCCGACTGGGTGAAACGCCAGAACGAAGTGACGCAAGCCTGGCTTTCCAAAGTGCCTTTCCGCAGCGCCATCGCCAAACGGTACGAAGAGGTGTACAACTTCGCCAAAGTGAGCGCACCGCGTCGCGTGGGCGATCTCTTCTTCCAATACCGCAACAGCGGCCTGCAGAACCAGAGCGTGATCTACGTGCGCAAGGGAATTGATGGCGAAGACAAGGTCTTCATCGACCCCAACGCCATCGACCCCAACGGCACCACCAGCATCAACCTGAGCGGAGCCAGCAGCGACGACCGCTACATGGTGGTGAACATCCAGCGTGCCGGCAGCGACTGGCAGGAGTTCGAGCTGTGGGACCTGAGCACCATGAGCAAGCTGGACGATAAGCTTGAATGGGTGAAGTTCAGCGGTGCCAGCTGGTACAAGGATGGCTTCTTCTACAGCCGTTTTCCCGAGGTGAAGGAGGGCAGCAAACTGAGCACCGCCAGCCTGGGCCAAATGGTGTACTACCACAAGGTGGGCACCCCGCAAAGCGCAGACGTGCTGGTGTATACCGACCCTGCCAATCCCAACCGCTACGTGGGTGTGGGCGTCACCGAGGGCGAGGAGTTCGCCACGCTTTACATCAGCACCGGTACCGATGGCTTTGAACAGTACTACCACGACCTGCGCACGGATGGGCTGCCCACACAGGGCACCCAATGGGTGGCACTGCAACAGGGCTTCGACCAGAAGACCAGCATTGTGGACTACGACCACACCCGCGACCGGCTGCTGGTGCGCACCGATGTGAACGCACCCAACTACCGCCTGGTGGCCGTGGACCCGAAGAAGCCCGAACAAGCGCATTGGGTGGACGTGCTGCCCCACAAGGACTTTCTGCTGGAAAGCGCCGGCCTCTGCGGTGGTCAGCTCTTTGCCGAATACCTGAAGGACGTGACCACGCGCATCTACCGCTACGCACCCGATGGCAGCAACGAGCGCGAGATCAAGCTCCCCGGGCTGGGCAGTGCTGGTGGCTTCGGTGGCAAGCGGAAGGACACCTACGCGTTCTACAGCTTCACCAACTTCACCGACCCCGGCACCATCTACAAGTACGACATCGCGAGCGGCACCAGCGAGATCTTCTTCCGTCCCGAGCTGAAGTTCGACCCCGACCAGTTCGAGACCAAGCAGGTGTTCTACCCCAGCAAGGACGGCACCAAGGTGCCCATGTTCATCGTACATAAAAAGGGCCTGAAGCTGGACGGCACCAACCCCACCTTGCTCTATGCCTACGGTGGCTTCAACATCAGCCTCAGCCCCAGCTTCAGCACCAGCCGCATCATCATGCTGGAACAAGGCAACGTGTTCGCGCTGGCCAACCTGCGCGGCGGCGGTGAGTACGGCGAGGCCTGGCACGAGGCGGGCATGAAGGAGAAAAAGCAGAACGTGTTCGACGACTTCATAGCGGCGGCCGAATACCTGATCCGCGAGAAGTACACCAGCAGTGCCAAGCTGGGCATCCAGGGCGGCAGCAACGGCGGCCTGCTCGTGGGTGCGGTGATGACCCAACGGCCCGAGCTCTTCAAGGTGGCCTTCCCCGCAGTGGGCGTGCTGGACATGCTGCGCTTCCAGAAGTTCAGCGCTGGCTTCGGTTGGACACCCGAGTACGGCAACGCCGACAACAGCCCTGAGGAACTCGCCTACCTGAAGGCCTATTCACCGCTGCACAACGTGAAGTCCGGAACGGCCTACCCCGCCACGCTGGTGATGACCGCCGACCACGACGACCGCGTTGTGCCCGCGCACAGCTTCAAGTTCATCAGTGCTGTGCAAGCAGCGCACAAGGGCCCCAACCCCGTGCTGATCCGTGTGGATGTGAACGCCGGCCATGGCGCAGGCAAGCCCACCAGCAAGATCATCGAGGAGCAGGCGGACGTGTGGAGTTTCTTCTGGAAGAACGTGGGTTTTACACCTAAATACTGAGTGGCGAAGGAGTGGCGAGTGGCGAGTTCGGCCTTTGAGTGGCGAGTGAAATGCCCCCACGACCTGCGTTCCTTTGGGGGCATTTCACTCGCCACTCACTAATCGCCACTCGCCACTCTGCAGGCCCCAATTGAACGAGTTAAGCCAGGATAAGCACCAACAAGACGCCAAGGACAAGAAGGGTCAGGGCCACGTTCCGTGGCGAGGCATACGTTCCAACGATGCGTTGAACGAACGTCAGCACAGGTTCCACTGCACGATGGATGATGAACCCCAGTCCGGTCAATGGCGGCTCGGGATCCAGCAAAGGCACAGGTAGACCAAGCAACTTGGCGGCGATCATGGCATCACTCCGCGAAACTTGAAGCAACATTTCCGGGCCTCGTCGTCGGTTCCATATCGGAGCCTGGACCACGCGGTATGCGATGCCTTCGTGCCGCAAACGCGCTGCCTGGACTGCATACTCCGATGGGTCGGAGAATTGACCGAGGGTGACCCAATGCGCCATGACGAGCAAGTATAGCTTCGTACGATGAACTTCACCCTCCGCCCCTTCCGTCCCGATGACCTGCCGGCGTTGCTGAAGCATGCGAACGACCCTGCCGTGGCTGTATTCATGGCGGATGCCTTCCCCCACCCTTTCACCGAAGAGTTCGGGCGCCAGTTCCTCGAGGACGCCATCCACAAATGCCCGCCGCTGCGCCGCTGCATCGAGGTGGACGGTGAATGCGCGGGTGCCATCGGCCTGCATCCCAAGACCGACCTCTGGCGCAACAACATGGAACTGGGCTATTGGCTGGGCAGGGCGCACCATGGCAAGGGCATCATGTCGGAAGCCATCCGGCAGATGGTGCAACTCGGCTTCGAGACTTTTCCGGAAGTGACGCGCATCTACGGCTCACCCTTCGGCAGCAACCCCGCATCGCAACGTGCCTTGGCGAAGGCGGGCCTCACGCTTGAAGCCAAGCTGATCGGCAACCTGATCAAGAACGGCAAGGTGGAGGACGAGTGGATCTACGCGGTGCGGCGCTGAGTCCCAAGCAGTATCGACATCCACTGAGAAGTACACCAAGTCCGGGATCATCTCTTGGTCTTGTGGCTTGGTTCGGAAGCCATGACCTGCGTGACACGCCCCTCCTTGTCAAGTAGTTGGATCGATGGTTCGTCGTTCTCGTCCATGCCGATCAGGATGCGCACGTTCCCCTGTCTATCGGAAATGGTAAGGCCGGCTTTTTCATTGGAAACGCTCAGATCAACACGTTGCACCATCATCGCCTGGAAGCGTTCGACCTCTTCCGGATCGTCCGCGTTGAGCTTCTTCACATCCACCGTGCCCCGCGGCGGATCCATGATCACGAAACCCGCGCTCTGCCCGTTCTCATCGTAGTATGTGGAGAACCCGATCGCTTCCAACGGCACGTTGCGGTAATCCAATGCCATGAGGGCCGCACCTCCCTTTGCCGTTCCCGAAACTCCTATCCCGCCCACTTCGTCCCCGTCGGGAGCACAGAAGATCATGCCTGCCAACCCCGGCGGTACCGAACGTTCAAGCATCTCGCCTTGAAACGGCGCCATCGGCATCTTGTGGCTTATGATGATCCGCTTCACACTGTCCGGTCCTGCGATGTTCAGCTGACCAACCGTCAATTCCGTGAAGTGTGTGTCGGCTTTTCCTGCACAACCGCGCAGCACCAGAAATAGCAGTGCGACCATAAAAATGGCCATGATGCAGATGATCAATGAGAGCAGGTGCAAACGCCGTTCAATGGAAATGGAGGACATGGGTATGTTTTCCAATTGGACGGCCATGGGGCGCACTTGTTACACCGCTACACGATGCATGAGCCAGGAGGCAAGGGCTCTCCGCGTATCATTCCGCCACCGGGACCACGGGTGCCCGGCCCTTCCACAACCCCAGGTTGTACACCGCAACGATGTGCAGCGTGCTGTTCGTCTCCAGCACATCGGCATTGAAGGCCGCGCTGGGCCGGTCGATCTTCTGCAGCAGGTAGCCCGCGAGCAGGTTGAACTCCTTGTTCACCTGGTAGCCCAGCAGGCCGCTCACCCGGTTCTGGCTGAAGCGGTTGCCCGGCGCGGTGCCGCCCAGGCTCAGGAAGATCTCGTCGTAGGCGTTCACCGTCCAGGGCGTGTCCTGGCCGATGGGGATCGTTACCCACACCCGGTAGCGGAAACGGTCCGATTCGCTGTAGCCCATCAGGGTGCCGTCCGTGCCAGCTTCATCGGATGCCATGCGGGCCATCCAGCGGTGCTCCCAGCGGTAGCGGTGCTGCATGCGCAAGCGGCCCACCTGGCTGCTGAACTGCAACTGCGCGAAACCATGGTGCTCCCAGTTGGCGAAGCGGATGGGATACGCACCGTAGCGGTAGTTCTCGTAGTAGCTGTAGCCCACGGTGGCCATCACCTTGTCGTGCAGGTGGTAGTTCACCCCGGGGCGCAGCAGCAGTTGCTGGGCACTGGCGCCGAGTTCGGTGCGCCGGATATGGAACTCGCTGTGCAGGCTCCAGCGGTCGTGTACACGGTGGTCGCCCCAATGGCTGAACCAGAGGTTGGCGTTGCCATCGGTGACGCGTTGCGCCTGCGCAGTGAACGCCAGGGCCATCAGGGCCAGGGGCATCAAGATCTTGGGGGGCAAGAGCACCGGGTGGAGCGTGGCGGTAGTCACGGTACAAAGATCCAGCACCCCACGGGCACAGCGCGGAACTTGTGTCACAAGGAAGGTTAACAGCGGACTGCGGAAGTGGCTATTCGCCGGAGAAGCGCTTCAATGGGCTTAGGTTGCATCGCATGTCTAATGCATCAGCATGGCGCACATGGTGCACAGCGATCGACCCTTTAAAACATTCAATGGGGCTTGGTCTATCTATGGACTATCGGTGGTCCACGACCCCAGTAGCTTTGGATCCGGACCTAAGTCCCTTCGATCCACTTGGGACAAGACACGTCGATGACGGGCAAAGCACCGAAGGAGTGGTCCTCCCCATTGGCACCCTCTACATCACTTCATTTCCAGCGAGCGACCACTTCGTTCACGTGTTTGTCCATGTCGGCGAACAACTCCTCTTCCAGCCCATCGGTATTTCCGCGCTCGAAGGTGCGGGTGAAACAGCCGTGCTGCAATAGGTGGATGTGATCACAGAGCGTCACCAGCGGACCGAGCACATGTGAGGTGATAACCACAGTGCGCCCGTTTTCTGTCAAGCGCTTGATGATCGCCTCCAACACGCGCACCGATGCCAGGTCCAGCCCGTTCATCGGCTCGTCCAGCAGTAGTACTTCGCGGTCCAGGCAGAGCGCGCCGAGCAGGGTCAACTTCCGCTTCATGCCGGTGGAGTAAGTGCTGATGAGCGTATCCAGCGGTACCTCCAGCAGTTCGTTCAATAGCTGCACATCCTTCGCGCCCTTAGCGCTCATGAAGAGTTCCAGATACTCGCGTCCCGTGATGCCCGGATGGAAGTAGTTCTCCGCCTCTTGGAAGGCCGTGTTCGTATGCCCCATGGTGGTGCCGTTCCATTCCACGCGTGCTTCCGTATTGCGACCAAAGCCATAGAGCGCGTTGAGCAAGGTGCTCTTGCCAGCGCCGTTGAGGCCCACGATGCCGTGTACGCCGGGCGCCATGGTGCAGGTGGGGATGTCCAGCACGGTGCGGTCCCCGTAGGCGAAGCGGAGGTCAGTGATGGTGAGCATGGAAGTAGGCGTTGAGGTTGGCGCGGGCCTTGGGCCATTCGGTGAGGAGCATCACGAGCGGCACCAGCGAAAGACCGGGCAGGATGGCGAAGAGCGCGGCCACCGATACGTTGGCACCGTTGGCCTCCAAACGGTTGTTGGGGCGGTAGTTGGCGTACTTCAGCACGATGGCATAAGCCACCAGCACCACCATGCCCACACCGAAGAGCGCGTGTATCCACCACCAGTCAGGCTGAAAAATGGTGACCGCAACAAGCACCGGCAGAAGGATCACGGTCATCAGCCGCACAGCGCTCCGGACCTTGATGCGCAGGAGTGAACGGGCATCCGCGGCGGTGGCCAGCAGCATGGCGCGTGGTTCGCAATGTTCTTGTGCCGAAGCCAGCATCAGCGCGATGATGCCCAGCAGGAACAAGGGCAATACCGGCAGCCAGCAGAAGGCCAGCGCGGCCGTCCAGAGCAGCAGACCGAACGGATGGGTGTGCTGCACGAAGCTCTTCCATTCGAAGAACTGCGCGGGCACCAAGGGGCGTAACCAGATGCCACGCACGCCGCCACCCTGCACCACTGGCAACCAAGCCATGAGCACCAACGCCGCCACTACCGGAGCCCACTTCCATGCACCGCCCGCAAGCAACACAACTACAACCGGTAACAGCATCACCGCGTACTCCACGGCCATGGCCTGCCGCGCGTGGGGCACGTGCCTGAGCAGAAAAGCATGATCACCACGACGCTGGTGGAAACCCCAGAGCGTGAGCGCCGCACCACCGGCGATGTAAGGCACGAGCGACGCGTCGTTTTGGACCGCGGAATGCAGCAACACGACCATTACCAGGACCGCTGCTCCCAATAGCGCGACACCGTACACAGGGAAAGCACCTTGCAGTTGGAACCATCGTAGGCGAAGAAGGACGATATAGCTGGGGCTGGCTGATCGCACAGTGCCAAAGTGAGCATTCGTCCGAAACTGGACGACCCTTATCCACAGATGGTCGAAACGCATGTGGAGCGGCCCGTTGACCAATGATATTCGCGCCCTATTGACCACGATCGACTTCGCTGTTCAGACCGATCCGCTCTCATTAGCAACCATTTCACGCTTATCCGTCTCATCTGCATGAGATCATCCCTTCACCACCTCTTCTCGGGTCTGTTAGCCTTGCTGCCGTTGGCCTTGCATGCTCAATTTCAAGACCCTGGCTTTGAGCAGGGAGGTATGGGCTGGGTGATGCACTGCTCCGAGCTTACCTGGACCACACCCTCAACGGCACCTCACGGTGGGGCGTTCGCCATCGCCATCCAGGCCACTTCCACGGTCTTTCCGCTGTGCCCTTCCGAAGATCCCGAAGGTGGATGGACACCTTCTCCCCGATTCTACCAACCACTTCCAGGGGTGAACGCTGGAGATGTGGTGCGCTTCAAATTCATGGCCCGGCTTGAAGTGGGAACACCGCTTCCTTCGGGTGCTGTCGTGCTTCCGTATGCCGTGACCATCGACGGTGACGGCAACATGCACTTTCCCGAAACGAACATCAGCCTGGGTGGTGGCAACCCGATCGCCAGTTGGGAGCAATTCCCCGGCTCGGTGACCGTGCCGACACTACCTGCCGGGCATGTATTCGCCCTCGGTTTCGGTGCGCACACCTTCGGAGGTGGCAATGGCGTGGTACACTTCGACAACATGTCCATAGTGGTCGAAGGCAGCGGCGCACGGCTGAATGCGCAGGCCTGGTTGGATGGTGCGTATGTGCCCGCTGCCAACCTGATGCGCGATGACCTGCGCATGGCGGGCGTTATTCCTGCTGCGCAACCGATGAGCCCCGCAGCAGCGGCCACCATGCCCGTGGGTGGTGAAACGATCGGTGCTGGTGTATTGAACGTGACGGGCAACAACGCCATCGTGGATTGGATCACGATCGAACTGCGATTCGGCAAACCTGATGTGACCACTACGCTCGGCCAAGGGTTCCAGACCTATGAGACCTATGCCGTGCGCAACGCACTGATCCAACGCGATGGCGACATCGTGGACATGGATGGCACTTCGCCTGTGCTGCTGCCCCTGAAAAGTGGCAACTGCTGGGTGATCGTGCGGCATTGGAACCACCTGGGCGTAATGAGCGCAACACCCCTCGCTCTTTCCGCAGCACCTACCGTATTCGATACACGGGCAGCGGGCACCGCACTTTATGCCAACGTAGGTAGCGAAGTAGGCCCAGCACGGAAGACCGTAGGCACCACACGGACGTTGTGGGCCGGCAACGCATGGAGTTCGGGCGAGAGCTGGCGCGATGTGCAGTACACTGGAAATGGCAACGATCGCGACAAGGTGCTGATGGACATAGGTGGGACCGTGCCGACGAGCACGGTCAGCGGATACTACCGGTCGGACGTGAACTTGGATGGCGTGGTGAAATACACCGGCACGGACAATGACCGCGACATCATCCTGCAGACGATCGGTGGATCTGTGCCTACCGCAGTGCGGTATGAGCAGGTGCCGTAAGGTGTTGCAAGTCTCTTCTCATCGGAATACCACCTTTATGATGATCCGATATCAATGGAGGCCCAGACCATGCGCGCCCATACACGTTCATGGAATAACAACCGTTCCAGGTATCCCAACATCGTAGAGTCCACCGGAGTGGCCGACCCGATAGCTTTACGCCATGCGAATGGCCTCTCTCCTACTTCTTGTTTGTGCACTGCCTGCACAGGCGCAGACCTCGGTGCTCTTCATCGGCAACAGCTACATCTACTCGAACGACCTGCCGAACACCTTCAGGCAATTGGCCCTTTCGCTTGGTGAAACAGTGACCGTGCAGAGTTCCGCGCCGGGCGGATACACCTTGTACCAACACTCCACCTACACGCCTACGTTGGATGCGATCAACGCGCAGCCGTGGGATTTCGTGGTGATGCAGGAACAAAGTCAACTCGGAGCGCTGCCGAGTGATGTGACCAGCACCGAGTACGGCATGCTGCAACTGATGGCCGAGATCGAAGCGAACTGGGAATGCACCTACCCGGTGCTGTACATGACCTGGGGCCGCGAGAACGGTGATCCGCAGTACTGCGCCAACTACCCCTTCATGTGTACCTACGAAGGCATGCAGCAAGCGTTGCGGAACAACTATGTAACGCTGGCGAACTTCAACGATGCATGGACATCGCCCGTTGGTGTGGCGTGGGGCACGGTGCGTGCCGAGCATCCGGAGATCAATTTGTATGTAGCCGACGGCAGCCACCCTTCCGTTGCGGGCACCTACCTCGCGGCCTGTGTGTTCTACTGCACGCTGTTCCACGAGTCCTGCACGGCGGCTACCTTCAACAGCTCATTGGATCCCGCCACGGCGGCCACTTTGCGCGGCATCGCCAGCAGCACGGTGTTGGATGAATTCGAGACATGGAACCTGGACCTGCCCAACGGCACCGATGCCTTGCTCGATGGCTTTCAGCTGGGACCGGACTTCGTGACGCTGATCCACAACGGCGCAGGCGAACACCTATGGACCTGCACCAACGGCCAGAGCTTCACCACGGGCACGGTGACCTTCACCTTCGAGAACTCCGGTTCCTTCGTGGTGACACACACCTACAACGACCCGTGCGGTAATAGCGATACACGGACCTTCACCTTCGATATGGCGGTGGGGTTGGATGAATTGACGAAGGCAGGGGCGATCAGCGTAGGTTCCAGCACACCGGGCTCGGTCGATGTGGCCGTTCCAGGACAAGGCGGCACGTTCCAACTGATGGATGTTCAGGGACGCCTGCTCGTGAATGAACCCATCAACGGAAGCCAGACGCGGATGGCCTGCCCTTCAGGAATTTTGTTGTGGCGCTATTCGGACCTGCAGGGTGTGTCGCGCTCCGGAAAGGTGGTCGTGCAGTGAGCGCAGCATCGACCTGACGCAGCGAACAGCTAACGCGAGCGTTTCGATGCCGTGCTGGCCTTTGCAGCGGCCTTCTTCGGTGCCGCTTTGGCTTTGCTGATCTTCTTCTCCAACCGCTTCTTCACCTCTTCCCATGGGATCCCTTTCACCTTGCCGCTCTTCATGTCGGCAGCATCCTTGTCCAGCCTGGCGATCTCCTTTTGGGAAAGGAAGGGAGCCTGCTCATCGCTCTCGAACGTAAGGCGCACCTCATCGAGCAGCACGCGCACCTCGGCTGCGGTGTAGCTCTTCTTCGTCACCCGGAACATCGGCAGTTCACTATCCACTGCTATGCTGGGTGGCACCACCTTCCAATTGCGATCGAAGTATTGGTCCTGGCGGTCGCACCAACGCTTGAGCGCAAGCAAGCGGGGCTTATCGTCGATCTTGGCGATGTGATCAAGGATCTTTTGTTTGGTGGTCTTGAGGTCCATAGCGTGTAGTGTTGACCAAAGCTACGGTCACGGCCCGAACTCCGGATCCACGTTCCGGTGCGTGTGCCGTACCTGATAGACGTAGATCCCCTCACCCTCCACCAGATAGACCACACGGTATGGGAAGCGCCTCAGGTAGCCATGGCGGTAGTCCTTGTAGCGCTTCTGGAAACCAAAAGGGAACTGTTCGATGTAGATGTACAGATCATCCAATGCATCGAGGAAGCGATGACCCAAGCCTGGGCTTATCTCCTCCAGATCATCGAAAATCGAAGCGGCATCCGCTTCCGCTTCGGGCTGCACGATCAGCGTGTAGCTCATGGGCGCCGGGAACGCAAGCGCTCCATGGAGTCCTTGCGCGATGAACCCTTGCTTTCACCGCTCAGCCGTGCCTGGTGGCGTCGCTCCAGCTCGGCGAGTTCCTCGGCACTGATCTCCTCCGCAGGTGGAGCGGGAACTGTGGAGAGCACTTCCTCCACCAACGCCCGCACCTCCGCCGCAGTGTACATCCGGTCTTCCAGCTTCAGATAGGGCGCAGCGCCTTCGCGCACCACGGTGAGGTGGTCATTCGGCAGCGCATACGTGGGCGGACCGTCAAGAAGTCGCTTCAGGGCGAGCAAGCGCGGTTCGTCCTCCAGTAGAGTGATGCGCTCCAGCAGTTCCAGTTTGAGGGTCTTCAGATCCATGGTGGGCGGGGCTTCTTCCAAAAGTAGTGGGGTAAAGGCCAAATCCAATGGACGGGAATGGACACGGATGGACGCTGCCGATGCCGGGCAGCGTCCATCCGTGTCCATCGGGGCCCATTCCGGTGGAACCCCTCCGCTCACATTCGCCCTATGCAACTTCAGAATTACACAGCAGGTCAGTGGGTTGCTGGTTCCAACAAACAATCCGAACTTCTCGACGCCTCCACCGGCGAGTTCATTGCCACCACCTCCTTCGGCGGCACTGCCTAACGGCAGTCAGGCTCGCCTGCGGGCACTAATTCCTTCGCCGTTCCGTTGTTGGCGAAATGTCGTTACGCCAGCGCTTTAGTGGTTTGTTCCATTCCCGGTGGATGGCGCTTGTGAACATTCTGCTGGCAGGTTCGGCTGTGGCCGCCAACCATTACTTCCAGTTCTTCTGCCGACCGGTGGCTTGGGCTACTGTTGTACTTGTCTTGTCATTTCCCCCGGTCTTATTCTTCAACCTCTACCGTGAACGAGTCCAGAAATTCCGAGGTGTCCTCTCGTTCCTCTTCGGATGCGCGGCCTGCATCTGTCTCTATTGCATCCTGTTCATCTGGGAGTGGAATCTACTGGCGTTGCCAGTGACGCTTGTTAGACCCGTTGCGATACTCGCATACGTGCCCCACTTCTTCCTCATTCAGATCGTCGTGCTGGTCTTCTCCCGTCGCCGATTGATCGATCGTGCTTGTTTCAAAGTCGCGTTACTTTCGGGAGCAGGATTCGCTTTGGTCATGGCTGCTTGGTTCACCGTCAATGTCAAAACGGTCTTCCATGCACTTCGATGTGGTCCAGAAACCGCTTCAGAAATATCTCAGTCTTACATGTCAGAGCGGATGCTTGGTATCAGTTGGAAGTATCATCTCTCATTCTGTGCATACGATGGCTGGCGCCCGCCGCTACACGACCCTGCACTCGTCTCAGCTTTCTGGCTGAATGTTCTGATCGAACCCGCCTTGCGTTACGCAGGGTTAGAGGATTCTTGTGAAGGGGAACCATGGCCCGGTTTCGTGTTCACGGATGTGCGTCAGCGGTATTCGCTGGAACGGGCGATCATCATCTATCAACACGTGTTCCCGGACCATCCACTTCGCGAGAACTGCACTTGCGCAAAAGAAGAAAGTGCCAAATACCTGAATGATCCGCTTTGGCGATAGCGCATTCCGCGTGAGCGATAGGAGCAAGTAGCCCGCAAGCGAGGAGGCACGACGAGTGCGGACTACTGCGGATAGCGCGACGGTGTGCATTCAACACCGGCACGCCCAAATGACCTGCATTCGCTTGATCCGCGTTCATCCGCCCGATCAGCGTGATCCGCGTTCCCGCATTCCTTCCGATCTTCGTCCTCCCTGCCTATCGGCGGGATTAAACACATGCAGTTACAGAACTACATCGCCGGCCAATGGGTCGCCGGTTCAGGAAAACTAGCCGAACTCCTCGACGCCTCCACCGGCGAATTCATCGCCTCCACCTCCTCCGGCGGCCTCGACTTCAAGTACTAACTCATTAATCGGTTCGTTCTTGGCGCGATGTCATACCGGCAACGACTTCGTAGCCTGCTTTCTTCGCGTTGGCTCAGTCTGATGAACGCTCTGTTGTGCGCTGTGGCGGTCGGGGCAAACATGCACTATCAGTTCTTCTGTCGACCGGTGCTCTGGGCCTCGATCCTATTGGTCATTGTCTTCGTTCCCGTTGTGCTTTACCCGTTGGTAAGGCGTTCTCTGACCCCCATTCGCGAGCTTGTCTTCTTCACCTTCGGTGTCGCGGCGTGCGCTTGTGTGTATTGCATCATGTTTCTTGGAATGATGAACTGGTGGGCGCCCTTCATCATGTGGATCAAACCGCTGGCAATTCTTGGCTATTTGCCGCATTTCCTCCTCGTCCAGATCTTGTTCAACCTGTACGACTTACGCAATGACCGGAAGGTGCGGCGGTCTTTCGTGGTCGGAGTATCGGGCTGTGTTGCATTCGCTTTGGCCATGGCAATTTGGTTCAATCGCAATTACGAAAGCGTCCAAGCTGCGATTGACGACCCGCGGACGAAATCAGGTAACGTCTCTGCATGCTATATGACGGAGCGAATGCTGGGCATGCACTTCAAGTACCACATGTCTTTTTGCATGTGGGATGGTTGGCGACCTCCAATCCACGCCCCGTCGATAGTTGTTGCGGCCTGGTTGAATTCTCCATTCATTGATACGCAAGCTGCCGATGGCTTTTTGTGGACTTTCTTGAACATGTCCGCTGCGCCATTCAAGGATCATATGACAAAGAGCGACTTGGAAAGAAGGGTTGACGCATATAGTCGAGTCTTCCCAGATCGGCCTATTCGGCAGAAGTGCCCTTGTGCAGCCGAGTACGGAAAAGTCTACCTGAACGATCCGCTTTGGCGATCGCGCTTTCCGCGTGAGCGATAGGAGCAAGTAGCCCACAGCGAGGAATGAGCGAGGACTACTGCGGATAGCGCGACCTGAGGCTTTGCGAGGGGCACGCCCATACTTCTGAATTCATCTGCGTTATCTGCGAAATCTGCGGCTGTATTCCCCTCTTAGCGCCAAAGGCGCTTCTGCGTCTGGTCCCATTCCAGTTTGACTTACGCACCGTAGGTCGACCCCGCTTCGACTGCGCTCAGCACGGATCGACCAGCCTACCGGCAGGCAAGCGCTACAGGTGCTTCGATCAAACGTAATCACTGGCGACCACCGTTTACCTTCGCCCAATGCAGTTACAGAACTACATCGCCGGCCAATGGGTCGCCGGTTCAGGAAAACAAGCCGAACTCCTCGACGCCTCCACCGGCGAGCTCATAGCCACCACTTCCTCCGGCGGCCTCGACTTCGCCGCCATGCTCCACTACGCCCGCACCGTCGGCGGCCCTCCCCTGCGCAAGATGACCTTCCCCGAGCGCGGGCGGATGCTCAAGGCCCTCGCCCTCTACCTGATGGAGCGCAAGGACAAGTACTACCAGATCAGCTACAAGACCGGCGCCACCAAGGCCGATAGCTGGGTGGACATCGAAGGCGGCATCGGCAACCTCTTCGCCAACGCCAGCTTGCGCCGCACCCTGGGCAACATGCCCTTCTACGTGGACGGCGAGGCCATCAAGACCAGCAAGCAGGGCACCTTCATCGGCCACCACATCATGGTGCCCAAGGAGGGCGTGGCCGTACACATCAACGCCTTCAACTTCCCCATCTGGGGCATGCTGGAGAAGGTGGCCGTGAACTGGATGGCCGGTGTGCCCGCCGTGGTGAAGCCCGCCACTGTGACCAGCTACCTCACTGAGGCCATGGTGAAGGACATCGTCGCCAGCGGCATCGTGCCCGAAGGCGCCATCCAGCTGATCGTGGGCAGCGCGGGCGACCTGCTGGACCATGTGATGAGCCAGGACGTCGTCACCTTCACCGGCAGCGCCAGCACGGGCCGCATGCTGAAACGCCACGACCGCATCATCGACGAGAGCGTGCCCTTCAACATGGAGGCCGACAGCCTCAACGCCATCGTGCTCGGCCCCGACGCCGTGCCGGGCACCGAGGAGTTCGACCTCTTCATCAAGGAAGTGGGCAAGGAGATGACGCTGAAGTGCGGACAGCGCTGCACCGGCGCGCGCCGCATCCTGGTGCCCGCCAACGTGCTGGAGGATGTGCAGATCGCCATCGGCAAGCGCCTGGGCAGCACCGTGATCGGCGACCCGCGCACCGAGGGCGTACGGATGGGCGCCCTGGCCGGCGCCGCGCAACGCGAGGAGGTGAAGCGCGCCCTCGCCGAGCTGCTCAAAGGCTCGCAGGTGGTGTACGGCGACCCCGACAGCGTCAACGTCACCGGGGCCGATGCGGCCAAGGGCGCTTTCATGAGCCCCATCCTGCTCCTCAACTCCGATCCCTGGAAGAACCAGGTGAGCCACAACGTGGAGGCCTTCGGTCCGGTGAGCACGCTGATGCCTTACACCGACCTCGACGAAGCCGTGGCCCTCACCAAGCTCGGCAAGGGCTCGCTGGTGGCCACCATCGCCACGTACAACGATGCCTACGCGCAGCAGTTCGTGTGGGGCGCCGCCAGCCACCACGGCCGCATGCTGGTGCTCAACCGCGACATGGCCAAGGAGAACACCGGCCACGGCAGTCCGCTGGCCACGCTGGTACACGGCGGTCCCGGTCGCGCGGGCGGCGGCGAGGAGATGGGCGGCAAGCGCGGCGTGCTCCACTACCTGCAACGCACCGCCATCCAGGGCAGCCCCACCACCATCACCGCACTCACCCAGCAGTACCAGCAGGGCTCGCGCTATCTTATCAGCGAGAAGCACCCCTTCCGCCTGCACTTCGAAGAGCTGAACATCGGCGACACGCTGCTCAGCGAGAAACACCTGGTTACGCTGCAGAACATCGAGGACTTCGCGGCCCTCAGCGGCGACCGCTTCTACGCGCACATGGACGCCAACAGCCTCGATGGCACCCCCTTCACCGGCCGCGTGGCGCACGGCTACTTCATCCTCTCGCGGGCGGCTGGCCTCTTCGTGGATCCGCCGAAGGGGCCTGTGCTCCTCAACTACGGCATCGAGGAGTGCCGGTTCCTGAAACCGGTCTATCCTGGGTCAACGATACAGGTCAAGTTCACGTGTCGGGAGAAGCTCGATCAAGAGAAGCGGCCGAAGACCGCCGACTCACCCAAGGGCGCGGATGTGGCGCGGGGTATTGTGAAGTGGTTGGTGGATGTTGTGGATGAAACGGGGGAGACCGTGGCGCTGGCGACGATCTTGACGATGGTGAAGAAGCTCGACCAGAACGGATGATGGGGAGCGTGCAGCATCGGGATGGTTTGGGCGTGCCCCCGCCTCAAATGCAGGCGGGGGCGCGCTTTCCGCTGCAAGTCCTCGCCGCCTTCCCCCGGCCTCAAGCCGGGGCTCAGGCGGCTGTGGGCTTTCCGCTGCAATCGCTCACGCGTGATGCATTTGAGGTTACATTGGAGCAGAAGCACTTGACGGATAAACTGACGGACAACACGAATGCGTATCAGAAATGCGCTTGGCAATACTGTAAGGCAGCAGGCATAGAAAGTACGGGAGTTCTGCGTGAGAGTGTTTCAGATTTGAAGGCCTGCGCCACCACCTGACTCTGATGATGAGAGATGTCATTTTCATAAGCCACGCGAATCCAGAAGACAACTACTTCGCGTCTTGGCTTGCTAGCAAACTTCAGGTACTGGGCTATTCACCTTGGGTAGACGTTAAGAGCATAAAGCCGGGAGAGTACTTCGATCGGGAGTACGAAGACATTATCCTGAATAGGGCTATTAAGTTCCTGGCCGTTGTTTCATCAAATTACCTCGCGAAGGTTCGCTCGAATGACACAGGGGTCATGAATGAACTTTTGGCAGCACGCACAATCAAGAATCTGGATCCCTTTATTGTTCCATTGCGTCTGGACAACAGTTCGTACGCTGACTTTCCTACCGGGCTTCGGGGGCGACTGGCGATTGACTTCTCAAACAACTGGGCCACTGGAATCAACGAGCTCCTGCTCGCACTCTCAGATCAGGGCACACCAAAGACCTCTGGCCAACCTGAGCAGGCAGCCATTTTTTGGCACAAAGCACATACCGCCGGAGACATTGAAACGACTCAGCCTGAACTCCACTACACCAATTGGTTTCCTCTCCATGCACCAGCGACGGTGTACGCACATCGCATCACCGAAACTGACAAGACAGGGTTAAGAACTCAGCCATTCACGTACATCGAAGAAGGTCCGTATGTCATCTCGTTTGCTTCGGCAAGCGCGCTCGGGCCGGAGGTGGAAATTCGAAGCACGCGTGAGTTTACATGGGACGAGTTTCGACAAAGCGCGACAATCGCACTTGACCCCTTATTTGAACTCATCGATCCCGCAAAGAAGCTGGTCAAGCTTATTAACAAAACGATTCACCGCCATCTTCTGCAACAGCGCTTGTCTCGAATTGAGTATGCAAGCAGGAAGTCAATCTACTTCTACCCATACACGAGGGAGAACTTCAAGCCCGTTGACCTTCGGCTCATCTCTTCCTCACGCCGCTCGTTGCTCGGCAGGACATCTGGCTTCACTTGGCACTTCGCCATCAGTCACAACGCAATACTCTTTCCATCGCCCCATGTCCGAATTGGCTATCACCTCGTCTTTACTGACAGCCAAGGCAGGCAGATACCAAAAGAGCAACAGGCTACCTTGCGGCGCTCAGTTCCAAGTTCGTGGTTCAATAGGAAGTGGCTGGAGATGCTGATTGCGATGATGTACAAGATATCGGGCAGTAATGACGAAGCAATGATTCGGATACCGGTAGCTCCGGGACAGAGCTTAGATATTGATGTTCTCCCGATTGCGGCACTTTCGGATGTAGGGTACAAGGAGCCCCAAAATGAAGCTCGAGCTGCATCACATACCTGAACCCTTCCTCTCCTTTGGAGGAGGACAAAAGGCGTTAGACCCAAGGGATGGTCTGGTGCTATTTGGCCCGCACAGTAAAGCCGCACCCGCCCAAGTGCGTGCTGGTGTTATTGCCACGCCGGGCGGACATGAGGCTTATCGGTCATTCATTAAGGAAATCAATAGGCCGATTCTGTCGTTCAAGACAGTCTATGGCAAGCGCAAATCAGATGACATAGCCCGTCCAAGCTTTCCCGGATTTGAAGCAGTCTTCGGAATTCGTTGGCCTTCGATTCCTGTGCTTTCAAGGGTTATCTCTCAAACCGAAGTTGACGCCATACTCGGTCAGCGTTCAAAGCAGATGCGGTCCGTCAAGCTCGCCGAACTCTACCTAAAAGAAATTCTTGACGCACAAAACACCGAGGATTCGCAACCGGACATTTGGTTCATTGTTCTCCCCCGTTCGGTCTACTTCAAATGCAGGCCAAATTCGTCCGGGCAAGACTTAGGAAGAGGTACGAGAGCCTTCATTGAACGTCTGCGTCATGGACAAGGTGAACTGGTCTTCCCTGACCAACAGCACTATTCAAAGGAAGTGAGTGCACTTATGGATTCCTCCACGGACTTTCACCATCTACTGAAGGCGAAACTCATCCAAAGCAAGGTGAGTGCGCCAGTTCAAATCACACTGGACTCAACGTTAGTGTTCAAGGACAAATACCGGAATGCGCCACTAGACGAGAATATGAAGGCGCACCTGGCATGGACACAGTCTACCACGTTGTACTACAAACTTGGCTATCTGCCTTGGAAGTTGGATGCTATGCGAGATGATGTGTGTTACGTCGGCTTGGTATTCAAGACAGTCAGTCACAATCCTTCGGGAGGCAGCGTTTGCTGCGCCGCTCAGATGTTCCTTAGTGACGGTGATGGGGCAATCTTCCGAGGGAATATTGGTCCATGGCAATCAAAGAACACAAAGGAGTTCCATATTGATGAGCCGTCTGCATATCAGTTGATGGCGATGGCGCTTTCTGACTATCACACAAGAATTGGGAGATATCCCAAGGAGTTATTCATCCACGGGCGGGCTGTGTTCTCCGACGAGGAATGGGCAGGCTTTCAACGCGCGGTGCAAGAGGTTTCATCGACAACGACCCTCGTCGGCGTTACCATTCGGGACTCTCCTCAACTAAAGCTCTTCCGCTACCCTGGTGATCAACCAGCCAACTATGGAGCCATGCGCGGAATGAGCGTCACTCTCTCCCATACTGAGGCATACCTTGTCACGAGGGGGTTCATTCCTCGATTGAACACAGCAACAAGTCTAGAGATCCCCAATTGTCTGCACATATCGATTGTACGTGGTGAAGCGGATATAAGAGTCGTTCTCCGGGATGTTCTCTCCCTTACAAAGCTCAACTACAACGCGTGTCTATATGGTGACGGGGTGCCTGTGACCTTACGGTTCTCGGATGCCATTGGCGACATCCTCACGGCCATAGACCGCTGGCAAACACAACAAAGACGTTTCGCTTACTACATTTAACCCATGGACAACCGTTGGTCTGTTTACCTAAAGGACAAGCGCTTTCGCGATAAGAGTTCCTCAAGCCCAAATGACGGTCGAGATCCATTCGAGAACGACTATTCGCGGTTGATTAGCAGTGCCCCTATTCGACGACTCCAAGACAAGACTCAGGTCTTCCCCCTCGAGAAGAGCGACTTTGTTCGGACGCGACTGACGCACTCATTGGAGGTTTCATCAATCGCACGCTCCTTGGGTAAGAGTATAGAAGCACAACTAGTCGAGAAGAACAAGCTCGCACCTGATCTAAGGGGACACATTAGTTCCCTCTTGAGCACGGCTGGACTAATTCATGACTTAGGCAATCCTCCTTTCGGACACTTTGGAGAGAAGGCAATTCAGGCCTATTTCACAAAGTTTTTTGAGCATAACACTCACGGATTGTCTCCGCAGGAACAGAGCGACTTCGTCAATTTTGATGGAAACGTGCAAACGCTCCGCATCCTTCGAAAGCTATATTTTCTCGTCGACGAACATGGGTACAATCTGTCATATCCGACTCTTCACGTTATCGTTAAGTATCCCTGCTCTTCAGTGGATGGCAATCTGGGGAAGAAGACGAAGGACATTAGACTAAAGAAGTTTGGCTTCTTCAGTAGTGAGACAGCGGACTTCAAGTCCATGACGACAGAACTTGGACTGAACTATAGCCGACATCCAGCCACATTCCTCCTGGAAGCAGCCGATGATATCGCCTACTCATGTGCCGACATAGAAGATGGCATCAAACTCGGAGTACTCTCCTACCAAACTGTCCTCGACATCCTTACGACATCACTCAAAGGCGCCCATTCAAAGCTGCTTGAAGACTCCAAACGATATCTCTCCGCATTGAAGGGAAAAGAACTGGACGTGGACGACGTCGCTGTGCAGCGATTCCGTATCCTCATACAGCGCTTCCTGATAGAATCAGTGATTAAGGAGTTCATGGACTCTTATGAAGAGATCATGGATGGCAAGTACCAAGATGAGTTGCTAGCCCGCTGTGAACATTGTGAGCTCAAAGCGGCGCTTGATGAAGTACTCATACGAGTGCTGAAGCATCGTAGAATCATCAACATTGAACTGGCCGGCTGGAATGTGATTACGGGGCTATTGGAGGAATATGTTCCTGCTAGCCTGACCAAAGACTTTTGTCCAGATAGCAAGTCGCGAGAAGGTCGACTCTACCGCACAATCTCATCCAGCTATCGTCACCTCTTTGAGAACTACAAGAATTACCCCAACGACACCTATCGGAAGTTACAGCTTGTCACCGACTTTGTCAGTGGAATGACTGACACTTACGCACTCGACCTCTATCAACGTCTTCGCGGCATAAAGACAGTGTAGTCGATGCTCAGGATTGATGATAAGTGGGTTTTGAAGGCGAGCATTTCTGACTTGCTCGCTGACCCTACACGTATTGGAGAAGATGCGGTGGCATTGATCAATTTGCTCGGCTTCTCTAAAGAGCTATACTTGGTCGGAGGTGCTATCCGCGACGTGCACAGTGGCTCTAGCCCACGCGATCTGGATTTCATCTTGAGCGATCCATTCCCGGAGGACTGCCTACACATGGCTGAACGCATAGGTCCATATTCAAAGAACCGCCTTGGGGGGCTGAAATTCAAGTTATCAACCATTGAGGTCGATTTGTGGAGCCTTAGTCAGAATTGGGCGAACAGAGAGCGAGTTGTGAGGACCAAGAATGCGCTGACGAAGGAAATTGCCAAGGGCAACTTCCTAAACTACGACGGGCTAGTATTTGCGGCTAAGTCGAACATACTTGAGTGCTCCTACTTCAACAAGTGTATCGACAGCTCGGAACTGGACATCATTCGCCATAGCCACAAGTATGCCTATTCAAACCCCAACCGGCTGGCCAATGTGCTCAGGGCCTTTTACTTGAGCAGAAAGCACCGCTTTAGTTTTTCTGACTACTTGACAGAGTACATCAGTCGACAGCTCCATAGCTTCCATCTCGAGCGCGATGATACCCTTGCCTATCTACTCTCAGGCGTTGAGAAGTACCCCAAGTACGCGGACCTGCTGACTCGACTCGTGCTGGAGGAGTACATTCAGGCTTTCACAAAGTCTCGGCCTCACGACGAGGTGTCACTGTTGTGGACTTGAGTCGCAAAACATTTGGTGCTAAATTGCTTGAGTTGTTCACCGCATTGCGTGTGAGCGCTTAAAGCGGAGAGACCACACTGCCCAGCGCAGAATTTCTGCAGCCCTTCCAGGAACTCTGCTTCGGTGGGGCTGAACAGGACGATCACAGGAGTCGCAAGCCTAGCTTCGCCTCAGCCCGCAATTCACCATGCGCCTCACCGAAAGCTTCACCGGCTTGGCCACCCTCTACGCGCAGGCGCGGCCTACCTATCCACCGGAACTGGTGCGTTGGTGCTTGGAACGGGCACAGGCCGCCGGGGGGATCGTGGACCTGGGCTGCGGCACAGGCATCGGTCATTGATCCTGGCCCGGATCAGGAGCAGACTTCCCCCACTCTGACCTCGGTCGAACCTGCGATACCACATCGAACCGTCGACCTATAGCAGGTTTGAAGCCGGGTAGCGGAAGCCACTCTTTGCTGGTCTCCTTGATGAAACGTTCATTGCGCGTGAATGCCGCTGGTTTGCGCAAGTAGCTCTGAAGATTGTCCTCTGCTTCGCGATCGGTTACATAGAGAGTGAGAATCTCCTTGTGTCGAAGCAGGCCTTCCGGGGTCTCCAACTCAACGTAGGCATCGATCTGGCCGCTGTTCAGGTAGTTGGACAAGATCAGGAGATCAGTGACAGGTACATCCTTGAATGACTGTCCAACACCCAAGGGCACGTTGGTAAGCACTAAGGGGACTACCTCAACGTCTCGTGAACAATCGAACGGCTTCTGGAACAAGGCCATGACCGTATTCATCCGTGCCCGTACTCTATCCGCCTTCCGCAGTGCTTGGTCCGCACCGGCAACCAGCTTGCGCTCATAGTTGAACACTTCCTCGGGCCGGGTCGGGAAATTCAGGCACTTGATTTCCCCAACGAGCAGCTTGTTACCTATACGAACGATCAGATCCACCTCTTCCTCATTGAGACCTTTGTCGAGCACGACCGCTTCGGGCAGCACTTCCCCTGTCGCCAACCGGCAGGCGGTCGTCAGGGACTTCCTCACCTCCTTCTCGTACTCCTTTCCTTTGGCTGCGGGATCGAGGCCACCTTCCTTCATCCAGTGCTCCATGAGCCATGTAGTATTGGGGATCACAAAGGGCGGTAGTACCATGGCATACTCATGATCAGCGATCGGTACCAGCGGCTTCAAGTACAGGTCGTCATACGCGGTTCCGCGATACGTGAACATCTGCGAGACGCTGGATGCAACATCAGGTTCAACCCCTTGGCTCACGGTGACGGTCTTGTTCACTTGTTCCCTTTCGATGAGTGGGCAGAAGAGCGGTACGGTCTCCGGAACGAATGGTATCAACTTGATACCCTCCCGCAACTTGTGCGCAAGTGAGGCCAGGACTGCGAATGATTCCGAAAGAAGGTTCAGATCGAGGTGCGGGATCTTCGGGAAACGCTCCACCAGAAAGGGCTTGAACATCGCCTCCTGGGTCACGGCGAACATCTCGACCAATAAGGGAATTCGCTCTTCAACATCCTTTGGGTGTGCCAGCTCGAAATTCATCCAGTGGCCACCACGAACAACATTGCATGCTTCCCACCGATACGTGGAGTGATACCGTTTGAAGGGGCCATCCAACTCCTTCCAACTTTCGCGCAGCATACGGCTCCTGCTCGTAATCAGCCACTGATACCGCTGCCATGCCAAAGCCCGGACTTTCTCCTTCGCATCGTCGCCTGGACCAAAGACATCCTTCGAATGGCATTTTGTCACCTTCCATCCCTGCCAAAGGCATTTTTGAAAGAGGGCATCGTGGTTGTCGTACTGGATATTGAGCATCAACAACACGTTCACCAGGTCCAGGTGGCTTTGTCGAATCGGTGTTGGCGTCGTGCTGAAAGGTCCTTTATGAGCGAGTACATGTCGCCCGGCGTTGATAACCGATTCGAATCCATCCACGTCAGTGAGGTCGCCATCATGGAACCCTCGCTCTTCGGCCCGTGCTTCGAGATACCAGCGCGTCATGTGCAGTTGGTAATTCAAGGCCGCTACTACGACCTTCCTGAAGGTTGACCGGTCAATGCAACTCAGGTCGATCGTTGCAGAAATGGTCCGCAGGCAAACAAACCGCTCGTGGAACCAGATACCCGCATCGAACAGGTCGCGGTCCTCTGTTGTGTTGTTAGTGCATCTGTTGAACTCGGTGCGCCAACTATCTAGCGAGAATCCGAGCCTCGCCGGATGTTTGATGCTGCCTTTCCGGCAGCGGTCAGAGAAGGCTCCCATTAAGCAAAAGTCCGATTCTAATCGAAGTGACAAGTTCTTTAGTCGCGTCAGGCTCAGAACCTGGATATCCTGCGCAAGCCCATCTCCAACGGCCCTTTCGGCAGCCTGCGGTACATCCGGATCTTCTGATCGAACTCCCGGAATGTCGCGGCCCCGTTCTTTTCCCCGAAGGCATCCCACACCATTTCCAGCGGCAGGGTGGAGTACTGCGCGAAGAAGCCACCACCAGCAATGTGGTTGTAAGGCGCCTTCAACTTGAACAGGAACGGTGTGCCCGCAGGCAGGCTGGTGAAGTACGGCCCCGGCGATGGGCGCCAGAAGTTCACCTCATCCAGTCCGCGTGCGGAGAGAAAGGTGTACCAATCGTTGTCGGTGACGCCGGCCCAGAGCTTCATGGCACTTCAAAGGAAGCAAGAGTTGGGCGATCACCGGCGGCGCTTGCGATAGGCATTGATGGTATCCGCCGCTTTCGCCTCAATGATCTGGAACCGGGCTCCACATTCCCATTCGCGCTGCGCGAGGATCTTTAGCACCCATACTTCCTTGCGGGACCCGTCACTTAGCTCCGGCTATGCTCCGGGGCCCAAGGCCCTTGCGCGATCGCCAACGCGCCCCTGGGCTTTCAGCCACCACCAGCCGCCATGCATCCTTATCCATCCCGACCTTTGCGCCATGCGTTCCACGCTCCTCGCTTCCACATGGGCCTGCTTGCTGCTGGGCTGTAGCGGCCTGGCCGGCACCTATCGCGGTGATGGTGAGAGGCTACGCGAGCAGCTCACGCTCTTCCCCGACTCCACCTACCAGCATGTCTGGTGGACGGACATCATCATGGGCGATGCCGGCCGGTGGTCGCTTGCCGGTGATACGCTTCGCTTGCACGGCCGTGGACGACTCACCAAGCAATGGCTGCTGCAAGGAAGGAAGCTGGAGCCCCTTGCTGACCAGCACGGAGTGACGTCGTTGTCGGAATTCAAGAAGCGCTCCGCCCGGTGCGACACGCTCTTCTGGGGGCGTTGATCTCCACATACCATACCGTCGCAGCGTCTTCTTCTTCGAGTCCCTGCTTCACGCATTTGTCCGGCTGCCTCCACCTGGGTCCGCGACTTCCGCGGCAGTAACTGGCCGCGCTGAGAAGGGGTTGGTCCTCACCACCGGCCGCTTTACCCAAGATGCCCAGAAGGAAGCCAACCGGGATGGCGTGCCGCCCATAGCTGATCGACGGCGAGCGGTTAATGAGCCTCTTTAAGAAGTACGAACTTGGCCTGAGGCCGAAGACCGTGTACAAGCTGGTGCCGGAGTTCCCGCTAAGGCGGGATGAGACATCTTCAGGAGTTTTGAGAGTTAGGCGCTTACCTTTGGATTGATGAAAGTCCCGATGCGCTACGTGAACGATGCCGAAGGCAACGTGCAGGCCGTGCAGGTCCCTGTGGAGGACTGGAACGAGCTGGTGGGCAAGCTGCGGCACTACGAGCAGCTGCTGAAACTCCGTTCCACCTTGAGCACTGCGCTGGACCAGGTGGCGCGCATGCGTAGCGGCAAGCTGAAGAAGCGGACCCTGAAGGACGTGCTGCGTGAAGCATAGGGTCATCCCCACGCCGGCCTTTGAGAAGGAGTTGCGCCCGTTGCTCAAGCGCCATCGTTCGCTGGGCAAGGATCTGTTGAAGCTGGAGAAGGAACTGGAGGCCAAGCCGAACACCGGAACCTCGCTCGGCCATGGTCTTTACAAGATCCGCCTGGCCATTGGCAGCAAAGGCAAAGGGAAGTCCGGTGGCGGACGTGTGATCACCTATGTGGTCACCGAGGATGCGGAGCTTTACCTGCTCAGCATCTACGACAAGAGCGACTACGATACGGTGGATACGAAGGCCATGAAGCAACTGGCTGCCGAACTGCGTGCGCAGAAAGACAAGGGTTGATAGCGTCGGGGCCGTCCTGCCATGAGGTGTGAACTTGTGATGTCCTGGAGCATCGGCTTACCTTGGGGTTCATGAGCCAGTCGCCCGATCTTCTTTCTCGCATCACCACCGATCCGCACATCTGCCATGGCAAGGCCGTGGTGCGCGGCATGCGCTGGCCGGTGCAGAACGTGCTGGAACTGATGGCCAGCGGTATGAGCACCGAGGAGATCATCCGCGATCATCCCGAATTGGAGAAGGATGACTTCCTCGCGTGCCTGGCATTCGCTGCGAAGGTCACCGAAGGCTGAACCAGGACAGGATCGCCAATGGGGCTATCCACACCGGGTAAATTGGCTCACAGGAACTCCTTCCTGAATGCCGCTGGCTTTACGATGCGTGTCTTGCCATACTTCTTCAGCACCAGCAGGTCCTCATCGCCGGTGATGAGGATGTCCGCCTTGCCTTTCTTGGCCAACGCGAGCAAGTAGTCGTCCTTGGGGTCGCGAGAAATGGGGCGCACTTGGAAGGCGGTCTCCACCAGACTTGACCGCTTCGATATCCGTCGCACGGCCCGCTCAGCCTGAGCCACCGTAAGGTAACGCCTGAACTGCGGTCGCATCAAGACTTCTTCCAACTCACCCAAAAGACCGGATGAAACCATCACCCGGAAAGCTTGCTTGTTGAACAGCCACTTGATGCCTGCTCATCGTGGTTGATGAGCATGCTCACCAACACGTTGACATCAACGACCAGCGTGACGCGCTTTCTCGCGGGCGTAGCGTTCAGCTCGGACGTCCTCCACGATAGCTGTCACTTCCTTCTCGCTCATCTTCACCTTGCTGAAGATCGCGATCAGATCATCAAGGTCCGCATCCTTGTTCTTCTTCTTGATGTGCTTGGCCACCTTCAGCGTATCAGCCGGGGATAGCTGGTCCACGATCTCCATCACTTGATCGAGCGTGAGGGACACTGAGGGTTTGTTCGTGAAGGACATGACGCCGTTCTTGTTGCTCAAAGATAAGGCCCCCGACATGCTTCAGGGTATGCCCATGCTTGGGCTCATCCGTTCAGTGACTTCCATTCAAGTGGCAGGGCCGCATCCCGCTCGACCTTCACCGTGCACACTTGGCCTTTAAATGGGCCTCCACGTGTTCCTGCGTTTACACACGTCCGGCAGCGAAGTCGGCCTCAACGGGCACCGCATGCGCTGATCACCAAAGCCCCGGCTACTCCACCACAAAACGCTTCACCACCGGCCCACGCTCCGTGATCAAGCGGAACAGGTACACGCCCAAAGGCACCTCCGCAACTTGCACGGTGGAAGCGTTGATCGCGGCCACACGCTGCACCACGCGCCCTTGCGTATCGTAGACCTCAAGGCCTAGTACCTCGGCGTAATGCTCGATAAGCAGGCTGCGCGTTAGTGGATCGAAGCGGATGTTGCCAAGGTCGATCAGCTCATTCACCGAGAGCGCGGCCTGGCAGTCCTGGACCAACTGGTAGAGCTGTGTTTCGTTCCAGGAGGTCTGCACACGCTCAAGGATCCGGTCGGGGCAGATCTTGTAGATCACCGGGTAGAAAGTGACGTTGTAATCGGCGAACACACCGCGGTCCGGGAACTCCACGTTGAAGATGGGATATGGCGTGCCCTCCAACCAGTTGCCTTGTGTTACCCACGGCTCGTGGTTGCCGAGGAAGGCGGTGGAGTCATTGTACTCGTCGTACTCCAGGGCGAGCACCATCAGTTCATCCGTGGCATCCGGTCCGTATGCTTCGTAGATGTTCTTGAGGCGGTGCGTCTGGTGGTAGGTCCAGCAGGTGGGGCAATGCGCGGCGAAGATCTCCACGAAGACCGTTTTGCCAGCATCGAGGTAGCTGTAGAGGTTGTGCGTTCCGCCGTAGTAGTCGGTAAGGGTGAAGTCGGGCGCGGTGCTGCCGTTGGGGAGCTGGGCGGCAACACGGCCGGTGGTGAGTAGGAACGCGAGGAGAAAGAGCTGCTTCATGGTTACGGATCGGCGCGAGGGATTGCCTTGAACGTATGGTCGTTGAATGTTGGTATTCCTGACACTCATGCTCGCCCCAAGCGGAACATCAAGCCCTTCTTCACCGCAGGCCATTCGTGCGGCAGGATGGAATAGACGCAGGTGTCGCGCAGCGTGCCATCGGGCATGCGCATGTGGTTGCGCAGGATGCCATCGGACTTGGCACCGAGGCGTTCGATGGCGCGGCGGCTGGGGAAGTTGAAGAAGCTGGTGCGGAACTCCACGGCCATGCAGTCGAGCGTTTCGAAGGCGTGGCTGAGCAGCAGCAACTTGCACTCCGTGTTGAGGGCGGTGCGTTGCACCGAGCGCGCGTACCAGGTGGAACCGATCTCCACACGCGGTTTTTCCGCTTCGATGTTCATGTAGGTCGTCATGCCCACCACCTTGCCGGTGCTGAGGTCGCGCACGGCCCAGGGTAGCATGGTGCCTTGCAGCAGCAAAGCGTTGCGGCGATCGATCTCGGCGCGCATGCCCTCGGGCGATGGCACGTTGGTGTACCAGAGCTTCCAGATGTCGCCATCGCGGGTGGCGTCGCAGAGCTCGTCGTGGTGGGCTTGGGTGAGCGGCTCAAGGGCAACGTGCTGACCGGTGAGCGAGATGGGCGTGGTGACGCGGGACATGCTGCAAAGGTGGAGGATGGAACGCTGCGCTTCGCTTTTCAACGGTACAGCTCGATCCAACCGCTCTCCTCATCCACCGAGGCCCGGTAGCCTGCCGCTTTCTGCCGGATCATCTCCTGCGCGATGAAGTGCAGGATGGCGCTGCGTTCGGCAACGGCCCAGGGGTATACACGCCTCCATTCCTCCGCAATGCCGAAGTTGGCAATGACGAGGGCATCGCCTCCCCCGAACTCCCACCAGCCGCTGATGCGACCGCCCTCGGCGGTGTAGATCACCGATCCGGAACGACCGTCGGTGGTGATGGTGACCTGTGGTGGCATGGGTTGAAGGGGATTTGCGCGCAGGCCGAAGATGGCGAACTTCACCCACTTCAATTTTAACGCATGTCCTGGAAGCTCGCCCTCACCATCGCTTTGCTCAGCGCGCTTGTTACGGCATTGGTAACGCTACCCTTGGCCGACAAAGTGACCAAGCTGCACGGGGTCAGTGACTTCGAGGGAAAGCGCGGCATGATGATCGGTTTCGTGCTGATCCCGGCGGGCTTGATCGGTGGCTTTTTGCTGGGTCTGCTGGGCACCAAGCTGGCGGGCGCGGTGGAGTGGTCGCAGTTCTGGAAAGCAGCGGGCTGGTCCATCGGACTGGGCCAACTGGCGCTGTGGGGCATCGCTGGACTGAGCCTGCTGAGCAAACCCGCCCCACTGAAAGCACCAGCCGAAACATTGGCGGTGGAGGTGGAAGTGCTGGTGCCGCTGCACCTGCTGAGCGAACGATCGCGCGAGCCCGGCTCCATCCGCATGAGCCTCTATGCCAGCGACCGCGACAACCGGGGTGTGGACGTGGACAGCGCGCGCTACCGCGAGGAGGACGGACACCTGGTGGTGCCTGCAACGGCACTGCTGTACAGCGTTTCGGGAACACGCATCCTAAGCTTCCACTTGGAGGAGACCTGGCTGGCCTTCGACCTGCCCTTGCCACCGGCGCCGAAGCCCATGGACCAATGGAGCGAGCCGGCCGCCATGCGTGATGCCACCACATCGGGTGCGAACAGCGTGTGGAGCGACGTGCGCCTGCGGTACCGGGTGGTGGCGTGGAAGGCCGCTCCTTGAATGTATGCAGACAGGATTGAAAGGCGACTCACTCCCCCATGGCCACGCGCGCAGCCATTACCGCCGCGACCAGTGTGACCGGCGTGAAGATGAGCGTCTCACGGAGGTCCAGCGCGAAGAGGTTGCCGACGGTATTGAGAGCGAAGAGCGCGCAGATGGCCCACATGCCCCACTTGCCGAGTGCTTGCATGGAACTGGCCATGCGGCCCATGCGGATGAGCACGATGCATACGGCGAGCGCAAGCACCGCCATGCTCACCAATGCGCCCACCGTGCGCTCGTCCTCGTTCTGCAGGCGACCGCCCCACACCATTTCGGTGGGGATGAAGCCGGCGAGCACCACCAGCTGGAAGAGGAAGGCGGCGGCGAAGAGCGCGAGCAGGCTGTAGGCGGCGGTATGGAAGGGGATGCGGCGCATGGTCGGTGGTTGGCGAAGTAAGCTATTGCACCGCCTCGCCCCACTACATCACCACCACCAGCTTGCCACGCGTCACCACCGCGCCATCGCGCAGCAGGTTGTACACGTAGGTGCCGCTGCGGTCCAGGTACAAGTCCACGATGCCGGAGCCTTGTACAATGGGGATGCGGCGCACTTCGCGACCGGCCATGTCGTGGATGAGCAGTTGGTGGTTGCCAGCGCCCCAAGTGCCTACGAAGCTCACGCGACCAGTGCCGGCCTCGGCATACACGCGGAGGGCATCCATGGGAGCGGCATCGGCCACGCCCACCCCGCTGCATACGCCCGGTATGTTGTTGTCCAACCAGGCCAGGCGGATGGCGATCCATTGCTTCAGGCGCATAAGATCTTCGGCGTGGGTGGCGCCAAAGGGTCCACTCTCGGGAGCAGGGCCGGACATGCCAAGGATGGGCCACTTCTGGAAATGCCGCACCTGAGCGTTCTGCACCAGCGTACCGACACTGTCGATGAAGGCATTGATCGAAGCTTCGCTCAGGGAATTCATGCGCTCGTATTCGTAGGTGCAGCGCAGTTCCGTGGTGAAGGCGCTGTCCTGGAGTAACCGTATCATCCAGCCCGTGGAGTGGTTGTCCGTGGGGCAATCGTTGATGCGATGCGACCATCCCGAGCCGTTCGGGCCTTGCACCACGTTGCATTCGTTGATGTTCTTCCACGCCCAATCGAAGTCCCACACCGGTCCGGCCTTCAGCTTGCCGCCGTTGCTGTTCTTGTCCTTGTGGAAGAACACGCTCTTCTTGAACCCGTCGTTGTTGCGTGCCACCTCGTTCACCAGGAAGTAGTTGATGAAGGAAGGCACATCGAGGTAGCGTCGGTAACCGATCTCGGGATCCGCGAAGGCGGGGCTGTATAGCGCGGTCTCGAGACTATCGATGAAGCTCGCGATGTAGGCGCGCTGCTGCGCAACGATGTCACCTGCGGTCGGGTACTCGTAGAGGAAGTGTACGTCCAGCCCCGGATGGTCGATGGGCGAGAAGTTGGATTGGAAGCTGTTGTTGGCCCCACGCAGGTTTTGATGCAGGATGTACCCGCCGGTGAGATCATCACCCGATACTTCGTTGAAGTTGAGCGTGGCGATGTTGACCCGACCGTTGTCGCGCTTGATCTTCTCTCCGAAGGTGTAGATGCCCCGGTAGTTGCCGTTGAGGATCACTTCGCAGAGGTGCACACGGGGCGCGTACTGCCCCATGCTGCGCGCCAGGTGGAAGGCCAGCGCGTTACGCACCATGGACCGGTCGTTGTAGTTGGAGAGCAACACCCAGTCGTTCTCTGCGGGCATGCCCAGCAGCGGTACGTTGTTGTTCTGGCCAAAGAAATTCCGGGTCTCCAGCTTGTACGGCCGCTGCGGATAACCTGAGGAAGAGGCCCCACGCACGCCGATGGTGATCTGGCCATTGTATTCGTTGGAAGGGCCGTTGAGGTAGGTAAGGTTGCCGGGTCCCGCGTACTTCAGTTCCATCTGCGCGGTGATCCGCCCTTGGAACGGGATGCCTTGCCCGTTGGTGTTGATGAGCATGATGGGCAGTTCCGAGCTCTCCACTTCGATGGTACCGGGGTCCGCCACACACAGCTCGAAGGCACCGCTGGCGCCACCATAGCCGAACACCTGAATGAGCAGCAGGTTGCCGGGGACCAGTTCCTGCATGTAGATGCGCGAGAAGTAACCATCACCGGAATCGTCGTCGCAGGCCCACCGCGAGAGCGAGAAACAGTTGGGGCCGGTCCACAGTGCAATTCCCGTATCGTTGAGGCCGCCCACATCCTGTGTGTTTATGACCACCGTACCAGAGGGCGGCACCAGCATGCCGTACCACAGGTCGCCACCTTGGTAGTTGGCGCATCCGGCCGAGATGCCGGAGCCCTGCACGCCGCTGTTGTTCACCAGCACACAATTGGCGGTGTCGATGGGCAGCGCGGCGCAAGGCACGGAGCCCGCCGCCACGGTCGCATTGCAATCGGTGGAACCGCTCCACACCTGGCCCACGGGCGGGTTGGGCCCTGCCGCAAAGAGCACGTTGCCCGCCGGCCCATAGAGCTGGTAGGTGTTCTCCTCTTCCCAAGCGCCGGAGGTGTAGGTGAGTTGGATGAGGTCCCCGTTGCAGGCCTCGAAACTGCTGATGGAACCGGAGCCGCTTGCCCCGAAGGTACCGATCAACACCCCGTTGATGCGCACCTGCAAGGCGCCGCCGTTCCAGCCGTCGCCATAGCTGTCCTGCATGGCCAGGGTATGGTCGCAACATTGGCCCATTACATTGCCGGACAGCAGCGCAAAACACAGGGCACTGCCCAAGATCGAAACACGCATCACGCGGGGAGCCTTCACGTGCCCCCGCCTGCGAACATCCGCAAGCGGTAACGTGCAAGGCACGCAAACTTAACCTGTGGATGATGTCGGCAAGTGGCCCGCGCAGGTCCACCGGATGCCGATCCGAAGGTCATTCAAGGAGTCCCGCAGGCTCGTTCGTAGTGTGGAATGCGCACGAATTGCCGCCGTTGGTCCATCGGACCACTTCAAACTGAAGGGCAAGAACAACTTGGCACAAGTCCATTCCATCATCCGCGCCGATCGCGATCTTCGCCGCCCATGACCGAGCTAATTCGCGGCCTTCGCACCCTAAGCCGCACCGTACTCATGCTGCAGACCGAACTGCGCCAGGGCAACCTGGATGAAGCGCTGCTGGCCGACATCGAAGGCCAGATGGAGCGCGGTATAGGTACCGATCCACGTTGCTCTGTATTGCGCGACCTGGTGGATGCCTTGCGCGAAAGCACCTTGACGCCACGTCCCGAATTGCTGGGCGATGCGATCCGGGCCTGCGAGAAGTTGCGCGATGCGATCGAGGGGGTGGTAGGGCAGCTTGGGTAGATCTCAGCCCAGCACCGCCCCGGCAACCGGCGTAGCGGGCCGCCCCAGTTGCTTCAAGCGGGACACGTGTGAAGCCAGCGCCCCGAAGAAGGTCTTTTTCGTGTTGTACGGCACACCATGCTCACGGGCCGTGCGCTCCACAATGGGTGCAATGGCGCGGTAATGCACGTGGCACACATGCGGGAACAAGTGGTGCTCCACCTGGTAGTTTAGACCGCCGGTGTACCAGAACAGCAGTGCACTGTCCGGTGCGAAGTTGGCCGTGGTGCGCATCTCGTGCACCACCCAATCGGTGTGTATTACCCCGTTCGCATCGGGCAGGGGTTGTTCCGCACCTTCCACCACGTGGGCCAATTGGAACACCACGCCCAGAACGAAGCCCGACACGAAGTGCATGACGAAGAATCCCAGGAACACCTGCCACCAATTGAGCGGCGTAAGCAACAGCGGCAGGCCGAAGATCATGGAGAAGTAGATGGCCTTGGCGATAAGGAGTTCGGCCCACATGCGGCGCGGGTCCTGGCCCAGACTTTTGGTGATGCCGCTGCGGTTGGCCTGGTGCAGTTTGCCGAAATCGTTGAAGACCTTGGTGAAGGTCATGAGGCCATAGAAGAAGAAGGCGTGAATGAACTGGAAGCGGTGGATCCACTTCAGCGGAGCATGCTCGCAAAAGCGCAGCGGGCCGCGCGAGGCGATGTCGCCATCCACCTCATCGATGTTGGTGTGCGTGTGATGGGCCATGTTGTGCTGCACCTTCCAGGTGAAGGCACTGCCGCCCAGGATGTACATGGAGCCACCCAGCAGCCGGTTCACCCAGGGCTTGTCGGAAGCGGAGCCGTGAACGCCGTCGTGCATCACGCCCATGCCGATGCCGGCCAAGCCCACACCCATCACCACATAGGCGAGCATGGCCCACCAGCCCGCCAAAGGCACGGCCAACAGCACCACGAAGGGCACGAAGTACATGAGCATCATACAAACCACCTTCAAGGCCAGCCGCCGATCACCCTTGGGTGAGATGCCATTCTCCTTGAAGTAGGCGTTCACATTGCGGCGCACGGCCTGTGCGAACTGCTTCTGGGAGGCCTCACTGGCCTGATAACGGATCGTTGTCATTCAGATCGACCCGCGAGTGGAGAGCAAAGAGCCGTGGCGCGAATGTACGCCCACGCATGGTCACCACTCCGCTGCTTTCGCCCTTTGCGCACAAATGGAACAACGCTGAAGTAGGAAAGCCATAGACCTTGGACACCGGTGCAACGTTCCTGCAACGACTCGCGCAGCCTGATGCCGTTCTCCTGCGGCACGGAACACATGCGAAATGGCCATGGGCAGCATGCACCTTGTGACCCACGACCTGAATGCGGAAAGGACCGGTACGGGAAGCGTGGAAGGCGCGTGGGCCATCACCTCCTGATATGGCTGCTGCCCGGCTTTCCGGAAAGCAGCGCCCACACCGCCAACCTTCCAACAGCTAATCCAATGATCACTGGTTGAAGAGCACTCGAATACGCCTATGGCGCCTCTTCAGAAGCTTCCGCAGCTACCACACGTGGAGCAGCCCGTGCAAGCGGCGTTCGTGCGCTCATCAGGAACCTGGATCGGTGTGCGACGCGGCCACCACTGCCACAGCAGATAAGCCAGGGCCAGCAGCACGATGAGCACGGCAAGAAAGGTCTGCATCAGTGCGCGGTGAACAGGTTGGTGAGTTGGTAAGTGATGAAGCTGGCGAGGTAGGCCAGTCCGAAGAGGTAGCCGCCCATGACCCACATCTGCCGCCACGAGCCCGTTTCGCGCTTCACCACCACGAAAGTACTGAGGCATTGCGGCGCGAAGACCATCCACAACAGCAGCGAGAGCTTGGTGGCCAAGGGCCATTCGTTGGCGATGCGCTCGCGCAATTGTTCGTCCACCTCGCCCTCCTCCCCTTCCATGGCGTAGGCTGTACCCAGCGCGCTCACCACCACTTCACGCGCGGCCATGCCCGGCACCAGTGCGAAGGAGATCTGCTCGTTGAAGCCGATGGGTGAGAAGACGTAATGCAGTGCGTGGCCCAATTCCCCGGCAATGCTGCGTTGTGCGCCCTGCTTGTTGGTGCGCGGTGAAGGGATGGTGTAGAGCGCCCACATCACGATGGTGATCGCAAGGATGATGGTACCGACACGGCGCAGGAAGATCATGGCGCGCTCCCACAGGCCGATGGCCAGGCTGCGGAGATCGGGCCATTGGTAGGCGGGCAGTTCCATGAGCAAAGGCGAGGCGCTGGCCTGCTTGTCGCTGCGCTTGATCACCCAGGCCACCGTCATGGCCGCCACGATGCCGAGCACGTAGAGGCCCACCATCACCAGCGCGGCGGCAACAGCATCGTTGGGGAACATGGCCGCCACGATGAGCGTGTACACGGGGATCCGTGCCGAGCAAGCCATGAGCGGAGCGATGAGGATGGTGGTGAGCCGGTCGCGCCAATGGCTGATGGTGCGCGTGGCCATGATGCCTGGGATGGCACAGGCGAAACTGCTGAGCAGCGGGATGAACGAACGGCCGGACAGACCGGCGGCGCTCATGGGCCGATCGAGCAGGAAGGCCGCACGTGGCAGGTAGCCCGATGCTTCCAACGCAAGGATGAACAGGAAGAGGATGAGGATCTGTGGCAGGAAGACGATCACGCCCCCCACCCCACCGATCACGCCCTCCACCACCAGGCCGCGCAACAGGCCATCGTCCATGTGCCCTTCCACCAAGCCAGCGAGCGCTCCAAAGCCCTCCTCTATCCAGCCGGAGAGCACATCGCCGCCAGAGAACACCGCGAGGAAGGTGGCGAAGAGCACCAGCGCCAGCACCACGAAGCCCCAGCGCGGATGCATCAGGAAACGGTCGATTCGGATGCTCGGATCCTTGTCCACTGCGGGTTGCACCACCGTGCGGTTGAAGATGCCGAGCACATCGCGTTGCGTGGCCAGCACCTGCTCCACGCCGGGTTGGCGCCAATGGGCCGGTGGGGCTTCGCGAAGCGGCTCATCCAGTGCCTTTTTCAGTTCGTCGGCGCCGTGGGCTAGCACGCTCACGGTCCCCACCACCGGTAGATCCAGCTCACGGGACAGGCGTTGCACGTCGATGGCAATGCCCAACTGCTTGGCGCGGTCCATCTTGTTCAGCACCACCAAGAGAGGTAGGCCCAGTTGACGCGCTTCGAGCACCAGGCGCAGGTGCAGCCGCAGGTTGGTGGCGTCCACCACGCACACCAGCAGATCGGGCATAGCTTCCTTGCTGTGGCCGGTGATCACGTCGCGTGTAACGGCCTCGTCGTTGCTGAGCGCGTTCAGGCTGTATGCGCCCGGGAGGTCCAGCACCTGGATGCGGCGCCCGCTGGCCGTGCGCATGATGCCCTCTTTGCGCTCCACCGTTACCCCGGCGTAGTTGGCCACCTTCTGGCGGCTACCGGTGAGCAGGTTGAAGAGGGCCGTTTTGCCGCAGTTCGGGTTGCCCAGCAGGGCGATGCGTTGGGGCTGTGCGGCCATGGTCACGCGGCAGGGATCACCTGGATGAGTTCCGCCTCGCTGCGGCGCAAAGCGAAGGTGGTGTGGCCCAGGCGCACGGCCAAAGGCTCTCCCGACGGACGCACCACACGCACCATGTGCACCAGTTCGCCAGGTACGAAGCCGAGTTCCAACAAGCGCAAAGCCAGTGTCCGGGCAGCGGGATCAGCAGGCACTGCCACCCCGGACACGGTGGCCCAGCCCGCTTCGGGCAGTTGATCCAGGCTGATGGTGTTGGCGGCTTGCGGGTCCATGGCGGGCGGCGAAGTTCCGAATAGAAAGGCCGCGACGGAATACCGCGATCGTGGTATGGGATAATGGCGAACTCCGATCCAGGCGACGAAATGCTGAACGGCACCGTCCACGCCCTTCAATGGGAACTTCGGTGGTGTCACCCGAATACGCATCTTCACAGCACCAAGTCCCTCCATGGCCCGCATCTTCAATACCATCCGCCAGCGGCTCGGGACAGGGAACATCCAGCACGATCATCGACATGGAATCAAGCGAGTTCAATGACACCTGTCCCGTAGGTACGGCATCCGGATAGCACGATCCATACACGACCAACCTGCATCCCAGTCCCGTAGGGACGACATGTGGATAGAACATAGCAACACGCACCCCGAGACCCAGTCCGGTAGGGACGGCATGTGGATAGAACATAGCAATACACACCCCGAGACCCAGTCCCGTAGGGACGGCATGTGGATAGCACGATCCATCTGAGACCACCACGCAGCTCAGTCCCGTAGGGACAGCATGTGGATAGCACGATCCGTAGAGGCACACCTCCCCAGTCCCGTAGGGACGACATCTGGATAGATCGATCCATACAGGCACACCTCACCCCAGTCCCGTAGGGACGACATGTGGATAGAACATAGCAACACGCACCCCGAGACCCAGTCCCGTAGGGACGGCATGTGGATAGAACATAGCAATACACACCCCGAGACCCAGTCCCGTAGGGACGACATGTGGATAGAACATAGCAACACGCACCCCGAGACCCAGTCCCGTAGGGACGGCATGTGGGTGCCCTTGAACACATTACATTCAACCCATGGCCAACACATACACCCAGATCCACATACAGGTCGTCTTCGCCGTACAGAACCGACAAAGCCTAATCGCACAGGCATGGAAGGAAGAGCTGTACCGCTACATCACCACCATTGTTCAGGCCAGCGGTCATAAGCTATTGCAGATCAATGGCATGCCCGACCACCTTCATGTTCTCTTCGGCATGCGGCCAACGCAGGCACTGTCGGAACTGGTGCAGCACATCAAACAGGACTCTTCCAAATGGATCAATGCCAAAGGCCTTGTACGCGGCAGGTTCTCATGGCAGGAGGGATATGGGGCCTTCTCCTATTCCAACAGGGATGTACCGAATGTGATCGAGTACATCCAGAACCAGGAGGAGCATCATCGGGTGCGATCGTTCCATCAGGAATACGTGGATTTCTTGAAGGACTTCGAGATCGAACACGATGAACGTTACATCTTCAGGGATCTTGAATGAAGCATTCGGGTGGGATGGTGCTATGATCTATCTGGAATACGCCCCTTCGGGGCTACCCATATGCCGTCCCTACGGGACTGCCCATATTGTTCACTGACGGGGATCGATTCTACCCACATGTCGTCCCTACGGGACTGATGGTCTGGATGGCATGCGAGCATACGTTCCATCCACATGTCGCCCCTACGGGGCTGCCGGTCTTGATCACTGACGGGGACCTTTTCTACCCACATGACGTCCCTACGGGACTGCACCGAACCGATCCGGAACCGCGAATTCCATCCACATGTCGCCCCTACGGGGCTGTTGAGCCATTGCGACGCATCAGAGCACCTCTTTCTTCAGCATCCCCTCCAGCACGTACAGCATACCCACCGCTGCCACAAGGATGCCCGTGAACACCCACCACGTGGCCGTGTAATCGAACCATGCGATGAGGTTGAGGCCGAGCGTGTGGCCGATGATGTGGGCCACGCTCCAGCTGATGGTGAAGAGCGCCATGTAGGCGCCGGGCTTGCCGCGATCCGCGCGGTCGTAGGCGAAACGGTTCATGAAGGGGAAGTTGAGCATCTCGCCCACGGTCATCAGCGCCATGCCCACCCAGAGGAAGGCCACGGTGGGCACCAGGTTCAGCACGACGAAGCTGGCGGCGATGAGCAGCACGCTGAAGCGCATGATCCCGTGGATGCCGTAACGGCGGTCCTCGCAATACTTGATCAGCGGCATCTCGATGAGGAAGATGAGCAGTCCGTTCGCGCCGAGCAGCAGGCCGATGTACTCCTCGCTGAGGCCATGCACCTCGCTGTAGAAGAGCGGCACACTACTGAAGTATTGCAGGAAGGCGATGCTGATGAGCGCCACGGTGATCAGGAAGAAAAGGTAGGGCACATCGCGGTAGGGCGATCCGTTGGCCTCGGTGCGCGCGGCGTTGTTGTCCTGCTGCGCTTGTTTGCGCGCAAGACCAACCAGCAGGATGCCCGCCGCCCCGATGCAGGTGAGCGCATCCACCCAGAAGAGCGCGCCGTAGCTCCAGGTGGCGATGATGAAGCCACCGATGGCAGGTCCCATGCTGAAACCAAGGTTGATCGCCAATCTGATCAGCGTGACAGCGCGCGTACGTTGCTCGGGTGTGGCATAACTCCGTATCGCCACGAACATGGCGGGGCGGAAGGCATCGCTGAGCGTCATGAGCGCGAACACGCCGATGCCGAAGGCCCAGAAGTCGCGCAAATAGCCGAGGCCGATGAAGGCCAGGCCCGAGGTGACCAGCGCGCCTACCATCACATCGTAGAAGCCAAGCTTGTCGGTGAGCTTACCGCCCAGCCACGAGCCCACCACCGAGCCCGCGCCGAAACAGCTCATGATCCAGCCCACCTCTTCCAGCGTGAGGCCCATGTCCTTGGTGAGGTAGAGCGACATGAAGGGCACAACCATGGTGCCTGCGCGGTTCACGAAGGTGATGAGCGTGAGCAGCCAGATCTCGCGGCTGAAACCGGAGAAGGAATTGATGTAGAAGCGGAAAGCGCGGTCGATGGCGTTCACGCGGCGAACCTACGCCATCATTGTGTGGGCCTCACGCCGCAGGCTGCTCTTTCCGTTCCGCCAGTCGGAACTCCGCCAAGCGCAGGGCGGCGGTCAGCCGTATTCGCTTGCGAACCATGGGCGACCAGCCGAGCAGTGTGCCCGAGAGCCCCAGTGCCTGCCGTGACCAGCGCCACAGGCTGAAGCGATCACGTTGGCGGTGTATCAGCCCATCCTTGAAGGTGAAGCGGCTGGTGATCACGTTGTGCACCTTGCGCTTGTGCTTGCCGAAGGTGTAGAAAGCCTCCCAGCGCACCACCCCGCCGTGCTTGTCCTCTTTCAGCACCGTGAAGCTGATGCATAGGTCCGTGCCACCGCTCAGCAGCATCTTCCACATGGCCTTCACGCCATCCGCATCCAACTCGGGGAAGACGGGATCGCTGAATTGTGCATCGGCGTGGTAGCAGGCACCCATCACAGCCCAGTCACGTTGGGCGAAGGCGGTGTAGAAGGTGTGTAGCAGGGACATGGTGTGAAGGTAATCGCCACACGCCGACCTTTGCGCCATGGCCGATCAGCACCGCTACGCCCTTGACCTGCTCTGGCACGGCGACCACACCCGCACCTACGAGAGCTACACGCGTGAGCACCGCATCCGGATCGCAGGCAAGCCCGAGTTGATCACCACGGCGGATCCCATGTTCCGCGGTGATGCAACGCTGCACAACCCGGAGGACCTGCTACTGGCGGCTCTGATCAGTTGCCACCTGCTCACCTACCTGGCGCTCTGTGCCCGCGCAAGGATCAACGTGCTCAGCTACCGCGACCAGGCCGAGGGAACCTTGTTGCTCACCAAGGACGGCGGGGGGCATTTCACCGAGGTGGTGCTGCGCCCGGAAGTGGTGGTGGCTGATGCCGCCATGCTGGAGAAAGCACGGCACTTCCACGGCGAAGTGCACAAGTACTGCTTCATTGCGCGCAGTGTGAACTTTGCCGTGCGCTGCGAGGCGATGGTGCGGGCTGTGTGAGCCATTTCCCTACTCCGGCTTCGGCATCTTCGTCACATGCGGCCTGAAGTTGATAGCCGTGCCCGGCAGCGCATCCGTGAGCACGAAGGCGATGGGCAGACCGGGCTCGATCTCCTCCACCACCTCGGCGCTGAAACCCCGCTGTTGCAGGAATGCCGCGGTCGACTTGGCACTGGACAACGGATCGTCCGCCACCAGACCAATGCAGGAGTACATGTGCCCCACCTTGGCCAACACCTCCTCCGAGGATTGGTTGATGATGGTGCCATCGTAGAAGATGGAACGCAGCACCCCGCCGGAGTTGGCTTGGAAACGTTCATGCACGCCGTACTGCTCCAGCAGTTCCACCACAGCCGCTTTGGCCTCAGGCGTGGCGGCCGAATAGATGCGCGAGCCATGGTCCGGGAACGGCAGCGGGTTGCGGCCCTGCATGATGCGCATAAGGAGAGCGAACTGGGCGATGAACAGGATGACGAAGAGGGCTACGAGCCACTTGGGGAGGTGCATGGGGAAGGGCGTTGGTGTGATGCGAACGTATGGATCACGGACAGAAGATCAAGGGTTGGCCGAGTGAGTGGTTGTGGTTTCGAGGGAATGGCCAAGCGCCCTCGGTTGGCGATGTTCAGCACAGCACGCCCAAGGTCAATACAGACTTGCCTGAACACCTTACCTATTGGAGCGCTTCCGTGCCAGCACCAACCGCCTTGGCAGCTTACGCTTGCCATGCCTGATCGTGAGCACCACCACGTTGTCCTCTATGCGCAGCCAATAGATCACGCGGTAGTTTCCGAAGGGGATCTCCCGTACCGTGGGGTCCATGACCTCCGGCACCTGATGGCCAGCCATGGGATACTTCTCCAAGATCAAGCTTGCGGCGATAGCATCCCAATGGAATGCCTCAGCCCTGGTGGGTGGGTCGCTCGCGATGTGGTCCACGATCGCGTCCAGGTCGTTACGCCTGAACGCTCCACGTCACTTCGCCCATTTCGCTTGGATGTGCTCACGCATCTCTTCGATTCTTAGGGTCCGGCCAGCCTTGGCATCAGCCATACCTGCTTCCACCTTGCTAAGCAGGATGAGCCGCTCGATCAGCTCCTCGGTGTGGAACGTATCGGGTATCTCGCGCAAGGTGCGCAGGACCCCCTTCTTCGTGAGCTTGCTTTGCTTGGTGCGCATGACCCAAAGGTACCGTATGGCAGTGCGGTTCGTTGCACGGCCTGGCCATGATGCCGACAGGCGTGGGCACCCTGTTGTGGAAAACAGATCCGCTTCCACTCTTGGCCAGTAACTTCGGCACTGTGGGAAGTAGCCCCCCCGGCAGGGTTTGCTGCGCGAGACCCGGCTGGGGCTTGAATAGGTCTTTCCGTACTATCCACACTGGCAGCACGTTCCCCTCACGATGCGTTCGATCCTCGTTTTCCTAATTCACCCATTTGGGGTAGTGATGGCTCAATCGCCAAACTCGTATGACACAAAAGGTCCCATAGGATGGGGAATACATATGGGTATTGGGCGAAGTATCCCTATTGGTGAAGCAGCTACGTACTTCAGTAGCGCTCCAAGTTTGCGCGGTGCCGTCTTCGCTGAGTTCAATCGGGTCCGCACTGAACTGACCCTATCGGGATTCCATCCAAGTGTCACCGAACCCACATACGACTCCTTGGTCTTCTCCGGAACAGGGACCTTCACAAGGCTTGGATACCAGATCGGACTTGGATACAATTTGCTGCAAACAGGCGCTCGTCATAGCGTCACTCCCATGCTTGCCTTGGGGTACGGACAAGCCACGCGTACCGAGCCAAACTTCGTGAGAACGCGGGTAGGGAGCGTGCTTCTTGTCACGCCCCAACTCATTGTGAGGCGTTCCCTGATGAGTTCCAATAGCATGCTGGCACACATGGAACTCGTGGCTGGTTGTGACGTATCCTGTTACCCAGGGTTGACAGGTCTTCGCGGGTCGTCGATGTACTTGGGTATCGGGGTTGGTTGGCTAATCAGAGAGACTAAGTAGTCACTTACTTCAGGAGTTTGAATTCCAAGAAGCGCATGGTATGAAATTGATGATGCTGCACCGCTTAGACCGAGTACATAGTCGCTGCGATTTTCGGGTACATGGTCGACCTGTGGACAGGTAGTAGGTTGTCCGCGTGAGGGACAGCAGCGGCGGCCTGCTGATGGCGAAGCGTGGTGTTGCCCGAGCGAGGAGGCTGCGAGGCACGAGCAGATCCCGGAGCCGGTGCAACACCCGCTGAGACGAAGCAGCCATAGCGGATGGCCCGGCCCTTGCGCTGGCATTGCGCGCTGGCAAAGGGACACGCCAAATGTGGAAAACTGATCCCCTCCTCTCCCACCCCTGCCCGGTAACTTCGGCCCTGCGGAGTAGTTGTCAGAATACAGTTGTCCGTTGTCAGTGCGTAGCCGCTACCAAGCCCTTCCAACAAAGGGGCCTGACAACCAACAACTGACCACCGACCACTGCCCCAGCCCACCCTCCCCGGTACGCAGCACGCCATGCAGTTCTCCCACCTCCACGTTCACACCCAGTTCTCGCTCCTCGACGGCGCTGCCGCCATTCCCAACCTGTACAAGAAGGCCATTGCCGATGGGCAGCCCGGCCTGGCCATTACCGACCATGGCAACATGTTCGGGGTGTTCAAGTTCGTGGCCGAGGCGGGCAAGCACAAGAACGAGGACGGCAGTCTGAAGGTGAAGCCCATCGTGGGCTGCGAGTTCTACCTGGTGGAGGACCGCCACAAGAAGCAGTTCACCCGTGAGGAGAAGGACCGCCGCTACCACCAGCTGATGCTGGCCAAGAACGCCGAGGGCTACAAGAACCTGAGCAAGCTGTGCTCGCTGGGCTACATAGACGGCTACTACAGCAAGTACCCACGGATCGACAAGGAGTTGGTGGAGCGCTACCACCACGGGCTGATCGCCACCACCTGCTGCCTGGGCGCCAGCGTGCCGCGCACCATCCTGCGCAAAGGCGAAGAAGCCGGTGAGGCGGAGTTCCGCTGGTGGCTGGACCTCTTCGGCGAGGACTACTACATCGAACTACAACGCCACGGCATTCCCGAGCAGGACACCGTGAATGCCGTGCTGGTGAAGTGGGCCGCCAAGTACAACGTGCCCATCATTGCCAGCAACGACAGCCACTACGTGGAGCGCGAGGATGCCAATGCGCACGACATCCTGCTGTGCATCAACACCGGTGAGAAGCAGAGCACGCCCAGCGCCAAGGACTTCGACGACGAGGAAAGCAAGCCCAAGGGCACCCGCTTCGCCTTCGCCAACGACGAGTTCTTCTTCAAGACGAAGAACGAGATGCTCCAGAAGTTCAGCGACCTGCCCCAGGCCCTGGACAACACCCAGATGGTGGTGGACAAGATCGAGCCGCTGAAGCTGAAGCAGGACATCCTACTACCCAACTACCAGATCCCCGAAGGCTTCGCCGACCAGGACGAGTACCTGCGGCACATGACGTATGAGGGCGCGGTGCGGAGATGGCTGAGTGGGGAGAAGGCGAATGGCAGAGAGGTGAATGGCGAATGGTCAATAGCGAATGGTGAGCCCACCCATTCACCAGTCGCCATCGACCATTCACCCGACCACGGGCTTGGTGGTGGCATCGACTCCTTGGACCCCAAGATCAAGGAACGCCTGGACTTCGAGCTCTTCACCATCAAGACGATGGGCTTCGCGGGCTATTTCCTCATCACCCAGGACTTCATCAACGCCGGTCGCGACATGGGCGTGCTGATCGGCCCCGGTCGTGGTAGTGCGGCGGGCAGCGCGGTGGCCTACTGCATCGGCATCACCAACATCGACCCCATCAAGTACGACCTGCTCTTCGAGCGCTTCCTGAATCCGGAGCGGAAGAGCATGCCCGATATCGATACGGACTTCGACGACGAAGGGCGCCAGCGCGTGATCGACTACGTAGTGGAGAAGTACGGCAAGGACCAGGTGGCGCAGATCGTCACCTACGGCAGCATGGCCGCCAAGCTGAGCATCCGCGATGTGAGCCGCGTGATGGACCTGCCCCTGCAGGAGGCCGACAAGCTGGCCAAGCTGGTGCCGGAGCGTCCGGGCATCGAACTCGGCCGCCTTCTGCGTGCCCCCTTGGACGGGGACAAGAGCCTGAAGGACAAGGAAGGCCTGAGCAGCGAGGAGATCGCGCAGGTGAACCAATTGCGCGAGATCCTGGAGAGCGGCGAACTGACCGCCGATGTGCTGCGCGAGGCCGAGAAGCTGGAAGGCAGCGTGCGCGGTGTGGGCATCCACGCGGCGGGCCTCATCATTGCCCCGCACGATCTGAAGGAGATCCTGCCCGTGTGTACCACCAAAGACTCACCGATGCTGGTGACCCAGTACGACGGCAAGGTGGTGGAGGACGCCGGGGTCATCAAGATGGACTTCCTGGGCCTGAAGACGCTCACCATCATCCGCGATGCCCTGCGCATGATCAAGGCCAACCACGGGGTGGAGATCGCGATCGACGACATACCGCTGGACGACGCCAAGACCTACGCCCTGTACCAGCGCGCCGAGACCAACGGCACCTTCCAGTTCGAGAGCGCCGGCATGCAGAAGTACCTGCGCGAGCTGAAGCCCGACCAGTTCGCCGACCTCATCGCCATGAACGCGCTGTACCGGCCGGGTCCGCTGGAATACATCCCCAACTTCATCAAGCGCAAACACGGCCTGGAAAAGATCGTGTACGACCTGCCCGAGATGGAGGAATACCTCGGGGAGACCTACGGCATCACCGTGTACCAGGAGCAGGTGATGTTGCTCAGCCAGAAGCTCGCCGGCTTCAGCAAGGGCGATGCGGACATCCTGCGCAAGGCGATGGGCAAGAAGGACCGCGCCACGCTGGACAAGATGAAGGGCAAGTTCCTGGAAGGGACCGCCGCCCGGGGCTTTGACGCCAAGGTGTGCGACAAGGTGTGGACCGACTGGGAAGCCTTCGCGCAGTACGCCTTCAACAAATCGCACAGCACCTGCTACGCCTTCGTGGCCTACCAGACCGCCTGGCTGAAAGCGAACTACCCGGCCGAGTACATGGCCAGCGTGCTCACGCACAACCAGAGCAACATCGACAAGGTCACCTTCTTCATGGAGGAGTGCCGCCGCATGGGCATACCCGTGCTGGGCCCCGATGTGAACGAGAGCCAGTACCAGTTCAGCGTGAACAAGGCCGGGCAGGTGCGCTTCGGACTGGGTGCCGTGAAGGGCGTGGGCGAAGGAGCCGTGGAAGCCATTGTGAACGTGCGTTCGGAGGAGGGACCGTACGCCAGCGTGTATGACCTGATGCGGCGTGTGAACCTGCGTGCCGCCAACCGCAAAGCCTTGGAAAGCCTGGCCTACGGCGGTGCGTTCGATACGTTGGGGATCAGTCGCGCGCACTTCTTCCACAGCGCAGGCGAAGGAAAACCCACCTACATGGAAACGCTGGTGCGCTATGGACAGCAACACCAGGACGGTGCCGACAGCAGCCAGGTGAGCATGTTCGACATGGCCGAGGGTGAAGCCGCCATACCCGAGCCGCCCCTGCCGCAGATCGAAGGCTGGAGCGCGTTGGAACAACTGCACTACGAGAAGGACGTGATCGGTTTCTACCTGAGCGGCCACCCGCTGGACGACCACCGCCTGGAGATCAAGTACCTCTGCAACTGCACACTGCCCGAACTGAAGGAACTGGACAAGCTGAACGGGCGCGACGTGACCTTATCAGGCATCGTAACCAAGGCCGAGCACCGCATTGCCAAGAGCGGCAAGCCCTTCGGCAGTTTCAGCATGGAGGACCACCATGGCACGCACGACTTCATGCTCTTCAGCGAGGACTACATGAAGTACAAGCTCTACATGCAGCAGGGTGCGCTATTGCTGCTGAAAGGCCGCGCGAGCCAACGCACCTGGGGCCGCGACGAAGGGCAGATGGAATTCAAGATCAGCAGCATCGACCTGCTTGGCGATGCGCGCGACAAGTACATCACCAAGCTGAACCTGAAGCTCGATGCCGATCGCGTGAGCGAGGAACTGGCCCAGGAACTGAGCCGCCTGCTGAAGACCCACCCCGGCAAATGCAGCGTGAACGTGCAACTGGTAAGCAACACGCACAACGCCGCCATAGAAGCCAACAGCAAGAGCCTGAACGTGAGCCTCACCGAAGATCTGGTGCGCGGACTGGACGGCTTGGCGGAGCTGAAGTGGAGTTTGAATTGAGGGGGTGGACTGTTTCAGTGCATGATCCTCCGTTGCGCTCCCAAGCCCCAATACGTGCGAATTCCACTTGAAGACCTCACAACGTGACCTGATCGTTGAAAAAAAGCAACCTGAGAAGGCACCATTTCATATTAACGTGATTACCTTCAACCAAACTAATTCACCATCATGAACCGCACAACCGCACAACCGCACAACCGCACAACCGCACAACCGCACAACCGCACAACCGCACAACCGCACAACCGTACAACCGGGAGAACGGATAAGTAGATATCGCAAGAACCTGTGGCTCTGGGGAACCATTGCATTGATCGGGTTCATTAGTTCGTGCAGTAAAGAAGCAAGTGGTCCTTTGGGGGCCGTTACGCCAACCGAAAAGAACATCACGGAGCGGGTGCAGGAATTCGTTCGGTCAGCAAGTGACGCTTCGCGAACAAAGTCCAATGAGAGCATGAGCGTTGATAGCGCGATCTGGTACCTGGAAGCGGCACTCAACTATGCCCAGGCACAAGCCTGGTTGGAGCACAGCACCCTTGAAGTGGATTCGATCACTTATGTGCTGGACCTGTCCGGTAACGCAGTGAGTACATCCTCAGTGTATGCTGCCTACAACGAATTCGTAGCTGACTTGGCCACTTACACAACAGATGATCAGCATATCCACTTGGTGGACCTTCTGGAGAGTAATGGGCAGTTGCTCGGATTGGTTCAGGTGGCAAGTGGATATGCCAAGAACAATCCACCGAACATCAACTATCCCGCGAACTATTTGGCGTGGTGGTGCAATGTGGACAATCCGGTGCTCTGCAACACCTCCAATTTGGCGGACCATGTTATCCGGCAGCGGATCAATAGTGCGAACCAATACGCCTTGCAGCCAGGCCAATTCTTCCACAGTATCGAAACGTGGCTCGTTTCCGTGGACCCAACTTCAATTCCTGCTAAAACGTATTGGTGGCGAGACCCATTCATGGCAAGCCCAACCCCGAACAACAATGGCTACCGTGAAAGCCTTTTGTACTCATGGCGTGACGGGGCCCCTCTTGGTGGAAAATGCCTGAACGCCGTGGAAATGCGCTATTGGACCGGTAACGCCACCACCAATGGCACATGGAGAGCGATCACCAAGATCCGCTTGCAGCATTGCCCGAACAAACTCTTCACAGGATGTAATATGGCAGGTGGCGCTCAAACTATACCCGAGGGGTTGTATTGGATCCATGTTGGAACCTTTACGTATGCCCTTTTGGCCAGCGGAGGTAGCAACGGTTGAGCCATGTTACGCTTGCTGACCTGTCCATTACTTCTGCTATGCTCGTTACTCTCATTCACCCAACCCCTTTGGGTATATGAGTACAACGATACGGCTCCGGTCTCATTCATGACCGATGCGATTGGCACCCAGGATGGTGAAACGGTTTTCTTGACCGGGAAGCGCACATTGGGATGCTCTTTCCATCGTGCGAGCGTTTCTGGAGAGGTGTTGTCAGAAGGAAGGTTCAATACTCCCGGACTTGTTCCTTGCCCTGAACGGATAGTTGGAGAATCGGGCGATGAATGGTTGTTCACAGGAGAGGTCGGGCCACCCTTTCAAACGGAAGGTCCTCCGACAAGAGCAGCTCTTTTCCGCGTTGGCGCAGATATGGAACCACTCTCGTATCACACAGGAGGCCACGAATGCCAATGGGTTGCTTACAGCGAGAATTGCGTGGACAACAATGGCAACATACGCATGGCCTACCAGTGCTTCTTGGATGACTTGAGCCAAACTGACTTTGCGGGAATCACCTTCTCTCCGACCGGCGAGGTGTTGGATTCCGCGTACTTGACACCGGTGTTCGCGTCTCCTTCCATCGGTTCGCTTTACATTCATCCCAATGGCAAGGTCGTGATGAGCACCACCGCCATGACGTGGTACCCTGAAGAGGTAATGTCCGGTGGACAGTTGTCGTATTTCGACGGATCATGGCAACTGGACACAGCGTTCCGCTTACCGCAGGTAACCCCGGGAAGTACGTTCCTCCATAATGTTCCCCAATGGCCCATATACGCCATTCCCCTGCCCAGTGGGAACGTAGTTGTGAGCGCACACTATTGGAAGGTCTTCGGGAATGACCGCGGGGCAGTGTTGCAACGGGTCAGCACAAGCGGCGAATTGCTTTCCCAGTGGACCGCCGAAAGCCCTTTTCTGCAAGAACTTCCAGCTTGGCTGCAAGGCATCGACATGGCCGCTGATGGAAGCCTTTATTATGCCCAGATGAACAACTGGACATTGATGGGCGTGGATGGGTTCTCACCTTCTCAAGTGGAGGTCTTCCATTTGGATACCTCCTTCAACGTGCTGGGTAGCTTCCTCTTCGATGGATACGAAGACAATACCTATTACTACCCAAGTGTTGTACGCGCCACGCCCGACGGTGGTGTGTTGGTAGGCGGCTCCAAAAAGGCTCTGAGCGGCACGGATCAAAGGCCCAAGGCCTGGTTGGCCAAGTTCGGTCCCGACGGTCTCGTTGGCGTTAACGAGGCTGCAAGACCACTGGCTGGCATTGCACCCAATCCCGGTACCATGGGGTTCCAGGTGATGCTCGGCGAGCCTCTGCCCGGTGGCACCTTGGCACTCTACGATCTGCATGGCCGCATGGTAATGACCGAGACCATAAACGGAGCTCAAGCCCAAGTACACGCCAGCAACCTGGCGCCTGGGGTCTACTCCGTGGTGATACGCGCCGCTGATGGAACGCCCAAACATGCGCAACGCTGGGTGAAGCAATAGTACCTGTACCTACTTAACTGGAACGCCTGCTCAATCCGAGCAGGCGTTCTTGTTCGTCGTTGTACCAAGAACGGATCATGCATATATGGCTGCGCGACCGTTTGGAACTTCCATCCACACGAAGCCCCCAGCACCATCAATCGCGCACACAGCGCACCCCGGCACCGTTGTGGCGGTCGTGCAGCGTGCGCACCACGCCGTTGTTGGATGTGCCGAACAAGCGTACCAAGCCGTTGCTCGGCCCCATCACATCGGTAGACCACCAGTAGCCGCCATTGTTCTGGTTGAGGAAGGTCCCTGATGAGTTCCGTCTTGCGGTAGGGCGCAAGGCCACACCCACGGCATCGATACCCAGCGGACCGCCAACCCACCCATTGACAGAGCGGAGCTTGGGCGCCAGGAACTCCAACGAGCCGCGCGTGAAGTTGAACATGGTCGCTTCGCTCTGCGGCATGCCCAAAGCGAGTTCCAGCGTGATCCACTCCGCATCGCTCGCGGCATGCCAGCCGGACGGGCACACGTTGCGCGGATCGGTGACCGCGTACCAGTTGTACAGCCTGCCATTGTTCACCTCATAGGAGGGATCATTGTCGGTGTGGCACCAAGCGCCTGTGGTCTGGGCGATCCACTGTGCGCTTCCGGTCACATTGGGGATGGGGTCGCCATTGGCGTAGGTACCGGTGCGCAGCTCTTGCGCCATCCAGCATTGGTTGCCCACTTGCACGGCCCGGTACACGTTGCCATCCAGATCGGTCACTGTGGGGGAATCGGGGCAAACGGCGCCATGCAGCAAGTTGAAGGTGTGCGTTATGGATGCGACCGGCACTTCGTCGATGGCCTCGCTGAGCACGATGTCTCCGCTGCGGGCATAGGCGATGTAGCGCAGGGCTTCGCCGGGTTCCCAGGTGAAGAGGGAGCGTCCGGACTTGAATTCCGGAGTCGCACCAGTGGGACCGAGGTAGCTCAACTGACTGCCCCTTGCGCCGGCCCCATCCATGGCCACCAGGCGCAGGCTGCTACGTTGGCCACCCTTGGTAACGCCCACCACATGCACGCCTGCCTGTGCCGTGGCAAAGCGGAAATGGTGTACACCGGGCTGTGCCATGATGCGTTGCGCGGCCACCTCACGTCCCGTGGCATCGTGTACCGTCAGTACCAGTTCACCCTGTTCTTCGGAAGCCACCGCAATGTCCGTGGAGCCTGCGAAGGGGTTGGGCCAACTCTGTATGGCCGCCGCCGTCCCGTAACGATCCGGCATGCCGGTGGTGCCCAGCACCAGGATGTTATCCGGGAACACGATGGTGGTATCGCTGCCTTGAACGAGGTTCATTACACGGATGCTATCCAAGGGCGTGGACACCGCATTGAAGGTGCCTTGGAAAGTGATGACGATGTTCTGCGCAGCAATTGGCAAGGGTGCCATCATGGACGCGAGGATCAGGGTTCCGAGTTTCATGGCTGTTCTATGGTTGAGGGCTTGTTGTTCTTCCTTGTTGGGGGATCAATCCTGTATGCAGCGCACCCCGTATCCGAATGTTTCCGCTGCAGGGCCGCGCGCCACACCCATGGAACCGAAGTGCATGGTGCGTAGCAAGGGCACGCCCTCATCGTCGAGGGTGGTGGTCCACCAGTACCCCACTTGCGGTTGGTCCAAGAACACCCCGCTATCTCCCAAGCGGCGGCCGGTGGGCAATGCCGCAAAACCATGGAAATTCATGTTGTTGGGGTTCGGTGGTGTCCACAAGTACTGCGCCTTCAGCTTGCCACCAACACCCTGAATGGCGCCGCGCACACCGATCACCTCCAACTGTTCAGCAGGCATGCCCATCGTGGTCTCCAGCTCCATCCACTCAGCATCGCTGGCCACGTGCCAACCCGCGGGGCACACGTTGCGGGGATCGGAGACCACGTACCAGTTGTAGAGGCTGCCGAAGTCGGCCCCGGTGGCCGGATCGTTGTTGTAGCTGCAGCGCGCCGCCGTTGCCAATTCGCTCCACTCCGCATCATCCTGCACAGTGGGAATGTCGTCGCCATTGGCGAAGCGGCTCGTGCGCAGTTCCTGGGCGGTCCAGCACTGGTTGCCGATGTGAGCGGTGCGGTACACGTTGCCATCGATGTCCGTTACCGTGGGCGAGTCCGGGCATACGGCGCCACGCTGCATCACGAAGGTGCGCGTTGCCGATGCCACAGGCACTTCATCGATGGCATCGCTATTCAGGATGTTGCCGGGGAAGGCGTAGCCGATGTAACGCAACTCATCACCCGGCTGCCAGGTGAATGCCGAGCGTCCCGACTTGTTTCCGAAGCGGACATCAGCGGCGCCCAGGTAGCTGAGCTGTGTGCCACTTGCCGAAGCATCGCCCGTGGCAAGCACGCGCAAGGTGCTGCGCTTGCCGTGGAGCAACACGCTCACCACATGCACGCCGGCGCTCGCCGTGGCCAGTTGGAAACGGTGCATGCCAGGCTGCACCTGCACACGTTGCGCAGCACATTCGCGGCCCGTGGCATCGTGTACCGCGATGAGCATCTCGCCGGGCTCATCGACACTCACCAGCAGGTCGGTACTGCCTGCAAAGGGATTCGGCCAACTTTGCATGGAAGTGGCAAGCGACCGGGCATCAGCGATACCGGTGGTACCCAGCACGAGCGTATTTCCGGGGAAGACAATGGTGGTGTCGCCACCTTGGGTCAGGTTCATCACACGGATGCTATCCAAAGGTGCAGGCACGGCGTTCACCGTGGCATCGAAGGTGATCACGATGTTCTGCGCGAAGAGGGGCGAAGCGGCCAGCAGCAAGGCGAAGGGAAGCGTTGTATGGCGCATGATCAAGGGTTTGTATAGTGGTTCAAGGGCTGTAGGAATGGCCCGCCCTTAGGCCGTGTTGATGGTGGTGCCGTTGGGCGTGCTGCGCCCCAGCAGGTGAATGAGCAGGTCGTCGTGCATGTCCTTATCCAAGATCTTGCGACCATTCACCGGTGTGATCAAGCGGACGAGGAGCGCAGGCATGGCATCGCGCAACAAGAGGTACTGGTCCACCACCACGGCAGCAGGTCCATCCAAGCCACCGTGCACGGTGTGCAGCAGGGTCTCGTTGGGCAGCAAGCCGTTCAAGAGGTGAGTATGGGGGCCATCCACCACGGTGGCATGCGCACCTCCCGGACCTTTGATGCGCTGCCGGAGCCATTGAACGGCATCCCCTTCAATGGCGGGCAGGCGATCGATGAGCACAAGGCCATGGCCTCGCAGGAAACGCACATCCAGTCCATCCTCCGAGAATCCCTGGCACCAAAGCCGTGGATCGGTCGTTCGGCTACTTTCCTTTTCCATGGTACGCTTCAGGCTTGTGGCCTCGGTCACAAAAGTGCCTGCGGCCAGGACCTTGATCTTGCGTGGTAATCCCCGTTCGGCAGAACAGGTGAAAACACCTACCCGGCACGTGATCCTGCTGCGGACATTTGCTGCACACACCGAAAAGCCATGGACCTGAGCTACCTGGAACGCATGTGCAAAGGCGACCGCGAGCGCATGGAGCGCTACATCGCACTCTACCTGCAAGAGGCCCCTTCCCTATTCGCGCAACTGGAACAAGCGCTGCGCACCGGCAACGGCGAGACCTTGGCCAACAGCGCACACAGCCTGCGCCCGCAGGTGAAATACATGGGCAGCAGCAGCCTCTTCAGCACACTTACCACCATAGAGATCCGTGCCCGTGCCCGTGGCACCGAAGCATGCGCCGAACTGGTGGAGCAAGCCGCAGCCCTGAACACGACCTTGATGGATTCCCTACGCAACTGGAAAACAGCCGTGTGAGCGCATGCAACGCCTTGCACATCTTTACAAGCAAGGCACTCCCTCCCAAAGCACAGCAACACATCCCATCATTCCGAGCCCACCAACCGACTGTCAGGCAAATCGCAACACATCTGTCATTCCGAGCAAAGCGAAGGAACACATTTATTCATCTCCACATTTTCACATCCAGCCATCTTCACATTCATTTATCTCCACATTTTCACATCCAGCCATCTCCCATGATCCGCCTCGCCCTTGCCGACGACCAAGTGCTCTTCCGCCGCGGCCTCGCCATGCTGCTGGGCGATATGGCCGATGTACACATCGTGTTCGAGTGCGCCAATGGTGAAGAGTTGCTCACGGGCCTGCGCGACAATGCGGTGGATATCGTACTGCTGGACCTGGAGATGCCCGTGATGAACGGCATGGAGGCCATGAAGCACATCCGTGAACAGCACCCCGATATGAAGGTGATCGTGTTGAGCATGCACAGTGAAGAGAAATTCATCGTACACCTGATGGAGCTTGGCGCCAACGGCTACATCGTAAAGACCGCCGAACCCGACGAGATCGAGAATGCCATCCGCGCCGTGGCCACCACCGGCTATCACTTCAGCGAAATGGTGAGCCGCGTGATGTTGCACGGCCTGGTGCAGAAGAAGAAAGTGAAGCCCACCTTCGGCGATATCGATCCCTTGAGCGAGCGAGAGATGGACGTGCTACGGCTGATCTGCCAGGAGCTGACCACCACCGAGATCGCGGGCAAGCTCTTCCTGAGCCCACGCACGGTGGAGGGCCACCGCAACAACATCCTGCTGAAGACCGGCGCCCGCAACACGGCCGGCCTGGTGGTGTATGCCATAAGCAGAGGCATCTACACACCATGATCAAGCGCTTAGCTGTTCAGACCACCCTAGAGCAAGACACGCTGCAACACGCTGCCTATGCGATGTTGAACCAGGGATCAAGGAACGTTGCGCGTACCACCATGACCGGGAAAGGCCGCCAGAACATCGAACCCATGAGCGTCGAAACCCTGGCCACGTATCCGAACAATCCGGAAGACACCGCAAGTTGGCTGCGCACCCGAGCAATGTTGCGAGCACTTGGCATGAAAGCGAAGGGCCTACTGATCGTACTGGCATTCGTGACCGCTGGCACCTGTGCAGCACAGGGTCCTTCGCCGGTAGCTCCCACCTACCCGGAAAAGGAGCACATCATGGCATTGCTGCAGGAAGGAGCGATCAAGGAGGCGCGTGAAAAAGCGATGGCCTGGGGATCCGCAACCAAAGCAAAGGGTGCAAGTCTGGAACACGCAGAGTCGTTCATGATGCTTGGCCGGTGCGCCTATTTGCAGAGTGATCATCCATCCGCCATGGCTGGTTGGAGAAGTGCCCAGGAGCTGTTCGAGCAACTTGCGGAAGACCCGAAGCTTACGAAAGAGGAACGCCAGTACTCCAAACAGCGAAGCGCTTCAGCCTTGAACAACATGTCCGTGGTGCTGATGCTGCAAGGAGAAAAGCGAAAAGCGATCGGCTACTTGCAGAAGGTATTGGTGATCGAACGAAGCCTGGGCAACCAATTGGAGATCGCCATGACCTTGAACAACTTGGGCATGCTCCTGCACGAAACCGGCGAAGCGGAGCAAGGCTTGAGGCATTTGCGCGAATGTTATGACCTACGCCGGCTCAATTCCGATTCGTTGGGTATGGCCCACGCGCTGAACTGCATCGGACTGGTGCTGATGCGCGATTCCCTGGAAGCCGCCACGAAGGCAGTACAAATGGCAACCGTGCTGCTCGACCGGCACGGAAGCTTGGGCGACCGGGCCATGGTCCGTGGCACCAAGGCCGAACTGGAGCTACTTCGTGGCGACACCTTGGCCGCCATTCGTGCCTATGCCCAAAGCATGGCGGAAGCACGCGGTACGGAACGACTGGACATAGTCCGGGATTCAGCCGAAGAACTGTACACGCTGCTTGAGCTGACCGGGCGCAAAGAGGAGGCATTCGAGGCATACAAGACCTTCATACAAGCCAGGGACAGCATCACCTCGATCAACACCAGGCAAGAAGTCCTTCGTCATCAATACGAATTCGAGCTGGCAAAAAAGGAGCAAGCCGCACAAGCCGACATCGCAGAGCAACGCCTCATTCGGAACCTATCGGCCCTGGCATTGCTGACCGCCATAGTTGTCATCCTGATCATCACGATCCAACGAAGCCGGATAAAGAAAGCCAAGGAGCGCGCCGAACAGAGCGAACGCTTCAAGCAGCAGTTCCTGGCCAACATGAGCCACGAGATCCGTACGCCCATGAACGCCATCATGGGCATGAGCGGCATCTTGAAACGCAACCCACATACCCCGGAACAGAAGAACTACCTCGATGCCATCGCGCAGAGCAGTGAGAACCTGTTGGTGATCCTCAACGACATCCTGGACCTCAGCAAGCTGGAGGCAGGGCGCATCGAATTCGAGCACGTTCCATTTGAATCGCGTGCAGTGCTGACCAACGTGCGCGACATCCTGCGTTTCAAAGCCGAGGAAAAAGGTCTGACCCTGTCGTTGGACATCGACGCGGCCGTGCCCGAGCGGCTCATGGGCGACCCCACGCGCCTCAACCAGATCGTGCTCAACCTGGCGGGCAACGCGGTGAAGTTCACCGAACAGGGCTCGGTCTCCATCCTTGTCCGGTGCAGTGATCGACCTGAGGGACCAGGAAACACCATGCTGCAGGTGCAGGTCACCGATACAGGCATCGGCATTCCGCCTGACAGACTGGACAAGATCTTCGATGAGTTCACACAGGCGTACAGCGACACCACACGCAAGTACGGCGGCACCGGTTTGGGACTCACCATCAGCAAGCGCCTGGCGGAACTGCAGGGTGGCAGCATCGCCGTGAAAAGCGAACAAGGCCGTGGCAGCACGTTCACCGTGTACATACCATACGCCATCACCGATGCCAGCCCGGACAACGGACAACGGACAACGAACAACCCATTACCTGATCTCGCAAACCTCCGCATCCTGCTCGCTGAAGACAACACCTTCAACGCCATGGTGGCGCAGGACGAATTGGCCGATGCCATACCCGGCGTGCAGGTGGACGTGGCCGCCAACGGGCGGATCGCACTGGAAATGGTGCAAGCGAAGGAATACGATGTG
>JAHBUK010000006.1 GCA_019638115.1 Flavobacteriales bacterium | reverse complement strand
CAGGAGGCCAAGACGACATCGTTGACCCCAGCCGAGATCGTGCGTTGCCTGCGCCTGAAAGTGTGGGACCCCCAACTGGGCCGGATGATCGGCAGGCGGGAGATGGCCATGTGAAGAAGGAATGGCTCTTAAACGGAACGCCCCCACGATGTGCTCGTGGGGGCGTTCCCTTTTCGGGTTGGGTGAAGATCAGTTCAGCACGATGTCGATCTGGCCAACGGGCGGGGCATCCACCACTTTCAAGGCCCTGGAATAGCCGAGAATGAATTGGATCGAGCTTTCGCGGGGACCGTTCTGGAGTTGGATCGGCATGGCTTCACGGGTACGTCGAACTTTCTTTCCGAGGGTAGAGTTTGCCATCTAGTGGTGTTTGGTGGTTCAGTGCTCTTTGAACGGCGGCCTGTTCCCGGTATTGCATCACCCCCAAAAAAGCTGCGGTGCCCCCCACCTGAGCGAGGAAAGCACCGCAGTTGTGCAACGGCTTGCTGGATCAGGCCTTGTCCAGCAGCATGTCGTGCTTCTTGATCATCTTCCGCATGTTGATGAGGGCGTAGCGCATGCGACCCAGTGCGGTGTTGATGCTCACGTCGGTGTGGTCAGCGATCTCCTTGAAGCTCATGCCCAGATAGGTGCGCATGATGACCACCTCGCGTTGCTCGTCGGGCAGGTGCTCGATGAGTTTGCGGACATCCTCATCCACCTGCACGTTCACCAGGCTTTGCTCCATGTTCTTGCCGGGCTGCGCAATGGTGGCGAACACATCGTGATCGTCGTTGCTGCGCACCATCGGCATCTTCTTGTTGCGCCGGAAATGGTCGATGACCAGGTTGTGGGCGATGCGCATCACCCATGGCAGGAACTTGCCCTCCTCGTTGTATTTGCCGGTCTTCAGGGTGTGTACCACCTTGATGAAGGCCTCCTGGAAGAGGTCCTCGGTGACCTCGCGGTCGCGCACCATCAGGTAGATGTGTGACCACACCTTCCGCTTGTGGCGTTGTAGCAGGATCTCGAAGGCCTTTTCCTGGCCGTTGAGATAATAACGCACTAACTCTTGGTCGTTGAGCACCTTGGTAAGCATGGCCTTCCCTTATTTGGTCCGTAATGGATCGAGACAGTCAGGGTAGAGGTCTTGCTATGCCTTGGGTGGTGTTGGTGCTCGGTCCGTATGAACAGACCCGTGGGGTTACGTGTACTTGACGCTGCTGACCGGGGAAACGTTGCCTGCTTATCGCATATTGTGCGTAGCCCGGTGTATTTCGTCTTAGGCCAAAGATAGCCGTGATGTACCAAGCGCCGCAAGCCGTTGCCTAATTTCGCGCCGCCTTTGCCTGCCCCCACCTCCATGCCATCGAATGAACCCGCGAATGCCATTCGCGCCATTGGTACACGCCCCGGCCAGAACGGCCTGATCCGCGTGCAGGGTGCGCGTGTGCACAACCTGAAGAACATCAGTGTGGACATTCCGCGTGGCAAGTTGGTGGTGATCACCGGCTTGAGCGGCAGTGGCAAGAGCAGTCTGGCCTTCGATACGCTCTTTGCGGAAGGCCAGCGGCGCTATGTGGAAAGCCTGAGTAGTTACGCGCGCCAGTTCATGGGCCGCTTGGAGAAGCCCGATGTGGACCGGATCCTGGGGATCAGCCCCGCCATCGCGATCGAGCAGAAGGTGATGAGCAGCAACCCGCGCAGCACCGTGGGCACCAGTACCGAGATCTACGACCACCTGAAGCTGCTCTTCGCGCGGGTGGGCCGCACCCTTTCGCCTGCCAGTGGGCGTGAAGTGAGGCGCCATACGCTTGAGGATGTGGTGAGTGGCGCCAACAGCTACGCCGCAGGCAGCACCGTGCTGATGCTGGCCCCGATGCACATCCCGGCAGGACGCAAACTCGCCGAGCACTTGGACATCCTGCAGCAACAAGGCTTTGCCCGGGTACACGATGGTACCAGCGTACATCGCATCGAGGATGTGCTCGCCCAGGCCAAAGCGCCAAAAGGAACTTGGTTCCTAGTGCTGGACCGCATTACGGTGGCGCCCGGTGACAGCGAGACCGAAAGCCGGGTGGCGGACAGCGCCGAAACGGCCTTCTTCGAGGGGCAGGGCGAATTGATCCTGTTGGGTGACGATGGTCGGCAGATGAGCTTCAGCGACAAGTTCGAGCTCGATGGCATCACCTTCGACGAACCCAGCCCGAACCTGTTCAGCTTCAACGATCCGGTGGGGGCATGCCCGCGGTGCGAAGGCTACGGCAGCGTGATCGGCATCGACCGCGAACTGGTGATCCCCGACAAGAGCCTGAGCCTCTACGATGGCTGCGTGGCCCCGTGGCGCGGCGAGAAGCTCAGCGAATGGCAGAACGACTTCATCCGCGACAGCAGCAAGCACGACTTCCCCATCCACCGCCCCTATCGGGAGCTGAGCACCGCGCAACAGGACCTGCTGTGGGCCGGTGCCAAGGGCCTGCACGGCATCGATGCCTTCTTCCGCTACGTGGAGGAGAAGAGCTACAAGATCCAATACCGGGTGTTGGGCAGCCGCTACCGGGGTAAGACCACCTGTCCCGATTGCCACGGCAGCCGCCTGCGCAAGGAAGCGCGCTATGTGAAAGTGGCGGGCCACGACATCACCGAACTGGTGCGCATGCCCATTGCGGAATGCCTCGCCTTTTTCCAGGGCCTTGAACTGAACGAGCACGACCGCCACATCGCCGCACGTCTGCTGAAGGAGATCACCAACCGCCTGCGCTATCTGGTGGACGTTGGTGTGGGCTACCTGACGCTGGACCGGCGCAGTAACACCCTGAGCGGTGGCGAGACCCAGCGCATCGACCTGGCCACCTCGCTGGGCAGCAGTCTGGTGGGGAGCCTTTACATCCTGGATGAGCCCAGTATCGGCCTGCACTCCCGCGATACACTCCAGCTGATCGGCGTGCTGAAGCAACTGCGCGACCTGGGCAACACCGTGATCGTGGTGGAGCACGATGAGGAGGTAATGCGCGCCGCGGACCACATCATAGACATGGGCCCCATGGCCGGCACCGAAGGGGGCCAGGTGGTGTTCAGTGGCAACCATTCCGAACTACTTTCCAGCGACAGCCTCACCGCACGCTACCTCACCGGCCGCGAGCGTATCGCCGTACCGACCCGGCGCAGGCCCGTGAAGGACAAACTGGTGTTGAAGGGCGCCCGTGAGCATAACCTGAAGGACATTGATGTGGAGTTCCCACTGCACATGCTCACCGTGGTCACGGGTGTGAGCGGCAGCGGCAAGACAACCTTGGTGAAGCGCATCCTCTATCCGGCTTTGAAGCGCGAGTACGATGGCTTCGGCGACCGGGCCGGAGACCACCGCGCGTTGGAAGGCGACCTCAAGCGCATCCGCGCCGTGGAATTGGTGGACCAGGACCCCATTGGTCGCAGCAGCCGCAGCAACCCGGTCACCTATGTGAAGGCTTGGGATGAGATCCGCCAACTGTTCAGCGAGACCGATGTGAGCCGTATGCGGGGATACAAACCAAGCTACTTCAGTTTCAACGTGGACGGTGGCCGCTGCGAGGTATGCCAGGGCGAAGGCATTGTGCACATCGAGATGCAGTTCATGGCCGACATCAGCCTCACCTGCGAGGCATGCAAAGGCAAACGGTTCCGGGAGGAGATCCTGGACGCGCGCTTTGGCGGCAAGGACGTGGCCGAAGTTTTGGACATGACCGTGGACGAGGCGATCGCCTTCTTCAGGCTGCATGAAGCGAACTCGAGCGCCTGCAAGCGTGTGATGGGCAAGCTGCAGCCGCTACAGGATACCGGCCTGGGCTACGTGAAACTCGGCCAAAGCAGCAGCACCTTGAGCGGTGGCGAGGCACAGCGCATCAAGCTGGCCAGCTTCCTCAGCAAAGGCCAGGATGAGAAGCCCACGCTTTTCATCTTCGACGAACCCACCACCGGCCTCCACTTCCACGATGTGGCCAAGCTCCTGAAGGCCTTCAATATGCTGCTGGACAATGGCCACAGCCTGATCGTGATCGAGCACAACACCGAGGTGATCAAGTGCGCCGACCACGTGATCGACCTGGGTCCTGAAGGCGGCGAGGCCGGCGGTAACGTGGTGTTCACGGGTACCCCGGAAGGACTGGCCGCAGCGAGTGGCTCGCACACAGGCCATTTCCTCAGCGGCTTGAGCTGAACACCATTGAGCTTACGGGCTCGAACGGATACTCCGCTTAGCGCAACAAAGTGACGTGCCCCGTCCGGGTTGTCTCCGGCTCGCTGGAGCAAAGGTCCTTGAAGGTGATGATGTAGTAGTAGGTACCATCAGGCACCTTGGTGGCGGAGTTGTCCAGGCCACCGTTCCAGCCGATGCCCGGATTGGTGCCTTCGTAGACCAACTGCCCCCAACGGTTGTAGATCTGCATGCGGTACTTCTCCAGGTACTCCCCTTCCACCTTGAAGCTGTCGTTCATGCCATCACCGTTGGGCGAGAAAACGTTGGGGACCAAGGTGGATGTACCACTTGTGGTGATGTACTGTACGGAGAGCGTATCGCTGTATGGGCAGCCCACTGCATCGATGGCCACGAACCAGTATTCACCGGAGGTCGATGCCTCTATGCTGGCCGTGGTGGCACCGGTGTTCCACGTGATCTGGGATACCGGCACGGGAGGGGTAAGCACCAATGGCTGGCCTGGACAGGTGACCACATCGCCCATGAGCGGATGTTGCGGTTGCGGCACCACCACGACCGTATCACTCCCCACGCAAATGCCCTCGGTCACGTTAATGATGTAAGTGCCCGGCTGGCTAACGGTTATGCTCTGTGTGGTGGCGCCCGTGGACCAGCTGTAGGTCGCAAAACCGGGTCCTGCATCGAGCACCACGCTCAGGCCGTTGCAGAGCGCTTGTTCGGGGGCCAGATCGATCTCAATGGAAGGAGGGTCCAGTACGATGGTCTGGGTTATCGCGTCCGTCCCACCACATAACAGGTCAGTTGCCGACAAGGTGATGTCGTAGCTACCCGGACCGCCGTAAGCGTGCGCCGGATTGGTCTGCGTGCTGGTACCACCATCCCCGAACGACCATTGGTAAGCGCCTGCACCCGTGCTCATGTTGAAGAGCTCCACCGAGAAACCTTGGCAATCACTGGCCGGTACCGCCTCGAACATGGCGGTCACCACCGGTGGCTGAATGATGGTCACCTGTACATAGGCCGTATCGCTGAAGTTGCAGGAGTTGGTGTCCAAGCCCACCAGCATCACGGTGTACTCTCCCACCTCCGTGTATTCGTGGGTTTGCACACCGCCCTCCACCTGCGGGCTTCCGTCACCGAAATTCCAGAACCAGGTGGTGGCAGTGCCCACCGCCACGAACTCGAAGGGTACACCAAGGCAGCCGGTCTGGCCGGAGGTGTTCAGTTGGATGGCCACCTGCACGGCCTGCTCGAAGTCGATCTTGAACACGCCCAGGTTGCAGTTGGTGCTGTTGTTGGTGTTGCTCCAAACCCCGGGTGTGGTAGGATAGGATTGCCCACCGCAGCCTGCGCAAACCGCTTGGTACACGATGCCGTTCTTGTCGAAGCGGCTGGTACCGCCATCCACGTGTTCCGCACTGGCACCACCGAAGAAGGTGGCATAACCGAGGGAGACCGCCTCCAACTCGAGCATCATCAGGTAGAAGTCGCTACCACTGGTGGTGCTTTGGAAGGCATCTGGAGTTACCGGCAATCCGAAGGTGCTGCTGCTGAGACCGGCGGATCCGAAGCCATTGGTGCTTCCGGCCCAACCGCTGAAGTAGATCTGTCCGCAATTGCTCACCAGGAAGGCGGAAGGTGAAATGTTCTCGCCACCGGCCCCACCGATCCGTGTGCTCCAAAGCGAAGTGGCAAGGTCACCGCTGAACTTGTGGAGGAACTGGGTGGCATTGGGGTTGGCGTACTTGCCGGGAGTCACCGGGTATGCCCCCGTGGTCTGCCCCACCACAAATACCTCGTCATCGGTGTTGAGCTGCACGAAGTAGCTCTGATCGAAGCCTGTGGTGCCCACATACGTGCGCCCCAACATGGGTGAGCCCGAGGGATGGAAACGCGCTATGAAGCCATCGGTGCCACCGATCAGGGAGGGGTTAGCGCCCACACCCGCCGATGGCAGGTTGTTGCTGGTCGTTCCTCCGGTGATGTAGATCTCCCCATTGCTGGCAACTTGGATACCGAAGCCTGCATCCACAGCACTGCCGCCGAAGTAGGTGGCCCAGAGCATGGTGCTCAATTCCGGGTCCATGCGGAACACATAAGCATCCAACTGCCCGCCGAACGAGGACTGGACGGCATCGGGCGTGGTGAACAGGTTGGTACTGGCCGTGCTGGTGATCACCATGGGACGCTCTTCCAGATCGAGAATGATCTCCCCGCGGAATGGATCCCCGTAGTTGCGGTTGGTGGGAGTGACCTGGTTCAGGCCATCGTTCCCAGAGCCTCCCACGTAGGTGCTTCCGAGCAAGGCGGTTGCCGTGCTGTTCAAATGCACGACCACCACATCACTTCCGGTGAGGTAACTGAAGCCGTAGGAAGTGACCGCGAAAGGTGGGTTGTTACCACCGCCGTACGAGGTCTGCCAGCATCCGGTCGTTGTGGGGAAATTGGTGGAATTGGTGGTACCCAGGATGTAGAGTTCATCAGCATCGTTCACCACCATGCTGTGCGGTACCTCATTGGCCGTTCCTCCAATGTAGGTGCTCCAGACCAGGTTGTTCCCGGTGGGCGTGAACTTGGATACGGCAATGTCGTTCTCACCGCCAGCATAGGCGGATTGCAGCACGCCGACGGTAACGGGGTAACCGGTGCTGCGCACCATGCCACCACCATAGAGGTGCCCGCTGTTGTCGTAGGTGGCCGTGAACCCGAAGTTGTCGCCGGTGCTTCCGCTGTAGCTGCTGAACACCACCACGGGGTCGATCACCAAGGGGTAACGGGCATCATATCCATAGGGAAGGTCGAACGTGATGCGGTCCCCATCCTGTTTGAAATGGCAATCAACAGGGCGCTGCTGACCGTGCACCACCTGCCAGGCCACCGGGCGCTGCTCCACCACATCACCGGCGGAAGTGCGCACGTAGAGGACGCCATGCGCCACTTCCAGCTTGTCCTGTCCCTCAAAGCGCATCACGATGTTGGCAGCATCGGCTCCAGGGGCCACCAGCCAGTCGTACTTGATCCCGCTTCCTGCCTTTACCCGAAGGTCGATACCTGGCCAAACCTCGTGTAGGTCCACACTTCCGTACGTCGGCAACCCAGTGGCCCATTTCGACGGGTCATTGCCCAAGAAGTAGTTCACGTAATGGCGCTGTGCATCGGACCCCTCATGAGAGCGGGACCGCCCCCCCTCGAAATGCACCTTGAAAGCGTGCAGTTGATGAGGCTCGGGGGTCGCGTCGGGGCGTCCGTGCGTGCTCCTCTCCCCTCCTTTCTCAAGCACATGTGTAAAGGCGGAGGGTTCCACGAACAGGGCGCCGCCGGGCGTCGAAACCCGGTACAGGACCTGCTCTGGCCACTGTCCTCCATTGGGATGGAAGAACATGCCTTGATCGTGCCGGGGTGTTTCATGGGCGAACGCGCCATGAGCGACCACGAAGAGGAGAAGGGGAATGAGGTTGTATCGCATGATGAAAAAATGCGGTTGAAGATAATCACCGAAGAACAGACCGCGACCTTGTCCGTTGCCATGCAGCAAACATCCGGGGAGGAGTCCCCTTTCACGGTCTGTTGAAGAACGGAACGATCAGCGCAACAAAGTCACATGGCCAGTGCGTTCGGTCATGTACTCATCTCTGCAAGGGTCTCGGAAGTTGATGATGTAGAAGTACGTACCGTCCGGCACAGGCATGTCAGTGGCATTGTCCACACTGCCCCTCCAGCCACGGCGTATATCCTGGGTCTCATACATCTTTCGGCCCCAACGATTGTACACCTCCATGTTGAAGTACTGCACATCCAGGCCGGTCACTTCGAACACGTCGTTGTAACTGTCCCCATTGGGACTGAATACGTTGGGGATGATAATGGCACCATCGGAGTTGTTCAGGTAGATGAGTTCAGCGGAATCAGTGAACTCACAACCATACTCATCAATGGCCACGAACGAATAAACGCCCTCCTCATCGACGGTGATCGTGGGGTCTTGCGAGCCGTTGCTCCAGAGTATGCTCTGTAGCGCGACATTCGGTCCAAAGCTGACGTTCACACCTGGGCACGCGGATCGATCCCCCATTTCCGGCGGGGTAGGTACTTGGACCACCAGCACATCGTCGGTCGCATCACAAGTACCCAGTTCCACGGTTACGGTGTACGTGCCCGCTTCAGCCACTGAAATGACCTGCACCGCTTGGCCAGTGCTCCATTGATAGGTATCGAAACCAACGCCTGCATCCACCAGCACGGAACCATCGGGGCAGAGGTACAGCGGCGATTGGAGATCGATCTCGATCGTGGCCGGCGGAACCACAACGCTCATGCTGTAGCTCTCCTCCAATTGGCAGAACTGGTCGAACACGGTTATGGTGAACGTATAGGTGTCCGGTCCCGGAACTGTTACGTAGGGATCCGTCTCGGCGCTGGGCGAGCCGTTCAGGTCCCAAAGCACCCCGTTCCCTCCAGTGCTTTGGTTGGAGAGTTGCACACCATAAGCGGTGCATGAGCTTATGGGTGCAGCTGTAAAGAGCGCATTCAGATCGGCGGGAGAGCTGATGCTGACGGTCACGAAAGCCGTGTCGGCAAGGTTGCAACTGGTGCTGTCGATACCAATGAGCAAGACCTGGTAAGTGCCCGGTTCATTGAAGCCGTATTCAAAGCTCGCATCAGTGGATATGACCGTTCCGTCGGGAAGTGTCCATATCAGGTCGGTAGCGTTCCCACTGCCATTGAACGTGATGATGGCTGGGGCGCATCCCGTAGTGGAACTGACCGAAAGATCCACGTTGACGCCGCGTTGATCGAAGTCGATCTTGAAAACCCCCAGATCCCAACCAACGAGGTTGTTCGGAGCGAATGCACCTGGCGTGGTCGGCATGCTCTGGCCACCGCTGCAAACACCTTGGTAGATCACACCACGCTTATCGAACCTGCTGGTACCTCCATCCACATGGCTTCCGCCGTAATAGGTCCCGAAAAGGAGGTTGCCCATATCCTGATCGTAACAGGCCAGATAGAACCTGCTTCCACCCGGGCCATAGAGCGCATCCGGCGTGGTTTCCCATACGCCTGAAGGGTTGTAGCCCGAGATGTAGATCCGGTTGCATACGTCCACCAGGAACGCCACAGGGGCCAAGTTCCCCAAGCCACCAGTGCCGCCCAACTTGGTAGTGAACACCGTTGAGGAAAGGTCGGCTGAAAGGCTGGCCAGGAAAATGGAGCCACCCGCTTGGCCATATATCCCGGCAGGAACAATGGGAATGCTTCCCGTGCTTAGGCCATAGAGGTACACATCTCCTTCATTGTCCAGTTCGAGGAAGTAGGCCATGTCATCGCCTGACGTACCGAAATACGTGGCCGACAGAAGGCTGGTACCATCCAGACTAAGGCGAACAACATAGGCATCACGTGCCCCTCCTTGATTGCTGTTCTGGTAACCGTTTCCCGTATTCGGGAAATTGGAACTCGATGTCCCTCCGCAGATATAGATGCTCGTTGCATCGATCCGAATTCCGAGGCCATTGTCGTTGTTGCTTCCTCCCAGATAGGTGCTCATCAGCAAATTGCTGCACGTGGGATCCAGTGCACAAACAACGGCATCCTGCTGCCCACCAAGTGTGGGCTGGAAAGCATTGGCGGTTAGTGGGAAGTCATTGCTTTGGGTGGAGGACGCGATGTAGATATTGCCACCCGCATCGACCATGATCTCCCCGCGGAAGGCATCACCGTAATACACGTTCATGCTCTGGCGCCCATCCTGCTGGCTCCCGCCCAAATAGGTACTGCCCAGCAGCGCTGTACCATCGCTGTTCAGGTGTACGACCACGATGTCCGAACTCCCGTTCAACGATCCATCAAAGGCACCCGACGTGGTTGGAAAATCGGTACTCAACGTGCTGCCGAGAATGCACAGTCCGCCCGTGTTATTGACGATCATGCTGTGTGGCTTATCGTCGTTGGTCCCTCCGATAAAGGTGGCATAGATCAACTGGGTGGCATCCGGGCTGAATTTGTTCACCACTATATCGGTGCCCGACCCACCGGCAGGTGATGCTTGGAATGCGCCGACGGTGGTAGGGAACGTGTTGCCAAAATTCTGGGCACCACCGTAGATGTTGCCTTCTTCATCAAATGTGCTGCAATGACCATAATTGCTGGCCCCGGTTTGTCCACTGAAAGTCGCACCCACGAGGATCGGGTCTATCACGATGGCCCGGCCCGGCTGCGATCCTTCAGGAAAGATGAACCCAACGGTGCCATCGCGCAGTGTGAACCTGCACTCCAGCGGGCTCTTGTCATCGGCATACCATGCTACCGGACGCATCTCCGTCAGCACGCCAACGCTTGTGCGCAGGATCAGATCACCGGAACCATCGATCGATATGCCATCGAGTCCTTCATAGTTGAACGCGATAATGGCCGGATCCACCCCGGCTGCCACCATCAGATCGTACTTCACCTGCCCTTCCTCGCTGTGCCAGCGCATATCAACACCTGGCCATACCCCAGTGTACAGAACCTCTTCGAACACGGGTACGCGTGAGGCCCACTTGGAGCGATCATTGCCGAGGTAGTAGTTGTGATACTCGCTACGGACTTTCGCCCCTTGTGCCAAAGCTTCGGAGTTCCCACCCACGAAGCGCATCCTCCAGGCGTGGCCGCGAAACGTGGTTCCGGCCTGACGCTCCGGTTCCCATTGTATGTGTTCATGCATCAGGTCGGAGGCATCCGCTTGATAGCGTGACCACGTGACGCCATCGGCCATAAGGAACATTGCACTATTGAGCATGGCGGCCTTGAAACGGACCGCTTCCGGCCATTGACCTTTGTTCGGCACGTATTGCACGCTACCGGCACCTCCATGGGCATGACCGTGATCATGGGCACCCAAGCGCGCTGCGTACAAGAACAGAGTTGATGCCAGGCCAATGCCGACCATCCGTGTCCAGTTCAAGTTCTTCATCTGCTCGTCTTTTTTCCGCTGTCCGTAGAACGTTACCGCACCACCGTTACATGACCGATCACCTCCCTCTCCTCCGCGTCGCAGACCCCGGTGTACTTCAACAAGTAAACGTACACGCCGTCCTGCACGACAGACCCGTTGTATCGACCATCCCAGAAGGGTTCGAAACCCTCATTCGTCCATAACTCCTCACCCCAACGGTTGAAAACGGACAGCTTCACGGTCTTCTCTCCGAAGCCGGCAATGCGGAACACATCGTTCACACCATCGCCATCGGGGGTGAAGGCATTGGGCGCAAAGACCATTGGAAGCGCATCGAGTGCGATGACCCGCACCGTATCCGTGTAGGTGCATCCCAATGGGCTGACCACGGTGAATACGTGCAAACCCGGACCGATCACACGAATGTCGCGCGTGGATGCCCCCGTGCTCCAAGCATAGGACTGCCCTTCAATTGGCACTGTAAGTTGCACGGCCTGCGTGGGGCATGCCTCCAAGGCATAGCTCAATTCCAGGTCGGGTGCCTCTATCACCGAAGTGCTCGCCTGGCCTTGACATCCATCAAGCGTAATGATGACGCTGTATTGTCCACCAACGTCAACCGTAATGGAAGGCTCCGTGGAGCCGGTGCTCCAGAGATAGGTCTGTGCGTTCCCCTCTGCCACCAACGTGGTGCTCGCTCCAGGGCAAATGACAGGCACCCCGACCAAGGCCACCGGCAATTCGTTGATCAAGGAAACTTGCAGGCTGTAACTGTCTTGTGTACCACATACCGTATCGGTCACCACCACGGTAACGGTGTAAGTGCCTGGGCCCGGGTAGGCATGGTTGGGCGGCACGCCGATGTAGTTGGTACCGTCGCCCATGTTCCAAAGCTGCAACAGGTTCGGCCCCGTGCTCTGGTCGGTCACAGCAACGGTCAACTGTGTGCAGTCGCCCACCTGTTCGGCAAGGAAGAGCGCCAGCACGGGCTCCAGATCAGGCACTTCGACCGTTGTGCTGACCGTGCTGGGAGGAGAACAGCCCAAGGTATCCGTGACCGTAAGGGTGATGGTGTAGGTACCTGCGCCGCTGAGGATGTGCTGGGGCTCCACCGTGTTGTATTGCGCACCATCGCTGAACTCCCAGAGGAATGCCATGTTGGTGCCCATGCTGTTGTTGGTAGTGGTGATGAGCAGGTTGTTGCAGTCCGTGTCCGGTATGGCGGTGAACGCTGCCTCCACCACTTCGCTGGGCAATACGTCGACCTGCTGGCTGGAGGTATCCGTGGGTATGCATCCATCGGCATAGATGGCCACGAGCGTAACGGTGTAGGAGCCCACACCTTGGAAGAGGTGAGACACGCTGGCTCCTGTCAGTTGCGTGCCATCCCCCATGTCCCACAGGTATTCAGCGTCGGCATTGGGGTTGTTCACGCTGCAAAGTGCTTGCGCCTGATCACAGCCCGGCACGGTCTGCACGGTGAATTCCGCATCGGCCTGCAGCGGCACGTCCACTACTATCGTGGTGGTCAGGGTGTCGTTCCCGGTGCATCCCGTAGGGTCGAATGCGATGAGCTGCACCGTGTAAGTACCCGGCAACTCGTAGGTGTGGGTAACGTTCGCGGAACCGTACGAGGTACCATCCCCCATGAACCAAATGAAATCGATGGGGTCTCCCACGCTGGTGTTGGTGGTGACGATCTCCAGCACATTGCAATCGGCTGTTTGCACGTAGGTGAAACCGGGTACATATTGCTGGGGTGCACCGATCGTCAGGGGCAGGTATGTTGTGTCCGCCAGGTTGCACGAGAGCGAATCGATCGCGATGAGCGTAACGGTGAAGGTGCCCGGAGTGGTGTAGGTATGGCTCGGCTCAAAGCCTTCCACGGGCGGGCTTCCGTCCCCGAAATCCCAGATCCAGGAGTTACCGCTGCTATTGTTAGTGAAGGAGATGCTGATCGGTGCACAGCCTTGGTTGACGGTGCTGATGCCTGCCGCGTTCACGCCGGACACATCGAAATCGATCTTGAACACTCCGACATCCCAGCCGAACGGTTGCACATTGCTGTATGCACCCGCGGAAGTGGGAAAACCACCACTGGTGCAGACCGCCTGGTATATGATACCGTTGGCGTCGAATCGGCTGGTGCCCCCGTCCACATGGTCGGCACCCGTGTAGTAGGTTCCGTAAATGATGTCCTCCATATCCGGCTCGAACGTGGCCAAGTAGAACCCACCACTGGTGTAGAGCGGCGCACCTGCCATGGGCCAGCCGGAACCAACTGAATAACCGCTGATGTAGATGTTCCGGCAAACATCGACCAGGAAGGCAACCGGCACTATGTTGGTACCTGGGCCAAGCTTGGTGCTGAACTCTTTGTTGGTGAGTGACGCATTGAACTTGGCGACGAATGCCCTGCCACCGGCTTGGCCATATACCGTTGGGGGATCGATACTCCACGAGCTGTTCGGCGCCTGGCCATAGATGTACGCATTGTCATCGAGGTCCAACTGCAGGAAGAAGGCGATGTCCTCATTGATACCGCCGAAGTAGGAACAGGCCAGCACACTGGTGCCTGAGCTGTTGAATTTCGCGATGAACGCATCACGCGCCCCCATGTTGGTGCTTTGGAAAGCACCTGCTGTTGTCGGTAGCGAGTTGCCCAGCGTTCCACCACACACCACGGGAAGTCCTGATCCATCGAGCTTGATGCCATAGCACATATCCGCTGCCGGTGTTCCGAAGTAGGTACTCCAAACCATGGTACTCAGGTCGGCCGAAAGACAGAAAGCCACACCATCCTGACCGCCGCCGTGGTTCGGCTGTATCGCACCCGGTGTGGTGGGAAAGCCCGAAGCATCAGAGCAACTGGCAACGTAGATGCGACCCAAGGCATCACTGATCACCTCTCCGCGATAGTTGTCGCCGTAGTTGCTGGTGAACGTGTTTCGGCCATCGCTGCCGCCTCCACCCACGTAGGTGCTGCCGACCAAGCCCGTACCGGCGATGTTCAGCTTCGATACCACGATATCAGCAAGGCCACCGTTATAGGAATCGTCGAAGGCATTGGCGGTGGGGTAATTGTTCGAATTGGTGGTCCCGAACATGGTGAGTTCGCCGGCAGGGGTCACCACAAGGCTGTGGGGATAGTCGCCACCGTTACCGCCCAAGTAGGTGGCGTAAAGCAGCGCGGTGCCAGTGGGGTTCAGCTTGCTAACTGCGATATCGATACCACCATTGTTGGTAACGTCGAAGGCACCTGGAGTGGCAGGGTATCCCTGTCCGAAACAGATGGCGCCGGTGTAGATGTTTCCATCATTGTCGTAAGTAGCCGTGTGGCCATAGTTCTGCGTGGTGCCGATGTTGCCCGTGCCACTCAGGGTGGAAGCGATCAGCACCGGGTCTATCACCACCGGCCGCGCCATGTCCGTGCCTTTGCCAAAGCGGAATCCCACAACGCCATCCTTGAGCGTAAATCGGCAATCCACTTTATCCTTGTTACCATCGGCATACCACGCCACCGGTGCCATTTCACTGACCTCTCCAACACTGGTGGTGAGCACCAACTCGCCCTTGGGGCCTATCCGTAAGTTGTCCAAGCCCTCATACCGGAAGTGTACATGCCCAACGTCCGCGGCACGTTGCAGTTCCACATCGTACTTGAACATGCCCTGCTGGTCATAAAGTCTCAGGTCCACCCCAGGCCACAGCCCACGGTAGCGCACCTCATCGAAATGGCGCACCTCGCTCGCCCAGCGACTTGGGTCGTTGCCGAGGAAGTAGTTGAAGTAACTGCCCGCCATACCGGAGCGCTCCAACTGTGCAGCGGGATCGGCCCCTTCGAACCACAGGTACCAAGCGTGGCCACGCAACACAAGGTTGTCCATTACTTCCGGGCCTTCTTGCTGGGCATCGTGCACACGTTCCGGCACTTCGTCCGCCCACTTGGAAAAGGAGAGCCTGCCTTGCTCCACGAACAGGGCCACCAAGCCGAAATCGGCACGGTAAAAAACCCGGTCATCCCATTGCCCTTTGTTCTCCACGTACTCACCACCGTAGGAAGGGACTCCTCCGCCCTGATGTGAGCATGAGGGCTGGTGTGCCAGCAGTTCGGTACCGGAAAAGATCCCCATCGTTAGGACGGTGGCCAGGGTGTACCTCATCAGCATGGTGCGGAGTGTTTGAATAGCAGATCGCCATAGAGACACATCACGGGCAGGAAAAGTTGTCCCTCCCGTAAAATGTCCAAGCATGAAGCCCTGAAGCTTCCTATCGGAACTGCAACTCGTAGAGCTTGCGGTAGGCACCACCAAGGGCCAGCAGTTCCTGGTGGCTGCCTTGCTCGATGATGCGGCCCTTGTCCAGCACCACGATGCGATCGGCGGATTGCACGGTGCTAAGCCGGTGCGCTATAACGATGCTTGTACGGCCCTGAGTAAGACGCTCGGTGGCACTTTGGATGAGCTGCTCGCTCTGGCTGTCCACGCTGCTGGTGGCCTCATCGAGCACCAGCACCCGGGGTTTGTGCACGGCCGCCCGAATGAAGGCGATGAGCTGCCGCTGGCCGGTGCTCAGGATGCCACCGCGCTCGCGCACCTCGGTATCGTAGCCCTGTGGCAAACGCATGATGAACTCGTGCGCCCCCACCTCCTTAGCGGCCGCGATCACCTCTTCCCGCGAAACGGCGGGATCGCCCAGCGTGATGTTGTTGTGCACGGTATCGCTGAACAGGAACACGTCCTGCAGCACCACGGCGATGCAGCGGCGCAGGTCCTTCAAGCGGTGGTCGCGGATGTCGCGCCCGTCCAACTTCACGCTGCCACGCTGGAACTCGTAGGCCCGGCTCAGCACATTGATGATCGAGCTCTTGCCCGAGCCTGTGGCGCCGACCAGTGCAACAGTATGCCCGGCCTGCACGTGCAGGTCGATGCCCTTCAGCACGAAGTCGTCCTCCTCATAGGCGAACCACAGCCCTTCCATGCTGATCTCGCCTTTCACGTCCGCAGTATCCAGCGTGCCTTCGTCCGGAATGCCCGCCTCGGTATCGAGCACCTTGAAGACGCGCTCGCTCCCCACCATACCCATCTGCAGCACGTTGAAACGGTCGGCTAATTGGCGGATGGGCCGGTAGAGCATGTTGATGAACAGGATGTAGGAGAAGAGCTCACCCACAGTGGTGAAGCCATCGAGCACATCGCGCACGCCCCACCACACCAGCACACCCAGGGAGATGGCGCTGAGCACCTCCACCACGGGGAAGAAGATGCTGTAGGCGAGCACGCTGCGGATGTGCGCCTTGCGGTGCTCGCGGTTGATCTCCTCGAACTTGCCCTGCTCCTGCACTTCGCGCCCGAAGAGCTGCACCACGGCCATGCCCTGGATGTGCTCCTGCACGAAGGCATTGAGGCGCGCAACCTGGGTGCGCACATCCTGGAAACTCTTGCGGATGCTGTTCTTGAAGATGTTGGTGCTCCACAGCAGAACGGGGATGGGCACCAGGCTGAGCAGGGCCAACTTCCAGTTCACCAGGAACATGACGGCCACCACGGCCACGAGCTTCAGGATATCGCCCAGGATGAGCAGGAGCCCTTGGGAGAAGATGGCCTCGATGGTCTCGATGTCGCTTACGGTGCGAGTGACCAGGGTGCCCACGGGGGTGCGATCGAACCAGCGCATTTTGAAGCCCATGAGCTTCTGGTAGAGCGCTTGGCGCAGATCGTACGTAACGGCCTGGCCCAACCAACTGGTCCAATACGATTGGTAGAACTGGGCCACGGTCTCCAGCACCAGGAGCACCACCACCACGATGGCGATGGTCATGATCAACTCCCAAGTGCCCGGCGCCAGGTGATCGGCCACCCATTGCGCGGCCCACGCGATGCCCTTCGCATTGATGCCGGAGTCCGGTGAGAGCACGAAGAGGCTGCTGTAGTCCTTGGCGGCAATGTCCACCATCCAACCCATGATGAGGGGACGCACCACCCCCACCAGACTCAGCAGGATGGTGAGTGCGAGCGTGAGGTGGAAGACCTTGCGATAGGGCTTGGTGAACGCGAAGACGCGCGAGAAGAGCCGTGCATCGAATGCTTTGCCGGCCGATGAACCGGAAGCGGTGGCCGGCGGGGGCGTGTTGGCCGTGGTGGCAGCTGCGTTGCTCATGTGGCCAGGCCGGTGTTCAAGGGTGATTCCGCCTGTTGCAAAAAGGGATAGACCACATGCTCCAGGTACAAGCCGCAAGCCGGTGCACTGCGACCCGCAGCGTGGCGATCACGCGCTTGCAGCACCTCGGCCATGTGGCTCGGAGGCTGCTGGCCCTTGCCGATGCGCAGGCAGGTGCCCACCACGGCGCGCACCATGTTGCGCAGGAAACGATCGGCCTTGATGCGGAACAGGTAGCCGTTGGGCGTGTGCACCCAATGGGCCTCACGCACGTCGCACAGCATGGTCTTGGCATCGCTGCCGGCCTTGCAGAAACTGCTGAAATCCTGCCGCCCGATCAGCACGGTGCATGCCTCGTTCATGGCGTCCACATCCAGCGGGGGGCGCATGGGGTGCGACCGGTCCTGCAGAAAGGGGTCCTTCTCGATGTGGATGCGGTAGGCATAGCCTCGTTCAGTGGCGCTGAAGCGGGCGTGGTCCTTCTCCCCCACCGGGATCACGCGGTAGATGGCGATATCCTTGGGCAACAGGCTGTTGAGGCTGTATGCGAAGCGCTGCTCCAGGGGCCTGTCGTCCGGCACATCGAAATGCAGGTAGTAGCGCGATGCATGCACGCCGGTATCGGTACGTCCGCAACCCACGGCGTTCACCTTCTCCAAGTGCAGGGCGAAACGCAGGGCCCTTTCCACCTCGGCCTGAACGCTGGGTGCGGCAGGCTGGAATTGCCAACCCCGGTAAGCCGTGCCGTTGAAAGCGAGTTCGAGGAAGTAGCGGGGCATGGTGCGGGCCTTTGCAAGCGGGGCGCAAAGGTATCCGTGGGCTGCCGAAGGATGAAGGTGCGCATCTTTACCCCATGCGCATCGGCCTCCTCAGTGACACGCACGGCTGGCTGGATACCCGGCTGAAGGAGCATTTCGCGAACTGCGACGAGATCTGGCATGCGGGCGACATCGGCGATGTGGCCGTAAGCGATGAACTGGCGTGCTGGAAACCGCTGCGGGCCGTATGGGGCAACGTGGATGGCACCGCGCTGCGGGGGCACTTCGCGGAGGACCTGCGCTTCACCGTGGAAGGGGTGCGCGTTTGGATGACGCACATCGGTGGCCGCCCGCCCCGCTACGATCGTCGGGTGCTGCAGGAGCTTCGCCGCGACCCACCGGACCTCTTCATCTGCGGCCATTCGCACATCTGCCTGGTGCAGTTCGACCCGGCCGTGAAATGCCTGTACATGAACCCCGGCGCGGCCGGACGGCATGGCTGGCACCAAATGCGCACGGCGCTGCGCTTCGAACTGAAGGATGGCCGACCACAACAACTGGAGGTGATCGAACTGGGACCGCGCGGCAAGGCGGATCCGTCCACGGGCGATCGTGGAATACTGTAGGCCACCGATCGGGCGTTGCGCTTGGTGTACCGGTACTTTCGTGGCTGCGTGAAGAAGCTCATAGCCCATATCCCCCACCGTCTGCGCAATCGCTATGGCTTGGCCGTACTGGTGCTGGTGGCGTGGATCGCCTTCTTCGACCGCAACGACCTGTGGACCACTTGGAAGAACCACCGCGAACTGGGTCGCATGCGCCAGCAGCAGGAATGGCTGGACGCACGGATCACCGAGACGCGCGCCCAACTGGATGAACTCGGCAACGACAAGCAGTTGCTGGAGAAGTTCGCCCGGGAGCGCTACCTGATGAAGCGGGCCAACGAGGAGATCTACGTGCTGGTGCCCGAAAAGCGCTGAGCCCCACTGCCCCCGCTCCGGTTAGCTTTGCCGCCCTTTCACCAGGTCCGCACATGAAGATCGTTTTCCTGCTTTCCATGCCCCGCAGCGGCAGCACCGTGATGCGATTGCACCTCAACCAGTTCGAGGGCACCATCGCGCTGCCGGAAACACACTTCTTCGTGTTCATGCAGCGCCATGGCAGCCTGGACCCCAACACGCCAGCCAACCGCGAGGAACTGGCCGATCGCTGGGTGCGCTTCCACCGCATCCGCAAGATGCCCTTCGACAAGGAGGTGCTGCGTAAGCGGATCATCGCCGAGGCCCGCTCCTGGAAGGACATCTTCCTGATCACGCTGGACGTGTATCGGCAGGACCAGGCACCGCACATCACCGACCCGCTGTGGATCGAGAAATCGCCGCCCCACATCTTCCACCAAGCGGCCATTCGTGAACTCTTCCCGGAGGCACGCCTGATCTTCCTGGTGCGCGACCCGCGCGCGGTTATCGGCAGCTTGAAGACCATGCCGTGGAGCACCACCAATGTGTATGCGCTTTCACGCAGTTGGAACCGTGCGCTGGAATTGACCCCGGCGGATGGCAGCAGCATCACCGTGCGCTACGAGGACCTGGTGCGCGAACCCGAAGCCACCTTCACCAAACTGGGCACATACCTCGGCGTGCCCGGCACCTACCGCGCACCCGAGCGCGTGAAGGATGCCGTGGAGGAGAAGAACGCATTCAGCGGCAACTCCTTCAAGCCCCTGAGCACGGACCTGATCGACAAGTGGCGCAACCAGCTATCCACGCAGGATTCGGACCTGTCCATCATCCAGCACCTGTGCCGCAAGGGCATGGCGCGCATGGACTATGAATTGGTCCACACCGGCAATGACCCCAACTTCCGGATCAACCTGCTGGGCCAGCAGTTCCGCTTCCTATTGACGAAAGCCTTCTCGAGGTCTGCGGATTGATCGGTGCTGCATTTTAGTGGTCGTGCCCTTCCGCATCCTCCAGCATGCTCCACAAGTAGAACACACCGTTCGCCGCCAAGCGCGCACCGTCCGGCAGTGGCTCGGTCAGCGTTATCGCCGTGAAGCCATCGCGCGAAATGCCCGGCGTGACCGTGATCCGCTTGAACACGGTGTGACCAGGCTTTTCACCGCGTAGGAGGAACAGGTATCCGTTGTCGCCGCTGCGTTGCAAGGCCGCATCGGGCACGGCCAGTTGTTCCGCGCTGCCGGTGGGGATCATGGCCACCACGCTCATGCCTTCCACCAGTTGCTCGCTGCCCTCCTCCACGTGGGCGTGTACGGGTATGCTCCGGCCATCGGCATCGAAGGTGCGGCCGATGCTGAAGATGTCGCCCCGGAAGCGGCGGCCCGGCAGGTTCATCACCTGGAAGTCGAACTCCACGCCCTCCTTCAGCAGGGCCAGGTCGCGCTCGTATGCGTTGAGGTGTACGTGGAAGTGGTCCAGGTCGATGACCTCCAGCAGCACGGTGGTGGGCTCCACGCGGCCGTCCAGGAACACGCGGATGCCGTTCACGCGGCCCTCGATGGGGCTGCGCAGCAGGAAACGTTCGCTTATGCCGTCCTGCGCCAAGCGCGTGGGATCGGCGCCCATCAGACGCAATTGCGCGGCGAGGGACGATCGGCGTGCATCGAGCTGGGCCGCATCGCTCCTGGCCTGCTCCAGCGTCTTGCGTGCGGTGGCCTCGCCCTCCATCAGCGTGCGCTGGCGTTCCAGCTCGGCGGTGGCACGGCGGCTGTCGGCCTCCACGGCGAGGTATTCCTCCTGCATGCGGATGAAGGCCATGTCCGCCAGCGCCACCAAGGGCTGCCCCTTGCGCACGTGGTCGCCTTCGTCCACCATCACGGCCACCACCTTGGCACCGATGGGGCTGGTGAGCTGGGCCTTGCTCACGGGCGATGCCATCACGCGGCCCGTGAGGCGCAGGTGGCCTTCCATCACGCGCATCTGCGCCGTAGTGGTGGTGATGCCGAGCGTGGCCAGTTGCGCGGAGTCCAGCACCACTTCGTCATCGTGGGCATGTTCCCCGGCGTGGGCGCGGTGGTTCTCCTCCTGCGGTGCGGGTGCGCCACAGGCCGCCAGCAGCAGGGCGAGAACGGAGGGAATGGTAGGGATGCAGCGGTTCATCGTGCAGGGGTGAAGGGGAACAGTGTTCCGGTGAAGTGGTCGAGTTGGATGAGGGCCTCGATGTAGGCGGCCCGTGCCTGGATGCGGCCCAGGCGCAGGTCGGTGCTCTGGGCCAGGAGAGTGGTGAGTTCCACATAGCCGATGTCGCCGGCCTTGTAGGCTTCGGTGGCGCTGCGCTCGATCACGCCCGCCTGTTCGGTAAGCGGACCATCATAGGCCAGCCATGCCTCGCGGGCCTGCCGTGCGCGTTCCAGCGCGGAGCGGTAGCCGGCATCGAGGTCGGCGCGCAGTTGCTCGGCCTGCTCGTGGGCGATGCGCTCCTGCAAGCCGGCGCTCTTGATGCGCGAGCGGTGGTCCCAGAAGGCGATCGGCAACCCGATGCCCAGGCTGTAGCCGCGGAAGAGATCGTCCGCACCGGTCACCGCGCGGGGGCCGCCTTCGTTGAGGTAGAGCCGCTGATCGAACCAGCGCGCGCTGAGGTCGGGCAGGGTGGCGTGGCGCTCCACGTTGCGCTGGCGTTCGGCCAGGCGCACTTCGCGGCGCGCGCTTTCCAGCAGGGGATGGTCGCCGGGCGGCTGGTCCATCACGGGAAGCACATCGGGCACGGGCTGTTCCGCAGCGGGCAGCAGCAGGCGGTCGGTGCGCAGCAGGCGTTGCAGTTCCAGCTGCGCGATGGACAAGGCACGGTCCGCACGGTCGCGCTGCACGGCCACCTGCTGGCGGCGCGCAATGGCCGAGGCTTTCTCCACCAGCGGCGCTTCACCGGTGGCATGGCGCAGTTCGGCCACGCGCACCAGGTCGGCATAGAGGCTGTCCAGTCGGCGCAGTTGGCGGGCTTCGGCGGAAGCCTGTTCCAGCGTGTTCCAGGCAATGCGCACATCGCGCTCCAGGTCGCGCGCCGCGGCATCGTAGCGGGCTTCGGCCCAGCCCACGCGCTCGTGGGCCACGGCACTGCGCGCACCGTACACCGTGGGGAACTCGATGCGCTGCGCGAGGCCCATCTTGAAGATGCCCTGCGGGAAGCTCGGAGCGATGTCCTCGTTCTCCAGGAAGAAGGTGGTCTTGTCGAAGCTCCACGCGCTGCCCTTGCTCGCTTCGGCCTGTTCCACGAAGAGCGCGGCGGCCTCCAGCATGCCGTTGTGGCGGAAGGCCATGTGCAGGGCGCTGTCCAGCGGCAGTGTTTCACCTTGCTGGGCCTGCGCCGCTGACGGTATGATCAATGCCAGCACCAGAACGCCGACCACTGCCGCCACCTTCGTTCCGCCTCTGCCGCTGCGCGCGAAGAGCACGTACAACGCAGGCAGCACCACCAACGTGAGCAACGTGGCGGTGATCAATCCACCGATGACCACCGTGGCCAACGGACGTTGCACTTCGGCACCCGCACTGCTGCTGAGCGCCATGGGCAGGAAGCCCACCGCATCGGTGCTGGCGGTGAGCAGCACAGGTCGCAGGCGCATCACGGCGCCCTGCTTCACGCGATCGATCACGCCCAGGCCCTCGGTGGCCAGGTGCTGGAAGGTGGTCATCAGCACCAGGCCGTTCAGCACCGCGATGCCGAAGAGCACGATGAAGCCCACGCCTGCGCTGATGCTGAAGGGCATATCGCGCAGCCACAACGCGCCCACGCCGCCGATGGCGCTCAAGGGCACTGCCGTGAAGATGATCAATGTGTCGCGCAGCGAGCGCAGCGTGAGGTACAGCAGGCCCAGGATCAGCAGCAGCGCGATCGGCACTGCCACGGCCAGCCGCGCCTTGGCCTCCAGCAGGTTCTCGAATTGTCCGCCGAAGGTGTACCAGTAGCCGGCGGGGAGCTTCACCTTGTCCTCCACCCGCGTGCGCATGTCGGCCACCAAGCTCTCCACATCGCGGCCATGCGCGTTCACGCCCACGTACACGCGGCGCTGCGCGTTCTCGTGCGTGATCTGCGCGGGCGCGTCCTCGTACTCCACCTGCGCCACCTGCGAGAGCGGCACCAACTGGCCGTTCCGGCCGCGCACGTAGAGCGATCGCACATCATCGATGCCGGTCCTTGCAGCGGCATCGGCGCGCACCACCAGGTCGAAACGGCGTTCGTTCTCGTAGACCAGCCCGGCGGGTTCTCCTGCGAAAGCCGCACGCACGGTGCGGTTCAGCTCGTCCACATCGAAGCCCAGCGCGGCCATGCGCTCGCGGTCCGGACGCACCACGATCTGCGGCTGGCCACTGACCCGCTCCACCTGCGGCGGACCGGCGCCCGGCACGCGCTCCACCACATCGGCGAACCGTTGCGCGTAGCGCAGCAGCGTGTCCAGGTCGGGGCCGTACACCTTGATCGCGATGTCCTGCCGCACGCCTGTCATCAGCTCGTTGAAGCGCATCTGGATCGGCTGGTTGCTCTCGAAGAACACGCCGGGGATGGTCTGCAGGGCCTTCATCATGGTGTCGGCCAGCGTCCAGTAGTCATCGGTGGTGGTCCATTCCTCCTTCTCCTTCAGGATGATCATCACGTCGGTCTGCTCGGGGCTCATCAGGTCGGTGGGCACTTCGGCCGTGCCGGTCTTGCCCACCACCAGTTTCACCTCGGGGAACTGCAGCAGCTTCTGCTCCAACAGCTTGTTGTTGGCCACGCTGGCGCTGAGCGAGGCGCCCTGCGGCAGGATACTGTGAAAGGCGAAGTCACCCTCCTCCAACTGCGGGATGAACTCGCCGCCCATCCGCTGGAAGCCGAGGTACGCCACCACGAAGAGCACCATAGCGGTGGCCACAACCTTCACGCGGTTGTTGAGCGCCGAAGCGAGCACTGGCGAGTACGTGCGCTCCAGCATGCCCATGAGCTTGTCGCTGAAGTTGTGCGTGGGACCGGTGCGGCGCTTCAGCATCAACGCGCTCATCATGGGCACGTAGGTGAGCGAGAGCAGGATGGCGCCCAGCAACGCGTATACCACGGTCTGCGCCATGGGCCGGAACATCTTGCCTTCGATGCCGCCCAGCGTGAGCACCGGGATGTACACGATGAGGATGATGAGTTGCCCGAACGTGGCGGCGTTCATCATGCGGCTGGCGGAGCTGCGCACCTCCTCGTCCATCTCGCGTTGCGAGAGCATGCCGCCGAGCTTGCCGCGGTGCAGTTGGAAGAGCACGGCTTCCACGATGATGACCGCGCCGTCCACCAGCAGGCCGAAGTCCACCGCGCCCAGGCTCATCAGGTTGCCCGTGACACCGGTGAGCTCCATCATGATCAATGCGAAGAGGAAGCTGAGCGGGATCACCGAGGCCACGATGAAACCCGCGCGCCACTGGCCCAGGAAGAGCACCAGCAGCAGGATGACGATGAGCGCGCCTTCGGTGAGGTTGCTGCGCACGGTGCGGATGGCGCGGTCCACCAGGCTGGCGCGGTCCAGGAAGGGTTCGATGGCCAGGCCTTCGGGCAGCGAGGCTTCCACCTGCGCGAGGCGCTCCTTCACGGCCTTCACCACGGTGTTCGCGTTCTCGCCGCGCAGCATCATCACGATGCCGCCCACCACTTCGCCCTGAGCGTTGCGCGTCATGGCGCCATAGCGCGGCGCGTGGCCCAGGCGCACGGTGGCCACGTCACGCACCAGCAGCGGCGCTCCTTCCTCCGGTGTGTCGATCACCACGCGGCCGATGTCCTCCAGACCGCCCACCAGGCCCACGCCGCGGATGTAGTAGGCGGTGGACCCGCGTTCGATATAGGCCCCGCCGGTGTTGGCGTTGTTGCGCTCCAGCGCGGCCAACACATCCCCGATGCCGATGCCCATGCCCTGCAGCCGCGCGGGGTCCACGGCCACCTCGAACTGCTTGAGGAAGCCGCCGAAGCTGTTGATCTCCGCCACACCCGGCGTGCCCATCAGCTGCGGCGTGATGATCCAGTCCTGCACCTCGCGCAGGGCCATGGCGTCGTAGCGGTCCTCGTAGCCCGGCTTGGGGTGGATCACGTACTGGTACACTTCGCCGAGGCCGGTGCTGAGCGGCGCGAGGTAGGGCGGCTGCACACCGGGCGGCATGTCGCTGCGTACCAGTTGAAGGCGCTCGTTCACCAGTTGGCGTGCGAGGTACGGGTCCATGTCATCGTCGAACACGGCCGTCACCTGGCTCACGCCGAAGCGCGAGATGCTGCGCAGTTCGTGCAGCTTCGGCAGGTTGCCGAGCGTGCGTTCGATGGGGTAGCTCACGAACTGCTCCACCTCCAGCGTGGCGAGGCTGGGTGCGATGGTGATCACCTGCACCTGGTTGTTGGTGATGTCGGGCACGGCATCGATGGGCAGGCGGGTGATGGCGCGGATGCCCAGGGCCACCAGCAGCAGCGTGCCGAGGCCGATGGCCAGTTTGTGGCGGACGGAATACCGGATGATCGCATTGATCATGGCGGAAGGAATTGGGAACGGGAAGTGGGAGGAAGGCACATGTGTCTGCCGTCAGGCAGGCATACCGCATGGACGCACGGCCCCAAGGCCGAGCATCAGCGGTCAGGCGCGGAGGAAGCGGATCGCTCCCGCGCGGTCAGGAAAGCCTCGGGGGCTGCAACGCGTGTGCGCGGTACCCGTCAAGCGGATCATCGGCCAGGGTAATGGCGCGCGCCTCCCGGGTCGGCAGGTGGAAACGGTCGGAAGCGACCACTGGAGACCAGTAAACATGGTCTACGCCAAGGTTGTCAGCGTGGTCGTGGCTGAAGGGCAGTTCCTCATGCGGGCCTTCGCTGGTGCGATGCTCAGCATCTGCGTAGTGCATCGCCAGGAAATCGAGGAAGTCCAGCGTGCTGTTCTCGGCCTTATGCTCCTCGTAGTGCTTCAGCAGCCCGGGCACGTGCACCCAATCATGCCCCCAGGTAAGATTGAGGGCCATGAAGGCGGCAAGCAACAGGTGTAACGCGGGCTTCACGATGGCGAAGGTAAAGGGAGGATGGGTACACGCAGCAAGCAATCGGTGACGTTGGCGTCCACGCAACGGCTATCATGGACACTCATGTACCGCCGGCCTCTCGGCAGTTAGGTCGACCCAGTGGGTCGGCTTACGGATGCGTCCGTTCAGAACCGTACTGCCAGCGCCGTTGTCACCGCCGTATTCGTTTGTGAGAACCCACCGGCCGGCTGAATGAAGCGGACTTCATTGCCACCCAGTACGCGCCCCTCCACCCGCCAACTGGCACGATCGCCGATACGCAGATCGAGGCCCAGGCTGATGCCGAGCAAGGCCCCGCCCCGATCCAGCACCAGTGCCTGATCGTCGAGGAAGTACTCAATGCGGCCGTTGCCCCACCAACGCCCGCTGATGCGCTGACGGTAGATCCCCACCATGGTGAACCAGCCACTGGCATCGCCGGTGTTCACTGCACCGCGTGGCCCTTCCTGCACTCCCACGTCCACGCCGAGCACCATGCCGTAGTTGTCACCCTCGTTCTGCATATAGAAGTTGTTGTATACCCGCCATGCACCAATGCTGTCAGGTCCCATGCTGCCGATGAAGGTGCTCCAATTGATCGTGGTGCCTTCATTGTTATCGAAGCGCACCTGGGTGCCGAAGGCCGGGCGCTGGTTGCCGGGTTCACGCTGGATCGTTTGCCAGCCGTTCAGCGCCAGCACAGCGAATATGGTACGTCCCGGTTTGTAGCTGAGCATGGCTCCCGCCTCGTAGTAGGGCGAGTTCTCCGCCACGATGCTGCGCGTGAGCGTCATGCAGTCCATGCCGATGGCACTCTCGAAGCCGATGTGCGAAGGGAAAATGCCCGCATCGATCCAGAGTTCGCGCTCCTTGGCGAGTCGAAGCCCCACCCGTGCTTCGTAAATGTGACGCATCACCTCGGGTTCATGCGCCATGTTGTACTGCGCGTAGTTGCCCGCCATCAGGCCCACAGCACCACGCACCCCGTCGCGCTCGTAGGCTCCCTGCAACAGCAGCAAGTTCGCATTGAACTCGTTGTGCCGCTTGTGGTTGTAGAAGAAGTCGGGGCGCTCGCCGTTCGCGGGGCGCGAGAGGTCGTAACCATAATACACTTCGCCATAGACGCTGAGCTTGAACGCTGAAGTGTCTTGTGCCTGAAGCCTTCCGGACAAGCCAAAAAAGAACGACCCGAGGAGCAGCACATGCCCTCGGGTCGTTCCGTATTGCGATCCTCCGATCATCCGATCGTCCGATCGACCGATCTCATTTTAGTGGTGAACTCCACCCTCGCCATGCACATGGCCGTGGGAGAGTTCTTCCGCAGTGGCCTCACGCACATTGGTGATCTCCACATTGAAGTGCAGCGTTACGCCGGCCAGCGGGTGGTTACCGTTCAGCATCACGTGACCATCTTCCACGGCCACCACGGTGAACACACCCATTTCGCCTTGCTCACCAGCTTGGAATTGCATGCCGGGTTCAACCTGTTGACCTCCAAAGCGATCTTGGGGCACTTTGTGCATCAGTTGGGGATCGATATTGCCATAGCCTTTCTCGGGCGCAACCACGGCAAGTAGCGAATCCCCGGCCTTCTTGCCTTCGAGTTGCTCTTCCAGACCGGGCACGATCATGCCGCCACCGTGGATGTAGGCGAAAGCCTCACGCCCTTCACTGGAATCCAGCGTATTGCCGTCGGCATCTTTAAGGGTGTAATGGAACGAGACGACGGAATTGTTGGTGATCTGCATGACTGCTTTACGAATTAGGCGGCGAAGGTAAGCGCTCCCGATGAGTGTGGACTGTGAAGCTCGTCACCGAAGCCCGACTGGAAAGGGATACGGTTCCGAAGCGCGCATCCCCATAATGTGCACGATCTTCGCGGCGATGGCCAACCAACGACTCTTCGATGCCTTCCCACCCGCCACGCGCGAGGAATGGGAGGCCGTGATCAAGAAGGAACTGAAGGACCGCGACTACGCCACACTGCTGGTGGAGGTGGCCGGTGAGCAACTCGCGCCCTTCGGCATGGCCGGTGAAGGCGCAGCGCATGGCTCCCGTAGGCGTGGTGTGAAGCGCAATGGCAACTCATGGCGCAGCACGGTGGGTATCAATGCCGCTTCACCCGAAGCCAACAAATTGGCCTTGGAAGCGCTGATGGGCGGGGCCGATGCGCTGGAGCTTTACGGCAAGCCCTCGGACCTGAACGTCCTGCTGAAGGATGTGTGGGTGGGTGCTATCGACCTGGCCGTGGATGGCGATGCGGCGATGCTCGACACGCTGCTGGCACTGCATCAGGAGCAGAATACGCCTGCAAGTGATGTGAGCATCTGTCTGGGCCTGCCGCACGATGCGGATGTGAGCGGATTGAAAGATCGTATCGCGCGGTATCCGAGGGTCCGTCTTTTCAGTGTGAGCGATGGCACCACGCGGAATACGCAGGACATCCTTCTACAAGGCAAGGCGCTGCTGCAACGCATGCTGGACCAAGGCTACACCATCGACGATGCCTGCGCCCGCCTGCAATTCCGGCTGCACCTCGGCGATGACCTCTTCCTGGAAGTGGCACGCCTTCGTGCTTTCCGCGAAGCGTGGGCCGCGATCGTTGATGCGTTCAAACCAGAGCACGACTGCTCGCACAATACGTGGGTCAAGGCGGTGGTCGTCCTCGACTCCGCTCGGACTGACACACCGCCTTACACGAACCTGATCCGCGCCACGCTGCAAGCTATCAGCGCCATCACCGGCGGCTGCGATGGACTCACCATCCCTGCTCCTGCCTTACCTGAAGGCGATATGCTGGCACGACGCATCGTGCGCAACATCCACAACCTGCTGCGGGATGAGAGCTTCCTGGGGCGCGTGGCGGATCCGATCGGCGGGAGTTACGCGGTGGAGAAGCTGACGGATGTGCTGGTCGCAGAAATGGGTAATGGAGGTAAAGAAAGCGATGGAGGTAAGGCAGGTGGGCATCCCGCTCCTCCCTTACCTCCATCTCCTCCATTACCCAGCATTGCAAACCGCGAAGAGATCCCCCTCAAGTCGTTCTACACGCCCCTCGACACCGAGCACCACGAGCACCTGCACTTCGTCGCCGGCATACCACCCTACCTGCGCGGACCCTACGGCAGCATGTACGCCATCCGTCCGTGGACCATCCGGCAATACGCGGGCTTCAGCACGGCCGAGGAGAGCAACGCCTTCTATCGCCGCAACCTCGCTGCTGGGCAGATGGGCCTCAGCGTCGCCTTCGACCTGGCCACCCACCGCGGCTACGACAGCGACCACCCGCGCGTGAAGGGCGATGTGGGCAAGGCCGGGGTGGCCATCAGCAGCGTGGAGGACATGAAGATCCTCTTCGACAGCATCCCGCTGGACAAGATGAGCGTGAGCATGACCATGAACGGCGCCGTGCTGCCCATCATGGCCTTCTTCATCGTGGCAGCGGAAGAACAGGGCGTTCCGCCCGAGCAGTTGCAGGGCACCATCCAGAACGACATCCTCAAGGAGTTCATGGTGCGCAATACCTACATCTACCCGCCGGGTCCGAGCATGCGCATCGTGGGCGACATCTTCTCGTATTGCACGAAGAAGATGCCCAAGTTCAACAGCATCAGCATCAGCGGTTACCACATGCACGAGGCGGGCGCACCTGCCGACCTGGAGCTCGCCTACACGCTCGCCGACGGCATCGAGTACGTGCGCACCGGCATCGCCGCGGGCATGAAGGTGGACGAGTTCGCCAACCGCCTCAGCTTCTTCTGGGGCATCGGCATGGACCTCTTCATGGAAGTGGCCAAGATGCGCGCGGCGCGTTTGCTCTGGGCGAAGATGCTGAAGGAGATCGGCGCCACGGACAAGAAGAGCCTCGCACTGCGCACGCATTGCCAGACCAGCGGCTGGAGCCTCACTGCGCAGGACCCCTTCAACAACGTGGCCCGCACCACGGTGGAAGCACTCGCCGCTGTGCTCGGCGGAACGCAATCACTCCACACCAACTCGCTCGACGAGGCCATCGCGCTGCCAACCGACTTCAGCGCCAAGATCGCGCGCGACACGCAACTCTACCTGCAGAAGAGCAGCGGCATCACCAAGTGGATCGATCCGCTGGGCGGCAGCTATTACGTTGAGAGTCTCACCCATGAACTCGTGCACAAGGCGTGGGCGAGGATCAAGGAAGTGGAGGAACTCGGCGGCATGAGCAAGGCCATCGAGACCGGATTACCGAAGATGCGGATCGAGGAAGCCGCCGCGAAACGTCAGGCCCGCATCGACACAGGTAAAGACAAGATCATCGGCGTGAACGCTTTCGTGACGGAGGACCAGACGAAGATGGAATTGCTGGAAGTGGACAACGCAAAAGTGCGGGAGCAGCAGATCGCGCGGTTGGAGGCGATGCGCGCAAGCCGCGATGAAGGTGCTGTGGCGAAAGCCCTTGGTGCCCTGACCGACGCTGCGAAGAGTGGCGAGTCGCGAGTGGTGAGTGGCGAGTCTGCCGCCGACGCCACTCACCACTCGTCACTCGACACTCGCCACTCCACCAACCTCCTCGAACTCGCCGTCACCGCCGCCCGCCACCGCGCCACGCTCGGAGAGATCAGCGACGCCTTGGAAAAAGCCTTTGGCCGTTATGCCGTAGTGCCGCGCGCGATCAGCGGTGTTTATTCCGCAGAAGCCATGCAGGATCCCGAAATGAAGGAGGCCATGCGCCTCGCCGATGAGTTCGCGAAAACGGAGGGCCGGCGCCCGCGCATCCTGGTGGCCAAGATGGGCCAGGACGGTCACGACCGCGGCGCCAAGGTGATCGCCACCAGCTTCGCCGACATCGGCTTCGACGTGGACATCGGCCCACTGTTCCAGACGCCGCAGGAAGTGGCGAAGCAGGCCATCGAGAACGATGTGCATGTGCTGGGCATCAGCAGCCTCGCCGGTGGTCACAAGACCCTGGTGCCCGAGGTGATCAAGGAACTGCGCGAGACCTACAATAGGCCCGACATTTTGGTGGTGGCAGGTGGGGTGATCCCGCCAGACCATTACGATTTCCTGAAGCAGGCCGGGTGTTTTGATGTGTATGGGCCGGGGACGAGGATACCGGTGGCGGCGAAGGGGATCATTGAGGCGTTGATGCACGGATGAAGTATATCTTCACTCGCGCAAACAACATCAGCCATGATACCTCGATCGCTCACACTATCGCTTGCGATGTTGACCGTTGTGGCAGGAAGATCACAGTGCATTGCCGATTTTACGGCCGTCGCGAACTGGGACACTGTGACGTTCACGAACCTCTCTTCAGCGACGAACGCTTATTTCTACTGGAATTTTGGTGATGGTTCGACTTCCTACGAGAGCGACCCTATCCATGTCTTCATTGAAGCAGGCACATTCCAGGTCACCCTGCATGTTCGCGATACAGTAAGCCTTTGTCACAGTGTGCATCAACAATGGATGTCCATATCCCGGCCGTTGGATGAGGTCTGTGAACCACTCATGACGGCTTCGCTGTTCAACAACAACGGGTCTGATTACGTGCAGGTGATCGATGGAGCGTTCGGCTGCAATGGAATGTCCCGCTATGTTGACTGTATGGGAGGGCAGAACTGGGCACCCGGCAACTCGCATAACCTGACAGGTTGGGGGCAAGCGCTGACAATGGCCCGGATCCGCTACGTCTCACACGACTCGATCGCTGGCACTGTATTCCGCCGTGCCTACTATCGCACCATTCCATACAACCAAGATCCAGCGAGCAGCTACAACATTTGTTCCGCCGATTTTGAATACGTGATCGACTATCAACCCGGCGGAGCTGTCGCCACGTTCAAGCCGCTTGGGTCTTCAGCGGCCGATACGATCTGGGTATCCGGCTTCGGGAATCCTATCCCCCTTGTCGGACAGGTTTCCACCTTCACCTTTCCCTACCAAAGTGGACATTCAGGCAAATGGCAGAACGTGTCTCGTCGGAATCGCGATCCCAATTATGGATGCGACAACCGCCAGGCGCATACCATGATCATCAAGAACCCTTACTACGTGGCACCGCCCACATGCCTGATCGATGCACAGCCCGTGGATGCTGTGGCATACCAAGATGGCATCGCACAGTTCTTTATCTCCTCCCAACCAGGTTCACTCAAGCAATGGCAGCAAAACGCTGGCCTGGGTTGGCAAGATCTCTTCGATGCAGGTCCATTCAGTGGTGTCCATACCGATACGCTGACCATATCGAACTGTCAAACGTGGTGGAGCAACTATCAGTATCGCTGCATAGTTACCGCACCGGGTAACAACTGCCATAACACGAGTACGGTGGCCGTGCTCACGGTTGCAGTCGGGATCGAAGAATCAGCGCGCGACCTTTTCAAGATCTACCCTAACCCAGCGACCGATGCGATCACTCTGCAATGGAACAATGCTACTGAACCTGCTCTGTTGCGGGTCTTCGATGCAGTGGGAAGCTTGGTGAAGTCGGAACTAACACAAGGGCAAACGACCATCATCGACTTGACGGGACTTCCCCCTGGGCTTTATCTATTGACTGCGGACTGGAAGGGTAAGGAATTGAGAAGTCGCTTCATCAAGCAATGACAGTATTCGTCGAAACCATTCTGTTGAAGTAGGCCCGATGTTCTGATGTTTACCTATCGGCGACCTCGCATTTCGCGTGAGGGGGCGCAGCGGCAGCCTGCCGAAGGCGAAGCGCTGGTGCGGCGCGAGCGAGGAGGCTGCGACGCAAGGAGCAGACCCCGGAGCCGCAGCCACACCCGCTGAGACAAGGCAGCTACAGCGGAGCACCCGACCCGTGCGTTGGTTGTGTGCGTTGGGCAGGGGCACGCCCTCCCCCATCCTCAATTCCCACCGCTTATCCCATGTAACCGTGTTGCCTCGAAGGCGCGTCATAGGTTCATGCCCATGAACGCAACTACCCTTCGCCATCTGCTGGTCGCCACGTTGATGGCACCACTGGCAGCCTGCGCACAATTGCCCGCAGAACAAAAAACCCAACTGGACGCTGCTGTTGAGGAACACTTCACGGCCGATGCGCCCGGCGGTGTGGTGCTGGTGGCACAAGGCGACAAGATCCTGTACCAACGGGCGCTGGGCATGGCGGATGTGGCCGCGAACAAAGCGCTGACCACGAACAGCGTGCTGCGCATCGGCAGCGTTACGAAGCAGTTCACCGGTGTGGCGATCCTGCAACTGGCCGAGCAGGGCAAGTTGAAGGTGACGGACGAGATCCAGCATTACGTGGACTTCCCGAAGAAGGAGCACCCGATCACCATCGAACACCTGGTGTCGCACACATCGGGCATCCCCAACTTCACGGATCTGCCGGGCTACAACGTGGACACCTATGGCAAGGACATCAGCATTGAAGCGATGCTGGAGCAGTTCAAGGACCTGCCGCTGGAATTCGAGCCGGGCAGCAAGTGGAGCTACAGCAACAGCGGCTACATCCTGCTCACGGCGATCATTGAAAAGGTATCGGGCCTATCGTGGACGGACTATGCGGAACAGCACCTGTTGCGTCCGGCGGGGATGACGGCGAGCAGCGCCTCGATCGACAGCGCCTTTCTGCCGAACGAACCGGGCCTTGGTTACCAGCCTGAAGGCGTGGCTGGGTGCCAGCTTTCCCTGTAAGCCTGGCTTGGCCGCGCGGCGCAGGTGCCATCCGCAGCACCGTTGGCGACCTGCTGAAGTGGAACACGGCGGTACACCAGGGCAAACTGCTTTCACCCGCCATGCGCGAAAAAGCGTTCACCGCCTTTCAACTCGCCGATGGTTCATCGAGCAAGTACGGCTACGGCTGGATGTCCATGAACGTGCAGGGCAGCCCTACGCAGGAGCACAGCGGCGGTATCAACGGATCCACCACCAACGCGATCTACCTGCCGAAGGAAAAGATCTATGTGGCCGTGCTGGTGAACCGCGAATCGGACGACGCGCACAAGCTGGCTCCGAAGCTCGCTGCGATCGCCCTGGGCAAACCCTATGGCGGTATTGAACAGCCGCTCACCGAAGAACAGGCGCAGCAATACACCGGCGTGTACGTGAACAAGGATGGCGTGGAGCGCTACATCACCTTCGATGCGGATGGGCTGCACTCGCAACGCCAGGGCGGCGGGCGCTTCGATCTGCGTTATGTGGGCAACGACCGTTTCCTCTTCGCGCACGATGTGATCGACCTCACCTTCCAACGCAGCGGCGGCAACGTAACAGGTGCGTTGTTCCAGTCACGCGATCGCGAGGAGCAACTTACCCGCACCGACAAGCCCCTGCCCAAGCGCGAGGCCATGGCCTTGAAGAATGCCGAGCTGCAAGCCTACGTGGGCGAGTACGAACTCGCACCGGGCTTCACGCTCACCTTCCGCTCCGAGGGCGATCGTTTCTTCGTGCGCGCCACCGGCCAGCAGGAGTTCGAGGTGTTCGGCTCCGCACCGCACGAGTTCTTCCTCACCGTGGTGGATGCCAACATGACCTTTCACCCCGAGACCGATGGCACTGTGGAACGGCTCACTTTCCGCCAGGGAGGTGAGATGGAGGGGAAGCGTGTGAAGTGAGGTGAGGTGAGGTGCGTGGAACCATCGCGGGTTGAACGATCTTCGGCCCATGTTCACCGTGCTGTACACATTCCGCGTAAAGCCAGGAATGGAGGAAACCTTCCAGCGCAGCTGGGCCTTCATCACCGAGGAATACATGCGAACACGAGGCAGCTTGGGCAGCCGCTTGCACAAGGACGAGAACGGCACATTCGTGGCGATCGCCTTGTGGCCCGACCGGGAACATTGGGAAGCACAAGGGCCGACAGACTCTCCGGAGTTGACCAACGCACGCGACCGCATGCGCGAGGCTTGCGAAGAGATCCAGACCACCCACGAATTGGTGGTAGTCCAGGATTTGTGGCGACCTTCACGCTCATGACCATAGAACACCAGACCGGCACCACCAAAGGACGCTTCGTGATTAAAGACGGCGACCAAGTATTGGGCGAAACGACCTACTCCGTGGCGGGCACCGACAAGATCATCATTGACCATACCGAGGGTTTTCCAGGATCGGAAGGCAAAGGCGTAGGCCGCAAGCTGGTGATGGCAGCCGTGGAATATGCGCGCGCTCAAGGTTTGAAGATCATCCCACTTTGCCCTTTCGCGCGCAGCGTGTTCGACCGGAATGCTGCGGAACTCGCCGATGTGAAGGCCTAAGCGCCTGCTCATGAGCAAACACAAGCTCGACCTCCACGACATCTACAACAAGGGCTCGCAGATAGACGAGGCCCTGCGCGAGGCCATGGACTTCTGCGTGGACCGGCGCATAGACATGCTGGAGATCATCCCCGGCAAAGGCAGCGGGCAGTTGAAGAAGAAAGTGCTGCGCTTCCTGCAACAGCCCGAGGTAAAGCGCAGCTACCACCGAATCGACAAGGACAGGGACAACTTCGGAAGGTTGTTCGTGCGCTTCAAGCACTGATGCGCCACAAGTGAACCAGACAGTACCACTGCGCCACCACAATGATGTTAATACGCATCATTGAAATGCCAAATCGATCACTATGTGGTAATATTTCATCATTGTTGGATAACCCATGAAGAAATGATACCTTTGGGGTGGATAAGCAACATTGTAGGTAAAATAACCACACAACGATGACATCCTACCACATTGATTGGAAGCTCCTTACCGACCAGAAAGTGCTCGAGAAGCTTGGTGCAGAACTCCGCCGGATGCGCTTGGAGCGCAACCTCACGCAAGCCGTGGTGGCCGAGCGGGCGGGTGTGGATCGCACCACTGTGGTAAAACTCGAAGCAGGCAATGCCACCAGCCTGCTCACCTTGGTGCAAGTACTGCGGGCCTTGGGTCGCTTGGATGTGTTGGACAACTTCCACGAGGAACCCCGCTTGTCGCCAATGATGGCCTTCGAACAAGAAGCCAAATACTACAGCAAGCAGCGTAAGCGGGCATCGCCCAAGAAAGCTCGGATCGTGCCACCCAAACCCAAAAGCACATGGTAACGAAGGCCCGTGTCAGCGTGTGGGGGCGTACCGTAGGAGCAGTGCTTTGGCGTGAGGACCGCCAGCGCGCCGAGTTCCAGTACGATGCCGATTTCACCCGATCGGGGTTGGACGTAGCTCCCCTTATGATGCCCTTGAGCGATAGTGATGACGGAGCCACGATCTTCACGTTCGGCGATGTGCGCGATGAGACCTTCCGCGGTTTGCCCGGACTGCTGGCCGACAGCCTGCCCGACCGATTCGGCGAACAACTGATGAACGCCTGGCTGAGCACCCAGGAGCGCAAGCCGGGAAGCGCCAACCCCGTGGAACGCCTGTGCTATACCGGCCGACGCGGCATGGGTGCGTTGGAGTTCGAGCCAGCACACAACGAATTGGAGGCGAGCAGCGAATCGTTGCAGGTGGATGAACTGGTGCGCGTGGCGAACAATGTGCTGTATGAACGAGCCAACTTCAAGACGAACAAGAAGAAAAGTCGGGACGAGGCGCTGATGGACATCATCCAAGTGGGCACTTCCGCTGGTGGTGCACGTGCGAAGGCGATCGTGGCGTTCAATGCGAACACCGGCGAAGTACGCAGTGGGCAAGTGGATGGCTTGAAGGGATTCACCTATTGCCTGATCAAGTTCGATGGTGTGACCAATGAAAAGCTGGGGGACCCCAAGGGCTATGGGCGCATTGAATACGCGTACCACCTGATGGCCTTGGCGTCCGGTGTGGAGATGATGCCGTGCCGACTGCTGGAAGAGAATGGTCGTGCGCACTTCATGACCCAACGTTTCGACCGTGTGTTGGACGAAGCGGGCGTGGTACACAAGCTGCACATGGCCACGTTGTGCGGTATAGCACACATGGACTACAACGACCCGCTGGCGTACAGCTACGAGGATGCATTCCGTGTGATGCGTTCCCTGGGCCTGCCCTACCCTGCCGCTACACAACTTTTTAGGCGGATGTGCTTCAACGCCATTGCCCGCAACCACGACGACCACACGAAGAACATTTCCTTCCTGATGGACCCGCAGGGCGAATGGCACCTGGCCCCAGCTTACGATGTCACCTACGCTTACAACCCCGATAGCATGTGGCTGCGCCAGCACCAGATGAGCATCAACGGAAAGCGGCTGGATGTGACGCGCGACGACCTGCTTTCTGTGGCCAAGGCGATGAACATCAAGAAGGCCGAAGCCATCGTGGATGAAGTAGTGGCCGGTGTGAAGCAGTGGAAAAAGTTCGCGAAGCAGGCGGAAATGCCAGCGGAGCAGGCCAAGGCAATAAGCGGGATGCTGCTGACGCGCATCTGAGCCGATACCTTCGCGACCCCAAGCAACAAGAAGCATGTCCCGTATACTCGTCCTTTCCAGCAGCATCCGTGCAGGCCGCATGAGCCACCGGGTAGCCCAGCACCTTAAGCGTCACATCCAGAACACAGGAAGGCATATCGTGCACCTGGTGGACCTTCAGGAACTGGACCTCCCCCTGTTCCACGAGCGCTTGAAATTCTTGGAGAACCCCGGACCCGAAGTGCTGGCATTCGCCGAGCAAGTGCGTAGTGCGGACGGGGTGATCATGGTGAGCCCCGAATACAACGGCAGCTATCCGGCAAGCCTCAAGAACGTGATCGACCTGCTCACCGAGGATTGGCGCAAGAAACCCATTGCCTTGGTGCCGGTCTCCAGCGGTGCGTTCGGCGGGACACAGGTGGTGACGCAACTGCTGTTCACCCTGTGGAAGATCCGGGCCTGGGTGGTGCCTGGTGCGATGCATGTGCCCAATGTGAAGGACAATTTCCAAGAAGATGGCACTGCCGTGGATGCCGAAGCTTGGGCGCGCCGGACCACTGCTTTGCTCGACGAGTTGGAGTGGGCCATGGAGGCCCGCATCAAGATGGCTTGATCGGCGCTCCTTTCGGAGGCCCCGTCACATCACGCCTGCGCCAGCACCGGCTGGAAGATCCGCTGGAGTGCTTCAACCGTACGGTCCACTTCTTCCGAGGTGTTGAAACGGCTGAAGGAGAAACGGATGTTGGCACCGGTCACATCCGGGTACAATGCGGCCAGCACGTGGCTGCCCTTGTTGCTGCCGCTGCTGCATGCGCTTCCGCCACTGCACGCGATGCCTTCGATGTCCAGGTTATAGACCAGCATCTCGGCCTTGCCATCATCGGGAAAGCGCACGTTGAGCACCGTGTAGAGGCTCTCGCTGGATGGATCTCCGTTGAATGAAACACCGGGGATCGTCTCCAGCAGTCTTTGCTTCATCCGATCCTTGAGGCCCTGCACGTGGCGCTGGTGTTCCTCCAAGTGGCCGTATGCCTCCTCCATGGCAGCGGCCAGCCCAACGATGCCTGCGAGGTTCTCCGTTCCGCCGCGCATGTTGCGCTCCTGCGCACCCCCAAGGATCAAGGGCTTCAGACCGGCGCCACTGCGCATGTACAGGAAGCCGATGCCTTTGGGACCGTGGAACTTGTGTGCGGCACAGGTGATGAAATCCACGGGAAGTGCGGCGAGATCGAAACGGTAATGGCCCATGGTCTGCACGGTATCGCTGTGGAACAGCGCACCATAGCGGTGGCAAAAGGAACCGATCGTCATCAGATCGATACGGGTGCCGATCTCGTTGTTGGCGTGCATGAGGCTCACGAGCACGCCCTGACCATGGGTGGCTTTCAGCAGTTCCTCCAAATGCCCCAGGTCCGGTTTGCCATCGGCCTCCAAACGCAACCAGTGCACCTGCACGTTGGAACGCTCACCAATGGCGGCGGCCGTCAATTCAACAGCGTGGTGTTCGATGGGCGAAGTGATGATGTGCTTGATGCCCAGGTCGCGCACACCGCAATGCAGCACCATGTTGTCCGCTTCGGTGCCACCGCTGGTGAAGATGATCTCGCCGGGAGCGCAGTTCAGCAGGGCAGCGATGCTACGACGAGCCTTCTCGATGGCCGCGCGGGTCTGCCGACCGAAGGCATGGATGGAGGACGGGTTGCCGAAATGGTCGCGGAGGAAGGGCACCATGGCCTCGAAGACCTTGGGGTCCATGGGCGTGGTGGCGGCGTTATCGAGGTAGATGCGCTTCATGTCGATGTGCTGGGCAGGTCGTCAGCCTAAGAATAAGGACAGGAGGACAAGCCGTGATGGGCCATGCAAAGCTATCGGGCGGCTGGCGTTGCTGCGGCCAATTCAGCCAGTTCGCTCAGGATCCTGTGTGCCAAGGCATCGGCCTCCGCCATGCTGGGGGCTTCGGCATAGACCCGGATGATGGGCTCGGTATTGCTGCGGCGCAGGTGCACCCAGGTGTTGCCGAACTCGATGCGCAGGCCATCCACCGTGCTGTGCGGCTGCTGGGCGTGGCGTTGCTGCATGGCGTCCACCAGGCCCTGCACATCCATGCCAGCCTGCAGGTCGATCTTGTTCTTGCTGATGAAGTAATCCGGGTAAGAGCGGCGCAAGGCCGAGCAGCTTACTCCGCGCTTGGCCAAGAGGGTCAGGAACAAGGCGATGCCGGCCAGTGCATCGCGGCCGTAGTGCAGTTCACTCAAGATAACGCCACCGTTGCCTTCGCCGCCAATGGCCGCACCCACCTCCTTCATACAGGTTACCACGTTCACTTCGCCCACTGCGCTGGCATGGCGGCTGCGGCCGTGCTTGGCGGCCACATCATCCAGCGCCCGGGTGCTGCTGAGGTTGCTTACTGTATCGCCGGGGCGGTGTGCGAGCACGTGGTCGGCGCAGGCCACCAAGGTGTACTCCTCGCCGAAGAGCGATCCGTCCTCACAGACCAGCGCCAAGCGGTCCACATCCGGATCAACGGCAATGCCAAGGTGCGCATTGTTGGCCACCACCGCTTCGCAGAGGTCCTTCAGGTTCTCGGGCAGTGGTTCAGGGTTGTGGGGGAAATGACCATTCGGTGTACAATGGATCTTGATCGCCTCCACACCCAAGGCATCGAGCAGTTCAGGTACACATTCGCCACCCACCGAATTCACGGCATCGACCACCACGCGGAATTTGGCCGCCTTGATGGCGGGCACATCCACGAGATCCAGCGCAAGAATGGCGGCGATGTGGCGCTGGGTCCAACCCAACAGGCTGCTTGTGGTGCCCAAGTCCTCCACCGGGGCGAAGGAATAACGGTCGGCCTCCGCGATGCGCAGCACTTCAGCGCCATCCTCAGCGCTGATGAACTCGCCGCGCTCGTTGAGCAACTTCAGCGCGTTCCATTGCGCGGGATTGTGGCTGGCCGTGAGGATGATGCCAGCATCCGCCCGCTCTCCCACCACGGCCATTTCCACCGTTGGTGTGGATGCCAATCCGAGATCGATCACGTCGAAGCCCAGGCCATTGAGGGTGGCCGCCACGAGATCGCGCACGAGTGGTCCGCTGATGCGGGCATCGCGCCCCAGCACCATGCGGGGCTTGGCCTTGCCACTGCGCTGCATGATGAACGTGCCGAAAGCTGCGGCGTAGCGCACCACATCGGGTGGGGTGAGGCCTTGGCCCGGGGCACCGCCCAGGGTGCCTCGAATGCCGGATATGGATCGGATCAGGGTCATGATGTTCGCGGAGCTGTGGACCAAATTGGACGATGGCAAAACTACCGGCACCAACGCCGCTATTGGAATCATGGGCAGAGCAGCTTACACACCAAGCTGTGAACAGCCGCACAGCTAAAGACCTGATGCTCACCGAAGCACGCGTTCCAGCATTCATCCGGGATCGTTGATAACCCGAAAAGCATCACTTCGACCTCGCTCCAATAAGTCTAATTTTGCTCGAACCAGTAGTACTGGGAACCTTTCATGAACGAAGGACACCTCCCTCTTCCCGATCGTAACGACCAGCGCAACTGCGTGGAGCGGTACGAGGCCATGATCAAGCGGAACGTGCATTACTTCTTCGATGTGGAGGAGTGGGAGCTGATCATCGAGCATTACCTCGATGAGAACGAATTGAGAAGTGCCAAGCAGGTGCTGGAACTGGCCAAGGCGCAACACCCCGGAGCATTGGACCTGATGTTCGCTGAGACGCAGGTATTGCTGAGCATGGGGCACCTGAACAAGGCGCTCGACGTGCTGGACGCGATCGGCAAGTTGGAGCCCTACAACGAGGACGTACACCTGAACAAGGCCGGCATCTACAGCCAACTGCGCAACTACCGCAAGGCCGTGGAGCATTACAAACGTGCCTTGGAACTGGCCGAGGAAGGATTGGACGACATCCACCTGGACCTGGCCTTCGAGTACGAGAACCTGGAGGACTTCGACAAGGCCATCGAAAACCTGAAGCGCGCACTGGAGATCAACCCGGAGAACGAGGCCGTGCTGTATGAACTGGCCTACTGCTACGAATTGAACGATGCGCACCAGGCCTCGGCCAACTACTTCCGTGCTTTCACGGATGAGCATCCATACTCCTTCGTGGCTTGGTACAACCTGGGCAACGCCCTGGCCCGCTTGGAGCGGCTCGATGAGAGCATCGAGGCATTGGACCTGTGCATCGCCATCGAGGAACGATTCACCTCGGCGTACTTCAGCAAAGCCCGCAACTTGGTGGTGCAGGGCGATTTCGAAGCCGCTGTTACCTGCTACCGCGAGACCATCGAGCATGATGGGCCGCAGCCCGTCACCTTCAGCTACATCGGCGAGTGCTTGGAGAAACTGGAGCGCTATGAGCAGGCGCTGATCCACTACGACCAAGCCCTGGCGCTCGACCCCAACTGGGTGGATGCCTGGATCGGACGCGGCGTGGTGAAGGACGTGCAAGGCCGATTGGGCGAAGCAATCAAGGACCTGGAGATAGCGACACGTCTGGCCCCGGAGAATGGTGACGCACACTTCTTCCTGGCCAACACGCTGGCCCGCGCAGAACGCTTCGAGGAGTCGTTGGCCGAATTCAACAAGCTGAACGCCTTGGAGCCCGAGAGCCTGGACGGCTGGATGGAGCACGCCGAACTGCTTCTTATGGTGAAGGGTGCCGATGCCGCCGTGCTGAAACTGCGCGAAGGCGGTGCGGTACACAAACTGAACGCCCGTTTCCGCTACCGGATGGTGAGCTTGTTGCTGCGCGCCGGCCGTGAACAGCAAGCCCTGCTTGAGTTGGAAGAAGTGTTGGTGGCCGATCATGCTGCGCACGTGCAGCTCTTTGAACATTTCCCTGATGCGGCACACATGCCCCAGGTGATCCACTTGGTGGAACTTTACCGCCGATGAACTACACCCTTTCGCACATTCCCGAACGGAGCACCAAGCCCCGTGAGGATGGCCTTACCATGGTCATGGACAAGGGCCTTGCCATCCGCCAGGCCGAGGACCTGATCGCTGCTTCCGGGCACCTGATCGACCTGGTGAAGTTGGGCTTCGGAACCTCTTTCGTGACCCCCAACCTGAAGGAGAAGATCGCGCTCTACCAGAAGGCAGGAATGCGTGTGTACCTCGGCGGCACCTTGTTCGAGGCATTCGTGGCCCGCGGCGCTTTCAAGGATTATGTGAAACTGCTGGACAAGCTTGGTCTTGACACGGCGGAGGTCTCCGATGGCTCCATCACCATGAGCGCGGACGAGAAGTGCAAGTTCATCAGCACCTTGGCAAAGCACCGCACCGTGCTCAGCGAAGTGGGCTCCAAGGAATCGGGCATCCTCATCAGTCCGGCCAAGTGGGTGCGCATGATGCGCAGCGAGTTGGATGCCGGTAGCTGGAAAGTGATCGCCGAAGCACGGGAGAGCGGCAACGTGGGGATCTACCGCCCCAGCGGACATGCGCACACGGCCTTGGTGAGCCGCATTCTGGCGAAGATCCCGGCGAAGGACATCCTGTGGGAAGCGCCCCAGAAATCGCAACAGGTCTGGTTCATCAAACAGCTGGGCGCGAACACCAACCTGGGCAACATCGCACCCGATGATGTGATCCCCTTGGAGACCCTGCGTTTGGGCCTGCGTGGCGACACGTTCTTCCAGTACCTGCCGGAGGATGTGGCCACCAAGCTGCGGCAGGTGCCCACCGAGACCAGTAAGTAAGCTGCCGGATTTGTAGGCGATGGCCTTTCTTCGCAGCATGGGTAACACCGACATCAACATCCGGGAGATCACCGTGGAGGAACTGGCACACATGCGTTCCGCCGGTGAGGAGTTCCAACTGATCGACATCCGCGAGCCCTACGAGGCGGAGTTGTGCACCTTGGGCGGCACACTGATCCCCATGGGAGAAGTGACCGAGCGTCTCGCCGAGATCCGGCGCGATATCCCCGTGATCATGCATTGCCGGAGTGGCAACCGGGGCGCGGCATTGGTGCAGGCGCTCAGTTCGCGCTACGGGTTCACCAACCTGGCCAACCTCCGCGGCGGCATTACCGCCTGGCAGCAGGGCGTGGAGCCCGGCCTCAATTGCGACTGAGCAGCATTTCGAGCATTTCCTCAAACCCGATCCGGCATGAACTTGCGCGAACGCATCAAGCTCTTCCTGAAAGGCATGGCCATGGGCGCTGCCGACACCGTGCCCGGCGTTTCCGGTGGCACCATTGCATACATCTCCGGCATCTACGAGGAGTTGCTCGACTCCATCCGGAGCATCAACCCGCAGACCCTGCAGATCCTGCGGAAGAAGGGCATCAGCGAGGCTTGGCGCAGCATCAATGGAGACTTCCTGATCACCCTCGTACTGGGCATAGGCACGAGTGTGCTGCTGCTGGTGCGCCCGATCACCTGGGCCTTGCAACACCAGCCGGTGCTGATCTGGAGCTTCTTCTTCGGACTGATCGCGGCCAGCGTATGGCTTACCGGAAGGCAGGTGAAGCATTGGAGCCTGGCACCGCTGCTGGGGATACTTGCAGGCACCTTGGCGGCGGTGGCCGTGGGGCTGGCCGGTGCCGGCAGCGGCGGCGAAAGTCTGCTGTTCTTCTTCCTCGCCGGAGCTGTGGCGATCTGTGCCATGATACTACCGGGCATCAGTGGCTCGTTCATACTGCTCCTGCTCGGTGGCTATGGCACCGTGATGACCGCTGTGAAGACCTTCGACATCCCCATCATCGCTGTGTTCGGTGCAGGCTGTGTGTTCGGCCTGCTCGCCTTCTCGCACCTGCTGGGCTGGATGTTCCGCAGGCATCACGACCTCACGGTTTCCACCCTCACCGGTTTCCTGCTGGGTTCCCTCACCATCGTGTGGCCCTGGAAGGAGGTCATCGAAACACGGGTGGTGCACGAAGGCAAACCCGATGAGCATCTTGCGCCCTTCATCCAGCATCCCATCTGGCCCGGCGACTACGCCATCATCTCTGCGAACGACACGCTGCTGGGCATCACCGACAAGCTGCCACAGGTACCCGGCGCCATCGCACTCATGCTCTTCGGTGCCATCCTAATCCTGGGCCTGGAGCGGCTCGGCGCAGATCGTTCATGAGCGTTTACGGACTGATCGGGAACCCGCTTACGCACAGCTTCAGCCAACGCTGGTTCACGGAGTTCTTTGCGCGTGAAGGGCTCAGCGGCCACCGTTACCAACTGTTCCCGTTGCAGGACATCGCTGAGTTGCCAACGCTCCTTACCGAAACGCCCGGCTTGCGCGGCCTCAACGTTACTATCCCCTACAAGACCTCCATCATCCCCTACCTGCATGAACTGGATCCCCTGGCGGCAGCGGTGGGAGCGGTTAACACCATCGCCATTCGCGATGGCAGGTTGGTGGGCCACAACACCGATGTGGAAGGCTTTCGCAATACGCTGGTGCCACTGCTGAACGGCAGCCGCCCCCGGGCGTTGGTGCTCGGCACCGGCGGCGCCAGTCGTGCCGTTGCTTTCGTATTGCGCGACCTGGGCATCAAGTTCCGCATGGTAAGCCGCAGCCGCGAACGGGGCGACCTCACTTGGGACCTGTTGGAACCCATCGTTACCGAGGTCTGCACCTTGATCATCAACACCACGCCGCTGGGCATGTACCCGAACGTGGAGGACATGCCCGAACTGCCCTACAACTCAATTGGCCCCAAGCACCTGCTGGTTGACCTGGTGTACAACCCCGAGGAGACCGCATTCTTGAAAGCTGGCAGGTTACGTGGCGCACGCACGGCCAATGGCATGGGTATGCTTGTGGCGCAGGCCGAAGCGGCTTGGCGGGTGTGGCAGGGGTAAGCCACAGCAACGTAGCGTTGAATTTGGTACTTCTTGCTGGCGGGAGTTATCAGGCAATGGATGGCGCTGCGCACCAAGCAGCGTTCTTGCCCATGCCCGTGTCCTATCTTGACAGCGTATTGAACACAAGTACGCTCCATCGCCATGACACGAACCCTACTCTTCGTCATCGCTTGTTCCATCCTGGCCCCAACGCAAGCACAATGGGATTTCAGCCAATACTTCGATGGAGCGGACACTTCGGCCACGAATGCGCTGCTGCTGAGCATACCGGAGGATAGTGCCAATGTCTGGATGGTGGGTCCTCCACAGAAGACCATCTTCCAAAGTGCTTACACTGCGCCCAACGCGCTGCTCACAGACACCCTTTCCCCCTACCCGACCGACAACAGTTCTTCGTGCATACTCACTGTTGTGCCGGAGTTCTGGTGGTTCGGCATATTGGCCGTGCAGTGGATGCAGAAGCTCGACTATGAATTCGGTGTTGATGGCGGCACGATCGAGTTCTCCGGCGATGGTGGTGCCACATGGGACAATGCCTTCAACAGCCAATACGTCTACAGCTTCTACGGCTTCAACGAGGCGAACCTCGGCACCTTGAGCAATGGCACGCCTGTCTTCACCGGCACCGACACCACCTGGCAGAATATCTGGTTCTGCATGGACCTTTCCTGGATGTGGGGAGTGGGGATGGACACCTTGCTGTTACGCTTCACGCACCTTTCCGACAGTGTGCAGACCGACCACGAAGGCTGGATGATCGACAATATGATGGCGGCACTGACCATGGTACACACCGTGAGCAACAAGGAACAAGGTGACTATGTGACCGTGTATCCCAGTCCGACCAATGGGCTACTGCTGATCGAAGTGCGCAAAGAGGAAGGATACCATGTGATCGAGGAGATCGAACTGATCGATGGCGCGGGGCGTGTTGTGCAGCGGCATGGTATAAGCCCGGTGAAATTCGGCATTGACATCAGTGCCCACCCCGATGGCCTCTACCAGTTGCGTGTACGCACCAACAAGGACCATCGAACCCTGCCCGTGCTCCTTTCCAGGTGACATCGATACGCCCGCATATCCATCCCTTGGCAGCGCTATGTTCCGCTGCGCTGCTGATGGCCTTCGTTCTCGACGGCACGCAACCCTACCCTTTTCCTGTACTGCGGTATTTCCCCGCCATGCCTGTGGCGTCGGACAACCCGGTAACGGTGGAAGGGGTGGAACTCGGACGCATGCTCTTCCACGACCCGATCCTCAGTGCGGACAGCAGCCGCTCCTGTGCCAGTTGCCATCAACAACGATACGCCTTCAGCGATGGCCCTTTGCGCTATAGTAAGGCCACGGACGGAAGTGAACTACCGCGCCATACACCTGCGCTTTTCAACCTCGCTTGGTACCCGGCATTTTTCTGGGATGGGCGGGCCGAAACCTTGGAAGAACAGGTACTACACCCGGTAAGAGACCCCATGGAATTAGGTGCGGGATGGCCCATGGCCTTGCAGCGCATCAGGACTGCCGAGCGATACGCAGCGCCTTTCAAGCGGGCATTCGGCGATCAGGCCATGGACAGTGTACTCGTAGCTCGAGCCATTGCGCAGTACTTGCGTTCCTTGATCTCAGCGAACAGCAAATACGATCGTGTGCTGCGCGGAGAGGACCTCTTCACAGCCGATGAATACGCAGGATTCGTCCTGGCCAACGAGCAGAACAAAGGGGACTGCCTGCAGTGCCACATCACCGACCAACATGCGCTGGGCACGGCCATGCGCTTCAGCAACAACGGCCTTGATCCACCGGACCCTTCAGACCGGTTCACGGATCCCGGACGATACGCCATCACTGGATCGGAAAAAGACCTGGGCGCTTTCAAAATACCCAGCCTTCGCAATGTGGCATTGACCGCACCATACATGCACGATGGCCGCTTCAGCAGTCTGGAAGAGGTGGTTGAGTTCTACTCCAACGCGGTACATGCCAGCGCATACACCGATCCGCGAATGAGTACTGCGCGGCGCGGTGGTGCGCATCTCAACGACCGTGAACAAAGGCAGCTCATCGCCTTCCTGCACACGCTGACCGATAGCAGTTTTGTCGTGGACCCCAAACATGGCGACCCTTTTTAGCAAAGGGCGTGTACGGATGGCGGAACGTTGAACTGCGAGAAGCTTGGGTCCTGGCATTCGCTGGCCCTCACTGCATGGACCGCTTGCATTCGATCATATCAAGCCCTTCAGGTCCAGGTGAACGTACTCGCTGAGGATCTCCGCGTTTCCGGCCAGTTCGATCCATTCCACGTATTGCAGGCCGAGGCGCATCCACACTTCGCAAAAGAAACCCTCGGACCCTGCGGGGCCCATGCGGTAAAGGTGTACTTGGTGCCCGCCGTGGATGCGTGAACCGAGGTACTCACCACTCTTGCGCACCTCCTCCAGGCGCGCGGTCAACGGGAGGGCTCGGAATGCTGTGGCGGCAGCGCTGTGCATCAGCGGTTCATGGCGCGCAGCACCATCACCACCACGCAGAAGAGGAAGAGGAAAATGCTGATGCGGTTGATGCCGTGCATGAAACGCAGGCTGCCACCGTGCTCGGAGCGTCCGAACAGCGTGGCCGGATTCAGGTAGTAGAGGATGCGCTTGAAGAACATGAGTGAAGTGTGTAGGTACAGAACAGCACCGGTGGCGCTAAGTTCACCAAAGCACTAAGCTGGCCACAAACGCGGCCTTGGGGTTGGTGGCATGTCACCCAGCAGGAGGCGCATGGTGGCGAGGTGATGGTCATCGTGCTCGGCGATCCACAGCAACATGTCCACGGTGCGCATGGGCCGGTTGCCACAGGGGTGCAAGGCGGTGTGGCGGTGCACGTGTGCTTCGGCATTGAGCAGGGTCTGCACGAAGGCCAGGCGCTCCAGCCGGAACTCTTCCAAAAGGTCGCCCAGGTTGCGGAGGAGGTGCTGCTGCAGTTCCCCCTCCTGATCGGAAAGGTCGATGGTGCAGAGGTTCGGCCGCAAGGCTTGAAAATCCTCCAAGCGCGCTGCAAAACGGTGCTGCACCACCAGGAGGTGGGCCGCATGGCCGACCACGGACCACTTGTCGTCCGAACGGTTGTAGAGACGCTCCGGCGCCTGTCCGAGGAACAAGTGCATCAGGCGGGCATGGGTGCCCAGCAGGCGTTCCGTAAGCACCGGTAATTCCTCCGGAGCACGGCCGAATGGCAGCACACGTTCGGACCATGGGATCGGCTTGGCGCCAAGGAAAGAGCTATTGGGGTTGTGGCTTGTCATTGATCCGGGGACGGACGAATTGGCGTCCAAGGTTGTCCGGACTTTGCAAACACATTGTCATGCGCAAGCAACGGTATTCCCGACACGGGGAAAGGTAATTGGCCGTTGGGCAATGGACAAGCCCAGAGTACAGGTTCGCGGTTCGTCCGGCTGTTGCAAGGCGGTAGCTTTGCACTCCCTTCCACATGCCCTTCCAACTCATCTCCGAATTCACCCCCACCGGCGACCAACCGGAGGCCATCCGCCAATTGGTGGAAGGGCTTCAGGAAGGTGTTCCGGCGCAGACCCTGCTCGGGGTTACCGGTTCCGGAAAGACCTTCACGGTGGCCAACGTGGTTGCGCAAGTGGACCGCCCCACGCTGATCCTGAGCCACAACAAAACCCTGGCGGCGCAGCTCTACGGCGAGTTCAAGCACTTCTTCCCGAACGACCGTGTGGAGTACTTCGTGAGCTACTACGACTACTACCAACCCGAAGCGTACCTGCCCACCACCAACACCTACATCGAAAAAGACCTTTCGATCAACGACGAGATCGAGAAGTTGCGGTTGAGCGCCACCAGCGCGCTGCTGAGCGGAAGGCGCAACGTGATCGTGGTGGCCAGTGTGAGCTGCATCTACGGCATCGGCAACCCGGCCGAGTTCCACAAAAGCATGGTGCACGTGCAGGTGGGCTTGAAGATCGCGCGGAACAAGCTGTTGCACGAACTCGTCTCCGCCCTTTACAGCCGCAGGGACGCGGACCCTGCCCGGGGCAATTTCCGGGTGCGTGGCGATGTGGTGGAGGTGTACCTCGCCTATGCCGATGAAGGCATCCGCATCCATTTCTGGGGCGATGAGGTGGAACGCATCGAACGCTTCGGCATCCCTGACACGCGCACCCTGGAGACGGTGGACCAAGTGACGATCTATCCCGCCAACATCTTCGTTACCAGCAAGGACACCATGAACGCCGCGCTGGAGGCCATCCGCGAGGACATGCAGAAGCAAGTGGCTTTCTTCAACGAGATCGGCAAGCACTTGGAGGCCAAACGCCTGGAAGAACGCGTGCTCTACGATCTGGAGATGATGCGCGAACTGGGTTATTGCTCCGGCATCGAGAACTACAGCCGCTACTTCGACCAGCGCCAGACCGGCCAGCGCCCCTTCTGCCTGCTGGACTATTTCCCGGAGGACATGCTGATGGTGATCGACGAGAGCCACGTGACCGTGAGCCAGGTGCACGCCATGTACGGAGGCGACCGCAGCCGCAAGAAGAACCTCGTGGAATATGGCTTCCGCCTGCCCAGCGCCATGGACAACCGGCCGCTGAAGTTCGATGAGTTCGAGTCCATGTACGGGCAGGTGATCTTCGTAAGCGCCACCCCGGCCGAGTACGAGTTGGAGAAGAGCGAGGGTGTGGTGGTGGAGCAGGTGATCCGCCCTACCGGCTTGTTGGACCCGCCGATCGAGGTGCGCCCCAGCAAGGACCAGATCGATGACCTGCTGTACGAGATCCGCAAGCGTGCCGAGAAGGAGGAGCGCGTACTGGTGACCACCCTAACCAAACGCATGGCCGAGGAGCTCAACGAGTTCCTCGGCAAGAACGGCGTGCGCGCCAAGTACATCCACAGCGATGTGGAGACCCTGGAGCGGATCGAGATCCTGCGGCAGTTGCGGCTGGGCATGTTCGATGTGCTGGTGGGCGTGAACCTGCTGCGCGAAGGCCTGGACCTGCCCGAGGTGAGCCTGGTGGCGGTGCTGGATGCCGACAAGGAAGGTTTCCTGCGCAGCAACCGCTCGCTGACCCAGACGGCAGGGCGCGCCGCACGGAACGTGAACGGCCTGGTGATCTTCTATGCCGACAACGTGACCGAGAGCATGCAGCGCACCATCGACGAGACCGATCGCCGCAGGGCAAAGCAGATGGCCTACAATGCCGAGCACGGGATAACGCCGAAACAGATCAAGCGCGACCGGGGCGATGTGATGCGCCAGACCGCGGTGATCGACATCCACGACACCGAGAAGAAGCGCGTGTACTACGTGGAGCCCGAGGAACTGAGCCTGGCCGCCGACCCCGTGGTGCAGTACATGAGCCTGGACCAGTTGGAGAAGAACGTGCAGCTGCTGGAAAGCCAGATGCGCAAGGCCGCCAAGGAGTTGGACTTCATTGCAGCGGCACAACTGCGCGACGAGCTCTTCGCTATGCGGAAATTGCTGGAGGAGCGCAAACAGCCATCATAGCATTCCAAAGGCTGTCCCCCCACGTTCTGCGCCACATCTAGCCGAAGGATGCGCTTGGGATCCCCCGGAACCAAGGGCATCCTTCAAAGGTGGACCGGGACGGGTTAGGTACCTTCCGCCCCTGAACCAGAATAACGATCCCGATCATTTCGACCCCATGAACCGAACGCTTACGCTGACCACCGTTGCGGCCGCTTTGCTCTGCGGCCTTTCCCTCCAAGCCCAGGTCTCCTTCGGAGGCCGCCCGATGGGCCTTAGCAAGAACAGCCCCCTGCCCAAAGCCCCCACCGCTGTTATGCCCCAGGTGGATGCGCTGAGCTTGATCGCCGAGGACGAGGCCCGTGCCGCCGAAGGCATCAAAGGCCCTTACCGCTTCGGTTTCAACCACGAGACCAACCTTTCCTTGGAGAACAGCGGTGTGTGGCATGAGCTGGAGAATGGCGACCGCATCTGGAGCCTGGCCATCGAATGCCCCGGCGCCTTCAGTATCAACTTCGAGTTCAACGACTACGTGGTGCCTTCCGGTGCCGCTGTCTATGTGTACAACGAGCAGCATGAGGTGCTCGGCGCCTTCATGGCCGAAAGCAACCCCGGCCATACCGAACTGGGTGTGACCCAACTGGCCGGCGACAAGATCACCGTGGAGTACCACGAACCCGCCGCAGTGCGTGGCGAAGGCCGTCTGCGCATCGGGCAGGTGACCCATGCCTACCGCGACATCTTCAACCTGGCCAAGGGCTTCAACACCAGCGGTGCCTGCAACAACAACGTGATCTGCCCCGAGGGCGACCCCTGGCGCGACCAGATCCGCAGCGTGGCCATGATCACCGTGGGCGGCAGTGGGTTCTGTACCGGCCAGCTCATCAACAACTGCGCGAACGACGGCACCCCCTACTTCCTCACCGCCAACCACTGCCTGGGTGGCAATAACACCTGGGTGTTCCGCTTCAACTGGAACAGCCCCACCTGCACCCCCACCACCAACGCCCCCACCAACCAGACGGTGAGCGGAAGCCAGCTGCGCGCCAATAGCGCCGGAAGCGACATGGCCCTGTTGCAACTCAACAGCACGCCACCCGCCAACTACAATGTGTTCTATACCGGCTGGGACAACACCGCAACCCCGCCAACCCGCTCCACCACCATCCACCACCCTGATGGCGACATCAAAAAGATCTCCTTCGACCTGGACCCCGCCACGGCCGTGAACTGGCAAGGTGCTGCCTGCTGGCGCATCGCCAACTGGGAGGACGGCACCACCGAGCCCGGTTCTTCCGGAGCAGGTCTTTGGAACCAGAACGGCCTGCTGATCGGCCAGCTCTTCGGTGGTCAGGCCAGCTGCAGCAACAACGTGAACGACTACTACGGCCGCTTCAACGTGAGCTATCCCTTGCTCACCAACTGGCTGGGGTCCTGCGGAAATACGCTGCAGGGCTACGACCCGAACAACACCGCGCAACTGGAATACGATGCTGCTCTCACCGAAATGAGCGGCGTGCCTGCCAGCCTCTGCAACCAGAACACCATCAACCCTTCTGTGATCATCCGCAACAACGGTACGGTCACCCTCACCTCACTTACGCTCACCTACCAGATCGGTGGTGGCGCACCCGGCAACGTGGTGTGGAACGGCTCCCTGGCCACCGGTGCCACGGCCAACTACGCCCTGCCCGCCATCAACGTGGGTAACGGCGCACAGACCATCACGGTCACCGCCAGCCTGCCCAACGGCCAGGCCGACCAGAACCCCTCCAACAACGTGCGCACCCAGAACTTCAATGTGGCTTCGCCCGGCGAGTATGTGAACCTCGCCATCACGCTGGACAACTACGGCAGCGAGACCACCTGGCAGCTGGCCACCGACGAAGGCAGCATCCTTTACACCGGAGGCCCCTACCAGGATGGCCAGAACCAGACCGTGGTGAACAACCAGTGGTGCCTGGGTACCGGTTGCTACGTGTTCACCCTGTTCGATGATTACGGCGACGGCATCTGCTGCGAATACGGCAACGGCAGTTACACCATCAACTCCTTGGGTGGCACCAACTACGTTACGGCCAATGGCCAGTTCACCGAGACGGATGTGCGTCCCTTCTGCGTGACCGCCACCGGCATCGAGGAAGCCCTTGCTGCTGGTCGCCTGAGCATTGCTCCCAACCCCAGCACGGGCACCTTCATGGTGGCCCTGCCCGGCAACCTGAGCGGCACCGGCGTGCTGCGCGTGCGCGACGCCGTTGGCAAACTGGTGCTGGAGCAGGCTGTTGCAGGTGGCGTGGAACTGCTCCCCGTGGACCTGTTCAACCAACAGAACGGCATCTACGTGGTTGAATTCACCGCAGGTGGCTTCCGCGCCGTGGAGCGTGTGTTGCTCGCACGCTGATCGAACCTTGTGATCGGAAGGGAGGCCCGGGCAACATGCCTTGGCCTCCCTTCGTCATTTCGGGGTGCGCCCACCACCCTATCTTCACGCATCATTTTCGCGCCATGACACGAGCTCTACCCTTTGCGCTGTCCCTTTTCCTTTCCGCTTTCACCATCACCTTGCACGGCCAATTGTCCTTTGGCGGCCGCGCTTTCGGGCTTATGGAGAAAGGCCCCGTGCTGCCGGTAGCGCCCGTGGCCATGATGCCAACGGTGGATGCTACCCCACTGCTCGCCGAGGATGAGGCGAAACGCCAGAGCGGCTCCAAAGGTCCCTACCGCTTCGGTGTCAACCACGCGGTGGACCTGGGCTTGGACAACAGCGGAGTGTGGCACGAGTTCCCGAACGGCGATCGCCTGTGGCGCCTGGCGGTGGAATGTCCCGGAGCATTCAGCATCAACTTCGAGTTCCACGATTATGTGATACCCGAGGGCGCGTTGGTGTTCGTGTACAACGACGAAGGCGTGCAACTTGGCGCGTTCATGGCGGGCAGCAATCCGGGGCACAGCAGCCTTGGCGTCACCCAGTTGCCGGGCGATCGCATCACTGTGGAGTATTTCGAACCAGCGCAAGTGGCCGGGCAAGGACGCTTACGGATCGGCCAGGTGACGCATGCCTACCGCGATGTGTTCCGACGCGCCAAGGATCTGGGCGACAGTGGCGACTGCAACATCAATGTGATCTGCCCCGAAGGCGATGACTGGCGCGACCAGATCCGCTCGGTGGCCATCATAACGGTCGGCGGAAGTGGGTTCTGCACGGGTACCATGCTGAACAACTGTGCGGAGGACGGCACCCCCTATTTCCTGACCGCCGACCACTGCCTGGATGCGAACGTGACCAACTGGGTGTTCCGATGGAACTGGGAAAGCCCCGAGTGTGAACAGAATTTGAACGGCCCCACGGACCAGACCGTGAGCGGTTGCGAATTGCTGGTGAACAGTGCCGGCACCGATGTGGCCTTGTTGCGTTTGAACACGGCACCACCGCCTGAATACGACGTGTTCTACTCCGGTTGGGACAAGAGCTCCACGCCTGCCGAGCGCGTAACCGGCATCCACCATCCGGCGGGTGACATCAAGAAGATCAGCCACAGCGAAGACCCCGTGATACCCGGAATGATGTCGGGTGCTGAATGCTGGCACGTGCAGGCTTGGGACGATGGCACCACGGAGCCAGGCTCCAGCGGTAGTGGTCTGTGGAACCAGGATAAGTTGTTGGTGGGCCAACTCTTCGGTGGCCAGGCCAACTGCGACTTCAACTTCAATGATTACTACGGCCGCCTGGACGTGAGTTGGCCCTTGCTGGAGCCTTGGCTCGGCAGCTGCGGCGATCAGCTGCCCGGACTTGGGGACAGCGGTCCCGTTGGGCCGGTCACTTTGGATGCTGCCGTTACTTCCATCGTCAACATTCCGGCTCTGCTCTGCGGACCGGAGTTCATTGTTCCACGCGTTACCGTAAAGAACAATGGCAGCGAAGTGATGACCTCCGTTATCCTGCTGTACGGCCTGCTGGGTGATCTTCCGCAGATCTTCCCATGGACCGGCTCCTTGCTGCCGGGCCAAACCGTGAACGTGGATCTGCCGGCTGTTACCGTTACGGCGGGTGAGCACATCCTGGTGGTGAGCAGCAGTTCGCCCAACGGCATGGTGGACCAAGTGCCGGAGAACGATTGGTGGAGCTACTCCTTCATCGTGAACAGCCCGGCGGAGGAAGTGGTGCTCACCATCAATGCGGATGCGTACGGCAGCGACATCACCTGGACACTGGTGACCGACCTCGGAACGACCCTGTACAGTGGTGGCCCTTACGCCAATGTCGCAGCCGGGCAGACCATCACCGTGCCCATGTGCCTTACCAACGGCTGCTACACCTTCACCATCAACGACCTCTTCGGCGACGGCATCTGCTGCGCGAACGGGCAGGGCAACTACAACATCATGAACAGCGATGGGCTGTACTACGCCAACAACGATGGCCAGTACGGGTCGCAGCAAGTGGATGTGCTTTGCGTGAGCGGCGTATCCGTGGGCGAGATCCCCGGCCCTGCCAGCTTGGTGGCCTATCCCAACCCCAGCACCGGCGAACTCTTCGTGGAACTCGCTGGCGTGCAGGAGCAGGGTGTGCTGAGCGTGGTGGATGCCTTGGGCCGAAGGGTGCAGGAGCATCCGGTGAGCGCCACCACCGGCCGTCTGTCGCTGGAGCTGGGTGGCCTGGCCAATGGGATCTACACGCTGAGCATGGAACAGCCCGCCGGCCGCGCCATCGTACGGGTGGTGCTGCAACGTTGACCTACTCAGTACTTGAGCAGGTAGTAGAAGAGCTTCACGTACTCGTTGTTCACCATCAGCAGGCCCTCCTCGCTGGTCCACCATTGCTGCGCATCGTACTGGCTGCTGTTGGCGGCATGCAGGCGCACGGTGATCCCCGAGCCTTTGAAGCGCTTGCGGAACACCCGTTTGATGCGCCGCAGGTGGAACTCGGTGGAGATCACGGTGATGGTCTCGAAGCCTTGATGCTCTGCGTGCCGCAGGATCACCTCGGCCTCTTCCCAGGTGCTCGTCCCCTCGGGCAATTCCAACACACGGTGCGCAGGTGCTCCGGCCCGCATGGCCGCAGTGCGGGTCAAGGTGGCTTCGTTGAGCGTCATGCCCAAGGCTTCCATGGTGCCGGGTACGTTGCTGCCTGTGCAGAAAGCCAACGGCGCCTGGTCCGCAAGCAGCAGGCGGGCCGCCTCCGCACCGCGCTCACTGGGTGAACCACCAAGCACGTATAGCGCATCCGAAGGGACCACGGCCTCGCTATGAACGAGGTAGTTGCCCACGGCGCGCAGTACTGGCACACGCAGGAAGTAGGCCGCGGCACCGAGGAAAAGCAGGAAGACCAGCACGAGCAGAACCCGCCCACCAAGGAACTGGGCCACACGTGCCAGCACAGTGGAAAGTTTGGAGGAGATGCTTCGCGACATGTTCGCGATCGGTCGGTTCAATAGGCGCCGTTGCGGCGGCGGAGCACCCATTCCGCAGTGAGCAGCGCCAGGATGATGAAGAAGATCCACCGCAGGCCTATCAGGTCGCTGTAGCTGGCCTGGCTGAAGGAACGCGCCACGATCTCCGGCCGCTGGCGGATGGCCTGCTCAATGGCGGCCAAACCACCTGGCTTCACCAGTACACCCTCGCTGCGTGCGGCGAGATCGGCCAGCAATGCGTGATCGGCAACGGTGCTGAGCAGTTCAGCCAATTGGTCGCGCACCACCAGCTCACCGGCGGCGGTGTGCGCGGTGCCATCCAGCTCGGTGCGTGCCTTCCAGGTGTAGCGGCCTGCGGGCAAGCGTCCGGCATCCAAGCGGTAGCCCGTACCCCTGCGGGTGAAGGTGTACGGGAAGTCGCGGCCTTCCTCATCCTCCAGCACAATGGTCACCTCCGGACCGTTCACGGGCTCCAAGCTGGCGTTGTAGAGCTCGGCACTCATCAGCACCGATTCGTTCCCGGCGAACTCGCGGGCGTGCTCCACCCGGAAGCGGTTGCGATCCAGCTTCAGTGCGGTGTACTGCACCAGCTTGTGCACCAACAGGTCGAAGTTGCGGTGCGTGCCGTTCTGCTGGTGGTCGGCCAGGCGCCAACGCCAAAGCCCTTCACCGGCGATGATGGCCACCCTGCGCTCGCCCTGCTGGCTTACGGCCACCAGTGGCTGGTCCGTGCGGATGGCGCCCACGCGTTGTTTGATGATCACACTGGTGCCGCGCTGCGCCTCGTAGATGCCAAAGGGGACCTGCAGCGGCGGGAAACGTTCGATGGCACGGGCCTGCTCCTGCTCCAAGGTGAAGAGGTTCATCTCCTTGTTCACCGTTGCCAGGGCATCCGTGGTGGAAGCACGCCAGCCGGAAACCTTCACGCCAGCCCCCAACGCGTTCAGCGCGTTGAGGTCAACGGCACCGCCGAGCACGTAGGTGATGGGCACGCCTTGCTGCGCCGCACGTTGCAGGAACGATGCGATCGGCTGCTTCGCCGAAGGCAGCTGGTGCAGTACGATGAGGTCGTAGTCCTCAGGTTTGGCGGGCAGGTCATTGGCTAAAACGAGTTCGGTAGCATAGCCTTCCATGCCGAGTAGTGCCTGCCGGATGGCCCCCAGATCGGGGTGCGGTGCAGCGCCCAGTAACAGCACTTTTTGGCGGTCGTCCAGCACGTCCACATAAACATCCTGCGCATTGTTCACCACGCTGGCCTCGCCTTCCAGTTCACGCAGTTGCACGGTGAATTTCTGCAAGCCGGGCTTATCGGCCTTGACGGCGAAGGGCAATTCCACGAAGAAGGGATCGCCCGTGATCACCAAGTCGCGGCCGGTCAATTCCCGTCCGTTCTGCAACACGGAAACTCGGGTGGACCTACCTGCCAGATATCGGGCTTCAACCCGCACCAACAGCGGGAACTCGTTGCCCAGGTAGTTGATGCGATTGTGCTCCACTCCTTTCAGCACAAGGTCCGGCCGCACGGTGGTATCGCCCAAGGCGATCACGTGGATGGGCACACCGAGCCGGGCGGCCTCCAAGCGCGGGTCACGGCCCCGGTTCTGGATGCCATCCCCATCAATGATCACGGCCCCCAGGTCCGGGCCGCTGAACCGGTCGTAGACCTCACGGAAGAGTTGACTGATGTCCGTGAGCCCATCGGCCTGCTCGAACTGAAGTCCTTCGCGCACTTCCTGGCCATAGGTGAAGCTGCGCAGCTCGTAGCGGTCCTCCAGCGAGCGGGCCAGGGACTGCAACTCCGCTTGGTAAGTGGAACGCAGGGCCACGGTATCGCCCGTGGCCAACAACGAAGCGGATCCGTCGTGTGCGATCACCACCACCGGTTTCCGCAATTCGGTGACCAGCAGGCGGAGCATGGGCTCCAACAGGAAGAACGCGAGCAAGGCCACTGCCGTGGCACGCAGCACGGCCAGCAGGACCGCCAGGTTCCGCGGGAACTCCTCCTTGTCCGAACGGCGCTTGTAGAGCCACCAAGCCAGCGCCACGCCCAGCAACACGCAGAGCGGTGCAAGCCACAGGCTATGGACAGTGGTGAGGTTCATGCAGGGTGCAAAGGTCGGCGATAGGGCATGTAATCATGTGCCCAGTTGCTCATGAGCCCATGGCAAAGCGCTTCGCCGGATCAGGTGAGCATGCCGCCGCACACGTGCAGCGTTTGTCCGGTGATGTAGGCGCTGAGCTCGCTGCCGAGGAACACGCAGGCATTGGCCACGTCGGTGGGTGTTCCGCCGCGCTTCAGGGGGATGCCCTCGCGCCACTGCTCCACCACTTTCTGGTCCAGTGCGCCGGTCATTTCGGTCTCGATGAAGCCCGGTGCGATGGCGTTGCTGCGGATGTTGCGGCTGCCCAGTTCCAGCGCCACGCTCTTGGTGAAGCCGATGATGCCCGCCTTGCTGGCCGCGTAGTTGGCTTGTCCGGCGTTGCCCTTCACCCCCACCACGCTGCTCATGTTGATGATGCTGCCGCTGCGCTGTTTCAGCATGGTGCGCATCACGGCCTTGGTCATGTTGAAGACGCTCTTCATGTTGGTGTTCATCACCGCATCGAAGTCGGCCTCGCTCATGCGCATGAGCAGTTGGTCCTTGGTGATGCCGGCGTTGTTCACCAGCACATCGAGCTTGCCCCAGGCGTTCACCACTTCGTCCACGGCCTTCTGGGCCTGCTCGAAGTTGCCTGCATCGCTTTGGATGGCGAGCACCTTGCGGCCGTACTTGGCGGCCAGTTCCTGCGCCACGGCATTGGCCTTCTCGGGGCTGCTCACGTAGGTGAAGGCCACGTCGGCGCCCTCTTCGAGGAAACGTTCAACGATACCGCGACCGATGCCGCGCGATCCGCCGGTGATGAGGGCGGCTTTGTCCTGTAGTAGTGCCATGTGGGCGAAGGTATTGGTTGTGCGGGTTGCTCGGGACCGGGACGGTGGTGGTCCTTGTTCGAGTTTCGATGGTCGATGAACGATGTTCGAACAACGTTCCACCTACCCATAGCTTCGCGCCATGCAGCATGCCACCGGCCCGTGGGTCACTCCTCCGGAATTACCAGATGACCCGAAGCGCTTGTGCCTGGTGGAACTCCACTTCGCGCGGGACAACGAGACGCGCTATTACGCCATGCGCTACCTGCGGGGTAATTGGCAGTTCCAGGACCGCTTGAAGCTGAGCCCTGTGCAGCGTGTGGTGCGGTGGGCCTACATCCTGTCACCCGACATGCGTACGGAGGAAGGGGCTTAACCCAGCACCTCCTTCACCTTGGCACCGATGGTGGCTGGGCTTTCCACCACGTGGATGCCGCACTCGCGCATTACGGCCTTCTTGGCGGCGGCGCTTTCGTCGGCACCGCTAACGATGGCACCGGCGTGGCCCATGGTGCGGCCAGCAGGAGCGGTCTCGCCGGCAATGAACCCGACCACGGGCTTCTTGCAATTGGCCTTGATCCAACGCGCAGCCTGGATCTCCAGATCACCACCGATCTCGCCGATCATCACGATGGCCTCGGTCTCGGGGTCGTTGGCGAAGAGTTGAACGGCTTCCAGGGTGGTAGTGCCGATGATGGGGTCGCCACCGATGCCGATGGCCGTGGTGATGCCCATGCCTGCCTTCACCACCTGATCGGCGGCCTCATAGGTGAGGGTACCGGACTTGGAGACGATGCCAACCTTGCCCTTCTTGAACACGAAGCCGGGCATGATGCCCACTTTGCATTCATCGGCGGTGATCACGCCGGGGCAGTTGGGGCCGATCAGGCGGCAGTCCTTGCCACGCAGATACTCGCGGGCGGCCACCATGTCCTTCACGGGGATGCCCTCGGTGATGCAGACGATGACCTTGATGCCGGCCTCGGCCGCTTCCATGATCGCGTCGGAAGCGAAGGCGGGTGGAACGAAGATGATGCTCACGTCAGCGCCGGTGGCCTTCACGGCATCGCTCACGGTCTCGAACACCGGACGATCCAAGTGGGTCTGGCCGCCTTTGCCGGGGGTGACACCACCCACGACATTGGTGCCGTACTCGATCATTTGCGTGGCGTGGAAGGTGCCTTCGCTACCGGTGAAACCTTGGACAAGGATCTTGCTGTTCTTGTTTACGAGGACGCTCATGGAATGCGGTGGGTCTGGATCTTGGGGGCGCTAAAGTAAGTGCTGGTCGGAAAGCCCGGTGCTGCGGCGTGCCGCACGTTGGAAGGCGAGCACGAAGAGCAGCACCACGCCCATGAGCCCGGCGCCCGCCACGTAAGGGCCGGTGTAATGCCAACCGTACAGCACACCGCCCAGGGTGGGGCCTGCTATGCGTGCCAAGGAGGCGAAGCTCTGGTTGAGCCCCAGCACCTGGCCCTGTTCGCTCTGTTGCGCATTGCGGCTGAGCAAAGAGGTGATGCTGGGCATGAGGCAACCGTTGGCCAGTGCGAGCAAGGCGATGGGGATCAAGGCCAGCGGCATGAAGAGGTCATTGGGCACGAAGGGAATGGAAAACAAGCCGCAGCCCATGAGGATGGCGCCGTACACCATGAGCCGCGCTTCGCCGAAGGTGCGGGCCAGCCAGCCCACCAAGGTGCCCTGCACCACCGCGGATGCGAAGCCGATGGCCGCGAACATGTAGCCGATCTGCGCCTCGCTCAGGGCATACTGCTCCTCCCACAGCAGGGCCACGGTGATCTGCATCATGCTGAAGGCCGTGATGTAGATGAAGGTGGTGATGAAGAGGTCGCGGAAACGCTCGTTCCGCAGAGCGTTCAAGGCCTGGGTCACGGGCTTCAGTTCCAGCTTCACTTCGCGGTTGCGCTCCTTCAGCGATTCGGGCAGCAGCATCAACACCAGCAAGAGGTTCAGCAGGCTGAGCCCCATGGCGCTGTAGCCGACCGCCGCCATGCCATAGTGCTCCTTGATGAAACCACCCACGGGCGGTCCGAAGATGAAACCGATGCCGAACGCGGCCCCGATGAGCCCCAAGGCCTTGGCCCTTCCCTCAGGTGGAGTAACATCCGTGATGTAGGCCTGTGAGGCCGCGATGTTGGCCGAGCCAATGCCCGCCAGCATGCGCGCCGCGAAGAGCAGCGCCAGGCTGTGGGCGTGCGCCAGCAGCAGGAAGGCCAGGGCCGTGATGAGCACGGTGAACGCGATCACCGGACGGCGGCCCAGGCGATCGCTCACACTGCCCCAGAACGGCGAGAAGATGAAGTTCATGAGCGCGTACACGGCCATCACCAAGCCCACCTCGAATGGCGAGGCGCCCAATTGTGATGCGTAAGTGGGCAGGATGGGGATCACCAAGCCGAAACCCAGCAGGTCGATGAAGACCGTGAGGAAGAGGATGGCGAGGCGGGAGCGCACCGGTGTTTTTGTTCTGGTTCCGTGGAAAGGGGGTCCGATGATGCCCGGCCCGCAGCGTGGCCGCAAAGATGGATGCTATGCGCAAAGCGAAGCAGTCTGGCGCATCCGTACACACCGCTGCGCCACCCCGATCACAACGCAGCTGCGCTCAACACGGGATTACTTGTCCCATGTCTTGGAGCCTTCGGAACAGCAGCCATGTATCCTGCAAGGCACCCTTTGGTTCGCACATGCGACGGCTGCAGGGTCCCCTCCTTCGTCGGGAGACCCTATAGGGGTTTGAACTTGTCCCATGCCTTGGAGCCTTCGGAACCGAAACCTCAGCATTGGTTTGGCTCCGCTTGTTCGGCACGCGAAGGGGGAACGTGGAGCCCCTACTTCCCTCCCCGCCACTGGAAATAGTCCATCAGCGCACGGTGCAGGATGTTGGCGTGGTCCAGCCCGCGGATGCGTTGGTAGCCGATGCGTGCCTGGCTGCCTTTGCGCAGGATCCCGGCCAAGCGCTTGGCCGGTCGTACCATGCCGCGCCCTTCATCGCCCACCACGATGTACACGCTGGCCACCCCGATGTCCGGCGCCATCAGCACGCTGTGGTCCAACTGAAGCAACGAGCCGCTGTCCCACCACAGGCTGGGGCTAACGATGAGGTAGTGGGTGAAGAGGTAGGGCTTGCGGAAAAGCAGCTCCGAGGCGAAGAGGCCACCCAGGCTCTGGCCGATCAGCGTGCGTTCGCGGCTTACGCGGTATTCGCGCTCCACGAAGGGCAGCACCTCCTTCGCCAGGAACTCCATGAAGGCCTGGCTGCCGCCGGTGGTGGGGAACTGCTCCTTGTCCGCCGCGATGGTGGTCGGGAAGGTGAGGTCGCGCTTGCGGTCCACGTTGGCGATGCCCACCACGATGCTCGGCGGCATCCATTGCAACCAGGGGAAGCTGGCGAACTGCAGCCCGCCCACCACATGGACGAAGTCCTCGTCGGCGCTGCCGTCCAGCAGGTAGATCACGGGATAGTTCGTAGCCGTGTCCGCGTGGTAGGCCGGTGGCAGGTGGATGTTCAGCACACGGTCCTCACCCAGCAGCCGGCTGTGAATGGTCTCCGTGGTGTCGAGCACGAAAGGTTGGGGCGGGCCAACTCGTTGCGCCCAGGTGGCGCTTGCGGACCATGCCAGCAACAGGGCCAGCAGCAGCCTCATGACAGGCGCTTCAGCTGTGTGCCATAGATGGCCGTGGTGGCCACGCTGAGCAGCGGGGCGAAGAAGCCGAGCTGGCTCAGGGGCAGCACCAGGTGCGGCGCGAAGATGCCCGCCAACTGCGCGAAGGCATACACGTGGAAGCCCCAGCGCCGTCCCACCCACATGCCGCGCACGCCGATGAATCGAAGCACCGTGCGCAGGAAGAGCATGAACATGAGCAGCACACCGCTCTCGTGCAGCAGCACGCTCATCTGTTCCATGGCGGCCTGGCTTTCCTCAGGCAGCCAGCTGGCGCTCTCCATCATCAGGGCCGTGTACTCCTCCACCGGCATGGTGCGCACCGCCAGCATGGCCAGCATGCCCAGGCCGTAGACCACCATGAAGAGGCCCGTGTTGATGTAGGAAAGCACGCCCAGCGAGCCGATCAGCTCCGGACGGGTGGTGTTGCCCTGCTCATCGGGCAGGAAGTAGGTGTCGGCCATGGCGGAGCGAAGGTAGGACTGCGAAACACGAAGCTCCCCGGCCACGGGGGCACGGGGGCTTCCGGAACTTCCGCAAGGTCCGATATGCATCGGACCCCTCCTTCGTCGGGAGACCACTGCGGCGGTTTGGTGCTCAACCACGGATGCTGGTGTATTGCGTGAAGAGCTCGCCCTTCGGGCTCGAATGCTGATCTAACCGCAGATGACGCAGATGACGCAGATGGAATTCACACAAAGCTGCTGCGAGACCTCCTGAAGGATGGCTCCAAACCTACGCAGGTTTGAGTGACGGCATATGGGAAGCCCGAACATAACACGTCGGCGCATCCCAGTCCCATAGGGACGGCATATGGGAAGCCCGAACATAACACGTGGAGCATCCCAGTCCCGGAGGGACGGCATATGGGAAGCCCGAACATAACACGTCGGCGCATCCCAGTCCCATAGGGACGGCATATGGGAAGCCCGAACATAACACGTGGTGCATCCCAGTCCCGGAGGGACGGCATATGGGTCCACCACGCGCCAGGCATGTCCATACCTGCGCAGTGGCCTCCTGCTGGAGACCACTACGGAGGTTTGGAGCGCTCAGCTCATGTGCTTCAGGTTCACCGCGTAGAGCACGATGAACAGCACGGTGAAGAACCCGGAAATGCCCATGCCCATGATCACCACCGAGCTGGTACCGAGAATGGCAATGGGGGCAATGAGACCACCGATACCAGCAAGGACATATAGGTAGAAGCCGTTGCGCTTCAGGTTCCACATGAGCCACACGCCGAAAAGGCTGAGCGCGGAGAGAGCCAGACCGCTGATACCGATCGGCTGTGCGTGTTGCACGGTCTGCTCCGCAGCGGCCAGTCCCTCCTCCATCATACGCTCTGCTAAACCGGATCCACCACCCATCTGCTCCATGGCCTCCTCAATGGTCGTGCGGGCCTCTTCCAAGTCGCGTTGGGGCTTGTCGGTAAAGCCGGTGCGGTACCCATCGACCACCCCCCATGCCCCGGCAATGAAGCTGAGGATGCAGAGTACCGTAAGTAAGGTGGGGCGCTGAGCGGGAACGGGTGCGTACTGGTCCATGGTGGTTGGTTTTTGAAGTTCGTGCCAATGTAAGCGCCCGTTGCACGTGTTGCACTTTCCGCTGGTCACATCACGCTGAGCGAAGTCGAGCGTCCTCATCTTCACATCCCGCCATCTTCACATCAAACTTCAAATCTCCGCAGGGTCTCCTGCAAGGCACCCTGCGGTTCTTCAGGCGCAGGGTCCCCTCGTGCCTCGGGAGACCCTGCGCAGGTTTGAAGGTTTGAACATCTTCACATCTTGTCATTGCGAGCGAAGCGAAGCAACACATCTTGTCATAGCGAGCGAAGCGAAGCAACACATCTGTCATTGCGAGCGAAGCGAAGCAACACATCTTGTCATTGCGAGCGAAGCGAAGCAACACATCTACCCACCCCTCGCTACCTTCGCCCCGCTAAACGCCATTCAACCTCCATGACCTACGACCTGATCGTTCTCGGCAGTGGCCCCGGCGGCTACGTGGCCGCCATCCGCGCCAGCCAACTGGGCCTGAAGACCGCCATCGTTGAAAAGGAATCCCTCGGCGGCATCTGCCTCAACTGGGGTTGCATACCCACCAAGGCCCTGCTCAAGAGCGCCAACGTGTTCGAGTACATCAACCACGCCGCCGACTACGGCATCTCCGTGGGTGCGCCCAAGGCCGACTTCCCCGGCATCGTGAAGCGCAGCCGCGATGTGGCCAAGGGAATGAGCAACGGCGTGCAGTTCCTCATGAAGAAGAACAAGATCGACGTGATCATGGGCAGCGGAAAGCTCCTGCCCGGTCGCAAGATCGAAGTGACCGCCGCCGACGGCAAGAAGAGCACCGTGGAAGCCAAGAGCATCATCATTGCCACCGGTGCCCGCAGCCGCGAACTGCCCGCCCTGAAGCAGGACGGCAAAAAGATCATCGGCTACCGCGAGGCCATGGTGCTGCCCGAGCAGCCCAAGAGCATGGTGGTGGTGGGCAGCGGCGCCATCGGCAGCGAGTTCGCCTACTTCTACAACGCCCTCGGCACCAAGGTGACCCTGGTGGAGTTCATGCCCAACATCGTGCCCGTGGAGGATGAAGAGGTGAGCAAGCAGCTGGAGAAGAGCTTCAAGAAGCAGGGCATCGAGGTGATGACCAGCGCTGAAGTGACCAAGGTGGACACCAGCGGCAAAGGCTGCAAGGTGACCGTGAAAGGCGCCAAGGGCGAACAGGTGATCGAGTGCGACATCGTGCTCAGCGCCGTGGGCATCGTGGCCAACCTGGAGGGCATCGGCCTCGAAGAGGTGGGCATCGTTACCGACAAGGGCAAGATCACTGTTGACGGCCACTACGCCACCAACATCCCCGGCTACTACGCCATCGGCGACTGCACCCCCGGCCAGGCCCTGGCACACGTGGCCAGCGCCGAAGGCATCATCTGCGTGGAGAAGATCGCCGGACACCACCCCGAGAAGCTCGACTACAACAACATCCCCGGCTGCACCTACTGCACGCCCGAGGTGGCCAGCGTGGGCCTCACCGAGAAGCAGGCCAAGGAGAAAGGCCTGGAGATCAAGGTGGGCAAGTTCCCCTTCAGCGCCAGCGGCAAGGCCAGCGCCGGTGGCAACAAGGACGGTTTCGTGAAGCTCATCTTCGACGCCAAGTACGGCGAGCTGCTGGGCGCACACATGATCGGCATGAACGTGACCGAGATGATCGCCGAGTGCGTGAGCATCCGCAAGCTGGAGACCACCGGCCACGAGATCATCAAGACCGTACACCCCCACCCCACCATGAGCGAAGCCATCATGGAGGCGGCGGCCGCCGCCTACGGCGAGGTGATCCATTTGTAAATGGGAAACATGAAAGCTGAAAGTTGAAAGGGAGGCCTTTCCAACTTTCAGCTTTCATGTTTCAACTTTCGGCTTTCCCTCATGTGCGGCATTGCAGGAAGCTACCAGCTGGACCCCGGCACTGCGTCGTTGGGTAGCCGCATGGCGGATGCCCTGCAGGCCATTGCGCACCGCGGGCCGGACGATGAAGGCAGCTACGCACAGGGCAGCGCGGTGCTGGGCCACCGGCGGCTGAGCATCATCGACACCAGTGCGGCGGGGCACCAGCCCTTTACCGATGATGGCGGCCGCTACACCATGGTGTTCAACGGCGAGGTCTTCAACTTCCAGGAGCTGCGCGCGGGCCTGGAGGCGCAGGGCCACCGTTTCCGCAGCGGCACGGACACCGAGGTGGTGCTGCGCCTGTACACGGTGCTGGGCGAGGCCTTTCTGCACGCGCTGAACGGCTTCTTCGCGCTGGCCATCCACGATGCGGAAACGGACAACCTGCTGGTGGCGCGCGACCGCTTCGGCATAAAGCCGCTGTGGTGGTGCGAGCGGCAAGGGCACCTGCTCTTCGGCAGCGAACTGCGTGTACTGGATGCCCTTGCACCAGGTGCCGCGGTGGACCGTCACAGCCTGCTGAACTATTTCGAGTACCACTACATCGCAGCGCCGCACAGCATCCGCAGCGATGCGCACAAGCTGCTGCCGGGTCACCTGTTGCGCGTGCAGGGCGGCAAGTTGGAAGTGGCGCCCTGGTACGACCTGGTGGAAGCCGCCCGGCAGTACCCGAAACGCAGCGAGCCGGTTGGCCACATACGCGACTTGCTGGAAGATGCGGTGCGGCTGCGGCTGGTGAGCGATGTGCCGATCGGCACCTTCCTGAGCGGGGGGCTGGACAGCAGCATCGTGAGCGCCCTGGCGGCGCGCCACCACCGCGGCCTGCACACCTTCAGCATCGGCTTTGCGGACGATCCCTACTTCGACGAGACGCGCCATGCCGAGGAGGTGGCGCGCCACATCGGCTCGGAGCACCGCACCTTCAAGCTCACGCGCGAGGAGCTGGCGGCGGCCTACAGCGATCTGTTGCAGGCGATCGACGAACCCTTTGCGGACAGCAGCGCGCTACCGGCCTTCATCCTGTGCCGCGAAACGCGCAAGCACGTGACCGTGGCCCTGAGCGGCGACGGGGCGGACGAGCTCTTCGGCGGCTACCGGAAGCACCAGGCCGAGCTGCGCTACCGCTCGCCGGGCGCGGCGGAAAAGGCCGTGCTGGCGCTGGGTGGGCTGTGGCGCCACCTGCCCCGCTCGCGCAACAACCGCATCACCGATACCTTCCGCAAGCTGCACCGCTTCGCACAGGCCGCCGGTTCTTCGGCGGAGCAACGCTGGCTGAACCTGGCCAACTTCGACCTGGACGGTGACGCCCAGCGGCTGGTGAAGGTGGCTATCGCCCCCATAGAGCTTGACGACCGCGAGCACTTGATGAGCCGTGGTGTGCAGCTGCTGCCCGGCGTGAACGGCGCCCTGCTGGCCGACGTGCTGACGGTGCTGCCCAACGACATGCTGCACAAGGTGGACCTGACGAGCATGGCCCATGGGCTGGAGGTGCGCCCCCCCTTCCTGGACCGCCGCATCGTGGAGTTCGCCTTCAGCCTGCCGGCGGAAGCGAAGTTCCAGCGTGGGTGTGGCAAGGCGATCCTGCACCAGGCCTTCGGCGATCTGCTACCGCCCTCCATCCTGGGCCGTCGCAAGCAGGGTTTCGAGGTGCCCTTGCGCGAGCTGCTGCAGGGCCCCTTGGCGGCGTTGCTGGACGGCCACCTGCATCGCGCCAAGGTGGAGGCGGCCGGACTGGACTGGAGCGCGGTGCAGCAGGTGCGCGCCCGCTTGGCCAGCAACAATCCCGGCCAGGCACAGGCAACCATGCATGCCTTGCTCGTCTACCTGGCATGGTGGGAACGCCAGCGCCGCTAAGCGGAGCACCGAGCGCCCCTACCTTCGCCCCGCTCCACGCATGCCGCGCATCCTCCGCATCCTGAACCGCTTCAACCTGGGTGGCCCCACGCACAACGCCGCCTACCTGTCGCGCTACCTGCCCAGCGAGTTTGAGACCCTGCTGGTGGGCGGCAGCCAGGAGGCCACGGAAGCCGCCAGCCAGCACATTTTGGACAAGGTGGGCGTAACGCCGCTGATCCTACCCGAGCTGCAGCGCGAGGTGGCCCCCTGGCGCGACCGCGATGCCTACCGCCGCATCCGGCAGCTGATCCGGGAGTTCAAGCCGGACATCGTACACACCCACGCCGCCAAGGCCGGTGCCGTGGGCCGTATGGCCGCCGCGGATGCCGGGGTGAAGGCCATCGTACACACCTTCCACGGGCACGTGTTCCACAGCTACTTCGGGCCGCTGCGCACGGCGCTCTACAAGAACATAGAGCGCTACCTGGCCCGCCGCAGCACCCGCATCATCGCCATCAGCGACATGCAGAAGCAGGAACTGGTGGAACAGCACCGCATCTGCAAGGCCGACAAGGTGAGCGTGATCCCCCTGGGCTTCGACCTGAGCCGCTTCCAAGAGGACCAGCAGGCCAAGCGCACGCTTTTCCGCAAGGTCTATGGCCTGGCCGACGATGAGATCGCCATCGGCATCGTTGGGCGGCTGGTGCCGATCAAGAACCACGACCTCTTTCTGCAGGTGGTGGCCGATGTGGCGCGGGAGAGCGGCAAGCCGGTGCGCGCCTTCGTGGTGGGCGACGGCGAGGAGCGCGAACGGCTGGAGCAGCGCGCCGAGGCGCTTGGCCTCTCGCGCGCCAGCGGCCCTTTCTTCAACGGCCATGGTTTCGGCCACGGGGTCAATGGCAAGGCCATGGTGCCGCGTGCCACGGTCACCTTTACCAGCTGGATCAAGGAGGTGGATGTGGTGAACGCCGGTGTGGACATCGTGATGCTGACCTCACTGAACGAGGGCACGCCGGTGAGCCTCATAGAAGCACAAGCGGCCAACCGCCCGGTGGTGAGCACGCGGGTGGGCGGCATAGAGAACGTGGTGCTGCCCGAGCGCACGGCCCTGCTGAGCGCCAGCGGCGATGCGGCCGGTCTGCGCGACCACCTGATGCGCCTGGTGAACGACGCCGAGCTGCGAACGCGCATGGGGCGCGGCGGCTGGGAGCATGTGCGCGAGCGCTACCACTACACCAGACTGGTGAACGACACCGCCGAACTTTACCGCTCGCTGCTGAATTGATCGCCGCGTGCGGGGATCGTTACTTTTGCCCGCATCCCATGGAGCGCCTTTCCCTGAAACACCTGCTCGCCCCCCTGATCGGTGCGGTACTGCTGACCGGCTGCACGATCAACCGCGACATCATGTTCAAGACGCCGAACGACTTCGTCTTCGACGCCTACCTGGACTCCGCCGCGTTGGAGGCCCGGATACAGCCGAACGACGTGCTGCAGTTCCGCCTCTTTGCCAACGATGGCTTCAAAATGATCGACCTGGTGTCCGAAGGCGCCAGCCAGGAGGCCCGCTTCCTGAACCGAATGGTGTTCACCTACACGGTGGAATACGATGGCATGGTGAAGCTGCCCCTGCTGGGCCGGATAGCCGTTACCGGCATGTCCACCCGTGAGGCTGAACTGTTCCTGGAATCGCTGTACAAGGAGTTCTATGTACGTCCCTTCGTGCAGTTGCAGGTGGTGAACCGGCGCGTGGTGGTATATCCCGGCGGCGGTGGCGATGCGCGCTGGATCCCCTTGGAGAACAACAACACCACCCTGCTTGAAGTGCTTGGCATGGCAGGGGGCCTGAACCGCCGCGGCGATGCACGCAAGGTGAAGCTCTTCCGCTTGGACCCATCCACGAACCAACGCAAGGTTTACCAGTTCGACCTTTCGGACATCACGGGCCTGAAGTACGGCGACATCGTGATGCAGGGGGATGACGTGGTGTACGTGCAGCCGAACCCCGAACTGGCCCGCCAGGCCCTGTACGACCTGGCGCCGATCGTAACACTGCTCACCACGGTGCTGCTTGTGATAAGCCTTACCCGAAGCTTCAACTAAGCCAGTCCCGCCCGGATGCTAAGCGAGGACATCAGCCAGCGTAATCTCAACTTCGAGAGTTACAAGGAGCGCATCACGAACTTCAGCAATGAGTTCGAGCTGGGGCTGTTCATCTACATCGTTCAGCGCAGCCTGATCTGGATCATCATGTGCATCCTGGCAGCGCTCGCCGCTGCCTTCGTGTTCCTGCGCTACACCGCCCCCACCTACGAGTCGCGTTCCATACTGCAGCTGCGCGAAAAGAACACCGCGCAACAGGTGTTGAGCATGAGCGATTTCGGCGAGGACAAGACCCTGCAGGCCGATGTGGAATTGATGCGCTCGAAGTTCTTCCTCACCAAAGTGCTGCGCAAACTGCCTTTGGAGGTGAGCTATTTCAACAAGGGCCAGATCCTTACCGAAGAGTATTACACGCGCTCCTTCTTCAAGGTGCGCTCCCTGAGCGTGCTGGACAAGCAGGTGATGGACGTACCCGTGTTCCTGGACCTGACCCGCCCCCAGGAATTCACGCTCAACTACGGCATTGGCGGCGAGCAGTTCTCCTACACCTTCCGCCGCGGCGAAGTGGTGCGCACGCCACACTTCAGCTTCGTGCTCGACCTGAGCGACATGGACGTGGTCACCGATGCCGACCAGCAGATGGTGTACCACTTCCGTATCAACTCCCCGGCTTTCCTGCTGAGCCGCTATTGGGGCCGTGTGCAAGTTTCCATCATGGATGCGAGCGCCAAAACGGTGGAGGTCATCTGCAAGGACCAGAACAGCCTGCTGGCGAAGGACATGGCACAGGCCATGGCGGAAACCTTCATAGAATACGACATAGAGCGCCGCAACGAGAGTGCTGAGAGCATCATCCGTTTCATCCGCAGCCAGAAGGACACCGTGTTCGAGCAGTTGCGCGATTCGGAATTCCGCCTGCAGACCTTCAAGATGGAGAACCGGGTGGCCGACCTGCAGCAGCTTACCCCCATCTACCTGCAGCGCACCAAGGAATTCGAGGAGGAACTGGTGACCCTCACCATGGACATCAGTCTGCTGAAGGAGATCGAACGCGCCACGGACAAACCATTCCCGGAGATCCAAGCCTTCGACCTGATGCCCTTGCTGGTGGGCACCCAGTTCGAGCGCCCGCTGTCGCCCATGATAACCGAGTTGCAGAGGCTGCTGAACACCCGCAACTCATTGACCGGCGAGGCCACGGATGCCAACTACGCCATGAAGAGCCTGGAGTACCAGATAGAAGTGCAGAAGCGCATGGTACTGGAGAGCATCTACACCATGCGCGAGCGCGCCGAGGACAGAAGGGCGGACATTGAACAGCACCTGGCCGCTTTCGAAGCACAGTTCCTCTCGCTGCCCGAAAAGGAACTGCAGTACGCCCGCATCACACGCCTCTTCAACATCAACGAGAAGTACTACACCCAACTGCTGGAGAAGGACATCGAATACCGCATCAGCAAAGCCGGTGCGGTGAGCGAGAACCGTATCCTGGAAGAAGCCGTGGTGGCCGTTTTCCCCATCAGTCCCAAGCGCAACGTCATCTTCACTTCCTACCTCATCACCGGGGTGATCGTGAGCCTGCTGATCGTGCTGATCCGCTACATCCTGCACAACAACATCACCAGCCTGCACGATATCGCCAAGCTCTCCAATGCGAGCATCGGCATACTGGGCATGGTGCCCAAGTACAAGAAGGAGATCCCCATCAGCCAGCTGCTGATCGACAAGAACCCCAAATCGCTGATCGCAGAGAGTTTCCGCAGCATTCGCACCAACCTGCAGTTCGTGGACAACTCCCCCGGTCCGAAGCTGATCGCCATCACAAGCACCATCTCCGGCGAAGGCAAGACCTTCGTGGCCATCAACCTGGCCGGCATCATCGCCATCAGCGGCAAGAAGGTCATCATCCTCGACCTCGACATGCGCAAACCGAAGATCCACTTGGGCTTCGGCGTGGAGAACATCCGTGGCATGAGCACCCTGCTGATCGGCAAGGACAGCCTGGAAGCCTGCATTCAAAAAAGCAACCTGAAGGACCTCCACTTCATCACAGCAGGCCCCATTCCGCCGAATCCCTCGGAACTCATCATCGGGGAGTGGATGACCAAGTTGCTGGAGCACCTGCGCACCGTGTATGATGTGGTGCTGATAGACAACCCGCCGGTGGGCCTGGTGACCGATGGCATCCCCATGATCCAGCGCGCGGATTACCCGATCTACATCTTCCGCGCGGACTACAGCAAGAAGCAGTTCGTGCAGAACGTGGACCGCCTGATCAACGAGAACAGCATTGCCCGCTTGAGCACCATCCTGAACGGGGTGGACATTGAGCGCAACAAGTACGGCTACAACTATGGTTATGGCTACGGTTACGGCTATGGCTATGGTACCGGATATGGTGGCGGCTATTATGAGGACAAGGCTTCACGGAAGCCGTCCTCCGGACTCTTCGGTTGGTTGTTCGGTTGATCCTGATGCAAGTACAGACCACACCCCTTGAAGGCCTGCTGGTGATCCGGCCGGCCGTGTTCGCCGATGCGCGCGGCCATTTTCTGGAGACTTGGAACGCCCAACGTTTCGCGGATGCCACCGGTGTGCACGATGCATTCGTGCAGGACAACGAGAGCATGAGCCACCGGCACGTGCTGCGCGGCCTGCACTTCCAAATGGCCCCGCATGCGCAGGGCAAGCTGGTGCGGGTGATAGCCGGTGCCGTGCTGGACGTGGTGGTGGACATCCGCGCCGCCAGCCCCACGCGCGGCCAGCATTTCAAGCTGCGGCTCGATGACAAGGAGCGCACCATGCTGTGGATCCCCCCCGGCTTCGCACACGGCTTTCTGGCCTTGGAGGACCGCACCGTGTTCTCCTACAAGTGCACCGCCTACTACAGCCCTTCGGCAGAGCGCACCATCCGCTGGAACGACAAGGACCTGGGCATAGACTGGGGAATTGACACACCGCTTGTGAGTGAAAAGGACCAACAAGGTCTATCGTACGCTGATTTTTCCGCTTCCTTGGCGCACTGATCCAGTACACCCATGTACGCCACGCCTCAGCTCTTCCTCATCTACGCAGGGCTCTTCTTTGCGTCGCTGGTGTTCAGCCTGTTGGTGAACTCCCTCTTCATGCGCTTTGCCCGCACGTTGGGCATGCGCGATGGGGCGCCCCTGTTGGAACGCTGGAGCAGCACCTACAAACCGGCCTTCGGCGGCATCGGTTTCTACATCCTCTTCCTGGCCTGCTTCTCCCTGCACGGCGTGCTCTTCCCCGGCCTTTACCAGGATGCGCTCCGCCCCGAACTGCTCGGCCTTTTGGCAGCCACCTCGCTCGGCTTTCTCATGGGCCTGGCGGACGACGCCTACAACACCCGGCCGCTGCTGAAATTCACCGTGCAACTGGCCTGTGGCGCACTGCTCATCGCTTCCGGCACACGCATCGAGCTCTTCGACAGCCCATGGCTCAACATCGTGCTTACCCTGCTCTGGGTGGTGGGCATGATGAACTCCATCAACATGCTGGACAACATGGACGGCATCACCACGCTGGTATCCATCGCCATATTGGTGACCGGCGCGCTGGCCATGGCCCTGCAAGGTCCGTTGGACCACGTGTACATGGTGCTGTTGGTGGGCACCACGGCGGCCCTCGGTGGCTTCCTCTTCTTCAACTGGAACCCCTCCAGCATGTTCATGGGCGACACGGGCAGCCAGTTCCTGGGCGTGTTCCTTGCCTTCGTCGGCATCCGCCTGTTCTGGAACACGCCCTCACCCTACGGCGCGCTGGAGCACGACCGGCAGTTGGTGGCGGTGCTCATCGTTTTCCTGCTGCCCATAGCGGACACCACCACGGTCTTCATAAACCGCCTGATGCGCGGAAAGTCCCCGTTCGTGGGGGGCCGCGACCACACCACGCACCACTTGAGCTATGCCGGGCTCAGCGATGCACAAGTGGCCATGACCTTCGCTGGAATAGCCCTCCTGAACCTCTGCCTTACCTTTGTCATGTTCCATTTCATCGGCACCTGGCGGAACATCCACACCTTGCTATTCGTTTCCTACGCGCTTGTCGTTTTCGGTACGTTGTTCGTACTGACACACCGCACCAAGCTAAAGGAAAACTGACCCCATGAAGACGATGCTCCGTATCCCACTGCGCACCCTGCTGTGGTCGCTGCTCCTGTTGGGGGGTGCTTTCGGAATGCACTTGTTCACCTTCTCCACCACCGTGGAGGACAGCGACCTGGACCACCTGCGCCAGTTCAACGACAACTACCGCGTTTTCTCCCTTACCCTGCCCAACGAGCTGAGCTTCTGCGACGAGGCCGTGCCCCTGGACCGCTTGGACGTGCGCGAACGCCTGGACCGCGAGTTGCTGGTGAACACCTACTGGCAGAGCAACACCCTGCTGGCCCACAAACGTGCTGCGCGTTGGTTCCCGCTCATTGAGGAGGTGCTGAAGCGCGAAGGCGTGCCGGACGACATGAAGTACCTGGCGCTGATCGAAAGCGGGCTCACCAATGTGGTTTCACCGGCCGGTGCCACGGGTTACTGGCAGTTCATGAAGGAGACCGCCACCCAGTTCGGCTTGGAAGTAAGCGCTGAAGTGGACGAGCGCTACCACGTGGAGAAAAGCACCCAGGCCGCGTGCAAATACCTGAAGAACGCACACGCCAAGTTCGGCAGCTGGGCCATGGCGGCAGCGGCCTACAACCTGGGCCAGGGCGGGGTGAACAAACAGGTGGGCAGGCAGCAGCAAGAGAACTACTTCGATCTGCTGCTCCCCGAGGAGACCTCCCGCTACGTGTTCCGCATACTGGCCATGAAGGAGATCCTGCGCGATCCGGAGCGCTACGGTTTCCACCTGCGGAAGCGCGACCTCTATGCCCCGTACGACACGCGGCGTGTGGAAGTGACCGGCCCCATTGAGGACCTGGCCACCTTCGCCCTGCGCCAAGGCACCAACTACAAGACCGTGAAATTGCTGAACCCCTGGTTGCGCGACACCAAGCTCACCAACCGCGAAGGGCGCAGCTACACGCTCCTGCTGCCCGGCCCCAAGTTCGATCAGCCCGCAGGGCAGGACTAAGCACTCTCGCATCCGACCGACGTTTTGAAGCACGCGAACGCGCCGGACCCCACGGCCACCAACACTTTGCAGGAGGAAGAGTACATCGAGGTGCTCGGTGCACGGGTACACAACCTGAAGAACATCGATGTGCGCATCCCGCGCGACCGCCTGGTGGTGATAACCGGCCTGAGCGGCAGCGGCAAGAGCAGCCTGGCCTTCGACACCATACACGCCGAAGGGCAACGCCGCTACATCGAGACCTTCAACGCCTATGCGCGCCAGTTCCTGGGTGGCATCGAGCGGCCCGATGTGGACATGATCTCCGGGCTGAGCCCCGTGATCGCCATCGAACAGAAGACCATCAGCCGCAACCCGCGCAGCACCGTGGGCACGGTGACCGAGATCTACGACCTGCTGCGCCTGCTCTATGCCCGGGTGGCCGATGCCTTCAGCCACGTTACCGGCGAGCCCATGGTGCGCTACACCGAAGGCCAGATCGTGGACCTGGTGCTGCAGGAGTACGCTGGCCGCGAAGTGCTGGTGCTGGCCCCGATCGTGCGCGGTCGCAAAGGCCATTACCGCGAACTCTTCGAGCAGCTCCTGCGCCAGGGCTTCCTGCGGGCACGGGTGGACGGTGAGGTGATCGACATAACCGGCAGGCCGCGGTTGGACCGCTACAAGGTGCACGACATCGAACTTGTGGTGGACCGCCTGAAGGTGAACGCCGCCTCCGCCAAGCGCCTGGCGGAGACCTGCGCCACGGCACTGAAACAGGGCAAAGGCAACCTGTTGGTGATGGAGGCGCCCAGCAGCAAAGGCGCCAATACCAGCAGCGAAGCGCGCTACCTGAGCCGCCACCTGATGTGCCCCACCAGCGGCATCGCCTACGAAGAGCCCGAGCCGAACCTCTTCAGCTTCAACAGCCCCTACGGCGCCTGCCCGCGCTGCAGCGGTTTGGGACAGGTGACCGAAGTGGCCTTCGACAAGATCGTGCCCGACCGCAACAAGAGCATCCGCAAGGGCGCCATATTGCCTTTGGGTGCCTACAAGAACACGTGGGTCTTCAAACAGGTGGAAGCCGTGCTGGCACTGAACGGCCACGACCTGGACACACCCGTGAAGGACCTGGAGGATGCCGTCATCGCCTCCCTGCTGAACGGCTCCGATGAACCCTTGCGCGTGAGCAGCAGCATCGGACTGAGCGACCGCACCGTGCAGTTCGAGGGCATCATCCCCTTCATCCTGGAACAGGCGCAGGACGGCCCGAAGACCGCGCAGAAGTGGGCGGCCGGTTTCACGCACATGATCACCTGCCCGGAGTGCAACGGCAGCCGCTTGAAGCGTACGGCCCTGTACTTCCGCATCGCAGGTCGCAACATCCACGAGCTGGTGTCCATGCCCATTGATGGTCTGCATGCCTTCATGAGCGGCTTGATGGAGCAGCTGAATGAGAAGCAGGCGCTCATTGCCCGCGAGGTGGTGAAGGAGATAACGGCGCGCAGCAGTTTCCTGCTGGACGTGGGCCTGGAGTATCTGACGCTGGACCGCAGCGCGCGTTCCCTGAGCGGTGGCGAGGCGCAGCGCATCCGCCTGGCCACGCAGATCGGCAGCCAGCTCACCGGCGTGCTCTACATCCTGGACGAGCCCAGCATCGGCCTGCACCAGCGCGACGACCACCGCCTGATCGGCAGCCTGCGCAACCTGCGCGACGGCGGAAACTCGGTGATCGTGGTGGAGCACGACAAGGAGATGATGCTGAGCGCCGACCACCTGATCGACATCGGCCCCGGTGCCGGTGCCCATGGTGGCCGTATAGTGGCGCAAGGCGTACCCACCGAACTGGCCCTGGGCGACAGCACCACCGCACGCTACCTGCGCGGTGACATCCGCATTGAAGTGCCCCTCACGCGCCGCCCCGGCAATGGCAAGTACATCCGCCTGAACGGTGCGAAAGGGAACAACCTGAAGGACGTGGACGTGGAGTTCCCGCTGGGGAAGTTCATCTGCGTGACCGGCGTGAGCGGCAGTGGCAAGAGCACACTGATCGGCGACACCCTCTACCCCATCCTCAGGAAACACTTCTACCGCAGCGAGACCCAGCCCATGCCCTATGCTTCCATCAAGGGGCTGGAGCATGTTGACAAGGTGATCGAGGTGGACCAGAGCCCGATCGGCCGCACGCCGCGCAGCAACCCGGCCACCTACACCGGGCTCTTCGATCACATCCGCGAGCTCTTCGCACAATTGCCAAGTGCCAAGGTGCGCGGCTACAAGAGCGGGCGCTTCAGCTTCAACACTGCGGGAGGGCGTTGCGAGACCTGCAAGGGTGCCGGCCTGCGCACGATCGAGATGAACTTCCTGCCCGATGTGAACGTGCCCTGCGAGACCTGTCGTGGCAAACGCTTCGACCGCGAAACACTTGAAGTGCGTTTCAAGGGACGCAGCATCGCCGATGTGCTGGCCTTGAGCGTGGAGGAAGCCGCCACCGTGTTCACGGACATCCCGCGCATCCACGACAAGCTGCGCACGCTGCTGGACGTGGGCCTCGGCTACATCACCCTGGGGCAGAGCAGCACCACGCTCAGCGGCGGTGAAGCACAGCGCATCAAGCTCGCCACCGAGCTCAGCAAGCGCGATACCGGCAGCACCTTCTACATCCTGGACGAACCCACCACCGGCCTGCACTTCGATGATGTGAAGCAGCTGATCGGTGTATTGGACCGCTTGGTGGATGCCGGCAACACCGTGCTGGTGATCGAGCACAACCTGGACATCATAAAGGTGGCCGACCACGTGATCGACATGGGGCCGGAAGGCGGACATGGCGGTGGTACCGTGGTGGCGCGCGGTACGCCCGAGGAGGTGGTGATGATGGGGCGCGGTCATACCTGGCCCTTCCTCAAGGAGGAACTCGTCTGAAGCGCGGAGCATGCGCCGGGCACCGTACATGCGTGCCGCACCATCCATTCCGCATCGTTGATAAAACCACGGTACTGTCCGCTGCGCGGGGCACTGCTGCCTGTTCCTTCGCAGAACTGCACGCGCAAGATCACCATGAGCAAGACACCCAAAGCACACGAAGAGAGCGAACGTCGCATCATCAAAGCCTTCAAGCGAAAAGGCTGGAGCGAGGTGAAGGCCAACGACAGTTGGGCCATCTTCAAGATCATGAGCGAATTCGTGGAGGGCTTCGAGGCCATGCAGCGGATCCGCCCTTGCGTAAGCATCTTCGGCAGTGCGCGCACCAAACCGGAGGCGGCGGAATACAAGCTGGCCGAAGAGATCGCCTTCCAGCTCACCGGCAATGGCTACGGCGTGATCACCGGCGGTGGCCCCGGCATCATGGAAGCCGCCAATAAGGGCGCGCAGCGCGGTGGAGGGACCAGCGTTGGGCTCAACATCGACCTGCCGTTCGAGCAGCAGCCCAATCCGTACATCGACAAAGAGAAGAGCATCAACTTCGACTACTTCTTCGTGCGCAAGGTGATGTTCATCAAATACAGCCAGGGCTTCATCGTGCTGCCCGGCGGCTTCGGAACGTTGGATGAGCTCTTTGAAGCGCTCACCCTGATCCAGACCCAGAAGATCGGCCGCTTTCCCATCATCCTTGTGGGCCGCAAGTATTGGCAGGGGCTCTACGAGTGGATCAAGCAGACCATGGGCGAGAAGCACCACAACATCAACCCCGAAGACCTCGACCTCTTCCAACTGGTGGACAAGCCCGAGGACGCGGTGGCTGCGATCAACACCTTCTACAGCAAGTACATGCTGAAGCCCAACTTCTGAGCACCTGTATCGCTGCTGCCTGCAAGAAGCCGATCATGCAACATGATCGGCTTCTTGCATTCTGTATCCGACCAAATGGTCGACATGCGCACAAGGCCCCTGCGCTACGCCAGCGTGCGACGCAGTGGCCCTGAGCAGCCTGCCGGAATTCGTGTGGGCGCGCCATGCAAGGACCGGTGCTATCCCACGCGTTGATCGACACGAGCGTGCCGCAACGCCCTTCTCAACACGCTCCTGTTGGTATTGGTGCCACTTCATCATCCTACCACCGGTGTGGCAGCGGATACTTTTGGCCGGAGCACGTGTATCACGTGTCCGCATATCCAGACATCCGCATGGCACACCAACTTGTACTCTTCATCAACCTGGCAGGGCTGCTGCTGCTCGAACTCTTCCTCGGCGCTGATGTGAGCATAACGCAGAACATTCCGGCCACCATGACACCGGGTTCCGAGGTGCGTGTGAACGTGACGGTGAACAAAGCCTCACTTGGTGGCTTCGCGAAACTGCAGTTGGACCTTCCGCCCGGACTGACGGTCACCGCCATTGAAACGAAAGGTGCCTCCTTCACTTTCGCCGATCAGAAGGCAAAGTTCATTTGGATGGCCCTGCCCTCCACGCCCAACTTCCGCCTCAGCTACACCCTCAGTGCCGATGCCTCCGCCAGCGGACCGCTGGAGATCAAAGGACGCTTCTCCTACATCGAAGACAACGAACGCAAGACCTACGACCTGCCTGTCGCCATCGTGGACCTTGGTGCTTCGGGAGCAGTGGTGGCCAGCGTGCCCGAGCCTGTGGTGAGTGAAACGGCCGCTGCTGATGAGGAAGAAGCGCCTTCCGGTAACCAGGACTTGGTGAGCGCGGCTGGCGGCGCACCCGCAAGCAATACCCCTTTCGTGATCATTGAGCGCAGCAGTGTTCCTCCCATGCAGGGCGTTGGCGGCGTGAACGGAACGCGCACCATCACCGCCATCACCGAAAAGGAAATGGTGGTGGAAGTGACCGTGAAGAAGGGTGACATCCGCGGGTTCGGCAAACTGCAGGAAGTGATCCCGCAGGGCTTCACCGCCACCGAGAAGTCCAGCGACGAGGCCATCTTCACCACGCAGGACCGCATCGTGAAGTTCGTGTGGCTGAACCTGCCCTCGAAGTCGGAGGTAACGGTGTCCTATAAGCTGCGCGCGAACGAACGTCCGGACGGTGATTACAGCATCGACGGTGAGTTCGGCTACCTGAAGAACGAAGAGACGCAGAAGGCCATCATCGGCACCTCCCGCTTCTTCGTTGGCCCCAAAGCCATGGAGACCATGGCCAGCGACGGCTCATCGATGGGCAGCCTGGACGGCGCCGACCCCAGCCTTTCGCTGAACGCAAGGGCCAAAGCGGATGCCGAAGCGGCGAAGGCCAAGCAAGAGGCCGAAGCGCGCAAGGCACAGGAAGAAGCAGCAGCACGCAAAGCGAAGGAGGAAGCAGCCAGCACGGCTCAAGCCACCAAGCCCAAGACCACCGCCACCACCCCACCCGCAAAGAGCACCAGCATCCCTGCGCCTGAGCGTGGCGTTACCTACAAAGTGCAGATCACCGCAGCGCACAAGGAAGTGGGCAAGGCTTACTTCCAAGCGCGCCATCGCTACAGTGGCAACTTCAGCATTGAGCGTCACCAGGGCTGGATCAAGTATGTGACCGGCAGCTACACCAACTACTCGGAGGCCCGTGACCAGCGCGTGAACTTCGTTCAGGCAGGCCACAACTTCCCTGGCCCCTTCGTTACCGCATACAACAATGGTGAGCGTATCACCGTGCAGGAAGCCCTGTTGATCAGCAACCAGAAGTGGGTGCAGTAATGCACCGGAACACCACGCATGCAGGCACGCCGCGATAACCGGTACGCCCCCTTGTTCACCATGGGGCTTCGGCGTTCAGCCTGGCTGCTGCTTTCCCTTTCCACCTGCCTGGTACACGCCCAGGAAGACAGCACGGTGGTATACCGTCCGGCCATCAAGCCCACCTTCGGATTGGGCACTGGCATGTTCGCTTTCTATGGCGATGTTGGGCGCAACAGTACCGGTTACAGCCCGCTGGTGGCCCGCATGGGTTACGAACTGCGCGCCTCGGTACCCGTAACGCCTTGGCTGGAGGCTGGCATGTACGCCTTGCACGGTCGACTTGGTGTGAACGAACGTTCGCTGGACCGCAACCTCAACTTCGATTCGCGCGTCACCATCGGCGGATTCCAGTTCCGATACAACTTCAACCAGTTCCTGAGCCCCACACGTAGCGTGGAGCCCTACATCACACTGGGCTTCGAGTCGGTGGAGTTCCTGACCAAGACCGACCTGCTCGATGCGCAGGGACGCGCCTACAACTACTGGAGCGATGGCAGCATCCGCGACATCAGCGAGTACGCGCCCAACGCTGCGGATGCCGTGGTGATCCAGCGCGACTACACCTACGAGACCGATGTGCGGGAACTCAATGCCGATGGCTTCGGCAAATACCCCGAACGCACGTGGGCACTGCCCATTGGCATTGGTGCTCGCATGGACCTGCCAGGCGGTTTCGACTTCCGGGTAGGGACCACCATGCACTACACCCTTTCCGACCTGGTGGACGGTGTTACCGACCAGAGCCTTGCCGACCGCCGTGGTGATGGGCGCAACGACCGTTTCCTCTACACCTCCTTCTCGGTGGGCTATGCCATACCCTTGGAGCGCAAGCCACGCAAGGTGCGCTCCACCCCGCTGCCGATCGAGGAACTCGACGTGATCGCGCTGAACGAGGATGAGGATGGCGACGGTGTGCCCGACCACATGGACAATTGCCCCAACACCCCGCCGGGCGTGAAGGTGGACAGCCGTGGGTGTCCCCTGGATGGCGATAAGGACGGCGTGCCGGACTACCTGGACGATGAACCCGATACCGCTCCCGGTGCCGCTGTTGACGCACGTGGTCGTACCATCAGCGACGACGCGCACCTGAAGGCCTGGTTGGCGTGGAAGGACTCCGCGAACGTACTGACGGACATGGCGACCGTTGCTTCCATGGAACCGCCACGCCGCGCCAGCAGTGCACCGGCAAAGCGCATCTACGCCGTGAAGGTGGGCTCACAGGTGGAAGGCATCAGCGAAGAGCAGATCCAAAAGATCTTGAGCATTCCCGACGTGCGTACCGTGGTGCGCGGCGACACCACCTTCTACGTGGTGGGTAGCTACGACAACATCCCCGAGGCACTTAAGCGTGAGATGGAACTCTGGGGCATTGGCATCAGCGGATCCGTGCTTGCACAGGACGGTGGCCGCTTGATCGACATCACCGAAGAAGTGGAGGCCGAGCGCCGCAAGATGATCCTCTCCACCAATCCCGAGGACATGACCGCCGCAACGACGATCCGTGTCCAGTTGGGTGCCTTCCGCCGACCGCTCGCCGAGAACATCTTCAAGAACGTGCCCGACCTGGTGACCATCAAAGGCGATGATGGGCTGACACGCTATTACACCGGCTCCTTCACCGATGTGAACCTGGCCGCAGCGCACAAGGTGAAGATGCTCGTGAACGGCTTCGACGGGGCCTTCCTGGTGGCCTTCCGTGGTGGCAAACGCGTGAGCATGCGCGAAGCCGGTGCTGGCCTTACCGGTACCGAGGACCTGCGCACCGTACCAAGCGGAAGCATCAACAAGGAGATGATCCGCTTCCGCGTGCAGGTGGGCACTTACGCTGGTAACGTGCCCATCGAGACCATGGGCACCTTCATTGAAGTGGGTGATGTGGAAGCCGTTCCCGGCCGCGATGCCGTCCGCTACTTCCACGGTCGGTATACGTCCCGTGCCGCCGCTGAACTGGCACGCGGTGAGCTCCGCAACCTGGGTCTCGATGATGCCTTCGTGGTGGGCGACGTGAACGGGACCATCATCTCCGCCGAGGAAGCCCAGCGTCTGCTGAGCGAACCCTGATCGCCGCTGCAATAGCGCAGGCACCCGCTCCGTTCAACGCGGAGCCCCATTACCTTCCCACACTATTTCCAGCACACCATGCCCCGCATGCACACCCTATTGCGTGTCTCCCCCGCGCGTACCTTCCTGTGTCTGTTCGCCGCTGTCCTGCTTTGGAGCGGCTGCCAGAAACCACAGGCGGCCTTCAAACCCGATCCCGCTTTCACGCCCTATGTGCGGGCATTCACGGCCGGTTACATTTCCGCCCGCTCCCCCATCCTGGTGCGCATAGCCGAGGACCAGCGTTGGAAGGACACCACCGAGGCCGCACTACAGCAGTTGTTCCGCTTGGAGCCTGCGGTGAAAGGCAAGGTGCAGCTCAGCGATCCACGCACGCTGGTCTTCACCCCCGAGCAACGCTTGGAACAGGACCAGCTCTACACCGTGCGCTTTGCACTGGGCCGAGCGATCGAGGTTCCGGCAGGCATGGAGGAATTCAAGTTCCCGGTGAACACCCTGCGCCAGAATCTGGCGTTGCGCATCACCGAGATGCAGGCGCTCTCCACCACCGATGCGGCCTGGCAAAGGCTGCTGGTATCGGCCTACACGGGCGACGATGCCACCGGCCAGGACCTGGAAGGTGCCGTGCAGGCAATGCAGGGCAAACGCACGCTGCCGATCACCTGGGAGCATGAGCCCAACGGCCGCAGCCACCGCTTCACCGTGGACAGTGTGCAGCGCGGATCCGGTGTTGCGGAAGTGGTGATCGCATGGAACGGGAAGCCGATCGGCATCAAGGAAAAAGGGGAAGAGCGCTTCACCGTACCGGGCATCGGCGAACTGAAGCTCATCTCCGAGAGCACCTCATCCGACGGCGAACAACAAGCCACGCTGGTGTTCAGCGACCCGCTGGACCCCGCGCAGGACCTGGCCGGCCTGGTGGGCATTGCGGGTGCCGATGAGGTGCGACCCGTGGTGGAAGGCAGCCGCTTGATCCTGCAAGTGAAGAGGCGCATCACCGGTGAACAGAGCGCTTATGTGTCCGGTGCCTTGCGCGCGGCCAACGGCAACAAACTGGGCAGCGACGTTTCGGTGGACCTGCTTTTCGAGGAACTGAAACCGGCCGTGCGCCTGGTGGGCAAGGGCGTCATCCTCCCCTCTTCCGACGGACTGCTGATGCCCTTCGAGGCCGTGAACCTTAGCGCCGTTGATGTGCGTGTGGTGCGCATCCATGAGAGCAACGTTGCGCAGTTCCTGCAGGTGAACGCCCTGAACGGCGAACGTGAGATCGCCCGCGTGGGCAGGCTCGTTTCGCGCTCCACGGTGGAACTGCGCACGGCCGATGCGCCCGATCCCGGACGCTGGAACCGCTACTACCTCGACCTCGCCGATCTCTTCAAGTCCGAGCCGGGCGCCATCTACCGCGTGGAACTCAATTTCCGCCGGGAGCACTCCCTCTACCCCTGTGCCGGCACCACCGAGGTCGGCCCAAGTCGCGAACGCACCTGGGAGGAGGAGCAGGCCGACTACGACAGTTTCCAGGACTACTGGTACTACGACTACGGCTACTACGACGATGAGTACTACGAGGACGAATGGTACGATGGCCAGCGTCCCGACCGCGGCGATCCCTGTGGCGCTGCGTACTACGCACAACGTCGATCCGTGTCGCGCAACCTGCTCGCCTCGGACCTCGGCCTGATCGCCAAGCGCGGTAACGACGGCTCGTTAGTGCTGGCCGTAAGCGACCTGCCGAATGCGCAGCCCCTATCCGGAGTGGAGTTCGCGGTGCTCGACCTGCAACGCAATACCATGGCGAAGGCGACAAGCGATCAGCAGGGCCTGGCCAGCATCCCTTCCACGAAGCACAAGCCTTTCCTGTTGGTGGCCAGCAAAGGCACACAACGCGGCTACCTGAAGCTCGACGATGGAAGCTCCTTGTCCATCAGCGAATTCGATGTGGAAGGCACGGCCGTGGACAAAGGCCTGAAGGGCTACATCTACGGCGAGCGTGGCGTGTGGCGACCCGGCGATCCCATCCACCTCACCTTCATGCTGCACGATCCCGCCAAGTCCATCCCTGCGGACCACCCGGTGGTGCTGGAACTGAACGACCCACGCGGGCGGCTGGACCAGAAACTGGTGCTGAACAGCTCGGTGAACGGCATCTACGCCTTCCGCTGTAGCACCGGTGTTGATGCGCCCACCGGCATCTGGAACGCGCGCGTGGTGGTGGGCGGTACCAGCTTCAGCAAGGCCTTGCGGATAGAGACCGTGAAGCCCAACCGCCTGAAGATGGACCTGAAGCTGCCCACCGATGGCACCGGCACCCCGGACGAACGGCTGGTGTTGCGCGATGGCGCCATGGTGGATCTGAGCTCCAAGTGGCTGCACGGTGCGCCGGCCCGCGATCTTAATGCACGCGTCACCATGACCCTCTCCGCAGGACGCGCCCGTTTCAAAGGCTACGAGAAGTTCGAGTTCAACGACCTGCGCAACTGGGTGCCCGAGGATGAGCAGGTGAGCTTCGATGGTGCTTTGGATGCACAAGGTGTGGTGCGGTTCCCCTTGAAGGTGAACGTGGGCCGCAACCCGCCCGCCGTGGTGAACGCAAGCCTGGTGACCCGTGTGTTCGAGGCCGGTGGTGACGCGAGCATGGACCAGGTGAGCCTGCCCTGCTATCCGTACAGCAACTACGTGGGCGTGCAGCCCCCGAAGAGCCGCAATGCCTGGGGCAGCCTGCGCACCGACACCACCTACAAGCTGGAGGTGGCCACGCTCGATCCGTTGGGCAAGCCCGTGGCGGGGCGCGAGTTGCAAGTGCAGGTGTACCGCATGAAGTACAACTGGTGGTGGGATGGGCGCATGAGCGGCAACTCCAACTACATCACCTCACCCAGCATCGAGTTGCGCAGCGAGGCCACCATCACCAGCGACAGCAAGGGGCGCGCCCAATTCAACTTCCGCGTGGACCGGCCCGATTGGGGGCGCTTCGCCGTGCGCATCACCGATCCGGCCAGCGGGCACACCACGGCCCTGCAACTCTACCTGGACTGGCCCGGATGGGAAGGGCGCTCGCGCCGCGAAGGCCCGGACCAGGCCGCCATGCTGAGCTTCAACAGCGACAAGGAGAAGTACGCAACCGGCGAACAGGCAACGCTCATCATCCCTTCCGCTGGCACCGGTCGCGCGCTGGTGAGCATCGAGAACGGCAGCCGCGTGATCAGCGCGAAATGGGTGGAGTTGAAGGAGGGCGAGACCAAGTACACCTTCCCCATCACCCCGGAAATGGTGCCCAACGTGTACGCACACGTATCAGTGGTGCAACCCCACGCCAGCACGCCCAACGACCTGCCCATCCGCCTCTACGGCGTGGTGCCTTTGCTGGTGGAGGACCCGAACACCCGGCTGGCACCGCGCATCAACATGCCCAAGGAATTGCGCACCGACGAGGCTTTCCAAGTGGAGGTCTCCGAGCAGGACGGCAAGGCAATGACCTATACCCTGGCGATCGTGGATGAAGGCTTGCTCGACCTCACCCGCTTCAAGACACCCGACCCGTGGACCCATTTCCATGCGCGCGAAGCACTGGGCGTGCGCACCTGGGACCTCTACGACCAGGTGATGGGCTCCTTCGGCAGGCAGGTGCAGCGGATACTGGCATTGGGTGGCAGCGACGATGCCGTGAAGGGCGATGCCGCACGCGCCAACCGCTTCAAACCCGTGGTGCGTTTCGTGGGACCGTTCACGCTGGAGAAGGGGCGCAAGGCCAGCCACTCGTTCACCATCTCCAATTACGTGGGCTCCGTGCGTGCCATGGTGGTGGCGAGCGATGGAGTGCGTGCCTATGGCAATGCCGAACAAGCCGCTCCCGTGCGCAAACCGCTGATGGTCCTCGCCACCCTGCCGCGTGTGCTGGCTCCCGGAGAAGTGGTGGACCTCCCTGTGACCGTGTTCGCCATGGACAACAAGGTGAAGGACGTGGTGGTGAAGGTGGAGCCCAACAGTCTGCTGATCCCGGAAGGTCCGGCGCAACGCACCATCCGCTTCAACAGCATGGGCGACCAGGTGACCACCTTCCGCATGCGGGTGAAGGAAGCCGTGGGCGTGGCCAAAGTGAAGGTGAGCGTGAGTGGCGGCGGCGAACAGGCCAGCGAACAGCTTGAACTATTGGTGCGCCAATCCAACCTGCCGCGTACGGACGTGGAGGAGTTCGTGCTGGAAGGTGGCCGCTCGTGGAGCAGTGTGCCGATGCCACTGGGCATTGCCGGCACCAACAGCGCCTACCTGGAAGTGAGCAGCATTCCCCCGGTGGACATGACCCGCAGGCTGCGCTACCTGATCGACTATCCGCACGGCTGCCTGGAGCAGACCACTTCCAAGGCCTTCCCACAGCTCTACCTCGCCAACGTGATGGAACTGCCCGAGCGCACCGTGGCCGAACTGCGCAACAACGTGCAGGGCGGCATCCATGCGCTGGGCGCTTTCCTGCGCAACGATGGCTCCTTCAACTACTGGCCGGGCGGCGATCATTACGATGGCTGGACCTCCATCTATGCAGGCCACTTCCTGGTGGAAGCCGAACGCCTCGGCTATGCCGTGCCTTCCCACCTAAAGAGCAGTTGGCTGGCCTTCCAGAAGAAGGCTGCACGCGAATGGACCAACAGCGCGCGCGATGGCTGGACCTACGAAGCATCGCAACTAACGCAGGCCTACCGCCTCTACGTGCTCGCCTGCGCGGCACATTCCGACCTGCCTGCAATGAACCGCTTGCGCGAGCGCAATGGCCTTGGCCTGCAGACCCGCTGGACACTGGCCGCAGCCTACGCCAAGGCCGGCAGGCAGGATGCCGCCCGCGAACTGGTGAAGGGCCTGGACACGAGCGTGCCTCCCTACCGCGAGCAGGCATACACCTACGGCAGCAACCTGCGCGATGAAGCCTTGATCGCCGAGGCCCTGATGCTGATGAACGAGACGGCGCGCGCAACCGCTGTGGTGCAGCGCATAGCCCAAAGGCTCTCTGCCGAAGGCTGGTACAGCACCCAGAGCACCGCCTTCGGCTTGATGGCCGTGGCGCGCGTGGCCGAGGGCAGCAAGCTGGGTAAGGGCCTCTCCTACACCCTGTCCGTGAACGGGAAAGCCGGTGACCGTTTCAGCTCCAAGGCCATCTCGCGCACCGATCTGCCGGTGCCCGACGGCAAGGGCGAGCTCGGCATCACCAACAAGGGCGAGAACCTCTTGTATGTGCGGCTGGTGCGCACCGGTACGCCACGCGCCGGAGAGGAACGGGCCATGAGCAACGGCCTCTACCTGTCGGTGGATTACATGCTGAACGACGGCACCCCGCTGGACCCCGAGCGCATCACACAGGGCACGGACTTTCTCGCCGTGGTGCGCGTGCAACACCCCGGCACGGCGGACGCCTACCAGCAGCTCGCCCTCTCGCAGATCTTCCCCAGTGGCTGGGAGATCCGCAACACGCGCATGGAAGGCAACGAGAGCGGTGTATCACGCAGCCCCTACACCTACCAAGACATCCGCGACGACCGGGTGCTCACTTACTTCGACCTGTACAAGGGCCGCACGCACACCTATGTGGTGAAGCTCAATGCAGCGTACATCGGCCGCTACTACCTGCCGGGCGCACATTGCGAGGCGATGTACGACAACACCGTGAACGCGGCCGAAAGCGGCCAATGGGTGGAAGTGGTGAAGCCCGGTGCGGGAGCTCTCTGATCAGCGCAACAACAACGAGAAAGCCCCGGCAATTGCCGGGGCTTTCTTATTCCATGAAGGTCGTTCTTAGTAAGCGGCGATGCTCACCTTGCTGGTGCCGTAACGTTCGCCGTTGGCCACCAAGGTCAGGAAGTAGCTGCCGGAGCTCCACGTGCTCGCATCGATCACGGTGCGGCCGATGCCTTCAGGAAGCAACACGCTGATCAAACGACCACTGATGTCGGTGACCTCGATGCGATCGGCGCGCAGCACACCGGCCGGGTACACCACGTTGATGCGGTCCATGGCCGGATTGGGATACACCGTGGGAGCAGGGCGCTCGGCGCGCTCCTCGATGCCGATGATGCCGCAGGGGCTGTAGCTACCATCGAGGGTGGTCACATTGGTGCTCAGGGGATCCAGCCACACCTTCAACTTCTGTGTTGCCGTGTTCGGGTTGTTGGTCCAGTGGTAGGACATCTTGCCGTAGTAGTCCGGAGCGGTGATGCTGGTACCCGTACCACAACCGTTCAGCGTGCAGCAAGAGCCACCGCCGGTGAGCGTACCCACGATGCGCTTGTTGGGATCGAAGAGCGGGCTGCCCGAGCTGCCGCCTTCGGTTACACCATGGCCATTGGCCGTTGCGGACCAGGTAACACGCCAGTGCGAGCTGGATACTCCCCATCCGGAATTGGTGGCGGGTGTGGTGAAGGTGCTGATCTTCTTTTCATCACCGGCCGGGTGGTGTATGCACTTGCCAGACTGCGTGGCCGTGGTGGACACGTTCCAACCCGCATAGTAACCACCCACGGAAGCGGGAACCGGGCTGTTCATCTCCAACAACAGGAAATCGGAACCGCTGTTACCACCACCATCGTTGCTATCGGCGCGCTTAACACAGCCCGTTACCTGGTTGCCCGAGGTGCCGGGGATGGTACCCGTACCGCAGCCTGAGCGCTGGAAGCGGAAGCGGAACTGGTACTGGTTGAAGTTGGCCGCGGTGGAACCAATGGCGCAATGCATCGCTGAGAGGATGTAGGGCTTGCAGTCCTGGGCGGTATTGTTCACCAGGGTGCCACTGCACCAGCCGCTTCCTTGCGGGATCACCACACGGATGCGCACCACGGCATCACGCTGCTCCTGCCAGCCATCACCTTCCGAGCAGTTCACATCCACTTGGCAGGGATCGGCGCGCAGGCTGCGCACCATGCGGTAGGCGTGGCCCACCTTGTCGAAGTGGAAGTGGCCCGAACCGCGCACGGCCGAGGGCTCGTAGTACTCCAGCACAGCACCATCCGCGTGGATCATCTCCGTGCTGAAGCTCCCATCGGGCTGGCGATCGGCTGCCGTGTAAGGTCCTGCGATCTGCTCTCCGCTCTCGTCGTAGAGGTGCAGGGTCGCTCCTTCCGGAAGCAGGTAGTCCTGGGCATAGAGTTCCACGGCATCGGCACCCGGCGAAGCAATTCGCACTCGCCACACCGCATCACCGTTGGCGAGCACGGTCCAGTCACCGCTGTTCACCAGTTGTACATCGATGCTTTGGAAACGCGCATACAAGGGCAGCAGACCGGCACGATCGCGTTCTTCATCATCGGCAGCGGTAACCACAGGGTCGAATGCCGTAGCCTGGATCTCGGGTACGTTGCCCAAAGGCCAGCCCGAGCGGAGCGCGTAAGGGATCGCGTCCACGTTGTTTTGCGCGAACGCGCTAGTGGAGAGGAAGAGGCAAGCAGCGGAAATAGCTGCGGTGGGTGTACGTTTCATCATTCGGTCCTGTTGGTCCTTGTGCGGTTGAGCCGTCCAAGATACCGATCGGCACAGAAGCGCGCCCCGCCCTGCTTTCGTCCATTCCTGCCATCCCGATCGCCAAGCGCGCAACCACCGCGGCAACAGCCGATCTTCGCAGCGCGTTGTGAACACCATGAGCGAGCCTACCAAGCGCCCCCTGCTGCGAAGGCCTCGCTTCCTGATCGCCATCGTGCTCGCCATCCTGTTCGTGTGGGCACGCTGGGGCCCCATGCGACCGCTTTTCGAGGTGCCCTACAGCACTGTATTGCTGGACCGAAACGGCGAATTGCTCGGCGCCTTGGTAGCGGCGGATGGCCAATGGCGCATGCCTATGGGCGACAGCATCCCGCAGCGTTTCGAGCGCTGCCTGCTGCAGTTCGAGGACCGCAGTTTCCGGAGGCATCCGGGCATCCACCTGCCCGCCTTGGTGCGCGCCTGGATGCAGAACCGGAAGGCAGGCCGCCGGGTGAGCGGAGGCAGCACCCTCACCATGCAGGTGGCACGCCTGGCCGGTAGTAACCGTGAGCGTACGATCGCCAACAAGGTGGGCGAGATGCTGCTGGCCCTGCGCATCGAGCTGCGCCACTCCAAGGATGAGATCCTGGCCATGCATGCCGCTCACGCCCCTTTCGGCGGCAACGTGGTGGGGCTTGAGGCAGCCGCTTGGCGCTGGTTCGGCAAGGCTCCGGAAGAACTGGGATGGGCCGAATGCGCCACACTCGCCGTGCTGCCCAATTCACCGGCCACCATACACCCCGGACGCAACCGAGATGCCTTGAAGGCCAAGCGCGACCGCCTGCTCGGCCGCTTGCTGCACACCGGCGATCTGGACAGCCTGCAATGGTCCCTTGCCTTGGAAGAGCCCCTGCCGGAAGCCCCCCTGCCCCTGCCCCGCCGGGCGCCGCAGCTGCTGGGAACCCTGCACGCCACCGGATATGGCGGCAAGCGCATAACCACCACACTGGATGGCGACCTGCAGGACCGGGCCAGTGCCATGGCCGACCGGCACGCCAACACCTTGCGCGCGAACGAGGTGCACAACGCCGCCGTACTGATCATGGACAATGCCACGGGCGAAGTGCTGGCCTATGTGGGCAACCTGCCCTCCGCCACCGCTGAACACGCGGGATCCGTGGACATCGTGCGCGCGCAACGCAGCACCGGCAGCCTCCTGAAACCATTCCTGTATGCGGCCATGTTGCAACACGGCGAACGTATGCCCGACCAACTGGTGGCCGACCTGCCCACGAGCTATGAGGGTTTCGCGCCGCGCAACTTCGACAAGCGGCACCTCGGCGCGGTGAGCGCCTCGGAAGCGCTGAGCCGCTCATTGAACATACCGGCGGTACGCGGGCTGCGCGAACATGGTGTGGACCGCGCGCTGCGCATGCTGCAGGCCGTGGGGCTGAAGAGCCTGAACAGACCGGGCAGTCACTACGGCCTCTCGCTGGTGGTGGGCGGGGCCGAAAGCACCTTATGGCAATTGGTAGGTGCGTATGCATCGCTGGCGCGAATTGCTGCACCCACCATCAACATCCAAGGCCCTGCCGTCGTAGCGCCACACGTGGTACACCAAGAACACGAGGGGTCACAAGCTGAACGAACACCGCCCCTCAACAAAGCAGCGGTATACCACACCCTGCAGGCCTTGCAAAAAGCAGAGCGCCCCTTGGCGGAGGCCGGCTGGAAACACTTCGCGAACGCACGCCAGGTGGCTTGGAAGACCGGCACCAGCTTCGGCCACCGCGATGCCTGGGCCATAGGAGTTACCAGCGCACATACCGTGGGCGTCTGGACCGGCAATGCCAGTGGGGAAGGTCGGCCAGGACTGACCGGTACGCTTGCCGCCGCTCCGCTCCTCTTCGAGCTCTTCAGCACACTGCCCCCGGGCGAGCAATGGGATCTCCCCTACGATGACATGGATCGCATGGCGGTGTGCCGCAGCAGCGGGTTCCGGGCAGCTCCGACCTGCGAACCCGTGGACAGCCTGTGGATCCTGCGTGCCGCTGGGCGCAGTCCACTGTGTACCTACCATCGCTCCATCCGCGTGAACGCCGATGCCACCCGCCGTGTGCGACCCGGCCCCGGTAGTGAACTGGTAAGCTGGTTCGTGCTGCCCCCTGCCATGGAGCATTACTATGCTCCGCTCCATCCCACCTACCGGCCCCTGCCACCCTGGGAGGCGGGAGCAGGCGGCGAGGAAGGCAACGAGTTGATGGAACTGATCTACCCGGAAGCAGGAGCACGGATCCATGTGCCTGTGCTACTCGACGGCACGTACGGCCAGGTCGTGTTGCAAGCTGCGCACCGCGATCATCCTTCCAGGATCCATTGGGACCTGGACGGGCGACACCTCGGCAGTACAGCCGATGAACACCGCATACCCGTGGACCTCTCCGAAGGAACGCACAGGCTAACTTTGACCGACCAGGGCGGCCGCTCCATCGCCATCACCTTCCAGGTGGACCGTGGCAAGCGCCCTGAACGATGATCATGCGCATCCTTCTCCTGATCCCGTTCCTGCTGGCCTTCCATGCGCAGGCCCAACCCGATACGCTCTACGTACCCTCGGGAGACAGCATCTACGCCTTCGCCATCGTGTACGACCCCGTGGAACCTGCCGAGCAGTACAAGATGATAGGCCGTTATGCCCATCAGTCCGACCGCATCGCCGTGAGCATCGACTTCAAGCGCGGCAAACCCAGCGGTATTTACCGCGCCTGGTACCCCAACGGCACGCCCCTGATCTTCGCAGTATATGGCTGGGGATCATTGAACGGGGACTGGACCGAGTACGACGAATTCGGGAAAGTGGCCACCAAAGGGAAATACCGCGATGGCCTTCGGGAGGGCACATGGGCATTCCGCAAAGAGGGCATCGTGGGCAGCTACAGCAAAGGCTTGAAACATGGCAAGTGGAAGTACTACTCGAACGGCAGGCTCATCCGCATTGAGAAGTACCGCAACGGTGAACCGGCCAAAGGCGAGTCCTATAATGTTGGATGAGGGCACGCTCTTCGCAGGGCATCACACTTCTTAACGAACGCTGGCAACCACGCGCCACTTCCGAACGTTACATCATGGATATGATCCAAAGCACATTTTCCCTGTTCCCCCGCCTTTCCGGTCTTGCATTGATCGCCTTGCTGAACCTGCCTGCAAGTGCACAGACCGACGCCGGCAGCGCAGGCAAGATCGAGTCGCTGCTCTACCACATCGATCGCATGTACGTGGATGAAGTGGACAAGAAAGCCTTGGTGGATGCGGCCATCATCCGCATGCTGGAGGAGTTGGACCCGCACTCCACCTACATCCCCAAGGAGGAACTGGAGGAAGTGAACGAACCCTTGAAGGGCAACTTCGAGGGCGTGGGCATCCAGTTCAACATCGTGCGCGATACCATCTACGTGGTGGATGCCATTTCGGGCGGTCCATCGGAGCGGCTCGGCATCCGGGCCGGCGATCGCATCCTTGCCATTGATGGAGAAAGCGCCGCCGGTGTGGGTTTCAAGAACAGCGATGTGATGACCCGCCTGCGCGGCAAGAAGGGCTCCAAGGTGAACGTGTCCATTCTGCGTAAGAGCGAACCCACACCGCTGGAGTTCACCATCACGCGCGACAAGATCCCCATCTACAGCGTGGAAGCATCCTACATGGCCAGCCCGCAGGTGGGCTACATCAAGGTGAGCCGCTTCAGTGCCACCACCATGAAAGAGTTCCGCGAGAAACTGGACGAGCTGAAAAAACTGGGAATGCAGGACCTGATCCTGGACCTGCAAGGCAATGGTGGGGGTTACCTCCGCACCGCCATCGACATGTCCGATGAGTTCCTTGGAGGCGGCAAGCTGATCGTGTACACCGAGGGCAGGAACGCACCGCGCGAGGATACCCACGCCACCAAGGAAGGCCGCTTTGAGAAAGGTAAGATCGTGGTGCTGGTGGATGAAGGGTCCGCGAGTGCCAGCGAGATCGTGAGCGGCGCCATACAGGATTGGGACCGCGGCCTCATCATCGGGCGGCGCACCTTCGGCAAAGGTCTTGTGCAACGCCCCGTGATGCTGCCCGATGGATCGGCCGTGCGACTCACCGTATCGCGGTACTACACGCCATCCGGCCGTTCCATCCAGAAGCCTTACGACGAAGGTGTGGAGGCCTACCAGCGCGAGCGCCGCGACCGTTTCTCGCGTGGGGAGCTTACCAGTGAGGAGAACGTGCACTTGAACGACACCGTGAAATACTTCACCATGAACAAGCGCGTGGTCTATGGCGGTGGTGGTGTGATGCCGGACGTTTTCGTTCCGATAGACACCACCATGAGTTCACCATACTTTGGGCAACTGGTGCGCAAAGGCGTGCTGAACACCTACGCGTTGGACCATGTTGAACTGCACCGGGAAACACTGTTGCGCAACTACCCCGACGTGGAGCAGTTCCGCCTCCGTTTCCAAGTGGATGACGAAGTGCTGAACGGCCTGGTGGCACAGGCGGAAAAGGATGGCGTGGAACAGGACCCCGAAGGCTTTGCCCGCTCACGCGAGTTGATCGCTTTGCGCTTGAAGGCACTCATTGCCCGCGACCTTTGGAACACCTCTGCATACTGGCAGGTGATCAACGCATCCAACCCCGTGGACCGAAGTTTCCAGCGTGCCTTGGAAGCGCTCAACGACAACACCTTCCAACGCATGGGCATGGCCCGCTGATCACCTGTTAAGCAAGTGTTAACGGCCTTGACAGCCCATTGCCCAAGGCTATTTTCGCCCACCTGTGGAACAACACAAGACCCAGCCAGAACCAACCATGAAAGACAAACTCCAGATCGTTTTGCTCAGCGTGATCGCCGTGGCCTTGGTGGCCATTGCCGTTGCGGTCTATACCGGTAACCTGGGTGGCGGCAGCATCGTTGCCGAAGCGCCTACCAACGTGAAGGTCCCGCCGGTCGCACCGGCTGCCAAAATGGAACCTCCGGCACCTTTGCCCGTGCAGCAGGCCAGCACGCCCGTGGACAATTCCCCCAAGACCTCTCTGAAGTTCGGGAAGTACGAGCACAACTTCGGCAACGTCACCACCGGCTCCAAGAACAAATACAGCTTCTCCTTCACCAATACCGGTAGCGAGCCCCTGATCATCAACTCCGCCACCGGCTCCTGCGGCTGCACGGTACCCAACTACCCCAAAGAGCCCATTCCACCGGGTGGTTCGGGCAACATCGATGTGGAGTTCAGCCCCACCGCCGGTCAGGAGAATGCACAACAGAAGACCGTTACGGTAACGGCCAACACCATTCCGGAGAAAACGGAGCTCACCATCAAGGCTTTCGTGAAGGCCGCGAGCTAAGCGCTCTTTTCGCCCCACCTTGTGAGCGCCTCTTCCATGCCGGAAGGGGCGTTCCTGTTATTGGTGCAGGCGATCGATGGTCGTAGCCAAACGATGGTCCTTGTCCGTGATGGCCCCGCCCGCATCATGGGTGCGGAGGCGGATTGTCACCGTGTTGTAGCTGTTCCGCCAATCGGGATGGTGGCCTTGGCGTTCAGCTACTTCCGCAACACGCACCATGAATGCGAAGGCCTCTTTGAAATCCGCGAACACGAAGGTGCGCTCCAAGGCACCGTCCTGCTCCGTCCATGTGCTGCCAGCGCTCATCGGTGCACAGGCAGGTCGATCATGCGCGGTGCGATGGTCATCTCATCCACCAGGTGCTTGGCGCCAGCGAAACGGTCCACCACGAAAAGGATGTAGCGCACATCCACCGAGATGTTCCGGCATTTCAGCGGATCGAATCGGATGTCGCTCATGGTGCTCTCCCAGGTGCGATCGAAGTTGAGGCCGATGAGCTCGCCTCTGCCATTGAGCACCGGGCTGCCACTGTTACCCCCGGTGGTGTGCAGGGAACTGGTGAAGCACACCGGCATGCTGCCGTTCACGCCATAAGGCCCGTAATCCTTGGCCGCATGCAGGTCCATGAGCCGCTGCGGAAGGTCGAATTCATGGTCGCCGGGCACGTACTTCTCCATCACACCATCCAACGTGCTGAACGCAATGTACGTGACGCCATCGCGCGGGTCGCTGCCTTCCACGGCACCGTAGCTGAGGCGCAGGGTGCTGTTGGCATCTGGCCAGTAGGTGCGTTCAGGGAAGAGCTCCATCATACCCTTCACGTAGATCCGCATATCGCCCTCGATCCGGTCGCTGAGCTCCGCATGCGCTGGCCGCACCTTGCTCAGGAAGGTGTCGTGGAAGCTGCGGGTAACCCGGTAAAGGGGATCAGCCTTCAGCATCGTTTCCGTCTTGGGACCGAACTTCTGGAGGGCCTTGGCCAGCTTCTCCTTCGAAACGAACACGCTGCGGGCGTACAGGTCGTCCACCCAGGCGTCCGCATTGCCTTTGAAACGCGTATCGATCTCCTTGAGCACATCGGGCGCCAGACCAGCGCCGATGTTCGCACGATAGATGGGCAGCAAAGCCTTGAACACGCGCTTGTCCACTTCCATGTCGTAGTCCTTCCAGAACTCCTCTTTGCCGCTGCGGGCATCCTCCAGCGCAAGCTCCAGCTTGCCGATCGCCCGCAATTGGTCGGCATGGTCGATCAACTCCGAGAATCCTTCGGCGAAGCGCAACACTTCCGGACCGTAGTAGACCATCTCCACGAAGAGGTCGCGGGCGTTGGCCAGATCCCGGTAGTCCACATAGCTCTCACCCAAACGCCGCAGGGCGAGCGGGTACTCGGCATTGCCTTGGGCAGCGGCCTTTTCCAAGTACATCCGTTCATAGGCGCGCTTCTCCTCCAGGGCGTTCAACTCCTTCAGCCCGCGTAGCTCCCCGATCCACTTCTTGTAGGCATTGCTGATGGACGACTGCTTTGCGGCGTACTGGATGCGCAGGCGGTCGCTGGAGCGCATGGCCGCATCGATAACGCCCAAGCTGGCCTTGCGCATGGCGATGCGCATGGGGTCCTGCACCTCCATTACATGCTGCACGGCGTAGGAAGTGAGGTAGCGTTGCGTGCTACCGGGGAAACCGAAGATCATGGCGAAGTCCCCTTCCTTCACACCGTCCATGTTGATGGGCAACACGTGGCGGGGCACGAACGGCACATTGGCATCGGAGGGGTCGGCAGGCAGGTTGTCCGGCCCGGCATAGATGCGGAACATGCTGAAATCGCCGGTGTGTCGCGGCCACATCCAGTTGTCGGTATCCGCACCGAACTTGCCGATGGAACTGGGCGGTGCACCCACCAGGCGTACATCGCGGAAGGTCTCGGTAACGATCAGGAAGTAGCTGTTGCCATAATTGAAGGGGCGCACCACGGCCTTGTAATGCGTGCCCTTGATGGCATCCTTGATCAGGGGATCGGCCAGTTTGGACACCGCTTCCCGCCGTTGGGGTTCAGTAAGGTCGCCTTTCAGGAAGGGGATCACGCGGTCGGTGACGTCCTCCATACGTACGATGAAGGTGGCCGTAAGTCCGGGATTGCGAAGCTCCTGTTGTTTGTTGGCCGCCCAGAAGCCGTTCTTCAGGTAGTCGTTCTCCAGGGAGCTATGGTTCTGGATCTGCCCGAAACCACAATGGTGGTTGGTGAGGATCAAGCCTTGCCCGCTGATCACCTCGGCCGTACATCCACCACCGAACAGCACGATCGCATCCTTGATGCTGCCACGCTCAATGCTGTAGATGTCCTCTGCCGAGATCCGCAGTCCGGCGGTCTTCAGGTCGCTCTCGATGCTCTGGAGCAGGGTGGGCAACCACATGCCCTCGTGGGCGAGACCAAGGCGTGCCAGCAACAGGCACAGAACGAGCAAGGAGTGGCGGAAAGCAGCAATGGTATGCATGGCGTGTTCTGGGGATGGGGGCCGAAAATACTCGACATGCCCCTGCCCTCGCCTATTACCGGTTCGCTGCCAAGCGGAACCTTACTATGGCTGGACTTGTTCCTCCGGATGGGACTGTTGCTGGGCCCGCTCTTTCTCGGCAGCTTCCGCGATCATCAAGGTCACCAGGATGATCAGCAGCAAAGCAAGGAATGCCTTGGGGTCCTTGTAGAGCGGCTTTTTGTGGAAGCGGTCGCGGGCGATCAGGTAGTTGTAGACCAGTCGTTTGGGATCGCGATAGCGTGCCAACTCCTGCTCGGAGGGTTCCGAACTGCGTCCTTCGGGCGTTATGCGGTAGCGTGTTCTCATGCCCTTGGCGCAAGGTAGGTGCGCAGCGTTGCCAGCACCCTGTGGGTCCTCATTTTAGCGGCATCCTCTCCGATGCCGAGCACCTGGCCGATCTCCAGGAAGCTCAATCCATCCATGTAGCGCAGTTCGATCAAACGGTTCTTCTCCTCGGTCAACTTCCCCATGGCCTTGCCTAAGCGGAGCAGGTCTTCCTCCTTACCGGGTAGGCCGATCTCCTGGCTGATCCCCAGCACCTCGGCATAGCTCAGATCGATCACCACCTCCTTCCGCTTGCGCCAGAACATGCGCAGCTCGTTCAAAGCGATGCGGTAGAGCCAAGCCCGGAATGGCAGCCCCCGGTGCTGATAGCGCGGCAGCGCCACCATGGCCTTCAGGAAGGTCTCCTGCACCAGGTCGGAGGTAAGGTCACGATCACCGGCGCGGCGCAGGATGAAGCGGAAGATCTCGCCGAAATAGCGCTCATAGAGCACAGTGAAGCGGCGCGGGTCCTTGCACGCCTGCTCGATCTCCTGTGCTTCCTGCTCGAAGGTCACCATCGCTTCTGGACGGTCCAATGCCATGTGGCCAACGAAGTAACGCTCCCACTTCAGAAAAAACGCGCGCTCATCCACCCCCCCCTTCGTCGACACCATTCTTGCATTCGTCGAAACCCCGCACTCTTCGACACGTAGAACGCCGCACTCTTTAACGATGGACAAACTCGACCGATGTCTTCGGACATGCAATACCCTATTGCTCACAAGCATGCTGGCCTTGCTGCTGGCCAGCAGCGCAGTGGCGCAACCCACGGCTTGGGCCTGGAGCACGTCCCATGATAATGGCACGAACGAATATGTAGCTGCAGTAGCCACCGCACCCGATGGCCTCCATCACTACGTGGCCGGCACGTACGACTTCTGGGCCTTGCTGGGGAACGGCCCCTTCGGCCTTCCGAACACGCAAGGACTTACCGGCAGCTCCGATGGCTTCTTGGTAAAGCTGGACCAGAACGGTGATGTGGTTTGGCGAAACCGTATCGGCGGCACTGGTACGGACTATGTAACGGGAATGACCGTAGGACCGGATGGCAACATCTATGTGACCGGAGCCTTCTCCGGTAGTTTCAGCCTGCTCGGGTTCCTTGGCCTCAGCCAATCGCTGTCGTCTTCCGGTGGAACGGACATGTTCGTTGCCTGCTTCTCTCCTTACGGCGACCTGATATGGATGCAAAAAGGAGGCGGTGCACAGAACGACGAAGGGTATAGCGTTGCCGTTGATGCCACAGGTGTATATGTACACGGCACCTATCGGACAACCGCCACTTTCGGAACATCCACACTTACCTCCGGCAACAATACCCGTAACGCCTTTCTGGTGAAGTTCCCATTGAATGGTGATGCCCCACTTTGGGTGTACAAAGGGGAAGCGTCAAGCAGTGAGAACGTAGAGCCGGGCGGTATCGTGGCCGGCGAAGGACGGATCTTTGTGATCGGCAATTTCAACTCCGACCAGTTCAGGTGGCGCAGTGCGACCAACACCCAACTTGCCAGCGTTTCCACCACGGGAACGGTTGGCAATGTGTACGTCAGTGCGTTCGACCAATCCGGAAGCACCGCCTGGCTCAGGGCCATTGATGATCCGGGGGACAACAACCGCTCGACAGCTATCGATCTCAGTTGCAGAAAGCTCTACATCGGAGGTCGCTGCCACCAGAATGCGGTATTCCCGGGTTCTGTGGCAATGCAGCACACCAGTGCACACGATTTCATGTATGTGGCCGTGCTGAACGCATCGAGTGGAAGCACACAACGTGTTTGGACAGCGAGAGGGAGCAGCAACCACCAAGCGGAGGTGCGTACCATCAAGGCCTCCGAAAATGGGCACGTGCATTTTACCGCATGGTTCCGTGGCACCCTGCAGACCATGGAAGGTGTTCAATACACAGCAACCAACGGTACCGACATGGTGGTGGGACGTTTGGACCGGGAAGGGCGTTTGCAATGGCTGCGACATGATGGTGCACAAGGTGACGAGTTACCTTACGCATTGGATGTCGATCAATCCAACAGGCTTTTCGTGGCAGGAGCCTATACCGATCGATTGTCCCAGCCTCCATACACACACGCGGCCAGCACCAACCTCAACATCTTCCACAGCGCGCTGGATGACCCCGCTCCATCCGTTGACCCCTCGCGCTGGAAACCCGTCCAAGCAGTATGCGCTACCGCCGGGCTCATCGACCTCAATGAACGCATAAGGGGGTATGCGGATGCGACCCGCTCCACATCGGGTGTGCTTCAAGCCACCGATATGATCGGTGCCCCGGATGGTGCAGGGGCCTTGTTCTCCACTACCACGGCCAATGTGATCATAGACCTCGGCGATACCGTACCGGCAGGTTATCCGATCAGCTTCCTCTGGGCTGCGACAACCGCCGCTGCCGTAAATGCACGCATAGAGTACGCTACCACCGTTGGCAGCTGGACCACACATCCAGGCACCTTGAACCGCAATTCGCTTTCCTATGGCACAAGTTCCATCCACCTGAACGCTCCGGCGCGCTTCATTCGCATCTCGCGTAGTACAGCGCCTTCCAGTGGGCCGTTTCGTATCGACGCCGTTTCCTTCTACACGAGCACATTGCCAGGTGGCACATGGACCGGCCCCAACGTGAATGCTACCGGGCAATTCGACCCGGCCGGTTTCAGTGGCCATGTGAACATCACCTACACCGTGAACGACGGGTCCTGTTCGTACACAACAACCCGGACCATGCTCGTTACCCCGCCTGCGAGCGCCCTTCTTTCCGGCACAACCGATGTATGTCCAGGGCCTTTACCGGTAACCGTTGAACTCAGTGATCTTTCCGCGTACACCGACCTGGAGGACTGGGAATACACCACCAACGGCATGGACTGGGATGGCTTGGGAACGGACGACCAACTGCTCTATTTCCCCGATGGCATTTCCGAGACCACCTGGTTCCGGGCAGTGTTACGCTCCTCCGGATGTGGGCAGGCCTACAGCATGGAACACCGCGTGCAAGTGGGTGACACCCTGCCTCCAATTATCCTGAACTGCCCAGCGGATACCGTCCTTCACCTACCGGTGAGCAGCTGCACCAGTCCTTTTGTCTGGCCCACCGTGCTGAGCACGGATAACTGCGGTACCAGCGCCTTCACCGCAGGCACCCTGGTACTCCACTACTCCGACCCATTCGCACAGCAATCCATCGATGTGACCAACGCCCCCATGTTCAACATGCCGGCAGGTGTGCATCAATTGACCGAATCGTTCAGCGACGACAGCGGGAACACCAGCACTTGTTCATACACCATAACGGTCATTGACAGCATTGCGCCAACGATCGAATGTCCACGCGATTTGTTCCTGGAAGTGGACGCCAATACCTGCGGAAGGGTCGTATCCTACCCCACACCGATATTCTCCGACAATTGCCCGGGAGCAACCATCACCTTGCTGCAAGGCCCGGCAAGTGGTTCATTCTTTCCTGTGGGAAGCACTCGCATCACCCATCGGGTAACGGACAATTCAGGGAACGAACGTATGTGCTCCTTCTGGGTGACCATAATCGACACCCAAGCGCCCACGTTGGCCAACTGTACTGACATCGTGGTGGACATTGATCCGAACACTTGCGGTGCAGCAGTGACCTTCAGCGCACCACTGTTCGACGATAACTGCGGGCCTTGCTCTGTGGCAGCACTCCCTGCGGGAACCATCCACCTTGGCGAATACCAAGGGCGATCCTATCACCTGGCCACCACGCCACACAATTGGTCGTCGGCCAACAATGCAGCCATCGCGGCCGGTGGTCACTTGGCAGTGATCCGGAACGCTACGCACAATACCTGGCTCCGCAATGCTGTAAGTGTCGCTTCTCCCACTGCCGTAGGAAATGAACGGGCATACTGGGTCGGCCTATCCGATGCCGCCGTGGAAGGTTCCTTCCGATGGATCAATGGAACACCGGCCACGTACCTCAACTGGAGCGTCAATGAACCAAGCAACACCAATGGAGGTGAGCACTATGTTGAGGTCTTGTCCTCCGGCGAATGGAACGACCTGCGCATGGAGTCCCTGCGACGCTACGTGATAGAGATCGAACCGTCATGCTCACAGGTCGTGCAGTTCTCCGGACCGGCATCCGGCAGTGTTTTTCCGGTCGGAGACACCGAAGTAAGCTTCAAAGTAGTGGATGCGACAGGAAACGCTTCGACCTGTTCATTTACCGTAACGGTTTGGGACAATACCGCATGTGGATGCGCCAACCCTGCACCAGGAAGTGCTTGCGATGATGGCGACAGCGCCACCGTGAACGACCTTATTCAAGCTGATTGCAGCTGCGTAGGGACGCTCTTGGATTGCGCAGGAGTACCCGACGGGGATGCCGTTTTGGACAACTGCGGAACCTGCGTGGGTGGATCAACGGGACTTATCGCATGCGACCAAGACTGCAATAACGTATGGGGCGGAACGGCAAGCATCGACGCGTGTGGCGTGTGCTCCGGCGGTAACACCGGCATCGCCATCAACAGCACTTGCCTGGATTGCAACGGCGACGTGAACGGTACAGCCAGCATTGACGCGTGCGGCGTGTGCTCCGGTGGTAACACGGGCATTGCCATCAACAGCACTTGCCTGGATTGCAATGGTGATGTGAACGGTACAGCCAGCATCGACGCTTGCGGCGTGTGCTCCGGTGGAAACACGGGCATCGCGATCAACAGCACTTGCCTGGATTGCAATGGTGACGTGAACGGTACAGCCAGCATCGACGCTTGCGGCGTTTGCTCCGGTGGAAACACGGGCATCTCCCCCAACAGCACTTGCCTGGATTGCAACGGTGACGTGAACGGTACCGCCAGCATTGACGCGTGCGGCGTGTGCTCCGGTGGAAACACGGGCATCGCCATCAACAGCACTTGCCTGGACTGCAACGGCGATGTGAACGGAACGGCACTTCCAGGAACTCCGTGCAATGATCAAAATGCGGCAACTGTGAACGACACGTGGGATCAGAATTGCAATTGCGTGGGAGTTCCCATCAACTGCAGCAGCTACGCAGGACCAGACCAGGTCGTATGTGGGAACACAACGCAACTGAACGCGAGTGGCTTCGGCATATGGGAATACCCATCCGGACTGAACATCACCGACCCGAGCAACGCCCAATCATCGGTCACCGCCAACGTCCTCGGCACCTACGACCTCTTTTGGGTGGTGGAAGATGGCCCGTGCATCGCTATCGATACCGTGTCCGTGACCTTCCTGCCCATACCTGATGCCTCCTTCCAGTATGCGGCCTCGGTTCTTTGCAGTGCGTCTCAGCCAGAGACACCGTGGGTAGCCATGTCCGGGGGAGTCTTCACCTCGAACCCGACCACGCTTGCACTCGACCCCTTCACCGGCATCATTGATGCCGCTGCAAGTGTACCGGGCACCTACGAGGTCACCCATTCCATCGCGGGGACCTGCCCAAGCAACAGCTCCACCACTGTGGTCATCGTGGGCAGTATGGATGCAGCATGGAACGCACCGTCCTCCATATGCTCGAACGACACACCGATCCAACTGGCCAGCACAGTGATCGGTGACCAAGGTGGCACATGGAGCGGAACCGGCGTGACCAACAGCATTTTCAACCCGAGCGGTCTTGCCGGGGCTATCGAGCTCACCTACACCGTTGGAACTGCACCATGCGCCGCATCACAGACGCACACCATCACGGTGAACGGGGCACCAAGCGCCAATGCCGGACCCGACCTCACCACATGTGGAGCCTCGATCAGCATGCAGGCTACGGCCGGCAACGGTCACAGCACCTGGAGCATTCCCAACGGGTTGAGCGTTGTCGGTGCCCTTGGTGATCCGAACATCACCATTGAAGCCGATGCGCCAGGAAGCTATACCCTGAGCTGGACGGTCACCAATGGACTTTGCACGGCCACCGACCAAGTCACCGTCACGTTCCTGCCCATGAACTCCGAGCTTTGGGTGGAGGCAGGTCCTGACCAGTACCTGGCAATGGTGGACAACACCGTTCTGATCGGAAGTGCTAGTCCGGGGGCATCCGTTACCTGGAGCATATCATCGGGAGCAGGCCACTTCACCTCACCACATTCCTTGCAGACCACGCTCCATGGCCTTACCCCAGGTCAGCACACCGTTATCCTGCACGCCAACCAAGGGCCATGTGCTTCAGCGTCCGATACGCTCATCATACACATTGCCGACCTCTTCATACCTGAAGGTTTCTCTCCGAACGGTGATGGCGTGAACGACCTGTATGAGATCACCGGGATCATGGCCCTGCCCGGAAGCCGGTTGACGGTATTCAATCGCTGGGGGCAGGAAGTCTACCAAAGCTCCGACTACCGCAATGAGTGGGACGGTCGCAGTGCCGGTAGAGCCCTACCCGACGACACCTACTTCTACGTGCTGAACCTAAGCAACGACCGTTCGTACAACGGCCACATTATTCTGAAGCGATGAACCTGCGCTCCTCCATACTGACCTGGACCATCGTGTTCATGGGTGCGTGGGCCAATGCGCAACACACACCGCTCACCAGCCAATACCTGTTCAATGGTCTGCTCATCAACTCAGCATACGCAGGCAGCAGGGATGTGCTCGCCGCAAACCTGACCTACCGCCAGCAATGGGTGGGATTCTCAGGAGCACCATCCACACAGGTGTTCAGCATACACTCGCCCGTGAACAAAAAGAAGGTCGGGCTCGGGCTCATGCTCTTCAATGATCGGATCGGTGTAAGCAACGAGACCGGCTTCTTCACCAACTACGCATACCGCATCCGTTTCCCGAAAGGAAAGCTGGCGTTCGGCATTGGCGCAGGTGTGACCATGTTGCGCGGCGATTGGCATACCGTAGCGATCCAACAATCCGAGGACGCGGCCTTTGCTGAACCGACACGAAGCGCATGGCGTCCGAACTTCTCGAGCGGAGTGTACTACTACACGAAGTCCTGGTTCGTGGGTGCTTCGGCTCCATTCCTACTGGCGCATTCCTACAACACGCAGGAGCGCGGATGGATGATCAGCAGCACACGAACGGACCTTCAACCCATGCTGACCGGCGGCTATCTCTGGAAAATAGACCAGGAGTTGAAGCTGAAGCCCAGCGCTTTGGTCCGCTATCGCCCCGAAAGCGGGGTTCAGGCCGATCTGAGCGCCAATCTGATCATCAAGGACAAGGTCTGGGTGGGCGCATCATACCGTACGAACGATGCCGTGATCGGCATGCTGGAGGTGCTACCCACGCCACAATGGCGCTTCGGATACGCCTACGATATTGGTCTCTCCCCCATCAGCCGCTACCACAGCGGATCCCATGAACTGATGGTCCAGTACGAATTCGGATACCGCATTCGTGTCCGCGATCCACGCTACTTCTAATGCGAAGCCCCACACTTCTCCTGTCCGCCTTGTCGGCCTTGATCGCGGGTGCACAACCGGTGATCGAAGTAACGCCTCTGGATATTCGTCCGGGTGGCGAAGACTATGCACCGTGCTTTCTGGACTCCGGCTTCGTGATGTCATCCGTGCGCGAAGCAAGTGCTGCGATCGGATACACGGACGCCAAAAGTGGAAAAGCGCTGAGCGACCTGTACTGGGTGCCGATGAAGGACGGAAAGGCCGGTATACCAGCACTCTTCAGCACCACGCTCACAACTCCCGTTAACGAAGGTCCGGCCGCGTTCAGCAGTGATGGACGTACGATCTGCTACACCCGTAACCTGGTCATACCGAAGAACGCATCAAGCAATAAAGCCGGTAGTGGACAGCTCGGTCTGTTCTTCTCCGACCTGGTGAACGGCGTATGGACCGAAGCAATTCCTTTCCAGCACAACTCGGGCAAGTACTCCATGATGCATCCTGCCTTCAGTGCGTCCGGGGACACCTTGTACTTCGCCAGCGACATACCCGGGGGCCTGGGTGGCTTGGACATCTATTTTTCCGTACTGACCAGGAATGAATGGAGCGCACCGACCAATGCCGGCCCCGAGCTCAACACCTCCTACAACGATGCCTATCCGAGCATTCGGAACAGAGTCATGCATTTCTCAAGCGACCGTCCTGGTGGCCAAGGTCGAGCGGACATCCATACGTCCATTGGTAGTGGTACGTCCTGGACTTCTCCGAAAGCATTGCCGCCCCCGATCAATGGGCCTTCCAATGACCATGGCCATGTGCCCACCAACGACCCGATGGTACACCTCATGTCATCCGACCGAAGTGGTACGGACCGCATTTACCGTGTGACCTATACCATAGAACGGTTCCAGGAATGCTCTGAACAGCAGCTGAACAACTACTGCTATGTCTTCAAGGACAAGACACATCCGGCCACTTCCTCCCTTCCGTTGGATCACGTCTGGGACCTTGGTGATGGGACCCGTATAAGCGGCAATAGAGCGGAACATTGCTACAACGGCCCTGGCACTTACACGGTAAGATCCTTGCTTGTGGACCGTAAAACGGGAGCCACCTTCCATACGCTGCAATCCAACGAAGTGCACGTAACGCAACGGGAGCAAGCGTTCATCAGTGCCCCGGACACCATCCGTACCGGACGGAGACTCGTATTCGACCCGCGGCACAGCCATGTTCCGGAAATGACACCCAAGGAGTACCACTGGGACCTCGGTGACGGCAACGTTGCCATGGGAGAATTGATGATGCACCAGTATCGCAATGCCGGCACCTACACGGTGAAGCTCAACATACTTGGCAAGCCCGACCAATACGGCAACATCCCCTCGCAGTGCAACACCCGTAAGGTGGTGGTAGTGGACAAGTACCGCGAGAACGAGGACATGGCCGTTACGGTCGTCTATCAGGATGCCTTCGGACAGACCCGCAGCTACGAGCTTCAGGAGCTTCCGTTCGATGAGATGATGATCGAAGGTCTTGCCATCAACGACGCCAAATTCGCCGTTGAGCTCTTCAAGAGCAAGGAGCGTGTAAGCTTGGATTCCCCGACCTTCATGGAGATCAGCAAGTTCTACCGCGTTGTTGAACGTTTCGACCCGGTAGCCAGCGTGTACATCTACACGGTGGGCGACGCCGACAACATGGAGCAACTGTACCAAGTGTACAAGAAGGTACGCGAGTTGGACTTCATGGACGCGGAGGTGTTCCAAATAGAACAGGAGAAGCTGATGGACATGAGTTCGTTGGGCTTGGCCGGCTTGCGCGACCTGAAGAACAAGAAGCTCTCGGTGAACTCCATCCCTTTCGCGTTCAAAAGCGCCGAACTGGAACCCGGATCCGAAGAAGTCCTTGATGAGGTTGTGAAGCTCTTGCAGCAACACCCCACCCTGCAGATCGTGATCGAAGCACATACGGATGATGTAGGCAGCTTCGCATACAACATGGACCTCTCCGATCGCCGCGCAGCTTCCGTTCAAGCCTATCTCGTAGAGCGTCAGGTGGACCCATCGAGGTTGAAGTCCATCGGGCATGGAAAGAACCAGCCCATTGCTTCCAACAAAACAGAATCCGGTAGAAGTCGGAACCGGCGAGTGGAGTTCCGAATGGTGGTCGTGGAGGATGCCAAGTCACTGAGCAGCATGCCTTGACGCGTCATCCAAAAACTCAGCGCAACCTGCGCGCAGGAGCTTCGTAGAACGGGGGCCACGGTATGGGACCGACCCTGACCGACACACACCATGTACCGCTCCATCTGTTCGATCTTGACCATTGGCCTCCTGAGCGTCTGCTTTGGACAGGGCGTTGATCAGGAGGTAGCGGCTATTCCGAAACGCACCTTGCATAGTGCTACGCCTGAAATGAGCGACGAGGAGGTGATCCGCTTCGCACAGACCCTGGCGAAATTCCAAACGATGCCGATCGACGAGCACCTCGCTCCACCGGTTCCGGGAAAGGACAAGAGCCTGTATTTGCAGATCCACATCAACATTCCCGAGCTCAACATTGTGCGTGCAAGCGCGCTGCTCTTCCCTGCCTATGGAACCGCAATACAAGATGAGTACATGCCATGGCTTGAGCACCTGGCCCAAGTACTGAACGACCACCCGCGAGCCGTACTTCACATTGACGCACATACCGATAGCATAGGTACGTTCGATGAGAATCAAGTGCTGAGCGACTTGCGTGCTTTGGAAGTGAAGAAATTCATGATGGACAAAGGCTTGGAAGACCATCGTCTGAAGGCCAAAGGATGGGGAGAACTTCATCCCGTTGCGGTCAACTCCACCAAAGAAGGCCGCCAGCGCAACCGTAGGGTTGAGCTCAGCACCTACTTCCCTGTGAAGCGCCCGAGCTCTTCGAACAATTGAGGGTGGCCCCATGAACTGATCGGCACGGTCAGCAGAACGGTCATCCCGGATCCCTCTCTCGGTGCTTCTTGTTCGTACTCGTCCCATGCGCTGGTCTTGCTGAATTCTTCGGGAACCCCGACCCAGGCATGGACCTGAACGGCTCATGCATGTCCACAGTACGCTGTCGCGACGTGTATTGTGAGTTACGTCACCGGGTTTACGGGTTCGGCGTACTTGCCTTACGTTGATCAGCCCCCACATTCGGTCCAACGATCCGGGGATATCACAACAGCACGGACCAAGGCACCATTCCTCTATCTACTTTCGTCGTGATAACAGCGCATGACCTTCACGTACCCATCCCTTGCCCTTTTGCTTGTCGGCACTGCTGTGCACGGCCAGGGAGGAACGCGATTCGTGGAGAACAAAGGACAATGGACCGGCGCGGTCACTCATCGGGCAGACCTACCTGAGGCCACCATCTGGGTGGAGCCGAATGCGCTGGTGATAGACCGATTTGATGCTGGAGCACTGAACGCTGCGCATGCCAATGTCCATTTCGACCCGATCAGGGATGGCGCCACGCTCCGGCACCATTCCGTCCGTTTGGAATTCCTGAACAGCACCCCGGAGGCATGGGTCAGCTCAGAGGCACCGCTTCCTGAGCGGTCCCACTTCTTTCTCGGCAACGACCGTACCCGCTGGGCCAGCGATGCAAGGAGCTTCCGCCAAATAACGCTGCACAACGTGTCGCCGGGATGCAAGGCGGTATTCCGTGAAGGGCGAAGCGGATTGAAGTATGACCTGGTCTTTGATGCGGGTAGCGACCCGTCCTTGCTGCAACTGAGCTACAAGGGGGCCAGCAGCGTGAAACTCCGCGATGGTGCGCTTCTGGTGGAGACCACGCTCGGACGCATGGTAGAACGCATCCCGCTCGCCTATCAGGATATCGGCGAGGAGCGACGCACCGTTGCATGCACCTATACGCTGAAGAATGGCGTTGTCGGTTTCCGTGTTGGCAGCTACGACGCACGTTATGAATTGGTCATTGACCCGACCTTGAGCTTCGCAACCTTCTCCGGGTCGGTCAGCAACAACTTCGGGTACACCGCCACCTTCGACAATGCCGGCTTTCTCTACGCAGGCAGCACCGCGTTCGGCAACGAGTACCCCACCACCTTGGGTGCCTATGCCACCACTTGGGCCGGTGGCACCACGGACATCGCCATCACCAAGTATGATACGACCGGCTCCTTCTTGATCTGGAGCACCTACCTCGGCGGTAATGCTGCGGAAATGCCGCACAGCTTGATCGTGGACGGGAATGACCAGCTCCATGTGCTCGGCACCACCGCTTCCGCCAACTTCCCGATAACGGCTGGCGCATTCGATAATTCCTTCGGAGGAGGAACCTCCTTCACGCCGGCCGGACTGGGCCTCTCCTACCCCAACGGCTCGGACATGATCGTGGCGAAGCTGAGCGCCAACGGCTCCCAATTGCTGGCGTCCACGTTCCTCGGAGGCAGTGGCAACGACGGTCTCAATTCCGGAACAGGGCTTAAGTTCAACTATGCGGATGAAGTGCGGGGTGAAGTGCTACTGGATGCATTGGGCAACGTGTGGATAACGAGCTGCACACAAAGCACCAACATGCCCGTGACACCCAATGCGGCGCAACCCAACTTCGGCGGTGGCAGCCACGATGGATATGTGGCGCGCTTCAACCCCGGACTGACCCAACTGCAATACGGGAGCTACATCGGCGGTACAGGTGCCGATGCTTTGTACGCCGGCGAATTGGATGCATCAGGAAGGCTGTACGTGTGCGGAGGCACGAACAGCACGGACCTGCCAACATCAGCGGGAGCGATCAATGCCGGATTCAACGGTGGTGCAGCCGATGCGTTCGTTGCCCGCTTCAGTGCCAACGGGAATATCATAGAGCGCTTGAGCTACTGGGGAAGCAGCGCTTACGACCAAGCCTACTTCGTGGAACTGGACGGACCTGGTTCGGTCTACCTATTCGGCCAGACCTCCGCACCCCAAGGTCAACTCATTTTCAACGCACCCTACAACCTGCCTGGCGGTGGCCAGTTCATCACCAAGCTCAGCCCGGACCTGGATGCCGTACAACTCAGCTCCCGCGTGGGCAGTGGCGATGGCACGCCGGACATCTCGCCGACCGCCTTCCTGGTGGATGTCTGCGACAAGATCTACACCAGCGGGTGGGGTAGTAATGCCGGAGGTCTCGGTGGTGGACTGACCACGGCCAACCTGCCGGTAACGCCCAATGCCATCCAGACCACCACCACCGGCCACGACCTCTACCTCGCCGTCTTCGACATCAATATGAACGCATTGGACTATGCGACATTCTATGGTGGTCCTACCAGTCCGGAGCACGTGGATGGTGGCACCAGCCGTTTCGACCGGAGAGGACGTGTGTACCAGAGCGTATGCGCGGGATGCCAGGGCAATAGCGACTTCCCCACCACACCCAATGCGTGGAGCGCCACGAACAACAGTGGCGGCTGCAACAACGGGCTGCTGAAAATGGACTTCGATGCGCCGCTGGTGATCGCCAACTTCACCGCTCCGGATACCGCATGTGCGGGATCCACCATCACGTTCAACAACCTGAGCGGCGGTGCAAGCGGCCAATCGTGGACCTTCGGAGACGGTAACACCAGCACCGAGCAGTCTCCGACCCATACGTATGCGGGACCCGGCACTTATGTGGTAACCCTTACCAGCACGAACCCTGCGAGCTGCAACTTCTCCGATCAAGTGAGCCGTACCGTGATCGTGCTCGACGAAGTGCCGGCGCTCCAAGCCATGAACGATACGCTCATCTGTGGGCCTATCAACGGCTTCACGCTCGTGGCCACAAGCTTCGGCACTTCCAACACTTACCTCTGGTCATCCAACCCGGACTTCACTGATGTACTGAACAGTTCAGCCGAAGACAGCACGGCTTTCGTAACGCCTGCCGTTAGCGGCACATACTACGTACAGGCTGGCGTGTTGCGGCCTTGCTTGTCCGTGGACAGTGTGAACGTGACCATCTCGCTGGGAAACATCGAGCTGACCGGCGATAGCCTGATCTGCACCAACGACCAAGCACGTCTTGTGCTGACCGGCGCCGATCCAGGCTCCGTCATTACCTGGTTCCCGGAGGAGGACATCGTGAGCGGACAGGGCAGCAGTGTGGCCGTTGTAGCTCCGATCGAGACAACGGGCTACGGGGTTTCTGTTACAAGCCCATCGGGATGTTCCTGGAACGGGACCATCAGTGTCAATGTCTCATTGATCGACGGAAACACGGTAAGCGCCAGCGTGGACCAGACGACCGTGGCCCCCGGCACGGTGGTACAATTGGGCGCTACGCCAAGCAGTGGCGTGATCTATTCCTGGGAGCCCGCAGGATCCGTGAGCGATCCGGCCAGCCCGTCCCCAACGGCTATCGTGCAACAGACCACCACGTTCGTTCTGACCGTGAGCGACGGCATCTGCACCAAGAGTGATACCGTGACGGTGACCGTTTACGATGCGATCTGTGGCGACCCGGACATCTTCGTTCCCAATTCCTTCACGCCCAACAAGGATGGTGTGAACGACCTGCTATTCGTGCGCGGCCGGAACATCACAGACCTCGAATTCCTCGTCTTCGACCGTTGGGGAGAGAAGGTCTTCGAAACGCTTGACCAGAGTACCGGTTGGGACGGCACGTTCAAAGGAGAAGCGGTAGGACCGGCGGTGTTCGTGTACCACCTGACCGCTGTTTGCGCTGATGGCCAACGCTACTTCACGAAGGGTAATGTGACGGTGATCCGATGAAGATGAGTGGCGAGTATCGAGTAGCGAGTGGCGAGTGGGGCATCAGTTGCTCCCACTCGCCACTCGCCACTCGCTTACTCCATTGCCGGTTCATCGGAGTGTTTGTGGTGCTGTTGGCGCTGAGTTCCCTGCGGAGCTACGCCCAGGACATCCACTTCTCCCAGTTCTTCAATGCACCACTGGCACTTGGACCGGGCACCATCGGCCAGTTCGATGGGGACTACCGAGCGAACGGCATCTTTCGGCAGCAATGGCGCTCGGTATCCGTTCCGTATCGAACCCTTGGCTTGGGTGGCGATGGGCGCGATTTTCTTGGTGTGCAAGGCTTGGGCGTTGGCGCATGGCTCTTCAACGACCGGGCCGGTGATAGCCGTTTGAACCAGTTCCATTTCAGCATCGGCGCAAGCTGGACCCAGCGTTTCGGCACCGAGCGCGAACAGAGCATCACCGCTGGACTTCAGGCCGGATTCACCTCCCTAACGCTCGATAGCAGGGCCCTTTCCTTCGACAACCAGTACAACGGCTTCACCTACGACCCCACACTGCCAACCGGTGAACGTTTCGATCGCGATGGAATGATGCACCCCGATGTGAACGTTGGCCTTGTCTATCGCTATGCACCCAGCAAGCGCGAACTGGTGCAGGCCGGAGTGGGTGTCTTCAACCTCACCACGCCGGACATCGGCTTCCTCGGCGAACCCGGTGTCCCCCTGGACAGACGCTCGACCTTCCACCTGATCACCCAGTTCCCGATCCACGAGCGCTTCGACCTATTGCCCATGGCCCAATACATGGCGCAGGGTACGTTCCGCGAACTCGATCTGGGTTCCAACTTGCGCTACATCCTACTCGATCGCTATGGTTTGAACCGCGCCGTTCAACTCGGCATCCATTGGCGTGCGGACGACGCCGGGTACATCTACGCCGGCTTCGAGTACGACGACTGGACCTTCGGCATGAGCTATGACATCAATACCAGCGACCTGGTCCCCGCCAGCCGCAACCGGGGCGGCATCGAGTTCGCCGTGGTCCGCATCTTCAAACAACGCCCAGCAGTGCCGGTCCGCTTCAAGGCGTGCCCGGACCAGATATGAAGAGAGAATGCAGCCGCAGATTTCGCAGATGACGCAGATGTCCATTCGGAATGTTCCGAAATTGCTCGCATTCATTATTGGGCTCATGTTCGCCGTTTCAGCAACCACGGATCTCCGCGCCCAATCCCTTGAGCAATGGACAGCCTGGGGAGATGCAGCCATGGAGCGCGGTGAGTACTTCGGAGCTTCCCGGTTCTACGCCGGTGCTTTGAACCTGGATGGTGGACGTATGAGCCTGCAATGGAAACAAGCCGAAGCCTGCCGCCTGAGCAACCAGTACGACAAGGCCGCCGAGCTGTACCAACGTGTGTATGGGAAGGACGCCGGTCGAACTTACACGGATGCACTCCGTTGGCTCGGCGAGATGCAACTGAGCAACGGCGAATACGACACGGCCGAAAAAACCTGGGAAAGAGTGCTGCAGAAGGAGAAGGACAAGAACTCCTTTGCGGCCCAGCGCGCGCGGAATGCCATCGCAGGTTGCGCCATCGCGCGTGAGGCACTCGCCGCTCCGCGAGATATTCCGTTGGAACATCTGCCGCAACCTGTGAACACCTATGACAGTGAATTCGGCGCGCGCATCGGTCCTGACTCTGCCCTGTACTTCAGCAGCCTGCGTAGCGAGTTGAACAAGGATGGCGAAGTGGTGGATACCAGCGCCTACCGAACCGTGCTTCTGCGCAGCCGGGAGTCCGCTGCAACTTGGGGAAAGCCCGAAGCACTGGATGGCGCGATCAATGGTCAAGGCGACAATGGCAATGCGACCTGGACCTTGGATGGCAGGCATATCCTGTTCACACGCTGTATCAGTGGCACTCCATGCCGGATCTTCATTGCGCCGATCGATGGCGGAGGCGTGGCCATTCCGCTTCCAGGGCTTGGTGACGAACACAACTCGACCCAAGCCATGGTGGTGGATTGGGACGATCGCGAAATGCTGTTGTTCGTCAGCGACCGGCCGGGCGGGCAGGGTGGCATGGACATTTGGCAAGCGCGTCTTGAGCAGGGCAAAGCGGTGGAGCTCGCGCCTCTGCCAAGTACCGTGAACAGCGCAGGAAACGAGCGTAGCCCGTGGTACGAACCGGCCAGCAATACGCTCTGGTTCAGTTCCGACTTCCATCCTGGCATGGGCGGATACGACATCTTCACCAGCACCTTCACGAATGATGTTTTCCAAACTCCGGTAAATGCGGGATGTCCATTGAACAGTCCCGCCAACGATCTCTATCCGACCTACTATCCGGCCCGCAATGAAGGATGGCTTACGAGCAATCGCATTGGCTCATTCGCGGCCAAAGGCGAGACCTGTTGTAATGATCTCTATCGCTTCCGCCTTGCTGCCGAGGACGTACCGACAAGCCCGGATGATGAGCCCATTGCCCGCGTGAACTCAAGCGTTCACGCTTCAGCCAAGCGTATGGACGAATTACGCCAACGCCTGCCGTTGAAGCTCTACTTCCACAACGATGATCCGGAACCGCGATCATGGAGCACGACCACAACACAGGACTATGCCACCACCTACCGTCGCTACCGGGCGCTGATACCGGAATATGAGCAGGCGGGGGACGTGGAGGCTTTGCGTCACTTCTTTCGCGACGATGTGGACAGAGGCTACCTGGAGTTGGCGGAACTGGTTATCGCACTGCGTGAAGCGCTCAATGATGGTATCCCGGTGGTACTGGATGTGCGTGGTCATGCCAGTCCCTTGGCGGCCAACGATTACAACATCAACCTCAGCACACGCAGGATCGAAAGCCTGCGTAACCACCTGCGCTTGGTGGGCGGAGGGTCTCTTCGACCCTACATGGATGGCAGTGCCGAGAACGGTGCCACGCTTAGCATCAACATGCTTCCTTACGGGGAGGACCAAGCACCGCCGGGCATCAGCGACGATGTGCGCGACCTGAAGCGCAGCGTATATGCCGTTGAAGCCGCACGAGAACGTCGCATCAGCATAGAAGCGGTCCGTTTGATGTTGCCCCAGCAAGGTCCTTCGGTGGAATTCCAGAAGCAGCAGGTGGGAAACCTGAAACAGGACGAGGAACGGAGTTTCACCTTCACCATCCGGAACCAAGGCATGCGTGCCATGCGCTTGCTGGACAGCAAGGCAGATTGCGGATGCACCGCGGCGGAACTGCCACAAGGAGACATCCTGCCGGGGCACAGCGTTCCCGTGGTGCTCCACTTCAATGGCCGTGCACCGGAAGGGCACTTGGACCGCACCATCACCATCCGTACGAACGGTGTTCCGGAGCGCATCGAGCTGACCATCGAAGGCGAGATAGTTCCCTGATCCACGATCGGGATCGCGTAAGCTTGCAGCATGGAACTCCTGCTGCTCTCGAACTCCACACTTCCTGGCCAACCCTTCTTCGAATGGCCGCGTCCATACCTGTCCAGTTTCCTTGCGGGAAAGAAGAAGCTGGCATTCGTTCCCTTTGCTGCGGTGGAGGAGCAACAGGATGCCTACGTTGAGAAAGTGCGGCCGGTATTCGAGGCGCTGGGCATGGAGATCATCAGCTTGCACAATGCAAAAGATCCAGCGCAGACCCTTACACAAGTGGACGCCGTTGCTGTTGGTGGGGGCAACTCCTTTCTACTTGCTCGGGCACTGCATCGTACAGGTCTCATGCGCGCCATAGCGGACCGGGTGAAGCAAGGGCTCCCGTACATCGGGTGGAGCGCGGGAGCCAACGTGGCATGCCCCACCATCATGACCACCAACGACATGCCCATCGTGGAGCCGCCCAGCTTGCGCGCCATGCACCTCATCCCTTTCCAGATCAATCCCCATTTCACCGAGGACACCATCCCCGGCCATGGTGGCGAGAGCCGGGAGCAGCGCATCGCGGAATTCCTTGCAGCCAACCGGGAAATGCCCGTCGTCGGACTTCGGGAAGGCGCTCTGCTGCACGTTGCGAACAACCGGATCCTCTTGGTTGGAAAAGCCATGAAAGTGTTCCGTAGCGGAAGGGAGGCAACCGTGGTGGAGGCCGGACGCGAGTTCCGACGCGACCTGAGCGACCTCTGAACCGGGCAGGTCCGCCCACTACCTTCGCGCTCGCAAGGCGCGCCCATTGCTGCGCCCACCAGCATGAACCTGAAGGACATCGACATCCACGCGCTGTTGGACAAACTGGGCTTCAACGCGCTACTCCTGCTGAAGATCATCCTGATACTGGCAGGGGCTTTCATCATGGAGCGCTTGCTCTATGCGGTGATCAAGAGGGCCTATGAACGCGGTGACAAAGGCCGTGAGGATGCCACGCGCTACCGTTTCCTGAAGAACGCTCTGCGCTTCCTGGTCGGTCTTATGGCCATCGGGTTGGTGATCTACGTGATCCCCTCCCTGAAGCACTTCGCGGTGACACTGCTGGCCGGTGCCGGTATCCTGGTGGCCATCCTGGGCCTGGCCACCCAGCGTGCCTTCAGCAACATCATCAGCGGCATCTTCATCGTCTCCTTCAAGCCCTTCCGGGTCGGTGACATGGTGGAGATCAGCCTGGAACACCGGGGCGTGGTGGAGGACATCACCCTGCGCCACACGGTGATCCGCAACTGGGAGAACCGGCGGGTGATCATCCCCAACGCCGTAATCAGTGATGCCACCATCATCAACAGCACCATTGAGGACGAGGCCACCTGCCAGTGGGTGGAGATCGGCATCAGCTACGAGAGCGACCTGGACAAGGCCATGGCCATCATGCAGCAGGAAGCAGAATTGCACCCGAACTGCATTGACCGAAGGACGGCAGAGGAACTGGAGCGGGGATTCCCGATCGTTTCCGTGCGCCTGGTGAAGATCGCCGAAAGCAGCCTGATCCTGCGAGCCTACGTGTGGGCGGCCGATCCTGTGATGGCGCGGGTCATGCACTTCGAACTGAACAGGTCCATCAAGCTCCGCTTCGATCGCGAGGGTATCATCCTGCCCTATCAGCACCGCACCATCACGTTCAAGGGCGATAACATACCCAAGGAACTGAGGACCTTTACCACTGATCGTCCACCAGCCGCTGGCCATGAAGAAGGTGTCTAAACGATCGGGCAAGCTCGGCTTGCCACCAGGTGCGTTGGTCCACGTGGGATCCGACCAAGGCGGAGGTGCCAGTATCCAACTCTTCGAGTACGATGTTTCGCGGATATCGGAGCGCGCATTCACGTCCGTGCCCGACGTTGTAGTAGCCCCCGATGAAGGCACCATCCACTGGATGAACGTTGATGGGCTCCGCGACGATGCGGTCATGCAGCAACTGGCACAACGTTACGAGCTGCATCCCTTGATGGTGGAGGACATCCTCAACACGGACCACCGGCCCAAATTGGAGGAATACCAGGACAGCCTCTTCGTGGTGGCCAAAATGTTGCGTGCAGATGGCAGCAACGGTCAGCTACTGGTGGAGCAGATCAGTTTCATCCTGCGGAAAGACCTGCTGATCTCTTTCCAGGAGCGGCCGGGTGATGTGCTGGACCCCATCCGAGACCGTCTCCGACAAAGTCTTGGGCGCGTGCGCAAAAGCGGGGCCGACTACCTGCTCTATGCCTTGCTGGATGTGATCGTGGACCACTACTTCGTGGTCCTTGAGCAACTGGGCGCACAGATCGAGGAACTTGAAGCCAAAGTCGTGACCAAGCCCGGAAGCGAGGACCTGCGGGCCATACAGCGCTTGCGCGGCCAGCTGATCGGGGTATCGAAGTACGTGACCCCGATGCGCGAACTGAGCGGACGCCTGAATACCATTCAGAACCCGCTGATCGACAAGAGCACACGGCGCTACCTGAACGACCTGCAGGACCACACCGTGTACATCTCCGAGACCATCGGCACCTACCGCGAACTGCTCACCAGCCTGGAGAACACCTACCACGCTGGTGTGAACCTGCGCATGGGCCAGGTGATGAAGCTCCTTACGGTGATCAGTACCATCTTCATCCCCCTCACCTTCATTGTGGGGATCTATGGCATGAACTTCCACCACATGCCGGAGTTGGAATGGCGCTATGGCTATTTCGGGGTGATGGGGCTGATGGCCGTTATCGCCTTGGCAATGCTGGCTTGGTTCAGGAGGAAGAAGTGGTTATGAAAGTGCTGTTGGCCTTGGGCTGCTGGCCTATGGCTGCTGGCTGCTGGCCTATGGCTGCTGGCTCCTCATCGCTTTGAGCGATGGTGTGCATTCACTGCACCGTAGTCGGTACATGGCCATGGGCACACCCTTATTCATGAAGTGATGAGATAGCCATGCAACGCGGATCGGCCAGTAGCCAGAGGCCAGAAGCCAGCAGCCAAAAACCAGAAGGAAGAATTTCCACTCCGATCGCCCACCGATCCCCTCGCCCTCTACTTTTGCACCCGCACCGAACGACCATGCCCAGGCCATCCTGCACCTTGCTCCGGATGAACGGCCTTCCCCAAGGGACCGTCGGCTTCGCTATGCCTTCCTTCGCTTTCCGCTGACGTTGTTGCCGTGCACCCAGTGATGCTCACCACCTACCGCATCCCAAAGAAGGCCCGCACGGCGATCATGCACCCACTTGCAGCACGGCATTTCCATGCGAAGCCGTTGCGCCCATTCATTTCCTTTAGTCCAGCCATCGATCGATGAAAACGCGTTACATCGACCTGATCGAACAGACCTTCGACTTCCCGAAGGATGAATTCGCCATTGAGGGTGACAAGCTCGTATGGAACGGCCTGCGCCTAACCGAGATCCTGGAGAAACACGGCACTCCCCTGCGGATCACCTACCTGCCCAAGATCGGCGAGAAGATCGACCTGGCCCGGGAGTCCTTCGCCAAGGCCATCAAGCACCATGGCTACACCGGCAGCTACGAGTACTTCTATTGCACCAAGAGCAACCACTTCAGCTATGTGATCGACAAGGTGCTGGACAAGGGCGTGAACCTGGAGACCAGCAGCGCCTATGATCTGGAGATGATCGAGCTGCTGATCGAGCGTGGCCGCATCACCAAGGACGCCACCATCCTCTGCAATGGTTTCAAGGACGATCGTTACATCAAAGGCATCGGCAAGCTCGCCAACCGGGGCTTCAACATCGTGCCCATCATCGACAACATGGCGGAGATCTACGCCTTGGACGAGGTGATCGAAGGCAACTGCGACATCGGCATCCGCATCGCCGCCGAGGAGGCGCCCAAGTTCGAGTTCTACACCAGCCGCCTGGGGATCGGCTACAAGGACATCATCCCCTTCTACATGCGGAACATCAGCAAGCAGAAGAAATTCCGCCTGAAGCTGATGCACTTCTTCATCAATACCGGCATCACGGACACGGCCTACTACTGGAACGAGCTGACCAAGTGCGTGAACGTGTACTGTGACCTTTGGAAGCTTTGCCGCAGCCTGGATACGCTGGATATAGGAGGCGGTCTGCCAATCAAGAACAGCCTCAACTTCAGCTTCGATCTGGACTACATGATCGGCGAGGTGGTGGGCCGGATCAAGGACATCTGCGAGGAGAACCGCGTGCACGAGCCCAACATCTTCAGCGAGTTCGGAAGCTTCACCGTGAGCGACAGCGGTGCCACCATCTTCAGCATCGTGCACCAGAAGAAGCAGAACGAGAAGGAACGCTGGAACATGATCGACGGCAGCTTCATGACCACCCTGCCGGATACCTGGGCCATCAGCAAACGCTTCATCATGCTGCCCATCAACAACTGGGAGGACGAGTACGAGCGCGTGTTCCTTGGTGGCATGACCTGCGACAGCGACGACTACTACAACAGCGAGCAGCACATCAACGCCATCTACCTGCCCCGCTACCGCGAAGACCGCAAGCAGTACATCGGCTACTTCAACACCGGCGCCTACCAAGACACGCTGGGAGGCTTCGGCGGCATACAGCATTGCCTGATCCCCAAACCCAAGCACGTGCTCATAGACCGCAAGGATGACGGCACCCTGGTGGACACCGTATTCGCGGAACGCCAGAGCGCCGAGCGCATGCTGCAACTGCTGGGTTATTTGCCCATGGAAGAGCCCGTGAAGAAATGATCGCTTAAGTGGCGCGTGTGGCCAAATCCTCAGGCCATACATGCCACTCGATCATCATCACGCGGAACTCGCTTGCATTTCACATCCCGCGTCTATATTTCGCCCCGTATCCAACAGCACTGAGGCGCATTAGCGCCAACGAACCGACATGAGCAACACGCGACCGATCTCGGCCTTCATGGAGCGGAACTACCTGCACTTCAATGCAGCCGCCCTCCTCGATGCCGCCAAAGGCTACAAGACACACCTGGCGCAAGGCCGGAAAATGATGGTGACCCTCGCCGGTGCCATGAGCACCGCCGAGCTGGGCAAGAGCCTGGCCGAGATGATCCGCCAAGGCAAGGTGGACATCATCAGCTGCACCGGCGCCAACTTGGAGGAGGACGTGATGAACCTGGTGGCCCACGACCACTACGAGCGCATCCCCAACTACCGCGACCTGACGCCCGAGCAAGAGCGTGCGCTGCTGGACCGCGGCATGAACCGCGTGACCGACACCTGCATTCCCGAACACGAGGCCTTCCGCCGCTTGGAGAAGCACGTGGTGGACCTGTGGACCGCCGATGACAAGAGCGGCAACCGCCGTTTCCCGCACGAGTACTTCTACGCCATGATCAACAGCGGCGTGCTCCAGCAGTACTACCAGATCGATCCGAAGGACAGCTGGATGGTGGCCGCCGCCGAGCGCAACCTGCCGATCATCTGCCCCGGATGGGAGGACAGCACTCTGGGCAACATCTTCGCCGGCCACTGCATCAGCGGCGATTGCAAGCCCGGCATGATGAAGAGCGGCATCGAGTACATGATGTTCCTGGCCGAGTGGTACACCAACAACTGTGGCGAGGACGGCATCGGCTTCTTCCAGATCGGTGGCGGCATCGCGGGCGACTTCCCCATCTGCGTGGTGCCCATGCTGCACCAGGACCTGCAGCGCGACGGTATCCCCTTCTGGAGCTACTTCTGCCAGATCAGCGACAGCACCACCAGCTACGGCAGCTACAGCGGCGCCGTGCCCAACGAGAAGATCACTTGGGGCAAGCTGGACATCGGCACACCGAAATTCATCATCGAAAGTGATGCTACTATCGTGGCACCGCTCATCTTTGCCTACGTACTCGATATGTGAGCCCCTCCCCCATGCAGCGACTCATACGCTCCTTCAACACCTTGACCGATGCGCTCAAGGAAACCCTGCAGGAACAATATCCTGACGGTATCGATGCCACGCACATCAAAAGCATCCCCACTGCCAAAGGCGAGATCCTGCGGGTGATCGAACTGCGCACCCCGGATGCGCTGTACCTGATCAAGATCAACAGCGAAAGCCGGGCGGAGATCGAGGAGTTCCTGGATCAGGAAGACAGTGCCGGTGAGGATGCCGATGTGGAAGGCGGCAGCGAGATCGAGACCGATGGCGCTGACGATGTGGAAGAAAGCGACGACAGCGGCGATGAGGATGACGCGGACGACGAGGAGGATGGTGGCGATGAAGATGCTGCCGAGGAGGATGAGGACGAAGAACTCTGATCGGATCCGCTGCTGACCGGCGATCAACCGGCACCTGCTGATATCCCCTTGCGCGGCCCGCGATCCAACGATCGTGGGCCGCGCTACTTTGGTGGCCTATTCAAGCAACCATGGAAGGCCGTTTCCACCTCGCCATCGCCACCACCGACATCAAGCGTATGAAAGCCTTCTACGGCAGCTTTCTGGGGCTGAAAGAGGGCCGCAGCGCCGCCACCTGGGTGGACTACGACTTCTTCGGGCACCAGCTCACCATACAGGAAGTGCCCCTCACCTACCGCACGGCGCGGGTCTACAACCCGCAGAGCAACGTGCCCAGCAACCATTGGGGCGTGGTGCTCAACATTGCCGATTGGCGCAAGTTGCGCGACAAGGTGAAGAAGCTCGGGATCACCTTCCTGATAGAGCCCAACACGGTGATGAAGGGCGAGGTGGGCGAGCAACGCAGCCTCTTCATCGAGGACCCGGACGGCAACGCCATCGAGTTCAAGGCGATGTTGGAGGAAGACAACCTGTTCAAGAAGGGCTGACCAACGGAATGAAAAAAGGCGCCAGCGGCGCCCTGATCCGATCGCTTGGCCAATGCTCAGTGGTATTCTCGCTGAGCTACCAATTCCCCTACCTCGTTGAATTGCTCGCCGTGGGTGAGCACACCGTTGCTGAAGCGAAGCCTTCCCATGGGCTGGTTCCCTTCCGTGCGGAACTCCCACACACCTTGGCGTTCTCCGTTGCGGAAGGTGGCGCGGGTGAGCAATGCGCCGGTATCCGAATACTGCTTCCACAAACCATCGAGCCTGCCATTGCGGTAGCTACCCAATTCCTTCACCTTGCCGTTCTCGTGGTAGGCGATGAAGTGTACGTGGTCACCGGCGCGGTAGGCGGTGTACTTGAGGGTACCGTCCGGCCACTGCTCCTGGCCCAACAGCACTTGTGCCTGCGAAGCGGCGGCCAGCATCAATGCGAAGGCGAGGATGAGGGTACGCATGGTGGACGTGTCTTGTTCTGAACGTTGAACGCCCAAAGATAAGACAAGGTTCACCACGGATTAACATTGGCGTAACATTGAAAGGATGAACGGGGGGGTGTTGAGTGGCGAGTAGCGAGGAGTGAGTGGCGAGTGGGGTGCCTCGGATCGACCGTAGGCGTCCCACTCGCCACTCGGCGGGTTGGTCCCAGCGGGCAGCCACTCGCTACTCGCCACAAAAGAGTCAACCTCCTTAAGGCTTCTTGCTCCCCTACTCCTTCACCCACCGGCCACGGGCTAGCGGTAGGCCTGTGCGATCCATTATCCGGTACACATAAAGCCCGTTCGCCAGAATAGATGCATCCACGGTGGCTATGTTCCCATCGAACTCTATTGCCGCCACCTGCCCGCCCAAGGCATCATATAGCTCCAACTGACCACCTCGGATCGCTGGGCCATTGACCAGCACCGTGAAACCACCATGACCGGGATTGGGAAATACGGTTGCCTCTGTGGAGCGGTGCTCCTGAACACCCATATGACATTGGTCCGGACCCAGCTTCATGATCCATCCGCGAGGCTGCTCCATAGCAAGGAGATCGCGGCGCGAACCCATGAGCAGGACTCCGCCATCGCTGGCAGCTTTGATGCGCGTGAGGTAGTAATAGGCATTATCCTCAAAGCCGTCCAGCAGGAACTCGCATTCCACGTTCAGTAGCGAATCCAAACGATATATCCGTATCCTCGATGGCTCATTCCCTAATTCCGGATCCGGTGGTCCAGGAAAAAAATTTTCAACCATCGCAAATATTATCCGCCCATCACTCAAGGTATCGTGCCCTTGATAGCTACCAGTATAATCTGCGAAGTACTGACTCCTTGGCATGAATTGAGCCATGTACTGGCCTTCAGCTGATAAGAGAACCAATGCTGCTCTGGTACCCAGTGATGCGGTTCGAAAACGACCTGACATGTATGTAGAACCTGTGACAGAGGCCGTCAAATAGAGGCAATCCTTCATAACACTGTCCAACTCAAAGAAATTACCGGAACCACCAAGTGATGGCAATGCAAATCCATCTACGTAATTAAATTCTTCATCGAACCGGAGTACCTTGGAAATTCCATCCGGCCCCATTCCAGACCCTCCATCCATCGAAACCATCATCAGCGTATCGCTCCGGACCGCATGCCTACCCACACGATAGTTCGGACCGGTCCCCAATAAAATATAGCTCAGATCAGAGCCATCCGTCGCGATCCGCCCAAGCAACAATCTATTCGGATTGAATATAGAAGAGTACGGCCAAGAATACCCAGTAATGAATAATTGACCATTCACATCGATGGAAATGTTTTGAAAGAACAATCGATCCTCTCCATTGCTAACCAAGTGTACCGGTGAAAATGTATGTGTTCCATCCCCATTTATCCGGCACGACACCAGGCCATGGCCGGAGAGGTCCGACTGGATCCATGAATACCCCACTGACAATAGACCATCGCCCAACGGATCAGGCACCAATGCGGGGAATATCAAGGAACGCGAAACATCAACCTGCAGTTCATCCAATTGCAGCAAGCCCCCGTTACCATCCAGATGCGCTAACCACGATCTCGAAAGTTGTGCGCCGGGCGATGACTGTGAAATTGCTTGACAAACAATTGCTTGTAGAGAGCCATCATTTGCCTCAACAGCATCGTTCACGTTCAGCTTGTAGGGAGAGTGGTCCAATAACACCGACCACTCCCCTTGGCTGCTTGCCTGAAAAGGCAAAGCAGCCAAGGAAAGATAAATGCATACCCGCATCATCAACTGCTTGATCCAGATTGCCTGATGCCGTAGACATCTTGGGGTGCTTGGTGATAGGTATTCCATTGGTTCGAGGGTCTTGAAACAGGTCAGGAAGTTACTACCACCTTGGCCGTGATCTCCAACCGTTGTTGGAGCTTTGAAATTGCGCTGAGGAAAACTCCCCAGTGGTTATAACGGTTCGGAATCCGCGTAAAGTTCCATCTAGAACGCCAGCCTTCCCTGCTGCTCCATGGCCAGGCGCAACTGGCCCACCTCCTTGCGCAGTTCCACCACGCTGCGGGCCAGTTCGTCGCGGCTCATGATACAGGCAACCGAACGATGGAAACCAAGTGGAGGGCCAACGCGACCTCAGTCTCGAATACAACGCACGCTGCACCCGGTCCTTTGGTCGATGGTGTAGCCATCGAGCAGGGCCGAATTGTGGCTCAGGGAATAATAGAATGCCCAATCGCCTGGACTTTCCGTAGCTGACCAGAAGAACCCATGGATACCAAGGCCGGAGAAGGAGCCATCCTCCCCGTAACGGAAGCCACCTGGCATACCGGAGAAGCCTGTTTCGTTCCCAGCCCCGGTATTGGGGCTTGTCCAATACTGTGTTCCAGGCACCTTCATTTTTCCACCCAGCCCGATACTTCCTCCACAGTAGCCGATCCAGGACTCCCATTCCTCAAAACCGGGTACATGCCAGCCCAGCGGGCACACGTTCCGTGGGTCAGTCACCGCATACCAGTTGTACAACTTGCCGAAAGGAAGGTCGTTCTGGCCATCATTGGCGTAATTCGCCCATGCCCCTATGCTACCTGCATCCGCGCCATACCATTGCATACTGCCCGTATAATTCGGCACAGGGTCGCCGTTGGCATAGTTCGCCGTCCGCAGGTTCTCCGCCATCCATTCCTGGCCATTCCCGAAGATGATCGTGGGGTAGCTGTTGCCGTCGATATCCGTTACACCCGGCTCGGGAACGGAGTACGCATAGGGCCCTGCGGGCACCTGCTGGTCCAAGGTCGCTGTAGGAACCGTTCCACCGATCGTTTGCAGTACAACATCACGATCGTTGTTGAGACCAACGTACTTCACCAAACCATCCATGTTCACGTCCTCCGACGTATAAACGTTGCTCAACACATTGGTGGGGATCACACCTCCGATGGCTGATAGTATCGCATCTCGATCGTTGCCGCTTCCGACGTACTTCACCTCGCCGTCCATGTTGGCATCACCTGGCCACAGGACCATGGTACCTTCCACATTCTTTCGCGCATTGGTCCCGAACACCGCGGTTCCGGGCAGGGTCAGGTCCACCAGCGAGGGTGCGGCACCGAGCGCAACGGTGTTGGCAGTGATCACACCCAAGTGATTCCGGTGCCGTACTGCCACGTAATAATCGCCCGCAGGCAACCCGAAAGAGACCGGCGAACTCCCGTTGGTGGCGACCACATCGCCATCGCGTTGCACCAAGGCACATCGGGATGCGATCACCCAGCCATGGTCCGTGGCATGGCGCAGTTCCACCAGCACCCAATCCACTATGGCGTTGTTGCCTGTGGCGGACAACACCGACGTGTTCGTGCTGACCCCACCGCCACCCAGCATGGCGAAACCGAGCGCGCTGTACGGCTCCTGAAGTGGCAATAGGCCCTGCACACGCAAGGCATCGCTCATGAGCAAGGTGCCGGAGTCGTACGGACCTCCGAGGAACACGCGCGGCGATACCGTGATGCCCGACTGAGCGATCAGCCCTGTCAGGGTGAGCGTGCAGCAGAATGCAAGTACGTGCTTCATTCCGAGGTCGTTCCGATGTGTGGTCATCGGTCAGTTCAAAGACGCTGAGCCAGCGGATGAGTTGCTATCGATCGGGTCCGACATCGGCCACCAGCCGCTCAGAACGCCAGCCTACCCTGCTGCTCCATGGCCAAGCGCAACTGGCCCACCTCCTTGCGCAGTTCCACCACGCTGCGGGCCAGTTCGTCGCGGCTCATGTTGGGCTCGGGCAGTTCGGCGCTGATGAAGTGCACAAATTTCCAGATCTCCAGGATGCTGCCCACGGCCACCTCGTAAGGTGCATAGAGCGGGTTGGTACTGCACAGCAGCAGGTTGCCCTTCTCCTTGAGCTGGTTGTAGAGCACCTTGAAGACGATGCCCTCGTCCTTGGTGACCACGATGTAGGGCTGGCCATCGCGGATGGTCTGCCAGTTCTGCACGTACTCGCCGGTTACCCACGAGCCATCGCTGACCGGCGGCATGCTGTCGCCGCTGATCTGGAAGGTGCGGTACTTGCGGTCCTTGGCCAGGAAGGGCATCTGGAAGGTGGGGAGGATGCTGATGTACTCCGGATCGGCGTAGCCGGCGGCATAGCCGGCCTTGGCCTTCTCGGGCACCAGCTCCACGTTCTCGCGGTCCTCGCTGTTGACGGTGGTGGCCAGCACGCGTAGGCGCCGGCCGCTGAGGTCCACATCGCCGCCGCGCTCCAGGATGCCGAGCTGGCTTTCCCCCAGGGCGGTCAGGTCGTCCTTGAGAAGGCGATCAATATTGATCTTGTAGTACTCGCTGATGCGGATGAGCAGATCGAAGGGCGGCTCGGCGCTGCCGTTCTCGTAGCCGCTGTAGCTGGAGCGCTTGATCTCCAAGCCTACTGCGACCTCCTCCTGGGAGCGCCCGCGGCGCTGGCGGAGGAGCTTGATGTTGGGACCGAAGAGGGGGTTGGCCATTTTGTGTGGAGGGGTTGAAGGTTGTTGCTTCGTTTTGCTTCGGCAAGCCTCGCAATGACGGCTCGCAATGACGGGTTGGAGCGGGGTTGTCAGTTGTCTGCCTGCCGGTAGGCAGGTTGTCCGTTGTCAGTCGTCGGTGGTGGGTTTGAAGCCGATGGGTTTGCGCGACTGCTCTGCGGGTGAGACCAGTTCGGTAAGGTGATCGAAGATGGCCTGGATCTCCTCGTCGTGCCCGGAGAGGCGGCCCTCCAGTTGTTCCAGCTTCTGGAGGATCTCGCGGTGCGAGAGGAGCATTTCCCGCATCCGATTGAAGACCCGGATGATCTGGATGCTCACCGCAATAGCCTGTTCGCTACGGAGCACATTGGCCAGCATAAGGATGCCATGCTCGGTGAAAGCGAAGGGCAGGTACTTGATGTTGTGTCCGCGCTTCAAGGTCGCAAAATGCGACCTTGAAGCTTCAGCCTCTTCCAGCGTGAGCTCGAACATGAAGTCCTCCGGGAAGCGCGCGCTGTTGCGCCGCACCTGTTCCTTGAGGCGCTTGACCTCCACGCCGTAGAGTTCGGCGAGGTCGCGATCGAGCATCACCTTCTGGCCACGGATAAGATGTATCCTATCCGTGATGACCGCATCGGGCGGAGTGATCGCCCCGTAACGCACTGGTGGGTCCATCACCCAGGAGTCCGTTGCCGTGTTCATGCTTCTGTGGGTTTGAAGCCGATGGGTTTGCGCTGCTGGTCGGCGGCGGGTGAGACCAGTTCGGTAAGGTGATCGAAGATGGCCTGGATCTCCTCGTCGTGCCCGGAGAGGCGGCCCTCCAGTTGCTCCAACTTCTGGAGGACCTCGCGGTGCGAGAGGAGCACCTCGCGCATGCGGCTGAAAACCCGAATAATGTGGATGTTGACCAGGATGGCCTGCTCGCTGTTGAGGACGCTGGAGAGCATGGCCACGCCTTGCTCGGTGAAGGCCATGGGAAGCACCCTGGAACCACCTCGTTCTGAGAGGATTTGCTCGTTTGAGGTGCCAAATTGGCACCTCAAAGCGGCCCACTCGGCAGCGGTCAGCTCGAACATGAAGTCCTCGGGGAAGCGGTTGATGTTGCGCCGTACTTGGCGCTTGAGGTGCTTGGTCTCCACGCCGTACAGTTCGGCGAGGTCGCGGTCCAACATCACCTTCTGACCACGGATAAGGTGTATGCGGCCTGTGATGGCGGCATCGGGCGGGGCCACGGCGGTGTAGCTGGCGGGTGGCTCCTGGAGCAGGGTGGCGTTGGCGGTGCTCATGCTTCGTCGGGTTTGAAGCCGATGCGCGTGCGGGGCTCCGAGGGTGGCGCCAGCAGTTGCTTGAGGTGGTGGAAGAGTAGCTGGATATCGGCGCCCTGCTCCCCCACCCTGCGCTCCAGCTGCTCCAGGCGCAGGAGGATGTCCTTGTGGGCGAGCATCACCTGGCGCATACGCAAGAAGAGGTCTATGATGCGTATGCTCACTGCAATGGCGCGCTGGCTGCGCAACACATTGGCGAGCATGAGGACACCGTGCTCGGTGAAGGCATAAGGAAGGGCGCCCCCGACATGGCTGTGGGAGGGTATCGCATTTTGCGATACCAGATCACGCAACTCACTGGCCGTCAATTGGAACATGAACTGCTCCGGGAAGCGGGCCAGGTTGCGCTTCATCTGTTCGCGCAGGCGGATGGGCTTCACGCCGTAGAGTTCGGCCAGGTCACGATCGAGCATGATGCGCTGGCCACGGATGAAATGGAGCTTGCCGAGGAGTTGCTCATCGGTGGGTACGGGGCCACCGTAGTCGGCGGGCGGCTCGGCCACAACGATGTGCTCCAAGGGTAGCAGGTCCGTGTGGGGGGACTTGCGAGCGGGGGCTATTGCCAGGGTTCCCATCATAGTGGTGATCAGTTCACTGTCAGGGCAAATGTAATGACTAATTTGACGGACGCAAGATGACGGGTTATTTGTCAACACGGAACTGTTGGCCGGACGCGAGGCCCGCGCCCGGGATAGCAGCGGCGGCGCCCGGCCAGCCGGGCCTTGCGGGGGCGTGCTGCGAGGAGGCCCCGAGGAACGAGGGGACCCCGGAGCGCCGCCACCGCTGGCCTGGCTGGACGGGACCAAAGCGGATAGCCCGAAAGGCGCCCACCCTTCGACTCCGCTCAGGGTGACCCACATCAAACCGGCCTCCTACACGCATACCAACGGACCTGTACCGTCGATCCACTGGGTCGACCTGCCAAACGCCAACCGATGCAAGGGCAATGAAGAATGAAAAATGTAGAATGTAGAATGGAAAACGGGCAGCGCACCATCCTCCACCTGGACCTGAACACCTTCTTCGTTTCCGTGGAGCGCCTGCGCGAGCCGCGGCTGAACGGCAAGCCCGTGCTGATCGGCAGCGACAGCGACCGCGGCGTGGTGGCCAGCTGCAGCTACGAGGCGCGCGCCTTCGGCATACGCAGCGCCATGCCCATGAAGATGGCCAAGCAGCTGTGCCCCGATGCGATCATCCTGCGCGGCGATAGCGGCGCATACCTGAAGAAGAGCGATGAAGTGACGGAGATCATCCGCGCGAGCGTGCCGCTCTTTGAGAAGAGCAGCGTGGATGAGTTCTATGTGGACCTGAGCGGCACCGACCGTTTCCACGGCAGCCGCAAGCTGGCGGCGGAACTGCGGCAGAAGATCATCAAGGAAAGCGGGCTGCCCAACTCGTTCGGCATGAGCATCAACAAAACGGTGAGCAAGGTGGCCACCGGCGAGGCCAAGCAGGGGCCCGGCGAATGGTACGTGGAGCGCGGCACGGAGAAACCCTTCCTGGCGCCGATGCCCATTGAACGCATCCCCGGCGTGGGCGAGAAGACGGCGCACCTCCTGCGCAGCATGGGCGTGGCGAAGATCCACACCCTGCAGGAGGTGCCCATGGACCTGATGCAACGCCTGCTGGGCGAACACGGCCCCGTGCTGTGGCGCAAGGCCAACGGCATCGACGACAGCCCCGTGGTGGCCTGGCACGAGCGCAAGAGCATCAGTACGGAGCGCACCTTCGAGCGCGACACCATCGATGTGGTGAAGCTGCGCGGCCTGCTCACCGCCATGGCCGAGAGCCTCGCCTTCCAACTGCGCAAGGGCGGCAAGCTCACCAGCTGCATCGCGGTGAAGATCCGCTACGCCGACTTCAACACGCACACGCGGCAGCAGCGCATCCCGTACACGGCGTGCGACCACCTGATCCTGCCCACGGTGCACGAGCTGTTCCGCGCGCTGTACGACCGGCGGCAGCGGATCCGGCTCATCGGCGTGCGCTTCAGCCACCTGGTGGGCGGCGGGCACCAGATGAACGTGTTCACCGACACGGAGGAGGCGATGAACCTGTACCAGGCCATGGACAAGATCCGCAAGCGCTTCGGCGACCGCACGGTGATGCGCGCAGCGGGCATGGATGCGAAGAGCATCGGGCGGATGGACAACCCCTTTGATGGGCAGGCGCCGGTGTTGTTGGCGAACAGGAGAAGCTGAGAGAGGGAAGAAAACCACAGAGGCACGGAGGCACAGAGGAGCACAGCGTGGATGATGGGGCGATGAGGAAGGGGGCGTGTCCCCGCTCAAATGCAGCGGGGCCGGGTGCTGCGCTGTAGCTGCTTCGGCACGCCGGGCGCGGACACCGGCTGCGGGGTCTGCTCCTTCGTCGCAGCCTCCTCGCACGGGCCGCGCCAACGGCTCGCCTTCAGCAGGCTGCCGCTGCGCCCCCTCACGCGGGGCATCCCGTCACATCGCGAGCATCCGTGCTATGGCCCGTAACGCTTGCCGGGCCTACGGCTGGTGTGGCGCACCTGGTAGATGTACACCTCGTTCCCCTTGATCTTGTACACCACCCGATAGGGAAAGCCCTCAAGCAACGCATGCCGGAACTCGCCCTTCCGCACCTGGAAGCCCTGGGGGTTGCGCTGGATGTAGAGGAAACAGCGTTGCAACTCATCCAGAAAGCGATGTCCCAAGCCTGTGCTTCTCTGTTCGTACCAGATGGCCACCGCGGAGAACTCACGCACCGCGATGGCGCGGACGCGCAAGCGGTACGTCATCCCTTCAGCGCTTCGCGGGCCATGCGCATGGCCTCGTCCATGCTCACATACGCGTCCTCGCCGCTCTCCTGACGGCGCTCGATCTCGCGCAGCTCGGACAACTCCTCCTCGCTCAGGTCGCCGGCATCACCCTGCCGCTTCAGCAGCGCACGGATGCGCTCCAACACACCCGTGCTCTCCTCCTTCTGGAGCAAACGGAGGATTTCTGTGCGCAGATCGATGGCGGACATGGCGGCGGTGATGAAGACCAAAGATAGAACGGCAGGCTGCCGCTGCGCCCCCTCATCACTAAGGTGGTTTACCCAATAAGGACAGGTGGCGGAGTTCAGTGGCTGGCTGAATACCCGGCATGTTCATAACCATGCCGATCCAAAAAGGACTCAAATTCACCCAGGTTGCGCATATCCACGTTCTCATCATCGAGAACCTGCATCATGCTGCTCTGAACAATGAAAACCTTGTAGCTAAGATTACTGCTGGTTGTGAATGGCTGCGTTCCGCCGCTGTGGCGTGCATAAAGCCAAAGCGTACCACTATCAATGCTATGGAAACATTCAACAAAGGTATTTCCACTTCCAAAGAAATAGCTGAAAGGCTGCTGCACCCATTCGGCCAACCCACTAATCGCCGGTGTCAAGGAGATATAAACCAACGCAAGCTGGTTACTCTGAAGTTGCGGAACAGTACTCGGCGCAGACGCCCCCCATGCATTGGTCGTGGTGAAGTTTGTATAGCTCGAAAAAGGCAAGGTGAACTCGTATCGTCCGACGTTCGCATTTCCCTGTGGACCCTGTGGGCCAGCCGGCCCTTCCGGACCTTCCTTGGTGCATGACGAGAGAAGTACTGCGCCACAGAAAAGCGCGATGGTCGATAGGGTTTTCATGGTGTCGGGGTTTGTAATTCGCAACAGTTGCTGCGTTTCCGCAAACATCGAAACCATACCACGTTGGATGACCTTAATGCACACGATAGAATATCCGGCAGGACTGATAACTTAGCAGCCCACATACATCCATACCATGCCGACCACCCCTTGGGCCAAGAAGCTGCGCCAACTCCGGGCCGTACACAACTACACTCAGGACTATGTGGCCAAAGAGCTCGGCATCCGCCAGAACAGCTACAGTCTTTATGAGACAGGCACGACCGAGCCCACCGAAGAACGGCTTTCACAGATCGCAGCCATCTACAGCATGTCGCTGGACGAGTTGAAGGAGTGGCAACCGGGAGTTGTCAACCAGTCGCACAACAATGTGGCTAACGCATATACGACCATCGAGCATCAGCACGCATTCGATAAGGTTGTCCTGCAAGAATTGCTGGTACGATTGGACAAGCGTTCCGAGGAATCCGAACGGCTGAATGCTGAGCTAATCCAAATGAACCAACGCTTGATGGGAATTCTTGAGCGCTTGGGCTTGGACCGATAGGGCGCAACACCGCAGTCGTCAACACCGCTGGCCGGGCAGGGCGCCAAGAAGGGCATCTTCATCACCACCTCTTCCTTCACCAAGGAGGCGCGGGATTACCAACCCCGCAACGAGACCAAGATCGTCCTGATCGACGGCGAGGAACTCACCCAGCTCATGATCGACTACGACCTCGGTGTCACCACCCAGCGCACCTACGCGGTCAAGCGCATCGACAGCGACTTCTTCGGGGAGGAGTAAGGGCGATCGCTGTCCCTTGGCTCCTCACTATCTTTGAACATCAAGCCACCGCCCATGTCCGCAGAGCTTCTGTCCCGCATCACCACCGACCCCAACATCTGTCATGGGCAGCCCGTGGTGCGCGGCTTGCGTTACCCGGTGGAACATGTGCTGGAGTGGCTCGCTTCGGGCATGACCCACGAGGAGATCCTCGCCGATTATCCCGACCTGGAGCGTGAGGACCTGCTGGCCTGCCTGGCCTACGCTGTACAGCTCTCGCAATTGCGGGGTTTCTATCCATTGGCGCAGTGAAGTGGCTGGTGGACGCCCAACTGCCGCTCGCGTTGGCCGTCGCCATCCGCATGACCGGTCGCGATGTGTTGCACACCCTTGACCTTCCCCTGGCTAACCGAACATCGGACGACCTGCTTCGCGAGCTGGTGGAACGCGAAGACCGCGTGATGATCACCAAGGACCGTGGTTTCCGCGCCTCCCACGTGCTGAGCGGAAGACCTGCACGCCTGGTGTTCATCACCACGGGCAACATCCGCAATGCGCAGCTCGTGCCGCTCTTCGTGCGGAACCTGTCCGTGATCGAGGAAGCTTTCACCAAAGGCAACTACGTGGAGTTCGGGTTGGATGGTATACGGGTGCAGCCGTAAGTAGGACCTGCTCCAAAAGCCATCACGAGCATCGACAGCGACTTCTTCGGGGAGGAGTGACGAAACTCAGAACTCGAGCTTCGTCAGATCCCGCCGCCCGTCCCAGACGTGATGGACCACGATCGCGTCGGCCATCACCTCGTAGAAGATCAGGTACTCCCCCACCCTGATGACCCGGATGCCATCGATATCCGTGGGGCGGCCGATGAACGGGTTTTGGATGGTGCGATCGAGCGCTGCACGGATGCGGCCATAGAGCTTCCTGCTGAAGGTGGCTGATCCGTTGCGCTGCACCCAATAGTCCAGGATCCCTTTGAGGTCCTGTTCCGCCGGGACCGTCCAAACGATCAGCCGAGCCATTCGCGCACGGCTTTGTCCACCTCGGTGGCCGTGCGCACGCGACCTTTCTTCAAGGCTGCACGGCTGCGCGCAACCGCCTTCCGCTGGTCAGCCGTGGTGAGGTAGGGTGCCACCTCCTGACCAGCGCCTTTGAGCAAGCGGTCCACTTCACGGAGCAGCTTGGCATCCTTCGAGGCCTTCACCCGGGCGATGACCCGCTTTCGAAGTTCAGTAGTGGACATGTCCCAAAGTTAAATGGAGCGCGTCAAGAATACATCCAGTCCAAAACCATCGCATTCCACACCGGCCCCTACCTTGTCCGCATGCGCACCCGAAAATTCCTCCGCCTGCTGCTCGTCGCCACCGCACTGCTGATCGGCGGCCACCTGATCTACCTCTGGTCGCTGCGTCCCCATGAGCGCTACCCGGCGGATACCTTTCTCGGAACGGTCGCCGAGAAACGCGCGCTGATCGCCGTGGCGCACGACGACGATGCCATCAGCTGCGCGGGCACCATCGCTGCGCTCACCCAGGCAGGCTGGACGGTGGACTTCCTCTGCTTCTATGTGACGCCCGGCACGCGCTGGCACGACGAAGTGGCCGAGCGCAAGGAAGAGATGCAGCGCGTGGCCCGGGTGGAGGGGCTGCACAAGCTGCACCTGATCGACATGGACCTGCGCCAGCGGCTGGATACCGTGCCGGAGCCGTGGATGCCGGTGCCGCTCGATCGATTCGCCACGGTGTTCGACGAGGCGGCCATCGATGCGCACATCACAGCGGTGATCAAGGACGTTCGCCCCACGGTGATCTTCACGCTGGACGACCGCATCGGCGGGTACGGGCACCCGGAGCATGTGGCCGTGAGCAAGGCGGTGCTGCGCGTGTGCAGCGCGCTGCATGAGCAAGGCGACAGCCCCGTGCAGCGCGTGTACCAGGCCGTGTTCCCGCCCAGCCTCACCGAACGGGTGAACAGCAAGATCCCGGCCTACCACGAAGGCAAGCGCATCTACGGCACCGACGGTATGCCGCCCCCGGACGTGGAGATGTCCATCGTTCAGCACGCAGGCATCAAGAAGGACATCATGCTGGCGCACGCCTCGCAGCACCGCAATCTGAAGAAGTTCTGGCCGTGGTACCACTGGTATCCAGCAGCGATCTACTTCCGGATCTTCGACAAGGAGCACTTCCGGGTGATCGAGGTGTGAGGGGAATTCCCGAAGGGGCGCTACTCCACCACCACCCGCGCCGCCTCTCCCATCGCGGTCCGCAAGAGGTAGAGTCCCGTCGCCAGGCCGCGCACATCAATGCTGTTCCGCCCCGGCACCAGACTGAGGGACCGCACGCGCTGCCCGGCGCTGTTCAGCATTTCTACAGGCACCACGGTCGTCGCGTCCAGTTCCACGAAGAGCACATCGGCCACTGGGTTGGGCCAGGCGGCCAGAGCATTGATCACAGGCCGCTCCGCAACACCGGTGGATATCGCATCGATGCGGCCCACCACGGCGGTCTGCGCACCGGGTGCGCCCACCGTATGCCCGCTGAACGTGAACTCCGAAGCAGCGTGACCGATAAAGTGGACCACACCGGGTTCGGCTGTTGCCACCACGGACTGCGCCCTTGCGAACCAGGGTGAAGGCTCGCTGGTGGCCGCCCACTGTGGGGTGCCATCGCCATCGAAGGCCACCACGGTGATGCTGTTCTGGCTGATGATCTGGCCGTTGCTCACCACACCATTTCCCCAGTCGATGAGTCCACGCAATGTGCCCATGAGGATGGGCCGGTCCTGCTGGTCCAGGGCCACACAGCCACCGCGGGCCCGGGCCAGGTCACCGAGGACGCCACCCTCGCTGGGCGCGCTCTCGGCGCTCCAGAGGAACTGGCCGGTGCTGTCCAGCTTGACGAGGAAGATGTTGCTGCCCCAATTGGGGCCATTGAAGTCGATCCCGCCCCAACCCGGACCATCCAGGTGCTGGTCTCCGGCGAGGTAGGCATGGCCGTCCTGCGTGGCCACCACCAGGGGATCGGAGAAGGTGATGTCCGGCGCGAACTCCGCGAAGCCCGCTGTGCCATCCGGCTTGTAGCGCAGCACGAACATGTTGTAGCCCATGGTACTGGAAACAGGGAAGCCCTGCCCGCCGAAGGTGAGCGTCACGTTGTCGCAGGAGCCGCTCACGTAAAGCCCGCCCCATGGATCGAGGCTGATGCCGCTGATGCGCCGGATGTTGCCCACGGTGCGCACCTCCACATCGCTGCCGGACGCGTCCACACGGATCACATGGCCGTCGTTGAACTCCAGTACAGCATACCACAGGCGGCCCTGTGCATCCACCGTGAGGGCGCCGACATCGAAGCCTTCCGGCTGGGTGGCGGTCAGGTTGCGTACCCACAAGGCCGAGCCCGTCTGCAGGTCCCAGGCCATCAGGAAGAGGTTCTCGGTGAACTGCACGCCAGCCACGCCCGGCAGTGAGGTGCCATCGCACAACTCGAGCTCGTCCCCGATGAAGAATCCGCTGAAGTAGGCGATGCCAGCCGGATCGACCACCGCATGGACCACCGACACCGAATCTTCCAACAAGCAGGCAAGCTCCACCGCACCGGTGGTGGGATCGAGCTTCTCCAGCGTCACGGACCCGTAGACCTCGGTGCTGTATATGAAGCGGACATCGGTGGTGCGCGCACTCACCAGCAGGCCCGGTGCGGAAGCCAGGCTATGCTTGGGCATGCCGGGGTTCATGTCGTAGTCCACCCCATTACCGTGCAGCCAGTCCAACTGTTGGGCGGTGATCGCAGTGGTGAACAGGAAGGCAGTGATCAGGAGGCTCTTGCGCATGGGAACGTATTGTTCTGGTAGACGCGAGAACCATGACGAACGTCCGCCAAGTTTGTTACCATTCGACAAACCGCCCGTCACATGAAGCGAACGGTATGTTCCACGAAGGAACGGTAACGCCGCCCATAGCCCCTACCCCGCCGCTCGTGTAAACCGCTCCTGTACAAGCCCCTCCATCCCCATCTTGCACCCTGCAAACCCATCCCACTCCGCATGGAACTCGTCATCAACGGCCTCAGCAAGACGTACGGCAACGGCGTGAAAGCGCTGGACAACGTGAGCCTCACCATCCCCACCGGCATGTTCGGCCTGCTGGGGCCCAACGGCGCGGGCAAGAGCACCCTGATGCGCATCCTCGCCACGCTGCAGGAGGCGGACAGCGGCACCGCGATGCTCGGGAACATCGACGTCCTCAACGACAAGCAGGCCGTGCGCCAAGTGCTGGGCTACCTGCCGCAGGAGTTCGGCGTGTACCCGCGGGTGAGCGCCTACGAGATGCTGGACCACATCGCACTCTTGAAAGGTGTGGTGGACAAGGGTCCTCGCAAGGAGCTGGTGGAGGCTCTGCTGCAGCGCGTGAACCTGTGGGAGCACCGCAAGCGCCGCATCAGCGGGTTCAGCGGCGGCATGAAGCAGCGCTTCGGCATCGCGCAATCGCTGATCGGTGATCCCAAGCTGATCATCGTGGACGAGCCCACTGCGGGCTTGGACCCCGGAGAGCGCAACCGCTTCTACAACCTGCTCACCGAGATCGGCGAGAACGTGGTGGTGATCCTCAGCACCCACATCGTGCAGGATGTGCAGGAGCTGTGCCGCAACATGGCCATCATCAACAAGGGCAAGCTGCTCTACGCCGGTTCGCCCGCCGAAGCGCTCGCCGCCATGCGTGGCAAAGTATGGGAGAAGACCATAGGCAAGCATGAGCTGGAGCAGTACGCCACCACGCACGACCTGATCAGCAACAAGCTGGTGGGCGGCACACCGATCATCCACGTGATGAGCGATATGGATCCCGGCAACGGCTTCTTCAAGGCAGAACCCAGCCTGGAGGACGTGTTCTTCGGCGCCATCCACCGCAGCAACCGCGAAACCGTAGCCGCATGATCCTCCGCTTCTTTCTCTTCGAGGTGCGCTACTGGCTGCGTCAGCCCATGGCGTACATCTTCTTCGGGCTCATCGCCTTCCTTACCGGGGCCGCGGTGGTGAGCGACAATGTGCAGATCGGCATGGCCGTGGGCAACGTGCTGAAGAACGCCCCCTATCTCGTCTACCTCTGGTACGCGACCTGGAGCGCGCTTGGGCTGTTGCTCGTTACTGCCTTCGTGAACGCCACTGCGATCCGCGATTTCACCAGCAACACGGCCCAGATCGTCTTCAGCACACCGGTGTCGAAGGCTTCCTATCTCATTGGCAAGTTCCTGGGAAGCACCTTCGTGGCGCTACTGCCCATGCTGGGCGTGAGCCTCGGCATCGTGGTGGGCAGCTGGTGGCCGGGCATCGATGAGGTGCGCGTGGGGCCCAACCTGATGGCACACCACATGCAGGCCATCCTGATCATCGTGATCCCCAACGTGCTCTTTTGCGCCAGCATCATCTTCGCCGTAAGCGTGCTGCTGCGCAATACCATGGCAGCGTTCATCACGGCCATCGCGCTGCTGGTGGGCTTCAGCATCGCCAGCGCTTTCACCAGCGACCTGGAGAACGAATGGATCGGTGTATTGGTGGATCCCTTCGGCGGCACCGCCTTCCAGGTGGCCACCAAATACTGGACGGTGGAGGACAAGAACACGCAGCTCCTGCCCGCCACCGGAATGCTTCTCTGGAACCGCATCCTGTGGATAACGGTGAGCATCGCGGTCTTCCTCTTCGGCTACTTCCGCTTCTCCTTCACCGATCGTGTACAGAAGGCCAAGGCCCTGGAGGCTGATGCCAACGGGAAACCCTCCTTCGCGCATGTGGCCCTGCCCAAGGTGGCCCAGCGTTTCGACGCCAAGGCACGCCGCAGTTGGTTCGCCTCGCTCTACCTCACGGATGTTAAGGGCATCTTGAAGAGCACACCCTTCATCCTCATCATGTCGCTGGGGCTGGTCCAGCTCTTCGTATCGCTGGGCTTCGTCACCGAGCTCTACGGCAACAAGACCTACCCGGTCACCTACAATGTGGCCGACGTTATCCAAGGGGGACTCTTCATCTACCTCATCATCATCGTCACCTTCTATGCCGGGCAGCTCATCTGGAAGGAACGCGAGCCACGCATCGACGGCATCACCAACGCGCTGCCCACATCCACCGGTTCCGGACTGCTGGCCAAGTTCGCCGCGCTGGTCACCGTGGTATTCGTGGTGATGTGCTTCGCTTCGCTGGCAGGCATCATCACCCAGCTGCTGAACGGCTACACCCGGCTGCAGCCGATGGTGTACCTCACCTACCTCATCATCCCCGGCACGCTGGGTTTCGCCTTCTTCACGGCGCTGGCCATGTTGGTGCACGTGCTGGTGAACAACAAGTACCTGGGCTACTTCGTGTTCATCCTGCTGGTGGTGCTCAACACCTTCGGCTGGAGCGCGCTGGACGTGGAGTCGAACCTGGTGCAGTTGAACGGATCCTCCGGCCTACGCTACTCGGACATGAACGGCTTCGGTCCGTACCTGCCGGGCTGGATCTTCTTCCGGGTGTACTGGATGACCTTCGCCGCCATCCTGCTCTACGCCTCGTGGCTCTTCCTGGTGCGTGGTAACGACACCGCCTGGCGTTGGCGTTGGCATAACGCCAAGCAGCGTTTCGCCAACGCACGCATACCGGCTATCGCCATGGTGGTGCTGTTTGCCGGTCTGGCAGGCTGGGGCTACTACAACACGAAGGTGCTGAACGAGTACATGACCAGCGACCAGCGCGAGCAACAGCAGGTGGACTACGAGAAGACCTACAAACGCTACGAGGGCATGCACCAGCCGCACTATACGGCGGTGGAATTCACGATCGACCTGGAGCCCGAGAAGCGCGCCCTGCGCTACACCGCCGACATCACTCTGCGCAACAAGGGCGAACAAGCCATCGACACGCTGTGGCTGAGCCTGCCTGAGCGTATGGATCTGCAATTGGAGATCCCCGGCGCCAGCGTTGTGCTTGACGACGAAGACATGCAGCAGCGGATGTACAAGCTCAACCCAGCACTCGCACCCGGTGCCGACCTGCGCTTCACTGTGAGCGGTGGCTATGCGGCCAAGGGCTTCGAGAATCGCGTATCCTTCACCGGCATCGTGCAGAACGGAAGCTTCTTCAACAACATGGACCTGCTGCCGTCGATCGGATACCAGAGCGACTTCGAACTGAAGGACAAGAACGACCGCCGCAAGTACGAGCTGCCACCCAACCGCCGCACTCCCCTGTTGAGCGAAGCCCCCGAGGACCGCATGCAGAACTACCTGCTGCGCCACAGCGACTGGGTGGAGGTGAGCACCACCATCAGCACCGCACCGGACCAGATCGCCATCGCGCCCGGTACCCTGGTGAAGGAATGGGAGGAGAACGGCCGCCGCTACTTCCGATACGTGGTGGACCACCCCTCGCTCAACTTCTACAGCTTCATGAGCGCCAGCTACGAGGTGGCCCGCGAGAAGCTCGGCGATGTGGATATCGAGGTCTACTACCACAAGGACCACGGCGTGAACGTGCCGCGTATGCTCAGCAGCATGAAGCAGACCATCGCTTACGCGGGTGAGCACTTCGGCCCATACCGCCACAAGCAGGCACGCATCATCGAGTTTCCGCGCTACGCCAGCTTCGCGCAGGCCTTTCCCGGTACCATGCCCTACAGCGAGGCCATTGGCTTCATCACCGACCTGCGCAAACCCGAGGACATCGATCCGGTGTTCTATGTGGTGGCACACGAGGTGGGCCACCAGTGGTGGGCGCACCAAGTGATCGGTGCCGTGATGCAGGGCGCAACAATGCTCAGTGAAAGCATGGCGCAGTACACCGCACTGATGGTGATGGAGCAGGAGTACGGCCGGCCGCACATGCGGAAGTTCATGAAGTACGAGGCCGATAAGTACCAGAACGCGCGCGGCAGCGAGGTGCTCGGCGAATCGCCACTGCTCACTGTGGAGAACCAGGGCTACATCCACTACAACAAGGGCAGCGTGATGCTCTACGGTCTGCGCGAGTTCCTTGGTGAGTCGGTGCTCAATCAGGCCTTCCAGCACATGGTGGACAGCTTCGGTTACGCCGAGCCGCCCTACCCCACCTCCATGGACATGTACCGCGCCATGCGCGCCGTGACACCAGACAGCCTGCTGTACCTGCTGGATGACAACATCACCCGCATCACGCTCTACAACAACGCCGTGCAGGAGGCCACCGCCAGCATGAACCCGGACAGTAGCTGGACCGTGGAGGTCTTGATCACTGCCGAGAAGATGCACAGTGATTCATTGGGTCGTGAAACACCCGTGCCCATGGCCGATTGGATGGACATAGCCGTGCAGCCCAAATTGCGTTTTGGGAAGGACAAGGAGAAGGGCGATGAACCGCTGGCCAAGCAACGCGTGAAGCTGAGCACCGGCGAGAACCGATTCACTTTCCGAGTGGGTGAAAAACCCGGCTACGTGGAGGTCGATCCGGACCACCTCTTCTTCGATCGGTTGCCGGCGGATAACAGGAAGAAGGTGGAGTGAAGCGATCGGGCGATCAGATGATCGAGGGTCGGTCATGCCAATGCTCGCAGGGGTAGTCGCTACGATTATCTTCATCCCATGCATCTCACACCCCCCAACCTGAGCCGGATCATCGCGGTGATCTGCCTTATCGGTGCCGGTGTCCATGGTCACGCGCAGGATGGGATCGGTGCGATGGCCTTCTCCGATCTCTTCACCTTCGAGGTGATCGAAGGCGAGAACAACACCTACATAAACACGGGACCGGACAGCCTACCTCCCGATCCGGCACTGCACGCCCGATGCACTGCGCTCTGGCCCTACCACCTCTACCTCTACAGCATCTTCTCGGAGACCTACGGCCCCGAAGAGCAATTAGAGGAGTTGCTCCCTGATATTACGGCCATTCGGAAACAGCTGCGCTCCCTGCTCGAAGCCGAGACCGACTTCAAGGAGCTCTACCTGCGCAGCATTCGTCCTGACCAACTGGCACCTCTACCCATCGATAGTGCCCTTCGTATTGCTGCACACTTCTACTACCTGCACCTCATGAACGGAGAACCCACCTTGCACATATGTGTAGGCATAAACAAGGTGCGCGAACTAAGCAAATCCCCAGACCATCCGCACCATGCGGCCTTCTGCTATATGACCATCTGGGAGATGGAGGACAGCTTCGGACCATGGAGTACGATCCGAGCCCCGTTCGCTGATGAACTGGAGGCCAAGCCCAGCGGGGAGCGCATCGCAGAGATCGAACAGGAGGTTTACGAACGCATCGCAGCGTTACCCGAGATGCGCCAGGCACTGATCGATGCCTACGAACGGAAGAAGGAGCACCTCAACTTCGAGCTGGTGTATTGAAAGGGGAAAAACAGTTATTGCGTTCCGCTCACCGACAAGAGCCGTCCCACCATCCGCATGGCCGAAATGACCGTGTCGTAGTGTTCGATCCGGACCACCTCTTCTTCGATCGGTTGCCGGCGGATAACAGGAAGAAGATGGAGTGACAGCTGATCGCAGGTTCGGTCATCGTTACTTGGACCGACACATTGCATTCGATGTGAACGATCTCCACACCATGCGCACCATACTCATCCTTGCACTCACAATGAACCTTGTGGGTTGCAGTGCTCAGCAGCCCTCCAAGGAACAGCATTCGGACAGAAAAGTCGGTGGTCCATGCGAAGGATGTGAAGCGCTTCTGGAGTACGGGAACAAAGCATTGCATTCAAGGGATACCATGCCCGCCCATGCAACCGGAGGAATAGACCTACGGCTGGAAGGTGTGATCTACCACCATGATGGACGGACACCAGCAGAAGGCATCATCTTGTACGCATACCACACGGATAACACCGGCCTCTATCCCAAGCATGGGACCGAAACAGGCTGGGGAAGGCGGCATGGCCAATTACGCGGCTGGGTGCGTACCGGTCCTGACGGACGATACGGTTTCATGACCACGCTGCCTGCCCCCTACCCGGACCTCACCGAACCGGCCCATATCCACCTCACCGTGAAAGAGCCGGGGCTCATTCCCTACTACATCGATGATGTGGTGTTCGAACAGGATACGCTGGTCAACACAGCCTATCGGGCAAAGCAGGTCGATCGCGGGGGCAATGGCATCGTGTCCTTGCATACCGTTGATGGCATGCTAACATGCGACCGCGATATCGTACTGGGCTGGAATATCCCGGAGTATCCGCTGGAAGGACCGAAATAGGTGCTGTTCACACGGCGACCCATCCGGACAAGCTACACTTCGATCGGTTGTCGGCGGATAACAGGAAGTAGGTCGGGCAATACTCAATGTCCAATTCTCAATGATACACTTGACTGTTCCGGTCTATCACTCGCTCGAGCCGATGAACACCATGGCCAGGATCACGATGAGGATGAGCAACAAGGCAGCAAGCGCGTGGTAAGAGAACCGTGGCGGCCTCGACCGAAAGCTGCCCGTAGGCTTGTAACGGTGCCCATGTGAGGTCATTGCTTCTTCAAACTTACAAGTCCCGCTCGATCGTTCTCATCCAGCACTTCGATCAGGCCTCAATGATCACACGTATGGTAATGGCTCAGCGCACCAGCTTTACCACCGCCCCGCTTTCCGTGCGCAGCAGATAACTCCCGGGTGCCAGCCCATTCGTCGGTATCGTGAAGCGTGTACCGGCAGCCTGTCCCCGCCATACCTCCCGACCAAGCGCATCGCGCAGTTCCATCTGTTCACCGGGGCGCAGGCCCTCCACGAAAAGCACCTCTCCCATCGGGTTCGGCCAGGCACGAAGACCTGATCCAGCAACAGCGTCGATCACTGTCGTGGTCAACACCTGTACCGTGTCGGTACTCCATACACAACCGAGAGCATCGGTCACCAGAGCGTGGTAGTCACCGTTCATCAAGGCCACAGCCGAAGCACTGTCGCTGATCAACTGGGTGTCATCCAGGTACCATTGCCATGCAAGGCCACCGATCACCCAGAGTGAATCGCCTTGAAGCTGCACCGTGTATCCGGGATCTACTGCATCCGCGATGGTCACCGGATCGACCAGTAGCTGACCGTTGGCATCTGTTACTTCCACGGTATAGGTACCCTGACACAAACCGCCGATCGATGACGTGGTGGCGCCAGTACTCCATGCGAAACTGAACGGACCATCGCCATTGGTGAAAGCATGGGCGACACCATCACAATCACCGGGACAAACAGGCGCGGCATAGGCGTTCACGGCGAAGGTGGTGTCCAGGCCGCCCACCAGCATGGCATCCCCGTTGTTCACATGGGTGATGGTGCTGTTGCCGTAAGTGATCGTCCCCCAGTAGTAACCGCCGAAGTAGAGCGCATGCGGTTCCACGGCCTGGCGGTGGATGCACAAGGGAATATCCCGCTGGAAGCCGCTGGGTCTGCTCCACCACACCATGGATCCGTCGTCGCGGAGCTTGGCGATCAGTGCATCCTCGCCACCCAGCGCGCTCACCGGCGTACCGAAGAAGTCGATGGTGTTGGTGAACTGCATGGCCACGTAGGCATTGCCTTTGCCATCGGCGGTCACTCCCCAGGCCAGATCACGCTGTGGCGAGCCTGTAGCGTAGCCCCAACGATACGTGCCATCCTGACTGAAACCCATCAGCAGGATGTCGTCGTTGTTGCCGTCGGATACCAGGGTGGCGTCAGGAAGTTCCACCGTACCGAGCAAGCGCCCCACCACCCACAGGTTGCCCAACGTATCCGCCGCGATGCCCATACCCTCGGGGTTGGAGAGGGTGCCATAGCTGTTGGCCCAGATGGCGTTGCCTTGTAGATCGGTGCAGAGCACGTACAGGTTGCCACTGCTTGGCGCTTGTGTCAGCGACAGTCCGTCGTAGCTGGAAGGGTTGTAGCTGGCCATGCCTGTCACGAAGAGCCGGTCGCCCACGATGGCGACGCTCCGCCCCGACTTGTCCCCGCCGTTGCCCACCGAGCTGCGCGCCCAGAGCACGGTGCCCGTGCTGTCATACGAGGCCAGCACCACCTGCCGGAAGTTGCCGGGGTTGGGGATCGTGATGTCGTCGAACTGGATGGTCGTTCCGCCCGCGAACCCCGAGATGTAGATCCGCCCTTCATCGTCCAGCGCAATGCCGCGCGCTTCCGAGGTCGCCGATGACCCACCCGCACGGCGCGCCCACAGGCAGGTGCCGTCGGTATCGTAGCGCGCCACGAATATGGCATCCCCGTTCAGCCCGCTCAGCACGATGCCATCGCCGAAGTCCGCATTGCCGCGATAGCTACCGGTGATGTAGATGCGGTCCTCGGCGTCGATCGCCACACCATGCACACGCACGGAGAACTGGCTCACCGTGATGGTGCGCACCCACAGACAGGTGCCATCGGCAGTGTGTTTCGCCAGCACACCCGCCGTAGTGGAGCCTGGTGACACGGTGGCACAGGGGAAGGTGGAGCTACCGCGCACGGTACCGCCCCAGTAGACATGGCCCTGGCTGTCGGTGGCGATCGCCTGGCAGAAGTCCTCGTTACTGCCGCCACCGGCACTAATGGCCCAGTTCCATTGTTGGGCGTGGAGGGTGATGGGGAGCAACAGTAACAGGGCGAGGAGGATACGCATGGGGGCAAAGGTCGGGGTATGGCCGTACACCTTTGCGGTCATGGGGTTCAATGCGCCCTTCTCACCTCCCGCACATTCTTCACTTCATCTACGACTATATTACTGTCCGCCGATCGCCGTGTATTTCGTCGATCCGACCGGACGGAATGTTGATCAACACCCACAGCTGGTTCAGCCTCAACCACGGCGTGCTCTCGCCCGAGCAGGTGCTGCAGGAGGCGCATGCGCTGGGCTTGCAGCAGGTGGCGCTCACGGACATCAACTGCACGGCAGGCTGGAGCGACTTCTTCCGGCTGGCGGCGAAGTACAAGGTGCGGCCGCTCGCGGGGATCGAGTTCCGCACCGGGCCGCGCCTGCTGTACATCGGCATCGCGCGCAGCAACACGGGGGTACACCAACTGGCCTCATTGCTGACGGACCACCTGCTGGACGGCCTGGACCTGCCGGAGCGCGCACCCGAACTGGACGAGGCCTTCATCATTTATCCCTTCGGTGCGGCGCATATGCCGGAGAAGCTGCGTGCCAACGAGTACATCGGTGTGCGGCCGGGCGAGGTGAACCGCCTGCGCTTCTCGCCGTGGATGAAGCACAAGGACCGGCTGCTGGCGCTGGCCCCGGCCACCTTCCGCAGCAATCCCGCCCTGGCCAAGCGCGACTTCAATGTACACCGCCTGAAGCGCGCGGTGGATACCAACACGCTGCTGAGCACCACACCGCCAGAACATGTCGCATCGCCCGATGAGCGCTTCCTGAGCGAGGAGCAACTGTGCTCCGCCTTCGCCGCCGTGCCCGAGTTGGTGTGGAATACGCGCCGACTGATGGACCAGTGCGAGGTACACTTCGCGCACGGCAAGAGCAAGAACCGGAGGACGTGGAGCGCGGATGCCGCTGCGGACCTGGAGCTGTTGCGCCGCGAAACGAAAGCCGGACTGCTACGCCGCTTCCCTTCTCCCCCGCAGCAGGTGATGGACCGCGTGGAGCGCGAGCTGACCGTGATCGCGCAGAAGGACTTCGTGAGCTACTTCCTGATCAACTGGGACCTGGTGCGCTTCGCGAAGAGCCGGGGCTTCTTCCACGTGGGGCGCGGCAGCGGGGCCAACAGCCTGGTGGCCTATTGCCTGGGCATCACCGACGTGGATCCCATCGAACTGGACCTCTACTTCGAGCGCTTCATCAACCCCAGCCGCAGCAGCCCGCCCGACTTCGATCTCGACTTCAGCTGGAAGGACCGCGACGAGGTGACGCGCTACCTCTTCGACAAGTACGGCGATGATCGAAGGGTCGCACTGCTGGCCACCTACAGCACCTACCAGTACCGCGCGGTGATCCGCGAGCTGGGCAAGGTGTTCGGGCTACCTCCGCACGAGATCGATGCGTTGGCCGAGGGCGATACCGGACGCTCGGTGTGGATCGGGCGGCACGCGCAAGCAGGACCTGCGAAGCAGCAGGCCACGCTCTCCCAGAACGACCGCATCGCACACACCATCCTGCGCTATGCCGGGCACTTCCACGAGCATCCACACCACCTGAGCATCCACGTGGGCGGCGTGCTGATCAGCGAGAAACCCCTCACCCACTACACCGCGCTGCACCTGCCGCCGAAGGGTTTCGCCACCACGCAGTTCAGCATGCTGGAGGCCGAGGACCTGGGGCTGTACAAGTTCGATATCCTGAGCCAGCGGGGGCTGGGGCATATACGGGATGCGGTGGAGATGGTGGGGGCAGTTGTCGGTTGTCAGTTGTCAGGGGGGACAGGGAGGGATAGTGCCTGCGCACGGGCCAGCGCGCGACAGTGCCTGCGCACGGGCCAACGCGCGACAGTGCCTGCGCACGGGCCAGCGCACGACAGTGCCCATCCACCTGCAACGGTGGGCACTGTGCGGGCAGGCCATAGTGCGGGGGCACTGTCCACTGTGCGCGAGGGGCCGTGTGCGGGCACTTTTCAGGAACGCGAAGACCTGTGCAACCTGACAACCGACAACGGACAACCGACAACTGCGATCGATATCCACGCGATCGAACGCTTCAAGCATGATCCGCGCATCAACGAACTGCTGCGCACGGGCGACACCATCGGCTGCTTCTACGTGGAGAGCCCGGCCATGCGCATGCTGCTGAAGAAGCTGGGGGTGCAGGACTACCCCACGCTGGTGGCGGCCAGCAGCATCATCCGTCCGGGGGTGGCGCAGAGCGGCATGATGCGCGAGTACATCCTGCGGCACCGCGATCCCGAACGGCGCAAGCAGGCCCACCCCGCCATGGCGGCGATCATGCCGGACACCTACGGCGTGATGGTGTACCAGGAGGACGTGATCAAGGTGGCGCACCTGTACGCGGGGCTCACCCTGGCCGAGGCCGACATCCTGCGGCGCGGCATGAGCGGCAAGTACCGCAGCCGCGAAGAGTTCCAGCGCGTGAAGGACCGCTTCTTCAGCAACTGCAAGATGAAGGGCTACCCGGAGCATGAGAGCGCCGAGATCTGGCGGCAGATCGAGAGCTTCGCCGGGTACAGCTTCGCGAAGGGGCACAGCGCCAGCTACGCGGTGGAGAGCTACCAGAGCCTGTACCTGAAGGCCTACCACCCGCTGGAGTTCATGGTGGCCGTGGCGAACAACTTCGGCGGTTTCTACCATACGGAGTTCTACCTGCACGAGGCGAAACGGGCCGGGGCGGTGGTGGAGGCGCCGTGTATCAACAGGAGTGAGGAGTTATGTACGTTGCAGAAAGTGGCGAGTAGCGAGTGGCGAGTGGCGAGTAAAATTCACCTTCGCCACTCGCCACTCGCTACTCATCACTCGCCACTCATCTTCCTCGGTTTCCGCAACATCAAGTCCCTCGAAGCCTCCACCGCCGACCGCCTTCTCGCCGAACGCCGCCGCAACGGCCCATTCGCCGACCTGCCCGACCTGCTGAAGCGCGTGCCCATATCGCCCGAACAGGCACGCATCCTCATCCGCGTGGGAGCGTTGCGCTTCACCGGCCGAAGCAAGCCGCAACTGCTGTGGGACCTCACCCTGCTGCACCCCGGCGCGAAGCACGATCCCGTACCGGATCTATTCGTGATGAAGCCGCCACCCACCAAACTGCCCACGCTGGAGCACTTCGACCTGAGCGATGCCTACGACGAGCTGGAGCTGCTGGGGTTCCCGTTGTGCGATCCGTTCCTGCTTGTGGAAATGCAGTGCCCGCCCGCAGGGCAAACGCACGACAGTGCCGACGCGCAAGACCCACACGCGACAGTGCCCGCGCACAAGGCCACGCGCGACAGTGCCTACACACAAAGCCCACGCGCGACAGTGCCTGCGCGCGTTCCCGCCCGCGACAGTGCCAACGCACAAGGCCTACGCGCAACAGTGCCCGCGCACAAGGCCACGCACGACAGTGCCACCGCGCAACGCATCCCCGCTACAGTGGGAACTGTGCGGGATGGGAACTGCGCGGTGGCACTGTCCACTGTGCGCAACGGGCCGAGCGAGGGCACTGTACACTCAGCGCGAGAGCCCCGTGCGCAGGCACTGTCCACTCCAAGCATCCTCGCCCGCGACATGCCCCGCCACATCGGCAAGCGCGTTTCCATGCTCGGCTATGTGGTACACGTGAAACCCACGAAGACCGGCGCCGGTGACCGCATGAGCTTCGGCAGTTTCATCGACCAAGTCGGTGATTTCTGGGACAGCACGCAGTTCCCCAGCGTGGAAGCGAAGTACCCGTTCCGGGGGCGCGGGGTGTACCGGCTTACCGGAAAGGTGGAGGAGGAATTCGGCCACTGTGCGTTGAACGTGGAGCACGTGGAGAAACTGCTGTGGAAGCAGGACCCGCGCTACGGCACGAAATAGCACCATGGCCACCCGCGCTAACTTCGCCCCCTGCCACCATGATCACGCTCGCGGCTTCCGGACTGTTCCAATACCTGCTCATCACCATGGCGGGTATCCTGGTGATCGTGAACCCGCTCACCACGGCCTTCGTGTTCCTGGCACTGGTGCCCGATGCCACCGTGGAGGAGCGCCGCGCGATCGCACGCAGGGCCACCCTTACCGCCACGGCCGTGCTCGTCACCTTCGCGCTGATGGGCGGGGTGATCTTCCACCTCTTCGGCATCACGCTGCATGCCTTCCGGATCGCCGGTGGCATCATCCTCTTCGGTATCGCCATGGGCATGCTCGGCAGGCGCAGCGAACACCGGGGCATCGGCGGTGCTGAACGACACGATGTGTCCATCATCCCCCTGGCCATCCCCTTCATCAGTGGGCCGGGCAGCATTGCCACGGTGATGATGCTCGTGACCGAGGCACCGTCCATCCAGCACACCGTGATCGTCTACCTGGCCATCATCATCACCACGGTGCTCACCTACTTCGCGCTGGTGAACTCGCGCCACTTGGTGCGATACATCGGCGAAACCGGCCGCCAGGTGATCACCCGCATCTTCGGGCTGATCCTCGCCGTGCTGGCCGTGCAGTTCGTGATCAATGGGATCACCGACCTGATGCACGAACAATTGCCAGAAATGATCTCGAAGTGAGCGGCCAGCTCACTCCACCTCGTCCCACCAGCGTTCGCTCAGGCCCAGGTCAGGCCCGTTCACGATACGGCCGATGCGTGGTGTGAGCAGCGCAATGCCCAACTCGGATGTCTTGGCCGATACGCGCTCAATGGGGTCCTTCCATTCATGCATGGCCAAGCTGAACTTGCCCCAATGGATGGGCATAAGCACCTTGGCCTTCACGTCAACAGCGGCCTGCGCCGTTTCCTCAGGCATCATGTGGATGTTGGACCAACGCTCGTTGTAGGCACCGCACTCCAACAGCACCAGATCGAACGGCCCGAAGCGCTCCCCCACCTCCTTGAACGTGGGTGAGTAGCCCGAATCAGCACCGAAGTAGACCTTCTTGCTTTGCCCTTCAATGACCCACGCACCCCACAGCGTGCTGAAGCGGTTGGTCATGCCGCGGCCACTGAAATGGCGTGATGGGGTCAGTGTGAGCTTCACGGAACCCAGTTCCACCGACTCCCACCAATCCTTCTCCGTAATGGCCGCCGCAGGCACACCCCAATGCTCCAGGTGCGCTCCCACGCCAAGGGGTACGATGAAGCGCTTGTCCTTCAACCGGAGGATGGCGCCATGGTCCAGGTGATCGTAATGGTCGTGTGACAGCAGCACCGCATCCACCTTGGGCAGCAGGTCCACCGAAATGTGCTGCTGGTAGTTGAAGCGCTTCGGCCCCATGAAGGAGAAGGTGGAAGCGCGTTCGCCGAAGACCGGATCGCAGAGGAAGGTGAGCCCATCGACCTTGATGAGCAGGGTGGAGTGGCCGAACCACGCCGTGGCAATCGACGTGTCAGGAACGGCTTCCCACGCAGCAGCATCGAAGGCCACGGTGGGTATGGTGTCCTTCGGCTCACGCCCTTCAGCGCCCTTCGCGAACTCCCACATCACCTTGGCCAGGGATCCGATCGGCATGTCCATATCGGTCTCCACCACGTTCTGGAACTTGCCATCGCGGTAGTTCGGCGAAGCTTGGATGCGCGCAAGCCGCTCGCCCGTGGGGTTGCTGCCCACGATCGGCGCAAAGTTGAAGTAGAGTACCAAGGCGATGCCCAGCACCGCTACAGCGATGAGAAGTATCCAAAGGATCATGCGAAAGATCTTCAAGGGAATGACAGGGAAGGTGCGGTACAAAGGTCCACACCTTCCCTGCCCTGGCGCCTGCCACTTGGACCGCGCCACTACCGTTCATGGATCGGGGTCAACGGTACTTCACCGCGCCTTGGGCGACCAGTGTCTCAATGTCGTTGTTGATGCTCAGGATCAGCAAGGAGGTGGCCGTGCAGAACACCGGACTGGTGATGCAATGGTGCCCGTGCCAGCTGCCATCGTTGTTCTGGATGCCCAGCAAGCGGTCGGTGGTGGCGCCGTACCAGTTGCGCCACCCGTTGTCCTTGGCAATGATCATCGATTCACCGGTCTGGAGGAAACTCAGGAACTCTTCGCCCCCGTTGTTGCCGAAGCCACTTACCACGCGCTCATCCTGGGACTGTTGCTTGGCAGCATTGTACACTTGATAAGCCGTGTTCAGCCGCTCCGCTTCGCTACGTGAGAGGCCCGCTTCCTGCAGATTGTCCAAGGTGACCGGCGCGTTCGCTGAGAGCTTTCCATCCTTGCGCGCACGCTCCACCTTCTCGGTCGCTTCCCGTGCTTCCACCGCACTGTTGCGCGTGCTGCCACTTACCGCATAGAGCGTTATTCCTGCTGCACGCTCCGTTGCCACGGAACCCTTTTCCGCATCGAAGTTGCCTTTGTTGTAGTCGCGTGCCTGCTGCAATGATCGATCATCAACCACGGCGCCTTGGGCTTTGGCGCTTTCCAAAGCGCTGGCCGCGAAAGAGCTTTGAAGCACCCCGGCCCAGCCATCGCCTTGCATGCTTCCATCCGTATTCTGTGCCCGTTGAATAATGCCCGTACAGATGTTCATCGCCTGCAGAACGCGCCCTTTCATCGGGTGCTGCTGACCAAGCTTCGCGCTCAGGTTGCTCAGGTACTGCGTGGTCAGTGCCACATCGATGTTCGCGCCCAGCTTGCTTTGGATCTGCGTACCCTTCAACTCCGTAATGTTCGTTGCGTTCGGGCCTGCCTGCTCCACATGCCGCAGCAGATAGTCCGTCAACTTCTTCACCTGCGCAGCGTGCGGACCGGCATCCACGGTGCTACCCATGCGCAGGATGGCCATGCCCACCATGGCGGTGGTGGCCGGATCGGTGGCCACGGCAAGCGGATCGCGGATGTCTTGGCGGGCATGTGCGCCTGCACCGTAGCCACCGTCCTGCGCCTGTGCTCCCACCAACCAGTTCAATGCGCGCTGTTCGGCTTGCAGCACCTTGGCCGGCGTGGCCAGGATGAAGCTGCTGTCCAGGCCAGTGCCTTCATATACCGTCATGAAGACACAGTGCGGATGTTCATCCTCCAGAGGAGGGACAGGGCAGTGCGTCACCCCTTCGATCGGATCAAAAGGGCGGAAGGACAGGAGCAGCACCAGTATGCCCGCAGCTGCTACCAAGGCCATTGCTATGAAAGTCTTGCGATACATGGTCGTTCAGGGTTTTGGGCAACGCTTCGGCTGCCGGTTATGGTGCCCCGTACACGTATTGCAGCACTACGTTCGATCGATCGTGCTTCCACCGATCTTCGTAGCCGCATGTCCGCAACATTCGCAGCACGCTCGTTCCTGCCGATACTTCTGCTGACCGCTATGACGGTCTGCGCAACGCGGGCCACTGCGCAAAAGCACAAGGAACCGTTCGACACGCTCTATGTGCGCGACTACTCGCACATCCTCACCGGGCGCTTCTACCTGAGCACGAAGGACAATGCCTTTGCGTTGCGCAGCCGTGGAGGCCGCGACCTGGTATACCGCCCCAACAACCAGATCAATTGGGGGCTGGGGGCGAGTTACCGGGCGCTTACTCTGAACATCGGCATACGGATGCCAGTGGTGAACGACAACGATGATGAGTTCGGCAGGACGCGCTACCTGGATGCACAAGCCAACATCCTCACCAAGCGTACGGCAACCAACCTCTTCCTTCAGGTATTTCGCGGCTACCACCTGCGTGGCTACACCAACGCCGAACTGCGCTGGCCCGAACTGGCACAACGCCCCTACCGCCCCGATGTGCGCCAGTTCAACTTCGGCTTCAGCAGCCTGCGCATCACCAACAACGATCGTTTCAGCTACCGTGCCTCCTTCAACCAGGATGCCTGGCAGCGCAAGAGCCAGGGCTCGTGGCTGGTTGGGGGCTACATGACCTACTTCGGCATGCGCGCGGATTCGTCCATCGTACCCACCACGGAGCAGGAACGCTTTACGCCCGAGGTGAGCATCAGACGCGGCGATTTTTTCGACGCCGGGCCCATGGGCGGTTACGTGTACACCTTCGTGTTCAAGGAGCATTGGTTCGCCACGGTATCTGCCGTGGGTGGGGCCGGCATTGCGTTGCAGGGCCTCTACTATCCCCTGGGCGACCTGGTGAGCGAAGGGCAACGCAATGATGCTGGTGCGGGCTATCGCTTCCAATGGCGCGCCGGTGCTGGCTACAACAGTGCGCGCCATTATGTGGGGCTTTCCTTCAACCAGGAACGGGTGGGTTACTTTCTGCAAGATCAGCAGCGCTTCACTTGGAACGTCTACAACCTCCGCTTCAATATCGTCCGCCGCTTTAACACACGTGTCGGATTCATGGACCGAGGCATCAAATGGTTGCGCAAGAAAGGTCCTGCCATCATCGAACAGGCACTACCTCCTGAACTTCCCGAGAACGGCACCGGGGAGTAAGCAGCATACCTTCGTTGGTATGCGCGACCTACTCACACTGTTGGCACTGGCACTCTGCGGGATACTCAACGCCCAGCGCGTCCTGCACTTCACGCGTACTTCCGGCTGGGACCACCAGACACGCGAGGTTTCCTACACCATGTTCCAGAACATTGCTGCCGAACTGGCCGTGACCGTGGACGACGATGCCACCGGCGATGCCTTCAGCGATGCCGCCACCCTGGCCCAATACGCCGTGATCGTGTTCAGCAACACCAGCGGTAACCAGATCCTGGACGCGCAGCAACGCAGCAACTTCGAGGCTTGGGTGGCGAACGGCGGACATGTTCTGGGCATCCATGCTGCAAGCGACACTTACCGCCACAGCACGGCCAACGGCAACAACACCGGCACGTGGGACTTCTACCCGGAACTGATCGGTGCCAGCGTGCAGGAGAACCCCAATCACGTGAGTGGGACACCGACCTACACCATGCAGCGCTTCGGTGCCCATCCGAGCATTCACAACGTTCCTGATCAGTGGGAGAAAGCCGAGGAATACTACTATTGGGAGGGTGGTTACTTCGCGGAGTTCAATACCGAAGTGCTCGTTGTGGAAGAGACCGTGGGACCCAATGGCCAGGTGAACAGCTATGACGCACCGCGACCAATGAGCTGGTACCGCTTTCTGCCGCAGAGCAACTCCAAGGTCTTTTACACCGCGTTGGGGCACGCTCCGGACAACTTCACCAACGATATGCTGTTCCGGGCGCACATCAGGGATGCGCTGGATTGGTTGTTGGAGGGAACGACGGGCCTGGTAGCGATCGATGGTGAAGCGGCACTACAAGTGTTCCCGAACCCGGTGGCGGATGTAATGACAATAGTTGCGGATGCATCACGACCCGGTACACTGATGCAGATGATCGACGCCACCGGTCGCGTGGTGGAGCAGGCGGTGATCACCGGGGAGCGGACCATATTGCCCGTTGACCATTTGGCCACCGGCCATTATGTATTGCAGGTGGATGGCACGTCGGTGATGGTGCAGGTGGTGCGGTAGGCACGAACGCGTTGCGTTTCCTATGCCTCCTGCATCTTCTTCGCCGCTTTCTTCCGCTCGTTCTCGTCGAGCAAGATCTTGCGGATGCGCAGGCTCTTGGGCGTCACCTCCAGGTATTCGTCCTCGGCGATGTACTCCATGCACTCCTCCAAGCTGAACTTCACCGGAGGTGCGATGCTCGTCTTATCATCGCTGCCACTGGCGCGCATGTTAGTAAGCTTCTTCACACGGATCACGTTCACGCCGAGTTCCTCGCCGGGCTTGGGGCTTTCGCCGATCACCTGGCCGGCGTACACCTCCTCACCGGGTTCGATGAAGAACTTGCCGCGGTCCTGCAACTTGTCGATGGCGTACGCAATGGCGGTACCGGTCTCGGCGCTGACGATGCAACCCGGACGGGGCGTGGCGATCTGGCCTTTGAACGGCTCGTAGCCCTTGAAGCGGTGTGCCACGATGGCCTCTCCTTCCGTGGCGGTGAGCAGGGCGTTACGCAGGCCGATGATGCCACGTGCGGGAATGCTGAACTCCAGCACGGTGCGGTCGCTCTTCTGCTCAATGTTGAGGATCTCGCCCTTGCGGCGGGTCACGTGGTCTATCACGCGGCTGCTGAATTGCTCGGGCACCTGCACGGTAAGGTGCTCGATCGGCTCGTTCCGCTGGCCGTCGACCTCCTTGTACAATACCTGCGGCTGACCAAGTTGGAACTCGTAGCCTTCGCGACGCATGGTTTCCACCAGAATGCTCAAGTGCAGAATACCGCGACCGAAGACCAGCAAGCGGTCCGGGCTATCGGTCTCCTGCAGGCGCATGGCCAGGTTCTTCTCGATCTCCTTGAAGAGGCGATCGCGTACGTGGCGGCTGGTGACGAACTGCCCCTCGCGACCGAAGAAGGGCGAGTTGTTGATGGTGAAGAGCATGCTCATGGTGGGCTCGTCCACCTTGAACTTGGGCAGGCCCTCGGGGTTCTCGGCATCAGCGACGGTATCGCCGATGTCGAAATTCTCCAGGCCCATCAGTGCCACGATCTCGCCACAGCCCACCTCGTGCTTCACTTTCTCCTTGCCCAAGCCCTCGAAGACCATCAACTCCTTCACCTGGCCCTTCTTCTGGGTACCGTCGTTCTTCATCAAGGTGATCTGCTGGCCAGGCTTGATGTTGCCACGGGTGATTCGGCCTACGGCGATGCGGCCTTGGAAGCTGCTGTAGTCCAGGCTGGTGATGCGCATCTGCAAGGTGCCCTCCACCACTTTCGGTGCTGGCACGTGCTGCACGATGATGTCGAGCAAGTGGCTCACATCCTCGGTGGGCGTCTTCCAGTCGGGGCCCATCCAGCCGTTCTTGCTGCTGCCGTACACCGTAGGGAAATCAAGCTGCTCCTCGGTGGCATCCAGGGCGAACATCAGGTCGAACACGGCCTCGTGCACCTCTTCGGGCGTACAGTTGGGCTTGTCCACCTTGTTGATCACCACCACGGGCTTCAGGCCGAGTTCGATGGCCTTGCCCAGCACGAAGCGCGTCTGCGGCATGGGGCCTTCGAAGGCGTCCACCAGCAAGATCACGCCATCGGCCATGTTCAACACGCGCTCCACCTCGCCACCGAAGTCGCTGTGGCCGGGGGTATCGATGATGTTGATCTTGGTGCCCTTGTAGCGCACGCTCACGTTCTTGCTGAGGATCGTGATGCCGCGCTCCCGCTCCAGGTCGTTGTTGTCCAGGAGCAGGTCCTTCACTTCCTCGTTCACCCGGAAGAGCTGGCATTGGTGTAGGATCTTGTCGACCAGCGTGGTTTTACCGTGGTCCACGTGGGCGATGATGGCGATGTTGCGCAGTTCTTGCATGGGTAGTGGGATCGAAAAAGGCCCGCGAAGGTACAGCTTCCTATCGGGGTGATCGCCCTTCGGCTATCTTTGCCGCCCAATTGGCCCCGTAGTTCAATTGGATAGAATGACAGATTCCGGTTCTGTTGGTTGGGGGTTCGAATCCCTCCGGGGTCACAGGGCGGCGCGATGAGCGCCGCCTTTTTTCATGTGACCATGTGGGCATGTGCTCATGTGCTCATTGGGCGCTCCGATATATTGAAGTGGAACTCCGCATGGGCAGTGGTCCATTAGCAACGCATCTTTGGCCCGCCCAACAGCCCAACTAATGATGCCCTCCCTCCTGGGTCCATGCGCACATGAGCACATGGTCTCATGAGCACATGCCATCCTCATGCGCCTCGACAAATTCCTCTGGTGCGTACGCCTCTTCAAGACCCGCAGCCTGGCCACCGAAGCCATGCGCCGCGAACAGGTGATGCTGAACGGCCGGGTGGTTAAGCCTTCCGCAGAGGTGAAGCCGGAGGATGTATTCGCTCTGCGGACACCCCCGATCTGGCGCAGCTGGGAGATCACCACCCTGCCTGCTTCACGCGTGGGTGCCAAACTGGTTCCGGACCTGATCACCGAACGCACCTCGTTCGAGGACCTCGAAAAGCTGGAACTCGCCAGGCTGGCCCAAGCGCAGCATCGCCCTGCTGGTGAGGGAAGGCCGACCAAAAGGGATAGGCGGGATATGGAGCGGTTCAGGGAGGGGTGATCGGTTCACTCGCAAATCGCCAACTTCATCCGCTCGTAAACATCACATGCAACTCATCATCCGCCTCATCATCTCCACCATTGCGGTGCTCGTAACGGACTTGCTGCTACCCGGCGTGCATGCCGACGATTTCGTTACCGGCCTGATGGTGGCCGTGGTGCTGGGCTTGCTCAACGCTTTCTTGAAACCACTGCTCATCCTGCTTACGCTTCCGGTCACGCTGCTTACCATGGGGCTGTTCCTGCTGGTGATCAACGCGGGCTTGGTGCTGCTGGCCGCGCGCATCGTTCCCGGCTTCGTGGTGGAGAGCTTCTGGTGGGCGCTGGGCTTCAGCTTGCTGCTCAGCGTGGTGCAGGGTTTCCTACAAGGGCTGGACAAGCCGAAGCCGCAAGGACCACCGCAGTACTGAGCTGCGTTCCTCAGCGTACATCCCGGCCATCAAGGAGGTTTCCGAGGCCTCCAAGAATGCTTCCTTCTTCGCGTCGTTTGCCTCCCGCCTTGGGCGCGGATGCTATGATGGTATCCGCCAAGCGACTGAAGGGCAGGCTTTGTATCCACACATGACCAGGGCCGCGCAACGTGGCGAAGAAGAGACCTTCACCACCGAAGATGGAATTGCGGATGCCGCCCACCCACTGAATGTCGTACTGAACGGTACCGGTCATGGCCGCCAGGCAACCGGTGTCCACCTTCAGCACTTCGCCGGGTGCCAGATCGCGCTCCACCAAGGTGCCTCCAGCATGCACGTACACCATGCCATCGCCTTCCAGCTTCTGCATGATGAAGCCTTCTCCGCCAAAGAGCCCAGTGCCCAATTTCTTATTGAAGGCGATGCCGATGGTGACTCCCTTTGCAGCGGCCAGGAACGCTTCCTTCTGGCAGATCAGCTGCCCGTTGAAACGACGCAGGTCCAGCGGCAGGATCTTGCCCGGGTAAGCCGCTGCGAACCACGCCGTGCGTACGCTGCTGCTTTCGTTGGTGTATGCCGTCATGAACAGGTTCTCGCCCGTTAGCACGCGTTTGCCTGCGGAGAACACCTTGTCCAGAATGCTCTGCTCCTTGCCGCTGCCATCGCCGAAGATGGTCTGCATGCGCACTCCATCGTCCATCATCATCAAGGCTCCGGGTTCGGCGATGACGGTCTCTCCGGGATCCAACGTGATCTCCACGCATTGCATGTCATCACCTTCAATGCGGTGGTCGAGTTCGTGTGCTGTCCTGCTCATGGTGTTTTGGATGGTGGCACAAAGATCCTCTTTGCACAGTGAGCAAGGCGACCACTCACCCTGTCCATTTTCCGCTGCTCACGATCCAAGGAAGCACACAGGATACAGGCGGGACCTCCAGGCATTTTATTGTTCACTGCAAGGTGCATGATCGGCGCGTATCAAGCTTGTGCGGTCGCCCGATCCACAAAGAACATGCGCATCTCGCCCTTGCCCTTGGCTTGGATCATTCCACGGGGGGTGAAGATGAATGCGGGTGAATGGTGAATAGGAGTTGGTGAATGGGAAAATGCCGAAGCGGGTGAATGGTGTCCTGATGCATATCCGGAGGAAGTTGGTGAATGGGTGGATCCACCATTCACTATTGACCATTCGCCATTCACCTTCTTCACGTCTTTCACCAACCGATACGTAGCCTCACTGATGTTCACTTGTCCTACTTCGCCGCTGCTTTCCATTCGACTGGCCGTGTTCACCGTATCGCCCCATATGTCATACTGGAACTTCTTCACCCCCACGATGCCCGCGACCACCGGCCCGGTATGCACACCGATGCGGATCTCGAAGAAGGCAGCGCCGGCTGCCACTTTCCTGGCTTTGCCTTCGGCGATGAAGTCCCGCATTTCAAGCGCCGCTTGGATCACATCCGTGGCATGTGTGCTGCTCGGCGTGGGCAGTCCTCCAGCAGCCATGTAAGCATCACCGATCGTCTTGATCTTCTCCAGGCCATAGCGCTCACAGATGCGGTCGAACGCGCTGAAACATTCGTGCAGGTCGCGCACTAGTTCCTTGGGGCTCAGCGATTCACTGAGCGCCGTGAACCCCTTGAAATCAGTGAACAGCACAGTGGCCTGGTCGATCTGCCGCGCTTCCGCCTCGCCCTTCGCCTTCAGCTCCTCGGCTACTTCCTCGGGCAGGATGTTCAACAGCAATTCCTCGCTGCGTTGTTTCTCCCGACCAATGCGGTTGCGCTGCTTCAGGAACACCCCCGCGAACAAGGCTAGGAACATGGAGCCACCGATGAACCCGTTGCGCAGCAGCTTCTGGCGTCGGAGTTCCTGCAAGGCCAATGCGTCCTTCTTCTCTTGTTCAGCCTGCGCCGCTGCCTCTTTGCGGTCGAAGTTGTACTGCATTTCCAACTTGGTGAGCTTGCGTGTATTGTCCTCGTTGTACAGACTGTCACGGTAGGCGATGTGCCGCCGATGGCTCTCCAGTGCGGAGCGATAGTCACCCATTTCCACGTATGCATCCATCATGCCTTGGCACAGCTGCATCGCCGAATAGTGGCTGCCGATCTTTTCGGCCATTGCCAGTCCATCGCTATACCATTTCGCCGCCACCGCAGGCTTTCCCATGTCCAAGTGGATGCTGCCGATGTTGGCATAGGTGTTCGCAAGACCCTGTTGGTCGTTGATGCGCTCGAATATGTCCAAAGCGAGCGTCTGGCTCTTCAGTGCTTCTTGGAGGTTCTCCTCCTGATAGTAGACCACGCCGATGTTCCCGTGGCTGGCGGCGATCATCTTCAGGTCGTCCATTGCAGCATAGATGGCCAGTGCCGCTTCGTAATTCTTCCGAGCCTCATCGTATCGCCCCATGGCAGCGAGTATGTTCCCCAGTTTGTTGTGGGTGTTCGCCAGCCCCCGCCCATCGCCCATACGCACCATTAGATCGAGCGCTTTATGGCTGTAGGAAAGCGCATCGTCGTAGGACCGCTGACGGAGGTGGATGGAGGCGATGTTGTTGAAGGAATAGCTCATGCCCGTGCTATCCCCTTGGGCCTCCTGGATACGTAGCGCCTCCAAGTTGTTGGCCAGTGCCTGGGGAAAATCCCCTTGTGCCAGGTAGGTGCTTCCGATATGGTTCAACCAGTTGGCTGCTGCGCTCAACTCACCTGTCGTTTCCGCCAATTCCAGGGCGAGCTTGTAGTAGCGCAAGGCCTGCTCATGATCGCCGATCCCTTTGTACACGTGGCCCATATTCCCGTAGGACAGACCCATTTTCGCCTTGTCTCCGATCCGCTCCCTTATCTCGAACGCCGTCCGATGCTCACTCATGGCATCTTCCGATCGGCCCAACTGGTAGTATGCCATGCCCTTATTGCTGTGCGCTTGCGCAAGCCCTTTGTGGAACCGAAGTCTTTCAGCCAGTTCTTCCGCTTGCCCAGCGAACACGATGGCGCTATCATGCCTGCCCGCCCTCCAGCCGGCCTGTTCGCTCAGCATGTTCAGTATAATGACCTTGTTCGTATCCTCCTTCGCAGAACGAAGTACCGAGCGCAAGGAATCGACCGGTGATGCGCCCGGCCTCTGGGCATGCACCCCAGAGCTGCCAAGGGTCAGCAGCGTAAGCAGAGCACTTACCAAGAATGGTCTTGAGGTGATGTGTATCATGCTGTTCAGCCCCTGCAGACACTGGTTTTTCTGCTGCATTCCCGCCTGGATCAAAACTAAAGCGGCGCTTGCGGGCACAGGGACTAACCTTTGTTATACACTGCGGTGGCGAATGACCATTGGAACAGGGTTGACTTTGCCAATGATGCAAACAAAAACATGCCTGTAGGCCATCCCTCCATTCGGCTCAACAGTACATTAGGCACCATGGAAAGCGGATCGAACAAAGGGGCTGATGACTTCCGTCGTCGCAGAAGGAAACGACCATCCACCAGGTCATCACAGGAACAACGCTCCGCCCCTGTAAGATCAGAGACAGTACCCAAGGCTGCTGTGCGTCGCATCCAATGGTCGAAGCATGGGATCGAGTTCCTGGTGATCGTGTTTGGCATCATGGTGAGCTTCCTGCTGAACGAATGGCGGCAGGAACGAAACGAGCGCATACAGGAGCAGCGTTTGCTGGCAGACCTACGCGACGACCTTCGGAACGACTCTGCGGCATTCGCCCAAGAGATGCGCGACCTGGAACTCATTCTATCGAGTATCGCAAGGCTCAAGCAGCACAGCGAAACCCCCATACCCGCCGATTCGGTGCTGCGTTTCCTTGGCCCACCCCTATCCTACGTTGGCATAAGCGCGCAGGACGTTACCTACCAAGCCATGAAGAGCACCGGCAGCGTGGCGTTGGTGCGGGACAAGGACCTCCTGCGCGACATCTTCTCCCTCTACGGGTACCGCTACTTCATGCTGCGCGAAGCGGCCGATATCGACAAGCGAATGGTACTGGACCACATGTTGCCCCTGGTCAATGAGCGCTTCCTCCTGCGTACGGCCGACGGAGCGGTCATGGACAGATTGATGGCCGATACCAATTGGCAGAATCTGATCGACTTCAGCGAGTTCCACAAGACCCGGATCCTGGAACTATTGCGCAAGGAACAGGCGCACATCGAACTCCTTATCACGCGCATCGGCCATCAGTTGAATACCTGATCGGCCCGGCCGCGCTCCGTACCTTGCGGCCACTTCCTTTCCGCATCCCGATCATGTCCCTCACTGCACCGAAAACCACCCGCATGGCCGCTTCCTCCATCAGCCCCGACACCCTGCTGAAGGCGTGGGAGCTCATGTGTACTGCGCGTGCCATGAGCGACCTGTACGAGGAGAACGCCAAGTTCACCGCCAAGTACGTGCATGCCACCAGCAAAGGGCATGAAGCCATCCAACTCGCGCTCGGGCTGCAGCTCCTGCCACAGGACTATGTGTTCCCTTATTACCGAGACGACAGCATCCTGCTGGGGATCGGCATGGAGCCCTACGAGTTGATGCTGCAATTGATGGCCAAGCGGGACGATCCCTTCAGCGGCGGACGCACCTACTACAGCCACCCGAGCCTGCGGCGGGATAACATGCCCAAGATCCCGCACCAAAGCAGCGCCACCGGCATGCAGGCCATTCCGGCCACCGGAACCGCGTTGGGCTTCTGGTACAAGGAACAGGCCGGTATTCCGCATACGGTGGATGGCGAAGCACCCATCGTGGTTTGCTCCATCGGCGATGCCGCCATCACCGAAGGCGAAGTGGCCGAGGCCTTCCAGATGGCCGTGCTGAAGCAACTGCCCATCATCTACCTGGTGCAGGACAATGAGTGGGACATCAGCGCCAGCGCAGACGAGATCCGGGTGGCCGATGCCAGCGAATACGCCAAGGGCTTCCCGGGCTTGGAGGTGCGCAGCATCGATGGCACCGACTTCGTGGGCTCCTACAACACCCTGCAGGAGGTGATCGCCAAAGTGCGCAAGGAGCGCAGGCCCTTTCTGGTGCATGCCAAGGTGCCTCTGCTGAACCACCACACCAGTGGGGTGCGCATGGAGTTCTACCGCAGCGAGGAGAACCTGACGGAACACCGCAAACGTGATCCCTTTCCGCGCTTCATGCAGCAATTGCTCGACCAGCGCATCCAACTGGATGGACTGAAGAAGCTGGAGCAGCAGGCCAAGGACCGCGTGAAGGCCGATTTCGAACGCGCCAAGGAGGCACCCGACCCCACACCCGAGGACCTTACCACGCACATGTTCGCGCCGACCCCGATCACCGAGGAGAAGGGCGAACGCGCTCCGGCCGACCGCCAACCCACGGTTATGGTTGATAGTGCGCTCTTCGCCATCCGCGAGTTGATGCAGGAGGACCCGAACTGCCTGCTCTATGGACAGGACGTGGGCGGTCGCCTTGGTGGCGTGTTCCGCGAAGCTGCAACGCTGGCGCGTGATTTCGGCGACCACCGCGTGTTCAACACACCCATCCAGGAGGCCTTCATCATCGGCAGTACGGTGGGCATGAGCGCTGCGGGTTTGAAACCGATCGTGGAAGTTCAGTTCGCCGACTACATCTGGCCGGGCCTCAACCAGCTCTTCACCGAAGTGGCCCGCAGTTGCTACCTCACCGTGGGCAAGTGGCCCGTGAGCAGCATCCTGCGTGTACCCATCGGCGCATATGGAAGCGGCGGCCCCTACCACAGCAGCAGCGTGGAGAGCGTGCTGTGCAACATCAAGGGCATCAAGATCGCCTACCCCAGTACCGGTGCCGACCTGAAGGGCCTGATGAAAGCGGCCTACCACGACCCGAACCCCGTGGTGATGCTGGAGCACAAGGGACTCTACTGGAGCAAGATCAAGGGCACCGAGGAGGCGAAGACCATCGAACCCAGCGCCGATTATGTGATCCCCTTCGGTAAGGCGCGCATCGTGCAGGAGGCCGATCCGGAGCGCATCGACAAGGGTGAAGCCGCCGTGATCGTCACCTATGGCATGGGCGTGTACTGGGCCAAGGGCGCCGCGAAACAATTCCCTGGCCGGGTCACGATCATCGACCTGCGCACCTTGGTGCCGTTGGATGAGGAGTGCGTGATGGGCCAGGTGCAACGCCACGGCCGCTGCCTGGTGGTAACCGAGGAGCAACTCACCAACAGCTTCGCGCAAGCGTTGGCTGGCCGCATTGGCGATCTGTGCTTCCAACAGCTTGATGCTCCTGTGCGAACCATCGGCAGCGTGGACATGCCGGCCATTCCCCTGAACAGCATCTTGGAGGAGAGCATGATCCCCAATGCGCAGAAGGTGGGCACCGCATTGGAAGACCTCCTCGCCTACTGATTCAAGGATGACCGAGCATCATCTTCGCGTGGACCGCACAGCGCGCTATCACGTGCTGCCATGTTCACAGGAACCACGGTCCATCTGGGTGGTACTGCACGGATATGGCCAATTGGCCCGCTTCTTCCTCACCAAGTTCGAGGGGCTGTGCAATGACCAGCTCATCGTGGCCCCGGAAGGCCTTAGCCGCTACTACTTGGACAAGGAGCATAGTCGGGTTGGTGCCACATGGATGACCCGCGAGGACCGTGAGTTGGAGATCAAGGACCACGTGGGCTACCTGGACCGACTGGTAGCTGCACTGAAGAACGAACACGGTGATCTGCCGGTGAACGCACTCGGCTTTTCCCAAGGCGTGGCCACGGCCAGCCGTTGGAGCATCATGGGCAACACGAAACCCGCACGACTGGTGCTGTGGGCCGGTGGCATACCTCCCGAGGCCAGCTCAACGATCCTGCAACAAGCATGGGGCGCGCTGAGCGTTGACCTCGTGCTCGGCACGCGCGATGAGTTCGCCAATGACCAGGACCTGACAGGCATGTCCGAGCGCCTGCGACGGGCCAAGGTCACTCACCATGTGCATCGCTTTGAAGGAACGCACATCTTGGAGCCAGTGCTGCTGAAGCGGCTCCTGAACGCGTAGGCCAGCGTCGGTCAGAACGCAACCGGCTGCGATACGCTGCGCCAGTCCAACTTGTCGTCCACGCTCCGCACGGTTACCGCGTGGTAGTTGCCGCGTGCCTTGGCATAGACCGCACGAGCCATCACCATGCCTTTCTCCGTGGAGGCCAATCGCTCGTAGAGGGGCAGTACGAATTTGCGACGCCCTACCGTGGTCAGGAACTCCACCAGCCTATCGTATGCCACCGCGTAGTTGTTCGCAATGGCGTGGTCCAACCACACGAAGGTGATCTCCGAATTCCCGCTGGTGGTGAACTTGAAGGCTTGGTCCAGTTCCGCCATGCGATCGGCACCAAGCGGCTGGGGCAGATGGCGCAGGAAGTGTACCCACTCGTGGTAGGTCCAATCAGCGGTCATCAGCTCACTGGCCGGTGTACCGGCCTCCCAGCGCGCCACCTCGGCCTCCACTTTGGTGAACCGATCGGATACTGGGACCACCGCATTCGCCGGAAGCCCTTCGCCGTCCACCCATTCGGCCACGTTCAGCTCCACCTTGTTCGGCTTCATCAGGTTTTCGTCCAAGTAGGCCAGGAAGCGATCCGTGGTCATGCTTTGGAAGGCGAAGGTGTTGAAGTACTCCTTGATGAACGCATCGAACTTGGGACGGCCCACTTTGGATTCGATCAAGCGCAGGAAGGCGAAACCCTTCTCGTAAGCGATGTCGGAAACGCCATCATCGGGATTACGCCCTGCAAGGTCCAGCCGCAAGCGAGTATCCGCGGCATTGTTCTCAGCCGAAAAGCGCTGTATGGTGGCCTGAAGTTCCTGGTGACCTAAGAGTGCGTGCATGCGGGCATAGTCCTCGCCATAGACCGCCTCGCAGATGCGGTTCTCGAAATAGACGGTGAAGCCTTCGTTCAGCCAGAGGTCGTTCCAAGTGGCGTTGGTAACCAGGTTGCCGCTCCAACTGTGGGCCATCTCATGTGCGATAAGCGCTGTCAGCGAGCGGTCTCCGGCAAGGATCGTCGGAGTGGCGAAGGTCAATCGTGGGTTCTCCATGCCACCGAATGGGAAACTCGCTGGCAGCACCAGCACGTCGTAACGCTCCCACCGATAGGGCCCATAAAGCGTCTCGGCCACTTCGAGCATGCGCTCAGTGTCAGCGAACTCCCACGCAGCACGCTTCAACAGACCCGGCTCGGCATACACACCACAGCGCTCTCCCAAGGGCTCGAAGGCCAGGTCCCCCACGGCCAAGGCCATCAAATAGGCCGGCACTGGCTGGTCCATGCGGAATGAATAGCGTCCATCCGGGCTCATCGCCTGAGGGTTGGTTGCGCTCATCACGGCCATGGTACCGACCGGCGCGCTCACCTTCGCCTCATAGGTGAAGCGTATCCCAGGGCTATCCTGGATGGGGATCCATGATCGGGTCAAGATCGCCTGTCCTTGCGTGAAGAGAAAGGGTTGCTTGCCATCGATGGTCTGATCCGCACTGAGCCAAAGCAGTGCCTTGGCTTGGTCTCCGGTGCGGTAAGCGATCGAAACGCGATCGGTGCCCTTCGGCAACTTCACCTCAAGCGCCCGGCCCAGAAGCGTGCTATCACCCAACGAATGATCGGCGGCTTCACCATTGCCAAGCGTAACTGAAAGGATCTCGAGTCCGTCCGTATCGAAAATGATACGACCTGTACCCTTGATCTTGTAGTTGGCCGTACCCTCTATCCTTCGCGCTTCCATATCCACTTTCACATCCAAGGCCAGATGCTCGATCACCGCCTCGAATGGGCGGGCATTGCTGTGGGGGTCCATTTCTTGGGGTTGTTCAGGCTGGCTGGTGCAAGAAACGATCAGGAGCATGGTGGTAATGCTCCCCAGAAGGACATGTCGCATGAGTGATGGTGCAGGACCCGAACAGGGCACTGCGGCCGCAAAGGTAGACTTGTCGACACCGGCGCGCCTTCCATTCGGCCCATCATGAACCATTCACCCCGAGTAACCTCCTTTGGAACCACCGACCGCCCCCGCATATCCTCGCCCCCACTCCATGCTCCCGGAAGTGCGACCATCACTACTCCACAGCATTCCACAAAGGAACATTTCGTAGGAACCGGATTTTGTTAGATTTGCCGCCCCAAAGGGCCGAACGCAGCCCGGTGGCGGTTCCCATCGGAAGATGAGATCATAGCAACGAAATGCGGGACAAGTATCCTCGGGGTGTAGCGCAGCCCGGTAGCGCATCCCGCCTAAGGGCGGGATGGTCGCAACGAAATGCGGGACAAGTATCCTCGGGGTGTAACGCAGCCCGGTAGCGCATCCCGCCTAAGGGCGGGATGGTCGCAACGAAGTGCGGGACAAGTATCCTCGGGGTGTAGCGCAGCCCGGTAGCGCATCCCGCCTAAGGGCGGGATGGTCGCAACGAAGTGCGGGACAAGTATCCTCGGGGTGTAGCGCAGCCCGGTAGCGCACTTGCATGGGGTGCAAGTGGTCGCTGGTTCGAATCCAGTCACCCCGACTGGTTATTACTTGATGGGCTGTCTCATTTTTGAGGCAGCCCATTCGTTTTCTTGTCCTCCTGAAGTCCATCTACCCGGTTGCGTTGATGAGTTGAATCCAAGATCCACGGTTGGATCTGCCTTCTCCTTTTCCCACCATGCCAGCCACCTTCTACATCCTCTTCTCACAACAGCTCGACCGATACTACATCGGGCATACTACCGAGCACATTGAGGAACGCCTCCGGAAACACCTGGCAAACCACCAAAGCTGGACATCCAGGGCCAAGGACTGGCAATTGGTCTACAGCGAGGTGCACCCGGACAAGAGCGCAGCCTACCAGCGAGAACGCGAGGTGAAGGCTTGAAAAAAGCGCGGACGCATCGAAGACCTCTTCCGCAGGCAGCGGTAGCGCATCCCGCCCTGGGGGCGGGTATTCATGCCACTATGCTCCCAACGATAGGAACACGACGGCTATAACGAGGAGCACATAGACCAGTATGGTGAAAGTGCCTGTACTGTACTTCCGAATGAACGCGCCCATGCTTGCTCAATTAGGTAGCTGCAAAACTGGAAGTACAATTACACCAAGACGCTAAGCCTACATCAAGTTTAAGCGCTTCCCTCCCGCTCATACTGTTGACGAACCATCCATAACGAGCAATTGTTACCATCCATCTTGTGCCGGTAGCTTCGCATCCCGTTTTCGCCTTCCTATTCCCAACGTTCGCATGAGAACACTCCTGTCCGCCATCGTGGGCTTGTTTTTCGTTCTTCCCTGTATCACATCCGAACTGCACGCCCAAGGATCGCAGCGCTATTCCATCAGTGGTTACGTAAAGGACGCCAGCAGTGGCGAAGCCTTGATCGGAGCCAGTGTCTTCATCAAGGAGACCATGCGGGGCACTGCCACCAATGTGTACGGCTACTACGTGATCAATGTGGAGCCAGGGGCACAGACCTTGGCCATGAGCTTCATCGGCTACGAGGACTTCCTGATGCCCATCGATGTCACCAAGGACCTGAAAGTGAACATCAACGCGGTGCCCAAAGCGATACAAGGAAAGGTGGTGGAGGTGGTCGGGACCCGGACCGGGGAGAACACCGAGGATACGCGCATGGGAACCACCGAACTCGATGCCCAGAAACTGAGCACCCTGCCCGCATTGCTCGGTGAGGTGGACATCCTGAAGACCATACAGTTCCTGCCTGGCGTGGCCAGCAACGGTGAAGGGAACAGTGGCTTCTACGTCCGAGGCGGCGGCCCCGACCAGAACCTCATCCTGCTCGACGACGCCACCGTGTACAATGCCAGCCACCTGTTCGGCTTCTTCAGTGTCTTCAATGCCGATGCCGTGAAGAACATCGAGTTGATCAAGGGTGGCATGCCTGCGAACTATGGAGGCAGGATCTCGTCCGTACTCGACATCAACATGCGGGACGGCAACAACAAGAGCTTCCATGGGCAAGGGGGCATCGGGTTGATCTCCTCCCGGTTGACCTTGGAAGGTCCTATCGTGAAAGACCGAAGCTCATTCATCGTAAGTGGTAGGCGGACCTACATCGATGTGGTCACCAAACCGTTCATCAACCCCGAGAGCGCCTTCTCCGGAAGCGGCTACTACTTCTACGACCTGAACGCCAAGGCCAATTATCAGTTGAGCGACAAGGACAGGGTCTTCGTGAGCGGGTACTTCGGCAGGGATGTGTTCGACTTCAGCGGCAGTAACGAGGGCGATCCACGTTTTCGAATTCCTTGGGGCAATGCCACTGTGGCCGCACGTTGGAACCACGTCTTCGGCCCCAAACTTTTCATGAACACGACCGCCACGTTCAGCGATTACTCCTTTGCATTTCAGGCGGACCAGGACCAATTCGAGTTCGAGCTTTTCAGTGGTATCAAGGATTACGGCTTGAAGGTGGACCTCTCCCACTACCCCAATGCCCGGCACCGGCTGAAGTATGGTGGCCAATACATCTACCACATCTACACCACCAGTACGGTTCGGGTAAGCAGCGGTGATACCGACTTCAACATCGATACACCGCCGAAGCTCCATGCACACGAGACCGCGCTCTATGTGATGGACGACTTCGATGTAACGGACGAGTTGCGCATCAATGCCGGTGTGCGTTTATCCACCTTCGCACATGTAGGACCTTTCACCCTGTACGACCTGGATGAGAACGGCCGTGCTACCGGTACTACGGACTTCACCTCCGGCGAACCGATCAGCTCCTACGCAGCCCTTGAACCACGCATCTCACTGCGTTATCGCTTAGGCCCCAATGGCAGCGTGAAGGCCTCCTACAACCGTGGTCAGCAGTATGTGCACCTGGCCAGCTTCGGCAGCACCCCGCTGCCCACCGATGTGTGGATACCGAGCAGTAGCAATGTGCGTCCACAGATCGGCACCCAGTATGCCGCAGGATATTTCAGGGACCTGTTCGATGGGGTTTTCGAGACCAGCGTTGAGGGCTACTACAAGACCTTCGACAACCTGATCGAATACGCCGAGGGCGCCAGCCCACAGAACAACGGAAACACCAATTACGATGCTCAACTGGTGTTCGGGGAAGGGTATAGCTACGGTGCCGAGTTCTTCGTGAAGAAACGCACCGGAAAGGTGAACGGTTGGCTGGGCTATACCTGGAGCAAGACCATGCGCCAATTCCCCGACATCAATGAAGGACGTGAATTCCCCAGCCGCTGGGACCGACGAAATGACTTGAGCTTCGTGCTGGCCTATGAGCCGAACAAGCGTTGGAGCTACGGCGCCACGTTCATCTACGCCACAGGACAGGCCGTAACGCTTCCGGTGAACCGCTATTTCTTCGAGGGCCGGGTGGTCAGTGAATACACTGAGCGCAACGGATACCGCATGGTACCCTACCACCGTCTGGACCTGGCCGCCACATTGCACAACCGCACCTTGCGCACCGTAAGCGACCCGATCACAGGTGAAGAGACGGAGATCACCAAGCGCTGGCACAGCAGCTGGACCTTTGCCGTTTACAACGCTTACAACCGCGCCAATCCCTACTTCATCTACTTCGATGCTTCCGGGAACCCCGGCAACAACAGCTTTCAGGTAGTGGCCAAGCAGGTCTCCCTCTTCTCCATCCTGCCTTCCGTCACATGGAACTTCAACTTCTGAGCAGCATGCGCCATTTGAACTTATCCATCCTTGCAGCGCTTGCCCTGACCTTGGTCGCCTGCGAAAAAGAGATCACCGTGGACCTGCCGGAAACGGAACCGCGTGTGGTGGTGGAAGGCGTTATTGAGACAGGTGCACCGCCCGTGGTGATACTCACGCGCACACAGGCCTACTTCGCTCCAACGAGCCTTGCCTCCATCGCGGCCAGCTTCATCAGTGAGGCCACGGTTACCGTATTCGATGGAAGCACCACCCATGTGCTGGACCGCGTGTGCAGCAGCGCCATTCCGGAGGAACTGCTGGAAGAGGCGGCAGCGGCCACCGGCATTGATGTGAACCTGCTCGCCAATGCCAACATCTGCATCTGGACCAAGCTGGACATGAGCCTACTTGGTGAAGCAGGCCGCAGCTACCGCTTGGAAGTGCAGGCCGACAACAAGAACCTGCGTGCCACCACCACCATACCGAACGCTGTGCCGCTGGACTCACTGTGGTTCAGACTGGCGCAACAACAACCCGGCGATGATAGCCTGGGCTTCATCTGGGCGCGCTTGTCCGATCCGGACACCATTGGAAATCACTACCGCTGGCTTGCTCAACGCACCAATGCAGGCCCCGATGGTGTTGCCAAGGATGCCAATTTCGTGGCGCCTTTCTTCTCCGTGTTCGAGGATCGCTATACCAACGGCCTCACGTTCGATTTCAACTTCAACCGCGGCGCGCGACCTTTCAGCAACGCTGAGGATGACGAGAATGAGGAGCGCGGCTATTTCAAACGCGGCGATACTGTGATCGTGAAGCTGGTGAGCCTCGATCGCGCATCATTCAAGTTCTACGAATCGTTCCAAAGCAACGTGGCCTCAGCTGGCGATGTATTCAGCAACCCGGCCAATGTGATCAGCAACGTGGAAGGAGGATTGGGCGTTTGGAGCGGCTGGGGAAGCAGCTTAAGGACCGTGATCTGCCAGCCATGACGGTCCGACCGACCAACCGGTGGCTTTGTTGGGAGCTTGCACCCACGGCCACGACTTCCGCTTTGTGATCATTGTGCCGTGGCGATCGCATTTGGCAGGATACCTTTGCCGCCCGATACACGGAAACAACGGTTCCGTGCCGCGCATAAGCCATGAGCAACACCCCTGAACACGTCAAATGCCTGATCATTGGATCGGGCCCCGCTGGTTATTCCGCCGCCATCTATGCCGCACGTGCAGACCTTAAACCTTTGATGATAGAGGGGCCGCTGCCAGGTGGCCAGCTTACACAGACCACCGAGGTCGACAATTACCCAGGCTATCCCAAAGGCCGTACGGGCCCTGACATGATGGAGGACCTGAAGCAACAGGCCCTGCGTTTCGAAACACGCATCCGTAATGGCTGGGTGACCAAGGTCGACTTCAGTGGCCCCGTACACAAGGTGTGGGTGGACGAGAAGGAGGAGATCCATGCCGACGCGGTGATCATCAGCACTGGTGCAAGTGCCAAGTGGCTGGGGCTACCCAACGAGATCCGTTTGCGCGACATCGGCGGTGGGGTGACAGCCTGCGCTGTGTGCGACGGCTTCTTCTACCGCGGCCAATCTGTCGCCTTGGTAGGCGCTGGTGATACCGCTGCCGAAGAGGCCACCTACCTGGCCAAGCTTTGCCCCAAAGTGTACATGCTGGTGCGCAAGGACGAGTTCCGGGCCAGCAAGGCCATGGTGCACCGCGTGGAGAACACACCCAACATCGAAGTGCTGTTCAATACCGAGGTGAAGGACGTGCTCGGTGAACATGCCGTGGAAGGCATCATGGCCATCAACAACAAGACTGGCGAGGAGCGCAAGCTGGATGTGACCGGCCTATTCGTGGCCATCGGCCACAAGCCCGCCACGGAGATCTTCAAAGGTCAGTTGGACATGGACGAGCAAGGCTATTTGAAGCACAAGCCGGACAGCACCCACACCAACGTACCAGGCGTATATGTTGCGGGCGACTGCGCCGACAAGGTGTACCGCCAGGCGGTTACCAGTGCGGGCAGCGGTTGCATGGCCGCGCTGGATGCCGAGCGCTGGCTGGCAGCACAAGGCAAGCACTGAGCGCTGGCGAAGTATCCGCTCGATCCAGATCAGTGCGTGCGGGTAGGACCCAGGCTTGAGTACAACTCGTACTTCTTCTTCACATAGAGCAGGAACTCGTACTGGGAAAGGCCTTTGATGACCTCGTCAGGCACGCGGCAGAAATCGATGAAATCATCGAAGGCCTCATCGCTGAGGTTGATGATATCGAACTGCACGTACTTGTGAAGCAATTCCCGGAGTAGCTCCCGCTTGCGGTCCTCATTCTCCAGATAGGCTACCATTCGTTTGCTTCGCTCCCTTCTACTGAACTCTTGATAGAGGAAGGTGATGGGACTTTGCAAGGCGTCCACTTGGCTGATCCGGTAATCGCTTTCCCGGTAGCCAAGCTTCTCGATGTCCTTCTGGATCTCTTTGAGCGTGCGCTCAGGTAGCACTTCCACTTCGCGCAATACGTACTGCAGCGGCTCCAAGCGGATGGTCACTCGATAGGTGGCCTTCTCCGTGCTATCGGCCATGGATATTGTGGCCGTGCGATGGCCCATTGAACCGATAAGCAGGGTGTCCGTACGCAATGCGCGCACCGTGAAGGTGCCATCCACGTTGCCGAACGTGCCTGAGCGGGTCCGTTTGTTCACCACCATAAGGTCGTAGTAACGATGGCCTGGCGTGGCGGTGATGACCTGCCCTTGAATAGTAACCTCCTGCTGCGCGTGCAACGCCGGGCACCCGGCGATCAGCAAAAGCAAAAGGCAGATGCGCATGAGCATGGTCCAAAGGTATCCGGGGGCGCGTTCCAAAGCTCGGGCCAGTGCCGGTGGCCGATGCCAATAAAACTGAAAGGCCCCTTCCAAATGCGTGTGCATCGCCATGGAAGGGACCTTTCATAGAAGATCCTGTGCATCTGTAAGCCGGGTTCTGTACCCCGAACAAGTCGGGGTCTTCGTCATCTATCTGGGATCCACCTCACAGTGGACCTCGATCGACCTACCCACCGGGTCCCTGCCTTGCGACAAAGCGGAACGGGTCGCCCCTTCCCCGGTCTACATGGTCTTTCAGCCCATGGGGTTTACCAAGCTGCCGATGTCGCCACCGGCACTGGTGGGCTCTTACCCCACCTTTTCACCCTTACCCGGGATCGCTCCCGGGCGGTTTCCCTTTCTGCGGCACTTTCCGTAAGGCCATTGTTCCCAATGACCTCCCTTCCCGTTAGGAAGCATGGCACCCTATACTGCCCGGACTTTCCTCCCAAGGGCCTTGCGGACCTTGAGCGACGAAGCGATGCACAGGAATTCAAAGAACATTATCGCAACTGCGGGTTCCTCGCCCGCAAGGCATTCAACGCTGCCGATGGATGATAACCTCAGTGGCACCAGACCCATAGCGCCCCATATCCGCATCGTGGAACTGTACGCCATCATAATACTGAAGAAGCCTGCGCACCTCCTCCCGCAACACTCCTTCGCCGATGCCATGAATGACGATCAACTTTCGTTTTCCGTTGCGGATGGCACTTTCCAAAGCCCGCTCGAAATAGCGGATCTGGTATTCCAAGCGCTCACCGGGCTCAAGTCGGGTCTCATCCTCAACCAATTCATGCAGGTGCAGGTCGACTTCGGCCACGCTGTTGTCCTCCGGACGTTTCGGGGTCTTACCGGGGCGCACCGCAGGTTTCTTGCGGCGCTTCTCTTCCAAGATGTCGTTCGCAGCCACCATACCTACCTGGTGGTCGGTGATGCGGTATAGCTGATCACCATGATCTCTTTCGTAACGCACCAAGCGTTTGATGGGGAATTCCAGCTCAAAGCCTTCATCCGATCGGACCAGCACGAAGCCAGGCCTTGTGATACGCAGCACAACGCCACGCCCAACCTCATCCAGGAAGGACACATGGTCACCTTGCTGCAGCTTTTGCCCGGACATTGCGCAAATTTACGCGACCTATACCGCCCCCCATGCTCCGCCACCTCCTCTTCTTCGTTCACCTGTCCATCGCTATCACCGCCTTCGGGCAACGTCTGGAGTCGGTCCAGCCCATGGGCGGCTTACAGGCAGTGGACCGCCTGATCGAACAGGAACTGCGCTACCCTGCTGCGGCGCTCGAGGCGGGCATAAAGGGTGACGTGACCGTTGTGGTGGGGGTGAACTCCGATGGCAGCGTGCAAGCCATGCAGGTTTGGCGCCCTGTATGCCCTGAATGTGATGCCGAGGCACTTCGTATCCTGCGCATGGTGCGCTTCCAACCCTCAACAGCCACGGAGGAGCGCGGTAGTGCGGACCACTACATGGTGGTCTCTTTCGACCCTTCCAAGTACAAGCGTTGGTTGAAGGCCCGCCCCAACCATACATCGGCGGTCTTTGAGCAGCCTGCCAGCGACTCGCTCGCCGTGTTCACACCGCGCCAACTCGATGTGCAAGTAGCACCCGAGATACCGAAAGGCACAGCAGGGTTCGGAAAGTTCATTGCGGACAACATGAGGTATCCTGACGAGGCTTACCGGCGCAGTATTGATGGCGTAGTAAAGCTCCAGTTCGTGGTGGAACCCTCCGGCTCCATCAGCAACATGGTGGCTTTGGAAGAGCTTGGCGGCGGATGCACGGCCGAAGCCATGCGCCTGGTATACAAGGCACCATGGGCTCCAGGTGTTCGCAAAGGGGAACGGGTGCGCAGCATAACCGAGGTCAGCATCCGATTCACCCTACCGCAGCAGGGGCGATGAACCCACCTCGCTTGTACCGCCCTTGGGCTACTTTCGGCCCATGCAACAGCGTGGCCCTTGGAAGACCTTGAGCGTTGAGGAACGTTACTCCACACCGTGGATCGGCGTGTCGCACCACGAAGTGATCGACCCCAGCGGTCGGCCCGGGATCTATGGCGTTATCCATTTTCGGAACCTGGCCGTTGGCATCGTGCCTTTGGATGATGAGTTGAACACCTGGATCATAGGCCAATACCGTTACCCGATAGAGGCCTACAGCTGGGAGATACCGGAAGGTGGCGCCCCCCGTGACAGGCCTGCTTTGGAAAGTGCCATCCGGGAATTGCGGGAGGAGGCCGGCATAGTGGCAAGCCATTGGACCCCCATCCTGCACATGCATCTCAGCAATTCCGCCAGCGATGAAGAGGCCTTGATCTACGTGGCCCAAGGACTGGAATTCCATGAACCTGAACCCGACCACAACGAACAACTGGAATTGCGGAAGATCCCGTTCAGCGAGTTGTATGGCATGGTTTCCCGGGGCGAGGTGACCGACAGCCTTACCGTGGCCGCCGTGCTGAAAGTTCAACTGATGCTCTTGGAAGGTCGCCTTCCAGCCGCTCAGAAATAGAGCAAGTGCCCCACCCATTTCCCGCCGCCCCGGTATTCCAATGTAGGCGCAGGGACCTTTACACTGTTCAGAATGAATAACGCCGTGCGGAGCACCTTGCTACGCGTGCGTATCCGGGTGAGGTCCAGGTCCGGGGACAAAAAGAACTGACGGTGCCGGGCCAGGTCCCAACCAAGATCACCGGGTGATCGGGGCGTGGAAGCCGTTATCATGCCATCTCCGCCCATGCCGAAAGCCACGGATAGCCACGGCGGCAGAATTTCAGAACGACCGAAAGAGCCCGGTGAAACGCTGAGCCATATCGTCATGCCGTTGTAGTCCTTAAGGTATGGCTCAACTGGTCCCTCTCCCAATAGCTCAGGCCGCAGTGGCGCCAGCTCCGTTCGATGTGCTGAATACTTCAAACGTGCCCGCTGTTCACCCCAAAGCAGTTCCTGCCCCACGTACATTCCGCTGCCAGTCACGTTGGCTGCCATGTCCCACCAGGAGAATCCCCACGCCGCAGAAGTACCATCCAGAATTTCGATCCCGGTGAGGAACGCGAGGCCCACCGATGCTCCGACCCACAAGGAACCGCGCTGGTCCGGTCTGCAACGACCAGCAAGCGCGTGCCCCCAGGAGGAAAGTGTGTATGCACTGAAAGCATGTCCCAGTTTGTCCATCTGCAACCATTCATCGCCATCGTTGAACGCATGCAGCGGAGCTCTCTCATAGCCCGCATACCAAGCCTTGTCGAGCAGTACCAAACCACCCACCACACCCCCTGCGGCAAGCCCGCCGGTGATCCACTGGCAGCGCCTTGCTCCTGCATCCACCGGCTGCTCCACCGGCTCCTGAGCACAGGTGACCGTTGCCCATTGCCAACACAAGACCAGCGCAAGGAGCACCGAGCGTACGGGGGGCAACAGGGAACTATGGCTCATTGAATGCGTATCAAAGTTACTTCCGGTGACCCGGATCACACTTCGTATGGCAAGGTTCGCCGTACGTTTACAGTGACCTCGCGCTCCACCGGTAGTTCGTTTTGAATACGATCCGTTCCCTTGCAACCCTTGCGCTTCTCTGTGCGGGTGCTACCGTGTACAGCGGTACGCCCCCCACGGATGGTTGGCCCTACCCTGCGGTTGATGAGTGGTTGGTTTCACACCAAATGTCCTTCCACCCTACGCGGAACGGCACCTCCTACCTGACGGTGGACCCCAATGCCCGGATAGCCCTGCTGGTGGACAAGGCCGGCATTGAAGTGGAAGGCCCGATGGGTGCCCCTTTCTGGAAAAGTCGCTTGGACCTTGGATCAATATCCCGGTCCAGTGGCGAAAAGCTGGACTGGAAACCAGGTGCTGCCTGCCCGAACGGAACTGAACTGCTGTGGCACGGCGCAGGAATAACGATGCAGTACTTGCATGGCGACGAAGGAGTTCGGCAGAATTTCCTGATCGACCGGCGACTGCCAGGCAGTGGCATGCTTCACATCGACCTTTTGGTACAGGGAGACCTAATACCCTTTGATGATGGCGGAAACGACCTGCGGTTGATGGATGAAATGGGGACCACCCGAATGATGTACACCGGGCTCAAAGCATGGGATGCCTGTGGAAGGCACCTCGATGCCAGGATACGGGTGAAGGATGCCTGCACAGGCAAAGCAGTGATCGAAGTGGACGATCGGTCGGCCACCTACCCCATAACCGTGGACCCCATCCCCACAACTCCCAACCGCTTCGTGACCGGCTTCTTGAACCAAAGCAGTGATTTCGGTTTCGCGGTGAACGGTGCCGGGGACCTTAACGGCGATGGATACTCGGACATTGTAGTGGGTGCCCCTCTGGCTTCCCAAGGGGAAGCGCAGGAAGGCCTCGTCTATGTGTTCTATGGCAGTGCCAATGGCATAGGTGCTGTGGCGGACCTGGTACTGGAGTGCGACATCGCCGGAGCCAGTTTCGGCTATTCCGTGGCCCACGCAGGCGATGTGAACGGCGATGGTTTCAGTGACCTGCTGGTCGGGGCGCCCAACTGGGAAAGTGGTGCCGCACAAGCCGACGAGGGCGGAGTGTTCGTGTACTACGGTTCTCCGACAGGCATTTCGACCACGCCGGATATCATACTACAACCCAACAGCACCAACAAGTACATGGGCTTCGATGTGTCCAGTGCGGGGGACTTGAACGGCGATGGATACAGCGATGTGATCGTTGGCGGTTGGCTTGCAGCATACGGCCAGTCGAATGAAGGGGCCGCCTGGGTGTTCCTGGGTGGCCCTGCCGGGCTGACCAATACCCCGGCCCATCGCTTGGAGCGAAACCAGGCCGGGGCACAGTTCGGCTCCACGGTCAGTGCCGCAGGAGACATCAATGGCGATGGATTCGATGACGTGGTGGTGGGAGCCTACCGCTTCGACCTCTTCCAGACCGATGATGGTGCCATGTTCGTTTACTATGGCAGCCCTGGTGCAAGCCCTTTGGGACCGGGCACGGTAGCCCAGCCCTTGAACCCCGCCCCCGCTCAAACGATCAATAGCGCAGGCATAAGCCGTCGTTTCGGCTGGGTGGTGCGCTATGCCGGCGACGTGAACGGCGATGGTTATGCGGATGTGGTTACCGGTGATTGGCGGGACGATATCGAGGGGCCTGCTCAGGAAGGCACTGCAATGGTCTTTCACGGGTCGGCAGCAGGTCTTGCTACCGTGCCTTCCGTAGTGATACAAGGCGAAGGCGCCAACCATTGGTTCGGCAGGCGGGTCACCAGTGCTGGTGATATCAATGGCGATGGGTACGCCGACGTGGTGATCGGTGCGCCACAATTCAGCGGCACGCTTACCACGCAGGGGGCCGCCTATCTCTACTTGGGAGGCCCTGCCGGTATATCGGCCACACCCTTCATCCGATACGTAGGGACTGCCTCAGGGGGCAACATGGGCGAAGGTGTGGGCATTGCCGGAGATGTTAACGGGGACGGATACAGCGACATGATCGTAGGCAGTCGGATCCATACCGCCGCTGGTGCGTTCGGTGTGTATCACGGTGGCACCTACCTGATACAGGCTCCTGCTGCACTTGCCGCACCGGCACCGCTCATATCCGCACCGGCTGCCAGTGGTGGCCATGCAGGTGCCTCGGTCGCGAACGCCGGTGATGTGAACGGCGACGGCTACTCCGACGTGCTGGTCGGCGCCCCGGATGCCTCCAATGGGCAAGCCGATGAGGGCCTTGTGTACCTGTACTATGGCGCACCAGGTGGCCTCTCCGCCACACCGGACCTGGTGCTGGAAATGAACATCGCAGGTGCCCACTTCGGCACCTCGGTGCGTTCGGCCGGCGATGTGAACGGCGATGGCTACGCGGACGTGATCGTTGGAGCACCGGATTCCGGCCCTTCAGGTCGTGCATACATCTTCATGGGCGGACCAACAGGGCTTTCATCGCTGCCGGCGCTCACCCTTACGGGTACTCCAGGCTCGCAATTCGGTTACTCGGTCAGTACCGCTGGCGATATCAACACCGATGGTTATTCGGATGTGGTGATCGGTGCGCCTGGAAGCAATACCAGCCAGGTACATCTGGGCACCCCGGTCGGCCTGGACGCCGCAGTGCATGCCCTATTGCCTGCGCCGATACCCGGCTCCGCCTTTGGTCATGCCGTTGCAACGGCCGGCGATGTGAATGGCGACGGCTACTCGGACATCATCATTGGCGCTCCGGACCTTACCAATGGCGAGGTTGGGGAAGGCGGTGCCTACATCTACCACGGTTCCATAACCGGTTTGGTGACCACGGTGGCCACCACCCTTGAACGAAACGTTGCCAATGCGCGCTTCGGTTGCAGTGTGGCCGGTGCCGGGGATGTGAACGGCAGTGGCTATTTCGAGGTGGTGGTGGGTGCCGATAACTGGGACAACGGCCAAGCCGGTGAAGGTGCAGCGTTCGTGTACTATGGCAGTGCCGCAGGAACCAGCCTTGCAGGTTCCACCACCCTGCAGATAAACCAAGTGGGAGCCCGTTTCGGGTCTTCCGTTGCGGAAGCGGGCGATGTGAACGGGGATGGCTACGCCGATGTGGTGGTCGGTGCTCCGTTCTTTACCGGTGGGCAAGCCAATGAAGGCCGCGTGTATGTTTATGCCGGTAGACCGGGCACTGTGGCCGGTGCTGCGGACAACCAGGAACCGAACCAAGTGGAATGGCGCCTTGGGCAGGCCGTAGCCGGTGGCGGGGACGTGGATGGCGATGGTTTCTCGGACATCCTTGCCGGGGCTCCCTTGGCGAACTTCAATGGTGCGGAAGATGGGGCGCTTTATGTGTACCGGGGTAACCGCTCAATTAGCTTGAGCAGACCAACACGCCAGTATCTGTCGGACCTTGTTAGCCCGCTCTCCACCAATAGCATGGACTTCTCGGACCCGGAGTATTTCGGCATAGGACACTGGGCCAAAAGCCACATGCAACGCAAAGATGGACGGCTCCAATGGGAGGTGGTCTTCGAAGGGGATGCCTTCTCGGGGGCACCGATCACCACGAGCGTTTCAAATACCGGTATCGCCGCTGTTTGGTCAGACCTCGGTCTCACCGGTGTTGAGTTGAAACAGCTCATCTACAAGCAGCCGGGGTATCTGCGCTACAAGTGGCGCTGCCGTGTTGAATATCCGATCCATCGATCCCCGGACGGGCAGCGTTTCAGCCGGTGGTTCTATGGCTATGCCTCCGCGCATGGCGATATTGGCGTGCTTCCCGTTGAACTCGTGGGCTTCAGCGGCATACCACTGGCGGATGGGAATTTGGTGGAATGGTCCACGGCCTCGGAACGCAACTCGGCCTATTTCATCATTGAACGCATCTCTGATACCGGTGATGCGATCCCCTTGGGTGAAGTGACCGCGGCAGGGACCAGCCAAAGCCTGCTCAACTACAGCTTCATGGACGACCAGTCCCCGGAGGCTCTCTCCTACTACAGACTTCGCATGGTAGACCTGGATGGTTCCTGGAACCACTCCAACACGATCGCAGTGCTACGCAAGGAGCAGGGTCCTTTGCTGTGGCCCAATCCGGTGCAGGGAACCCTTCAGTGGTTCACGCAGCAGGAGTATCACCGCGTGGTTATCCTGGATGCTATGGGCCGGTCCGTATCCGACCGCAAGGCCGCATCGGCTCAAGGCAGTAGCTTGGACATCACACACCTTGCGGCCGGCAGCTACACGCTCATCCTGCTGGACGAACATGAAAGCATCATTGGACGCTCCCGTTTCGTAAAAGCTCAGGCACCAATGGTGCGCTGACAGGCCTCAAGGATCTTACGGGCATTCGCCAAGCTGTCCGATCCGGCGTAACAACGCAGAACAGGCTCCGTGCCACTGGCCCGTATCATCAACCACTGCTCATTGTCGAAGTGGTACTTGAAGCCATCAATGGTTTCCACCCTGCGCACTTCAAAGTCACCGAAGGCTTTGTAGCGGTCCTCACCGCAGGCCTTCAGTACATCCTGCTTCAGGGATTCACTGATGTGCAAGTCGTTGCGCTCATAAGCGAACGGACCAACGATCTCATACACTTCGGCGATCAGTTCATCCAAGGTCTTCCCGCTCTTGGCCATGAACTCCCAGATGGTCAACCCCATCCAGATACCATCGCGTTCCGGAATGTGACCTTTGATCGCAATGCCACCGCTCTCCTCACCACCCAAAAGGACATCCTCCTTGATCATGATGCCCGCGATGTACTTGAAGCCGATCTTGGTGACTTGATAGTCCAACCCGTAGTGGTCGCACATGTTCTTCACCTTGGGTGTGGCGCTGAAGGCCACCACCACCTTTCCCTTGAACTGCTTGTACTTGACCAGGTAATGGATCAGGAGCAGAATGATGTGGTGCGAGTCGATGAACTCACCCTTTCCGTTGTAAAGACCAATGCGATCGGCGTCACCATCAACCGCCAATCCGGAGCTTATCCCGCTGGTGCGAATAAGATCGGAGAACTCGAGCAGGTTCTTGTGGATCGGCTCCGGGGCTTGCCCGCGGAATGATGGATTATGATCGCAGTGCAGCAGCTCAGCCTTCGGCAGAATGCGCGGAATGACGTTCTGGCCACTTCCATACATGGCGTCGAAGCCGAGCTTCATACCCGAGTTGCGGATGGCTTCGAGGTCGAAATTGCGCTCCACATGCTCCACGTACATGGTCTCCAGGTCTACATGATCGATAAGGCCGTTGCGTTCGGCTTGGGCCAGATCGATGGATGCCAGATCGAGGCCATGTTGAGCCGGGATCATATCCTCCACTTCCTGCACTTCTTCAGGCACGAGCGGTCCGCCGAAATGGCCTTTCAATTTGTAGCCATTGTAGCTCGGGGGGTTGTGGCTCGCCGTAATGATCACACCCAGGGACGCCTTGAGTTGAAAGGCGCCCAAGGAGACCATGGGCGTGCTGACGAAACCTTTGGCCCGATGCACGCGAACCCCATGATGAACAAGCACCTTGGTGACCGTATCGGCGAATAGCTCACCTGCGAACCGGCAGTCATGCCCAACAACCACGGCAGGGTTTTCGGGGAACCGCTCCTTGGTCCATTTGGCAACGGCCACGGTCACCCGTGCAACGTTGTCCACCGTGTAATCTTCGGCGATGATGGCTCGCCAACCGTCCGTTCCGAATTTGATCTTGGTCATGACTGTTCTTGAAGAAGGTGCGAAAGTAGCCCGATATCCTTAGAGCTTGTTCGCGCCCCCCTTGAATGATGGCGTCCGAGGCCATTCCTTGTCGAGGCGAAGCCGCAAGGTTCTTGCCTTGCAATGCCCACAGGGACATTTCACCCTGAGGCTTCGACGATGTGGAGACCGGAGAGCACATCGAATAAGATCCCGAACAGGCTCATGATGCCATGTGGAGGCTCAACGATGGATGCCTCTCTTGTTCAGTGCGCGATGGTAGTTCCTGGCGTTGACCAGGTGCTGCTCGTAGGTCCGACTGAAATCGCTGTAACCACTCAGATCGGCGCGTGCACAGAAGTATAGATAGTCATGCTTTTCGGCATACAGCACGGCGTCCAGAAAGCGTGGTTCGGGCATGTTGATGGGGCCGGGCGGCAAGCCGGTCCTGCGGTACGTGTTGTAGGGCGAATCCACCAATTTGTCGCGGTCCAATATCCTGCGCACGCTGTCAAGGCCCATTGCGAACTTCAGTGTGGGGTCGGCCTGCAACGGCATGCCTATGCGCAACCTGTTCAGGTATACTCCGGCAATCCGCTTCGCATCGTCAGCCTTAACGGTCTCGGCTTGTACAATGGAGGCCAATACCGCTACTTGGGCCGGCGACATGCGCATTTCGGTAGCGCGGGCCTGTCGATCCCCGTTCCAGAATGAACGATGTTCGGTCCTCATCCGCTCAATGAAGCGCTCAGGCGTGGTGGTCCACCAGAATTCGTAGGTATTGGGAATGAACAGCGATATCATGTTCGACGCATCCAGGCCCACCTGCTGCTGAAGCGTCGGATCGGAGAACGCGCTGAGGAACTCCAGGGAGTCGGGTTCCAGAACAAGCGCAAGACGACCAGCCAATTCGGGCAGGTGATCGATATTGGTGAAAGTTACCCGAACGGGCTCCTGCTCACCGTTCCGAAGCTTGTTCAACAGCTCATTCGCTGAGATGCCACGTGGTATCCGATAACGGCCGGGTTTGATCCGGTCTGAATACTTCTTCCAATCCGCCAGCGACTTGAACCCACGGGCATCGCTAATTGCATCAAGCGCAAGCAACTCCTCCACCACCCTGTCCAGGTCGTCACCTGTGTGGATGTACAGCAGGCGGCTTTCTTCGGCGAATCGGGTGCCAGGCCCTACCAACCCCGACCATATGGACCGGGAGACCAACACCCCGACCGCCCCGATCAAAAGCAGAACGAAAAGAACGACCTTCCAGCGCTTCATGGCCGAATGGTGACTTTGCCTTTGAACACCTCGGCAACCGGCCCGATCAAACGCACCCCGGTGTACCCACCAGCGGCCGTATTCTTCGCCTCCACCAGCAGTTCCCCTCCAAGGGCCACCACTGCCACCGGCGCTTCCACCTGGCCACGCTCCAAAGCGCTCAGAGCGGCAGCCACAACACCACTGCCACAGCTCAGCGTTTCTGCTTCAACACCGCGTTCGTAAGTGCGAATGCGGATGCCTTTCGCATGGGCTTGCACATAGTTCACGTTGCTACCGGCCGAGCCATGGCGGGCGGCATGCCGCCGCGCTCGCCCATCCGTCTCAAGATCCACCTTGGCCACGTCCTCCACCCAAACCAACTCATGCGGAGAACCGGTGTTGATGAAGTCCACCAAGGGGCCGTCCGTGGCCCGCTCAATGACGCCGACAGGTGGCAAGGTGATGGCCACCTGCGAACCGACCCATGCTCCCCGATGCTCACCATCAATGGCCGAAAAGTCCGCTTCGTGGCGATGGTTCCCCAATTGGCTCCAGAATGCAAAGGCACAACGGCTGCCATTGCCGCAAAAGCTCTTCGAGCCGTCCGGATTGAAGAACTCCATGTGGAAGTCCAGCCCGGCGCTTTGCGGGGCTTGTACAAGGATCAACCCGTCGGAACCGATCCCGAAATGTCGGTCACAAAGCCAACGGATAACGGATATGGCCCCTGCCGGAAAGACTCCCTGACGGTCATCCACCAGTATGAAGTCATTGCCTGACCCGTGCCATTTGGCGAAGTGCAATTCCATGGGTCGCAAAGATGGCGATCCCTTGTGCTCCCCCCCACCCTTTGGTGATCAACATATATTAACGGCATGTACCGATACCAAGCGCCTGACAGAACGTTCATGGTAGGTCGGCAGGCACATTCTTTGTTCACGGCCGATCTCCATACCTCAGTGAAATGAAGCGCACACTATCATACATCAGCATGTCCCTGGCCGGCGCTCTGCTGGCATTGGGTATCCAACAAAAGATCAACGGCAGCACGGAGCCAAGCCCCGTTGTCAGCAACGTTCAGCACTACCGGCCCGCACCCACAACTACGGCCACCTTTGCAGCACGCAGTGGGTCGCTCGCCATGCCGGACCTGGTGGAGGCGGCGGAGATGAGCGTCAACTCGGTGGTGCACGTCACCACCGAATCCATGGTGAACGTGCGAGACCCCTTCGCGGACCTGTTCTGGGGCCACCGTGCCCCCATTCAACAGCAACCACGGCAAGGTGCGGGTTCCGGGGTGATCATTACCGATGATGGGTACATAGTGACCAACAACCACGTGGTTGATGGTGCCGACAAGATCAAGGTGCACCTGAACGACCGGAGGAGCTTCGATGCACGCGTGATCGGCAGAGACCCCAGTACCGACCTGGCCCTGCTGAAGATCGATGCCACGGAATTGAATGCCATGGGCTACGGGGATTCCGATGATGTTCGGGTGGGTGAATGGGTATTGGCCGTGGGTAACCCCATGAGCCTTACCAGTACCGTTACCGCAGGGATCATCAGCGCCAAGGCCAGGAACATCAACCTGTTGCAATACGACGCGGAACGAGACATTTTCCCGATCGAATCCTTCCTACAGACCGATGCAGCGGTGAACCCGGGGAACAGCGGCGGGGCCCTGGTGAATACCAGCGGTCAACTCATCGGCATCAATACGGCCATAGCCAGCACCACCGGACAATATGCCGGTTACTCGTTCGCCATACCGGTGAACATTGTGAAGAAAGTGACCAATGACCTGCTGGAGTTCGGAAGCGTGCAACGCGCCTACATTGGTGTGAGCATACGCGACCTGGACCAGAAACTGGCCAAGGAATTGAAACTGGACCGCATAAACGGGGTCTACGTGAATGGGATAACGGACGGGGGCGCTGCACAACTTGCAGGCTTGCGCTCCGGGGATGTGATCATCAGGATCGGAACCATGGACGTGAACAACGTTCCACAACTGCAGGAGCAGGTAAGCCGATACAGGCCCGGCGACAAAGTAGCGGTAGCCGTTCTGCGTGATGGCAAGGAATCCGTGATGGATGTGACCCTCAGGGGGCGTGATGGCGTGCTTACCAGCAATAGCACGAAGGGGACCACTCAGCCAACAACCACACTGGGTGCGGATCTGCGCAACGCAACGGAAGAAGAACTACGAGACTTGAAACTGACCTCCGGGGTGAAGGTGACCGCCATCAATGGAGGCAAACTGCGCAGCAGTGGGATCCGCGAGGGGTTCATCATCACCCGGATCGACCAGGAACCGATCACCAGCGTGGAGCAGCTCATGGGCATACTCAACAAAAAGAAAGGGGGTGTTCTGGTGGAAGGCGTTTACCCCAATGGAACCAAGGCATACTACGGTCTGGGGCTATGAAGAACCTGATGGTCAAGCCCTTGCACAAACCGACCAAGAACCACTTGTCCTGTGTGGGCAGCGAGGCGTACCTTCGCAGCCCGGTTCCTTGTTGCTTTCCTGTGATCATTGAACCTCAATTGGCCGTTTCGACTAACCTCTAAGACCTGAACACCGTGGCATCAAGGATGCGTCAACTCAAGATCACGAAGTCGATCACCAATCGGGAAAGCCAGTCGCTGGACAAGTACCTACAGGAGATCGGCAAGGAGGGTCTGATCACCGCCGACCAGGAAGTGGAACTGGCCCGAAAGATCAAAAGCGGAGACAACCTGGCCTTGGAGAAGTTGGTGAAGGCCAACCTCCGGTTCGTGGTATCCGTGGCAAAGCAGTACCAGAACCAAGGTCTGAGCCTGCCCGACCTGATCAACGAAGGTAACCTCGGCCTCATCAAAGCAGCTCAGCGCTTTGACGAGACCCGCGGTTTCAAATTCATCAGCTATGCAGTGTGGTGGATCCGCCAGAGCATTCTGCAAGCTTTGGCCGAGCAGAGCCGCATTGTGCGTTTGCCCCTGAACCAGGTAGGCTCACTGAACAAGATCAACAAGGCTTTTGCCAAGTTGGAACAGGAGTACGAGCGTCCGCCCAGCGCAGATGAGCTCGCCGTGTTCCTCGATCTGCCTGCCGAGAAGGTGGCGGACACCATGAAGGTGAGCGGAAGGCACATCAGCATGGATGCCCCGTTCGTGGAAGGCGAGAGCAACAGCCTCTTGGATGTGCTGCCGAACAACGACAGTGTTCCTGCGGATCGTTTGTTGCTGAACGAATCACTCTCCAAAGAGATCGACCGCGCCCTGAGCACGCTTACTGAACGCGAACGCGACGTGGTGAAGCTCTTCTTCGGCATCGCCATCAACCACGGTCTTACGTTGGAAGAGATCGGTGCCAAGTTCGACCTGACGCGCGAACGAGTGCGCCAGATCAAGGAAAAGGCCATTCGACGGCTTCGCCATACGAGCCGAAGCAAGCTTCTGAAAGCATACCTCGGATAAGTCATGTGCGCCCCGCTTCATTGCGGGGCGCGCTGCTTTCCACCCATTTGAAAACCAACCACCCTCTCATTTCATCCATGGAAACCCTCGAAGCAAAGACCGGCTATGAAGCCGGCCTGAAGGATTATGTGGACCGCGAACGCGCGGCCGTTGACCTGACCAACTCCGTTGGCCAATTGATGTACGGCAAAGGCGTGGAGCTCGTTTTCTTCCGGAACCACCTTACCGACGTAGGCATCTCCGAAGTTCTCAACCTCTTCGACTATGCGGCGCTGGTGGTGAAGAAGCCGATCGACATCTACACCTCGGCAGAACTGGCCCGCACGCTTTTGGACCTGGACCTGGCACCCTCCAAATTGGACATCGGTCGCCTGACCCATGAGTACCTCACAGCGTCGCCGAAACCGGCTTCAGCCTCAGACTTCCTGAAGACCACCCTGAAGGATTTCCTGGGAGAGGACAAGCACAATTTCGTTCCCCGGGACGTGGTGTTGTACGGCTTCGGAAGGATCGGACGCATTGCGGCTCGGGAACTGGTGAAACAAGCCGGCAAAGGGCAGCAGCTGCGGCTTCGGGCCATCGTTACCCGCACCCTCAGCGATGAGGATATCATCAAGCGGGCCGCATTGCTCAGGAACGATAGTGTGCACGGTGCCTTTAAAGGATCGGTGAAGGAGGATCTGGAGCGCAAGGCACTCTGGATCAATGGCCAAATGGTGCAGCTCATCGCGGCCAATGCCCCCGAGGACATCGATTACACCAAGTATGGAATCCAGGATGCACTGGTGATCGACAACACCGGTGTGTTCACCAAGCGCGCCGATCTGGAGCGCCACCTGAAAGGCAAGGGAGTTGGCAAAGTCCTTTTGACCGCACCTGGCAAGGAGATCCCGAACATCGTTTACGGCATCAACCACCACGACCTCGATATCGAGAACGAGCGGATCTACAGTGCGGCCAGCTGCACCACCAACGCCATCTGCCCTGTTCTGAAGGTGATGGAAGACAACGTGGGCGTGGAAAAAGGGCACATCGAAACGGTGCATGCCTACACCAACGACCAGAACCTGCTCGACAACTTCCATAAGAAGCCACGGCGTGGGCGCAGTGCTGCGATCAACATGGTGATCACCAGCACCGGGGCTGGCAGCGCCGTTACCAAAGCGATCCCCAGCCTGAAGGATAAGTTGACCGCCAATGCGGTGCGTGTTCCGACCCCGAACGGCTCCTTGGCCATCATGAACCTCACCCTGAACCGCAAGGTCACTTTGGATGAGATCAATGATCTGGTGCGACACGCTGCCCTCAATGGCGAACTGGTCAACCAGATCCACTACCACATCGACCCTGAGCTGGTGAGCAGCGATATCATCGGAGACACCTGCTGCAGTGTGTTCGACAGCAACGCCACCATTGTGAGCCCCGATGGCCGCAACGTGGTATTGTATGCGTGGTACGATAACGAGTTCGGTTACACCAAGCAGGTGATCCGTTTGGCCAAGTACGTTGCCAAAGTGCGGCGCTTGATCTACTACTGAACCTTTCCTCTTCACAAGAAAAGCCCCGCCAACAAGCGGGGCTTTTTCATACCCCACGAAGTATCGGCAGCTCCCTAACCCGATTGCCCGAACAAGTGGGGGCCTGGGCAGAGCGCGGCTTCGCTCCTACTCGGATGAAGCGATACCGATCGCCGAAGTGAGGATAGCGCTTGTCTTGTATCCGGGCCATTGAGCAGTGGCCTTCCGCACCTTGCATGCTGTTGTTTGGAGCCAAAGTCCGCATCATCCTGCACGGAAACCATACGAGGCCATTTGCTTCATTGCGCTGCTTGCTTCAACCGATAGGTGGGATCGCCTTTCGGCGCCCTCCACGTTCCAATATGCAGCGAATCGAGCAGCTTCGAAGTAGCTGAGAGCCTTCCAGCCAGCCGGTGCGTGACTGCCCCCCATTCCATTGCGAGAGGGCCATCCGAAATGGTCTCTGGTTGCTTCGCCACGTGATCTTAGGCACCCGATCTCTTGGCCGATGGGCTGAGTTGCATTGCTTACACGCTGTGGTGCAAAACGAAAGCGGCCACCGGGATCCGGTGGCCGCTTTCAAGATCGGAAATGCTCAACTCAAGGCTGGATCACCAAGCGCTGGATGAACTGTACATCTCCCGCAGTTACGGTAACCATGTACATGCCTGCTGCAATATCCCCGGAGATGGGCAGCTTGGTCAACAGCTGACCATCCTGTGCGGGAACGATACGGGCCATTACGCGCTTACCAAAGAGGTCATGCACATCCACGGAAACCGTTTCGATGCCCTGCGGAACCACGTTCATGCTGAGCCAGAGTTCATCTCCCCGGTTCGGGTTCGGCCACATGTTGAACTGTACGGCCGTTCCATCGGCAAGCATGTTCGGCGTACCTCCATCACCCGGGTTGGAGCCGATCGTCAAGCTGCAGATATCTCCCCAAGGATCACCGTCGATACCACACCATGTAGCACCGCCGTTCTTGCTGGCGCGCACATCCACTTGGTAGGTTTTGCCATCCTCCAGCGGAGCAGCCACTCCAGCGGCCCATCCAAGGTTGAGGAAGTAGGTGGTACTGGTACGGATGATCTCAACTCCTTCCGCCTCGATGCGGAAACGCCACTGGTAGAGATTCGCACCGGACACCGGACGCGCGTGCACACGCTGGTTGCTTACGAACTGACGGAACTGATCGCAGCTCAGGTTCGGGTTGGTGGGAATGTCCATCAACTTGGTGGGGGGGCACTGACTGAGTGCTTCGTTGCGCACAAAGCGACATGCAGGGCCCCACTCGCTATCCACGCCATTTACCCGTGAGCGGATGCGCACGTTCATGAGCGTGAACTGGGGAATGTGGTTTGCGGCCGCCCAGTTGTTGATCTTCAGGTGGCAGGCACGGGTGGCTCCCACGTTGCCGTAACCGTCGCTTGTTGCATGGTTGCGGAACTTGCGGAAGCTGTAGCTACCGTTCGGATCGAAGAACCAGAACTCGTAACCGGTATTGGTGCTTTGCACACTGTTCGCACCACCGGGCACCCAAACCGCGCTCACTGCTTCGTTCGGATCGGCAACGATGTACTCGTTGGTCTTCCACCAGTACTTGTCGCAGCTGGTGTAGATCACTTGGTCGTTGCCCAGTGGCAGACAGAAGCCTTGACCGTTCGAGATCGCACTTAAGCCGCCGAAGTCGCCGTTGTCCTTGTTATCAATGATGCGTTGTCCGGCAGCGGTGCGAAGCACGTAACCACCGTTGAGGATACCGTTGTTACCGAGGTCGATCACTTCCAAACGGTAGCATCCGTCGGGTAGGCAGCATGTTTGCAACACACCCGAAGCATTGCTCGGCAAGCCCTGGCCGCTGCACACCGCGGTCGCGGATCCGATCGGGTAAATGGCCCAGCCGATCTCAAGACCATTGTCGTCCGTATCGAACTCCAAGTTCACTTGGGAACAGGTGGTACCGCATGGGGTAAGACCGGTGTTACCACCAACGCAGGTTCCGCAACCGTCAATGAATGCAGTACCGTTGATGTCGCCGTTGCAGTCAAGGCAGGTGCTGTTGGGGGGTACACCTGTATTTCCACCGCTGCAAACACCGCACTGGTCAACACTGGCCGTACCGTTGATGTCGCCATTGCAGTCCAAGCAGGTGCTGTTGGGAGGTACACCGGTATTGCCACCGCTGCACACACCGCACTGGTCAACACTGGCCGTGCCATTGATGTCGCCATTGCAGTCAAGGCAGGTGCTGTTGGGAGGTACGCCTGTGGTACCGCCGGAGCAGACGCCGCACTGGTCGATGCTGGCCGTGCCACCAGGGACACCAGCGCAGTCGTTACCGCAAGGGCTCAGACCGGTGTTACCACCAACGCAGGTTCCGCAACCGTCAATGAATGCCGTACCGTTAATGTCGCCATTGCAGTCCAGGCAGGTGCTGTTGGGAGGAACGCCAGTGGTGCCGCCGGAGCAAACACCGCACTGGTCAATGCTGGCAGTACCGTTGATCGTGCCGTTGCAGTCCAGGCAGGTGCTGTTGGGGGGAACACCCGTGGTGCCGCCGGAGCAAACACCACACTGGTCGATGCTGGCAGTACCGTTGATCGTGCCGTTGCAGTCCAGGCAGGTGCTGTTGGGGGGAACGCCTGTGGTGCCACCGGAGCAAACACCGCACTGGTCGATGCTGGCAGTACCGTTGATCGTGCCGTTGCAGTCAAGGCAGGTGCTGTTGGGAGGAACGCCCGTGGTGCCGCCGGAGCAAACACCGCACTGGTCGATGCTGGCAGTACCGTTGATCGTGCCGTTGCAGTCAAGGCAGGTGCTGTTGGGGGGAACACCCGTGTTACCACCGGAGCAAACACCGCACTGGTCGATGCTTGCTGTGCCACCGATCACACCATTACAATCCGGGGTGCAGTTGCCGAGCTGAACGCCCGGTCCTACGACTTGGGAGTTGGAGGTGATGTTAACACCGCCCAAGCTGATGAACCAGTTGGAGTTCACCTCCGTCTGGTTCGTGTAGTCATCGGAAGCAACGATGACGAACGTTCCACAACCAGTTAGGCCGGTCACGTTCATTCGGGCGTAGGGGATCCAAGTGTTCGCGGGGTATTCACAACCATCGCCCACGGACCAACCGCCACCAGTGCAGTTGTATCCACGGTACCTGAAGTCGTTGGTGAAATCGAAGTTCACGATACCCGGGTTGCCCAGGAGTCGAAGACCATCGAGCATACATTCATCGAAACCCTGCGAGGAGTTGCCAAGGAGAGTACCTCCAGCAGCTGTTTCCCAACGAACCGCGAAGGTGAGGTTGACCACCCCGTCCGAATAATCCCAGGCGTTGTTGGGCCTCAACTGCACCTCCAGTTGGGTAGCACCGGATTGGACCAAACGGATGTCGATGCGGTTGACATCACCTGGTTGCGCCTTCGCCTCGGGAGAACCAGAGAGGAATGCGATGCTGCTAAACGCAGCGAGCATGACCGAACGGCCTGTGGTAAATATGTTCATCGGCGTAGTTAAGGGAGGGTCTTGAAGAGCTTCGGCTAATGTAAGCGAGTAATTCGCATCAGGGCAATTGCTGGAAACGAATGTTGGTGGGAACGACACCTCCAATGTTGGACAGGATGATATCCCGGTCGTTGTTATTACCGGTGTACTTCACAGTACCGTCCATGTTGGTATCCGCACTCAGGTAGCCGCTCACAGTGCCCGTTGGAACGGTCCCACCGATCAATGCGAGGATCGGGTCGCGGTCATTGTCTTGGTTGGTGTACAACAATCGGCCATCTCCGACCACATTGCCGCCCCAAAGCACTTGCGTACCATTGGCCAAGGCCCTACGGCCCTCGACACCATATGTTCCCGTTTCCGAAACGGTCAGATCGACCGTTACAGTGGCTGCTCCAAAAGAAACCGGCGTTCCGGTCATGCAACCCAAGTGGTTCCTGTGCCTAATGGCTACATGGTAATTACCGCCAGTTACGGGGAAGCGCACAGGGGTTCCGGCCACGGAGGTTATCTGGCCGTTCCGTCGCAGCAGCGCACTGGAGGTTGCGATCACTTGGGAAGGTGATGCGGCATCGCGCAACTCGACCACCACCCAATCCACCACAGCATCGCTTCCTGAAGCTGACAGAACAGTAGCGTTGGTGCTCTCCCCGCCTCCCCCGACATGCGCGTAACCCAAGGCGGTGTATGGTTCGGTTAGCGGAAGGAGACCCTGTTGGCGGAGCGCATCGGACATCAGACCGCTCTGCAAGTCAAAAGGTCCTTCAAGGTAGGCACGTAATGCGAGCGTGATACCGTCGGTGACCTCCGCTGTAACGGGCACCCGAGCACTTTCAAGCGTTACGGACGGTGTACGGAGCTCCCAATCGTACAAGTAGTAATAGAAGGTGCTTCCCGCCGTGCTGCCCGTAATGGCGCCAAGGCTTCCGAGCGTGTACGGATAGCTTACCCCGCTATTGTCGCGATGAAGCTGCTGGATGATCTCCGTGTTGTCATCGAACGCCGTGATGCGATGTGCACTTCCTGCAGGTACCTGCATGTTCAGATCCACGCGATGGGTGCCGTTGGGAACGTAGATGTAGCGCTCCTCGATGAGGTTGCCCACATTGTCCACCAATGCGAAATGTCGTTCTCCATTGCCCGTGGCGTACACCTTTACGGAAACCAGTTCGAAGGGCTCGTATGCATCGAAGATCAACCACTGTTTGGCGTTAGTCGAGTTCAACGCCCCCCCGGAGCGATCCGTCTTTGCCGCGTTCATTGCCACACCAGGCACTTGCAAGCGTGCAGCTGCCCAATAGGTGGTAGTGCTCTCCAGCACCGGGGTCTCCATGCTACTTCCAGAGGCCATTGGAGCTTCAGCATCCTGTGCTTCATACCACACTACCGATCCTTGAGCGGCAGCTGCGGATACCGTCGCGCTTGCAGGCCCAACCACTTGGTCTCCCTGTCCTATTGGAGTTGCAAGCGGAGCAAGCGCGCTCACATTCACCGTTGCCGAAGTCAACGAACCGCATGGAGCGGAAACCACCACGGAGTAGTTTCCCGCTTGGGCAACTTCAATAGTGCGGGTAGTAGCTCCATTGCTCCAGGCATAAGCATACCCGGGTGTGGCAACGAGTTTGATGGTTCCGCCCGGGGTGATCTTGAGCCCGTCAGGTGCGATAATGCCTGCCGATCCACCGCTGTTGGCCGGGCGCTGTTGGGTAATGGAGAAAGGGATGGCGGTCCAGTTGTTGTCCTCGTTCTCTTCAACGAACACGTTTGTGGGATCCGCTTCGGCAACGATCCAGTAGTTGCCATTACAAAGCCCATCCATGATGTTCACCCACATCATGTCCAGGTTCTTGCTGTAGATGTCCGTACGCCCGACGGAAATGCCCTGCACGTTGGTACCGCATCCGTAACTGCCATGAAGGCCGAAGTTGGGGTAGTTGGAAGATCCGTTCATGGCCGTTCCCTGCCCATATTCCTGACTGGTCCGGCAATGCCCGGGATAGGAGCCGCACGTCCCATAGTCCATCAGGCAGAATCCCACCTTGGCACCAGTGGCCACCACCGGCCATTTCCGCGGATCGGGTTCGTTCGGGTCCTCAATGCAGAGGTTCATGGTGGTCCAATCGTTCACATGGTAGTGACTGTGGGCCGCATGGTAGGTCATACTTCCGGCCATCCGTTCGGAACGGATCATGCTGTTCCCTTGCTTGCGGTACACCTGTTGAAAGATGATCTGCTTGGGGTTCTGACCATTCGGGCAATTGAAGTTGGTCTGCCCACTTACGGTGAAGGTATCCGTTCCGCATACGAACGTCCTGAGCCCCTGTTGGTTGGCTGTTCGCACCTCCAAAGGCCCGAAGCCTATGTTGGGGGTTGAACCGGAAACACGAAGACGCCCAGCATTGGTCGAAGCACTTTGAGAATACTCGCTGGGACCGCTCAAGTAACTCTCCAAGCCTATCCAGGATATGGTGATATCCGGTAAGAGATCACAGGTGGATTGCCCAGCGGTCCTGCATACACAGGAGGTTGCATCGGACAGCGAACACTGGGCACGAAGCTCTTTCGATGGCAGCACTACAAGCGCCAACAGGGCCAGCAGGTAACGATATGACATGCGTAATTGGGTATCGGTGGAGCAACGAACGATGCGCAAAGTATACCCATCGGGTACTCAACGCAAGTCCGTGCCGACACCCCAGATCACCGCTCCCTATGGATCCTGACCGCTGCTGAACGATCATTAGCCGTTACCTGAAGCACATAAGATCCGGGAACCAGCGCTTCCAGACCAATACCCGGAATGCTGCCACCAGAGAGAATGCCGCCCCCCAAAAACCTACCTGCAAGATCCACCACGCGCCATTCCACCGGACCGGAAAAGCTCCGCAGGTCCACGAACAGTTGTCCCTCACAAGGATTGGGGTACACATGCAAGTGATCCGCAAGTGCCCCGTCGGATACGCTCACATCAGCTTGGTAACGGGCAAGACCTCCTTCCCGCGTTCCAAGCCAGATGATCCCTTGCTGATCTTCGTACACTGCGGTCACCCAATCATCCGGCAGGCCGGAGTTCGTTGTATTGAACGTGTACCAGTCCGCAGCACTGCTGAATACAAGCACCCCCGCGATCTGCGACCCGGCCCACTTTCGCCCTTGCCCATCCACGATCAAACAGAGCAAGGTGTTGTCCGGTATCCCGCTGGTGAAAGCGCTGTACTGGAACCACGGTCCCCCCTGGTGATCGCCGGCATGCCAAATGAGCCCGCCTGAAGGTGTGGCCAGCCACCTGTCTCCGTTGCTGTCCAAGGCAATGGCATTGCCGGAATTATCCGGGAAGTTGCTGTTGGCCGCTGTGTAATAGACAAGATCGGACTCCGTGATGTAGGATAGTCCAGCATTCACCGTGGCCACACTTACGAGGTCATCCTCGCGAACGGCGACCGCATTCATATTGGGACCAAAGAACACGCTTCCATTAAAACTTTCCGGAGTGCTGTCGTAGATGCGCCATCCATTGCCCGTATCCACCCAAAGACCCAACTCCGTGCTGATCCATACCCAGCCCCGGTGGTCGTGCTGGATATGCTTCACCCCCTCAGTGACCAACGGACTGTTGGTGTTGTTCAGGTAGCTCCAAGTGCTTCCATCGAATATGCCGATCCCCTCCGTAATGGTGCCCACCCACAATCGGTCGTCGCCATCAATGGCCAGGCAACTCAACGTATTGGCTGGCAAACCATCCGGGCTCGCCTGTATCACCGACCAATCTCCGTTCTCAAACCGGCACAAACCCCAGTCGGTGGCCACCCACAGAACGCCTTGTCCATCCTGTACCACATCCACAATGCTGTTACTGGGCAGCCCCGCGTTTTCCATGTTGAACACCTGCCATTCCTGCGAAAAAATGGCTGTCCTGCAGCTGGCTACGATGATCACCAGGGCCAATAACCGTATGTGCATGTTCATTGCGGAAGATGATCGGATCGGCGTCAATTGTCCGTTCGATGTGCAAGATGGGAAAGACCGACCTTCGGAAGGATGACATTACACCATCGGAGAGCGCAGATCGGGAGTATCGCACTTCAACGAGTTCCGCACTCAGGGCTAAGCGCTGTGGTCGGCGATGCTATGGAAGCAACGCACGACATGCTGATACCGCAGGAGCAGTGACTCCCGTGCAGCGAACGCAAGCCTTAATGGACCACCACCAAGCGCTGCTCTTCCACCACACCATTGTTGGTGATCCGCAGCACGTAGGTTCCGTTCATCAGCGGCGCCAGGTCCATGGCGTGCCGTTCGCCTGCCACAGCGGTGAACTGCTCGGTCTTCACCAAGCGGCCTGCTCCATCGAATATTTCCACACGGCTTGGTCCGTCGCTGGCAAGCACAAGATCCACAGGACCAGGGGTGGGATTAGGGCCGACCCAGGCACCTGCAGCGAGGTCCTCTTCCGCAACGGAGGTGGTGAAGGAATAGATCTCGCCCGTGCGGTTCTGGCCGTTCAGGGAAACGAAGAAATTGCCGTTCAACGAGGTGGTGAAGGCATCGTCGGACAAGCTGAAGAAGCTGCTGCCGTTCAGAATATTGACCTTGCAAAGGACGATCTCTTCACCAGGGCTCCAGCTTTCTTGAATGTCGAACAAGGGACTTCCACCGAAGCCCGAGAACACTTGATAGCGATGCGGGCCGGAGACTTGTTCCGGTCCTGATTTGTTCACGTTCATGTAGTCCTGCACATCAGGGTCCTGGATGATGCTGCCCAGGTTGGCACCATCGGAATCCTGCCAGCGAATGGTGAAGACCACCGCTGCGAAGAACCCATCGAATTCAGCATCGGGCCGTATGATGACCTCCAACTGGTTGCTCGCATTCGGCACCAAAGCGATATCCACGATAGGAAGCTGCGCTTGGGCACCCAAAGAGAGCGCGAGTGCGGCAGTGAAAGCGAGTTGCTTGAGCATGGGATGTGGTATCAAGGTGGAACTATCCGCCACCAAAGCTAAACGAATGTGGCATCCGCAAACCATAGCCTTGCCAAGTCCACCCGTTCCGGGTCCAGGATCGAACTTGCCGACTTGCTGCCACTTGGGGGAGAACAAGCGCCACCCAAAGCAACAGCCCCCTTAGAGCCTGTTTAGTATCTCTTCAAACTCGTCCCCCGGTCTCTTTTCCGCCCATGCTTCGC
>JAHBUK010000005.1 GCA_019638115.1 Flavobacteriales bacterium | reverse complement strand
TAGAGAATGGCGGATACGATCCGATCCACGGTAACCCCCTCAGCCTCCGCACGGTAGTTGCGTACCAAACGATGGCGAAGAATAGGCAACGCAACGGCTTGCACATCCGCTATATCCGGAGAGAAGCGGCCGTTGGCGAGGGCATGGCACTTGGCACCCACCACGAGGTATTGTGAGGCACGCGGACCAGCCCCCCAACTCACGTTATCGTTGATGATGGAAGGCGCGGCATCGGTGCCGGGTCGGGTGCGCGTGGCCAGCTTCACCGCATATTCCAGCACATTGTCCGGAACGGGTATGCGACGCACGAGCCCTTGGTAGAACAGGATCTCCTCCGCGGTGAGCACCGCCTTCAATTCGGCGTTCACATCCCCCGTGGTGGCTTTCACTACGGCAAGTTCCTCGGCGTAGGTGGGATAGTCCACCCAGATGTTGAACATGAAACGGTCCAACTGGGCTTCCGGCAAGGGATAGGTTCCCTCCTGCTCAATGGGGTTCTGGGTGGCCAGCACGAAGAACGGTTCGGGCAGACGGTGGGTCTGGCCGGCGGCAGTTACCGCTTTCTCCTGCATGGCCTCCAGCAGTGCGGCCTGTGTCTTGGGCGGCGTCCGGTTGATCTCGTCCGCGAGAATGATGTTGGCGAAAAGCGGCCCTTTCACAAAGCGGAACTTCCGGTCCTGGTCGAGGATCTCCGAACCCACGATATCGCTGGGCATCAGATCGGGAGTGAACTGGATGCGATTGAAGGACAGCCCCAAGGAACGGGCAACAGTATTCACCAATAGGGTCTTCGCCAAGCCTGGCACACCCACCAACAAGCAGTGCCCGCGGCTGAAGATGCCCAGCAACACATGGTCGACCACTTGTTCCTGACCGATGATCACTTTACCGATCTCCGCTTTCAAAGCCCGGTATTGCTCTCCGAAACGTTCAACCGCCTGCACGTCGTTCATCTTGTGGCTTGCTTGTTCGTTGTTCTAAGGAAGTGGCCTATCATTCCTGGTTTTCGGCAATACGCACCCACGGGTGGGTGAACGGGCAAGCGGCCAGATCGGGTACGATGCGCACGTAGGTGGCGTTGACACGCTCCTGCACCCATTTATCCACTGCATCCGAGCGCAGTTTGCCCTCCGCTGCTTGCTGTATGAGCCGGTAATCCTCGCGCATGTTGGCCTTGTGCGGCTCGGTGCGCACCAATAATTGCAGCAAACGGTATGCTTTGGACCCGTCCGGGAGCACCACCTGCTGGGGCTCTCCGATCTGGCCTGGTTGAAGTTTGTCCAGCACGAAGAAGGTCTGCTGATCGAGCGATTGCATATCCCACCGGGTGGAATTGCTCGACGGCTCGATCATCAAGCCATTGCTGCCTCGGCTCTCCTCATCGGAAGACCATTTGCCGGCAGCTTCGCCGAAAGAGGTCCTTCCATCAAGAATGCTGGCACGCAGCGTATCCAGCAATTGCCTTTCGCGCAGCAGATCACCACTCTCTATGCGGGGCCGCATCAGCAGGTGGCGGGCGTTGTACTGCTCCCCCCGGCGTTCGATCATCTGCATGAAATGATAGCCGAACTGGGTCTTGAACACTTGCGATACTTCACCGTCGCGCAGGCTCATGGCCACCGCATCGAACTCGGGCACCATGACACCGGTAGGCACCATGCCCAATTGACCGCAATCACGCGCCGAGCCGGGGTCCTCGGAATACAAGCCGATCAGCACGCATATGTCCTTGGTGCCGTCCACCACGGCATCACGGAACTCCTGCATGCGGCGCCTTATGCGACGGTCCTCTTCCTCACTGGCCACGGGCACACGCAGGATCATGGCATACTCCACTTCTGCATTGATGAAGGGGATGCTGTCCGCGGGTATCTTGTTGAAGAAACGTTGCACATCGCGCGGCGTGATGCGGATATCGCTGGTGATCCGCTGTTGCATGTTCTGGATGAGCAACTGGTCGCGCACCTGGTCTCGGAAATCCGCTTTGATCTCGGCGATGGGTTTGCCATAGAAGGCTTCGAGCTTGTCCCTTCCACCGATCTGCCTGGCGAAATACTCTATCCGGCGCTCCAATTCCTGGTTCACCTGGCCATCGTCCACGGTAACGCTGTCGATCTTGGCCTGCTCCAGCAACAAGCGCTCGTACAGCAGGTCCTCCAGTTCGCCGCACTCATCCTCCCAGGTGGGCTGGGGGGTCACCTGGCGCATTTGTTCCATGCGCGGTATCAGGTCCGATTCCAATATCGGTTCACGCCCCACCACGGCGATCACACGGTCTATCAGCACGCCCTTGGGTTGGGCGCTCAGTAGCGCGGGCAACAGAAAAAGGGCCAACAGTGTGGACCGTTCAACGCACTTCGATATCATGGTTCTCAACGGCTTCACGGTAAAGGTCTTCGCGCATGCGTTCGATGAGCTGCCGCTTGCGTTGATTGATGATGATCGCACGGATATCCGAGGCGACCAGTTCCACGGGTGATGTGCTGCCCTTCGCCCGGCGCTCCAAGATATCCACGAAATAAGCAACCGGCCCCGCACGCAACACATGGCGTCCTTCGCGTGGCAGTTCCTGAAGGCTTCCGGCAACGTCGGGCATGCCGATGATCAGATCGCTCACCGTGCTCCATGTGTTGGTCCTGTCCACTATGGATTGACCGCGTTCCGCCAGCCACACTTCCAAGATCTTCATGCGCTCGGGGCTGCCACTTTGGAAATGCTCTTCCAGCCGTTTCATGGTGCGCTTGTCATCCTCGTTCACCCTGAACCAGCGAACGCGGGCAATGTTGTCCCGCAGTTCAAAATTCGACACGTTATCCTGGTGGTAGGCTTCGATCTCCTCCATGGGTACGGAGGTATTGAGCTTTTGGGCGACCAGCGCCTCCTCGTATGCAAAGATCACCAGTGAGTTCCGGTAGTCGCGCAATTGGCCACTGAACTCCTTGTCGCGGTCGGCCAGGTTCTGCTCGGCCTTGTGCAAGACCACTTGTTGCCGGATCCAGTTGTTCATGAAACTGGCTGCCAGGGCTGCACTATCCTCCGCGCTGGCCTCCACGGGCACCACCTGCCGCAAGTCGCTCCAACGCAACTCGCGATCGTAGGCACGCGCCAACACGGGGTCGTTCGGATCACTGGCCTTGGAACAGCCCAGCAAGGCCAGCAGGCCAAGCGCCAAACCCCAAGGGCCGTATGTGATCCGGTGGAATGAACTCACTTGATGGAGTAGAGGACATCCTTGTTGATGACCACGGGATACTTGGCGCGCAACTCTTGGATCCATTCGCGCTCCAGTTCATCCTGGTAGGCCGCGGTAACGGCACCACGCGCTTCGTCCAACGCTTTGGGCGTAGGCGGCATGATCCGTTTCATGTCCACGAAGATCACGCGGCCATCCACCTGCATATCATCGCTAAGGCCGGTCTTGGTGATGCCTGCCAGGAAGGGCTTCTGATCGGCGGAGAACAGCCCTCCGTCGATATCCAGTGCCAGCGCACTGGACTTGTTCACCTGGCCCACAAGGTCGGCACCGCGCACGCCTTTGCGCAGGAGCCCGCGGGTTTGCTTGGCCACGGCGGGCGTGCTGCAGGTGTAGATGTCGGCTTCGTAGCGGGTATCCCACATGAAGCGATCACGGTTGGCCGTGAAGTACCCATCCAGGCCCAAGGTGTCGCGCACGGCTTTGCCCCATACTTTCTGGTCGGTCAGTTCAAAGAGCAGGATGCCATCACGATACTCCTTCATCAGCATGCGGAAGTCGATGTACTTCTCTTCCAAGCGGGCGTCCTCGTAAGCCAGCAACTTTTCTTCCGAGAACTCCATGAAACGGGCATCCACGTGCTCTTTGAGCGGCACCACCCGGTCCCTGCGTTGTTTGCCCTCCAGGTAGTCCAGCATGTGGCGCTGGGTGTATACACTATCCCGGATGATGAGCACCGGCTTGGTGAGCTTGGCTGCTTTCTTACGGTCGTAGCTCCAACCGGTCATCACGTTACGCACTACCACCGTATCGTTGATGGTCTGCGTCATTTCCTCGTATTGGCGGCTCTTTGCAGCCACGAGCTTCCCGTCCTTGATCATGCCCACCAACTCGCGCTGGTAGCGCACTTTGCCTTTGGTGAACGGACCTTCCGTGAAGTTCTTACGGACCAGGGTATCGTTCACGGAAGTTCCCTTCTTGAAGATATTGGTATCCAGCAGGGCAATGATCGGTTTGAAGTTCTGTGGGAACTCCTGCACGTTGTACTCCTTGCGCAGCTTGTTGATGAAGGTGAGGCGGGTGATCTCCGCACGGCTGTCCCTGCTTATGCGGGTCTTGAGTTCGGCCTTTGCCGCATCGAAAGTGGGCGGCGCCTGGTACTCGAGCCGTTTGATGATGTGCCAACCATAGCGTGTGCGTACCGGCTCACTGATGGCTTCATCGCTGGGCAGGCTGAAGGCGGCATCCTCGAACTCCTCGATCATTTTGCCGGTGCCGAACATTTGCAGCTCGCCGCCCTTGGTGTTGGAGCTTTCGTCCTCGCTGTAACGCAGCGCCGCATCGTTGAAGGTCAGCGTGCCGGCCATCAGCATTGCATGGATCTCGCGGATGCGTTGCTCGCGCTCCGCTTGTATCTCCGGGGTGTCCTTGTCGCTGCTGCGGAGCATGATGTGCGCCACCTTCACCTGGCCGCGTGCCGGACGCTTGTCCGCCACCTTGATGATGTGGTATCCGAAGCGGGTACGCACCGGCTGGCTCACCTGCCCCACCGCGGTGGCATAGGCGGCGCTCTCGAAGGGGTACACCATCTGCAGTGCGCTGAAATAGCCCAGATCACCACCGTTCTTGCTTGCGCTGGGGTCTTCAGAGCCACCGGGGCCCGAAGCCACACTGGCGAAATCCTCCCCCTTCACGACGCGATCGCGCAGGGCCACCAGGCGCTTGTATGCCGCAAGGGTATCTTCCGGGGAAGCATCCGGGGCCACTTGTACGAGGATGTGGCTCGCGCGCACTTCCTGCTGCATGCGTTCGTGAGCCTCGCGCATCAACTGATCGTTCAGTTCGCGATCGATCAAGTAAGGGCGCGCCAGTTGCTTGCGATATCCATCCAGCTCGGTTCGGAATTTGGACACCGTGTCCATGCCTTGTATTTCGGCCTCCCGCACCTTCAACTTGTAATTGACGAACAATTCCATGTATTCGTCCAGGGCCTTTCGGTCGACTTGCGCATCCTTGTTGTTCTTCTTGTAAATGGCCTCGAACTCGCCGCGTGTCACCGGCCTGCCATCAACGGTCATAAGGACCGGGTCCGTGCCACCGCTCTGTGCCACCACGGAGCCCGTGAGCACCAGACCAAGGACCAGGGGAAAAGATCTCATCATTACCGGAATGAACTGCTTCATGGGACGCTTGGGAATGGTATGTGGGGAACACCCCTAAAATGCAAGGGTCGCAAATGTAACCGATCGCTCCGGGGGGCGAAAACCGGTATTCCCGTTAAAAAGATCCAAGCCGATCGGCCATGGCAAGGCCCGCTGCGGAAGGCATCTCCCACAGACCGGTGGGCGATCACTATGTTCACCGCGCCATGTTGCCGGAACCCGCCTTGATCATCATCCACAACCACCGCATCCCGCGGAACATCGGTTTGTTGGACGACCTCTATCGCGACCGCTTCCCGGTGGTCCGCCACCTGATGCCCTTCCACCAAGGCAACGAGCCGCATGTGATCGCCGTGCACGAACACTCGCACCAGTTCCAAGGCTATGTGGCGCAAAGCCTGAAGCATTTCCACGATCCGGCAAAGCCTCATGCACATTACCTTTTCGTAGCGGACGATCTGCTGCTGAACCCACGGATCGATGCTTCCAATTACCGCGAACACCTGGGGTTGCGGCCGAACAGCGGATTCCTGCCGGGCTTCATCCAGTTGCACCAGCACGGAAGCCATTGGCGCCGAATACCCGAATCGATGCGTTACCGAACGGACCCGGCCGGGGTGTTCGGGGCCCGTGAACTGCCCAGCGTGGAAGAAGCCGTGGAACGCTTCGCACGGCATGGGTTGGAGCACGGCAACATCGCTGCGCACCTGATCGCAGGGCCACGCTCGCACAAAGAAGGACCACTGGAGTTCATGCGCTGGCTGCGTCAGCGCATGCGTGCACCGCGTTCGGGCGCCAAACCGCCATACCCTTTGGTGGGTGGATACTCGGACATCTTCGCCGTGCCCGGTGCCAGCATGGCGCAATTCGCCCACTACTGCGGGGTATTCGCGGCCACCCGCCTCTTCGTGGAACTGGCCATTCCCACCGCAATGGCCCTGAGCGTGGACCACGTGAGCACCGAGCAGGACACCCTGCTGAAGGGCCGTGCACTATGGACGGCCGAGGACCTCGCCGTGCTGGAACCCTATGGCTTCGATCTCCAAGCCTTGCTGCGCGCTTTCCCGGAGGGGCACTTGTACCTGCACCCGGTGAAACTCTCGCAGTGGAAGTAATGCGCAGCTTTCAGCGCTGGATCAGCGGTGGCTGTAGTTCGGCGCTTCCCGCGTGATGTGCACATCGTGTGGATGGCTCTCCTTCATGCCGGCGAAGGTGATGCGTATGAAGCGCGCCTGTTTCAGGGCGGCGACATCCGGAGCACCACAGTAGCCCATGCCCGCACGCAGGCCCCCCACCAGTTGGTGGAACACTTCGGCCAGCGTGCCCTTGTACGGCACACGCCCGCTGATGCCTTCGGGAACAAGCTTCTGGATGTCGTCCTCCATATCCTGGAAGTAACGGTCCTTGCTGCCCTGCTGCATGGCCTCGATGGAACCCATGCCACGGTAGCTCTTGAAGCGACGGCCTTCGTAGATGATCGTTTCACCGGGGCTTTCGGCCACACCGGCGAACATGCTGCCCACCATCACCGATCCAGCGCCGCCGGCCAGAGCCTTCACAATGTCGCCCGTGTAGCGCACTCCCCCATCAGCGATCACCGGCACACCGCTGCCTGCAATGGCGTTGGCACATTCCACCACGGCCGTGAGCTGGGGCACCCCCACCCCGGCAATGACGCGGGTGGTGCAAATGCTACCCGGCCCGATACCCACCTTCACGGCATCGGCACCGGCATCCACCAAGGCACGCGCCGCTTCGGCAGTGGCAATGTTGCCCACCACGATGTCCACGTCCTGGAACTCCGCCTTCACGGCCTTGAGGGTCTCCAGCACACCGCGGCTGTGACCATGGGCGGTATCGATCACCAGGGCGTCCACCCCGGCATCGCGCAAGGCCCTTGCACGGTCCAGCGAATCGCCGGTAACGCCAATGGCGGCCGCCACCCGCAGCCTGCCGTGCCTGTCCTTGCAGGCGTTGGGGTGCTGCTTCAGCTTGATGATGTCCTTGTAGGTGATGAGGCCCACGAGGTGGCCCTGTGGATCGACCACCGGCAGCTTCTCGATCTTGTGTTCACGCAGGATGTCCTCCGCCTTGGCCATGGTGGTGTCCGGCCCGGCAGTGATCAGGTTGGCGCTGGTCATCACCTCGGCCACGGGGCGTGAGTTGCGCTTCTCGAAACGCAGATCGCGGTTGGTGACGATGCCTACCAGTTTGTTGGAAGCGTCCACCACTGGAATGCCACCGATCCGGTTCTCGCTCATCAGCTTGAACGCATCGCCCACGAGGGCCGCTTGGTCCAGCTTCACGGGGTCGAGGATCATGCCGCTCTCGGAGCGCTTCACGCTGCGGACCTCGGCCGCTTGGTCGGCGACCGATTGGTTCTTGTGGATAACGCCGATGCCGCCCTGCTGTGCGATGGCAATGGCCAGGTCGGCGCCGGTCACCGTATCCATGGCCGCCGAAACGATCGGCACGTTGAGCATGATGTTGCGGGAGAACGGGGAGCGGATGCTCACATCGCGCGGGAGCACCTCGCTGTAAGCGGGCACCAGCAGTACATCATCGTAGGTAAGTCCTTCCGTGGCGAAGCGGTCGTTTGCCGCGCGGCCGTTGGCCGTGCTGGCCGTTGCGCCGATCTCGGGCGCAGTGGTGAGGGATCGATCCATGCACAAAAGTACGTTGTGCACCGATCCACGGATCAATCCACTGCCGTGAGCAAGGTCACCGTGCCCCGCTTCTCGAAGCGTTTGCCCGCGCCATTGTTGAATGCGCAGTAATATCCATAGACCCCGACAGGGGCCTGCCTGGTGCCCACCAGTCCATCCCATGCCTGAGCGGGATCGGTGGTGCTCCAGATCACCTGCCCCCAGCGGTTGATGATGCTCAGTTCATAGGCAGTGATGTCCACGTAGGCCAGCACCGGTTGGAAGACAGGATTTGCGCCTCCGATGATGAAGGCGTTGGGGATGTACACGAGCTCCTCTTGGACCGCACAAGCCACGTTGCTGTTGGAAATGGCATTGATGCCGGCAGGGTTGCCCACTTCACGGGCTTCCACGTAATAGCAGAACCGGCCTTCAGCAGCGGTGAACCCTTGCACATTGTCGGACCAGGCCCATGGAAAAGCGGGCAAGCCGGCCACTGGCGTGAATGCTCCGTCATCGATGCTGCGGTGCACCACGTGGCTGCCCAGCACACCGGCCCAGGTCTCATACCCGTTCCACGCCAGCTCGCTGGTGCCATTGAGCGTAGGGGTGGTCTGCAACAAGATGGATCCCGCCAGATTGCTCGTTATCGCCTCGTTGCCGCAACTGTCCAGTACCACCACCCGGTAGCGGTAGCCGGTATTGCCGGGGCTTACATCCTCATCGTTGTAGATCCACAAGGGACCGATGGTTCCGGGAGCAAGGGCCACCGTGGTGAAAGGGGCACCGTTCGCGGAGCGCTCCAAGCGGTAAGCGCTCACTTGCCCGTTCACATCCACGCTGTCCACCACCTGTATGGTGCTTGGGCCGATCACACTTACCGAGCGGATGTAGTTGAAGGCAGGCAAGCCTGGATAGGCCGTTTGCAAGCACACCTTGTTGGATAGCGACGAGTTACCACCACCCTCCCGGATAGCCTTCACCACATAACAATAGGAACGTTGTGGCAGCGCATTATGCACCGCCGAGAGGACATTTCCGGAGGTATTGGCCAGCAAGCCCCAGGCACCGCCATTCTCCTGCACGAACACCTGGTATCCCGCTACCGGCCATCCTCCGTACGGCGTCCAATTCACGTCCACGATTACAGCGCAAGGATCATAATCCAGAAAGGTGTGAACGGTGGTATGCACGGCACCCGTGGCGCTGGTGTTGGGACTTGGGGGCACACCCACGCGGCAACTGTCTATGGCGGCCACGGTGAATGACTCCGGCCCTCCGTCCGCGTTGCTTCCGGGCCAGTTGTAGGTAATGGTGTTCTGGCCGTAAACGGTATCGAGGATAACACCACCGCCTGCCGTGGACAACACGATGATGTAGCCGTCCGTATCGCCTTGCGGGCTGGGCAGCCAGGTGATGGTTGCCGTGCCATTGGCGGTATCCACGGAAACGTGGTCGATCACCGGGGTGGACGGTGGCGTTACATCATTGAACAGGTCACCATCCACATTGCTGAACGACACGCAGCCTGTCTGGTCCACGAGCCCCACACGGAAATTGAGGAAGGCCTCGCAAATGCTGATCTGGTGCTGGTATCCGAAAAGCGTGCTGGCCACATTGCCCACGTTGGTCCATATACCAGCCGGATATTCCATCCAGACATCGAACTGTGGACCGGCGGAAAACGCCACCGATGGCGCGTTCCATGCGAGGTTCGCGCTACCCAAGGGAACGCTCTGGAACACCTCCAGGAACAGTGTGGCCACCGTATCGCTGGGTGCGGAGAAACCCGGTGCGCTGGCGAACAAGGAACGCATGTAGTAGTACTGAGGGCCGGTGCCTGCGCTGGTGGGCGCATGCAGGAAATTGTCCTGGGCGTAGACCGGAATGGTACTGATGAGCAGGAAGGGACCGGCCGGGGACGTTGCGTGATAGAGTTCAAAGGCTTGGAAATCGCCTCCGGGGTCGGCCGGAGGTGTCCATGTGACCAGCACGTTGTTGGCAGCATCCACCGAGGCACAGCGGATCAAGGGCGCATCCAAGGCCAGCACCGAGGGCAAGGACCACAGTGCCAGGAACAACGCCAAGACCGATCTGCACTTGAACATGCAGACAAGACGCTGCAATGCCCCCAAATGTTGCCGACATCCCACTCCGCTCATTGTCCCTGCCAGATCCGTGAACGTGACTGTTCCAAGGCTTCGCGGTACTCGCGCAGGATGTTCTCCACGATGGTGGCCGCAGGCAAGATGTCATTGATGCGTCCGCTCACCTGGCCGATCTCCAGTTCACCCTCCTCCAGATCACCTTCGAACATGCCGCGCTTGGCACGTGCCCGGCCGAGCAGGGCCTTCAGGTCATCGGTCTTGGCACCGCTGGCATAGGCTTGCTGCACGTCCGTGAAGAACTTGTTGCGCAACAGACGCACGGGAGCCAATTCCTTCAGGGTTAGCAGGGTCTCCCCCTCCCCCGCTTCGGCCACGCGCTGCTTGAAGGCTGCATGGGCCGATGATTCCACGGAGCAAACGAAACGGCTGCCGATCTGCACACCATCGGCGCCCAGCACCATGGCGGCAAGCATGGCCCGGCCATCGGCGATGCCACCGGCAGCGATCACCGGTATGCGTACCGCATCGCGCACCATGGGGATCAGCACGAGCGTGGTGGTCTCCTCACGACCGTTGTGCCCTCCAGCCTCGAAGCCTTCGGCCACCACGGCATCCACTCCCGCATCCTCGGCCTTGCGAGCGAATTTCACGCTGCTTACCACGTGTACCACGGTGATGCCGGCAGCTTTCAAGCGACCGGTCCAAGCGGCCGGGTTACCCGCCGAAGTGAACACGATCGGCACGCCCTCCTCCTGGATCACCGCCATGTGCTCCTCGATGTTGGGGTACAACATGGGCACGTTGACGGCGAAGGGCCGGTGGGTGGCAGCTTTGCACTTGCGGATGTGGGCACGCAGGATCTCCGGATACATGGAACCGGCACCAATAATGCCCAAACCACCTGCATTGCTAACGGCGGAAGCCAATTCCCAACCGGAACACCAGATCATTCCGGCTTGCACCAATGGGTACTTCACGCCGAACAGTTCGGCCACGCGATCTCCTTGCTCCATGCGGTGCAAAGCTACCCCCCCGAGGCCAAACCGGTCGATCATGGATAAAGTGTTGAGAACCAAGTCCGTTTTGCACCTGCGGTCCCGAACGGACTTTTGTTAAGTTTGCCGGGTGACAAAGCACACTACTCCGATCATGTTCCGACTTGGATACCGTTCCGCGCTGCTCGTGGCCGCTGGCCTTTGGTGCGCAACGCCGGAAGCCAAAGCACAGTACGCTTGGGATTTCGGTGCACACTTGGGTGGCGCCAACTACTTGGGCGAAATGGGTGGCAAGGAGCAGACCCGTCGCGATTTCGTGTGGGACATGAAGCTCGGCCAAACGCGCTGGGCACTGGGTGGCTTTGCGCGCCGCAAGATCAACCGCACGATCTCCCTGAACGCTGGTCTCATGTACCTGCGCATCCAAGGTGCTGATGCCCTTTCCTTGAACCGTGGCCGTGTCGGTCGGAACCTCAACTTCCGGAACGACATGTTCGAGCTGTATCTCCGTCCGGAGTTCACCATCTTCCAGGACAATGACCTGGGGGGCCGCGGTAAGTACCGCACGGACTTCCGCCTGTTCGCATACGCCGGTGCTGCACTGTACTACAGCAACCCCAAGGGCCAACTGAACCGCACGGGTGAGTTCTTCGCCCTGCGCCCCTTGAACACCGAATTGGCCGAATATTCCCCCCTCGGTTTCGCGATCCCTGCCGGTATCGGTTTCCACTTCACCAAGTCCCGCAAGCACCGCTTCGGCTTCGACTTCGGCTGGCGCACCACCTTCTCCGACTACTTGGATGACGTGAGCACCGTATACGTGGATCCCGCTCGTTTGCCCGGCGGTCCCAACGGCCTGTCCGCACAGATGTACGACCAGAGCGCGTTCGCCTACGCATTGGACCCCACCCTGCCCGATCCCGCCAACTACGGTTGGAAGCCGCCCACACCCGGCCCCTCCAAGAAAGGCGAGAACAAGCGCGGAGACCCCACGCACAACGACAGCTACCTCACCATGACGCTGACCTACAGCTACGTGCTGCGTGGCCAGTCCAACTTCTACCGCCAGCGTTACAACTGGGTGCGTGGTGCCAAGCGCGTAGGCCGCAAGTCCCGCGCGAAGTTCTGATCGCGGCACAGGATACGATCGATCTGCAAGGGGGCTTCGGCCCCCTTGTTCGTTCATGGCCTAAGAGCCTGAACAGGCTCTACAGCTCCATGCCGTGGCGTTCCATCCAGTCCTCCAGCACCACCATGGACCACAGCCGGAACCAATTGACGTGTGGGTCCTTGCGGAGGAAGCCTTCCCACAAGGCATCCACGGCGCCGGGCTTGAAGGCGGAGCGCTGACCGAGCTGATGCAAGCGTTGGGCGCAGAACTCGCGCAATTCGCCACGCATCCAATGCGGCCAGGGAAGCGTGAAGCCCATCTTGGGACGGTTGATGATCTCCTCAGGCAACAGGTCGCCGAGGGCGCCGGTAAGCAGCTGCTTGGGCGTGTGCGGGTATTTGAAACGGTCGCCCACACCGAGCACGAACTCCACCAGGTCGTGGTCCAGGAAAGGCACCCGCACCTCCAGTGCATGGGCCATGCTCATCTGGTCCGTGTCCCGCAGCAGCACGTTCTGGAGGTAGGTGTCCAGTTCGCCGAGCGAGATCTGGCTCAGGAAGGGAAGCCTGCTACCTCCCTCCGCACGCAGCATGCGCTGCATGGCCTTGCGCACATTGTTCTCCGGAAAGCGCGGCCGTGCCAGCAGGTTGGCCAGCATGGGGTCGGTGGCCAGCAGGCGCGATGCCGGATAGGTGTCGTCCGCGAACATGGCGTGCATCAGCAGCACTTCGGGCCAGCTGGTGCGTGCCAGCGAGGGCTTCACGCGCACCAGCACCGCCACGGCGATGCGCCGCATCCACCGGGGGAATTGCGCGATCCAGCGCTTCTCGAACAGGCTAAGCGTGCGGGTGAACATGGGGTAGCCCGCGAAGATCTCGTCGCTGCCCAGGCCGCTGAGGGCCATGGTGATGCCGGCCTGTTTGGTCGCACGGCTCACCATCCAGGTGTTGGCCCCATCGCCACTGGGGTGGTCCATGGAAGCGAGCACATCATCCAGCGAAGCCAGCATGTCGGCACCACGCAAACGCAGGGTGTGGTGGCGGGTATTGAAACGCTTGGCCACGATCGCCGCGAAACGCTCCTCACTGAACTCCTCCTCATCGAACACCACCGAGAAGGTGTGCACGGGTGCATCGCTCACCTCGGCCATCAGCCCCACAATGGCGCTGGAATCGATGCCACCGGAGAGGAAGGCACCAAAAGGCACGTCGCTCACCAGGCGTTTCTCCACAGCGGAGCGCAAGCGGGTGCGGATGCCGGCATGGACCGCGCCCAAGGGCAGCCGGCCAGCCTCTTCCTGCACATGAGTGGTGAGCCCCCACCAGCGTTCGCCGATCACCTCCTGATCGCTCACGCGGAGCCAATGGCCGGGCTCCAGCATGTACACGTCCTTCACCAAGGTGGCCGGAGTGTGTACGGTCTGGTAGCGGAGGTGGTCCACCAAGGCATCGGGGTCCACGCGGCGGGGCACCAGGCCGGATGCCAGCAAGGACCGAACTTCCGAAGCGAAGGCGAAGTGCTTGTCGCCACGGTGGTAGTACAGGGGCTTGATGCCCAAACGATCGCGGGCGATGAAGAGCTCTTGCGTGTGCTCGTCCGACACGGCGAAGGCGAACATGCCTTCCAAGCGCCCCAGGCAGGCAGGGCCCCAGTGCAAGTAGGCCGCCAGAAGCACCTCGGTATCCGAGTTGGTGCGGAAGGGATAAGGGACCGCTGCGCGCTCCAACTCGGCACGCAGCGCGCGGTAGTTGTAGATCTCGCCGTTGAAGGCGATCACGTAGCGGCCATCGGGCGAGCGGAAGGGCTGGTCCGCGCTGGAACTGAGGTCGATGATGCTGAGGCGGCGGTGGCCCAGCACGGCATTGCCGCCAACGTGCACGCCGGCGGCATCCGGACCGCGATGGGCCATGGCATCGGTCATGCGCTGCATCCGCTCGGCGGGAGCGCCCAAGCCCTCCAACCCGTAGATGCCTGCTATGCCGCACATGTGTGGTAACGCTCGCTGCCGGTGGTGCTCAAGCCTTCACAGGCATGGTGGCCAGGATGCGTTCCAGGCCCGTGCGCAAGGGCAGCGGTTCGCGACCGAGCAATGCCCGCATGCGCGTCACATCGGGCATGCGGCGGGTCATGTCGCCCTCTTCCAAGGGTGGCAGGTGTACGATCTTGGAGGAACTGCCGGTGATGTCAACGATGAGCTCGGCAAGGCCGCGGATGGTGATCTCCAGGTCGGAGCCGATGTTCACCACATCGTTCACCACCTCGCCTTTGCGGAAGGCGTTGAGGCAGGCTTCCACGTTGTCGTCGATGTAGCAGAAGGTGCGGGTCTGGCTGCCATCGCCGTAGAGGGTGATGTCATCACCTGCCAGCGCGGCACGCATGAACTTGCTCACCACGAAATCGGGGCTCTGCTTGGGCCCGTAGGTGTTGAAGAAGCGGAAGATGGTGTAGTCCAAGCCGTACTCCTTGCGGTACGAGCGGAGGAAGGCCTCGCCGATGTTCTTCACGATGGCGTAGGGCAGCTTGCTGTTGAGCGGGGTGGTGCGCTCGTTCTGGGGGATCTCCACCGGCTCGCCGTACACCTCGCTGGAGGAGCTGAAGAGCACGCGTTTCACGCCGGTGTTCTTGGACAGGTCGAGGATGTTGCGGATGCCATCGATGTCGCGCAGCACCATCACGGGGTTGTCCGTGGTGCGCTTCACCCCCACCACTGCGGCGTAGTGGAACACATACTCGAAGCGGTAGGCGAAGAACACCGCGCTGATGTCCTCATACACGTTCGCATCGCCCTTGATGAAGTGCGGTTCGCGGCCGCCGGGGTTGGCCAACTTGCGCACATCGCCGGTAAGCAGGTTGTCCACCACCACCACTTCGTTGGCGGGGTCGGCAGCGAGTTTCAAGGCCAGATCGCTGGCCACGAAGCCGGCACCACCAGTTACAAGTATCCGAGCCATAAGAGGGCGTGTTTTGAAGCGGGGTAAAGCTATGGATCGATGCGGAAGGTGAATGTGCCGAGGCTGATGATGTTTGGAAAATGGGGAAGATTCGATTACCTTCATTTTCTTCAATTCAATTTATCATGAAAACGCAAAACGCAAAACGCAGAACGCGCATCGCGCTGACGGTGGTGATCGGTGCTATGTCCACCGCGCTGGTATCGGCACAGAATAGTAGCTACCCTGACCTTTGGGGAGATGAGTACGAAGGGGCCATGGTATACAGGCACAACGCTGGCCAGGTGAAGGACACCGACGGCATGCAAAGGCCGGACATCCACTATGCTGCCGAACGCTCACCGATCGGTTTGTACTTGGCAGAAAAAAGCAAGGTGCATTTCACTTGGAGTGCAGTCTACCACGACACGATAACGCCGGACACCGCATACCGGGTGACCATGAGCTTCGACCGACATCGCGAAGTGGCTCCATCCGCTGCGGACAGCGCACCTGACCTTTCCAATTATTACAGGGGGAGCATCACCGCCGAAGATGTGGAAGCATACCACCGCATCATCTATCGCAGCATACAGGACAGCGTGGACCTTCATCTTTACCACGGAAGCACTGGGCCACGAATGGCCTTGGTGGTAAGGCCCGGTGGGGATGCGACCGACCTGAAGCTGGTGTTCACTGGTCAGGATAGTCTGGGGATAGACCTACAAGGTCACTTGAAGATCTACCTTAACCAGAAAGTGCTCAGGCTTGAACAAGCGCAAGCATATCAGGTCAGCTCCAACGGTTTGATCATCCCACTATCATGGACCGCATCGTACTTGAATGACCAAGGCAGCGCCACTGTGGGTTTCACATTTGCGACGCATAACCCTGAGCTTCCGCTGATCCTTCAGATAGGGATCCCTCCTCTGCCCATGGGTGGCGGTGGCGATACCCGAAACCTGAACTGGAGCACCTATGTGGGCAGTTGGGGTGGCGATGAATTCACCGCAGTGGATGTGGATGAGGACGGGAATGCTTACGTGTGCGGCTACACGCATGGCGATAATTTTCCGGTAAGTCCAGGAACGGAGTTTTTCCCTCCGTTTCAACCGGAGAACTTCGGTTATCTCAGTGCTGTCATGTTGAAATATCGAGCTTCTGACAAACGCCTGATGTGGGGCACGTACTATGGTGGTGATGTGGGCCCCATCGGAAGCCTTGCGAAAACCCGAGCAAACAAATTGAAAGTGGCTCACACTGGAGATCAGTATGTCTTCGTTACAGGCTTCACTGATGGTTCGGACTTTTCTGTTTATCGAGACCCTCTGTCTCCATTCGCTCTGGCTGATGAAGCAGGTCTTCAAAGCGGAATCGGAGGTGCATGGGTAGGGGCATTTGACAAACTGAATGGCGCACGGATGTGGGCAACCATCATAAGCTTGGATAACGCCGGATTTAATCACTATCTGGACGGCTTGGCGATCGACTACGATGCGAACAGCGGTCTTTGCATTGCAGGAAGGATCGTAAGTTCATTTTATGGCGCTCAATTCCCGATGATGATACCATCAGGAGCCTACAATCGATCGGATGGCAGCGCTTTTTTCGCATGTTATGGATCCGACTACACTTCTTATTGGCAAAGCACCTTCGGTGAGTATTCCAATGAAACGCGTATCACGGACATCGCCTTCGGAGAGATCCCAGGCCCCCAACAAGTTCTCTGGATGACAGGCAGCAGTGCTAATGCAGGCCTTGGATACCCTCCGCTGGATGTAGTGCCACCTAGTGGCGGTGGATTCTATCAAGGCACCAGCGGTGGAACCACCGATGCATTCATTGCAAGGCTCGATCTCGGTACCAGGCAATTGGGATACTGCAGTTACTGGGGCGGTAGCAATGATGACCGTGCATACGCCTTGGCAGTGAACGACAAGAGCTTGTGGGTGGTTGGCTATTCATTTTCCACGGATCTCACCAGCACCGAATGTCCCAACCCGGGTGGTAGTGGTGTGCACCATAGCTTGACCAACTTGGGAGGCGGTGGTGCGCCGGACAGCAACTGCGATGGTTTCATCTTGCAATTCAATACCGATACATGGGGACTGAATTACGGTACCTTGATCGGCGGAAACCGTGGCGACGTGCTACTTGATGTTACCGGAGCAAATGACCGGGTGTACATCACGGGTGAAACAAGAAGCTCAACTGGATTTGCTTCGGATGTAAATAGCAGCTACTATTTCCAGACCCAATTCGGTCTTCCAATGCGCCGGGATGCATTGATATTGGCACTCAAGCAAACCACAGAACCGGAAGTTCTCTGGAGAACGGCTTTCGGCGGGATTGAAAGCGAACGGGGTTGGGGTATTGCCGCATCAGCAACCGAGGTCTATCTGGTCGGTGCCACATCGTCGCAACCATGGGACGGGTTTCCCCTTTACGAATTCGACACAGGGAGTATTCTCGACTTCTTTCAGGATTTCAACCAGGGTGGAGAGGAAGATGGATGGATCGAAGGGTATGGTTACAACTGGCTGATGGCAAATCAAACCCCTTGGAATTTCGAACCCTACCAATGGAATGCTCACGATGCGTTCATTGCCTCATTCGATGTTTCGAGCTTGCCGGTGAATACTGGCGATCTGCCCACCGATAGACCATCACTGCTGATCATACCAACGGGCACTGATGGTGTGTGGATGCTTGTCCCTCCAGAGCACCAAGCGTTGCATCTAGCTGTCCACGACAGCAAGGGGCGTTTGGTATTGGATGAGCAACCAACAACAGACCTTCCACTTATCGATCTGCGAAACGAAAGCGGTGGACTTTACCTTATCACGGTAAAGACAGCTTCAGGCGCACGTTATCACAGCAAATTGGTAAAGCCATGAAAGCCTTGACCGCATTCTTTGGCCTCTTACTAAGTCTGAACGGGGCCACCCAGAATTGGGAATTAGTTGGTAGGGGCCCATGGGGTTCTGGGAACATCCAGACCATTTATGGTGATCCGGTCCGCGATCTACTCCTTGCCGGGGGCACGAATGCCTTTATGATGAATGCGGAAGACACTGTGTTATGCGTTGGACAAGCGGCGTGGAATGGTTCACGTTGGGATAGCCTTGCAACACGAATTTCTCCTTGGGGAGGATCAAGCTCCGCTATGCAGACCTATTGGTTCTTCCGATTTCAGGGCAACCTGTTTGCTTCTGGGAACTTTCCCATGATCTTACAAGATGGCACCGGAAATAGAGGGATGGCGCGATTGAATGAAACATCCATGGAATGGGAACCTTTGGAGTGTCTGAATCCCAGCACCGGCGGTATGTCCACCTTGATCTACCACGAAACCCAGAACGTGGTCTATGCCACTGGATACAGGGGCAGCCTCTGCGGATACCCACAGAGCAATGTGTTCGTGTACACCGGCAGCGGCTTTGAGGAATGGCCCCCATACCAGCAGATACCCATACCGGCCGACAACAGCGATTATGTAGGGGCAGTGTTCGAGTACCGGGGAAAGACATACATGACCGGAAACTTCCGTGATCCGTATTCCACTGGTACCATAACGTTCATGCGACACAATGGCGCCTCTTGGGAATATGTACCCGGTTGGCCGGGTGGTGGGAACATCAAGGATTACACCTTCCGAAACGATACCCTGTACATCTGTGGAGCCTTTCGCATGGACCAAGGCGCACCGGGCAACATGGTGGCTGCCTTCGATGGCGAGAACTGGTATGATCTCGGTGGTGGACTCACTTACCCGATCCCCTTCAATGGCTTGGCCACCGACATGCAATGGTGGAATGATGAGTTGGTGGTCTGCGGGCAATTCCTGACGGCAGGTGGAGTGCCCGTTGACCGTTTGGCAAAATGGGATGGTCAGCGCTGGTGCGGGTTCCCCGGAACCTTGGGAACGACCGGCACCTTGAACAAATTGGCCGTATGGCGCGACACGCTCTACTTGTGCGGCAGTTTCAACCTGCCTGACCAGCCTGGGCGCGGTGTGGTGAAATGGGTGGGAGGCGACAACTTCGAGCCTTGCAGCAACCCGGTAGGAATACATGAGCGGCCACTGCCTTCGCCCTTCACCCTCGCCCCCAACCCCACAACTGGCACACTCACTTTGGGCCAGCTTCCTGCCAGTGCGCGCCACGCCACTGTGCGGGATCTAAGCGGTCGGCTACTGTACCGCAGCAGGTTGAACGGAAGCACCCTGGATCTTGCACCACTGGCGCAGGGCACCTACCTGCTGAGCTTGGAGGATGACATGGCGAATACCTTGGGTACGCTGCGATTTGTGCGCGAGTGAGCAGCTTGATCACAGCAAACGCCTGAAAAGGGCACGCAAAAGGAAGCACAGCAACAACCCCAGCCCCAGCCCCCACCAGAAGGCCCGGTGTGTAACCACCAGCTTGATCTCGTACGGCAGGAGGCGCCAGTTGAAGGCCGGCGGCAAGGTCATGTTGGCGGCCCACCACGCCGCGTCGTAGGTCTCCACACCTTGCATCGGCCGGCCGGTGAGCGATAGCGCGGACCAGCGCACGGTATCGGGGCTTAGCTCGGCGATGAGCATGGCATCGCGGGGTTCATCGCGGAGCGCGCACTGGATGTAGGTGATGTTCGGCGCATACTGCTGGTGGAAGATGCTGGCCGGCGCCCTGCCCGCCATGCTTCCGGCGATCCAATACACGGGCCGTTTTGCGGCGATGGCTTCCAGCAAGGGCAACACATCCCGCTTGAAATTGGTGGGCAGCGTGGAGCGCGTGTTCCCCTTGAACAGGGGGCTGTAGACGGCATCCTCCTCCGCCCAGATGGGCCGGTGCGAAACGATGAACAAACGTCCCTCCTGTTCCTGCACCTGGGCCTTCAACAGATCCAACTGCTCTCCGCGGATGGAGCCGTTGTCGCGCTCGGTGTCGAGCATCAGCACACGGTCGCGGCCCAGGGTGAGCAGGGTGTGGGTGGGTGCGTAGTGTTGCAGGTAGTAGCTGCCCTCCACATCGTGGTTGCCTGGCGCGTTGAACAAGGGCATCCGCAGGCGCGCGAAGAGTGTGCGCTGGTAGCGTCCGGCATCCGCATCGGCATTGAGGAAGAGGTCGCCGGTGGAGAGCAGGACGTGGGCACCCAGGCCGTTGATGGTATCGAGGTTGGCCAGCAAGGAAGCGGCCGGGAAACCGCTGCGGTTGGCGGAACTGCCGTGGAAGTGGCCGCCGATGAGCAGGCGGTAGCTGTCCGTACTGTCCACCTCCGGGATGGGCAGCCCGTTGAAGGGCGACACTTGTGCATAGGCCAATGCCGGTGCCAGCAGTAGGAGGAGGTGCCACGCGGTACGCCTCATGGCTTCCTACCGGTTTCGAGTGCCGTGGGTGCTCCCGTGATGCGGTTGCCTTCGCCGCTGCGCAGGAGTTCCTTGTCCGAACGTGCGCGCACCGCTTCCAACTGCAGCACCGAAGCGCCGTAGCGGCTGCTGGCATCGCGCACATCGATGGCGATGCCGCCGCAGGAGATGCTCGCCAGCTGAAGCAGCACCTCGGAGCCTTCGGACAGTTCGATGCCCTTGCCTTTCACTTCCACACGGAGGTCCTTGGCATCCAGTTGCGAGACCGCGTTCAGCTTGATGCCTCCACCGCCCGCACCTTCGATCGCGCAACGGACCAGGGTGGCCACGGAGCTGCGCATCACCAGCGCTTCGTCGCCGGCACCCAGCGCGCTGAGGCCCGTAAGCCTGGCCTTGCAGCCCAGCATCACCAATTGGTCGCGGCCGCCCACCAGTTCGCTTTGCTTGATGTTGAGCACGCCGCCCACCACCAACAGCAGATCGCGTTCGGCATCCCCACCCAGGCGGCTGGCGTTCAGCTCCAGCCCCCCGCCGTGGAAGGCGAGCATGGGACCATCCGCCTTGCCGAAGGGTTCCACCCGCACATGTTCCCAGCGGCTGGGCTGCGCGCTTTCCACCAGCAGGGTGGCCCCGCTCGCATCGGAGCTCCGCAGCACCACGGGCATCTCCTCCTGCCCAAGGAACACCAGCGGTGAAGCACTGCTGATACGGGCGCCCTTCACCAGGTCCAGGCGCAGGGGGCTGCGTGCATGCACGGTGTAGCCGGCGGGCAGGTGCAGGTCGGTGGCCAGGGTCCACTCGCCGGGTTTGAAGGTGATGCTGCGCGCCTCCTCATCGAACACCAGGAAGGGCAAGGAGCGCGGGTCGATGGCGGATGCGCGTGCGGCCACCACCTCGGGCACGCCTTCGTTCCAGCGCTGTGGGAACACCTCCAGGTCCTTCATCGCCGAAGCGCCGAGCACGCTGTAGCGCACTTTCAGGGAGGCCGGGTCGGGTGCCTGCGCAGTGTCGGTGAGCGCGAAACGGATGCGCTGCGGCTGGCCCGGCATGCCTGCCGCCCGCACGGGTATGATGGTCTCGGCAGCGGGGCGCAGCAGGGTCCGGTCATCGATCACCAAGCCATGCACCTCCATGGGCAGGGATTCGATCGGCACCACCACCAGTTCCACGGTATCGCGCTGCACGCTTTGCAAGTAGGCATGGAAGCCCTTGGGCACATCGAGGATCTTGCGGATGAGCCGCTGGTTGCGCTCCATCAAGGGCCGATCGGGCTCCTTCCACGGGAACTCCTGGTACACGATGGCGGAAACGCTGTCCAACGCAGGCTGCATGGCCTTGAAGGCACTGTCCAGGTAGGAAGGCCGCGCCATGCGTTCCAGGTGATGGACATAGGCACGGAAGATGACCGGATCGTTGAAATAGGCATCGTGCAGGTCCATGGACGGACTGAAGGTGCCCGTGTAGCGACCGCTGCCGGCCAGGCTCCTGATGGGGAACACGCTGAAGCTCTCGTAGGCCACCGGTTCAATGCGGCCCTTGAGCGGATCGTAGTAGAACTTCACATCGCTGAAGTCCATGCTGTGATGGCCACCGAGCACATCGAGCAAGGCGTGCCGGCGGGCCACCAGGTCGGCATCGAAGACCTGGGATGCGGACAGCTTGCCACGGCGGAAGGCTTCCATGAGCCCGCTGGCCTCCTCGAACTGGCGCATGGCCACGGTGTCCTTCAGCAGATCCCCGGAGCCGAAGGCATCCAGCGAGGCGGCCTGGTAGCTCGCGAAGGCCTCCTCGAAACGGAGCTTCTGCATGCTGTTGAGGCGATGCTCCCAGAACAGGGAGGGATCGAAGCGGAAGAGCGGTCCCTTCAGGCGGCCGTTGTGCTCCAACAGCTCCGGACCGAAGTGCTCCTCGAAGGCGTATATGCCCAGGTCCTCACCGTTGAACTCCACACGCAGGAAGCCGTATCGCAGGGCCACGAAGCCCTCTCCCTTGCTGAGCTGGTGGAAGATCCACTCGTTGATGTAGTTGCGGGTGCCGGGGTGCTGCAGGGAAAAGCGCTTCATGCCGAGGAAGCCGCCATCCTTCTTGGCCACCACCCGGAACGACCACTTGTCGCCCTTCACGTGGTCGGTCATCTTGCCCTTGATGCGGACCTTGGCCTTGAAGCTGCCCTCGCGACCGGTGATCTCGGCGGGCACGTAGTCGCGGCCTTCGGGCATGATCACACCGCGCTCGCGGGCATCGTCCACCACCTGCTGCAAACGCTCCAGGTCGGCCTCATCGACCTTGATGGACAGCACCAGCGGCTCCACCTTGAACGAGGAGGGGTAGTTGGTGAACAGTTGCTGGATGAAAGCCCCGAGGCCGGGGTGCCGCAATTTCTTCAGCCGGGCATCCGCGAACCAGGCGGCCACCGCCAGCAGGACCACCGAGAATGCGAGTACCGTAAAGAGCCGTTTGCGCTTGATCATGCTTCGGGAATGCCGCGCAAAGTAAACCCGGAGGCCGGGAACGGGGCCTTGTTGTCCGCTGGGACCGATCCTTAGAACGCGGACACCGGCCGGAAGGTGGGTGCCTCCTCCGGACCGTCCGGGGCCTCCTCCTCCGGCGCTTCCTCCTCCTGGTCCTCCCACCGCGCGATCTCTTCCTCGGAAGTGACCGTCATGACGATGAGAAGCATGATGGTATAGGGGTTGAGGGAACCCACCAGCCAGGATTCGTACATGATGGAGAACAACACGGAGAAGAGCGCCGCAAGGCTCACCGGCTGCAGTTTACTGGCCTTGATGAACAACAGGATGAAACTGCGGAAATAGATGAACAGCCCGATGATGCCCACATTGAACCACATGGACAGGTAGGAGTTGTGCACGCCACCCTGGTGGCCCATCTTCTCCAGGTAGGCGTAGTTGCGGCGCATCACCGTTTCGTCGTTGGCGAATCCACCGCCGAAGATGAAATAGTCCTGGATCTTCTCCCAGGCGAAGTTCCACGCGAAGTAGCGGCCACTGCCATCCTCCAGGGTGCGCAAGCGCAGGTATTCCTCCAGCCCCAGCGCCAGGATGATCGGTTCCAGGTTGCGCCCGATCACTTCAAGCGCACCGATCAGCAGGATGAGGATGACGAAACCCAGGAAGGGGGAGTAGCGGAAGAAGCGGTTGAAGAGGATGAAGATCAGGGTGGCCGTTAGCGATGCACGGGATCCGGAGAGGATGAGGAAGTAGAAGATCACCACCACGATGAAGATCTGCTCGCGACGATCGAAGAGGTCCTTCTTGATGGCCGTTAGCACGCCGAAGAGCATCATGCTGAGGTAGCAGAAAATGCCCAAGCCGTTGGGGTTCCCGAACAGCCCGTTGAAGCGGCCGCCTACTTGGGTCATGGCCGGGTAGATGTACTTCATCAGGAAGCCCATGACCAGGATGGCCGTGATGAAGAACATGAGGTTGCGGAAGAAATCCCAGCCCTGCCTGCGGTAGTTGTAGAGCACATAGTTGGGCACGATGAGGAACATCAGCGCATAGGAAAGGGTCTTCTGGATGCCGGTACCGAGTGCACCGGAGTACACCAGCGGATACACGCTATACACGAAGAAGGGCAGGAACAGGGGGAACACCCCGGCCAGTGGCACGAAACGACGGCGTTCCAGGAAGAGGAAAAGCGCCAGGGCCACCACGTAGAAGTTCTTCACATCCTTGAACACGCGCATGCCGAGCACGGCCTTGTTCACGTCGGAGAGCACCAGCACGATGAGCATGCCGAAGATCATCTCGGACCATTGCTCGCGCGACTTCATGGCGAAGACGGTGAGCGGCAGGAAGGCGTAGGCCACCGGGCCCAGGTAGATGGCCACCAGCACCCACAGCAGCACCAGCAGGATGAACTGCAGCTCCTCGCGAATGAAGTTCAGCATGGCGCCGAGGTGTTCATGGCTTGGGGTGTTCCTTCAGTTGACGCAGCACCTCGGCCGGGCGCTGTTCGGCATAGCGGCGCATGGCCTTGGCGTGTGCCTGCCACGATGCGAAGTCGGTGGGCTTGCGCCAGCGTGCGGTGTGGCGCGCCATCTCGGGGCTCATCAGGGCGATGCGCGCTTCGATGTGCTGCACCATACGCTCGGGCGCCAGTGGCCCGGCCACCAGTAGCTCCACCTGCCTGCGGAACAGGGCATCCAGTTCAGGCGAACGCATGAGTCCTTCAAAAAGCACCACCAAAGGCGAATCCTTCCGCTTGAAGGGATCGAAGATGCCGGATGCCACACCGTGATTGGCCCCGAATCCCAAGTCCACATCACCCATGGTGAAATACCAGCGCCCATCCAGCGGTTTGCCTTCGCCGGGTTTGCCGGTGTAGCGCCAGAACTTCACGTTGTCCCCCGGCCAGTCGCGGTTGCCCAAAGTGATCATGGCTGCCATGTAAGTGAGGAAGCCTTCCACATCCAATTCCTGCCGGATGCTGTCGAGTGTGGCAGCGTCGCGACCATCCCAGCGGCCCACGCGGGCCACCAGCTGCTCAAAGAGCCGGGCCTGCTCACGGTCGCCTTCGTACTTGCGCATCCTGATCTCCAGCATGGCCACCTGCTTGGCCGGAATGGCGTAGCGCCGCGCCAGTTCCTTCTCATCCAGCCGCTGCCGCAGGTGGTGCACGCCCCAGTAGGCGCCGTTGATGTAGACCACACAGGTGTTGGAGCGCGAAACATCGAAAGGCAGGCCGGCGCAGAGGTCCTGCAGCACGGCATCGCGCATCATGGCCTTCACCTGGTCGTTGCCGGCGGCGCGCAGCACCAAGGCTTTTGCACCTATCCCTTCCCCATCCGGGAACAGTGGCACGTTGAGCGGATCATCGAAGAGCAGCCGCAGGGCTTTCTGGGGGAAACCCCGCGTCATCTGCCCGTTGATGCGCACCCGTACGGCCGTGTTCAGCAGTTCGCGGTCATCGGCTTCGATCACCTGCACCAGGCCCTTGCGCTCCCAGGCTTTGCCCCGGTAGTGGTAGTTGCCGGGGTACTTCCACCAGCGCAGGTCCTCCAGGTAGCGCTTCATCACCTCGGCGGGTGGGTCCATCGCAGCTTGTCCCACCACGTAAAGCCCACGTTCCGCATCGAAGAGATCCGCTTCCGGCAGCATGAGCGAGACCACCGGAAGGCGGCCATGGTCCACCACGGGAAAGGTGAAGAGGCGCTCCGGCCCACGCATGCGGCCACCATCCGTTTCGGCAGCGCGCAGCACCATGGCCGCAGGCAGCCCCGGCGCGGGGTGGCGCCACTGCATGGCGCTCGGGTGGGAAAGCATGCGAGCGGCACGACGCGCATCCGGCTCGACCGGCAGCTCCACGCGATCGCCAGCCATCGGCATCAATGCTCCTTCCGCGCTGAAGGCGAGCAAGAGTTGGCCACCACCGGTGGAACGCAGGGTGATGCGATCACCGACGGAATGACCACGCGCACCTTGTTCCGTAATAGGTGCGGCCATGGCAGGACGTTCCACCAGCGGGCGTTGGACAGGGCGAAGGGCAGCCGCCATGCCAGCGCTCAGCAGCGCCCCGCTAAGGAGCACGGCCCAGGACCACGAAGCGGAAACTGCCTGCCCCATGCCCGCGGATCAGGAAGCTGCACTGGGGCGGGCCATGCGCAGCACGAGCAGCACGGGCAGGGCCATGGGCAACATGATGAGGCTGGCACCACTGCCGCAACCGGCACCCAGGAGCAGCGCGGCGATCAGGGGAAGGTCTTCCGCCGAGCGGGCCCGCGTTGAACGCACCACCAGCACCACCGCCAGCAGGGCCACCGCAACGGCCAACTGGCCGCGCACCAGGAACATGGCCAGGGCGGCCAACATGCCCCAGGCGGCCAATTCCAAGGACAAGGCACGCGCCCCGCGCCAGCCGATGCTGCCGATGGCCAGCCCGAGCATGGCGGCGATGAACAACGCGAACAAGCCGTTGCCGATGTCGTGCGGAGCGAAATGCCCCATGTGATCCATTGCCGCCCCCTTGATGTCCATGCCTGCCGGAAACTTTGGATCCAAAGCTAAACGATCGATCAAGTTGGCTCCCGGTCCGTGCTACCGCGCTAACTTCGCTGACCATGGAACGGAAGCTTATGCTGCTGGCCTGCGCCTTCATCGGGCACCACTTCGCTGTGGCGCAGCAGATGACCCTGCAAGGCGGCAACCTCACCATCGCCGAAGGCACACGCATCAACCTGAACGGCGCGCTGCTCTGGACCATCGCCCCCGGAGCCACAGTGGTGAACAATGGCGAGATCGACCTGGGCATGGAAGCCACCTTGAACGAGACTTTGGGTGCGCCCATCACCGGCACGGGCATCGAACGCAGCAACACCGAGCTGCCCGCGGCATTCACGGCCGTTGAGCCGGGTGGCCTGGGGCTTACGCTCAGCGCGGGCTCGGGCATCGGTCCGGTGGAAGTGGTGCGTGGACACCAGCCGATCGTGCTGCCTTCCGGCGACCAGAGCGTGGCCCGCTGGTTCGCGGTGGATGCCCCTCCGCAACCGGGCCTTGAGCTGCAGCTCACCTTCGGCTATGACCCTTCCGAATTGAACGGACTGGAAGGCTCCAACTTGGTGTTGCACACGGCCAGTTCCGGAACGGCACCGTGGGTGCCCCTACCGAGCTTCCCCAACGCAGCAGCTTACGAGGTTGGCGCGATCGACCAGAGCCCCTGGGCCTTGTACACCGCCTTCGATGCCGATGCCGAGACCCGTGTTGACGACCGCTTGATACCGCCCTTCCGCGCTTGGCCCACCGTGGTGGACGAGGCGATCACCATTGCCGCACTGGCGGAAGAGCGCATCGCCACGCTCGAAGTATTGGATGCGGCGGGACGTGTGCTCTTGGATGCCAGCCCACGTACGGCTCCGGGTTCACAGCACCGGCTGGATCTCCAAGGCCTGCCGGCCGGAGCGCTGTTCCTGCGCATCAACGGGCTTCACGTCATCAAGTTGATCAAGGCATGATGCGTAGCCTGTTCCTTCCTGCCTTCATGTATTCCGCCGGGCTTCTGCACGCGCAGTTGGAAGTGCCGGTGCGCATCCAATTGGTGGGCGACAACGAGGCGGACCGCCAGATCAGCGGCCTTGCTGATCCGATCGCTTTGGATGCGGCTGTGAGCGTGGATGCGTTGCGTGCCACCAGCATGTCCTTCGCCACAGCCAGCGGCACACAGGCCCTGACAGCGGAGCTTTCGCCGGCTCCCCTGGCCTACACCACCGGAATGGCAGTTACCGTGGTACCCGCGGAGGCCAACAGCGCAGGCGCCACGTTGGAACTGAACGGACTGGGTGCTCGCCCCTTGGTGAAGTGGGGATCGCTTCCCCTGGACAGTGCCGACCTGCAAGCCGGAATGCCTGCGCGCATGGTGTACGACGGCGAACGCTTCCTGCTCCTGAACAGTGCCTACCTCAATTGCCCGCCCGGCATGGTCCCGGTTACCCGCGCTTACTGCATCGCACCAGAACCCGCTGCTGAACCGGCTGATTTCTTCGCTGCCAGCAATGCCTGCGCCGCAGCCGGTGGCAGGCTTTGCACCATGAGCGAGTGGGCTTCCGCCTGCCGCATGATGCCCGCCTTCCTGCCCACCGTAAGCACGATGGAATGGGTGGACAACGCTGCGAACAACGCACGCGATGCCAAAGTGGTCGGCGCTGGTTGGAATGGGAACCAACAAGTGGAAGGGACCGCTTGTGAGTATGGGCGGTCGCGCGTTCCAGAGACCATCCTTTCTTACCGTTGTTGCTTCAGCCGATGAACGGCAGCCTTGCCCCCTTCCTTGCAGTGCTCGCGCTGGCAACCCAGGCACAGGTGAGCATTGACCGTCCGCTGCAATTCACCGGTGCGGCTGTGGAGCGTGGTGTGGAAGGCCACGCGGCACCCCTTTCCGCCGATGCTGCCATGCGGGTGGACGGTGCCTTGCTGGGCGCAGCACATTGGGCCACGGCATCACAAACCGACGCGCTCATCACCCTTAGCCCGCAGCCAGCGCTGGAGAGCTACCGCGATGGCCTGCTCTTCCGGTTCACCGCTCCCGCCACTGCGCATGGGGCGCTCCTGCTCCAGGCTGGAACTGGTGCGCAACTCCCCTTGCTGCGTCCGGATGGACTACCTCCCACCCATGGCCAGATCTTGGAAGGTCGCGTTTGCGAAGTGCTGCTTGCCAGCGACCGGTGGATACTGCTTAGCGCTGCGGAACGGGGTTGCCCACCCGGCACCCTGTCCGTGCAGGAAGGTTTGTGCATCGAGATCCAGGATACCCCGGGTCTGCGCTTTTACCAAGCAGGGGACCGCTGCATGGCACTTGGAGGAAAGCTCTGCACGTGGGACGAGTACTACCTGGCCTGCGCACTCTTTCAGGACCAACTGCAAGGCATGTTCAACAACTGGGAATGGATCGACGACGGAGCCAACCACGATCACACGGCCGACTATGTGGCCCTGAACGATTGTTTCGGACACCAGTCGGCCACCATCCTTCAAACCGCCACGGGCGATACCCGTTGCTGCTTCCGCCCCCGATGAACATCCGCATCACATACGCGCTCCTCCTTTGTGCAGGCACGGCCTTGGTGCAGGCACAAGTGGCCGTCGATCGTGCGGTCATCCTGAACGGCATTACGGACAGCACACGCCAGGTGCTGGGCTTGCCCGACAGCCAAACGCCTGGCGACCTCCTTAGCGCAGGGACCGAGCAGGCCGGAGCGTTCCGCACGGCAAACCCGGTAGCTGGACCGGTTTGGGCGGTAGAACTGGCCGCACTTGAAGCGCCCCCCGAGGCGGGCATGCACATCCAGGTGCGCACACCGGCTTCAACACCCGGTCCCGTTTCCGTGCTTGTGAACGGCCAAGGCCCATACGATCTGACGTGGGTTGGCGCCACCCAACTGGAAGGTGAACAGGTGCCCGAAGGAAGCATGCTCTCGCTGGTCCACGATGGCGAAGGTTTCCAAGTGATGAACGGCTTTGCGCACGTCCGGAAACCCTGTCCTACAGGAACGGTTGCGGTAAACGAGCACTTCTGCATACAGCCGCAGGAGAATACCCCCAGCACCACCTTCTTCGATGCGATCCTGATCTGTGCCCAGAGTGGTTTGCGGCTCTGCTCATGGGCGGAATACGTGGTGGCTTGTGAGAACCGCGTGGAACTGGATATCCCCGATCTGGTGGGCAACTGGGAATGGACCCGATCCTCCGCTGGCTCCAACCGGGTGGTGCGCATGGTGGGTTCCCAGAACTGCACCTCGGCCTCCACCGCTTCCACCAATGAAGGGAATCCCCTGCGTCGTTACCACTGCTGCGCATCGCGGTAGCGAATGTGCACCTACCGGATCGGAACATGAGCCGCAACGCACACTTCCGGATGCACGGCCCGATCGGAGCGCTAACGGCTTTGCTGCTGGTCCTTGCCAGCGGGGTGCGACTCCATGGCCAATGGACCGTGCCCGTGAAGCTGGAACTGAGCGGCACCCTGCCTGAACAACGGCAGGTGAGCGGCTTGGCAATGCCGGATGCCACGGATGCCGGAGTGAGCCTTGACGCGGAACGCACGCAATACACCAGCACGTCCAGCACATCGGGATCACAAGTGCTCAGTGCGTTGCTTGTGCCGGCGCCCACAGCTTACCAAAGCGGCATGACCATCACGGTGATACCGACCGAAGCCCATGAGGCGGGTGCTTCCATCACGCTCAACGGCCTCAGCCCGCAGCCCTTGCATGCCCGCAACGGAGCGCCTGTAATGGCTGGCGAACTCCCGGTAGGTGTCCCCTCCCGCCTGGTGTTCGATGGCAATGCCTTCGTGGTGTTGGGCACGGTGGGCACGGCTTGTCCGGAAGGCTATTCGGCGGTGGGCAGCAGTGTTTGCATAGCGGACAGTTCCGCAGCTCCTCGGAATTTCTTCGAGGCCAACCTGTATTGCAGGCAACAACAGGCCCGGCTCTGCTCTTTCGGCGAATGGGTGGCGGCTTGCAGAGCCGATGCGGCCTTCTTCACCACCGTGCCCAGTGCCGAATGGGTGGACCATGCCGCCAACCTCACGGAGACCGCCAAGACCGTGGGCCACGGGCAGGACGGTACCAACGTGCCACCGGGCGCAGGATGCAACTTCGGGGGCTATGGCACCGCGGCCTCCGACAACTACCGGGTGCGCTGCTGCAAGGACCGATGAAGCAGCTGCTGCACATAGCATTCGCGCTGCTTGCCTTGCCTGCCATGGCACAGGTGCAGGTGGACGTACCCATCCAATTCACCGGTGCGGACGATCGGCGCGGGGTGGATGGACTGGCCGATCCGACCCAAGGCAGCTCAGCGATCACCGTGGGCTTTGCTGTGCGCGGAGCAGCCCATTGGTGCAGCGCCACCGTGGAGGCCGACACCTTGGACCTTCAGCTCGAACCGGTGATCAGCAACCTGAACAACGGACTGCTGCTGCGTTTCGCTGCACCGACCGACCTGCATGGCCCACTCCATATCCGTGCAGGCACACAGGCGCTTCCCTTGTTGCGTCCCGATGGGCTTGCACCAATACGCGGCCAGGTGCGCAGCGGCAACATCTGCGAAGTGCTCCATGCCGATGGCACATGGACCCTGCTGGCACCCGAGCTGCGGGGCTGCCCAAGTGGTACGCTGCAGGTGCACGAGCGCCTTTGTGTGGATGTGAACGAACGCGCCGGGCTCAGTTTCCAGCAAGCGGCATCGTATTGCAATGCGCAAGGCGGCCGGCTTTGCCGTTGGGACGAGTACTACGCAGCCTGCACGCTGTTGCAGGACCAACTGGCCGACCTCTTCGACAACTGGGAGTGGATCGACGATACTTCCAACCACACGCAGACGGCGGACCAGGCCGGGCTCGGTGATTGTGCCGCCCAACGTTCCGCTTCGCCCTTGAACAGTTTCAGCGCGCGCTGTTGCTTCCAACCACGATGAAGCGCAGCCTGCTCATACTCCTGTGTCTTGCCAGCCTCACGGCCGTGGCACAGGTGGAGGTGGACCGCTCCATCGAACTGGTGGGCGCATCGCCTACGGATCGCCAAGTGCTGGGCTTGCCCGCTTCGTTGGAAGCGGCCGATGCGCTTTCCGCAGGAGTGGCACAGACCGGTTCGCATCGCTTCGTGGAACCGGCACCGGGCGCTATTTGGGAGGCGGAGATCAGCGGCTTGGATGGTGCCCCCGTGCCCGGCACCCAACTGATGCTGCGGGTGCCCGCCAACGCCACGGCCAACAACACCCTGCTCGTGAACGGCCAAGGCCCCTACCCCATCACGCTCGGCGGCAACGCCCCTCTGGACAGCACGCTTACCGCTCCCGGCACGTTGCTGTCAGTGGTCTTCGATGGCAGCACCTTCCAAGTGATGAACGGCCCGGTGCGTAACCTTCAAGCCTGTCCGGCGGAAATGGTGGAGGCCTTCGGCAGCTACTGCATCGACCGCAACGAAAGCCCTGCGCAGAATTTCCTCAATGCATCGTTGGCCTGCGCGCAGGCCGGCAAGCGCATGTGCTCCTGGGGCGAGTTCCATGCGGCCTGCGCGGAACGCGATGCGCTGGGCATGGTGGGCATGATCGGCAACTGGGAGTGGACCAACTCCACGGCCGACTCCAACTTCTTCGTCCGCACGGCCGGTGGCAGCGATTGCGAGAACGTGCAGCGTGTGAACGGCACCACGAACAACCGCACCTACCGCTGCTGCTTTGCCCGCTGAGCGTTCAGGCCAGCGCCTTATCGTACAACGCCTTCAATTGCGCATTGCGCACGGCGATGTCGAAACGCTCGCGCACCACTTCCAGCGAAGCTGCTGAAAACCCGCTGCGCAGGGCCTGATCAACAAAGAAGCGCTGAAGATGTTCGGCGATGGTCTCAGCGATCTCGTCACTGCTGCGGTCCACATCCACCAGGTAGCCGTTGCGGCCTTCCTGCACGATCTCCGGGATGCTGCTGGTGCGCGAGGAGATGATGGGACAGCCGGTGGCCATGGCCTCCAGCACGGTGTTGTTGAAGGGGTCGGCGAAAGTGGTGGTGACGAACACGTCGGCATGGCGCATCCGTTCGATCAGGGCACGGTGCGGCAGGCCACGTTGCAGGCTGATGCGCGGATCGTCCGCGATGGTGCGCTCGGCCCAGGCGATGGTCTCCGCATCGGGCTTCACGCCCCAGTCCACTTCCAAGGTGCTCACGATCTCCAGGCGCGCATCACTCCGGCCCAAGCGCAGGAAAGCCTTCAGCAACTCCACCCCACCCTTGCGGTAGAAGGCGTTGCCCGCGAACAGCACGGTGAAGGGTGCCCCTGCCGGACGGATCGGGCTGTATTGCTCAACCGCGCGGTAGATCACGTGCATCTTGCTGGGGTCGATCCCGCGATCGATGAGCCGCTGCCGGTTCATTTCCAGCGTATTTCGGCTGGTGAAGATCAAGGCCTTGCAATCCGAAGAGGCCAACCGGCGCAGGCCCCAGCGGTAAAGAGCGTTGCGCTCATCCCAGGGATCGTAGCGCGGCAACTTGCTCTCCACCTCGATCACCCAGGGAGCAGGGTTGGCCACCACGCTGTTGTAGGTGTGGTAGAGGTCCGCGTGCCTGCCGGGAAAGAAGAGCTTGGTGTGGGCAAGGAACTGCTGCTTCACCTTCAGCGTGTGCCACGGGATGTCCAGCATGCGCTGGTAGCGGTAGCCCTCGGGGGGCTGGCTGAACACGTACTGCTGCCAGTAGCGCGTGCGGTTGGAGATGCCCACGGTCCTCATGCCGTGGCGAAGATGGTGAAGGTTCCGCAGAGCAAGGCTCAACCCACCTGCTTGGCGGCATGCTCCTGCATGTACCACGCGTGGAATGCCTCCAACCCGGCGCGCAAGGGCGTGGAGGGCGAATAGCCGAGATCACGCTGGGCCTTGGAGACATCGGCGAAGGTCTGAGGCACATCACCGGGCTGCTCCGGCTGGCGGTCTATGATGGCCTTGCGACCGGTGACCTCCTCGATGCTGGCGATGAGCCGCGCCAAGGTGATGGTCTCGCTGTTGCCCAGGTTGTACACCTCGTAGCGTTCGCCCTTGCTGCGCGCCATGGCGGCCACCACGCCGTTCACGATATCGCCCACGAAGGTGTAATCGCGCCGGGTGCTGCCATCGCCGTATTGGGTGATGGGGCTGCCGTTGAGGATGCTCTTGAAGAACTTGTGGATGGCCAGGTCGGGCCGCTGGCGAGGACCGTGCACCGTGAAGAAACGCAGCGCAGTGACCTGCATACCGTGCAGGCGGGCATGCACCTGCGCGAATTGCTCGGCGGCCAACTTGGTGGCGGCGTAGGGACTGATCGGGGCCAGCAGGGCACCCGCCTCGCGCCAGGGCACGTTGGGATCCACGCCATACACGCTGCTGCTGCTGGCAAGAACGAAATGCGGCACCTTGGCCATGCGCGCCCGTTCCAGCAGCTTCAGGGTGCCGGTCACGTTCACTTGGTGGTAGGCCATGGCGTTCTCGATGCTGGGCCGCACGCCCGCCTTCGCTGCCAGGTGAACCACCACGGTGATGGGCCGATCGCTGTTGAAGGCCCGCTCCAGCAAGGCATCGTCCAGGATGCTGCCCTCCAGCATGCGGTGGCCGGCGTAGGCGAAGTGCCCGGCGCAGTTGCGCTCTTTCACCGAACGGGCATAGAAGGGATCCAGATCATCGATCACCGTTACCTGCCAACCCTCGGCCAACAAACGGTCAACCAAGTGGCTGCCGATGAAACCGGCACCGCCCGTGACCAAGGCATGGCCCGGAGTGGTGGATGGACTGGACGTGATCATGGAGCAACTTCAACCTTGTGCGCATCGCCGGTACCGCGCGCTGCAAGGGCCGCCAAAGATAGCCGAAGCCGGGTGCCCAGGAGCGGGCGACATCACCGGGATCCGGCCACCTGCCGGAAAAGATCCATGAAGCCCTGGGTGACAGCGGGCCAGGCGAATCGTTCCTGCACCTTGGCGTAGGATGCCTGCCCTTTGCGTTCCAATTCCTCCGGCGCGCTCGCCGCCAGATCCAGCACCGCGCGGTACAGGGCGTCCGCATCACCGGGCGGCAACAGCCATCCGTTGTGTGCATCCACCAGTTCCGCACTCGCGCCCACATCGCTCACGATGATGGGGCGTGAACGGGCCATGGCCTCCAGTACCGCGGTGGGCATGCCTTCAAAACGCGTGGGCAGCACCAGCGCGGTGCAGGTGCTGTAGCGCGCAAAGAGCTCGTCATCGTCCACGCGGCCGAGCAGTTCCACATTGGGTGGCAGGCCTGCGGCACGCATGGAGGCGAGCAAGGGACCATCACCCGCCAACTGGAAGCGCAGCAGGTCCCCGCGTCCTTCGGCGACCAAGCGCCGCGCCACGTCCATCAGCACATCGATGCCTTTGTTGAAGGCGAAGCGGCCCACGAAGAGCAACTCCGCTGGCCCCTCGGAACGGTGCTTCACCTGCGCTTGGTCGGGAACATCAACGGCGTTGGGCAGCACGTGCACACGCGCTTTCGAGCCCTTGGCCAAGCCTTGCAGGATGCCGGTGAGCTTGCCACCCAGCGAGATGGTGACCGCACTGCTACGCACGAGGTGGCGCAATACCAGCCGGAAAGGCAAGCCGATCGCCCGCTCCTTCGCGGTGAGCGCCTGGAACATCTCCAAGCCGTGGGGATGAACGATGAGCCGATCGCTGAAACGCCCGATGCCTTTCCACACCGAGAAGCCCTGCGCCATGATCACATCGGGCTTCAATCCATCCAGGGCCTCGGCAACGTGCCCGCTGTAACGCCACAACTCGCGCAGGTAGAAGCGGGAAGTATCGATGGCCGGCACCTGCACTTCCTGGATGCCCAAGGCTGGATCGAAGATGGGCGCCGCATGCGGGTGGATCACCGTGAGCCGCACATCACCACGGCGCGCCAAGTGCTCTGCCAGCAGTCGCGAGTGGCGCTGCATGCCGCCCAGGGCCTGGGGGAAAACCCCATCGGTGCAGAGGACTACATGCATAAGAGTAATGTGGAGATTTGAAGATGTGGAGATTTGAAGATTAGGAGATGTGGAGATTAATAGATGTGGAGATTTGAAGATTAGGAGATGTGGAGATTAATAGATGTGGAGATTTGAAGATTAGGAGATGTGGAGATTAATAGATGTGAAGATTAATTGATGTGTTCCTTCGCTTTGCTCGGAATGACAGATGTGAAGATTCGGAGATCAGATCAAAAGATGTGGAAATGAGGAAATGTGGAGATGTGTACACCGACATTGCATGCAACGCAGCACATTCTCACATTTCCACATTCTCACATTTTCACATTCCCGCATTCCCACATTTTCACATTCCCACATCCTCACATTTCCACATTCCCGCATTCCCACATTTTCACATTCCCAACTCCTCCTTCAGCAGGGTGGCCACGCCTTGATCGATGCTCCACTGCGGCTCCCAGCCGGTCACGCGCTTCAGTTTGGAGACGTCGGCCAATAGGTGCATGCGCTCCACCTTGCGCACACGTGCCGGGTCCACCTGAATGGTGAGCTCCTCCCCCAACATCCGGGCGAAGGACTCCACGATCTCGCGCACGCTGTACTCGATACCGCGCCCGATGTTGAAGACCTCGTAGCCGCCGAGCCGGGCATCCAGCAGGGCTTCCATGGCGCGCGACATGTCCTCGGTGTGGATGAAATCGCGCTTGGGGTCCAGGTTGCCGAGCTTCAGGCTGCGCGCACCGCCACGCACCTGCTTCTGGATCTCGGGGATCAGGTGCGGGTTGGTCTCGTTGGGACCGAAGGCATTGAAGAAGCGGCCCACCGTGGTGGGGATCCCCGTGCGGAGGTGGAACTCGCTGGCCAATTTCTCGGTGGCCAGTTTGGTGGTGCCGTAGATGTCCATGGGGCCCGTAGCGTGATCCTCGGCCATGGCGCCATCGGCTATGGGGTACACGGCGGCGGTGCTGGCCACGAAGACCTGCTCCACCGAAGGCGTGGCCGCACAGGCATCGAGCACGCTGATGGTGCCGTTGATGTTGATGTCAGCCGCTTCCGCAGGATGCTCGTTGCAGTACGGGATGAAATGCACGGCAGCCAGGTGCAGCACACGCTGCGGACGCACCTCGGCGAGCACCCTTGCCGTGGCCGCACGGTCCCGGATGTCCGCTTGGAAAAAGCGCTCATCGGGCACCTGCGCCAGTGCACGGCGGCCGAAGGAGAGGTCGTCGAGCACGAAGACCTGATGGCCTTTGGAAGAAAGATGAGCACCCAGTGTGGAGCCGATGAAGCCCGCACCACCGGTAATGAGCACGCGTTGCTGTTGTTCCATGGAGCGCCGCGAAAGTACGGCGGCACAGAGGAACGGCTATTCATTCAGCATGGCACCCAGCCCCGAAGGGGCGACATGTCGGTAGCCCCGGAGGGGCGACATGTGGGTAGCCCCGGAGGGACGACATGTGGGTAGCCCCACAGGGGCGACATCCGCATTCCATCACACCGCAAACATCACAGGCCGCCGCTCAACCCGCCAGCACCTTCAGCAAGGCCCGATACGCATCCGCGAACGCCTCCTTGGTGAAATGCCGTTCGGCGAAATGCACCAGGCGTTCGCGGTCATAAGGTGCCAGACGCTGCGGCTCGGGCACCTCCTTTCCGGGCCGGAAAACCCATCCCAAGTCCTCCTCCTCCACCAGGCTGCTGAAGTCGCCCAGACCTTCGGAGATCAGCACAGGCAATCCGGCGCTGAGGTATTCAGCGAACTTGGTTGGCGATGCCACGCGGTTGGTGATGGTGCCCTCGCGCACGAGCAATCCCGCGTTGCAGGCGGCCAGCACGCCGCGCACGGCCTTGTGGTCCAGCCAACGCTGCGCCACCTGCCCGGGGAAACGTTGCGCCAAGGCCTCCGCGTGCGGGTCCTCGCGGCTCAGGAACAGCACGCGGCAGCTGGGGTCGGCGCTTAGCAGCGGGGCCAGCAACTCCTCCAGCAGGGCGAAACTCTGCCACCCGGCCGTGCTTCCGGAGTACACCAGCACCAGGTCGTCCATGCTCCAGCCCAGTTCGGTGCGAATGGCCTGCACATCGGCGTCCACCGGCTTCAGCAGCTCGCGGCCCAGGGTGCAGGGGATCACCACATGTGCGTTGCCTTGGTAGCCGTAGCGTTCACGCCAGTGCTCCACAAGGGCCTCGCTCACGGCCAGTCGCACGTCGGCTTCCTGCACCGCCCGTTGTTCCGTGGGCCGGAACTCGGCGATCAGCTTGTCGTCGTCCACCAAGCGGTACTCCTCCCATTCGGCGGCATAGGCACCGCGGCCATCGAAACAGACGCGTTTGGTGAGGCCACGTTCGCGCATGCGCAGGGCCATCCAGGTGGCGAACACGCCCCGCGCCATGATCCCGCTGGGCTTCAGCAGGCGGCAGAGCAAGGCCAGGATGCGAGCGTTGTGGCGCCAGTTGCGGGCCTTGGGCACCATGGGCAGCACCACGGCATCGGGCAGGCGCTTGCGGATGGCCTGTCGGCTGGCATTGAACCCGCGCGGCGACACCAGCGCCACCAGGCGCACCGGCGGACCGCCCAGCGTGTTCAGGTGGGCCACCACATCGGTCACCTGGCTCCAATACACCCCCGAAGGCGCATCGTTGTAGGTCAGGTAGAGGATCACGGCAACTGGTCGAGGGCGGCGAACACACGTTCGGTTGCACGACCGTCCCAAAGGTGCGGGATCCGGCCTTGCTTATAGCGGCCCTGTGTTATGCGGTCAATGGCTTCCTGCAGGGCGTTCAGGTCAAAGGTCACCAGTTCGTTGGTGCCTTCGGTGATGGTCACCGGGCGCTCGGTGTTGGGCCGCAACGTAAGGCAGGGCACCTGCCGGAAGGTGGTCTCCTCCTGTATGCCGCCACTGTCGGTAAGCACAAAGGCGCAAGTGGCCACCAGCCGCTGGAAGGCGAAATAATCCATGGGCCCGGTGAGGTGCAGGCCCGGAATGGCCGCAAGGCGATCGGCCAGCCCGAAGCGCGCCAGGTTGGCAGTGGTGCGCGGGTGCACCGGGAACACGATGGCATGGTGCTTCGCCACAAGTTCGATCAGCGACACCAGCTTCTCCAGTTGGTCGGCGTGGTCCACCGTGGCGGGCCTGTGAATGGTCATCAGCACATGCCGTCCTTCCTGCAAACCCAATTCGTCCAGAATGGGGTCCGCAGCGATGCGGTCGTCGAAGGCCACCAGGGTATCGATCATGGTGTTGCCGGTGAAGTGGATGGCACCGGGTGCCACACCTTCGGCAAGCAGGTTCTCCTCGCCGCTGGGCTCAGTAACGAGGAAGAGGTCGGTGATGCGGTCGGTAAGGATCCGGTTGATCTCTTCGGGCATGGACCGATCGCTGCTGCGCAATCCGCTTTCCAGATGCGCCACCGGGATGCCCATCTTGTTGGCGGTGAGTGCGGCGGCCAGGGTGCTGTTCACATCGCCCACCACCACCATGGCCCGGGGCTGCACCTTGGCCACCACGGGTTCCAGCGCGAGCATGATATGGGCCATCTGACTGTTGGGCGATCCCTGCGGAATACCCAGCCAATGATCGGGTACCAGACCGAATTGCTCGAAGAACACGGTGCTCATACGGTCGTCGAAGTGCTGACCGGTATGCACGAGGTGTACTTCCCAGTTGCCCAGCGCCACCGCCACCTGCTTGAAACGCGTGACCTTGATGAAGTTCGGCCGCGTGCCCACCACCACCAACAAACGTTTCATCCGTAGGTCTTGCTGCGTGTTGCAATGATGAATTCCGTGCTCGGCGTGTCGCTCACCTTGCGGGCGGGCGCCCCGGCAATGGTCATGAAGCCATCCGGGAAGGAAGCGTTCACCACGGAATTGGCTCCGATGGCGGTGTTGTCACCGATCACGATGTTGCCGAAGAGCTTGGCCCCGGGGCCGATGTAGCAATTGTCGCCCAGGGTGGGAACGAGGTCCTCAGGGCCTGGACGCGTGCCGATCACCACATCCACGTGGATGCGGCAATTGGCGCCGATGCGCGCATCGGGATGCACCACGATGGTGCCGCGGTGGGCGATGGAAAGGCCCGGCCCGAAGGTGTTGGGCGGGATGTCGAAGCCGCAGCGAACACTCTGCCGGTGGAAGCGGACGGAGTAGTACTTGTAGACCAGCAACCAGAAGATGTTCTGCTTCTTGCGGCAGTTCATCAGGTACTCCACCCGGCGCAGCAGGCGCTGGAAATTCCAGACCTCGTCGAAAAAGCGGTTCACACTATCCACCCGGCGCAAGGCGATGCGGTCAGCCTCCAAATAGGCCAGCAGGTCTTCGTGGGAGCGGATCATCGGTAACCTCGGCTATGCCCTGGCAGGGTCTTCAGTGGGCTGCGGTATAGCGCTGGTTGAATTGTCACGAACGGTCGGCCGATCATGGGCATTCCTTCGGTGGAAGTCCAATAATTAGCGGCGTCAAAGTACGGTCGATCGGGCTACATACACAAGGACCCACAGGGCTATCACTTCTTGGGTCATAATGCATAACCTATTGATAACGGCCTGATGAAAAACCATCCGACGAGCAACAGAGCGTTGGAGTTGCCGGGTACACGCTTCACTCGGTCGGCCCAATGGCGGTGCCGGGTGCAGGCGCCATCGGGTGTGCCAGTCCATGGGCGGTAAGGCTATCGATCAGGGCCGGTACGAATCGCTCCACCCCTGCCTGGTTCAGGTGGCTGTGGTCTGCGAAGTGTTGCTGGTCGTCCAGCTCAAGCGCGGTAGCGAGGTCCAGGTAACGTGCCTCCGTGCCTGCCACCAACCCGCGCAGGAATTCGGCAAAAAGCCGGTGGCGCTCCGGATCGGACCGGGGGGGAATGGGGTGCGAAACCAGCACGAGCGGGATCCCACGTTCGGCGCACAGGGCAATGATGGAGCGCAGGTGCTCCACCTGGTCCGGCAGCGGGTCGAAGCGTCCCGTATGGCGGTGCTCCAGATCGGCCGGGGCGTTGGTGGTGTGCCGGCAATAACCCTTGGCGGTGTAGTTCTCCGAGCGGTAGATCGGCTCCTGCCCGTGCATGGCCCAGCGCAAGGCCAGCAGGTTAGCCGCCCGTGGATCGCGCAGGCTGAGCGCCATGCGCACCGCAGCACGCTCCATGGGGATGTTCTGCACCAGCTCGCAGGTGCTCTCCAAGCCATCGCTCTCCAGGTAGGCCTTGCTCACCTCCACGATCAACAGACCGGTGTTCTCCGCGCTCAGCAGGTCGTCCAGCAGGTAGTGGGTGTTCATGGCCGTTTGCCCACTGCTGCCCAGGTTGAAGAGGTCGATGCCCTGCCGGGCGAAAAGCTCGGGATCGTAGCCCCGGTAGGCGTGCGAAGAGCCCAGTACCACCACATCGTGCCGCAGTTGCGGGTCGTACTCGTGGTAGCGCTGCCAGGCGTCGCCCCCTTTCCAGTGGTACACGTTGCCCAGGCGGTAGATGATGGGGGTGCCGTTCAGCCGTACCCGGGTGCCCACCGCGAAGAAGAGCACGTACAGCCCGGTGAAGAGCAGCATGAAGAGGATCCCTTTCCGCAGCAGCATGGCCCTCAGAATTGGAAGTAGATGAAGGCCACCTCGCCGTAGTTGCCGAAGAGCACCAGCAACAGGAGCAAAGAACCGTGGAACAGGTAGCTGTAGGCGCGGTGCCCGAAGCGGCGCTCACCCTTCACAAAGGCCTCCAGGTGGTGGTCCAGGAAAAGGTGGCTGAAGGCGAGGACCAGTGTGATGGCGATCTCCCAGGGCTTTACCGCGGCGAACAGCGCGGGCAGCCCACCCCAGGCGAGCTTGAAGTGCCAGAGCGAACCGAGCATCACGAAGGCATCCTGCACGCTTTCCGCACGGAAGAAGATGCGGGAGAAGGCCACCAGCAGGAAGGTGACGAGCACCAGCATGGCATGGTGCCGGCGCGGTATGCGCACCAATCCGCTCCACGCGTTGAAGCGGCGCCAATGGCGCTTGGTCATCAGGGCGAGCACCATGTAGGCGCCGTGCAGCAGCCCGTAGATCACGAAGGTCCAGCCTGCGCCGTGCCAGATGCCGCTCAGGAAGAACACCACCACCAGGTTGAAGTACCAGCGTTCGGTGTTCACCCGGTTGCCGCCCAAGGGGATGTAGATGTAATCGCGGAACCAGGCGCTCATGCTGATGTGCCAGCGCGACCAGAATTCGCCGATGCTGGCGGCCAACTGGGGCGCCCGGAAGTTCTCCATGATGCGGAAGCCCAGCACCCGCGCCGAGCCGATGGCGATGTCCGAATAGCCGCTGAAGTCGCAGTAGATCTGGATGCTGAAGAGCAGCACGCCCAGCACCAGCAGCGGCCCGTCATGTGCTGCGGGGTCACCGAAGATCTCGTCCACGATGGGTGCGCAGCGGTCGGCGATCACCACTTTCTTGAACAGGCCCCAGAGCATGCGCTTCAAGCCTTCCACCACCCGCTGCTGGTCGAAGCCCATGCGCTGGATGAACTGCGGCAGGAGGTCCGGAGCGCGCACCACCGGCCCCGCCACCAACTGGGGGAAGAAGGTGACGAAGAGTGCAAAACGCCCCAGGTGCCGTTCGGGCTGGAGGTGACCACGGTACACGTCGATCGTGTAGCTCATGGTCTGGAAGGTGTAGAAGCTGATGCCCATCGGCAGCAGCAGGTCCATGTCCGGTATGCTGTAGTCGATGCCGCCCCAGCCGGAAAGCGTGCGGAAGGTGTCGTTGAGGAAGTTGAAGTACTTGAAGAAGCCCAGGAGCCCCAGGTTCACCACCAGGCTCATCCACAGCCAGCGCTTGCGTCCCCGCTGGTCCTTGGCCTTGTGGATGCCGTTGGCGGCCGTGTAGTCCACAGCGGTGCTGAGCAGGAGCAGCACGGCGTACTCGGCCTTCCAGGCCATGTAGAACCAGTAGCTGGCCACCAGGAGCAGCAACCACCTGAGCCGGTGCGGCAGCAGGAAGTGGATCGCCACCACGAGCGGAAAGAAAATGGCGAACTCCAGGGAGTTGAACAGCATGGCTCGGGTACGGGGTGGGCAAAGAAACGAAGCCGCCCTGTTCAGTGGCCGCTGGAACTGCTCAGCGGATCACGTGGGTCTGAGTCTGCTCCCGCGGATCCCGCTTAGGCGGGACAGGTCCTGTGATCCGTGGTTCCCTCACTCCACTTCAGCCTTTACCGATGTTGCATAGGGGTCTGCGATCCGTGGTTCCCTCATGCCAGTTCATCCTTTTGCGATGTTACTCCGTGATCTGTAATCCCCTCGCCCCTGTATCGTGCATGCTTCAACATGCCAAACGTCCAATGTGGGTTGGTCAATGCAATTCCCGTGGTCCGATGGACATTGGATGTGGGGCATGTAGTACCTGGACACTCACCGAAGGTAACCGTTGCCGATCACAGATCGGCGGCAGCGCTATTGCCGTGACCCACGGTGTGGAGAAGACCACGGATCGCAGATCCGCGGGAGCGGGGGTCAATGATGGATACGTAGGTCCAATCGATTCAAAGTATCAGGTCGTAAGCCTGTGTCATATCGCTCCACGAAAAGAGTGTCTCCTTTGTCGCCATAGTGCATCCATAGACCAGTCTTGAAGTCTACACCGTATTCATAGTGGTACTGACCTCGCACCTTTGTTCTCCCGTTTGGGTAGAGTTCTATGTATTCAGCGACGCGGAATTCTCGCATGACAGAATCTATTACGATTTCGATTGTGTAAGGGGCATCAACGATTTCGGTCAGGAGTGTATCGACTATGAGGCATCGGCGTACTATGTACGCCTCATGGATTTGACCATTCGGGTAGTAGGTGTAGCGAACTTCATCACTTGGGCCAGGACTGAGCAAGGGTACTTGCCCAGAGCACGCAAGGACGCAGACTAGAAAAACACAGCCGATTAACCGCATGAATGTAATACTACCGAAGTTGAACATCAACCCTACGGTCGGTAGACACATCTGCATCGTCACCGCCTGTTGCTTGTGACGATCCTCGGAACTCAACTCTTACACGACTTCCCCCGCTCCCGCGGATCTGCGATCCGTGGTTCCCTCATGCCAGTTCATCCTTTAGCGTCAGTACTCCGGGATCTGTGATCCCTCCCCCCCCTGTTTCGTGCAAGCCTCAACATGCCAAACGTCCTGTGTAGGTATCCCGTGGTCCGATGGGCATTGGATATGGGGCTTGTAGTACCTGGACACTCACCGAAGGTAATCGTTGCCGATCACAGATCGGCTGAAGTACGAACCAGAGCTATACCAACTGCCCCGCCATTTCCCGGTAGGTGGCCTCGGCCGAGTAGCGCTCCTGCCAGGCTGTGCGCACCTTGCTGCGGAAGTCGGGATCGAGCAACGCGTCCGGAGCAGTGCCGTTCAGCCAGTGTGCCAGTGTGTGGGCATCCACCTCGGCGGGCAGGCACTCGCCGGTGCGGGCATCCACCAGCTCGGGCATGCCGCCCACGGCGTTCACCAGCACGGGTACCCCGAAGCTGATGGCCTCCATCAAGGATACCGGCACACCTTCATGGCCGCTCAGGAGCACGCACAGGTCCACCGGCTGCGCAGCGTACCAGGCGAGCACCTCGGCATTGGGCACGGAACCTTTCAGTTCCACTTGCACGTGCTTCTGAAGTGTTGCGCATATCGCCTTCAACGCGGCTTCATTGGGACCACCGCCGAAGTGGGTCCAATGCACGGGGCGTTGCACGTGCTGCAGGGCCTCGGCAAGCAGGTGCAGGCGCTTGGGTGGACGCAGGTAGGCACAGCTCACCAAACGCAACGCTTCCGCCGGTGCCCAAGGGGCCGCTCCATGATCTGCCGTGCCGAGGCGCGCAACGGCCAACTTCGACCGGTGCTCCGGATAGCGCTGCTGCAAGTGCCGCAGCCCGTGCTCGGAGATGCACAAAACGCGGTCCACGGCACACATCTGCATGGCGCGGAACGGTATGGCGCCGCTGCCCCGCCGCGCCTCGAACAGGTCCCAACCGTGCGCGAGGCAATTGATGCGCAACCGCGGATGGCGCTCCTTCAGGATGGCGAGCACGTTCACCCAATCCTCCATCCACGCGCAGAGCAGCACCACGCGCGCCGGATCATAGTCCGGCAGCAGGCGGGCTTCCACATCGGCCGCTTTGCGCAGCAATTGGCGAGCATGGCTGAAGGCTTCGCGCCCACCGCCCCGGTGACCGGAACTACCGGCACCCCGCGCGACCAACAGGCGCAACAGGGATGGCAGGCGCACTATCGTGTCCTTGGTGCCGAGCCCCGCGAAAGCTTCCTGCCCGCGCCACAGCCGCAGTTCCTCCACACCCTTTGGCAGCGGCACCGCACCGGGCCCTTCGTACATGGGGATCACGCGCACCTTGCTGAAGTGCTTGCACAACTCGGGCAGCGCGCTTTCCAAAAAAGCCTCGCCGCGCCCCAAGGGGAATTGCCGGGTGAACAACCAGAGCTCCTTCATGCGCTTGCTCCGGATCGTGTACCGCCGCCGAGCAGGCTGCGGAACAGGTAATAGGCACGTGGCGCATCAAGCCGGGCGCCACTGCGCAGGTAGGCCCACACGGCAGCGGAACCAAAGCGGGGCATCTGGTAGAGCAGCGCATCCCAAGCCGCTTGCGTGCGTACGCTGAAGGCCGCGTGATCGAGCAGGCCCTGTGCATTGTTCACGTGTACCAAGTGTGCCAGCCAGGCCTTGAAGGCGAGCAACTGTGCGCGATCGGGCGCACGGCGGAAATGGTTAACGGCCATGGCGTTCAATGCGCACTGCGCGGGATCGGGCACGGGGAAGCCCAGCAGGGGGAACACGGCCTTGCACAAACGCTCCAGGTCGGCGCTGCGGTCGCGGCCGTGGGCGGTGTTCTGCGGCCCTTCGCGGTAGCGCACCAAGGCTTCGGGCAGGTTTGCGATGCGCGTGTGCCGGATCGCGCTGGCCTGGAACAGCCAGTCCTCGCCGAAGCGCGGCCAGTGCGGCAGGTAGCGGATGTCGTGCGCTTGCAGCACGCTGCGCCGCATGGCCATGGTGGGCTGGAAGAGCGCCACGCCGAAGGGCAGGTTGGCAATGGCCGCAGCGTGGTCCGCAGGGTTGGAACGCCGCTCTCCCGGAGCATGCAGGAGTTCCAAAGCGGAGCCGCACAGGCCCACCTCCGGGTGTGCATCGAGGAAGGCCACCTGCCGTGCGAAACGCTCGGGCATCAGCACATCATCGGCATCCACGCGCAGGATGTATTCGCCCTGTGCCGCACCCATGCCGTGCTGTGCCGCAAGCCCCGGCCCGCTGTTCTTCGGCATGCGCAACACACGCAAACGCGGATCGCTGCAGCGCGCCAGGATCTCCGCACTGCCATCGGTGCTGGCATCGTCCACGGCCAGCAGCTCGAAGTCGCCGAAGCGCTGCCCCAGGATGCTGTCCAGGCACTCCTGCAACCAGGGGGCCTTGTTGTAAACGGGTAGCAGCGCGGTGACCTTCATGACACGAGGTGCTGCCATTTGCGACGCAGGCGGAAGGCCCACCAGCCCGGCACGTTCAACTCCTTGCGCAGCGTGGCCAACCACTGCTCTTGCTCAGCATCCAGGCTGGAGGCATCCGGTGGGCACTCCGCCATAAAACGGCGCATGGCCTGGAACACGCGCTCATTAAAAACGAGGTGGTGCCAACGCAGCAGGAAATGCTCGGTGATGCGGCGTACCAAGTCCGCATGCGCGCTGGTGACCGGCACGCCGCGGAGCTCCGTGGGCAAGTCGTGTGCGCTGGCCAGCACCGCGGCGAGCGCATGCAGCCCGCTGCGTGTACACATGCCGTGCAGGATGGCGGCGGTCTCATCCACGAAGGACTGCTGCTCGCGGCTGGTCTTGCTGTCCGTATGCAGGCGGAAGAGCGCCAAGGGAATGGGCTCGAAGCGCAGGTGATCGCAGCCGTACGCGAAGAGCAACTGCCACCAGAACTCCAGGTCCATCACGTAGCGCAGTCGCTCATCCACACCGCCCAGGGCGCGCACGGCATCCAGCCGGAAGAAGGTGGACTGCTGGTTCACCTGGGGACGGATGAAGAGCCCATCGCGGTCCGCTGCGTCATCCAGTGGCGGGCTGTGCCGGCTGCCGTCCGTTGCTTGCACCACCCGTTGCCCGCCATACACCAGCAGCGTGGGATCCTGCTCAAAGGCATCCGCAATGCGTTGCAGGGAACCGGGCAGCAGGGCATCGTCGCTGTTCAGCCAGCCGAACACCTGACCGGTGGCCCGCGCCAGCCCCTTGTTGATGGCCGCGCTCTGGCCGCCATCGGCCTCGCTGCACCACCACGCCAGCTTGGGCGACCAGCGCTCCAACAGGGCCGCCGATCCATCGCTGCTGCCGCCGTCCACCACGATGTGCTCCAGGTCCGCGTAACCCTGCTCGTGCACCGAGCGCAGGCATTCCTCCAGGTAGTTGGCCTGTTGGTAACTGGGGGTGATCAGGGAGATGCGCGGTGGCATGGGGACGAGCTACGGCAATAGCACGGAGGCAGGCGGCCGTTGCAGCAGCTGGCAATATACACGGAGCGTTGCGGCGCACATGCTTTCCACCTGGGCCAGCAGGGCCATGGCGTCCATGGCGGCGCGGCCCATGCGGCGTGTTTCGTCGGGGTGCGTGGCCAGTTGCCGCATATGCGCGGCCAGTTCCTCCGGGCTGCGGTACAAGGCGCCGAACTGACCGGGCTCGATGAGTTCCACCGTGGCGCCGCTCGCGTGGCCGATCACGGGCAGACCGCTGGCCATGGCCTCCACCGTGGTGCGCCCCATGGCTTCGTGGCGCGAGCAGTTCAGCACGCAATGCACCGTGTGGTACAGCGCGAAGGGATCCTCCACGAATCCGACCCGATGCACGTGGGCCTGCATGCCGGTGGCCGCGATGCTGCGCTCGATCGCTTCGGCGGGTCCGTTGCCTGCCAGCACCAGCTCCGCATCAACGCCGGATGCGCGCACAGCGGCGAGCGCTTTCACCGCTTCCACCTGCCCTTTGCTGGGGTGGAATAGGCCGAGCAGCGCAAATCGGAAGGGGCGCGTGTGCTCCCAGCGCTGCTCCGCCTGTTGCCGCAAGTGCAGCAGTTGCTCCGCGTGAGCGATGCCGTTGGGGATCACGTGTACACGCACGCGCTTGCCACCGAGTTCCAGCACATCGCGCCGCACAGCTTCCGAGAGGGCTATCACCGCATCGGCCTTGCGCAGTGCCCTGCCGAATGCCGCTTCGCCGCCGTCAACGCTGTAGCCGTAGTGCTGGCGGTGCAACTCGCGGATGTGCCACACCCAGGGCAGCTGCAGCCCGCGCGCCAGCTCCGGGCCCAGGCCGATCACGGAACTGTGCACGTGCAACAGCTCCGGACGCCATGCAGCCACACGGTGCAGCATGTCTTGCAGGGCCTGGCGGTTGAAGCGGGCGCGCTGCGCCATGGCACGGCGGTGACGGGTCCATTGCATCAGGCGGTGGTGCGGACCGCCCATGTAGATGCGGCGCTCCATCCAAGGCTTGAAGGGGACCACTGCACAGGGGATCCCCGCCTGTTCCAATCGTTCGCGCAAAGCACCATCGCGGCCCAGCAGTACGAAGGCCTCTACACCGTGCGCTTCGCGGGCACGCAGCACCAGGTCGAGCAGGGAGCGGTTGGCCCCGTACAGCTCGCCGTAGTGCGTGATGTGCAGCACCCGCATCATTCCAGCACTTGTGCTTCGCCGCGCGCTGCGCGATCAAGGATGCGTTGCAGTCCGGCCACGCGATCCTCCACACGGTGCGCACGCTCCACGTAGGCGCGACCGGCCAGGCCCATGCGCGCAGCGGCCTGCGGATCACGGATGCAGCCGATCATGTGCGCGGCCATGGCATCCACATCGTGTTCCGCGCAGAGCAGTCCACGTTCGCCGTGCTGCACCACGTCAGCGATGCCGGCGTGCGCCGTGGCGATCACCGGCAGCGCGCAGGCCATGGCTTCCAGCACCGCCAGCGGAGTGCCTTCGTGGTCGCCATCGGGCGTTACCACGCTGTGCTGCACGAACGCACGGCTGTTGCGCATCAGCTCGGCCACGCGTTCGGGCGTTACGATGCCCGGCAGTTCCACCGCGTGGGCCATGCCGAGCTCCTGCACCAGGGCCACGCATTCATCCCAGAGCTTGCCCTTGCCGGCCATGGTGAGGCGCGCCTCGGGGCAGGCATCCAGCACCTTGCGGAAGGCGCGCAGCGTGAGCTGTGGCGCCTTCTTCGCTGCAAAACGACCGATGGCCACCAGGTGCGGCGGCGCATCACCCGGACTACCGGGCGTGAAGCGCGACACATCGATCCCGTAGACGTTGTACACCACCTTTTCGCGCGGCGCACCCAAGGCCAGCAACTGCTGCTCCATGGCGCGGCTCACCACCACCAGGGCGGAGGCATAAGCGAACAGCTCGCGGTAGCCACCATAACGATCGATGTACTTGGGTCGGTGCGCATCGAAGCCGTGGAAATGCACCACCAGCGGGATGCCCAAAGCCTTGCAGGGCTCCAGCACCTCGGCGCCGGAAGTGCCGTACTCGGCAAGCATCACCTCCACCCTGTCCTGCGTCAGTCGCTTGGCGATCCGGTGTCGGATCAGGTCCACGGTGCGGCCACCGCGCAGGCGGCCCTCCACCCCATCCAACAAGCGCCCTACCCAGCCTTCGCGCAGCAAGGGAGCACCACCGGCCACCACGCGCGGTGGCGCACCACCGGTGAGCACCAGCACCACCTCCCGCAAGCGTTCGATGTGCGCCGCAATGAAGGTCTCGCTCCACGGACTGCGGCCGGGGGTGGCGATGGCGATGCGGGGGGGGCGACCAACCTGCGCGGAACGGTCCTGTTCAACGGTCGGCATGTTTTCGCTTGTTGTCCCGCACCCATTCCACGATCGCATCGGGGGCGTAGGCGAAGATGAGCAAACGGAACCTTCTTCTCCAGGACAAACCGTTGTCCGGCAAGGCAAACAAACGTTCCAAATAGCTGCGGGAGGCAATGCGATCACCCGCCACACGGGCGGCTCGCACAGCCCGGTCGAGCAGTTCCGCCATACGCTGGCGCACCACATGCTGGTGCTCCTGTCCGATCACTTCACTAAGTACCTTCAGGGAATTGATGTTGGAGTCCAATTTCTCCAAATGGCTTTTCATGGAGATCACCCCTCCGGCATGGACCTCACGCACCACTGTGTAGCGCGGAAGAAAGCGGTAATGTCCGTAAGTGAGCAGGTTCACGTGCAGTTTCTGATCACCCAAAGGGGCCTTGCTGGTGACCGGATCGAGCGGTCGTTGTGCCGCGGTGCGATACACCAAGGACGCCGTGGGAATGAAGTTGCGGCCGATGATGTCCTTCAGGAACACCTTTTCAGGACAGGGTTCCTTGCCCAACCAGACACTGATGTAATCACTCCTTGATCCATCCCGCTCGTTCCAGGCATTGGTGAAACAGCCCACAGCTTGTGGATCGGAGAGCAGGGTATCCACTTGGCCCTGCAGCTTGTTCTCATCCAACCAGTGGTCATCTCCTTCGCACAGGGCGGTGAACTCCCCGCGAGCGGCCATACGTAGGCGGTAGCCATTGGCCTTCACCCCCACATTGCGGTCGGCCGTTATCAAACGGATCCGGCCTGGATGCTCCTTGGCAAGTTGGAACGCCAGTTCACGCGTGCCATCATCGCTGTGGTCCTCACCGATGAGCACTTCGAATGGAAAGGTCGTCCGCTGGGCGAGGATGCTTTCCACGCAACGCCTCAGGTAGGCTAGGTGTCGAAAGGTGATGACCCGCACGGAAACCAATGGATGAGGGATCTCTTCCAGAACCCTGTTGGGCACTTCGTAGGACAGCGCGCGCAGGGCCTCCAACCCGGGTAACGAGCGCGCCAACTCCTGCTTGATCGCTTCGATCGTCATCGCCCCAGCAGGTAACTGCGTACCTCGTCATCAGTGAATTCGCGCAGGTTGCGTCCGCTTTTCCGAAGATCGGACCCCACCAGATCACTGCAACGATCGATGATGTCGGTGATCGGTCCTGGATCGATGCCAGTACGCAGGGCCAGGGCTTCCAAGGGCACCAAGCCCGTGGGCACATCCTCTTCCACGTAACGCAACTGTGGAACGGAATCGCGCTGGTAGGTGGGCGTGCGACCAATGGCCTCGTGCAAGGGTTCGCCGGGGATGCGCTGCACCCCGTAGGTGATGTCCAACCAGTGCTGTGCGGAGATCACCGCATTGTTCAGGAAGCGCATGAACTGGCCGCGTATGCTGCGAAGGGCCTCGATCTCCTCCTCGTGCTCTTCTTCCAAGGCCCTAAGTCCATTGGTGAGCTTGCGCCAGATGTCCTCGCGAGGATGATCCTTCAGACCGAATACTTCGAGGCCCAAGGTGTCTGCGATGCGCAGCCGTACCTGATCGATCTCCTCAAGAACCGCCCCCACTTCGGGTTGCTGGTGGATGCCCTCCATGTAGAAGGAGTAGGATGCTCCCTGGGCCATCCGTTCGCGAATGGCAGCTTGGTTGAGCATGTAGGTAGCCGGATGGAAGACCGCACCGATGTTGTTGAGCGAGGTAAGTGCCGGTATGGTGGTGATCGCCGCCTGAGGGAAAAGAAAAGCCAGATCAGCTTCCGACTTTCTGCTCAGGTCACCTTCCAAGGATGCGAGCCAGGTACGCTTGCGGCGCTTGATGAACACGGTATCCGATGCGCGGGTCTTGCTGGAATAAGGTGCTGTTGAGAAGCAGACGATGGGATGATCGGCGCCTGTGATGCGCCAGATGTATGGAGCGGCGAAGGTGCGTCCCGGCATCAGCACCAAGGGGATGCGTCGCTCGGAAACCCCGGCATCATGGAGCGCTTTCACCGCCTCCTCATGATGGTGGGATGGGATCGGGAGCAGAATGATATCGGCATGTTCCACCAGCACGCGGATGTCATGACCGATCCAGTTCTTGCCGAGCGGCACGTCCCGGGAGCCCTCCTCGTTCTGGTTGGGAGGACGTTCCAAACGGATGCTGCCTCGCGCTCGGATAGCATCCACAACGCTCCTTCCGTGCTCGGTATCACGCGCATGGCCGAATACTTCGATGCCGCGCCCGATAAGGTCGGCAAAAAGGGCCATCCCTGTCTGGCTGCTCACGCCATGGATCCCCACCACCGGGCCACGTTCACCTGCAGCGTTGATCATCGGCCAAAGAGCTTGCGCTGGTAGGGGTCCTTGAAGAAGGGATAGAATGGCTGAAGGTGTGAAAGCGCTCCGTGCGAGTTGATCTCCAAGATCTTGAAACCGTCCTCGGTGGCTACCAGGTCATAGGTCAGATAAGGCAGGAAGGACAGGAAATCGCCAATGCGCACACCCTGCTGCAGGATCAGGTCCCAGTGCGGAATATGTCCTTCCACCGGCACGCCTGTCTCGGGATGCACAGGAGCAGGCACGATCTGTTTGCCCATGTATTGCTTGGGATCGAAGATGCGTCCATCACGGAGGTCGACACCGCAGAAAAGCCCACCAGCTGAGGCGTTGTCCACGAAGCCGGAGCGGGATGTACCGAAGCGGATGAACGAGCCGGTGATCTTCGTGCCTTCATCCGGGTCGTGGATGGTGATCAGGCGCACCGCGTTCGGCGTGTGTGGATAGATGCGGCGGAGATCCGGATGGCACACCACATAATCGGTGATGATGTAGTTGTGCAAGCCTTGGAGGAAGGCTTTGAACGCCTTCTCATCCAGCGCATCGTGGTCCACGCGGTAGCGGCCGTCCTCCCACGCCAAGCGATGGAAGCCTTTGCCGCGCGCGCCTTTGATCGCCTTTGCGGCCAGGGTGCCTTTGCTGCGCAGCAGGGCCATCACACCGTTCAGGTCCTGTTCCACATCGGCAGGCAGGTCGGGCAAGCCGCGCACCACGTGCTTGTACATGGCGAAATAGTAGGCCGGCAGGAACTGTTTGAAGGGTTCCATGACGTACCTGAACAGGAGCTTGTCCTCGATCCACCAGTTGTAGCCTGCGTTCTTGAAGGAGGACTGCTTGTAGTACTCGAACTCCGACATGTAATCGCGGTGGTTCTCGTCAGTAAGTCCGTAGCGCGTGATGCGTTCCGGATGGAAGCCGCGTTTCCAGGCCCAGACTTTCTGTTTGAACGGCACATCCTTGTTGTGGAGCAGGTCGAACATGAACTCGTTGACGTAGCGCCGGGCGTAGTGTATGTTCATGCCCTTGCGCTGCAGGTACCACAGCATAGGCCGCATCAGCGGATTGTTCGCCCAAAACCTTGGCTTAGCACCTTCTTTCGTTGTAGCCATTGCGCGTTAGAGCTGTGCCGTTATGTTGACCCCACGGTTCAGCCGGATCTGCTCCAACACCAGTTCGAGCTTTCGATGGATGCGCCCCATGTCCGATACGAATCGTGCGCGGATGGCCTCATCACTGGCGAAGGCCACCTCGCTGATGGTGGGTGCGCCCAGTGATACGCGCAGGGTGGCCTGCCATCGGCCATCGTCCAACTTGCGGCATTTCACGGGCTGGCCCAATTGGATGTGTGTATTGGCGATCGGGTCCTGCACGCCGTCCGCCAATTCAAGATCGGAGAACATCGAGCGGTAGATGAACTTGCCATCCTCCAGGTCCAAGCCATCCGCCCCGGTCCCACCGATGGTCATGGTCATGATCATGTCCCGCTCGAAAGGATGCTCGCGGCACTCCTCGGCAATGGAACCATCCCCCTCGAGTTCACTGACCATGCCCAGCCAAGGGGAACGCTCCACCATGGTCATGACCTCCTCCTGGAAACAGCGTATGGTGAAGCGCAGACGGTCCTCGTCGATGGCGGTAACGCGGCGCAGTTCATAGATGGCCGCTTCCCAGCGCAGGAGCAAACCCAGGTTGAGCGCCTCGTCATGCCCGGAAGATGCTGGCACAAGGTCCTGCGGCCATTCTGCCGGAGAGAATATCCCGAACAGACCCTGTGGCACTGCATCGGGATGTTTGAACCTGTTGGCCAACTGCTCAGGAACGAACAGGGCCCCTGAGAAGGGCGGGCCACCGATGAACTTGGAGCCCGTATACAGCACGGAGCAGCCCAGCGCCAGATAGGAGCGCAACATCAGCGGGGATATGCGGCCCTGGCAGGCATCGACCACCACGTCGGCGCGGCCCTCCCACTTGACCATGGCGTTGCGAAGCAGGTCCCAATCCGGGACCACCATGCCGGTCTTGCTCCGGTGCACCACGTGTACAATGGGTCTCCGCCCGCATTCGATGGCTTGCGATACTTCCGCATCGAGGTCGGTGGCAAGCGCATCCATGGAACGTACCCGCCCGTTGGCATCGCGGATGGCCACACCGCTCATGGTGATCCGGTCCTCGGGGAACCCCTCGATGCTGGTCCCCACCTGACAGGTATGACCCAGCGGTGTGCCGGAAGAGATGTAGCGGCCCATACTGGCGTGCTGTATCCCACTTCCGACCTCATCCATGCCCAGAATGATGTTGTGCGCCCGGCGCTCAGGCCCGTTCAAGGCAAGGGCCAGCACGATCAGCTCCAGGTCAGTACCGGATGCACCGAAGAAGATCCGGTCCTGTTCGGAACATCCGTACACCTGGCGGAGTGCCTGCCGCACTACCTCGAACCGATCCCGGAAGACCTGCCCCACCTTGGCGCTTACACACTGCTGGCGAAGGCTGTAGAGGAAGGACTCCACGTGCGCGTACGCCGCGGCCGAAATTGTGTTGCTGGTGCTGGATGAATAGGAGATCGTAAAGGATGGATATGGCGCACAACCATAGCCGTTCAATCCATTATTCTCATCCAAGGTGATCCGTTCGTCACCGCCGGATGCCATCAACACACTGGCAGGAAGGTCGAAGATGCTTTGGGACATGTACTGGAGCTACGCGTTCGGCATACACCGCGCTCTGGACCGCAATGTTACGGCACATCGTTCGGCCCTACATCAGTGTTGAAGACCCGGGCCACCAGCGGTGCCCCGTGATCTTCAGGACTTGGACCCCACCCGCACCTTCCTTGATCGTCCGACACCGCTCCCGAGCATGATGGCCAACACGAACAGCGTGGCACAGCCCAGGAAAACCAGATCGTACTTGGGCACTTTGATACCGAAGCGCCACAACAGGTTGAAGTAGTCCCAATGATAGCCTTGCACCAAGCCCAGTAAGAGGTACCGAAGTGCATTGGCGGCGAACAGGACCACGACGATCGACCACGCAGCGAACAACCAGTCACGCACGCCGTCCTGCAGGAAAGCAGGCCATTTGACCGATCCTGGAGGCCACTTGATGAAGACGAGATAGAATACCGGATTGTGGTAGAAGGCGATCTGGAAGGTCTGCCAGATGGCGTAGTGGAAAACGATCGTACCCAACAGGAAGGCCATCCACAACCTGCGGCTCAGCACGGCCAGTATAAAACCGATCTCGAAGAGCAGAACGCCATAGTCCGCCAACTTCCAGAACAGGTGTGAATCCACGGCCAGCAAGGGTCCGGTCCAATGGTTCTCACGCCCCGTGGTGATCACGTTGCGTGTCATGTTCCCTTTGATCGCCTCGATATCCCAAGCGGCCCATCCACCCTGCAGTTTCATCAGGCCGGATGAGAGCATGGCCACCGCGAAGGATAATGCGAGCAAGCCCATGGCCGTGCCGTTATCCACATCCTGGTCTGTGGTGTTCAGGCGGCCGCGGCGTACAGCGACAATAGCATCGAACGAAAAGTGTCTTCCCCACCCAGCGAAGGCAAGGAAGAGCGGCGCCACGAGCAAAAACAGTTCACTGTGATCGATCTTTCCGAAGGAATACTTGAAGTTGTGCCCGATCAAGGCCGTGAGCGAGAACAGCACCGATGCCTGCCGGGTGAAGAGCCCCAAGGCGATGCAGGTGAATGCCAGCAGGTTCAACACGGTAAGCCCCAGGAAGAAGCCTGCGGTCGGCCACCCGGAAAGCAGGTTCGCCAGGCTGTAGTAAGGGGGTGAGAACAACAGGTCCGGGAAGGTGCCGAGGAAGGTGTACTCCGGCAATCCATAGAACATGAAGAGTACGGCCCAAACCCAACGGAACGCCGACAATTGGCGGGTAGGCACCGCATGTATCCGCAAGGGGTCTTGGAACCACTTCATGGCAATGTGACCATCACCTGGTCGAACATGGTCAATCCACCCACCACCTGCCCGTTCTCCCAAAAAGGGATGTACTGCGAGACCAGCGCCACCTCGGCCACATCGGCCAGGTCATGTTCGGCGGCCAGGCGGCTTGCCAACCAATGCTGGAATTCTTGCAATGCCGGATCACCGTTCGCTTGGGCCTGCTTCACATTCGCGATCATACGGTCGATGACCGGTTTCAGTGAGGAGTTGAACGGTTTGGGAGGGAACAGCAGGCCTTGGTCCACGACCGTTGTATCGCCGTTAGTGTGCAGCAGCAGGATCGACTGTAAGGGCATCCGGAACTCCCCATCGGGGTTCTTGGCCACAGCGAAACTCGGATACAGAAAGGCCGGGTAAGGCTCGTTGTCCGGAAAGGTGTGCGTTGAGAACAGCCGGACCCCGATGGCTGCCATCATCAAGCCCACATACGCATAGGTGAGGATGTACTTAAGTCCACTTGACATCGTTGCGCGATCGGGATGTGCAGCGCACAATGTAGCAGCCGCTCAGGAACCAGCAGCTGAAGTTCGTTCCGCTTCGGTCAGCACACGGGTGCCGGTCACATTGTCCACCGCATCGATGAACCCGTTCCGAGGCCTGGTGACCAAGGAGGGGTTGGCGTAATCGGGCAATACGATACCTGGGGCGCTCATGAGCCTGTGCTCCATGGATGCGGCCAGTGTTCGCGCATCGGCCAGCAGGGGTGCGAGGGCGGGCAGGGGCTGGTCGCCGTAGTCCTCGTTCAGCTTGGCGATCTCGCGCAGCAGGTAGCTGGCCTCCTTCAGCAGGTGCTCACGCCGTTCCAGCACGATCGGGTCCTCCAGGTTCTTGAGCAGGTCTGGCGCATGCTCCCGGAAAATGCGTACCGCGCGGCGGATCAGCTTGGAGCTCTCGATGATGTCCGCAGGCCGGGCCGCATAGTTGGCCTCGCAGAAGCTGACGAGATGCAGGATGTGCGGATCGACCATCATCTGCAGCAGAGTGCTGCGCCCAAGCTGCCAGCGCGCCTTGTCCAGGTCGGGGCTCAAGCTCTCGATGCCGGTGCGTGTTTCCCGGTAGATGTTCGGCGCTGGCTTGGTGTGCGAAGCGATGGTGGCGGCGATCTCCAGCCCCGCGGTCATCTTGGCCAGATCACCATGATCGCTGGTCTCGCGGGGCTTGTTGAACTGCATCTGCAGCACCATGTCCTTCACCCCATTGGTGCTCATCACTGCACTGATGAGGGCGTAGGAGGATACAATGATGGTATCGTGTGCCCAGCGGGAGCTCCACTGGTTGGGGTCGTTCATCTCCACCGGTATGCCTCGACGTGCCAATTCACGCACGGCCGCGATGTGCTCTGCGATGCTCTCGGGTACGGGTGTTGGGCCGCGTCCATCCAATTGGTTGAACCAGAAAAGCGGGATCGCCTGATGGGCACCGACCAACATGCCGGTGCGGATGCAGGTGTCGATGAAAGGCACCAGATCCACCACGTGGGCGTATGGCTTCAGGCTGGGGTGGTTACCGGTGCGCGATGCTTGGAAGAGCCGCACCAGATCGGCTTCCGTTCGGTAGGGCACACCACCGTCATCCTTGCGCTTCTCGAACTCTTCGGGCTTGCCGAAGTAACGCTGGGAAAGGTCGCTGCTGCCCAAGGAGACCTCATCGATCACCCGCGCTTCGGCGATCTCGCGAATTCCTTCCACTGTGGGTTCGATGGTGCTGTGCGGGATGCCGAAGTGACTGCGGATCACCGGCAGGCCGGACTCCTGGATACGCACCGTATAGTCCTTGATGGCAGCCGGCGAAGGAACCGGCAAAGGCGGCTCGTTCAGGTAGTCCTTGCCACGCACCACCTCATCGGCCAACTGATCCAGCATGGCGATGCCAGGCGGCTCGATCTCGTTGCGCAGCGTGGTCCGGATGCGATCCCGGTCCTTCACCACGGCGAAGAAGTCCAGCATGCCATCGATGCGGTCCATCACATTGGGATGGGGTTCCATGAGCTGCACCGGACAAGGCAGTTCATGGATAATGGCGCGCAGCTTGGCGATGGTGTCCGGCAGTCCAGAGAAAGCGATCTGGCGTGGCTCCCCGTTCCGCCCGACCAGGAGGCCTTCATTACGCAAGGCGAAGAGCACCTTCTTGAACTCCGCCACGCCGATGGCCGGGGTAAGACGATAACTGAAACCGAGGAACAGCGGGTCGTGCGTATGGATCCCTTCCAGGATCAGTGCATGATCGGGACTGGGCTTCAGCAGTACGCTGGGGATATCCGCCAACTTGGCCACCTTGCTCGCAATATGCGGTCCTTCGGTGTGCGGGTCGTTCCCAAGGGTGGATGCGAGGAATAAACGGTTCACGGTCGATCGTCGGGCTTTGTAGCAGGGGGATAAAGATCGCGCCGGATGAGATCCCTGCCCATCGGATCCAACACGTGCAGGGTGGCCAAAGCTGCCTCGATGTGCTGCTGCAACGCGCTCATGGTCTCTCCCTGCGCCATGAACGACAGCACACGATCGCGTGCTGCGAGTCCCTGCCCTACTCCAGACCCGACCGGCTTGGGCGGCAGGAAATAGCGCACATGGCCGGCGACCAAGGCCTCCTCGGTCCCGATCAGTTCTGCCATGGTACCGGGATGGGCGTAAACGTGGGTCATGGCATTGAAACCTCGCGGCTCAATGGGCGGGACCACCACAGGTGATCCCAACAAAAGATCCACGTAGGCGGCCAGGAGATCGAAGCCCGTTGCCGCTTGGATGAAGCGGTACTTGGCTCCACCAGCCGTTCGCGCACCCATCTCCAGCACGTACACGGCATCACCTTGTACCATGGCCTGAAAGAAGAAGGGACCATTGGTAATGCCGAAAGCCGGGGCCAAAGCCGCCGCAATGGACAATACACGATCACGCGCCGCATCCGGCAAAGGCGCCGGCATCAGGGTGCTGAGGAACGAAAAGCCCTGGGGCAATCCCGGCACTTGGTTCAGCTGGGTGATCCCGAGCACATGCACCTGCCCTTCCAACACGAAGGCGTCCACGGAAACTTCAGCACCGCTGATGAACTGCTCCAGAACGACCGGGCCCTCCGGCACGGCCGAGCGGAGCTGGGACCAAGCATGATCCAGTGCAAAAGCATCCGGGATACGCACCACACCCTTTGAACTGGTGCCTTTCACAGGCTTGGCGACCAAGGGGTATCCCAATTCAATGGCCCGCTGCCTGGCCTGATCCAATGTATTCAACTCCACACCCTGTGGCATCGGGATACCAGCCTGCTGGAAACAGGCTTTCATCCGGTGTTTGTCGGTCGCCTTGATGGCCGTATCCAACGAAATGTTGTGGTAAAGGCCCAACTCCTCGGAAACGGAAGCCAGGGTGGTCACCACCAGATCGTTGCCCGCCGAGATCAAGAGATCCACCTCAGCTTCCCGTGCCACTCGGAGCACGGCCTCGCGGTCCAAGGTGCTTTCCTGGAAATGCCGCGCGGCCAGAGCACGTGCCGGAGGATCCTCCAAGTAATCCAGCAACATGGCCTCCACACCATGCGCTTCGAGCAAAGAGAACAAGGGCACCTGGTCCTGCCCCCCACCCAGCACCAACGCCCGCTTCACCTGCCGCTTCCGCATTACTCAAAGGTGTACTGGTCCAACATGCCCCGCACCTCCTCCGGCCCATTGAACATGAGCACATCGATGATGGACAGGCCTGGTACGAAAGGACCTGCGAATTGGGGGTATGGCGGCAAGGCCGAACGCAGGAAGCGCAACTCGATACCAGCACCTCCGAACACGGCTTTTTCATAGAGATCCTTGCCACCGATAGCGTTCACGTAGCGCTTGGCTCCTTCCTGCTTGCAGATATCGAGCACGCGATCCTGGCCGCGCAAGTGGGCATTGCCGTACTTCCGGGAGGAAGGCACCACTTCCGTATGGATGTGCAGGTGGTGCATGACCCCACGCAGGCTGGCGAGCAGCGCGTCCTCCAAGCGGTAGTGAGACCCTTCGAACAGGGATCGAACAAGCTCTTGCACGCGTTGCACATGGGGAGCCTTGGCATAGGCCTGGCCCAGTGTGCGCAGGAACTTGTCACGCCATGGACCGAATTGGCGTGGATCGATCTCTAGTTCGTGGATCATCGCGAATGAGCTTGCACCGCGCAAAGGCAGGGTAAACATGTGCGGCTCCCCGTTCACCAAGACCCTGTTTCGGTTCACCCAACCCTGCTTCATGTAATTCACGTCATCGTAGACCACGAAACGGTCCACCGCATGGATCAGCTGGAAGTACCCCAGGTAGGGGAACAAATAGGGTTGCATGACGGCGAGCGTCATGGCTGCACCACGTTGTTCGGAACCCGCTTGCGGTGCTGCTCCAAGAAAGCGCTCACACCTGCACAAATGCGTTCATGATCGGCCGGTGTAAGCCCGTTGTAGAGCGGTAGGCACAGGGCACGGTCCGCCAGATCGCGGCTGCGCGGACAAGCAGTTGCGCTTACATAAGGAAGCGTGTCCAACGACGGGAAGAAATAGCGTCGCGCATGTATGCCCTGGTCTGCCAAAGCCTGGAGCATGCCTTCGCGCTCGGCACTGTCACGCAGGAAGATCGGGTAATAGGCGTAGTTGTATGTAGTATCCGCCGCTACATGCGGGCGCTCCGTGCCAAGCCCTTCGAGCAGCCGATCGTAGCGCTGTGACAAGGCTGCGCGCTCTGCGATGATGTGCTCCATGTGCGGCAGCACCGCCATGCCCATGGCCGCGTGCAATTCGCTCATCTTGGCGTTCATGCCCAAGGTGAAGTGCTCATCATACACGTGCCCGAAGCTTCGCAATAGCCTCAACCGCTTGTCGGCCTCTCCATCGTGCAGCACCACGGCGCCGCCCTCCACGGTGTGGAAGAGCTTGGTGGCGTGGAAGCTGAGCGTGCTGGCATCGCCCCACTGCAGAATGCTGCGGCCTTTGTAGTTCACGTCGAAGGCGTGGGCCGCATCGTAGATCACCTTCAGGCCGTGCTTCTTCGCAATGGTGTCGATGGCCTCCACATCGCAGGGGATGCCGTAGACGTGGGTGGCGAGAATGGCCGTGGTATCGGGCGTGATGGCGGCTTCGATGAGCGCGGCATCGATACAACCGGTTCGCGGGTCGATGTCCACAAAGACCGGTTCGCAGCCCTCCCAGAGGATGGCGCTGGTGGTGGCCACGTAGCTGAAGGGTGTGGTGATCACCTTGCCTGTTACGCCCAGCGCGCGGATGGCGAGCTGCAGGGCCAGGGTGCCGTTGGCCATCAGGCGGAAGTGCGGCACGGCGAAACGTTCGCGCAGGTTGTTCTCCAACTCGCGGTGTACGGGCCCCAGGTTGGTGAGCACGTGGCTGGCGTACACCTTGTCCAGCCAGGCCTGGTATTCGGCCTGTGGCGGCAGGAAACTTCGGGTAACGAAAATGGATGCGTCGGCGGGACGCTCGTCGTGGGCCATGGAGCTGGCCAAAAGTAGCGGAAATGAAGGGCTCAGCGAGCGCTGGCGATGATGAAGCAGCGTGCCGGCCCGTCCTCGTGCAGCAGGCGGGTGGTGTAGCCCAGTGGGTGCAACACGGCGAGCACCTCCAGCATGCAGGCGGCACCGTGTACTTCCAACAGCAGCAGGGGCTTGTCGCGCTGCAACAGGGCTTGGGCACCGCGCAGCAGCAGGTGCTCGGCACCTTCCACGTCGATCTTCATCAGGCGCACCTCGCTCCACTGTTGCTCGGCGGCCAATTGGTCCAGGCTGCGCACCTGAACGCGCTGGGTGGCGTAGCCGGCTTTGCGGTACACCTGCTCGGGCAATGCCTGGAAGGCGCGTACCAGGTGGCTGCCGGAGCTGGTCTCATCGTCCACCCGCGTGTTCATGCTCAACTCCTCCTCCCCTTCCCGCTCGGCCAGGGCAAGGCCGTGCAGGGTGATGCGCGCAGCCAGATCGGCGTTGGCCTGCAGGTGTTCGCGGATGCGCTGCTGGTTGGCCGGGTTGGGCTCGAAGGCCACCACCTGGCAGTCGGGGTACAGCTGGGCCAGGCCGAGGCTGTGGTAGCCGATGTGCGCACCGGCGTCAATGATCGTTCCACCGGATATCGCAGTGCCTTGAAGCGCTTGCCACAGGAAGTCGTCGTAGCTGCCGGCCGCCATCTGTGCGAAAGCCGCTGCCTTGGTGTTGAGCAGCAGCTTGCAGCCTTGCACGGGACCGGCGGATACGGTACACCATTGGGCTTGGCTGCCCGCTTGGACTGGAGGTGAGGGCGGTGGTACCGGGCGCAACTTGCGCAGCATCCGGAGCAGGATCGGCGGGCAGAGGTCCTTCAGTAGGGCGCGCATGGAGCGGGATGGATCAACGAACCCACTGCAACAGCGGGTGTACCACGCCGGGCCAGCGGCGGTAGGCCTCTCCATCGGCCACGGAGCGCTGCACTTCCAGGGTCACCACATCGGGCGCTTGGAAGAGCACCTTGTCAGCCCGGCGGAAGCTGAGGGTGAAGCGGTATCCGCCTTCGTTGAGCAGGTTGGCGGGAATGGTGACGGAGATCTTGTTGATGCCCGGCTCCCAAACACGGCGGCCGATGCTGCGCTCCATGCTGGAGACGAAGACCACGGCATCGTTGTGGGTGCTTACCCGGAAGTTGATTCCAAGGTCATCATCCGTGATGCTCTGGTTGAGCACCTCCATCTCCAGGCGGATGGCCTCGTCGGTAACAAAGTTGCCATCGGTGCATTCCGTGATGGCCTTTACGGAGAGCAGACGCACTTCGTCGCAACCGGGCGCGTGTTCGGGCTCCCACTGTTGCTCGCTGGTCTGCACGGAGTATTTCTCCAGATAAGCGCGGATCACCTCGTGCGTGCCACCCTCCATGCGCATGGTGCCTTTGTCCAACCACACGGCGCGGTTGCAGAGGTTGTGTACGGCGTTCACGTTGTGGCTTACGAGCAGGATGGTGCGGCCACTGTCGGCCACCTTGCGCATGCTGCCCAGGCACTTGCGCTGGAATTCGGCATCGCCCACGGCCAGCACTTCGTCCACGATGAGGATGTCGGGATCCAGGTGGGCGGCCACCGCGAACCCGAGGCGCACCTTCATGCCGCTGCTGTAGCGCTTGATGGGCGTATTGATGTGGTGCTCGATGCCGCTGAAGGCGATGATCTCATCGAGGCGCGCGGCGATCTCGGCCTTGCGCATGCCGAGGATGGCACCGTTCAGGAAGATGTTCTCCATGCCGGTGAGCTCCGGGTGGAAACCGGTGCCCACCTCCAGCAGGCTGCTGAGGCGGCCCTTGAGCTTGATGCGCCCCTTGGTGGGCAGGGAGATGCGCGAGAGCAGTTTGAGGATGGTGCTCTTGCCCGCACCGTTGCGACCCACCAGCCCGAGGATGTCGCCCTGGGCCACCTCGAAGTTCACGCCCTGCAAGGCCCAGAAGTATTGGCCCACACGCTGGGAGGCTGGATCGTGGCCCACGGGGAAGCGGGGATCGGGCTTGCCACGCAAGCGTGCGAAGGCGGCGGAAACTTCCTCGGTGATGAGCGAACGACCGATGACGCCCAAGCGATAGCGCTTGCTCACCTCCTCCACCCGGATCACGGTATCGCGTTGGCTCATCTTCAGACGATATCGGCGAATGAACGCTCTGTGCGTTGGAACAGCAGCACACCGGCCAACAGGGCACCGATGGCACAGGCACCGCCGAAGATCAGCGAGCTCCAATCCATGGGCATGCCCAGCAGGATGGCGCGGAAGCCTTCGATGACGGGTGTCATGGGGTTGTACTCGATCACCATGCGGAGCTTGCCTCCCTCGGGCACGCGGGAGAGCGGAAAGATCACGGGGCTCATGAACATGAGCAGCTGCACGCCGAAGGTGACCAGGAAGGTGAAATCGCGGAACTTGGTGGTGAGCGAGGTGATGATGAGCCCGAAGCCGGTGGCCAAGGCGGTAAGCATGAGGACGAGTACCGGCAGCAGCAATAAGTCCGCGCCGTAGCGCATGGCGAAGGCACCGGTGAGCTGGTAGTAGAGGGCGAAGAGGAAGTAAGCGGCGAGTTGCACGAAGAAGCTGACCGAGGTGGCGAGCACCGTGGAGATGGGCGAGATGATGCGCGGGTAGTACACCTTGGTCATCAAGGTGGAGTTGAAGACCAGCGTTTGCCCGGTGCGGTTGATGATGTTGGCGAAGAAGCTCCAAGGCACCACGGCGGCCATGTAGAAGAGCAGACCGGGTATGCCGGGTTCGCCCATGCGCGCCATGAAACCGAAGATGACGGCGAACATGATGGAGGTGAGCAAGGGCTGCAGCACCTGCCACAAGGGGCCCAGGATGGACTGCTTGTACACGGCCAACAGGTCGCGCCGCACCAACAAGAGGAGCAGGTCGCGGTAGCGCCACACCTCACCGAGCTCAACCCGCCACCAAGGGCGCTGTGGATCGACCACCACATCCCAGTGTTCCACCTTGCCGCTTCCCATTGCCGTCTTCATGTCCCGCACTGCCGATCAGCTGCTCTGCTTCTTGTCGCCACCTGCCCCTTTGGCCGAACGCTTGCGCCCGTAACCATAGCCGTAGCCATAACCGGAACCGTAGCCATAGGCATAGCGGTAGCCGTAGCCGTAGTTGGTGTTGTAGTAGTACTTGCTCTTCTTCATCCGAACACCGTTCAGGATGAAGCCGCAGTTCTTGCCGGCACCACTGGTGAGCACCTCGATGGCGTTGTTCACGTGGTCTTTGTTGGCGAAGCGGGTGTTGATCACGAAGAGGGTCGCGTCCATCAGGCGCATCATCAGGAGCGCATCGGTGATGAGGCCCACGGGCGGGGTATCCACGATGATGTAGTCGTACTCCAGCTTGGCTTCGTCGAAGAGGCGTTCCAAATGTTTGCTGAGCACCAGTTCCGAGGCGTTGGGCGGTGTGGGACCTGAGAGCATCACGTCCATGTTCTCGAACTGGGTGGGCATCACGGCCTGGCGCCAATCGATGCGACCCACCAGCACGTTGCTCAATCCATTGGGGCTGCTCATGCCCAGGCCTTCGGCCACCTTGGGTTTGTGCAGGTCCATTTCCAGCAGCAGCACGCGCTTGCCGGCCTTGGAAAGGATGGTGCTGAGGTTCACCGAGCAGAAGGTCTTGCCCTCGTTGGGGCGGTAGCTGGTGAGCATCACCACCTTGCCCTTGTCCTCCGGGCCGGGCACGTACTCCAGGTTGGTCCTCACGCTTCGGAAACTCTCGGTGATGGCCGCCTTGGGGTCGCTGTCCACCACCACGTAGTTGTCCTCGGCCTTTTCACTGGCAATGATCTCCCCGTAGATGGGCAGGGTGGTCAATTCCTTCAGCTGCTCGGCGTTCTCGATGCGATCGTAGAACATGATGCGTGTGAAGACCACGATCATGGCGACCACCAGGCCGCCCAGCAGGAAGGTGTACAGTACCTGCATCTTGTCCGGCCGTACCACGCCCATGATCCGTGCACTTTCGATGACCTTGGTCTGGGGCACGATACCGGCGCGGGCGATGGTGGTGGTGGCGCGCTTCTCCAGCAGGAAGAGGTACATCTTCTCGTTCACCTGCATGCGCCGCTCGATGTTCAGCAACTCGCGCTGGTTCTCGGGCATGCGGCGCAGCATGGACTCGAAATCGCGCATCTGCTTCTGCACATCGTTGATCTTGGAATCGAGCGCAATGCGGGCATTCTTCACGTACGTGAGCAGGTTGGACCTGTTCAGGTTGAACTGCTCATCGAACTTCCGGACCGACTCGTTCTGCTCGGTGGCCGTTTGCAGCAAGGCGATGCGCTGCATCTGCATGCTGTACAGTTCGCTCACGGTCTGCTTCAGGTAGAGGTCTTCGGACACGAACACGGAAGGAGGAAGCAGATGCTCGTCCGTACTGTTGCGCACGTAATCTTCCAGAGCGTCGAGCGATTGGCGTTCCAGCAGCAGGGTTCGGCGGCGGTGGTCGTAATCGACCATCTCGTTGAAGTAGAGGTTCTCTTCCTTGTTCAGGTTGAGCACGTCCTTGTTGCGGCGGAAGCGCTCCAGTTCATCCTCATGCACCTCCAGTATGGCGGTCACCTCGTCCAACTGCTTGTCGATGTAGTTCAGCGTGTTCTCATTGATGTCGAACTCGCTCTTCAAGGTGTAATTGATGTAGACCCTGGAAAGCGTGTCCAGGAACATCTTGGCACGAATGGCCACTTCGTCCTCCACGGTCACCTGCAGGATGGTGGTGTAATCGTAGTTGGTCACCTGCATGCTGCCTTTGATGCGAGCTATGAGGGAATTGCGTGCATGGCGGATGAACTTGTAGTCCGTCTGCGTGTGGTTGTCGATGTTCTCCGGGTTGAGGTATCCGGCACGTTGCACCTCGATATTGAAGTCCTTTTCCTCCACATACTCGCCGAAGGGCAGTTGCCGTCGCACCAATTCCCCGGCCCGTTCATAGGCCAGTTCGTAGGTGTTCAGGTCGATGATGCGCAGGTCGAAGGGCTTGTCGTAGAGCTTGGCGTCAAGCAGGTCGAGCTTCACGGTAAAGGGCAGGTTGCCGTAGACCGGCTTGGTCTTGAAACGCCCTGCCACGTAGTAGGAGATGTCGAAATCGAGCTTGTTGAGCGCGGTGTTGATGAGGTCGTAGGAGGTCATCACCCGCTTCTGGTTCACCAGATCGCCATAGACCCCGACATAACCGATGCTCTGGTAGACCTGGCTTTGGTAGTTGTACACCTCACGGTCCTTCAGCAGGATCTGGGTGCTGGCCCCGTACACGTCGCTGAGGCGATAGCTGTACAGAAAGGAGAGCACCGCCGAAAGGATGAGCGCCACCACCACGATGTACCAGTTCTTGGACACCACGCGGAGCACCACGCGCAGGTCCTTGGCGTCGATGATACTACCGCGTACGTGGGTGGGTTTGCTGGTCGCCATCCGTGCTTGCCTTCACCGGCGGGCGGCCGGGGCGGGGGCCACGCACCTGACAGGTGCATGCCTCCCGCTGAAGAGCGGCAAATATAGGCGGGTGTGGGCTGTGGATACCCGTGTAAAAAGAGCTTGTGCTCGTGTTAAGGGAATTGCTACTTTTGGCCACCCTCGGAGTACCAAGGAAGCATGAATTACGCGCTACGCTCGGCCTTCTTACTGGTCGTCATCTTGTTGGTCTGCACTGCGGACCTGGCCGCCCAGCCCATCGGCGGGCCTCCTCCTTGCTGGCCTCCACCCTGCATCCCTGTTGATGGTGGCCTGGGTTTCCTGATCGCGGCCGGTGCGCTGCTCGGTGGCAAGAAAGCGCTTGAGCTTCGCCGCCGCTCCAACTCTTCCAAGTAATGTCCTTCCCTGCCACCCGTTCCGGGGTGGTGCGCGACCCCGTGGTGCGCTTCGTGCTCATTGCCGGTGGTCTCTTCCTAGCCTGGTACTTCCTCTATGAGTTCGTCCTCCATCCCGATGGTCGCTTCGATCGTTGGCTGATCGGATCGCTGGTAACGCTCTCCGGTGGCCTGCTGGAACTGCTCGGCCATGAACTGCTGGCGGAGACCGGCCGGGACATGGGCTACCGAACGGTGGGTGTGCAGGGAGGCTACCCCCTCTGGATCGGTGATCCCTGCAACGGCTCCAACGTGTTCGCCGTGTTCCTCATCTTTCTGGTGGCCTATCGCGGCGCCACCAAGCACCTGTGGTGGTTCGCCCCCCTGGGCCTGCTGAGCATACACCTCATCAACGTGCTGCGCATCGTGGCCCTGGTGCTGGTGGCCAAACACGACTACGAGCTGCTCAGCTTCAACCACGACTACACCTTCCAAGTGATCGTGTACGGTTGGGTGTTCCTGCTCTGGTACCTGTGGGTGAAACGCGGCCCAAAGGCCACCGCTCCCACCGCTTCGGCCTGAAGATGATGCGGAACCTGCTCGTGGCGCTGTTGCTGTTGGCCGGCCTGGCCGTGGGAGCGATGCGCGAGTTCCTGTTCATCAACCTCAACTTCCAGATCCAGCATGTGCGCTACGGCACACCCTACTCCTATGCGCACTCGCTCTTCCGCGGCTGGGTGAAGGGCTGGGACCTGGCCGAGCTGATGCGCCTGAAATGGGGGCTTGCAGTGGTGCTCAGTGCCGCCATGCTCGGCCTTTGCATCCTGCTTGCCCGGCTGCTGTTCGGCTCGCACGCCTACCGGAAGCCCTTGGTGATCGGTTATGCAATGGCCGGAGCGTTGGCCGTGCTGCTGCATCTGGCAGGTTCTTTCGTGCCCCAGTTGGGCATCATCTCGGTGAAACTGCTCCATGCCCTGCAATATCCGGTGATGCTCTTCCTGGTGTGGGCCGCCTGGCTGGTGGGCGGTGCTGCCCGGCAAACGCGCTGAACGCGGCACCGGCAATGGCTTCCGGCGCACCGGCCGGGGCATGCGAGCAGCGATCCCGCCACCGGCTACCTTTGGCCACTTCACAGCAAGACCACAGCATGCAGCGCGACAACGAGGTATTCGAGATCATTGAGGCAGAGAAATGGCGGCAGACCAAAGGCTTGGAGCTGATCGCCAGTGAGAACTTCGTGAGCGACCAGGTGATGGCCGCCATGGGCTCGGTGATGACCAACAAGTACGCCGAGGGATTGCCCGGCAAACGCTACTACGGCGGCTGTGAGCAGGTGGACCGTACCGAGAACCTGGCGATCGACCGGGTGAAGCGCTTGTTCGGCGCTGTTTGGGCCAACGTGCAACCGCACAGCGGTGCGCAGGCCAATGCGGCCGTTATGCTCGCCTGCCTGAAACCCGGCGACACCATCCTGGGCTTCGACCTGAGCCATGGGGGGCACCTTACCCACGGCAGTCCGGTGAACTTCAGCGGCAAACTCTACCGCGCCACCTTCTATGGCGTGGACAAGGAGAGCGGCCGGGTGGACATGGATGCCGTGCGCCGCGTGGCACTGGACGAGAAACCCAAGCTCATCATCTGCGGGGCAAGCGCCTACAACCGCGATTGGGACTACGCCGCTTTCCGTGCCATTGCCGATGAAGTGGGTGCCCTGCTGCTGGCCGATGTGAGCCACCCCGCTGGACTGATCGCCGCCAAACTGCTGAACGACCCGCTGCCTCACTGCCACATTGTGACCACCACCACGCACAAGACCCTGCGCGGACCCCGCGGCGGCTTGATCATGATGGGGCGCGACATGGAGAACCCCTGGGGCCTGAAGACCCCGAAAGGCGAGACCCGCATGCTGAGCAGCTTGCTGGACAGTGCCGTGTTCCCCGGAACGCAGGGCGGCCCGCTGGAGCACGTGATCGCTGCAAAGGCCGTGGCCTTCGGCGAAGCGCTGGACCCCAGTTTCGCAGCCTACGGAAAACAGGTGATCGCCAACGCACAAGCACTTGCCGCGGCACTGATGGACAAGGGCTACCAAGTGATCAGTGGTGGCACCGACAACCACAGCATGCTGGTGGACCTGCGCAACAAAGGCATCACCGGCAAGGACGCCGAAAAAGCGCTTGGCCTGGTGGACATCACCGTGAACAAGAACATGGTGCCCTTCGACACCCAGAGCCCCTTCGTAACCAGCGGCATCCGCATCGGTACTGCGGCCATCACCACGCGCGGCCTGAAGGAGGACGAGTGCAAGCAGATCGCACAACTCATCGACGCCACGCTCACGCATGCCAGCGATAGTGCGGAGCTGGACCGCATCCGTTTCCAGGTGAACGGCATGATGCGCTTGCGCCCCCTGTTCAACTGGTAATATGACGAACGACCAAGGTGTTTTCCGCAGCCGCATCAACCTGCGCTGGGCGGATATCGACGCCAACTTCCACCTGCGGCATTCGGTCTTCTACGACCTCTGTGCACAGCAACGCATGGATGCGCTGACGACCCTGGGCATTGGCATGGCACAAATGAAGGAGCACCACTTCGGACCCGTGCTCTTCCGGGAGGAATGCACCTTTCGACGGGAGATCAAACTCGATGATGAGGTGTACCTGGAACTCCGGCTGCGCTACGTAAGCGCGGACCATGCCCGCTTCTCCTTCGAGCATGAGTTCCTGAAAGCCGATGGCACACACTGCGCACGCATGGTGGTGGAAGGAGCTTGGATGGACACCCGCCTGCGGAAGCTATGCGCGCCGCCGGAGCACTTGTTGGTAGCGCTCGATCACTTGCCCCGTTCGGCCGAGTTCAAGACCCTCTGACGCGTGTTCCGCATCGCATTCCTACCGCTCCTGCTCGCCCTGGTGCAGACCGTGGCCGTGGCGCAGGAGATCGACCGTCGTGGTAGCATGTTCCTTTACTGGGGCTACAACCGTGCGTGGTACACGGCCAGCGACATACACCTGTACGGCCCCGGCTACGACCTTACCCTCCGCGACGTGCGCGCCAAGGATCGACCTTCGGCTTTCGACCTGGCCACCTACTGCTCACCGGCCAGCATGTGGATACCGCAATACAACTACCGGGTGGGCTGGTTCCTGCGGAACGGAGTGAGCCTTTCACTGGGCATGGACCACATGAAATACGTGGTGCAACAAGACCAGGAGGTACTGCTGGAAGGCCGTGTTGACGCCGAGCGCTCCGCGCGCCACGCGCGGCCAGCAGGAAGTTCGGGCAAGGTGGTGCTGAGCGAGGACCTGCTGCGCTACGAGCATACCGATGGCCTTAACCTGCTGAGCGTGGACCTGGACAAATACCAGGGGCTTTGGCACAACAATGACCACCGTTTCCGCTTGGACTTCTTCGCGGGGGCGCATGCCGGTGCGGTGATCCCGCGCAGCGATGTGAGGGTCTTTGGCGAGGGCATCAACAACCGTTTCAACGTGGCCGGCTATGGGCTTGGCGCTCAAACAGGCCTGCACATCACCCTGTTCAAGCACGGCTTCATCCGCAACACCTTGCGGGCAGGCTACATCGATCTGCCCAAGGTGCTCACCACCGGTTCGGCGGATACGGGTGCCGACCAGCACTTCTGGTTCGTGCAGCACGCCATCACTGCTGGGGTGCAGTTCCACTTGCTGCGCCGCTGAGCCCGAGCCGGGTGGCATTGGCGCTTGATGTCCGCTCCCCCATCCAAGGCAGGTAGGCCACCAGGAAGATGGCGGCCATTTCCGGCACACCCATCCAAAAGGCCGTTGCCGCGTGGAACAACACGCCGACCAGCATCCATGGAACACGGGTGCGGCGCCACCAGACCGCCAAGGGGAAGGAGAGCTGAAAGGCCAGGATGGCCCACGTGGAAATGGTTGCGAGTTGGGGCATGGAAGCCAGCCATGCCGGTCCGAAAGCTTCGTCGGTGGCCACGATGCGCAGCGCCGTGCCACCGGTCCAGTGCAGGCCCTCAAGCTTGTGCAATGCCGTGGCGGCGTAGGCCACCAGCAACTGCAAACGGATCGCCCAGCCGCCCAGGAGCTGCGCCCCTGAAAAACGCTTGGGACCTGCGGTGCCGAGGGCCAGGGGAATGTTCCAGAACAGCAGGTTCGAGGCCAGTTGCAAGCCCCCACTGGAAGCCAGGAAAGACAGGTGCATGAGCGCGTTGAAGCCCAGCCAGAGCACCAGCGAACTCCACCAGGTGGCTTGGCGGAAAGTGCCGAACAGCGCAGCAAGTGCCGTAAGTACCAGCACCGTTGGTGCAGCACCCCGCGGAAGCCCGGCAGCGAAGGGGTCCACCAAAGCTTGTATGCCGCCCTTGTTGGGTAGAAGGGGCGTAACGGGATCGAACCAAAGCAGGTCCGCCACGGGAAGTGCCGTGAGCACGTACAGGAGCACCCACGCATGCAAGGCACGCTGGAAAAGCAGCAGGGAGGTGGCCGGCAGGTTCATGGCGAGAAGAGGGTGCGAACGTGTTCCTCGCGCCGATCGGGTGCATGGGGATCGAGCACACAGCGCTCCACCCTGCGGAAGTGGACCGTGCCATCATCCGCCACCGCCATCAGCCGGTGCAAGGCCGGGCGCAGCCGCGCTTCCAGGGCGCTATCGCTGCTCCCCAGGTGATGGCAGATGGAACGTGCCATGCGCCGCGCCAAGTAATGCCTCAGTTGTATCTCCACCGGCTCCCAAGGTCCATCGCCCTGCTGCATCTCCAAGCGGCAGCTGCAAGTGGGCGGGTCGGGTGCGAACAAGCGCCACTGCTGGTGGAATACCGGGCGCACGTAGCGCTGGGCCTGCACGCGAAGCAGCTCGGGCACCATGCGGGAAGGCAGTGTGTAGCACGCGATCAACAGCGTGTGCACCGCCAGCGCGATGATCACCAACAAGCGTGTGCGCCGGCTCGGCCCTTCCATGCGGCGGTGAAGGTCGGCATTGAACCTTGCATCCTTGAACACCGCACACCGGATGCGCGGGCACTGCGTAGCTTGCTGCCAGAACCCGGCACCCATGCACGCACCAAGGATCCTTCAATTGGCCGCAACCCTGTTGTTCATCGGCGAGCTATGCGCCCAGCCCGTGGTGATCGGCAGCTTTCCCTTCGGTGGTGTGCAGCGCGAGTACCGCTTGTACGTGCCCGCCAGCTATTCCCCCGGCACCCCGGCACCGCTGATCCTGAACCTGCACGGCCTGGGCAGCAACATGCAACAGCAGGAGCTCTACGGCGACTTCCGCGCGATCGCCGATACGGCCGGCTTCATCCTGGTGCATCCCAACGGCACGCTCGACCCCACGGGCACGCGCTTCTGGAACGTGATCGGGCTCAGCACCGTGGACGACCTCGGCTTCCTGGTGGCCTTGATCGACACGGTCTCCGCGCAATACAACATAGACCCCGAGCGCGTGTACAGCACCGGCATGAGCAACGGCGGATACATGAGCTACGAGCTGGCCTGTTTCCGCAGCGAGCGCATCACCGCCATCGCATCGGTGACCGGCGCATTGATCATTCCCCGCTTCAATGCCTGCTCCGCAACCCACCCCACCCCCGTGATGCAGATACACGGCACGGAGGACCCCACGGTGCCCTACGGCGGCAGCACCACATCCGTGGGCATTGATGCGCTGGTGAACTACTGGGCATCCTTCAACAACTGCTCACCCAGCCCCAGCGTCACGCAGGTGCCCGACATCGACCCGAACGACGGCTGCACCGTGGAACACCGCGTGTACTCCGGTGGCGATGGCAGCAGCAGCGTGGAACTCTACAAAGTGCTCGGAGGCGGGCACACCTGGCCCGGTGCCATCTTCCCCATTGGTGTCACCAACCAGGACATCAATGCCAGCAAGGAGATCTGGCGCTTCTTCAGCCAATATCGCCTGGGGCAATTGGTGGGCGTTCCGGAGCACGGCGCGATCCCCACCTTCACCGCAGGACCCAACCCCAGCAGCGGCGAGGTAATGGTGCGTTTCGACAAGGCCGCGTGGCGCACCCTGCGCGTGCTGGACGCTTTGGGCCGTTGCCATTTCGAGTGGTCGGGCAGCGCGACCGAAGTGCCACTGTTCCTGCCCAGCTCGGGCGTGCACATCCTGCACGTGAGCGACCGGCATGGCAGCAGCGCCCAGCGTTTGGTGCGGGAATGAGTTCGGTGTGCGGATAGCACCTGCTGCTTCGGTACACGTTCGCACCTTTGCAGCATGATCACCGCCAACTCCCCCGACCTGCGCTCTTGGATCTCCGTACCTGCCGACAGCGATTTCCCGATCCAGAACATCCCTTTCGGTATTGGCAGCTGGAACGGTGAAGCACCCGTGCCCGTAACGCGCATCGGCGATACGGTGGTGGACCTGAGCATTCTGGCGGAAGCGGGCCTGCTGGACGGGACCGGGATCGCGCGCGAAGCCTTCCTTGCGCCACATCTGAACGAGGTGATGCAGGGCGGCAAGCAGACCATGCGTGCCTTGCGCGAGCGCCTCAGCGAACTGTTCCGCCACGACAACGCCACCCTGCGCGATGACAACACCCTGCGCGAGGATGCCCTGCTGCCCGTGGACCAGGTGGTGATGCACCTGCCCGTGACCATCGGCGACTACACCGATTTCTACAGCAGCCGCCAGCATGCCTACAACGTGGGCTGCATGTTCCGCGACCCCAACAACGCCCTGCTGCCCAACTGGCTGCACCTGCCCGTGGGTTATCACGGCCGCGCCTCCTCCATCATCCCCAGCGGCCAGCCCATCCACCGCCCCATGGGCCAGCGCCGCCCCGATCCGGAGAAGCCGCCGGTTTTCGGCCCCAGCGTGCAACTCGACTTCGAGTTGGAGGTGGCCTTCATCACCTTCGCAGGCAAAGCGCTGGGCCAGCGCATCAGCACCGCCGAAGCAGAGGACCACATCTTCGGACTGGTGCTCTTCAACGACTGGAGCGCGCGCGACATCCAAGCCTGGGAGTACGTTCCACTGGGGCCCTTCCTGGCCAAGAACTTCGCCAGCAGCATAAGCCCCTGGGTGGTGACCCTCGATGCCCTGGAGCCCTTGCGCGTGGCAGGACCCGTGCAGGACCCCGCCCCCCTGCCCTACCTGGTAGCGGAGCGCGACGGCTGCTTCGATGTGCAGCTGGAAGTGGGCATCGCGCCCGAGGGCGGTGCGGAGACCACCGTGTGCCGCAGCAACTTCAAGCACATGTACTGGAACATGGCCCAGCAGCTGGCCCACCACACCGTGAACGGGTGCAACATCCGCTGCGGCGACATGATGGCCAGCGGCACCATCAGCGGACCGGAACAGGACAGCTACGGCAGCATGCTGGAACTCTCCTGGCGCGGCACCAAGCCGCTGCAATTGGCCGATGGCAGCGAGCGCAAATTCATCAACGACGGCGACACGGTGGTGATGCGCGGGCACGGCAGCCGCAACGGCGTGCGCATCGGTTTCGGCGAGGTGCGGGCCAAAGTGCTGCCTGTGGTGGAATGATGTTTCAACGATCGCTGCCGGTCGAATGCGGGCGCCGCTACTTTTGCGGACAGCATGGATAAAGGTCCCAATAGCGCCAAGCCCGCACCGGAAGCCGGCACGCCGAAGCCCGTGAAGCCCGTGATCGATCTGGTGGCCGAGAAGGCCGAGATCCTGCGGCGCTACCGCGGCCTGTTGCGCAGCATACGGGGCGAGCGCACGCCCGAGGCAACGCGCATCATCCGCAAGGCCTTCAACATTGCGGTGGAAGCCCACAAGGACCAGCGGCGAAAGACCGGCGAGCCCTACATCTACCACCCCATTGCGGTGGCGCGCATCTGTGCCGAGGAAATCGGCCTGGGAACCACCAGCGTGGTGGCGGCACTGCTGCACGATACGGTGGAGGACACCGACCTTACCCTGGACGATGTGCGCGACCTCTTCGGGCCGCGCGTGGCCACCATCATTGATGGCCTCACCAAGATGAGCGGCATCGAGTTCCAGACCAACAGCGTGCAGGCCGAGAACTTCCGCAAGGTGCTCCTTACCCTGGCCGAGGATGTGCGCGTTATCCTGATCAAGCTGGCCGATCGCTTGCACAACATGCGCACGCTGGACAGCATGGCGCGCGACAAGCAGCTGAAGATCGCCAGTGAGACCACCTACCTCTATGCGCCCCTCGCCCACCGCCTGGGCCTCTACAACATCAAGAGCGAACTGGAGGACCATGCCCTGCGCTTCAAGGAACCCGTGATCCATGCGGACATCAGCCAGAAGCTGAAGAAGGGGGAGGCCGTGCGCAAGCGCTTCATCAGCCGCTTCACCCTGCCCATCCGCGCATCGCTGGACAAAGAGGGCTTCAGCTACGAGATCAAGGGAAGGCCCAAGAGCGTGCACAGCATCTACTCCAAGATGATGAACAAGCACGTGAGCTTCGAGGAGGTCTACGACGTGTTCGCCATCCGCATCATCATGGACACGCGGCAGGAGCTGGAGAAGGCGGATTGCTGGAAGGTCTACTCCATTGTGACCGACCATTACCAACCCAACCCGGACCGCCTGCGCGATTGGATAAGCCTGCCAAAAGCCAACGGCTACGAAAGCCTGCACACCACCGTGATGAGCCCCGGCGGCCGTTGGGTGGAAGTGCAGATCCGCAGCAAGCGCATGGACGAGATCGCCGAAATGGGCCTGGCCGCGCACTACCGCTACAAGGCCGGCGATGAGCAAACCTCGGCCTTGGATGCATGGCTGAACCGCATCCGCGAAGTGCTGGAGGAACCCGGCACCGACGCGCTGGACTTCGTACACGATTTTAAGCTGAACCTCTTCAGCGATGAGATCGCGGTGTTCACCCCGCAAGGGGAAATGCGCAACCTGCCTGCAGGCGCCACCGCGCTGGACCTGGCCTTCGACATACACACCCAGATCGGCAGGCAGTGCATAGGTGCCAAGGTGAACCACAAGCTGGTGCCCCTGAGCCAAGCCCTGAAGAGTGGTGACCAGGTGGAGATCATAACCAGCCGCAAACAGCAGCCCAAGGAGGAATGGTTGCGCTTCGTGGCCACCGCCAAGGCCCGCCACCGCATCAAACAATCGCTGCGCGACCAGAAGAAGAAGCTCGCCGTGGTGGGACGCGAATCGGCCATGCAGCACCTGCGCCAGATCGGTGCGAAGACCACCACCCAAAACATTGCACAGTTGGTGGAACACTTCCAGGCCGGTACGCCGGTGGACTTCTTCTACCACGTGGCCCGGGGCAAGTACGACCTGAGCAAACTCACCCAAGCGCAAGTGCGCAACGGACGCCTGGTGCTGCCCAAACGCAAGGTGGACCCCGAGGAACGGAGCCTGGACGAGATCGTGTCCGAGATCCGCGGCGAGAACCAAGGCTCACTGGTACTGGGCGACGACCTGAAGAAGCTGGACTACCAGCTCTCCAAGTGTTGCAACCCCATTGCGGGCGATGACGTGTTCGGCTTCATCACCGAGGGCGAAGGCATCAAGATCCACCGGGTGAACTGCCCCAATGCGGTGCAGTTGATGAGCAACTTCGCCTACCGCATCGTGAAGGCGCGCTGGAAGGGCAAGGACACCGTGGAGTTCCTGGCAGGCATCCGCTTCAGCGGAATCGATGATGTGGGTCTGGTGAACAAGATCACCACCATCATCAGCCACGAACACAATGTGAACATGCGCGCCATCAGCTTCGAGAGCCACGATGGCATCTTTGAGGGGAAGGTGATGGCCTACGTACACGACACGGACCACCTGAACGCCCTGATAGAGAAGCTGAAACGCGTGCGCGGCGTGCGGAACGTGGAGCGGGTGGACCAATGAACCAGCCCGTCAGGCACGGCTTGCGCAATGCGCGGATCCCGCTCGGAGCGGAGGCTTACATTTGTGCCATGGCCACGGTCGAACAACCCGACAACGTGCAGCGCATCTTCACCGATTACCTGGAGCGCAACGGACACCGCAAGACCCCGGAGCGCTTCGCCATACTCAACGAGATCTACGCACAGGACGGCCACTTCGACATTGAGCGCCTCTACGGCCGCATGAAGTCGAAGAACTACCGGGTGAGCAGGGCCACGCTCTACAACACCATGGACCTGCTGATCGATTGCCGCCTGGTACGCAGGCACCGCTTCGATGGGGCTCCTTCTCAATTCGAGAAGGCACATGCCTACCAGCAGCACGACCACCTGATCTGCAGCGCTTGCGGCCGGGTGCAGGAATTCTGCGACCCACGTATCCAGCAGATCCGCAAAACGGTCGCTGAGGTGCTCGGATTCTCCGTCCATTATCACGCTTTGCATATACACGGCATCTGCAAGGATTGCCAAGACAAACAAGACCGCGCATGACAGCTCAAGACCGTCCGACCTTCGAACTCAGCAGCAGTGTCGAAAAAGGCACTCTCGTTCTCCACCTCAAAGGGCGGCTGATGGACCAGCAGCAGGCCGACCAGCTCATGGCCGAGCTCGACAGCGAACTGGGCAAGGGCCACAAGACCGTGATCCTGGACCTTTCCGAGCTGCAGTACATGAACTCCACCGGGCTCAACATCTTGATCAATGTGCTCACCCGCACCCGCAACGCCGGTGGCGATACGCTGATCGCCGGGGTGAGCAACAGCGTGCGCCAGCTATTCGTGGTCACCAAGCTCGATTCGGTGTTCATCATGACCGAGAGCGTGGAGGAGGCCGTAGCCAAGACCAGCGCCTGAACCGGTCATGAGCGCTAAAGTGGATGTGCTCCTTGGCGCCCAGTGGGGTGATGAGGGCAAAGGCAAGGTGGTGGATGTGATCGCACCGGAGTACGATGTGATCGCGCGTTTCCAAGGCGGGCCCAACGCCGGACATACCCTCATCTTCGAGGGCTTCAAGCACGTGCTGCACACCATTCCCAGCGGCGTGTTCCGCGAAGGCACGGTGAACCTGGTGGGCAACGGCGTGGTCATCGACCCGATCATCTTCCTGAAGGAGGTGAAGGCCCTGGAGAAGATCGGCGTGGATGTACGTCGCAACCTGCTGATCTCCCGCCGTGCACACCTGATCCTGCCCACCCACCGCGCCTTGGATGCCGCCAGCGAAGCGGAAAAGGGCAAGGCCAAGATCGGCAGCACCCTGAAGGGCATCGGCCCCACCTACATGGACAAGACCGGCCGCAATGGCCTGCGCGTGGGCGACCTGGAACGCAGCGATCTCATGGACCGCTTCAATGCCCTGCAACGCAAACATGATCGCCTGCTGGCCATGCACGACCACCAAAGCGATCTGCGCGAAGCCACACAGGAATGGTTGGATGCCGCGCAACAGCTGCGCGCCATGAGCCTGGTGGACAGCGAACACTACCTGGACGAAGCATTGCGAGCCGGCAAACGCGTGCTTGCCGAAGGCGCGCAGGGCACCCTGCTGGACATCGACTTCGGCACCTACCCCTTCGTTACCAGCAGCAACACCATCAGCGCCGGGGCCTGCACGGGGCTTGGCGTGGCCCCCAACCGCCTGGGGCGTGTGGTGGGCATCTTCAAGGCCTACAGCACCCGCGTGGGCAGTGGCCCCTTCCCCACCGAACTGCACGACGAGGTGGGCGAACACATCCGCACCGCAGGCCACGAGTTCGGCAGCACCACCGGCCGCCCCCGGCGCTGTGGCTGGCTGGACCTGCCCGCCCTGCACTACGCGGTGATGATCAATGGCATCACCGAACTGGCCATGATGAAATCCGACGTGCTCAACCACATGGGCACCGTGCGCATATGCACCGCCTACAAGGTTGATGGCCGCGTTACCGAACGACTGCCCTACGACATCACCGGCAACCTTGAGCCCGTGTATGAGGACATGCCCGGTTGGGGTGACCTGGACGTGAACAACGCGCTGCCGGACAGCCTGCAGAACTACATCGCCCGCATCGAGGCCGCTGTAGGTGTGCCCATCAAGCTGGTCTCCCTGGGGCCCGATCGCGCGGAGACCGTTCATCGCGAAGCAGCACTCGTGCCCTGATCCGGCCATGCGCGACAAGCGGCAACGCGCGAAGCATCGGCAACCAGCTGGCCCGGCCAACCAAGCGCAGGGCTTTCCACCACCCGGTCTCGACCGGCACCTGCAACCACTGCTCGGCCAGGACTACCCGGCCCTGCTGAAGGCCCTGCAGGAAGCGCCACCGGTCAGCATCCGCCTGCATCCCACCAAGCGTTTTGAGCACGATCTCGCGGCCGTGCCGTGGTGTTCCACGGGCTTCTACCTGGACGAACGACCTTCCTTCACCTTCGACCCGCTCCTCCATGCAGGCGCCTATTACGTGCAGGAAGCCTCGTCCATGCTGCTGGAACAGGTGTTCATCGCGGCCGGACTGAAGGACCGGGAACTGCTGGCCTTGGACCTTTGTGCCGCGCCGGGCGGCAAGAGCAGCCACCTGCTCAGCCTGCTCGGGCCGGGATCATTGCTCGTATCCAACGAGATCGACCGCCGCCGCTGCTCGGTGCTGCAGGAGAACCTCTGGAAATGGGGCATGCCCAACAGCGTGATCGCGAACAGTCCGCCCGAACACCTGCAGGCGCTTCCCGCGTGTTTCGACCTGATCGTGGTGGACGCGCCCTGCTCCGGACAGGGCATGTTCCGCAAAGACCCCTTCGCCGTTGCGCAATGGACCCCGGCCCTTGCCGAACACTGCGCCATGACCCAGCGGAACATGCTGCCCCTTGCCTGGGAGGCCTTGCGCCCGGGAGGCGTGCTCATCTACAGCACCTGCACGTGGGAGCCACAGGAGAACGAGGCGCAGTTGGCCGCCTTGGTGGCTGCCGGCGCCATTGCGATCGACCCACTACCCAATGCACCTTGGGGGCTTGTGCGCAGTGAATGGAACGGGGCGATCGGCCTGCGCTGCTACCCGCACAGGGTGCGTGGCGAAGGCTTCTTCATCGCTGCTTTCCGCAAGCCGGGCGAAGCAGCACCGCGCAAAGCTGCACGCACCGGTCCAAGCTCCCCGGCTGCAGTTGAAGTAACGCAGTGGCTGGCATCACACACCGAACGCAGCTTCCGGAGCCAGCAGGACACGTTGTTCGTCGTGGATGCGCGTTGGAGCGGAGTACTGGACACGCTCGACCAAGCGCTCAAGCTCGTATCGCCCGGTGCCCCCGTGGCCGAACTGCACGCCGGTACATGGCGCCCCCACCCCGCGCTTGCCTTGAGCAGCGACCTGCGGCAGGATTCCTTCCCCCGTGTGGAACTGGATGAGGAACAGGCCGTGCAGTACCTCCAAGGCCAAGCCATACCCGCACATGAAGCACACGCATATGCACTCGCCACCCACCGCGGGCTGGGCCTGGGTTGGCTGAAAGGAGCGGGAAAACGTTGGAACAACCTCTTGCCCGAAGCTTGGCGCATCCGTGCACAACAAGCCAAAGCACCGCGCGTATCTTGGTCACGAACCGCTTTGGACCAGAACGAACAGGCCCCATGAACCGCCTACTGGCCGCACCAGCCTCATGTTGATCCGCTTCCTCGACTGGTTCGAACGACATAAGATCGCGGTCATCGGCACCTTGGTACTGCATGTGCTGGTGCTTTTTGTGCTGGCCATTTGGAAGTTGCAAAGTGTGCCTCGCGAAGACCAGATCAGCGATATGCGCATGGAGGTGATCAGCGAGGAGGAGGCTGAACAGCTGCTGCAGCGCATGGAAATGGATCCCATGGAGGCAGGTGGACCGGTGACCAACCTGACGAGCAACATCACGGCCGAGCTCGGCAAGCCCAGCTACAATTCCGAGCGCCTCAGCGAACGGGTGGAAAACGACCTCCGCGCCTTCGAACAGGCTGAATTCGACCGCCTGGCCGAGGAACGCAGGGAGCGTGGTGAAGAGATCGAGGTACCCGAACTGGACCCCAGCAAGTGGGACAAGGAACTCTACATGGACAAGGCCGTGGAGGCGGTGAAGATCGAAGGTGCCACCACCGTCTGGCACGATCTCGACAAGCCCAAGCGTGTGGATCGCAACATCAAGGTGCCGGCCTATGTGTGCAGAGGCTTCGGACAGGTGGTGGTGAACGTGGTGGTGGACCGCGAAGGCGTGGTGCGGGACGCCCGGATCGATGGCGGCATGAGCACCACCAGCGACGAGTGCATGCTGGAACGTGCCCTGCAATCCGCCCGAACGGCAAGGTTCGCCCCCAACTCCAGTGCCCCGGACCGCCAATCGGGCAACTTGTATTACCGCTATATGGCCCAATAAGCGCCATTATGGCGCTTATTGGACACGCGAATTGCCATTATGACACCTCCGGGTCGTCGGCATTCCACTTGATCGGGGCGCTGGAACAAGAACACGTTCCAACAACGAAACCCCATAACAATGACCATCGCGAAGTACCGCCCCGCCACATCCTTTGCTGGCCCTTTCAATGAACTGGTGAATGAATTCTTCGGCCGCGACATCAGCCAGGCGCTCGGTCACGATGACCTGAAGCGCACCCTGCCCGGCGTGAACATTCTGGAGCGCCCCACCGAGTTCGAGTTGCGCATGTTGACACCAGGTTTCAGCAAGGAGGACCTGAAGATCCGCTTGGAGAACGAGGTGCTGACCATCAGCGCCGAGCGGAAGACCGAGAACCTGCAGGAGCAGGAGCGCTACACCCGCCGGGAGTTCAGCTCCAGCAGCTTCAGCCGCAGCTTCCGCCTGCCGGAGAGCGTGCAGGCCGAAGGCATCAAAGCCGATCTGGTGAACGGCGTGCTGCACGTGATCATCCCCAAGACCCAGGTCAGCAAACCCGCCACCCGCGAGATCAACATCGGTTGAACTGGATGAACGGCATTGCGAAAAGGCGTCCGGTGGGCGCCTTTTCAATTTTCACCTGTCCCCTACGGAGCAACCACGCGCCCATTTCCCACGTTGCACACACCTGAACGCAGTCCCCACCACCCATGACCGAGAAGATGCTCGCCTATTACCAGGATGTCCTGGAGCGGATCAGCACGGCCGATCCAGCAGTTTTCCGCAAAGAATTGCGCAAGGCCTTCAACCGCCTGCTGCCGGAACAGCGTGAAGAACTGAAAGCCTGGTTCAGGACCAATTGCGCCTGCCGCGTTCAGCAGGCTACAGCCTTGCAAGCAGTGCGCAGCAAAGGCACGGCCGACCGTCGGATTAATTGAAGTAGCGACTGTTCCAGGCCTGGGCACTGAACTGACCGAAGAAGGCGAACCAGGCGAACACCGTGAAACTGGCGCATACCATGGCGCTCCAGAAGAAGAAGAGCACGCGGTGCGCCCCCCAATGGACCGCCTGCGGGTCTTTCGTGATCAACCAAGTGGGCATCACCAGCGCCAGCACCAAGGCCACGGCCAACACCACCAGCGCCAGTTGCACCGGCCCACGGAAGGGCCAACCCAGCAGGCTCCGATACCATTTCAGATCATTGCCCCATTTGTGCACCAGGTAATAGCGGTCGGCACCCAGCGGAATGAAAAGCAGGGGATCCACTTCACTATCGCACAAGCGGAAACGTTCCGCCGGGGCCATCACCTTGTAGCTGATCAGCGGCTGGCCGGCTTGGCGCTCCAATTGGCGGATGGCATGCACCGCGCCGGATGGGATCGGGCCTTTGAAAAGCCCGGCATCCAGGAAGCGTAAGCGGTTCTTCACGCACAATGCTTTGATCGCATCGCGGTGGAAGACCCGCTGTGGATCCAAGCCGGTGATGGGGACCGCACGCTCCTTGTTGGAACTCAACACCACCGCACGGATCACTTCATCCTGCTTGTCCGCTTCCGCCAGCAGTTGGTGTACTTCGTCCAACAGGCGGTGCTGGCCGGTGAGTACCTGCTCCAGACGTTCTTTTTCCGCGTTCATGTTCATGGCTCTGCTTAGTGAGAGAGGAACAAGCGATCGGCGTCCGTGGTTCTCAGCCCTCGTTGCGGGCCGCCATGCTCATCTCTGCGGACAAGCGGTCCAGTTCACTGGCCTCCACGTCTTGCGCATTCAGGCGCATTTCCGGCGGAGCATCCACTGCAATGGTGGTAAGCACCAGGCCATTGGGGGGCAGCAAGGCGCAGGATGCGTGCACATCGAGCGGTGCGGCATGGGTGCCTTTCTCCACCACCACGTTCCAGTTGGAATCGAAGGGGACCACGAAACGAACCGGTGATTCCTCGAAGAGACCACCGAAGAAGGTGTGGGTCTTACCCATGCGGTAAGCCTTCATCTCCTTACCGGTCATGAACTTCACCTTGGTGGGTTTGTCGATCTCCACTTCAATGATCTGCTTCCGCTTGGCCTCGAAAACCTTGTGCAGGAACTTCATGCTGTTGCTCTGAGTTTGGGTAAAGATAGGTAGCGCAAGGTGGTTCACAGCTTCACGCTCAGCACCGGGAAATTCGTGCGGTTCACGATATCCTCGGTCAGGCTGCCGTTCACCACGTGGAAGAAGCCGGTACGCCCGTGTGTTGCCATGGCCACCAGGTCGGCATCGATGCTGCGGGCAAAGTTGAGGATGCCTTCCTCGATGGTCAGGTCGTTGTAGATGGTGGCGGTGAACTTGGTGAGCCCGTTGCGCTGAATGAAGGCGTCCATGGCGCGGTGGCTGTCCTCGCTGCGTTCGAAAAGTTTGGGGGTGTTCACCTTCAGCAGGTGCAGTTTGGTATCGAAGAGGTCCAGCAGGGGCTTGAAGGCATCGAACTTCTCCACGTCCGCATTGCTGAAGTTCGATGCGAAGACCACATCACGCAGTTGCAGGTCCTCGATGTGGTGCTTGATGGTGAGCACCGGCATGGGAGCCAGCCGCACGATGCGCTGCGTGTTGGAACCCACGATACCCCGCAGGCCCGTGGCACCGTGCGTGCCCATAACGATCAGGTCCGCCTCGGCGATCCGCTCGTTCTTGAACATCTCGGTGAGGCCGATCTGGCGCAACATGAACTTCTTCAACTCCAGACCTTGCAGGAAGGGCAGATGCGGCACCTGCTCCAGCTTGGCCTCGATCTCATCCCGCAACTTCTGGTTCTCCACCCGGAAGTCCGACATCTGCTCGTACACATGCACCACGTCGATCACCGCGCCGGACAGCCGCGCGATCTTCGCAGCTACCTGCAAGGCATCCATGGCACAGGCGGAGAAGTCATAGGGTACTACGATGGTCTTCAGGCTCATGGCGGTTCGGCATATGGCCCAAAGTAAATCGGCGATCGCCTTTCCGCAAAGGATCATTGACAGTTCGCACACAAGTGGCGAGCCCTACATTCGCCCACACACTCCGCCTCCTCTCCATTCCGATGAACGACCTTGACCTCGCAGCCACGGAACGCACTCCCCGCATCGTTCTCCGTCATGCACTGGGGACCATCAGCATACAAGGCTGCTCCATCCCTGAGAACGCCGACCGTTTCTTCGGGCCGGTGTTGGACCAGGTGGAGTTGTACATGCAGCGACCGGCACCCGCCACGGTGGCCCGCATCGAACTCTCCTACTTCAATACCAGCACCTCCAAGTACCTCCTCGATCTGTTCAAGCTATTGGAGGACCTGCATGCCTCGGGACGTTCACTCGTGAGCATGGAGTGGCAACATGCGGCCAACGACCTGGACATGCAGGAAGTCGGGGAGGACTTCAAGGCACTGCTGGAGTACCCGGTACGCTTGGTGAAGAAGTGAATGTTGCGCAGCGGCTCTGCCGATCGCTCGGTCGCAGCGCTTACTGCCCTCCGAACCGATCGGTCCAGGTGCGGGCCGGGATCGCTTGCCCATCACGGAAGTGGACCACCTCGCCCCACGGATGGGTGACCTTGCGCCAAACGATCGGTTTACCATCCTCCAGTACACGGCGTTCCAGCACCGTAGCACGGCCTTCCCGATAGAGGCGCTCACCGGCTTCCACCGGGTCCGCTTCCGGCTTAGGCCCGGTGCTGGGGGGTACAACGGCCACCTTTACCTCCGGATCCCTGGGGCGCTGCGGCGTTTCCGCAGGGCGTATCACCTGGCGTTGGGGCTCGGCCGCGGGTTGCTCCACAATGGCCTCGCGCACCGTATGACTGCTTTTCACAACAGGCGCTTCAACTCGGGGTGCCGGTCGTTCCTCCGGTTCTTCCGGGGTGGCCTTGGCCTCCTCCTCCATGCGTTTCAACAACGCTTGAAGGTCTTGGATCTTCACCTTGGGGTACACGTTGTAGGGCCTCAGTTCGCGGGCCTCCTTGTACTTCTCCAACGAGCCCTCGAAATCCTTGGTGCGGAACAAGGCCTCCGCCTCTTCCATAAGGGCTTGGTAGTGCGTGTCGCGGGCGGATTCCTCCAACTCCTCCTTGGCTATCCGCGCCCGCTCCTTGGCGCTCAGCTTGGCGAACTCGTCCGTTAGGCTCTGCTCGGTCTGGCCCGTGCACGGCAACGCCGCAAAGGCAACGATCAGTAGGGATAACAGGCGGTGGCTCAAAACGCAGTGCGCTGGTGATGGTGGGGCAAGTTATCCTGCCTTGGGGCACCGATGTGCGCGCCCGTTCCTACGTTATCGACCATGCATTCGTTGCAGTATGAGGCGAGTGGGCGGGCACCTAACTTCGCCGCGCCGCAACGCCTACGTACCACGGAACTCGCAACACACGTTGTATCCAGCAAGCCAGCGCAACGCATGAGAACGCAGAATCTCCTTCCAATAGCGATCCTCTCCCTCCTTCTGGCCGCTTGCCAGGACGACCCCAAGAACACCCCGCAGTACAAGCAACTGCAGGAAGACAGCCAGCGCATTGAACAGGTGGTGGCCGAGAAGGATTCCGCCATGAACACCTTGTTCGCCTCCTTCAACCGGATCAGTGAGAACCTGCGGACCATACGCACCAAGCAGGGGCAATTGCTGGCTCCAACGGGTGGTATTGAAGGAGGTGGCACCATTGAGGACCGCATCATGGACGACATCGCCGAGATCGATCTGCTCTTGGCCGAGAACAGGGCCTTGATAGAACGCATGCGTGGGCAGTCGAAGAGCTCCGCAGCCAACATCTCGGAGCTGAAAGGCACCCTGGCCGAACTGGAGCGAAGCATGGCCGAACGCGACGCCGAGATCGCCGACCTGAAGGAGGAATTGGCCAGCAGCAACAATTCATTGGCCACCCTGATCGCCATGTACCGCGACAAGACGCAGTTGGCCGATATGCAGCGCTCCGAGCTGAACACCGCCTACTATGCGGTAGGCACCGCCAAGGAGCTTCGTGAGAACGGGGTGCTCAGCAAGGAAGGTGGCTTGGCCGGTATCGGCGGCGTGAACAAGCTGAACATGGACAACCTTGCCAAGGGCTATTTCACCCGGGTGGACGTGCTGGCAGTGCAGGAGATCCCGATACTGGGAAAAAAGGCCAAACTGGCCACCGCACACCCCGAAGGCAGCTACCGTTTCGAGGACGGTGCCGCCAAGCTCATCATCACGGACTACAACACGTTCTGGAGTGTTTCCAAGTACCTGGTGGTAGTGGTGGAATAATAAGCGGCCCAAGTGGGTTCCAAACCGGCTTCAAGGCCTGTTCCGCTACGCTTCAAAAGCGGCGAAAGCACCGTTGCTGAACGGCACTCCATCGTCCATCCAAGCCCCAAGCACTACCTATCGCCTTTGCGGATGGGTTGAGGAGTGGCTTCCAGTTTCCCATCGCCACTGTTCGCATCGCGCAAGCCACTCCGCTGAGGCTCCGCAGCAGCCGCTGCTTTGGCTTTTTCCTTGGCGATCTCTTCGTTCGTCTTCTTCTTGCTGTGCATGCCGGCACAGCAGCGTAGTTCCCCGTTCACCAGAGCGGCATTGCAACCTTCCGCATGGAAGACCGCTGGTCCATCGCTGCGCATGCGCTTGAACTGCTGAGCCTGCTCGGGGGAGAGGATCCCGGACATTTTCTCCTCTTGGGCCATCACTATGCGGCGCATCTCATCATTCAAGGCCTGTTGCTGGTCCTTCAACTTCTGAAGAGCAGGTTCCTCACCTTCGAGCAGCACGTGTACTTCCTTCATCTGGACATCCGTCAGCTGCAATTCCCGTTGGTATGTCGCCAGCCGCTCCTCCATGGAATCGGAGCGTTTCGACGGCTTCTGGTCCTGGGCATGCAGGCCGATGGCGAGCACTGCTCCGGCCACACTGAACATCCACTGCTTCATGATGATGATCGTATTGGGGAGACCAAGTTAACCCCTTCCATAGGAAGACAACAGCACGGACCTCGCCCCTGCCAGCGCTTCAGCTTCCCTTGGTGGAGCGGACCATCCGTTCGATCTCGTCCCACATGCCCGGCTCCACCATGTCCAGCATGTTGAATTGTCCTGCTCCCTTCAGCCATTCTCCGCCATCAATGGTGACCACTTCCCCGTTCACGTAGGCGCTGTAAGGAGAGATCAGGTAAGCCACCAGATCGGCGAGTTCCTGGTGCTCACCAACGCGCCCCAGAGGCACGCGTTGGGCCATGTCGAAACGTTCCATCAGTTCGCCGGGCACCAGGCGGCTCCAAGCACCCTTGGTGGGAAAAGGCCCCGGAGCCACGGCGTTGGTGCGGATGCCTTTGCGGCCCCATTCACTGGCCAGCGAACGGGTAAGCGCGAGCACCCCCGCCTTGGCACACGCGCTGGGCACCACGTATCCGCTGCCGGTCCAAGCGTAGGTGGTGGTGATGTTGAGGATGGCTTTGTCGCTTTCGCCCTTGGCGATCCAGTGCTTGCCCAGGGCCAGGGTGCAGTTCACCGTGCCCATGAGCACGATGTCGATGATGGTCTTGAAGGCGTTGCTGCTGAGCCGCTCGGTGGGGCTGATGAAGTTGCCCGCCGCATTGTTCACCAGTGCGTCCACCTTGCCGAAACGGGCCAGCACAGCATCGCGCATGGCCTCCACATCCTCGTACTTGCGCACGTCACAAGCCAAGGGAAGTACAGCGCCACCGGTCTCCTGCTCCAATTCGGCCGCAGTGGTGGTAAGCACATCGAGCTTACGGCTGGTGATGCATACCGAGGCACCGAGTTGCAGGCAGTAGCGCGCCATGGCAAGCCCCAGACCGGTGCCGCCACCGGTGATGATCACGACCATTCCCTTCAGCGCATCGTCGCGCATCATGCCTTTTCGTTCACGGGTGCTCATGCTTGTTCAGGGTGCGTTAGTGCGTGCAGGTGCGTTGCTTGGGCGCTCCGGCGCTGCCTCTTTGGGTATGGCTGGCACCTGCGGCGGAGGCGCGCTTGAGCCGCAGTGCGTGTTCACAAGGTCCTGCACCTCGGCACCATAGAACTCCGTGAAGCGTAATTCCAAGGCACGTTTGAAATGAAGGCACGCGGCCCCTGTGTCCTTCTTGTCCAAGGCGATGAGGCCCAGGTTGCGATCCACGAAGGGGTTGTTGCGCCGCTTGCGCGAGGCGAGGCTGATGTCGCGCATGGCCTTGTCCTCGTTGTTCAGTTTCCAATAGGCGAAGCCCCGGTTGTTGAACGCGAAACTGAAGTTGGGATCGAGCTTGATGGCTTGGTCGTAATCCGCGACCGCCGCACGCCAGGCACCGTTGCGGGCGGAAAGTTCAAAGCCGCGTGCGTTCCACATGGAAGGGTCGCGCGGGGCAAGCTCCAAGGCACGGTCAAAGTCCGCGCGGGCAGCGGTGGTATCGCCCATGCGTGCGTTGCAGGACCCGCGTTCCCGGTAGGCCGCAGCACGCTCAGGGCGCAATTGCAACACCCGGTCGAAATTGGCCTTGGCCGTGGGCAGGTGGCCAGCGATCATGTCCAGCAGACCAAGCCGGTAAAGCACTTCGCTTTCGTCCGCAGCACCCAAGGCCTGTTCATACCAATGCCGGGCGCTGTCGCTGCGGCCTTTGCCGGCCCATGCCACACCGGTCTGCAGGGCGGCCTGTTTCCACAGCTCACCTTGCAGCGAGGCCATGGCACGGTGGGTATCACGAAGGGCCAGGTCTGTTTCGCCGATCCGGTTCCTGCCCTCGGCCCGCAGCACCAGGAACTCCAACTGGGGCGACTTGCCGGCCAACATACGGTCGCAGGTACGGATGGCCCCATAAGCTTTGCCTGCATCCAGTTGGGCCCGGGCCTTGGCCCAACGCTTGGCGTCCTGGCCGTGCCCAAGTAGTGCTATCAAGAGCCCCAGAAATGCAAAATGGTAGCGCATGGTGCGAAGGTATCCCACGCGTTTGCGTACGCCGGGCATACCGGGTGGAATAACTTCGCACTCCCGCTCGTTCCCCTTCAGCCATGCGCACCGAATACCCCGCCAAAGTGCTCCTTGCCTGGGGTGAGGCCATCAGCGGCCACGCGGGCTTGCGCGATTGGCTCATCAAGAACGGTTACCCGGAACTGGGCATCTTCACCTTCGCGCTGCGCAACAAGCGAGATGCGCGCAAGTGGCTGCTGGAGAACGGACACCCGCATCTGATGGCCGTTATCGGTATTGCCGAGGGCGACAAGGGCGCGATCGCCTGGATGGAACGGCATGGTTCGCAGATCATGCAACACCTGGCCAATGCCGGTGAAGGCCAGCAAGAGTCCATCACCTGGTTGATGCAGCATGGCCACCGTGAATTGGCCATGATAGGCCACCGCATCTACTTGGTGAAGTGCGAATTGGATGACCAGTACAAGGACATCCACCGCTACCCGCAGGAGTGACACCGGCAGCGGGAGGGCCGGTCCGGCAGCTCTGAGTACCCGTTACACTTACTCGGCTCAGCGGGATCATTCAACAAGCCGGTCCGGATCTGGACCAACTTCCATTCCTTGCAAGGCTTGCCCTGGTTCCGCATCCAACCATCGATCATTCCTGCGCTGCCAGTTCCGGTGCAGCTTTTCCAAAAGCACCATGTCCAACACGGCATGTGCGACCATGGCAGAGAGCAGGCCGATGTGCTCGGCCATTTCACCGTACACGATGATCACGCCGGTCATGGCGAGACCATAGACGCTGATGCGCCAATTGCGGGGATCGAGGTAGCCGTGGATGGCTATGAAGATCACCGCGGTGATGGGGATGCCGAGCCAGTATTGCAAGGCTCCGCGGAAGAAGAGCTCCTCGCCCACACCGGCACAGAGCGACACGAAGATGCGATCGGAACGGCGGCCCAACAGCCCTCCCAATCGGTCCGAATAGCGCAGGAGCACGGTGCGCATGAAGGGCTGGCGCACGATCCACCAAGCGGCATGGCCCGTGGCCAAGCCCATGCCCGCGCCTACCAACAACTGCCAGTACCAATCCCAAGGCCCCAACAACAAAGACAACAGGGAACGCTCCTGCAGATGGATGAACCACACGCCAAGTCCACCGAACAGGAGCACTGTTGCAACACCCAACAAGGCTACCTGCCGACGTTGGCGCACCATCAAACCCCGACCGCTATCAGTCATCCTGCTCCGGTCCGTCACCGGCGATCATGCGGCTGAAGAGATCATCGAAGTGCGTGGCATCGGTCGCCACGGTGCGCCCCAAGCGGCTGTGCTCGGCCAGGCCGTGTAGCACGAATTCGGCCCACAAGGGCACTTCTTCGGCATCCAGGTAGTCGTGTTGCCCGCGCACCAGGTCCAGCAGACCATCCACGCCGTCCAGCGCAGCCACGTAGGCCTTGTCACTCGCGTTGGAAGGCAGTTGCAGCCGGTGCTCCTCGAAGTGGGCTACGATGGCCGCATAGGGATCGGGCTTTGCAGCGGCCTGCTCATTGCGGCGCTTGCTGCGTGCTTTGGCCGCATCGGGGAACAGGCCGGCGAACACGTTGCGCACGGCCTGTCCCAGCAGGTGTTGTGCCACTTTCTCCGGTCCCTCCTGCTCGCCTTCGTACACCAGTTCGATCTTGCCGGTGATCGCCGGCACCATGGCCTGCAGGTCGCTCATGCGTGCCACGGTACGCTTGGCACCACTGCGCAACAAGCGCAGTTCGGCAGCGGCGGACACGCTCTCCAACGCACTGATGGTAAGGCGTGCGCTCACCCCACTGCGCCGGTCCACGTACTCGCTGTCTCGGGCTTCCATGGCCAGGCGCTCAATGAGCACGCGGAGCAATTCCGGTATGCGCACGCGCTCCCCGGCAGCGTCAGGCAGGCGCGCCTCCTGGGCCGTGATGCGCATGCCCAGTTCGATGCTCGGCGGATAGTGCGTGAGGATCTGACTCTGGATGCGGTCTTTCAGCGGAGTGATGATGGAGCCCCGGTTGGTGTAGTCCTCGGGATTGGCGGTGAAGACGAACTGGATATCCAGCGGCAGGCGGAGTTTGAAACCCCGGATCTGCACATCGCCCTCCTGCAGGATGTTGAAGAGCGCCACCTGGATGCGCGGCTGCAGGTCGGGCAGTTCGTTGATGACGAAGATGCCGCGGTGGCTGCGTGGGATGAGCCCGAAGTGGATCACCCGTTCATCGCTGTAATCGAGCTTCAGGTTGGCGGCCTTGATGGGGTCGCTATCGCCAATGAGGTCGGCCACGGTAACATCGGGCGTGGCGAGCTTCTCCGTGTAGCGCTCGCTGCGATGCACCCACGCTACCGGCATGTTGTCGCCCAGCTCGGCGATGCGCTCCTTGGCGTAACGGGAGAGCGGCGCCAGGGGATCGTCGTTGATCTCACTGCCTTCCACCACGGGCATCCATTCATCGAGCAGTTCCACCAGCGCACGGGCCATGCGCGTCTTGGCCTGCCCGCGCAAACCCAACAGGTTGATGCTGTGCCCGGCAAGGATGGCGCGTTCCAGTGCCGGGAGCACGGTATCCTCATATCCATGGATGCCTTCGAAGAGCGCCTTCCCGCTGCGGATGCGGGCGATCAGGTTCTCGCGCAATTCCGTCTTCACGGAGCGCGATACATATCCGCTTTTCTTCAGTTCGCCGAGGGTGGTGGGGAGCATGGTGGGATGGGTTTAGCGCGTGGCGAGTAACGATTGGCGAGTGGCCCCGACGGGACCCACTCGCCACTCACCCGCAATAGATATGTACGTCTCTGCGAGCAAAGCGAAGCAGACTTGAAAGGCGAGCAAAGCGAGCATGGCCCCGGTTCTGCGAGCAAAGCGAAGCAGACTTGAAAAGCGAGCGAGGTGAGCAAGAACAGGCATTCCCTTCATTACGCTTTTCTTCCCGCTGCGTGATCGCGGAATACCATGTCGGCCAGGCCTTGCAGTCCGGTGTAGAAAGCACGCCCCTGGTTGGCTTCGGTAAAGCGCTCGATGAACTGCTGCAGGTAGGGGTCCTGTGCGATCATGAAGGTGGTGATGGGGATACCGGCCTTGCGTGCGCGGACGGCAGCATCCAGCGTGCGCGCCACGATCATCTCGTCCAGGCCGAAACTGTTCATGTAATACTCGCCATCGCGCTTGATGCAGCTGGGCTTGCCATCGGTGATCATCACGATGCGGCGGTTGCGGAGCTTGCGGCGTCGCAGGATGTCCATGGCCAGCTCCAGACCGGCAACGGTGTTGGTGTGGAAGGGGCCCACTTGCAGGTAGGGCAGGTCCTTCAAGCTTACCTGCCAGGCATCGTTGCCGAACACCACGATGTCCAGCGTGTCCTTGGGGTAGCGGCGCTTGATGAGCTCGGCCAAGGCCATGGCCACCTTCTTCGCCGGGGTGATCCGGTCCTCGCCATAGAGGATCATGCTGTGGCTGATGTCGATCATCAGCACAGTGGCACAGGCGCTCTGGTGCTCGGTCTCCTGCACCTCCAGGTCGTCCTCCGAAAGTTGCAGGTCATCGGTGCCGCGCCGCTGTGCGTTGCGGATGCTGTCGCTCATGGCCACCTGTTCCAGGCGGTCGCCGTAGCGGTAGGCGCGCCGCTCGCTGGTGGGCTCATCGCCCTGCCCGCTGCGGCGTAGTGCGTGTCCTCCCCCTTCGGTGCGCTTCAACTTGCCGAACACCTGCTCCAACGCGCGTTCGCGGATCAGTTTCTCGGCCTTGCCGGTAAGCGGGGTCTTGCCGCCTTTGGTGGGCCTGTCGCCGATGATGCCGTGCTTGCGGAGGTCGTTGCGGAAGTCCTCCAAGCTGTAGTCCTTGCTGAACAGGTCGTGCTCCTTGTCCAGTTCCTTCATCCAATCGAGGGCTTCCTCCACATCGCCGCTGGTGTGGGTGAGCAGCTCCAGAAAGAGCGGCAGCAGCTTCTCGAACGGGGTCCGATCATCCTGCGGTGGCAGGTAGCGGTGGAACCAGGTGGCGGACATGGTGGTGAGCGGGCATGAAGGTAACAGCGCGGATGGCCAAGGGTTCACCAAGCACGAACGCCCTTCCCACCTAAGCGGGAAGGGCGTTCAAACAGGTACGAGCGGACTACTGCACCACCAAGCGCTGGGTTCCGAGTACGGAACGCTCGCCGATCAGGCGCACATGGTACACGCCAGGAGCCAGACCCGCCGTGGAGAACGCACCCGGCAGTTCCGTGGCTTGGCGAGCCATCAAGGGCTGCTGCATCATAACGCGGCCGGTGGCATCCAGCAGTTCAAGGCCGCGCACGGCAACATCGGTATCGGCAATGGAGAGGTTCACCGGACCGCTGGCCGGGTTGGGGTAGGCTGTGAAGCGGATGTCGTCCATGTCCAGTTCACCGATGTTGGCGAAGCCCGCTCCGTACATCCACACGGCGGCTTTGGTAACGGCCGGGTTGCCACCACCGGTGATCGCGGTATCCAACTGGAGCTTCAGCACGGGGTGCGGAACGGTGTCCACGAAGTAGTAGTAGGTCTCGCTGATGCGGTTCACCGTGATGAAGGCTGAAACGTCGGTGATCTCCTTCCGAACACGCACACGCAGCACGTTGTTGATGCCCACGGAAGGCAACTCCAGCAGGCCGTAGCTATCCGCCACGCCGGTCAGGTTACCGGTGCGCTGCACCGGGAAGCCGCTCACGCTGTAGGAAGCCACCAGAGCATCGCTCCACGTGGTCTGGTAGGTGAGCGGATAGACCAGCTCCTGAATGGGGTCCGTGTATACCACGTTGCCTATGCCGCTCTTGTCCGCCAGCAGTTCCAGACCGGTAGCGGTGCCGCGCCAGAAGAGGGTATCGCTTCCGCCGTCGGTGCTCAGCAGGTTGGCTCCGGTAACCACGGTGCTGCTAACACTGGGCGAGAGGAATGAGAAATTGCGGTTGCCAGTTTGCTGCAGCATCCAGAACCCGAAGGTCTGTGCAGCCCCCACGCTTCCTTCCGTTGGATAGGTGCCTGTGGAGGTAACAAAAACATCACCCGCGGAAGGCAGGTTATTGCCTGCGTTAAGGGTGGGCTGGGCAATGGCGGCAGTGCTTACCACGGCCAACGTGCTTAAAAGCGTATTGCGTAGTGACATGGTTCCGGTCTTCTGGTTTCGTTCGTTGTTCGGGGCGTTGAAGGTAAGACAGCGCCAAGGAAGGGAACGCTGCCCGGGCAATGCCACGCTGAGCAAAGCCCTCCTCCCCCACTGCACTTCCGGCCAGCAATGGCGGGGCATTTCGGTTGTTCATGCCTAACCACTGGCCACGGCGACCATTGGTACTTGGATCCATGTTTCGCAGCGGATCGCTTCTCTTTGTGCTCCCGAAAGCGCATTCCCCCGCCATGAAATTCAGTGTTAGCGAGATCACCGAGCTCGTGCGCCACAGACGCACCATCTTCCCCAAGGATTACACGGACCGAGCGGTACATCGCGAGATCATCGAGCGGGTGATCGGCAATGGCACATGGGCGCCCACCCACGGCATGACCCAGCCTTGGCGCTTCACGGTATTCACCGGTGCCGCTCGCGAAACGCTCAGCCAGTTCCTCGGCGATGTGTACACGAAGAGCACGCCGCCGGAGAAGTTCCTGCAGCGTAAGTACGACAACGTTACCCTGCGCCCTATGCAGAGCAGCGTCATCATTGCATTGGGCATGGTGCGCGACCCCAATGGTAAGATCAGCGAGCGCGATGAATTGCTGGCCGTGGCCTGTGCCGTGCAGAACATGCACCTCACTTGCACCGCCTACGGGCTTGGAGGCTTTTGGGCCACCGGCGGCCCCATGACCGGAGCTGCCATGCGCGACTTCCTGGGCCTGGGCCCCAACGACCAGGCCCTTGGCCTGTTCTACATGGGCTACCCGGCCGTTGAATGGCCCAAAGGCTACCGGAAACCGCTGGACCAAGTGATCACCTGGCGGGAGGAGTAAGAACCTGGCCGTCCACCCGAAAGCCCTTACCCGGTGCAACCAAAGCTCCACTGAAGCATGGCGCTTCTGAACCTCACCAACTTCGACGATCATCCGACGGACCCCACGTGGATGGTGTTCCGCTTCGGCGATGCGGAAATGGGCAGCGAGTTCATGCACGGTTTGGAGCAGGCCGGCATTCGGTACGAGGCCGACCGCGACGAGGGCATGACCCTGATCGGTGTGAAGCAACGCCACCGCGATGCCGCGATACGGATCAACTACGGGGTGCTTGGCCGGCACCGGGAACCGTTCATTTCCAGCCCCTACGTGCGCTGGGGCTTGCTCGGCCTGGTGCTGCTGGCGATCCTGGCCGCCTTCCTGGGTGCCTGGCTTAACTCCTGATGCCCCCGGATACGCCGGATCGAACGCGCGGATATCTTCACGCCCCGCTTTCGCGTAGTACGCCCGTCATGCACTGCTCTTTGCGCCCATCCTTCTTGCTGCACCTGCTCCGTTCGGCATGTGCACTGGGCTTGTTGCTGACCCAAAGCTTCAGCCTTAGCGCACAGCTACCAGCACCCGACACGGCGGGCGACACGCTCAGCGCCATGGTGTTCTACGGCGACCAGAAGCTGCTGGAGGCCGAGGAGATGCTCACGGACGAATACCTGGCCCAACTGCTGGACAGTCTGTGCACACTGCCTGAACCACCGTTGGACCTGATCCGCGACCTGCGGCTATTCCAGCGCATCAGAAGCATGGATGAACATGCCCTGGTGCAGCTGGTGGACTCGCTCTTCGAACTGGAGGTGGTGCCTTACGCGCTCATCAACGAGATAAACCTCTACGCCAACGAGATGCCCACGCAACGCTCGGTGGATGAAGGGCTTTACGTGGCCTGGCACAGCTCCTGCCAATATCCCGGTGGGCACTTGTACGGTGATTGGATAACCGAGCACCCCAATGCCTACGGACCCGAACTCTCCAAGAGCGACAGTGTACTGCTGCTGAACCTGATGGACGCGGAGCAAGCCTGCGGCTTCCACATGCCGGTGCCGGGTGTTCTTACCTCGCGCTTCGGCCACCGCGACGGGCGGCAGCACAACGGCATCGACCTGGACCTTCGGGTGGGCGAGCCGGTGCGCAGCATGTTCCCCGGCGTGGTGCGTTTCGCCGGCAGCTATGGCAGCTACGGTCGCTTGGTGGTGGTGCGCCACTGGAACGGTCTGGAAACCTACTATGCGCACCTGCACCGCACCAAGGTGAGCGTTGGCACCGAAGTGGATGCCGGCGAGGTGATCGGGCTGGGGGGCAGCACCGGCCGGAGCACCGGTCCGCACCTGCACCTCGAAGTCCGCTTCAAGGGCATTCCGATCGATCCCTCGCGCTTTCTCGACCTTTCCCTGGGTGAAACGACCTGCAACACACTGGTTTTGAAGAAGACCCGTTGGAGCTATGCGGCGTATCCGCTCGGCACCCAATTCCACACCGTGCAAAAAGGTGAGCATCTTTACGCCATCGCAGAACAGTACGGCACCAGCATCAACACCCTGTGCGAATTGAACGGCATAACCCGAAAAAGCACGCTGCGCGTTGGTCAGCAGCTTATGGTGGCGGCATCCGATCGCGGGCTCTGAGCGCAGTCTTCGCGTGTTGCACTGCGCTTCTGGCATCCGGCCAGGCAGGGCTCACCAGCTTCGGGATCCAGGTGAAGCCGGTGGTCCCCTTCGAGTTCTTCGACCCACTTACCACCGTTGAAAGGCCCTTCCTGAAAGGTTCCGTGGAGTTGACCGGGGGATTCGCGTTCGGCATGAGCGTTAGGGTCGGCATCTCCAAAAGCTTTTCGCTGGAGACCGGCATCGGACAGATCCGGCGCCAATACACCTTCGGCCTGCAGAACGATACCAGCGGCATCAGCGAAAGCAGCCGTGTGCGACACACCGGCTACGAGATCCCGATCACGGGCCTGGTCTACATCCGCCTTGGTGAACGCACCTGGATGAACACCGCACTGGGCATCAGCTTCGACAGTTATCCGAGCGATGTGCAGAAAGACCTGGAAAGCGGGCGCATCTACATGTACTACAACAGCTGGATGCAGCTTGGCGTGATCGGCAACATGGGGGTGGAATACCGCACCGAGAAGCACGGCATTTTCTACCTCGGCGCCACTTACCACAGGCCTTTCAACGACATGGCCACGGCCGAGCTCACCTATTACGATGTGCGGAACAACTTCTTCCCTTACAACATGAGGACCGCGCTGGATGGCACTTACCTGACCGTGGACCTGCGCTATTATTTCCACGACGACAAGGACAAGGAGCTTGGCCGCAGATGGCGCTGAGCGCGAACAGGAGCGCACGGACCAAGCGCCGGGCGAAAGGGCCGATCGACCAAGGATCACAAGAAGGCGCACATTTGCCCAAGCCCGGTCCGGGACCGCTCTCCAGCCACCTTCTATATTCACCGGCCCAAGACCCGGAACATGCGCTTATCCTCCACCCTACTGGCATTCGCCCTCCCTTTCCTCGCCGCTGCCCAAGGCGCCCCGAACGATGATTGCGCCACGGCGCTCCCCATTGCATGCGGTGATGAAGTGAGCGGCAGCACCGCCGACGCATTTGCCGATGAGGCTTTCGAGTGTGGCACCAGCATTACCGCACCGGGTGTGTGGTACGTGCTGCAGGGCTCCAATGCGCAAGTGACCGTGGCCACCTGCACGGCGAACAGCTACGACACCAAGTTGAACGTGTACCGCGGCTCGTGCGGCACCATCTTCTGCGTGGGCGGCAATGACGACAGCCCGGGCTGCGGTCTGGGAAGCCGTGTCACCTTCTCCGCCATTGAAGGAGACACCTACTACGTACTGGTGCAAGGCTATAACAACGCGGTAGGGTCCTTCACCCTAACGGTGGAATGCGCCCCGTTCACGATCGATGATTGCGGAGGTGCCCAGCCCATCGCCTGCGGACAAGCCCTTGCGGGAAGCACTGCCGGTGCCACCCCGGATGCACCACCGGCCTGCGGCACCAGCTACAGCGCTCCAGGTGTGTGGTACACGGTTACCGGCATCAACGGAACGGCCACCGCAACCACCTGCCCCGATCCGGCATACGACACCAAGCTCAACGTCTTCAGCGGAAGCTGCAACACCTTGGTGTGTGTAGGTGGCAATGATGATACGCCCAATGTGGGTCTGTGCTCCACCGTGCAATGGGAGGCCGACCCTACGCTCACCTACTACATTCTGGTGCAGGGCTACGATGGCCAGATCGGCGACTTCACACTGAGCTTGAATTGCACGAACTGCCCACCGGCCCAAAACCTGAGCGTGGCCCCGCTGGATGTGTCGGCCACGGTGAACTGGACCAGTACCAACAGCGGTGCCCAATTCACGCTGGAATACGGACCTGCGGGTTTTGCGCCCGGCAGCGGCACCGTGATCAACGGCCAGAACGGCGTGGATGGACCGCCCGTAACGATCGGCGGTTTGGAACTGGGCACGGATTATCAAGTGTACCTCACCGAGACCTGCACGGGAGAAACGAGCCCGGTGGTGGGTCCCGTGTCCTTCACCACCAGTTCCATCGTTATCGCGCCCAACGCTCTCTGCAGCGGTGCCCTGCCCATCTCCTGCGGCAACGGCGTGCTCGGCAATACCACGGAAGGCGTGTTCACCGCCGGTCCGGCTTGCGGCGCTGCCAACATCACCACCAAGGGGCTCTGGTATGCGTTCACGGGCAGCGATGGCTTGGTGACCCTCAGCACCTGCGGCCTGGCGAACTTCGATACCAAGATCAGCGTGTTCAGCGGCGGATGCAACGGCCTTACCTGCGTGGCAGGCAACGATGATGCGCCGGGTTGCGGAGGCAACACCTCCCAAGTGACCTTCGCCACAACACAAGGCACCGAATACCTGGTGCTCGTACACGGCTACAACCAGTCGCAGGGCAGCTTCACGCTGCAGATGATCTGCCTGGCCGGTTGCTCGCCCGTGGCCGAGAACGACGATTGTGCCGATGCCACCATCATCAGCATCTCCGCACCGGGAGGTTGCGAAAGCTCCATCGGCAACAACTACTGCGCGCTGGCCCCGGCCACACCCAACCCGCCCTGCGACCCCTTCGCACCGATCATGGACGTTTGGTACAGCTTCAACACCGCGCAGGGATCGGGACATACCGTGCTGCTGGAAACCTTGGGTGCCGCCACCTTCAACTTCGCCCTGTACACCGCCTGCGATGAACCGACCTACATCGCCTGCTACATGGACGTTACGGAACCTCAACTGCTTCCAACCCTGGCCCCTTATAGCGACTACCTGTTGCGCATCTGGAACGGTGGAGGCAACAATGCCGGCCAGTTCACCCTATGTGTGGAAGCAGACCTGAGTACCGGGCTTTCCGAAGCAAACACCGCAAGCACCCAGCTCTGGCCTGTGCCCACGGCAGGCATCCTGTACCTGGAGACCAGCGCCGCGCTGCGCGGGGTTGAAGTGCTGGACCTCACCGGGCGCGTGGTTCTGCAGTTCGGCATCAACGGCCAAGGGGTGCTGACGCTTGATGTGGGCAGCTTGGCAACAGGCACCTACCTCCTGCGCAATGCCGATGGTGGCGCGGTGCTCGGACGCTTCATTCGCGAGTAGGGTCGCACAAGCACCGGCCGGTATCCCTCGATCGCCCATGTTCTGGCGATCGTACGACAAGCTGCGGAGTAGGCGCGCTTTAGCTCCCTGAACAGGCGTGCCGTTTGTTGGACCTTAGCGCTTCAGCACACGGTGCGTGCTCCGCCCCTGCTTGCTTTCCACCACCAGCAGGTAAGCCGCTTCCGGCAGGTAGCTCAGGTCCACGAAGAGTCGGCCATCGGCAGGGACCTTGCCCTCGTGTATGCGCATCACCTCGCGCCCCATCACATCCGTAAGACGCACGTTCACCTGCTCCATGCCGGTGCCGGCAAGGGTGATCATGGCGAGCGATGAGGTGGGATTGGGGAACACCTCCACGATGGACGGACCGTTCAGATCGGCAATGCCAGTGGGCGCACCCAGCACGCGGAAGCGCCACCAACCCGCGGGGGCCACGATGGGGCGCACCTGCACTTTGCCACTGTTGCTGGTGGCCTCAATGTAGTAGTACACCACGGAGCCCACCGGCTGCGCGGGAATGGCAGCACTCCAGTTGTTGCCGCCCGCATCGCTCATGGGCAATGCGCTGTAGCCTTGGGTGGTATCGGTGGTCCAGAACACGTTGGCTTGTGCGATGCCACTGCGGTGGCGGATGTAGGCCTCCACGGTGTAAGGGATAGCGGTCTCGTAGGTGTCCTGCAAGCGTTGGTGGCGGATCAACAGGGGATCGGCCACACCGATCGTTTTGGTGATGCAGTGGATGGCGCCGCTGGCACTGATGATGTTCTGGTCGCTGTTGTCGCAATCGATGCCCACCACGCGATAACCCGGCATGGACTCGCGCCAGATGCGCAGCCCGGTGGTATCGTACTCGGTGCGGTAGGTGGGCAAGAGCACCAGCTTGTTGATGAAGATGGCGTTCGCGAAAGTGCGGTAGCTGGCGCTGGGCGGATAGTTGCCGCCGGTGCTGGGCACCATGGGTATGCGCACCAGTTCGTAAGGTGTACCGAACACCGAGTTGTAGTTGGCCGCGATCATGGCCATGTTGTTCTCCAAGGTGGGGCCATCGCTCACACCCACGGGAAACTCGCCCACCAGCAGGTGCTCCTCGTCCAACAGCTTCATGTGCATGTCGATGTGGCTGATGTTGTCGAATGGCAGCTCGTCCATCTTGATGTAACGGCCGGGCTGTATGCCCATGAACTGCTCCATCAAGGCGTCCACCTGGGCTGGCGTTTTGTTGGTCTGGTTGAATTGCCCCTGCGGACCGTTCTCGAAGTCAACGAGCTTGGAGGAGAAGGCTGTTCCGAAACCATCCGCCATGAAGTTACCCCCGGTGTGCACCAGGTCATAAGGGGCCTGGGTGGTGCTGTACACCGCAATGTCCTTGAAGGTACCGAGCGCATCGCTGAGGGCGTCGTCCTGCGGGCGTGGGCGGTTATAGATCCAATCCAGCAGGAAGAGCGAATCCACCTCGTTCTTGTAGATCACCTCGGGGCCGAAATCGCGCACCCAGATGCTGTTGAAGGGTGCCACCAGAAAGGTGATGTTATTGAGGTCGGTGATGGGGCCACCGAACTGGTTGTTCTGCAGGTAGCTGGTAACCGTGCTGGGATTGGTGCACACGATGATCACCTCGCATTCCTCCTTGGCTTCGCGGACGATCTGTTTCAGGATGCCGGTGTAGCTGGTCCAGGTGATCACCAGGCTCTGCACCTCCTCCCATTCGGCCATGGTGCGAACGGGGAAATCCGGTGGGGTGGATATGCCGCGACCCGCTCCGGCGCGGCTCTCGCGGTAGGCGGGGATCAGCTCCTGCTCGTGCGGGGCCAGGGTGTGCGGAAGACCCTCCACCTCCTGCGCGGCAAGGGGCAGCGCAGCGATCAACAGGGCAGGAAGAACAAGGGAACGAGTGCTGAGAGAGATCATGGTTGCTTGCAAGATGATCGCAAGCTAACCGATCAGGGTACAGGCCACCGACCGGAACCTTTGCTTCGCTGGGGAAGCTGAAGTCGCTGGTACTACTGCTGCACGTAGCGGAAGTGGGCCACGTGTGCACCTTCTCGCAACATGCTGCCGATGTAAACACCGGGAGGGAGCTCTGGTAGCACCATCTCTTCGTTGGCTACCTGTTCGGTGAAACGAAGGCGACCGGCGGCATCGAATAGTTGCATGGTGCCACCCAGGTATGCGCTTGCCAGTCGAACCGTTCGGCCAGTGTTCGGATTCGGATGGACCACGCTCCGTGTTGCTCCGTTCATTACATCCACAGCGATCAGCGGCCCGTGCTCGTAGCTTCCATCGGTGTCCACTTCGCGCAGACGGTAGTATCCGATGCCTTCCAAGGGCTGTGGATCGCGCACATGGTAGAAGTTGGGAGTGCTGCTGAAACCAGCCGCCGGAACATTGAACAGGTGCTCGAATTGAAGTCCGTCGCGGGAGCGCTCCAAGGCAAAATGTGCGCTGTTGCGTTCAGATGCCGTGGTCCAGCGCAAGGCCACCTCGCCATCCACCTGTTCGCCGGTGAAATCCACCAGTTCGACCGGTAGCGGAGAAAATGCGCAATCCACGGTGCGGCTCGATATCCCCAGTCCTTCGATCTCGATGCGCACGGTGAAACAGTTCAGTGATATCACATCGGCCGTATTGCAATCGGACACGCCGCGCCACTGGTTCTCCTGCGAAGTGACCTCGCCGCTGCCACCCGAATTGGGCAAGTTGAAGAAGTGTGACTGGTCGCCACAAACGACCCGGCCCTGCAAGGTGTACATGGAGGCTGGTGCTCCGGCTCCGGAGAACGTGATGTTGTACGCCAAGCGGACATTGTAATTGTACCCCCACGGACAATTGTTGGTGGACGGAACAATGGCGATCGGGTAGATCTCAGCAACCACCGTGTAGCCCGTGGTTGATGTGATGGTACACTGCGCAACGACCAACGATGGAATGGAAAGGAACGCGATCAGCAGGTGGGCAGAGAGTCTCCGTAGTGGTCCGGTCATGTTCAAGCGTGATCTGGAAGGGGGCCTCTATACGCAGCACAAGTGCTTCTTGTTCGCATGCCTTGCGATCGGCGCCCTTCGGAACGGCTTCTTGAATACCGGTTCTCGTGGTACAGCCTGCTTGCAAAACGCCCTCTTGCGCATGTACATTCACGCAGCCCCAAACCCAGTATGCCCATGTTCCTCTCCCGCATGTTGGCCGTTCCTTACCTGCTGCTCCGGCCGTGCGCAGTGCTTGCCCTGCTGGCTGCTCCGCTCGTTCGCTCCGCTCAGGCACAATCGTTCATGAACGTTTCCGGCGTGCAGGGTCTGGCACCAGCTGCCCAAAGCACCTGGGGCTCGTCGGTCAGTTTCCACGACTTCGACCACGATGGCTGGGACGACCTGAGCTTCGCCGTGAACCAGGACAGTGTGCGCATCTACCGCAACGTGGAAGGCACGCTCCAGCGCCTCCCATCGCCCGTGGCCACCTTCGGGCAAACCAAGCACCTGCTATGGGTGGATGTGGACAATGACGGTGACGACGACCTCTTCCTCACCACCTATGAAGGCAGTTGCCGCCTGCTGCGGAACAACGGTGCGGCGGGCTTCAGCGACATCACCAATGCGGCCGGCCTCCCCTTGTGGAACGCTCCCCACTTCGCCGCTTCGTTCGCCGACTACGACCGCGATGGTTTCCTGGACCTCTACATATGCACCTATGTGTTCGGCGTTACCGAGAGCTACCCGCTGCTGAACCACCTCTACCGGAACAACGGGGACGGCACCTTTACCGATGTTACGCTTGCAGCGGGCGTGGGCAATGGCATCCGCTTCTCCTTTCAAGGTGTGTGGATGGACTATGACCTGGATGGTTGGCCGGACCTCTTCGTGATAAACGACAGAACTCCGGAGAACACCCTGTACCGCAACAATGGTGACGGCACTTTCACGGATGTTACGGCCAGCAGTGGTGTGGGATTCCCTGGCGAGGAACCCATGAGCGCCACCATCGGCGACTTCGACCACGATGGCGACCTGGACATCTTCATGAGCAACAGCGGCAATACCAACAACCCGCCGCGCCCCTGCATCCTGCTGGTGAACAATGGCGATGGCACCTTCAGCGATCGCGCTGCTGAACTTGGCCTGCAATGCAACTATTACGGCTGGGGCGCCACCTGGCTGGACATGGGCAATGATCGGCGCATGGACCTGATCGTGGCCTCCAACTTCTCATCCCCCACACAAGTGCACCGCTCCAACGAGGCTGGGCTTTTCCAGAACCCCGGTGGTGTGTTGCAAGGAGCCGAGAACCACCAAGGCTGGTGCGTTAGCAGCGGAGACCTGAACAACGATGGCCATGCCGATGTGGCCGTTAGCCTGGATGGCGGTGCAACACCCGAGCTGTGGGTGCAGCAGCCCACCAACAACCACTGGATCAAGATCACGCCGCAGGGCACCGTATCCAACCGGAACGCGATCGGCACCTGGGTGCGCGTTCATGCTCAGGGCCGCATCTTCAGCCGCTACACCACCTGCGGGGCCAACCTCATGGGTCAGGATTCGCAACACCTCCTCTTCGGGCTGGGCGACTTCGATGCAGTGGATTCCGTGGTGGTAGTCTACCCCAGCGGCCATCAGGACGTGTACCACGGGCTGGCGGTGGATGAGCACCACCAATTGGAAGAGGGTGAGACCTACCAGGTAATGCTGCACGCCAATGGGCCGGTGCAGATCTGCGCGGGCGACAGTGTGCTATTGGATGCCGGCGAGCATCCGGGCTACATCTGGAACACGGGCCACACAGGCCGCTACCTGCAGGTGTACGGCAGCGGCGCTTACCATGTGCAAGTACTGGGGCCATATGGCATAACGGCTTACAGCGACACGGTGCTGGTAGTGGTGAACCCCTTGCCGGAAGTGCTGGTGGAAGTGCTTCCGATATCCTGCGCGGAAAGTGCCGACGGCCAGATCGCACTGAACGATGCCAGTGGCCTGCCCGCCACCGAAGTGATCTGGAGCACAGGCTACAGCGGCGACCTGCTCAGTGGCGTAGGGCCGGGGGAGTATGGGTATGTGTATACCGATGCCAACGGCTGCTCCGCCAGTGGCAACGTGCTCATGGTGCCACCACCGGAACTGGTCTGCCTGGCGGAGAGCACCGCTGAGATGCTTGGGAACGATGGCACCATCATGCTGTTCATCTTCGGCGGCACACCACCCTACAACGTGCTGCTCGATGGGATACCGGCCGGCACCACCATGAACGACCTGGTCGCCGGCACCTACCTGGTTACCGTGCTGGACAAGAAGGGTTGTTCCGTGGAGGTGGAGGTGGTGGTGAGCGATGCGACCGGCATCCGGCAACTGGCGCTATCACCCCTGCATCTCGCTCCCAACCCGGCACGGAACGAGGTGCACTTACTGGTGGCCCGTGCACCGCAAAGCGTGGAACTATTCTCCATGCATGGCACCATGGTGCGCAGTTGGCAACATCCGGTGCCGACCGTGTTGGACCTCAGCGGCCTTGCCAGCAGCACATATCAATTGCTGCTGCGTTTCGAGGATGGAAGCGCTGCGCGCGCCAGCTTGGTGAAGCAGCCGTGAAGCTTGGTCCGCGATCACGGATCGACCAGGACCCCGAGCGCTGGTGCAGCGTCCGTGGTCACCGCCTTGGGTGAACCGACCGCACTACGCGGTCGCGCCTTCAACTGGCGGTAGATTCCCAGCACATCGCGCACATAAACAAAGACCTGGCTGCCCTTGCAGTAGCCGTTCTTCATTTCCGGCAGCATGTAATAGCGTGGCTTGGCCAGCAACAGCACGGCACGCTCCACATTGTGTTCCCACACATCGGGGTCCAGGCCCAGCATCCTGGCCAGGCGCTGCGCATCAATGATGTGGCCCGGCCCGCTGTTGTAGCTGCCCAGCACGAAACGCAGGCGCTGCTCCTTATCGGGTATGGCGCGCATCCACAACGTATCGAGGCGGTTGATGTAGCGCACGGCGGCCAGTATGTGGTCTTCCATGGCGCTGCTGCTGTCCAGTCCGAAACGCGCACCGGTGCGTGGCATGATCTGCATGATGCCTTGGGCGCCCTTCACGGAGGTGACCGTACTGTCGAAGCGCGATTCGCGGTAGGCCATGGCGGCGAGCAGTTCCCAATCGAAACGCATGTGTGCCGAGTGGGCCTTGAAGTGTTCATCGAAGGGTGAAATGCTGTCGCCTTCCACCGGTATGCGCTTGCGCACTTTCAACGGGCCGGGTTTGGGGACCGCTGTGGCGTATGCCTTGAAGAACAACTCGCGCGCTTCCTGTTCGGCGGGTTCCTTCAGCCATGCGTTCATGCGAGCGAGCAACTCGGGGGAATTCTTGCGCATACCGAACCGCAGTTCCTGCGGAGGTCCCAATTCATCGCCCACCTCGATCACCGGGAACCTGCCTGCCTCGTGCAGCCCACGCGCATCGGTGATGATGGTGGCCGCGTGCCGTCCCATCACCACTTCCATCAGCAGATCTTCCGGCGTAATGAGCGGATCTATGTGGATCTTGGGGCCGCGCTCGTTCTGGTGGCCGAATCGGTAGGCCGGGTCCGCGAAAGGCGACCAGGCGCTGAGTTCCACGCTATCCACACGGGGCCCCAACATGGCCGCTGAGCTTTCCGGAAGACCGTGTTGCGGATCGGCACGCAGCACCGCCAAACGTGGCCGCACACTGCGGTAGGGCGCGCTGAACGCCATGAACCGACGACGGTCCTTGCGTGCGGTGAGCTGTGCTGCGATGATATCGCCCGTGCCCCGCTGCAGCGCCATCAGCATGCTGTCCGGATGGTCCAGGGGAATGATCGCAAGGGGTACGCCAAGGCGCTTTGCGAAACGCTGCAACAACTCGTACTCCAACCCGCTTTCCGCTTTGGGGCGCTCCTCCCACGTGAGCGGATCGCGCAACACCAGAACACGCAACGAATCGGCAAGTATCCGATCCAGGTCGCGCTCCACCAAAGGCTCTTGCCACGGCAAGGGTGCGGCCCGTTGCACCGGACCACCCGGGCGCAGCATGAGCCCGGCCGCTGCAAGCAGCAGCAGGGCAGCAAAGGCCCCGATGGCGATCATGCGCGAACGTTTCATGAAAGGGACCGCAGGTGTTGACCGATCTGTGGAAGGAAATCCGTGAACTCAGCCCGGTAGGCTTCGAGGTGCTGCACGAGCACCACCTCCGCTCCTGCCATGGAGCCCCCTTGTGGTGCACGCCGGGCCATGCCCTGCAGGGCGCCGCGCAGGCCGCTCATCTCCGCATAGCTGCTCAGCCAATCACCTTGGTGCATGTGCTTCAGTACGAAGGCCATGCGCTCCGGAAGCAGATGTGCGTGGCTATGGAGCAGGCTGTACATGCGTTGTGCGAACTGCGGCAGGGGCTCGGGATGCCAGTGCTGCCAGTGGGATGCCAGCAGGTGATCGTAGAAGAGGTCCATCACCACACCTGCATAGCGGCCAGCATGTGTACGCACGCGAGCGCGACCGGTTCGGAAAAGCGGATGTTCGTCGGTATAGCTATCAATGGCCCGATGCAGGCGGATGCCCGCTTGAACACCGGCGGGAAACCGCGAAAGGTCACTTCCCTTCACGGCATCCGCCATGAAATTGCCTACGGTGACCAGCGGATCGCTGCCCGATAGGTAGAGGTGCCCAAGGAAGTTCATTGCGGGGGGGTGAAGATAACCGCACGTGTACCGTTGGGCCGTTGCGCGGGCCGCTCGTGTATCCGCTTGTGCATGCAGCCCACGCAGCGGATATCTTGGCCGCGATGGCCAGTGCACCTGCCCCCAAACGCAATTTGCCCCGCCGTGTGGTCTACTGGGCCACCCAACTGTGTGGCTGGGGGCTTTATGTGAGCCTGGGCATCCTCTGGAACTACCTGGACGACCAAGGCGCGGCACAGATGCGGCCACTCGGCCTGGTGTACCTCACCGGCATCGGCATCAGCCACTTGCTGCGCAGTTTCATCCTCCGCAAACAGCTGTTGCAACAGCACCTGGGCCATGTGCTGCCCCGGCTTTCACTGGCGGCCCTCGTACTGGGCACCTTCGCCTTTCTGGTGGAAGGAGCAGCGCACGACCTGCTGCTGAGGGATACCACTCCCCTGCTCACAAGACCGGCGCTGGACCTGGTGAGCCGCGTGATCAATTGGACCCTGCTGCTGCTGATCTGGGCCATCGTCTACTTCGGTTACCACTACTTCGTACGCTACCGCCGCGAAGAGATCCGCGTGCTGCGCCTGGAGACCGCCAACCGCGAGAACCAACTGCTGAACCTGCGGGCGCAGATGAACCCGCACTTCATGTTCAATGCCCTCAACGGCATCCGCGCATTGATCGATGAGGACCCGGCTGCGGCCAAGCGCGCCATCACCCAGCTCAGCGCCATCCTGCGCAATGCCATGGCCACCGTGAAACGCACCGTGGTGCCCTTGGGCGAGGAGATCGACATCGTGAAAGCCTACCTCGCCCTGGAGGCCATGCGTTTCGAGGAACGACTGCGGGTGCAGTTCCACCTGGACCCCGACCTGGACCGGGTGCCCGTGCCGCCCATGCTGTTGCAAACACTGGTGGAGAACGCCGTGCGCCACGGCATTGCCCGCCTGCCCGGTGGTGGCGATCTAATCATCGGAGCGGAACGCTTGGACGATGGCATCTGCCTCAGCGTACGCAACAGCGGTCTCTACACACCCGGCAAGGTGAACGGCACGGGCATCGGCCTGCGCAACACCCGCCGCCGCTTGGAAATGATCTATGCCGGCAAGGCACGCATGAGCATCAGCAACAAGGATGGCCAGGTGGTCACCGAAGTATGCCTGCCCCTGGAGGTGGCCAGACCCACCACGCCCTTCCCTACCAATAACGAACTGGAACGCGACCATGAAAGCCCTGATCATCGATGATGAGCGACTGGCCCGGAAAGAATTGGCCAGCCTGCTGGAGAAGCACGACCACATCCACATTGCCGGTGAAGCCGCCAATGCCGATGAGGCCGAAGCGCTGATCGCCGAGCACCACCCCGACCTGCTGTTCCTGGACATCAACATGCCCGGGCGCAGCGGATTCGAACTGCTGGAAGGCTTGGAACAGGCGCCCCAGGTGATCTTCATCACCGCCTACGACGAGCATGCCTTGAAAGCCTTCGAGGTGAACGCGCTCGACTACCTGCTGAAACCCATAGACCCCGAACGGCTGGATGCCGCGCTGAACAAGTTGCGCCAAAGCAACGAGGACGCCGGCTCACAACGGACGGTGCTGCGCGAGGAGGACCAGATCTTCCTGAAGGATGGCGAGAAGTGCTGGTTCGTGACACTGAAGGACGTGCGCTGGTTCGAGAGCGAGGGCAACTACGTACGCGTGCGCTTCGCCGACCAGAAACCCTTGGTACTGCGCAGCCTGAACAAACTGGAGGACAAGCTCGATCCGCATGTCTTCTTCCGTGCCAACCGCAAGCACATCATCAACCTCCGCTGGGTGGACAAGATCGAACCCTGGTTCAACGGCGGGCTGATGGTGAAACTGAAGCCCAACACCAAGACCGGCCAGGAAGGCGAGCAGATCGAGGTGTCCCGCAGACAGGCCGCACGCTTCAAGGAGTTGCTCAGCTTGTGAGCGAGGGCGGCGTTCGACCAACGTACATCGACCGCCGTTCTTCAAGTCCATCGGATGGTTACATTCGGGGTGATCACCAACACCTTCACCCATGCGTGCAACCTTACTCCCGTTCCTGTTCGCCACCTTGGCAACGCCCCTGTTCGCCGGCAGTGGCGGGCCCGATGCCTACGGATACACCTGGCAGGACAACTTCGAGCCCAACGGGCCGGTGTTCAACTGGATCGACATCACCGCCAACGGCGTGCAGGTGCTGGGCCTTGCGGACGACAACGTGGTAGGGCCCTTCGTGATGGAGACCAACTTCGAGTACTACTGGTACAACCGCAAATTCATCTGGGTGGGCAGCAACGGCTATGTGGCCTTCAACAACGGCAACATCGCCTCCCCTTTCCCGGCCATCCCCGTGGCAGGCGGCACCAACGATTACATCACCGGCATCATGGCCGACCTCAACTTCAGCGGTGCAGGTAACCCGGGCCAATGCTGGTTCCTTGACGATCCGGACTACACCATCATCTCCTACATCAACGTGCCCTTCTGGACGGCGGCCGCACCCTCGTACACAGGCTCCAACACCTTCCAGATCATCCTCGACAAGAGCGACAGCACCATCACCGTGCAGATCCTCCAACAGAGCGGCCTCACGCAGAACAACGACATCACCATCGGCATCGAGAGCGTGGCCGGCAGCATCGGGCTGCAACACTCCAAGAACGTGTACCCCGGCGGCAACTACGCCATCCGCTACACCCGCCCCACGGCACCGCTGCTGGCCGTTACCGATGTGGCCGCTTCGTGGAACACCGAACCCGGATCGGGCGCTCGCTTCCTTTCCCGCAACGGAGCTCCCTTCCCGCTCACCGCGCGTGTGGTGAACATCGGCGCCACCCTGGTGGATCCCTTCCAAGTGACCGGCACCGTGCTGAACGCCGCCAACCAAGTGCAGACCAACGAAGTGGTGAACGTGGGCGGACTGGTGCCCACCGGTGAGCACATCGTGGACCTGGCGACACCCTTCGCACCCACCGTTGCAGGTACCTATCGCTTCCGCACCACCGTGAGCGGCGTGGCCAACGACCTGGTGGCCGCCAACAACCAGCTTACCCAGGAACTGGTGGTGGTGGATACCACGGCCGCCACGCAGGACCTGCGCTACCACGGCGCCACCGACGATGGACTGGGCTTGAGTTGGAACGGTGGCAACGGGGGCATCGGCATACACATCGTGCCCCCCTACTACCCGGCCTATGCCACGCACACCACCCTGCGCATCGTCTCCAACCCCAACGCTTCAGCCTTCACCATGCGCGTGTATGCGGACGATGGCCCCAACGGCGCACCCGGTACCCTGCTCGATTCCGTATTCGTGCCAGGCGCACAGGCCACGCCCGGCGATAAGGTGATTCCCATGAACAACCCGGCCATCATTACCGGTGGCGGCGTGTATGTGCTGTGGTACATGCAGGGTGATCTGGTGGCCATTGCACGCGATGCCACCGCGCCCTTCTCCTTCCGCACCTACGAAGTGCTCAGCGGCGTGTGGGCGGAATACCGCGACCGCGAGGCCACCGACTTCTTCCTGGGCCTGCGCCTGAGCCAACAGCCGGTGCTGGATGTGGCCTGTGAAAGCTTTTTCGAGCCTGCGGCCGGCAGCACCATAACCGCAGCCACCACCGTGCGCGCATTCATCCGCAACGTGGGCAACCAGCCCCTGAGCACCGTTCCCATGCGCTACCAGTACGGCCAGAACCCCGTGGTGCAACAGACCTGGACCGGCACCCTCCTCCCTGGGCAGCAAACGCTCTTCAGCTTCAGTCAACAGCTGAACCCCACCGTGGACGGCCTCGATGAACTTTGTGCCTGGGCCGATCTGGCCGGTGATGCCAGCACTGCCAACGACACCACCTGCATCTCCATCACCACCGTTACCGGGCTCGAAGAACAGTACGCCACTCCGCTGCACGTAATGCCCAACCCGGCCACGGACCGCTTGCGGGTGGAAGGACTGCCAGCAGGCTTGTGGGTGGTGGAACTGCTGGACGCCACCGGTAGGCGCGTGATGCAACTCCAACACAACGCCGCTGAAGGCCCGCTGTGGCTCACCGTGGAGCATCTGCCTGCGGGCGCCTACACCCTGCGCACCGCACAAGGCGATCTGGCGCGGCACGCACACCTCGTTCTGGTGCGCTGATCAGCCCCGATCGTAATGGAAAAGCCGGCCCAAGCGGTCGGCTTTTTCGTTGTGCGGCACCGCCGGTCACGTTCTCCCGCACACTGCTCCTTCCGCGCTGTTGCGAACGGAGCACCGGCAACAATGCCCCCTTCCCTGCAAGCGGGTAACTTTGCGCGCCTTTGCACCTACCGCAGGGCCCGCATTGAACCTATCGCACATGTCGAAGAACCTGACCATTCCTTTCCTCATCTGGAACGTGATCCTTAGCGCGCTACTGGCCTGGTCGCTGATGCGACCTGCACCGAACACCCAGGGGGCCGGCTTGGAAAGCAGCGACAATGATGTCTCCGTGGCCTTTGTGCGCGACACCAATGCGCTGAAGGAAGCCCGTGTCGTTTTCTTCCGCGTGGACAGCATCCGCGATGGTTCCGAGTATTTCGCCGAGGCCCGCAAGCAGTATGAGGCCGAGGAAAAGCGACTGCGCCAGCAGGCACAGAGCAAGGCGCGCAACATGGAAAGCCAGGCGCTGCAGCTCATGGAAAAGGACCAGACCTACTTGACCAACGCCGAACGCGAGGCCGACCAGATGCGCCTGATGAAGATCGACAGCGACATGCGCCAACTGGGAGCCGACCTGGAAGATGAGCTCATGAACTACAACCGCAAGGTGATGATCGAGTTCTCCAGCCAATTGCAGGACGCCCTCAAGGAGTACAACGCCACGGCCGGTTACGATTTCATCATCAGCCTGGAACCCGGCGGACAAGTGTGGCCCGGCAACGAGGGGCTGGACATAACACCCGAGGTGATGGCCCGCATGAACAAGATCCACCGCAGCCGGAAGGCCGACGCAAAGAAGTGAACCCATCACCATGGACCCCTACGCCCGCAAGAAACAGGAGAACGTGGCCGGCTATGTGATCGGCATGTGGCACGTGGAGGACCTGATGCGTGCGCATGGACTGGACCTGAAAGCCGTGGAGGAGAACCTGGTGGCTCCCCTGGAAGGCGACGATGCCGCGCGTGACGCCATGCGGAACTGGTACGCCAACGTGCTGGAACGCATGCGCGAGGAAGGCTTGGAACAACGCGGGCACCTCGCCGAAGTGGAAGAGGTGATGTACGAACTGGAGTTCCTGCACCGATCTCTGCTGGAGGTGTACGACGACGCCGACTACGAACAGCTCTACAAGGCCGTGGAGGCGGACATCGCAGCACTGCAGGCCGCAGCCAATGAATATGCCGAAGGACCCGTGGCCACCTGCTTCACCGCCGTTTATGGCGTGATGGTGCTCCGTGCAAGCCAACGCACCATCAGCAGTGACACACTGGCCGCTGAAAAGCGCATGCGCAGCCTGCTGGAACACCTCAGCACACACTACCGGAGCATGCGCAAACTGCCCGGTGTTTCCATGAACTGAGGGCCGGCCGGTATGGCATTTGCCCGCTGCACGCACCATGCGCCTCCGCCCTCTCCTCCTGCTGTTGCTGCTGCTTGGTTGGCGCCCGACACTTGCGCAAACAGCTTCGCAGCGTGCCGCTCGTGTGGAGATCCTGCATGCGGACGAATGGACCTTCGATGGGCGCATTCCGGGCGCACAACGGCTGCTTGGAAACGTCCGCTTCCGCCATGTGGACGCCGTAATGAACTGCGACAGCGCCTACCTCTTCGAGGACCAACGCGTGCAGGCCTTCGGACATGTGCGCGTGCAACAAGGCGACAGCTTGTTTATGGAGGGCGAGCGGCTCAACTACTCCGGTCAGGAACGGCTCGCATCCATGCAGGGCGATGTGCGGCTCCGCGACAAGGACATGTACCTCACCACACCCTCCTTGGACTACGACCTGCGCAACAAGAAAGCCTGGTACACCGAAGGAGGACGCATTGAGGACCAAAGCAGCGCCAACGTGCTTACCAGCGGACGTGGCACCTACTTCAGCGAAAGCCGCCACTTCGCGTTCAGCCGCCGCGTGCGCTTGGAGCATCCCGAGCGCCTCATCACCTGCGATACCATGCACTACGCCACGGGAACCGGCATCGCATCCTTCTTCGGCCCCACGCGCATCCTGCAGTTCGCCGACAGCAGCGTGGTACGCACCACACGTGGCACCTACGATACCCGGTTGGAGCGGGCACGCTTCCAACGCCGCACCAGCGTTTCCACCAAAGGGCGCCTGTTGGAGGGCGACAGCATTCACTACGACCGCATCTCCGGTGCCGGTCATGCCTGGGGAAACGTGCTCTTCAGCGACTCCGCCAACGCCACACGTGCTCGAGGTGCGGAAGGGATCTACAACGACAGAACGGAGCGTACCATCGTTACCGGCATGGCAGTGCTCGAACTTGCCATGGATGGCGACACCCTTTACATACACGGCGATACGCTCTTCACCACCACCACACAGGGCGTGGATACTGCCGGGCTCATCCAGAGCACCCGCAACGTCACCGTAAGGCGCAATGTCCGCTTCTTCAAGAGCGATCTGCAAGGCAGCTGCGACACCCTGCACTACACCACCCTGGACAGTGTGATACACATGCACCATCGCCCCGTGCTGTGGAGCCGAAGCGACCAGATATCCGGGGAGCACATCCGCATCAACCTGCGTGAAGGACGACCGGACACGCTCTTCGTGGACCGTGACGCTTTCCTCCTTTCCGAAGTGGATAGCGCCCACCTCGATCAAATAACCGGGCTGCGCATGGTGGGGCTGTTCGATGCGGACGGGCTGCGACGGCTGCTGGTGGAAGGCAACACCCGCACGGTGTACCATGTGAAAGAGAAGAAGGACGAAGTGGAGGAACTGGTGGGCGTGAACCGCGCCGATTGCAGCCGCATGCTCGTGAGCCTGGCGGACGGCGGCATCAGCACGGTCACCTTCCTGGAACGGCCGGAAGCGGTGCTCTACCCCATGGACAAAGTGCCGCCTGAGGAACTGCGCATGAAAGGTGCCGAATGGCGTGGAGCGGAGCGCCCCGTGGATGCCAACGACATCTTTCGTCGTTGACCGCCGGGCTCAGAAGCCGAATGCTTCCGGCAATGCCGGATCCAATGCTGGTCGTTGCTCCACGCGCGAGCCCTCATCAACATCCTGGTCCTGCGTGTTGCCTTGCAAGGTGTTGCTGTAGAGATACACCTGACCACCGGCCGGTGAAGGGGCCACGCGGCGTAGATGGAGCACCTTGGCGTTGTTGATGAAGCGGCAGTCCGCCACGTGCACGCTGGCCATGTCCATGGCTTGTAGCGCCGTTCCGGAGCGCTCCACGGAACTGTTGCGCAGCAGCACCTGTGCCGCAGCGTCCGCATGCACCGCTTCCGCACTGATGCCCGAAGCACTCAACTTATCGATGCCGATCCGCCCGCCATTGATGACCAAGCCCCCCTTGCCACCGCGCCGAGCATCGGCCACCAGCACACACTCCTTCAGTGTGCCCTGCACATTGCGCAGCACCATGCGGCCGTTCGCAAGGGTGGTAGTGCCGGCCTGCAATCGCCCGCCCTCCTGAAAGTAGAGGTCGGCCTTCGCATCACCGTCCAACTCGTTGCCTGTCAACACCACGCTCGCCATGCCGCGCAAAGCGAGCACCGCCGGGAACTGGGCACCCTCCACCTGCGCACCAGCTCCACCACTGATCCGCAACCCGGATATCCGCGCGTGGTCCTCGCCATTGCCCAGCACGGCGAAGGTGCCATAGTGCGCACCATCACGCTGTGGTCTTACGAACACGGGATTGAGTTTCGTGCCTTGCACCAAGAGCGATCCACGCACCAGAACGCTGCGCCCGGCAGCGATCTCGAAGCGTGCCCCTGGCAGCAGCAGCGCCGTGTATCCCGCTGGCATCAGCAGGTCCTCGTTCACCACGTACTTGCCACGGGGGAACACCAAGGTGTCTCCTTGCACACGGATGCGGAAACGCTTGGCAAGGGCCAAGGCATCGGCCTTGCGATCCTCTGCCGGAGCTTGCGCCACCACCACTGTTCCGGCCACCAGGTCCGCGGCATCCAAGGGTGCGGGGATCACCGTGCGAGCCAGTGTTGCCGGGTCGTTGGTGGCCTGTTGCAGGCGGTCCAACAGTTCCTCCTGCATGCGTTTGGCATTGGCCAGGGCAAGTGCTTCCGAGCCGCCCGTGCCGAGCAGGGGCAACCAGGTGCGATCGATCCCCGCAAAGCGTTCCTTGATGCGCCAGCGTTCGTTCACCAGCTTGTCGCGCTTCTCGCGCATGGCCCGCTGGAAAGCCGCATCGCCCAACAGTGGCGTAAAGGGGTTGCAGGCCCAGGGCGGTGAGCCACCCACGGAAACATCAGGTACGTTGTTGCCGATCGTGAAGACGGGCATGATCCGGCCCGTGCTCTGCCGATAGGCGAATGCGTGCGTTCGGTACAAGGGGTCCTCCTCCCCTTCCACCAGCAACATCAGCAGCCAGGCCATGGCCGCATCACGGTCCACGCGCTCCTGCACTTCATCCAGGCGATCGGCGCGCAGGTCGGCACAAGCGCGCGCCAAGGCGGAATGCACCAGTCCGGCACGCAAGGGTTCGGCATCGACCGTGGGGTGATGCCGGTCGGGGCGCGCAGGGTCGAAAGCTTGTGCGTAAGCGATGCCGTCAAGCATGCCATGGCGAGCAAGGAAGGTGGCATCAACAACGGAGGCCTTTCGGAAGGCACCGAGCTCGCGACCACACAGCGCGAGTTGCACGAAAGAGACCTCCGGTGTAAGCAGGCCCAGTTCCTCGGCGAGCACCTGCAGGTACTTGTCGCGGATGGTGGCTTCGGTGGCCGGCACCAACTCCACGCGCTGCTGCTCGCGGAAGGGGCGCGCCTCCGGGAAACGCAATTCCACCGCACCCTGCACGTCGGGCAATGCGCGGATGTAGGCGGAATCCGCATGATCACCGCTCTCGAACCAGCACGCCGTCCAGCGCGGCCCAGGGAAACCGTCCGGGCAGCCGCTGCCGCAGTTCAGCACGAAGCGCTCCAGGTTGGCGGGCGGCGGTGCATCCCGTCGAAGATCAAGGTGCGCGGCGTACTGCTCCACCTCGGCCGGTGCAATGCCCAATGGCCAACGGCCCACCAGGAACTCGGGAGCCGTTAGCGTGAAGAGTGCCACCAGCAAACCTCCCGTGATGCCCAAGGCAAGCGCCCAGGACCAGAACCGGACGGGGCTGCGCCTAACGATCCGTGCCATTGCCAGTGGTATTGGTCATTGCGGCGGCGCGTTCATCCCAGCGGTCCATGCAGGCACGTCGCAAACTGCGGATCTCCTCCCGTGCGCGACCCAGGTTCACCGGGTACTCCGCGGGATCATCGGCCGTGGCCATGCCCACCTTGCGCCGATCGGTGCGCAACGCGGGGGTCAGTCTCCGCTGCAGGCGGTGCGCCTCGCCTTCGTAGAAGCCATCGGTGTGCAGGATCCGAAATGCCTCCTGCTGATAGCCCTCGTAACGGTAGCGCCAGGCCACATCCTCCATGAGCATGGTCCTCAACACGTCCGTGCTGTCCGTAATGTCCGTTCCCGCGCACGGCGCAGTGGCCATGAGCAAAGGGCGCAAACGACCACGCTCGGGATCGAGCAGAACAGCGTGGTGCCGGTCCGCGGCATGGAAGAGATCGAGCAGGGCGTAGTAGCGGAGAAAGGCGTCCACATCCACCATGCGCAGCAGCGAATCGTGGCGCGCATAGGAGGATAGCGCGGTATCGGCCAGAACGCCGATCAAGCTCCGCACCCGTTCCACGGCTCCGTCATGCTCTGGCGCTGTGGCGTTCCAGCTTAGCGGGTCTTGCCAAACCCCCATGGCCCCTGGTGCGCTAACAGCCATTGGCCGCGCCGCCCCACTGCCCGGTACCGCACCCTGCGGCCACTCGAAAAGACCACGGATCCCGGCCTCGCCGCGACCCAGGTCCACGTATTGCACGTCGCTCCAGATGGCATCCACGCCAACAGTACTGGCGCAGCGCAGGAGCAGGTGTTGCTGAAAACCCGCTGCGATCGGCCCTGCATCCACCCGCATGGCCAGGCAGGGAGCGATGGGCGCAGGCAATTCCAACGCAAGCTCGATGGATACCGGCCTGCGCGATCCTTCGGGCGCATCGGCCAAGGCTTTCCACTGAAAGGGATAGGTGATGCCCGCATGGACCAGCGCACCGGCGCCGGAATCTCCGGAGCGTGGTGCCGGGGTAGGCAGCTGTAGGGCGAAGGCCGGTATGGCTTCCTCGTCGCCTTGCTCGAAGAAGCCATCGATGGCCAGGTTGAAGGACGCTGCCTTGGCAATGCGCAACGCCCTGCCCGGAGTAAGGAACACGGCAAAGACCACGAAAGACACAAGGATACCGCCCAGCAACACCCCGCCACCTTTGCCGATGCCCGCCGTGCGTTGCTTCATCGGCCCCGGTCGGTGCTGAAGAGGAGAACGAAGGTGGCAATGAGCGTGAGCAACAATGCGCTCAGGTTGAAGCCCAGGCCGAGCAAGGCTGCGATCAACACGGACGGCAGCCATAACGCGAGCGGATACACGGCCCTGCTCAAGAAACCTGCAACGACGATCCCTGACGCGATGATGATGGCAGGCCAGAGATCGGCCCGCACGTGTTCCAACAGCAGCACCAAGGTGTACGTAAGGATCAGTACCGGCCAGGTGATGAGCGGACCTCGGTCGGCCGGACGGAAGCCCCGGTTCCACGCGAAACCGATGAGCGCCAGGGCCACCAGCAGCATGGCCAGCAGGGTGAGCAACTCCACCCAGGCATGGAACAAAGCACCCGCCCAAGGATGGGGATCGGCAGCAAGCGTGATCATGGTGGCACAAGATGGCCCCTCATCACACGCCGTTCGGCAGGTGCGGTCACCGAGTTTTCAAAAGGGCACTGGTGGCGGAGCTGCGCTTCCGTGCTTCGATCGCCGATGCACACGGCCCCGATGGCGCGGTGTACTACAAGCGTTCGGCAGCGGACTACAGGAAACGCTCCAGCCAGGAGGCGCGCAGTGGCACCCGGAAGCGTTCCGCCAGATCGCCCACGGTGGAGACCAGGTCGTCGAACACGATGGTGTCACCGGTGATCAAGCCTTCCTTCACCAACTCCGGAAGTTCCTGCAGGCGGCAGCTGCGCACCTTGCCATCCTGCTCAAAGACCATGATCATGCGGTCGGTCAGCATCAGGTTCAGGTCGTGCTCCAGGTCCTTGATGAAACCTACGCTCTTGTCGATGCTGCAACCGCTGGCGTTGGCCTGCTCCTCATCCACCGCGATCACCACGAAACGGTCCACCAGCACATCCACACAAGCATCCAACGGAGCACCGTGCGCTGCCCAGCCGGCCGTGAACGCGACGCCGCGTTCGCGCACCAGCTTCTGCTCCGCCTGGCCCAGATCGCGCGGTGCCTTGTACATCCACAAACGTGCGTGGGCCGGCATGTCGGTGATGCGTTTGTTGGGGGCGGGTGCTGTGGCGTTCATCGGTTCAGGAATTCGTTCACAGGGAGAACGCAAAGAAAGGACCAAAGGTTGGAACCTGCATTCCTATTGATGGACGCGGCATGCCCCCGTTCCGCTGCCTGCCGTGCGACCGCACTGGCGAAAAGGCACAGGACATACGCAGGCAACACGCCTTGCGGGACAACTTCCGCAGCACCTCGATCAAAGATCCCCCGCCTCCGCGATCAGCTCGGCCACATCCAGCACCTTCACTTCGCCTTCCTTGTTGAAGTGCTTCACGCCATCGGTGAGCATGGTGTTGCAGAAGGGACATCCGGCGGCGATCACCTGCGGGGCCGTGGCCAGCGCCTCTTCCCCGCGTTCGTGGTTCACCTCGCGCTTGCCGGGCTCGGCCTCCTTGAACATCTGCGCACCGCCCGCACCGCAGCAGAGGCCGTTCTGTTTGCTGCGCTTCATTTCCACCAAGGCCGCATCAAGCTTCAGCAGCACCTCGCGCGGCGCTTCGTACTCGTTGTTGCCGCGCCCCAGGTAGCAGGGGTCGTGGAAGGTGATGCGCTTGCCTTTGAAGTCGCCACCCTCCACCTTGATGCGACCTTCCTTCAGCAGGGCGTTGATGAACTGCGTGTGGTGCAACACCTCGTAGGTGCCACCGAGTGCAGGGTATTCGTTCTTCAATGTGTTGAAACAGTGCGGGCAGGCGGTAACAATGCGTTTCACGCCATAGCCGTTCAAGACGGTGACGTTCTGCAGCGCCTGCATCTGGAACAGGAATTCGTTGCCGGCCCGACGTGCGGGATCACCCGAGCAGGTCTCCTCCTGGCCCAGCACGGCGTACTTCACCCTGGCCGCGTTCAGGATGCGCACAAAGGCCTTGGTGATCTTGCGCGCACGGTCGTCGAACGAGCCGGCGCAGCCTACCCAGAAGAGGACCTCGGGCACTTCGCCTGTAGCGGCGAATTCGGCCATGGTGGGGACTGGAAGGTTCGTGCTCATTGAAAATGAAAAATGTAGAATGAAAAATGAAAAATGAAAAATGTACCTGTACCGGAGCACCGCTGCTTCACACTGCAATTAGTGTTTCTCGCGCAAGGCGTGTGGTGCATCCCCGTTCCACGTTCTACATTTTTCATTCTACATTTTTCATTGCATTTGCTACCCATTCCGCTCATTCCTTCGCCCACTCCATCCGCTTATCCTGCCCAAAGGCCCAGGGGGCGCCGTTGTTCTCCACGTTGTTGAACATGCCGGTCAGGGCGGGGCGTGTGCGACTCTCTTCCATCACCAGGTAGCGGCGCATCTCCATGATGACGTGTACCGGATCGATGTTCACCGGACAGACCTGGGTGCAGGCATTGCAGGTGGTGCAGGCCCAGAGCTCCTCGTCGCTGATGTAGCTGTGCAGGCTCTTGCCATCGTCCTTGAAGGTGCCGCCGTTCGCATCGATGTTGCGGCCCACTTCCTCCAGACGGTCGCGCGTGTCCATCACCACCTTGCGCGGGCTCAGCAGCTTGCCGGTGAGGTTGGCGGGGCATTCGCTGGTGCAACGGCCGCATTCGGTGCAGCTGTAAGCGTCCATCAAGCTCTTCCAGCTCAGGTCGAACACGTCCTTGGCGCCGAAACGCTCGGGCACCTCTATACCGGCCACCTGGCGGGCGGGCGCAGGCTCCGGCGGTGCCACGCTGGGGGCCATCATGCTCATCACCTCGCCGGTTATGCGCGGCATGTTGGCCATCTCCGTCCTTGGTTGCAGCTTGCTGTACCAGGTGTTGGGGAAGGCCAGGATGATGTGGAAGTGTTTGCTGTAGGGCAGGTAATTGAGGAAGGCCAGGATGCCGATGATGTGGAACCACCAGAAGAAGCGCTCGAAGGCCAACACGGTGCCGGTGCCCATGCTGGCGAAGAAGGGCTGCAGCAGGCTGCTCACGGGGTACGCACCGGCGGTGGTGTAGTGCTCCACGCCACGCTGGGCCAGCACCTGGTCGGCCGCGTTCATTTTCAGGAAAGCCCCCATCAGCGCGATCTCGGTCACCAGGATGATCATGGCGTCCTTGGTGGGCCAGCCCTTCATCTCGGGCTTGTGGAAGCGCGGCAACTGCAGCACGGCACGGCGTGCGATGAAGACCACGCAGGCCAGCAGCACGCCCACGGCCAGGATCTCGAAGCTGCCGATCAGCACATCGTACAGCGGCCCCATGAACGCGCCGATGCGGTGCGTGCCGAAGAGGCCATCGATCACGATCTCCAGCACTTCGATGTTGATGATGACGAAGCCGATGTAGATGAGGATGTGCATGAAGCCGGCCACGGGGCGCACCACCATCTTGCTCTGCCCCAACGCCACACGCGCCATGATGCCCCAGCGTTCGGCCGGGCGATCGTTGCGCTGCTCATCGCGGCCCAGGGCTATGTTGCGGATCACCCGGCGCAGGTTGCGGGCGAACAGGGCGGCGGCCGCAGCCACCAGGATCAGGAAAAGGATGCTGCTCACGCTCATTTCATCCGTTTATCATCCTGCAAGGCGCGCTTGATGCGGTCCACATCGCTGTCGCTCAACTTGGGCAGGCGGTCTTTCTTACCGAACAACGACAAGTGCACGTATCTGTTCGGATTGATGCGCACATCCTCCATCAGCAGGTCCAGCTCGCGGCTGGCATTTTCCAGGTTCATGTAGAGCGTATCGTTCGTCAGCAGGTTGCCCAACGAGCCTTCACCGGCCTCCAAGCGGCTCATGATGCCTTTGAGCTGTGCGCTGGTCTCGCTCATCTCGCCGATCATGCGCTTCAGTTCACCATCGGCCAGGGTGGCCGTAACGGAATCCACGTTGGCCAGTATGCGCGAGATCTCCTCGTTGTGCCGCACCAGGTTCTGGGTGATCCGCTGCACATTGTCCAGCACGGCATGTATGGTGGCACGCTCATCGGCAATAAGGCCATCTATGCGCTGTGCACTGCGGTTGAAGGATTCCAGCGTGGAGCGGATGCTGGAGAAGCTGGCATCGATGTCGCGCCGCGCACTGTCGTTCAGGATCATTTGCAAGGAGGAGAGCACCGAATCCACGCTCGCCAGCATGCCTTCGGCCTTGCGCTTCAAGGGGTCTATCTGCTCGCCCACGGCATCGGTGAGGCTCAGCTGGGTGTCCCCTTCCAAGGTATCGCCGGCCTTGGCCAAATCCGCGCTGGTGCCCAACTGCAATTGCAGGGCGCGCGAGAACAGGTCGGCGCTGTAGATCTGCACCCGGCTGTCCTTGGGGATCCGAAGCTTGTCCTCGTTCACCTGGAAACTCACGCGGATAAGGCCGTTCTCCGGCATCAGCTCGGTGCCGATCACCTGGCCCACCTTGTAGCCGCTGTAGTACACCGGGCTGCTGCCGTTTATGCCGGTCACGTCCTTGTAAACCACATAGAAGATGTTCCGCTTCTGCAACAGGTCCAAGCCCTTCAGGTAGTTGACCCCGAACACCAGTAGAAGCGCCCCCCCCAACACCAGCAATGCAATGGTGTATTCCCTTTTGATCTTCATGCACTCGGCTCTTATAGGCCCTTGGCCAAGTTAAGGGCTTCCTGCAGATCGATCCGTTCACCGTTGCGGAATGCCACTATGAACGCACCGTCGAAACCCTTGTCCCGGCATTGTTGCTGCACCTTGCGCGCACCTTCCAACGTGGTCTCGCTGCCCACCGTGTATTTGAACAAACCCCCACCCTTGTGCTCTTCCACCCCGCTCAGGCCATTGAACTGCTCGGCCTTAACGCCCAAGGCCTTGGAGGAAGTGGCCACCTGCACTTTGAAACGCACTTCGGGCGCGGCGGCCGGCGCGGGCTCCACCGGCTTGGTGGCCACATGCGTGCAATCGGGCTTGGCCGGGCTGATCGCGATGCCGCTCTCGCGCCGCTCCACAATGGTCCTGTATTCCCGGAAACCCCGGAAGATGGCGCTCGCCATGTAGTCCTGCCCCTTGGCGGATTGCAGGAAATCCTCCTCGTCCGGATTGGTGAGGAAGCCCAGCTCGATGAGCACGCTGGGCATGGTGGTGTATGTGATCACCAGAAAACCGGCCTGTTTCACCCCGCGGTCCACACGGCCCACACGGTCCTTGAACTGTTTCTGGATCAGCGAGCTCAGCAGCAGGCTCTGGTCCAGGTGTACGTTCTGGCGCAGGCTCAAGATGATCTGGCTTTCGGGGTCGCGCGGATCGTAGCCGCCATACTTCACCTCGTGGCCTTCCTCCAGCAGAATGGAGGCGTTCTCCTTCTGGGCCACCTTCATGTTGGCCTCGGTCTTGTGCAGGCCCATCACAAAGGTCTCGCAGCCGTGCGCATCCTTGCGGTCGTTGGCGTTGCAGTGTATGCTTATGAACACGTCCGCCTTGGCCCGGTTGGCAATGTTGGTGCGCTCCATCAGGTCCACGAAGGTGTCGTCCTCGCGCGTGTACACCACCTTGGTCTCCGGATAGGCCTCGTTGATGTACTTGCCCACCAGCTTGGCCACGTTCAGCGAGATGTGCTTCTCGGTGATCTTGTAGCGGCCCGTGCCCAAGTTGCCGGGGTCCTTGCCACCGTGGCCGGCATCGAGCACCACCGTGCGTATGCGGTCGGGGTCGCGGCCCTGCGCCCGTGCATCGGCCGGGCAGGCCAGCAGCACCGCCGCACCGATCACCGGCAGCACATAATGCAGGGCGCCCAAAAAGCGTTGCATGGCCCCCGGGGAGCGAAGCGGTATTTTCGCGCCGTTCGCTGCCCGGCGGCAGTACGGCCCACTGATGACGGCACCCTCCATTCTTGCGCCCATGTGGCGCGAAGCTACCGGCATATGGAGCCTGGGGCCGCTGCGGATGGCCGCAGTTTTCCTTACAGCACTGTTGGTAGGGGCCGCCACCAGCACCGCGCATGGCCAGGCCCTGGAGCTGGAAGTAAGGTATGAGGCGCGCGACAGCATACGGTATGATCTGAAGGAGCAAATGGTGTACCTCTATGGGGCCGCCACCGTTTCCTATGGCGATGTGCAGCTCTCCGCCGATCGGATCAGCTTCGGATTCAAGAACGAGGAAGCCAGCGCTTTTGGTGCCCCGGACAGCACCGGCACCGTGGTGGGCAAACCACGCCTTACGCAGGATGGGCACGTGATCGATGCCGACAGCATTCGCATGAACCTGCGCACCAAGACCGGCCTCATTCGCGAAGTGCGCACCCAGGAACAGGAAAGCTGGGTACACGCCAGCCTCAGCAAACGCCACGCGAACGGCGAGGTGCACAGCAAGGGCGGCATGCTCACCACCTGCGATCGCCCCTATCCCCACTACCACTTCAAGGTGGGCCGCATGATGGTGGTGCCCGACGACAAGATCGTGGCCGGGCCCACCTACATGAAAGTGGGTAAAGTGCCCACCCCGCTCGCCCTGCCCTTCGGCCTCTTCCCCAACAAAAAAGGCGGCAGCAGCGGCGTGCTCATTCCCACCTGGGGCAGCAACGAGCAGCTTGGCATCTTCCTCCTCAACGGCGGCTGGTACCAGCCCATCAGCGAGCACATGGACCTGAGCGTTACCGGCGATATCTACAGCCGTGGCAGCTGGGCCCTGCGCATGGGCAGCCGCTACCGCACCCGCTACCGCTATACCGGCAACCTCGACCTGAGCCACAGCACCCTCCTTACCAGCGATCCCGAATTCCCCGACTTCAGCAAACAGCAGAACTTCTTCGTGCGCTGGAACCACCAGGTGGACCCCAAGGCCAGCCTCACCGATCGCTTCTCCGCAAGCGTGAACCTCGGCACCAGCCAGAACTTCACCAACAACTTCAACAGCAGCTTCAACGATTACCTCAGCAACACCTTCCAGAGCAACATCGCCTGGACACACCTCTGGCCCGGCAAACCCTTCAACCTGGCCGCCAACCTCCGCCACAGCCAGAACACCCTCAACCGCACCTTCGACATCACCGCGCCCGCCATCACCTTCAACATGCAGCGCGTGTTCCCCTTCCAGCTCCTGCGCCCCATCGGCGCGCCAGCACGCTTCTACGACCAGATCGGCTTCAACTGGACCACCAACTTCGACAACCGCCTCAGCACCACCGAAGACCAGCTCGGCTTCAACAACCTGCCCGCACTCCTGGGCCGCATGCAGAACGGCATCCGCAACACCCTCGCCGTTAGCACCACCTTCAAGAACCGCTTCTTCGCCCTCAACCCGGAGTTCCGCATGACGGACCGCCTCTACTTCAAGTACCTCGAGCAGCGCTTCGATCCCGAGGCCGATGCCGTGGTGCGCGATACCCTCAGCGGTTTCCGCCGCGCACCGGACATGAGCCTCGGCGCAACACTTACCAGCAAGGTCTACTTCATGTACACCTACCGCGGTGGCAAGCTCAAGGCCATCCGCCACGTGCTCACACCAAGCGCCGGCTTCAGCTTCCGGCCCGATCGCGGTACCGACATCACCGGCCCCTTCGGCCCCGGCGGCACCATCACCTCCTACTCCCCGTTCGATATAGGCATCTACGGCAAACCCGCCGCCGGCGCCAGCGGACTGCTCAACCTCGGCCTTATCCAGAACGTGGAAGCCAAAGTGCGCGATGGCAAGAACAGCTCCGCCGATGAGGAAGTGACCAAAAAACTCTCCCTCCTCGATTTCCTCGGCATCAATACCAGCTACGACATGCTCCGCGATTCCGTGCGCTGGTCGCCCATCAATATCGCCACCCGGGCTGCCCTCTTCAACAAACTCAACCTCAACCTGGTGAGCCTCTGGGACCCCTACGCCACCAACGCACAAGGCCAACGCATCGAACAAAGCGAACGCAGCCTCAGCGGCCGCCTGGCCCGCATGACCAGCACCAACGTGGCCCTCGGTTTCGATGTGAAGAGCAAACGCTACGGACAGGCCCTTACCAACACCACCAGCAACGACCAGCAAGTGGTGGAAGAGACCGACCCCAGCAAGGGCGCGCCCGTCAATTTCAGCCTGCCCTGGCGCCTGGGTGTCAACTACAGCTACAACATCAACCGCTTCTGGACCGCCACCGAATACACCGACCTCCAAAGCCAAAGCGTCCTCTTCAACGGCGACCTCAACATCCTCAAGTACTGGAAACTCGGCTTCAGCAGCGGCTACGACATGGTGGCGCAGGAGCTCACCCCCACCTCGCTCAACCTCTACTGGGACCTCCACTGCTGGGAGTTCAACCTCAACGCCATTCCCTTCGGCCTTCGCAAAAGCTTCATGTTCCGCATCAACGTCAAAGCCAGCATCCTCCGCGACATGAAGCTGGAGCAGCGCGTGCCCTTCGGCAACCAAGGTGGGCAGTACTTGTATTGAGCGAAGCAGTGAAGTCCTCCTACCCTGCTGCCACCCAGTTCGCAATAATGCGCGGTCCGTGGGGGGTGAGCACACTTTCGGGGTGGAACTGCAGGCCGCATGCGCGGTGGGTGCTGTGGCGCAGGCCCATGATGACGCCGGAAGCGCTGCGGGCGGTGATGTGCAGTGTGGATGGCAGCGTTGCGGGATCGGCGGCCCAGCTGTGGTAGAGGCCTACGTCGAAGGGTGGCGTAATGCCTGCGAAGAGCGGGTCCACGGGGTTTTCGGGCAGGCAGGGAACGGCCACGCCGTGCATGACCTGGGCCTGGTTGTAGAGGGAGCCGCCGCAAACTTCCACCAGTGCTTGCATGCCCAGGCACACGCCCAGCATGGGGTGCGTGGGCAGGAGCTTGGTGAGCAATTCCATGAGGATGCCTGCTTCGCTCGGTAAGCCGGGACCGGGCGAGAGCACGATGCGGTCGTAACGCGCGGCCTCGTCCACGGTGATGGCATCGTTGCGTACCACGTGCACGGCGGCATGGGGCTCCAGCAGGTGGTGCAGGTTCCAGGTGAAGGAGTCGTAGTTGTCGAGGAGGAGGAGGCGCATTGGGGAGGCCTGGTTCTGGAGGGCGGATGCTTGGGGGGAGTGGCGAGTGATGAGTAGCGAGTAGCGAGTAGGCCTTGGTCAGGACCTACTCGCTCCTCGCAGGCTCATCACGCGCAAAGCGTTTACCGATCCAGCCCAGGTGGGTGTGGTGGAAGTTGTCGCCGAACTTGAGGCCGTAGCCGAAGATGCGGTCCATGGAGGCGTGGCCGTAGAGGATGAGGCCGCCAATGAGAAAGAGCGATCCCTCCTGAAGCATTCCTTCCGTTGGTCGTTCTCCAAAGCCCTGTGCGACCGCGATCCCCAGTAGCAGCATAGCAAGCCCTTTGTGGTGCAGGAGGTTGTACGTGATGGCGCCCACCCGGGTGTTCATCAAGTATCCCAACATCCCTACATCGGGGTCGAGCACCAAAACGAGGTAGACCCACCAGGACGCGCCCAAGAGGTACAATGCGAATACGGAGGCAAAGAACTGTGCGAGCTCTTCGAGGCGGAGGAGGGTTTTCACGGTTGTACGATGTCGTGCGATGAGGTGACGGTTATAGTTGAACGGTGAGTAGCGGGTGGCGAGTGGCGAGTAGGCCTTGGTCAGGTCCTACTCGCTCCTCGCAGGCTCATCACGCGCAATGCGTTTACCGATCCAGCCCAGGTGGGTGTGGTGGAAGTTGTCGCCGAACTTGAGGCCGTAGCCGAAGATGCGGTCCATGGAGGCGTGGCCGTAGAGGATGAGGCCGACCAGTATAAGGTTCTGCTCCATGGCGCCGCCGCGCATGAACGGTTCGGAAACGAAGCTGGCCAAGCCTGCAGCGAGGAACAACATTGCAAGGCCCTTATGATGGAACAGGTTGTATGCGACCGCTCCCACCCGGCTGCTCACCAGATAGCCCAGCATGCTAATGTCCGGACCGAGCAGGAGCAGCAGGTAGATCCACCACGGAAGCTGCAGAAGCTGTTGCCAGAAGATCACCAGAGCAAGCACGAACAGGAATTGCGCGAGCTCTTCGAGGCGGAGGAGGGTTTTCATGGTTGTATGGTGAGTGGCGAGTGGGCGAGTGGTGAGTGGCGAGTGGCGAGTGGGCGCCAGCGTGGAATTACTCGCCACTCGCCCACTCGCCACTCACCACGCTTATCTACCAAGCAATGCCTACGGGGCAATGATCGCTCCCCATCACTTCATTCAAGATGAACGCGTCGGTCACCTTTTTCTCGAAGCCTTTGGAGACGAGCACGTAGTCGATGCGCCAGCCGATGTTCTTGCCGCGCGCGCCTGCCCGGAAGCTCCACCAGCTGTACTTCACTTCGGCGGGATGGAGGTGGCGGAAGCTGTCCACGAAACCGGCGTTGAGCAGGGCGTCCAGTCCGTCGATCTCCTGCTGGGTGTAGCCAGCGCTCTTGTTGTAGTTGGGCTTGGGGCGTGCGAGGTCGATGTCGCGGTGGGCCACGTTGAGGTCGCCGCAGATGATGAGGGGCTTGCCGAGCTTGGCCAGGCGCACCACGTATTCGCGAAAAGCGGCATCCCACTCCTGGCGGTAGGGCAGTCGCTTGAGCTCCTCGCCGCTGTTGGGGGTGTATACGGTTACCACCACCACATCCTGGAAAGCGGCGGTTACCACGCGGCCTTCATCATCGTGGCCGGGCAGTCCGATGCCGAAATCGACGCTGAGGGGTGCGGTGCGGCTAACCACGGCGGTGCCGCTGTACCCGGCTTTTTCGGCGCCGTAAGCATGCACGTGGTAGCCATCCAGCTCGCCGAGGGCTTCGGCCACCTGGGTGGGTGTGGCCTTGGTCTCTTGAAAGCAGTAGATGTCGGCATCCATCTGTTTTAGGGAAGCCACGAGGCCCTTGCCCACGGAGGCACGGATGCCGTTCACATTGAAGGAGACGAGTTTCATGCGGACGAAGTTCGTGGATGTGGTGGAGAAAGCGGGTTGGCGCGCAGGATGAACGCCTACAGGTCCCACATGCCGTCCCTACGGGACTACACACGCACAAGGTTTACCGGACCTATCGACATGCCGTCCCTACGGGACTGGGACCCACATGACCATGGACGCAAGCATGTGGTGGAGAAAGCGGGTTGGCGCGTGGGATGAACGCCTACAGGACCCACATGCCGTCCCTACGGGACTACACACGCACAAGGTTTACCGGACCTATCGACATGCCGTCCCTACGGGACTTGGACCCACATGACCATGGACGCAAGCGTATTGATGCGATCCGTTGCGTTGAGCGGACAAGCGCTGAACATCCCGGGATATGCTACTTGAAGGATCGTTGCCCCTATGGGACTTGGACCCACATGACCATGGACGCAAGCATATTGATGCGATCCGTTGCGTTGAGCGGACAAGCACTGAACATCCCGGGATATGCTACTTGAAGGATCGTTGCCCTTGGAATGGGTGGCAACAAGAAAGCCGACCCTTTCGGATCGGCTTTCCCACACTCAAGGTATCGGGTGGCCTTAGGCCTTCGTTACGTTGATCGCGTTGGAGCCTTTGGGGGTCTCCTCCACTTCGTAGCTGACCTTGTCGCCTTCCCAGAGGGATTCGCGGGTGCCGGTCTTGTGCACGAAGATGTCCTTACCGCCCGCATCGGGGACGATGAATCCGAAGCCCTTCTCATTGTTGAAGAACTTCACTGTACCACTTGCCATTGTACTGTACTGTATTCGTTGCCAGCAGCAAAAGCACCGCTGGTCGGGGCGCAAGGTAGGCCCATATGCAGGGTCGCCCGACGATCCGGGGGAAATAAACATGGGGCATGAAGCCGCAAATGCCGGCTATAACGGGCAGGCCGTGGGCACTTGCCCCCGGCGGCAGTACCTGCCCAACATGCACAGCGCCGCTCACGCTCCGGGTGGAAGCCTTGCTTCATTCCGCGCTCCAACGCTCTTATTGTAAAGCGAGCCAGGCCTGCACCATGCGGACCTTGCCGTAGGAGAAGCGCTCGCCGAAGTGTGCGCGGATCTCGCCGCTGTTCTTGTCGGGGTTCTCGCGCATCCAGTCGGCAATGGCATCGCGCTCTTCGGCGGGCATCAGGCTTTCGATGTCGAGGATGCCTTCGCCGATGCCGCGCGCGGCGTGCCCTTCTATGGTGCCGAGTGAGAGGCCGCGCTCCTTGGCGACTTCTTCCAGGGGCTTGCCTTCCTTGATGAGCACGTAGGTCTTCAGGTAGGTCTCGCCCTTGATCTTCGGGGTCTTGGGCGTGTCGTCCTTGCGCTTGCGTTTGCGGGCGAGGGAGCGTTCCACGTAGGCATCCACCTCCTCGGGGTCCCATTCCGCGTCGCGCTTGCGCTTGCGTCCGCTCTTCAGGCTGCTGGCGGGTGCATGCTCCGCGGCCCAGGCCTTCACGCTCTCCACCAGTGCACTGCGTTCGTTGCCGAGCTTCTTCTCCAGCGCCGTGTCGCGCGTTACCTCTCCCCCTTCCAGTATGCAGGTGGTAACGTGCGCGGCCTTGGCAATGCCCAGCACCTTCTTCACCACCATGCCGTCCAGTTCGCGCAGGGCGTCGCCGTACTGTTTGCTGCGCGAGAGCATGTCCACCTGGGCGATGTGCTGCAGGAGTTCCTTCATGGCCTCCTTCAGGAAGCTGCCATAGTAGTCCGCGCCTTTGCCGATGCGCTCCAGCAGGCTGGCCCGTTCGTTCTGGTGCAGCAGCCGCAGCAACTGCCCCTGGAACTTGCGCGTGTTATCGGCTTCGGTGCGCAGGCGATCGCGGAAGCGCTGCAGGGCGGTCTTCATGCCCTCGTCCTCGAACTGCGCGATCTCGTCGTGGTCCTTCTGGATGAACTCGGCGCGGTGCAGCAGGTCGCCAAGCTCGAAGGTGCTGGTGAGCATGTCGTGCAGGAAACGCCGCTGGTACTCCTGCAACTGCTCGGGCAGGGGCTGCTGGGTAAGGCGACGCTCGCTGAAGGCCACCACTTCGCGGTCGGTGCTCACCGCGCTGGCATCGATGCGGGTGCGCAGGATGAGCCCTTCGAGGGAACGCAAGCGCGAGAGCGCCACATAGACCTGGCCGGGTGCGAAGGCGCGCCCCACGTCGATGATGGCCTTGTCGAAGGTGAGGCCCTGGCTCTTGTGCACGGTGATGGCCCAGGCGAGCTTCACCGGGTATTGCTCGAAGGTGCCGAGGATGCGCTCCTTCTGTTCCTTGGTAACGGCGTCCACCTCGTAGCGCTTGTTCTCCCAGGTCTCGCGTTTCAGGGTGTAGGGCATGTCGTTGTCCAGCATGCGCACGTGCACCTTGCCATCGGCGATGCGTTCCACCCGCGCCAGCTTGCCGTTGAAGTAGGCCTTTTCCTGATCGTTTCGCACGAACATCACCTGGGCGCCTTCCTTCAGTTCCAAGTCGCGCAGCACGGGGAACATACTCTCCGGGAAATCGTCTTCCACATCGGCCTCGAAACGGTGCAGCTTGCCGCTGAGCTTCTCCAACTCGCGCTGGTTGATGTCGTCCGCGGTGCGATTGTGTGTGCTGAGGGTGATCACGCCGGCACTGTCCGCAGCGGTGATCTGCGGCTTGTGGAAGCTGTTGAGCGTATCGATGTCCTGCTGGGTGGCAGTGTTCTCGCGCAGGTGGTTGAGCAGGTCTATGAAGCGTTGGTCCTGCTGGCGGAAGATCTTGTCGAGCTCGATGTGCGCATATCCGCTCTCCTTCAGCACGCGTGCCTCGAAGAAGTGGATGCTGTCGTAGTAGCGGCGCATCACGTTCCACTCTTCGTCCTTTACGATGGGCGGCAACTGGTAGAGGTCGCCGATGAAGAGGACCTGCACGCCTCCGAAGGGCTGGTCGTAGCGTTGGCGCACGGAACGCAGGCGGTGGTCGATGGCATCGAGCAGGTCCGCGCGGAGCATGCTCACCTCGTCGATGATGAGCAGGTCGAGCGCACGGAGCACGTTGCGGCGCACGGCGTTGAGCGGGTGGCGGCGGCTCAGCGTATCGCGGTCGTGGAAGTTGCCGTAGGCGCCCACATCGTCGGGCAGGCGGCGCTCGGGCACGAAGGCACCGAAGGGCAGCAGGAACTGGCTGTGGATGGTGACGCCCCCCGCGTTGAGCGCGGCAATGCCGGTGGGGGCCAGGATGACGTAGCGCTTGTGGGTCTGCGCGGCCAGGCGGTGCAGGAAGGTGGTCTTGCCGGTGCCGGCCTTGCCGGTGAGGAACACGTTGCGCGCGGTGCTGTTGACGAAGCGCGCGGCGAGCGCGGCCATTTCGGTTTCAACGTGTTCTGCGCTGGCTGACATCGATCGCAAGATCGGTATCGCGGTGGGATCGGACGTGGGATTGCTTTGATCCAGTGGGGGCGCGGGCTGCTTCGCAGCGTTGCGAGGCTGCTTCAATGCGTTGCTAGGCTGCTCCGCAGCGTTGCGAGGCTGCTTCAATGCGTTATGAGGCTGCTCCGCAGCGTTGCGAGGCTGCTTCAATGCGTTATGAGGCTGCTCCGCAGCGTTACGAGGCTGCTTCACTTCGTTCGCAGCGACCGCGGATTGGTTACGGGCTTCTGTGCCTTCGATTACATGCAACATGGTTTAATGGTTCAACGAACGGCTCCGGTTGTCACTGACGACTTTTTCGTCACCGGCACGTTGGCATGATAGGGATGATGTGGGGGATATGCAAGGGTTGGGTGTTGGGGTGGGAGTAGGGAGTAGGGAGTAGACAGTAGACAGTAGACAGTAGACAGTGGGCAGTAGGCAGTGGGCAGTAGGCAGTGGGCAGTGGGCAGTGGGCAGTGGGCAGTAGACAGTAGGCAGTGGGCAGTAGACAGTAGACAGTGGGCAGTGGGCAGTGGGCAGTGGGCAGTGGGCAGTGGGCAGTAGGCAGTGGGCAGTGGGCAGTGGGCAGTGGGCAGTGGGCAGTGGGCAGTGGGCAGTGGGCAGTGGACAGTGGACAGTGGACAGTGGACAGTGGACAGTTGGCAGTTGGCAGTTGGCAGTTGGGGTACTAACGCAGCGCTCCCGTAGCGCCGACCCTGGGGTCTTTGCTACGGGAGCGCTGGGAGTATTCGGGATTTGTGCTTAGCGGGCCACCACGAAACGCTGCACGCTGCTGCCGATGCGGGCTGTGTAGACGCCTGCCTCGAAGGTGCTGATGTCGATGGTGCTGCGCTCGTTGGTGATCTGGCCTTCGGTTACGCGGCGGGCTTGCGCATCGAGGATCTCGAAGGTGCTGCGCTGTGCGGGTGCCTGCTCCAACACCAGCGTTACTGCGTTGCTTGCGGGGTTGGGGAAGAGCGCGAAGGCGGGTGCCTGCTGCTGCTCGGCGATGCCGATGTTGATGCCGCTCATGCGCGAAAGGCCGGTGCTGGTGGCGATCCACAGGCTGCCGTCATCATCCATCGCCATGCGCGTTACGTTGGGACCTGCGAGTCCATCGCTCGTTTCCCACTGGGTCCAATCCGTTCCGTTGTACATGCTTACGCCGCCTTCGGTAACGAGGTAGTCCACGTACACGCCGGCCCAAACGCGGCCGTAGCTGTCAACCAGGATGTCGGTGATGGGGTTCAGTTCATCGGGCGGGGGCAGGATGAAGACGTGCTCGTGGTCCGCCACATGGGCGTTGGCGGCGTTGAGCACACTGATGCCCTCGGCGGTGGCGATCCACTTGTTGCCATCGGCATCGAAAGCGATGCTGCGGATGCGGTTCGAGATCAGGCCGTTGCTGGTGTTGATGATGCTGAAGCTGCTGCCGTTGTAAACGATCACGCCGAACAGGCCGCCGCTCATCCACACGTCGCCATTGGGAGCGAAGGCGATGTGCTGCACACCACCGAAGGGGATGTCAGGCGATCCGAAGGCCGTGAAGGTGCCGTTGCTGTATCGCGTTGCCCCGTTGATGGTGCCGATCCAGATGTCGCCGTTGGGGGCCTGCTTGATGTTGGTCACCTGGTCATCGCCCAAGCCATCCAAGGTGGTGTAGGTGGTGTAGCTGCTTCCGTTGAAGACGCTCACGCCGAAATCGGTGCCGGCCCACACGTCGCCATTGGTGGTGGTGGCAATGGCGTACACATCGTTGTTGGCCAGGCCGGGATGGCTGGTGGTGTTGTGCACCGTGAAGCTGCTGCCGTTGTACATGGCCACACCGCTCTGCGTGGCCAGCCAGATGTTGCCATCGTTCGCCACCGCCACATCGCGGAGATCGTTTCCGGGAAGCCCTTCGGCGGTGGTCCAGTTGGTGATGGTCTGTGCGTTCAACACAGCGCCGAGGCAAAGCGCGGCAAGGGTAAGCGACTGTTTCATTGCAGGATGATGAAGGGTTGTTGCAGGGTTCCGTTGACGCTGCGACATTGCAGGACGTAGTGGCCTGCGCCGAGGCCGAGTGTTGTGATGCGGACCAGTTCGTTGGTGCTGCGCCGGTACACAGGCGTGGCGGCACGTCCATCGCTGCGGAACACCTGCAGTTCCAACGGTCCTTCCACGCGGCACACCACGTTCACCTCGGTAGTGGCCGGGTTGGGGTACAGCAGCAGCGGACGGTCCAGGTTGGCGCCGAGTTCCATGCGGTTGTAGGTACCGAAGGACGGGCTCAACTCGCGGAAGGTGCCGCTGCCGTTCGGGTAGCGTCCATAGCTGCTTACGGGGTACTGCGGCCCGAAGCTCACACGATCGATCACCGTGCTGTCGTCGTAGGCCAGTTGCAGCGTTTCCCCGGAAGCACTCAGCTTGAAGTTGGCGTGCAACTCGCCGAGGCTGCCACGCTCATCGGCCCACACCGTAAGGAACTCGCCGGGCAGCAGGGTGCGCAAGGGCAGCGCCCACTTGGTGCTGTTGGCAGGATCATCGCTCAGGTACAGCCCCGCGGTGGAGATCGCGTTGGGACCAGGATTGAACAGTTCGATCCAATCCTCGGCATCACCGGGTTCGTTCAGCACCTGGCCGTTGTTGGAGGCCACCACTTCGTTGATCACCAACGCGGCAGGCGCGATGCGTGTCTGGATGCTGTGTGTTTCGTGCGCCGCGCGTGCCGGGGAGAATGCGCCGGCCGTGTTGTTCTCGGCATACACGTAGAACTGCACTAGGTTGGACCCAGCAGTGATGGTGGCGCCGTACACGCCATCGCCCGCACCACCGTCGCCGTGCAGGCCGTCATCGAACAAGGCGGTTTTCTGGAAGGCGCCGCGCGTGTTGAAGCGATACGCCAGGAACGCGGTGTCGGCATCGGCGATGGGCAGCGTGATGGTGAGCTGCCCGCCCACTTGCACGGTGGCCGGTGCATGTTCCGCTACGCCGATCGATGGCGCAGCTGCATAGCCCGGGTAGGTGGCCAGCCAGGCGGCGCGTTGGTCCATGAGCTGCGCGATGCCGGGGTATTGCGTGATGCCTTGCACGGGCAGGTCCAGGTTATCGAGGAACTGCTGGTAGCTGAAAAACTTGTTGGTGTCGGCCTGCACGTGGGCAGCGATCAGGGTGCGGTAGTCCTCAGCGCGTTCGCGGTAGCTGCCGTTGGCGAAGTGTTCCTCCACGATGGTGCGGATGTGCGCCAGGTACATGCGCCGGTACATGGGGTTCTGGAAGAGGTTGCGCAGCAACGGGCGCGGGAACACGGACACGCTGTTGTGGTGCATCAGCGGATCCATGGTGATGGCCTGCGCGATGCTGAAGCCGTTCCAGTACTGCGAGGCATCCGTGAGGCGGAAGCTGGCGAAGGACATGTTGAGGTCCCAGAGGATGGGGTTCCACAGGCCGTCGTTGTCGCGGTACAGGTAGTAGTTCTGGGCATAACCCACGTAGCTGTCGAAGTTGATCAGCGTGTAGTTGATGGCGTGCATCCAAAGCGCGCGGTCCACATTGAGCACCTGCTCCACATTGTCCGGATCGTTGTTCAGCACCTCGATCAGTTCCATCAAATGGCCCCAGCCATTGCGCGACTCCTTCTTGTAAAGGCTGTAGTAGGCCGTTGAATCGGCACCGGGTATCTGGCCCAGGTTGCTGTTGGCGCCCGTGAGCGAGACCGTGGTGGGGTTGCCCTTGAAGAAGCTGTTCCCGCGCGCACCCAGGTGCTGTTCCACGAAGTCCTTGCCCACTTCCTCCACGTTGGTGTAGAGGCCGAGCAGGGTGTCGTTCACGTACACGTTGGCGAAGTTGGAGCGCGATGCGGGCATGTAGCAGCGGGCAACATCGTAGGTAAGCACCTCGCGGAGGAAGGACGGGTCGCTGGTGACGTTGCTGAGCTTCAGCTTCTCGAAGCCTTGGTAGTTCTGGCCGCTGTGTACCTCGTCCAACTCGATGTTGAAGGGGTTCTTGATCCGCCCCGTGCTGAACGAGCTGTAGCCCTTGAAACGCACGCCCACATCGCGCAGCAGGGTGCCATCGATGTTGATGTCGCCCAACAGACGACCGTTCTCGCCGGCCAGGTAGAGGGCTTCCAACTGGGTGCGCCAATCGGCTTGTGGGAAGTACAAGCGCAGTTCGCGCACGGCATCACCGGCATAGAAGTCTCCCTGCGCGCGCAATGCGACAGTGAAGCCCAGGGCCAGTAAAAGCGGCAGGCAACGGAGCAGGCGCATGTTCAGCCTCAGTGCTGCACCACCACCCTGCGCACGATGCGCTGGCCGTCGCGCTGCTCAATGGCCACGTTGTACACGCCATCCGGCAGGTCACCGATGTCCACGGTCCAGCCGGGTACGGTGCGCTTCAGCTCGCGGCCCATGGCATCGTACACCACGAATGCGGTGATCAGGCCCACATCGATGCCGCTGAGATTCATGGCGCCATTGGTGGGGTTGGGATAGAGCGCGAAGGCATCGCGGTCCGTTTCGGCAAGGCCCGTGGTAAGGCCGCAGATCTGCTCACCGAACAGCGCGATGATGCCGGGGTCGTCGCAGGTGTAGCGGAAGGCTTTCTGCGGACCGGCATTGAACTGCCAGATCACTTGGTTGGCGGCGTTCACCTCGTACATGTACCCGCCGGAGATGGCCACGAATGTGTTGCCGTTGGGCATGCGGTCGGCGGCACTCTGGCCGCTGGAGCTTACCACGCAGTTGTGGCGCCACTCGTAGTTGGCGGGGCCCCACACGGTACCGGGCGTCCAGGGATAGGTGTAGCCATCGCGATCGGGCGTTATCACATCGATGGTGGTGCTGTTGGTGCCTGCCCCGGCATTGTTCACGAACATCAGCGAGCCTTCACCCGGGCGGCCGGGCTTGATCCAGCGCACATCGTGTACGGCGGCGGGAATGCGTTGCGTGCCGGGCACCCCATAGTTGGCAGGCTTGCCCCAGCGGAAGAGGAAGTCGCCGCCGCGCCCGCTGTTGCCACCGGTGTGGCCTGCTGCTTCGGCCGTGGTGGTGCTGTGGTCGATGATGAAGATCTCGCTGAGGTAGCGTGCACTGAAGGCGATCTGGTCCAGTTCGGGGTTGTAGTCGATGCCGTTCTCATGGAACCAGTCGATGCCACTGGGGCCACCACCGGTGGAAACGGCCACGTTGATGTTGAGCCGGTGCGGGTTCTCCGCGATGGGCATGTAGTTGGGCTTGTTGGCATCCACGAATTGGATGAAGCGATCCTCGATGTTCCACTCCCACACCACCTGGGCAGTGCTGCCGGTGGGTTGTATCTCGATGATGCGGCCTGGGTATTTGGCTGACGTGCCTGTGTAGCCCATGGCCTGCAACTGCGCCACGGTACGGCGCACATACGCCAGCAGCAGCACGTTGCCGTTGGGCATCAGGCACATGTCGTGGTGCGTCACATAGTCCGCAGAGGAATAGACGAACTCCCACACCACCTGGCCCTGGGGGTTGAGCTCCTGCACCTTGCCGCTCACCGCTGCGGTATTGATCTGGTTCCCGCTGTTCACTGCGGTGCGTACGATGTTGCCGTTGGGCTTCAGCGCCATGGCATAGCTGTAGGTGGTGGGGCAGCTCCAGGTATGATCGAACTGGCCTTGCGCGTTCACCAGTCGCGCGGTGGTCTGGTTCATCAGGTTGTAAAGCGCATAACCATCGAACTGGGCCTGGGCAGCGGGCAGCAGCACGAGCATACCAAGGGCCGCGAACTGGCCACGGACAGCGGAAGGGAGGAACATGTTGGGGATTGGGTTGAGGGAGTTGGGAGGCCGTTGAGGGTTGGCCGTTGAGGGTTGAAACCGTTGAGGTTGAGAAGTTGGTTGGCCGTTGGGCGTTGGGCCGTTGAGGTTGAGAAGTTGGTTGGCCGTTGAGGGTTGGGCCGTAGAGGGTTGAGAAGTTGGTTGGCCGTCGGCGTTGGGAGTTAACGCTGGGCTTGCATTCCGTTCATGCGGCGGTGATGCAACGTTAACACGCCTTTGACGCTTACACCAACGCTTGGTTTGATCATTTTTTCGTCTTGCAAAGAAGCCCTGTCCGGCGTCCGAAAAGCTGCTTTCATCGACGGTTACCCGCTTCACCTTTTCGCAACGAATGCCCGGGCAGGTGACGATCGGCACGTTCCGGGTGAGCGCCGCGCAGCACCTTTGCGCCATGCAATGGATAGCCCTGGAAAGCATCGATCAGCTGAACGAAGTGGACAGCCGTTCGGCAGGCACACCGATCCTCCTCTTCAAGCACAGCACGCGCTGTAGCATCAGCAGCGCCGCACTGGCCCGCGTGGAGCGCGCATGGACACCCGAGGATGCAGCGGCGCACCCGGCCTATTACTTGGACTTGCTCCAATTCCGCGCGCTTTCCAACATCATTGCCGAACGCTACGGGGTGGAACATGCTTCGCCCCAGATCCTGGTGATCCGGAACGGCCGCTGCTCTTACAACGAGTCGCACTTCGGGATCCGGTATTCGGATGTGAAGCTGGCGCTGGGTTGAGGGTAAGGGAGGTAAGGGAGGTAAGGGAGGTAAGGGAGGTAAGGGAGGTCGGCTCACCATCACCCAACGCATCCTTCTCTTCCATCCCATCCTTCTCCTCCTTTCCCTCCATCTCCCCCTTCACTTCCATCTCCTCCATCTCCCCCTTCTCTTCCATCTCCTCCATCTCCCCCTTCTCTTCCATCTCCTCCTTCCCCTCCTTCCCCTCCATCTCCTCCTTCCCCTCCTTCTCCCCCATCTCCTCCTTCCCCTCCTTCCCCTCCATTACGGACATTGGGCGTGTGCGGAGTAACTTCACGGCATGATGCGCTGGTGGCTGCTCCTCCCCTGCTGCTTGGTCGTGTGCGCTGCCTGCGGGCAAAGCCAGCTCGGTACGCGGCCTGCCGTGCTTCCTGCGCCTGGCTTGTTGCGGCCTGCGGTGCAAACACCTACCCTGCCTGCGGTCTGGCGGTATGAGGAGCTTGGGGTCTTCTGCAAGTTGGATGTGCAACTGGAGCGCCGCATGCGACTGCCACTGCGCTTCCGGCTGAGCGACCCGTGGCAGGTGGACCGCTTGGAAGGAAAAGGACCCTTGCATATGCGCTCCGAATACTGAAGTTGCAAGGCACAGGCAGCGGAACGCACTGAACGCAACGTCTTGACCGCAACAACAACATCCTGACATGTTACGTGCCTTACTCTTCTCCGTACTCGCTTCAGTGCTGAACCTTACACAAGCACAGACTTTCTTCTACATCGACCAGATCGCGGTGGTACCGGCCAACCCGACCACCAACGACAACATCAGCCTGCAACTCATCGGCAATCTGAGCGATGGTGGCGGATACATCGTTTCCACGGATGCCTCCGTGACCGGCACACAGGTATCACTAACCGTGGTGGCGGCGAGCAACGGCGGCATCACGGTGCTGGTCCCTTACACCCACACCATCACCTTGGGCCAACTGCCAGCGGGCACCTACACCATCGCATTCACGCAGAACAGCTTCGGCATCCTCGACTTCGCCCCGGAGCCGCAGCACACCTTCACGGTGAGCGGTGCCTCATCCCCCTGCGACGATCTGGAGGTGGTGTCCGTGCAATGGGCCGCCTTCAGCGATACGGCCGTGGTGGTGCATGTGCAGAACAATTCCAGCGAGCTGTTCAACTACCCCGGTTTCATCCTGTTCAATGACGTTGGCGATACGCTGGCCAAGGAAACGGTGAACTTCTTCGGCATCCCCGGCGAAAGCTGGCATGTGCTGCGTATCGAGGACGGTATCACCCTGCCCGATGTGCCCTTCACCGGAAGCCTTGAACTGTGGACCAACTTCACCTCCGAACTCGCCTGCACCTGGTCGCGCACCTTCACACTCTGCCCACCTGCACCTTGCACCGAGTTGCGCCCCACGGTGGTGAACGTGAGCGGCGCACTGGTCACCGCCAGCTTCAACTGGGTGGTATTCGATGATGTGGGCCTCGTAGGGAACGGACAGCTCACGCTTGGGCCGAACAACCAGGAAGCATTTGCCGAGTTGTGCCTGCCTCCCGGCGAATACCACGTGAACGTGTCGCCGACCGATCCGAACTTCCCCGGCGTCCTGTTCTACTACGTGTTCGCCGAGGGCGGACAGACCACACCCATGATGCCTGTGACCGCCTCCCTGCCCGTGCTTCTGCCATTCACCTTCTACGGACCGTGCATCAGTGGCTCTCAGAGCATCAGCGAGCACGCTCCCACCCCTCTACGCACTGCGCCGATCACTGGCGGTCTGCAGGTGTGGAACGCGGATGGCGCACCCTTGGGACCGCTGTGGTTGCACGATGTACAAGGGCGCCTGGTCTTCAACCAGACCGCAAACACGGACCGGATCTTCGTGCCAACGCCAACGCCCGGCGTGTACGTACTGCGCGCTGGGGATCGTACGCTGAAGGTGGTGGCCGGTCTGGAATGAGTCACTCCAAGGTGAAGGCCTTCGTCCAGCGCAGCGCGCCATCGGCGAACTTGAAGCGCAGTCGATAACGACCCGGCATGGCCGAACGGCCATGGGTTTGCATCCACTCCACCAGGGGAATGCTCAGCTCGTGGCCGTTCGCTTCCTCCGAGGAAGGACCGCAATCCAGCTGTGTTTCCGGCATGGGCACCAGCTCTTCCCAACCGTTGTTGCCCATCACTTCCATGGCCATCAAGGGCATGATGCCGCCGCATGCGCCGGTCAGCATCACGTTGCCCCAGAAGCGCAGCACAGCGACATCACCTCGCAACTCCACCAGCTTCACTTCGCGCGTGGCACTGGGCCGGTCGCGCACCTGCATCGCTTCGGTCGGCCCACCGACCTGTTCGACCTTTCGGGTCAATGCGGCATCGCGCTTCTTTGCGCCGTGCATCAAGGTGCGGGCGATGCGCTGCTCCACCTCGTGCATGCGAGAGTCCTGCGCAAGCGCCTCGAAGCGGAAGTGCCCCGGCTTGAACCTGATCACTTCCGGCGAAGGCACCAGCCCGCTTCGCGCCACCCGGTTGTGAACGAGGTGTCCACGCGTATTGACATCGTTCGGCATGTCCACACGCATGGTGTCACCGGCCTGGATCACCAGCAGGTACTGATCAATGCACCAACAGTCGATGATGTTGAAGCGCAGGTGACGACGGCGACCGTCGCGCACGGTATCCGCATTCAGCGGCCACATTTTGTGCGTTCCGATCTCGTGCGGTGAGTACGGATAGTCGTCGCCTACGGTGAAGTGCATCTCCACGGTCCATGCGGGTGCCTTGGGTTTGCTGAGCCAGGCCTGTGCAGCGATCGGGTTCGCGTAAGCGCCGGGCATGGGGCTGCCGTCAAGGTCGCTTACGAAGATGACGGAGAGGTCGGGCTGTTGGGCAGCCAGTAGTAGTGGCAGGAAGAGCAACAAGAGCAATAGCGGTCGCATACCGAACACGTACACGCCAAGCCCTCGAACGTTCGATCACTGGCTCGTGCGCCATGCGCCCCACGGCCTTACTCCTTCACCACCCTGTGTGTGATCGGCGTTCCATCGGCAGCGAACCAACGGAGAACGTAGGCCCCCGGAAGCAGTCCGGGAAGTTCCAGGCTGGAGGTGCCGGGCATCAAGCGTTCGCCATGCACCACGCGACCAGCGGCATCGAACACCTCCAAGGGCGTTGCAGCATCCACGGTAACGAAGAGCTGCCCGTGGAAGGGGTTCGGGTATGCCTCGAAGGCCAGTCCCTCGCGCTCGGGCGCCGCCGTGGGGAAATCCGATGCGGCGAAGGCACGCGCATACACGCCGTTGTCATCCCCTTGGAAGCCATTGCCGGCCCATGCCACAACGTATCCCGCATTGGGCAGCTTCGCCACTGACGGGTAGCGCTGGTTGCCGCTGGTGGTGGTAGTGGCGAACTGGAAGCCGGTGTTGGGCGAACCCAGGTTCAAGGCGTAGTTGGCCCGCACGCAGTAGTCCAGCGGATCACCCGATGTGGGACGGAAATTATTGGTGAGCACCACGTTGCCGTTGTCGAACAACTCACACTCCGTAAAGGCTGTGGCATTGTTGGCGGTCATGTTGCCGAACCCTTGGACCAGGATGTTGCCTTGGGGATCCATGATCCGGCCAACGAATGAAGCAAGACCATTGGAGAAGAGCTGGGCATAAACGAGCAATTGGTCCTGTGAATTGATGGACACGTTGATGACCTGCATGGTGCCGTTCGTGCTGTGTATGAAGTCCTCCGGTGTTTGTGCGAGCAGGTCGCCATTGAAGGGCTTGCGGTAGATGCGGTGGGGGGAAGGTGTACCGCCCTTGTACACGGCCACGACACCCCCGGTACTGGTCCAGCGCACCTGTGGGAACTTGTAGTCGTTGCTGGGTACTTCGCTGGCCTGCACGTAGGGTCCCATCCATTCCTGGGTCAACAGGTCCCACTTGCGAAGGCGGATGTGCTGGCTGCTGGTGTAGGCTGTCAGCATCACATCGCCCCGGATGTCCACATCATTGTCCGTTCCGATGCTGATCGCCTGGGCGTCCTCCAGCGTATTGTCGGCGTTGAGCACACGGTAACCGCCCGGCTCTGAACTGACGGTCCATCTGATCACAAAGCGGCCTTCCTTCCAGTAGTGTACGAAGGGGCGGTTGGTACTGGCACTTCCCAGGTCCGTGGTAATGAGGATCTCGTCCGTCAGCGGCTGGTGGTCGGCACCGTAGCGTCGTGCCCGGATGCTCCCGAAACTTCCATCCTGGCCCCAGCTACGCCAGGCAATGACGTAGCCCCCATCCTCATCACTGGCCACATGCGGCAAGCTCTGCTCCCCAGGGATATGCTGGTTCACCAGGAATTCCAGCGTCACTGGGTTGAGGTCCTGCGCCTGTAGGGTCCCGAAGGACAAGAGCAGGCAGGAGAGCACAATGGTCCGGATCATCGTGTGCAGCTTGGTCATGACTTGTTATCGGTGAACATCGGCGGGAAGTGAAGGGCCTTACTCCTTCACCACCCGAGTGACCAACGGCGTTCCATCGGCAGCAAACCAGCGAAGCACGTAGGCCCCCGGAAGCAGTCTTGGAAGTTCCAGGCTGGAGGTGCCGGGCATCAAGCGTTCGCCATGCACCATGCGACCAGCGGCATCGAACACCTCCAGGGGCGTTGCAGCCTCCACGGTAACGAAGAGCTGCCCGTGGAAGGGATTCGGGTATGCCTCGAAGGCCAAGCCATCGCGCTCCGGTATTGCCGTGGGGAAGTCCGATGCCGCGAAGGCTCGCGCGTACACACCATCGCTATCACCCTGGAATCCGTTGCCGTTCCAGACCAAGAGGTATCCCGCGTTGGGCAGCTTGGTCACCGCCGGGTAACGCTGCGGGCCACTGGTGGTTGTGGTGGCGAATTGGAAACCCGTGTTGGGTGCACCGAGGAACAGGCCGTAGATGGCACGCACGCAGTAGTCCAGCGGATCGTTCAAGCTGGTCTTGTAGTTGTTGGTGAGCACTACCGCCCCGTTGTCGTACAACTCGCAATCCGTATGGTAGTAGGCATAGGGCGCACTCGCACTGCCCACATTGGCCATCAATTGATCGCCCGCTGCATCCAACACACGGCCAGCGAACACACTTGTTCCGTTAACGCCGGAACGTGCATAGATGAGCAGTTGGTCCTGCGCGTTGATGGATACGTTGATCACACCAAGCGTGCCGCTCACACTGTACACACTGGCTTCGGGTACCTGTGCAAGCAGATTACTGTTGAAGGTCTTGCGGTAGATGTGGTGCGGGGTAGTTGCTCCGCCGCGGTACACGGTCACGATGCTTCCTGTGCTGGTCCAGCGCACTTGTGGAAGCTGGTAATTCGCGTTGGGCACTTCGGAGACTTGCACGGCCGCACCCATCCATGCGTTGGTGAGCAGGTCCCACTTGCGGATTCGGATGTGCTGGCTGGACGGATAGACCGCCACCACTTCATCGCCCCGGATGTGCATGTCGTGATCATGCGGAAGGCCGATCGCGTACACCTCCTCCATCGAATTGTCCGCATTCAGCACACGCATGCTGCTGCTGCCGGGCGCCACCCCCGTGGTCCAGAGGATCACGTAGCGGCCTTCCTTCCAGTAGTGTACGTAGGGGATGTTGGTGCTGCCCAACCCGGTGGCCACTTGCAACTCTTCCGTCAATGGCTGGTGGTCCGCGCCGTAGCGCCGCAGCCAAATGCTGCCACCGCTTCCACCTTGGTTCCAACTGCGCCATGCGATCACGTAGCCACCATCACCATCGCTGGCCACGTGCGGATAGGTCTGCTCACCGGAGGTGGTCTGGTTCACCAGGAATTCCAGCGTTTGCGGGTTGAGGTCCTGGGCACGAAGGCCACAGAGCATTAGGAACAAGAGCAGCAGAGCGAGCGATCGAAGGAGTTTCATGGTTGCGTGTAATTGTTCACCGGACCGTATTGCAAGGATAACGGTCCACTGCGTGTCCACTGCTATCATGATGCGCCGGACCGAGTGTTCGCAGGCATTCATCGCGTGAACGCGGCACGCATCAACTTCCGAGTGCGGACAAGGCATCCAAGACCAGTTGCCGCTTGCGTTGCGCCACCGGAATGCGCGTGCCATCGTTCAGTACCAGGAAGCCACCGTCGCGTGCCGAATAGCGCTTCACCGCGAGCAGGTTCACCAAGTGGCTGGCATGTGCCCGCACGAAACCGTAGGGCTCCAGCAGTTCATCGAAGTCCTTCAAGGTGCGTGCGCACACCAGCTTGCGACCGTCGGCATCGAACAAGGTGGTGTAGTTGTTCTCCGACTCGCAACGCACCAGTTGCCGTGGATCGAAGAGATGCAGACCATCGGACGTGGCGATCGCGATGCGTGGCTCCTTGGGGTGTTTGCGGTTGCTCCGAAGCACTCCCAGGGCGGTTTGTGCTTGTGTGCGATCGGTGCGCTCCAAGGCCCGCTGCAAGGTGCCTTGCAACATGCTGCTGGTGATGGGCTTCAGCAAGTAGTCCACAGCGGCCAAACGGAACGCGCGCAAGGCGTACTGGTCATGTGCCGTAACGAACACCACCATGGGCGGCTCTTCACCCAAACGCTCCAGAAGGTCGAAGCCATTGCCCTTGCCCAGGTGAATATCCAGGAGCAGCAGATCGGGATCGCTGCTGCGGATACCCTCCACGGCTTCTTCCACGGATGCGGCCTGGCCCACAACTTCCACATCCAACGTTGATGCCTGCACCATTTCCACCAACCCGCGCCGCGCAGGCCCTTCGTCATCAACTATGAAGATGCGTAGTGTCATGCCCAAAGGTCTTCGGTACGAATGATGAAATGCACTTCAGCGCCCTGCTCGTTCCCGGAACCGTTCCGGTTGCCCATGCGCAGTGCGCCACCCTGGCGCCCGTTCACCGAGCGGATGCGTTCATGCGTGATGCGCAAGCCGCTCGGGCGGCCAACACCTTCCAGTTGCGGTAGTGTGGCGAGGCCCGGTCCGTTGTCGCTCACCCGGCATCGCAACCCATTCACGGCAGTGGACAGGTGTACTTCCACATGCCCTTCGGAAGCGCGTTGCAGAACGCCGTGCAACAGGGCGTTCTCCACCAGTGGTTGCAGCAGCATGGGCGGCATTCCGGTGCGCTGCACGTCGATGTCGGCATCCACCCGCACCTTCCAGGTGAACCGCTGCGGGTAACGACTTTGCATCACCTCGAAGTAATGCGCGACCAGGTCCAGCTCCGACTGGATGGGCACCCAGCGTTCCGCAGAGGAATCGAGGATGAGCCGCAGCAACTGGCCCAGGTGCCCCACGTAATCCGTGGCCCGCTCCGGCCCGTGTTCGTAGTAGAGCCCCGGTATGGAGCTGAGCGCATTGAAGAGGAAGTGCGGGTCCATCTGCGCGCGCAAGGCCTGGTGCTCCAGTTCTTGCATGCGGGCCTTGGTGCGGCGTTGCCAGTTACGCACCAGCACGATGGCGAGCAGTGCGAGCAGCACCACGCACACCACGATGGCCAGGATCACCCAGCGCTGGCGCTCCATCCGCACTTCGGCCAACGCGTTGGCGTGTTGCAAACGCTCGTTCTCCAGCTCAGCACGCTCACTGTCGTAACGCACGCGGAGTTCGTTCATGCTGCGCACCTTCTCACTGTTCAGCAGGCTGTCGTTCACAGCGCCAAGTGCCTCGCCGGTCTCCATGGCCTCGCGGTAGCGCGCTGTGGCTTTGTAGTGCTGCAACAGAGCGCCCAAGGCAGCACGTTCTTCGAGCAGCGAGCCGACCGAACGCGCCAAGGCCAGGCTTTCCTGCAAGTACGGCCCGGCTTGCGCATGGCGACCGGCATCCATGTGCAACTGCCCCATGTTGGCCATGAGCACGGCACGGTGCGCATCGTTCGGGTGCTCTTCCAATGCGGCCAAGGCCAACTGGTACTGCCGCAAGGCCTCTTGTGGTCGTCCGGCAGCATCGTGCGCCAGACCCAAGTTCACCAAGGCGGGCACCGGATCGCGATGCGGGAAGTTGCGCGCCAGGATCCCCAACGAGCGCTCCATGTGGGCCACGGCTTCTTCGGGTTTGCCGGCATCAATGGCCAGGAGGCAGAGCACCGCGAGACCGTTGTCGATGCCCAGACTGTCGCCCAACTGCTCCTTCACCGCAAGCGATGCCTTCAACGCTTCCTCGGCAGCGGGCAGATCGCCTTGCTCGTAATACATGATGGCGAGGTTGTGTTGCGCGCGCGCCACCCCGGCGGTATCGGCCAAACGTTCCTTCAGCCGCAAGTTCTCCAATGCCGAACGGAGCGCTGCTTCGTGGTCGCCCAGCTTCACATACACGTTGCCGAGCTGGTTCAAGGCGCGGCTTTCGGAAAGGTCATCGCCCACGGACCGTGCCAGAGCAAGCGCTTCCCCGTAGGCGTTCAGGGCCTCCTTGAAACGGGCCGCATCCTGTGCATCGCGTCCGCGCAGGATCCACGCCGTTATCCGTGCGTGTGCCCCGCCCTCTTCCAAGAGCTTATCCGCGATGCGCAACGCACTGTCCTGCTCACCGGCACGGAACAGCTCATTCGCGAGCATGGCCTGCTGCCTGCCGAGCGTATCCGCTACTTCACGTTCCACCGCAGGAGCACGTGTACCACCGTTGCATGCCGCCAACAGCACAGCACCCACCACCAAGCACACCGCTACGCTCTTCATCCGCAACAAACCTACCCCACAAGGATACGCGGCTGCGATCCCCGGCGCCCGCTTCGCATTACGGCATTGAGCAAGAGCTGTATTCCATCGAGTGACCGCACACGAACCCTGTGCATGTCGCCGGTCTCCGGTTAGACGCTCAAGCGACCTTTCGCTCCACGAAGTACATCTCCATCTCACCCTTGCCTTTGGCTTGGATCTTTCCGCGGGGGGTGAAGGTGAATGCGGGTGAATGGTGAATGGAAGTTGGTGAATGGGAAAATGCCGACGCGGGTGAATGGCGTTCCGATGCAGATCGGGAGGGAGTTGGTGAATGGGTGGATCCACCATTCGCCATTGACCATTCGCCATTCACCTTCTTCACGTCTTTCACCAACCGATACGTCGCCTCGCTGATGTTCACCTTGCCCACTTCGCCGCTGCTCTCCATGCGGCTGGCGGTGTTCACGGTATCGCCCCAGATGTCGTACTGGAACTTCTTTACGCCTACGATGCCGGCGACCACAGGGCCGGTGTGGATGCCCACGCGCATCTCGAAGTAGGCCTTGCTTAGTGCTTCGCGTTCGGCCTTGTGCGCCTTCATGAAGTCCTGCATCTCCAGCGCCGCGTGTACCACATCAGCGGGTGAGCCATGTTTCGGATCCGGCAATCCGCCAGCGGCCATGTAGGCATCTCCGATGGTCTTGATCTTCTCGATCCGGTACTTGGTCATGATGGCATCGAAGGCCTTGAAGCAAGTGTTCAGCTCGGCCACGAGCTCGGCCGGGGTTACCTGTTCGCTCAACTGGGTGAAACCCTTGAAGTCGGTGAAGAGAATGGTGGCGCTGTCGAAGTGGCGCGCTTGGGCCTCCCCTCTTTCCTTCAGCTCTTCGGCCACTTCCTCGGGCAGGATGTTGAGCAACAGCTCTTCGCTGCGGCGCCGTTCCTTGTTGATGCGATTGCGCTGGAAGAGGAAGGTGCCTGCCAGCTCGAGCATCAGCATGAAGCCACCGATGAAGGCGTTGCGTTGCACGTTGCGGCGGCGCAATTCCTCTGCGGCCACGGCGTCCTTCTTCTCCTGCTCGGCCACCAAGAGCGCTTCCCGCTGTGCGTAGTCGTAAGCGTACTGTTGGCGCAGCATGTTGCGCGTGTTCTCGTCGTTGCGCACGCTGTCGCGCATGGCCATGTACAGCTCGTGCATCTGCAATGCGGGACCGATGCGGCCCAAGCGTTTGTAGGCGGCATGCAGGTTACCTGCGGCGCGTTGGATGGATTCCACGTGATCGATGGAGCGGCCCAGCGCTAAGGCTTGTTCACCGAAACGCAGCGCCTCGTCCGCCCGGCCCTGCAACAACAGGTTCTCGGCCAGATTGCCCCAGGTACTCGCCAAGGCTTGTCTATCACCCGCGGCCTCCGCCATTACCGCGCTCTGCCGGAAATGCTCCTCCGCTTGCACCAACAACACTTTGCGCTCTTTATCCCCCTCGCTCCACTTGGCTTGCTGTTGCAGGGTTACCGCGATGTTGTTCAGGCTGTTGGCCACACCGCGGCGGTCGTCCAGTCCTTCGCGCACCTTCAAGCTCCGGTCATAGTACTGTTGGGCCTGCACCATCAGGCTGTCCCGCGCAGTGCTTCCATCGGCATCAATGGCCAGGCGTTGCATGGCGTTGCCGATGTTGCCGAGCGTATTGGCCATGTTGCTGGACGGCTCTTCGCGTGTGTATCGGTCCTCAGCGCGGCGGTACCAGAGCAGGGCATCCGCGCTGTTCTTCTGCGTCTCGTGCGCCAGGCCGATGCTGTTCTGCACCCCGGCGATCTTGGCGTTCACCGAAGCGCCTTTCGCCTCCAGGCTGTCCAATAGATGCAACGAACGTTCATAGTGCTGCATAGCACCGGACAGGTCGCCCAGTTGTTGGCGCAGGATGCCCATGTTGGAATGCGAGGACGCGATGCCGATCACAGCCTCCACATCGCCGGGCTGTGACCGCGCACGCTTCACGTCGGCATCCAGGCTCAGTTGGTAGAACGGGATGGCCTGCTCCAGATCGCCCTTGATGTGGTGTGTGACGGCGATGTTGTTGTAGGCGCTGCTCTCCTGTTTCAGCAGGCCGGCACGCTGCGCCAGCTTCAGCTGCTCCTCGGCGTAGTAGCGGGCAGTATCGGGAGAGCGCTGGAGGTACACGCGTCAAATGAGCTTGTGCGCGGCGGCTATGCGGCTGGTGTCCGGAAGCGAGGTGTTGTTCCAGACATTCAGGAGCGAGTCCTGGTAGGACTGGGCGGAAGCGCTGGTGGTAAACGCTGCCAATAGGAATACCAAAAAGCCCTTCCCTGTGAACATGTCCGAAAGTTCGATGATCGGACCGACCTGCGCATGATCCCACTCAAAGGATCAACGGACGCCAACCGCCGATGGACCCTTCGCACTCACCGCCCCTCCAGCACCCGCTGCACGTAGCCCACCCAGTCCAGTTGGGGGATGCCTTCATCCAAGTAATGGTCCGGCTGAATGCCCATCACATCCACCGGCATGTGCGGCAGGCGATGGCTCATGCTCATGGTGTAGCCGAGTTGAAAGCAGCCGTCTGGTGAAATGATGCCCCGCATGTTGGAGACATCGAGCGATCCCATGGTGGGGTGCCCGAAGAGCTTCACCTTGTAACTGGTGCGCGCCTCCAATAGGAACTGCTCATCGGTGCTGCCATTGCCGCCGTTGCAGATGATACCCACGCGTTGCGGAAAGGGCAGCACGGTGTGCGAGCTGTCCACCGACCAAGGCTGCTCGTCCAGTTCCAACCAAGTGCCCAATGCAGCGCGCATGCGTGTGGCGATCTCCGTGCAGCGCTTTCCGCTCTCCGAATCACGACCCATCATGTCGGCGTACTGCTCGTATCCGGCGGCATTCAGCTCGGTGGCACGCAGCTTCACACCTACTGTGCGCATCGGCCCGGAGTAGAGGTAAGGGATGAGTCCTCCGTAGCTGGCATCGCTGCCGCCGGTGCCGTTGCGGATGTCGATGATGAAGTTGGCCGTCTTTCGGATGAGCGCATCGTTGGCAGCGAGTACGCTATCGATCAGCACCTTTTGCTCGAAAGCGAAGGACGGGATGCGCAGGTAGAGCGTGCTTTCGCTGAGCGGCTCCAAGTACGGCTCCTCCGCACTGGCGAAGCGGACATGGCCCTTTTCCGTCTTGCTCAATTCAGTTGGCGGGAACTCGCGCACCCAAAGTCCATTCATCTCCAACATGGCGCCACTGCTGCCCACCAGGCGCATCTCCATCGGGCGCGCGCTGTGATCGCCCATGTAGAATATGCCACTGTAGCCCACTTCAGGCGAGCCTCCGAATTCGGCCTTCACCTGTCCCGGTTTCCAGTTCGCGTTCCTGGAGGAGAGGATCACGGCGGCCATGCCGTTCATCCGCACATCATCCTTCACCAAGGCCACGCGATAGGCACCCATGTTCCAGATGCCTTCAAAGGGTTCCATCGACTTCGCCTTGCTCCACTGCTTCTTCCACCCTGCTTCACTTCCCTTGATCACACGTACAGCTGTGGTTGATGGCTGTGCGGCATCCTGACCATTGCTCATGTGCGGCCCAACCAACGCCTGCTCGGTGGGTCCTATGCCGATGTGCCCCCTGCGGAACCATTGCAGCCATTCGTTCAGGACCTCCGTGCAGGCCATCACATCGTTGATCTGCTGCGCGCGGCTGCGCATCGCTTCCGTGTGCTTGGCATATTCCGCAGCGCCCTTGCGGTCCACCACGAGTTGGAAGCCCGCATCATTCTCCTCGAAGGTCTGCACCATCCAGTTGAAGGTGGTGGAGCAGGGACAGGTTTGCGCGCGGACCGCTGTGGCGAGCAGCGTGGCGACGATGATCGGAAGGAGGCTGGATGCATGCATGGGCCGAAGGTGCGAAGAAGATCTTCGTCGATCGCACACTGTGAAGCAACGCCCCACCACGTGTTCTTGACCTAAACCGCAACAGGCGCTCGCTTGCGCCCCTTTGCCTTGTGTTCCACGATGCGCGCGCGGTGCATGATGCCCCGGTCGTGAATGGTAGCGATGCGCGGTTCTACGTTACGCCCGTGCTTTATGACCTGACACATCACTCTTACAGGCATCGTGGCATACAACACCGCGCTACCTTGCACCATGCGCCACCTGCTCCTTGCCGCCAGCGTTGTATTCACGCTAAGCGCCGTTGCCCAGAACGACAGTGCCAACGCCGCCACGGCGCGTCGCTTTGCCGAAGCCTTCGAGCGTGGCGACTACAAGGCCATGCACGACGAACTCGGTGGTCCGCTCGCCCTGCTCTTCCGTCCATCGGTTCTCAAGAACAGCTTCGGCCAGATGCGTATGGCTTTGGGTACACCCCACCTCGATAGCCTCGCGCGTCGCAGCCCCACCAGCTACCGCCTCTTCTTCAGCTACGCCTACGACCCCACCGAGACCGACCCCTTCAATGTAGTGTTGAGCAAGAAGGCGCGCATCGTTGGCCTGGGCAACCGCAGCAGCAAATTGCTTTTCGCCAAAGACAGCGTGGCCCGCACCGTGCCCTCCGATGCCGAGCTGCGCAACACCCTGGATGCTTACCTCAACGACAAGCACACGCTCGCGGGCTTCGATGGTTGCGTAATGCTGTTGGACAGTGGCCGCGTGCGCTACAGCTCCTGCCTGGGCCTGGCCGATCGCCGCACTGGCGAAGTGCTCACCGACACCACGCTCTTCGAACTCGCCTCGTGCAGCAAGCCGTTCACCGCAAGTGCGATCATGCGCCTTATGGAAGAGGGTTATCTGCACCTGGATGACCGTGTGCAACAACATCTGCTTGAATTGCCCTACCGCGATGTCACCATCCGCCAGCTGCTGTCGCACACCGGCGGCCTGCCCGACTACATGGAGCTGCTGGAGAAGCATTGGAACAAGGCGCGCATTGCCACCAACGCCGATGTGCTCGCCGCACTGGTGAAGCACAAACCGAAACGCGACTTCAAGCCCGGAAAACGCGAGGAGTACAGCAACACCGGCTTCGTGTTGCTCGCCTGCGTGATCGAGCGCATCACCGAACGCCCCTTCGCGCAAGCCTTGGACGAATTGCTCTTCCGCCCCGCGGGCATGCAGCGCACCCGTGTGTACAACACCCGTCGCAGCGGTGAAGTGATCCCCGCATACGCGTATGGCAGCATGCGCGACAGCTCCGGCGCTTTCGTCATTCCCGACAGCCTTGCCGATGAGGACTACGTGCGTTGGCTGGACGGCATCACCGGCGATGGCACCGTGAACAGCAGCTTGCACGACTTCGCCCTATGGGATGCCGCGCTCCGTTCGGGCACCGTCCTCTCCTTCGCCTCGCAGGACAGCATGACCACCTTGCAACGCACCAGCAAAGGCGAACCCACCGAGACCGGTCTCGGCTGGTTCCTTGATGGTGGCGGCAAGAACGAACGCGTGGCACACCACTCCGGCGGCTGGCCTGGCTACACCACCTTCACGCTTCGCTTCCTGGATCGGCCGCTCACCGTGGTGGTGCTCAGCAACACGAGCTACATGCGCGTGGACCGCATTGCGAAACGGGTGGCGCTGGTGGGCTTGGGGAGGTAGCCGCATTTTCCACCAAGCTCACTACAAGAGCTTGCAGCGGCTTCGGAACGTGCGTGACAACGAAGCACTAAGCCCTGCGCCAAGGGGATAACGTGGTGCGATCGACATCCCCGCACTGTGACCATGCTCACATTACTCCTTTCCATGGCAAGTACCTTCGCCGTCCATTTTCCGATCCATGACCTATTTGAAGCACACCGCATCCATCCTCGCCCTCGCTGCACTTCTCGCCTCCTGCTCGCAGGACAAATACGAAGGCGGCGCCGACAAGACCGCCGACGACCATTCCGGGGCCACCATGAAGAGCCCTTCAAACGCCCGAGCCAGCGCGATCAGTGAATGGTGGCCAAACCGCCTCGACCTCGGCTTGCTGCGGCAGAACTCCTCCCTCTCCGACCCCATGGACCCGGACTTCAACTACGCCGAGGCCTTCAAGAAGCTGGACTACTTCGCGCTGAAGGAGGACATCCGCAAAGTGCTCACCGAATCGCAGGACTGGTGGCCCGCGGACTACGGGCACTACGGCGGCCTCTTCATCCGCATGGCCTGGCACAGCGCCGGCACCTACCGCTCCGGCGATGGCCGCGGTGGCTCCCGCGCCGGGCAGCAGCGCTTCGCACCCGTGAACAGCTGGCCCGACAACACCAACCTCGACAAGGCGCGCCGCCTCCTCTGGCCCGTGAAGCAGAAGTACGGCAAGCACATCTCCTGGGCCGACCTCATGGTGCTGGCCGGCAACGTGGCGCTGGAGGACATGGGCTTCAAGACCTTCGGCTTCGCCGGTGGCCGCGAGGACGTGTGGGAGCCCGAGACCGATGTGTACTGGGGCGCCGAGACCAAGTGGATGGGCGATGACAAGCGCTACTCCGGCGAGCGTGATCTGGAGAAACCCCTGGCCGCCGTGCAGATGGGCCTGATCTACGTGAACCCCGAAGGCCCCAACGGCAACCCCGACCCCGTGCTCGCCGCCAAGGACATCCGCGAGACCTTCGGCCGCATGGGCATGAACGACGAGGAGACCGTGGCCCTTATCGCCGGTGGCCACACCCTGGGCAAGACCCACGGCGCCGGTCCCGCCAGCCACGTGGGCCCCGAGCCCGAAGCGGCCGGCATCGAGGAGCAGGGTTTCGGCTGGAAGAGCAGCTACAAGAGCGGCAAGGGCGCCGATGCCATCACCTCCGGCCTGGAAGTGATCTGGACCTCCACCCCCGCCAAGTGGAGCCACCTGTTCTTCTTCAACCTCTTCGAGAACGAGTGGGAACTTACCAAGAGCCCCGCCGGTGCACACCAGTGGGTGGCCAAGGACCCCAAGATGAAGGTGCCCGATGCCTTCGATCCCGAGAAGCAGCACCCGCCCACCATGCTCACCACCGACCTCTCCCTGCGCATGGACCCCGTGTACGAGAAGATCTCGCGCCGCTTCTATGAGAAGCCCGAGGAGTTCGAGGCCGCCTTCGCACGCGCCTGGTTCAAGCTCACCCACCGCGACATGGGCCCGCGCAGCACCTACCTGGGTCCCGAAGCGCCCACGGAGGACCTCCTCTGGCAGGACCCCATCCCCGCCGTCAACCACGCGCTTATCGGCCCTGCCGACATCGACCGCCTGAAGAAGGCCATCCTCGGCTCCGGCCTCAGCATCTCCGAGTTGGTGGGCACCGCATGGGCCTCCGCCTCCACCTACCGCCACAGCGACCGTCGCGGTGGTGCCAACGGCGCACGCATCCGTCTGGCACCGCAGAAGGACTGGGCCGCCAACAACCCCGCGCAGCTGCAGAAGGTGCTGGGTACGCTGGAGAAGATCCAGGCCGAGTTCAACGCCAGCGCCGGCAACAAGAAGGTGTCCCTGGCCGACCTCATCGTGCTGGGTGGCGATGCCGCCGTGGAAAAGGCCGCAGCCAACGCCGGATACCCGGTGAAGATCCCCTTCGCGCCCGGCCGCATGGATGCCAGCCAGGAGCAGACCGATGTGGAGAGCTTCGCCCTGCTGGAGCCCATGGCCGATGGTTTCCGCAACTACCAACAGAAGCGTTACACCATCTCCACCGAGGAACTCCTGGTGGACAAGGCCCAGCTGCTCACCCTCACCGCACCTGAAATGACCGTGCTCGTGGGCGGCATGCGCGCGCTGCACGCCAACTTCGACGGCTCCAAGCACGGCATCCTCACCACCACCAGCGATGCCCTCACCAACGAGTGGTTCGTGAACCTGCTGGACATGCGCACCGCGTGGTCGCCCACCTCCGACACCAAGGAGACCTTCGAAGGGAAGGACCGCGCCACGGGCGAAGTGAAGTACACCGCCACGCGCGCCGACCTCATCTTCGGCTCGCACTCCGAGCTGCGCGCCCTGGCCGAAGTGTACGCCAGCAGCGATGCCAAGGAGAAGTTCGTGCGCGACTTCGTGGCCGCCTGGCACAAGGTGATGCACCTGGACCGCTTTGACCTCGCACGGCGCTGAGCGCAGCGCAGGCCGTCAACACCACACCCCCGGACCGTGCGCAGACATGGTGCCGGGGGTGTTCGCGTTCGGGGGTATGAGGGAGGTTTTGGGGCGTGCCCCCGCCTGCCTCCCTCGCCACACTAGGCCAATGCGCAAGGGCAGGCGGGGTCGGGCCAACCGCTGCAAGTCCTCGCCGGTCTCGTACCTCGCCCGGCTGTGGGCTTTCCGCTCATGTCCCTCACGCGCTGACGCCGGGCCGATGATCGGGACACGCCACTTTACGCGAGATCACGTACCATCTCCACGGCACCGCCATGTACCTTTGTGTGGAAGCATATCACCATGAAAGGCATCACCATCCTGGAGGACCGCGCGAACAAGAAGCGCTACTTGCAGATCGACATCGCCGAGCTGGACAAGCGTCGCGAGCAGATCGAGGACATGATGGACGGCCTCATTGCAGAACAACGCGCAGGCCAGCCTACCGTATCGCTTGACCAGTTGGAGAAGAAACTCCGCAAGCAAGGCAAGTTGTGAGCTACCAAGTGCGCATCGCACGGGATGCGGAGCGTGACATCGCCGCGCTCCATGCTGCGGCTGTTCCGCGGATATTCAAGGCCATCAAAGCGCTGGGCACCGATCCGCGGCCAGCAGGTTGCAAAAAGCTGAAGGGCGTCCATTCCGAGTCGTGGCGCATCCGCGTTGGTGCCTACCGCATCCTCTATGTCATCGATGATGGTGTCCGCATCGTGGAGGTGCGGGAAGTGGGCCATCGGAAGGACATTTACCGGTAGGTCGCCGTACAAAGCCGCGAGATCGCCTTGCCGATCGGCCTGTTCACTTCACGGCTAGTAACCCACCGAGATGATCATGTCCAGGTTGTAGTGCTCCACCTGATAGGTCTTGCCGTCGGCGGCAGTTGTTGCAAAAAGTGCAACAACTGAAGCGCCGTCCAACTCACCCTCGGCGATCACGTTGCGCACATGCCTGCTGATGCTCGACTTGTTCTTGTCGAACGCCTGGCCATCTGCTCCTGGCTCAGCCATGCGGTGTCCCCATCGCTGCGCACATCCATGCGCACCTGGCCATCCTCGGTGCGGTAGATCAGCACCTCTTCGGCAGCTTCGTTCTTCTTTGGTCGATTGCGCATGGCATACGCGATCGACGCGCTTTCCGTCACCCGCGTTCGTACAAGGTAATTGCGTCGTGGCATTCCACGATCACGCCCTCACCCGCCGCCGGTATGGCTCACTCATCTCCGCCGAACCACTGATGTACGCATGATGCTTGGGCTCATCGGCGAACCAGACGTAGGTATCCGAAAGCAGCTCCCCCATGTCCTTCGCGTAGGCCGTGCGCGATGCATAGGCCCACACGAATGCGCGCGGCCCCCGGAACGCAGAAGACCAACGCATCAACGCGTTATGGCGCTCGGCGTTGGGCGCGCCCGTGCGGTCGACCAGCTCGATGATGGACAGCGATCCCTGCGCGCTGCTGTATGCCACGATGGCCGGCAAGGGCTCCAGGCCGGTGGGTGAAAGGCCATAGGCTGGCCAACTGTCGGGTGGCAACACCTCGGCACCGGGCACTTGCTGCGGCAGGACGGTGGTGAGGATGGCCTGGTGCAGATCGGTCATGGCTCTGTTCTTCCCGGTGGGCCGCCCTTCAGGCGCTTCACGGCCTTGTCGAAATCGCTCTCATGGTCCGGACCAATGCGGTTCGCCTCACGGAACTTGGCATACTCGCGCAGGGCGTGGTCATCCGCTTCCTCCTTGCTCAAGTGGCCCACCCCTTCCAGTACCTCGCGTTCGTTCAGGGTGAGGAAGCCGTGCAACTTGTCGATCCAGTCCTTCATGCTCATCGGATTCCTGCGCAACGCTTGCGATTCCGCAAAGGCCAGGTACTGCTCCACGATGTTGTTCAGCTGCTTCAGTTCATCCTCGTTCAGGTAGTTCTTGGCCACGGTCACATCGCGCGGCAGGATCCGCTCACCCGGCCAATTGGTCAGGCCCATGTTCGGCTGGAGGGCACTCGCTCTTCCACCGATCAGTTCAGCAGCGGTATGGCCCGTTATGGCGAAGTGGAACTTGTTCTGCACCGTGGCATAGAACTTCCTTGTGGCCTCCGCATCGGGGTCGTAATCGGTACTGGTGGCGTAGATATCCGTCACCTTCCGGTAGAACTGCCGCTCGCTGGTACGGATGTCGCGTATCCGCTCCACCAGTTCGTCGAAGTAGCGGTCCAGTGCGCTCTGCTCCTTGAAGCGGCGGTCGTCCAGCGTGAAGCCCTTGATGAGATGCTCGCGGAGCCGTTGCGTGGCCCAGATGCGGAACTGGGTGCCCCGTTTGCTGTTCACCCGGTAGCCCACCGAGATGATCATGTCCAGGTTGTAGTGCTCCACTTGGTAAGTCTTGCCGTCGGCGGCAGTTGTTGCAAAAAGTGCAACAACTGAAACGGCCTCCAACTCACCCTCGGCGATCACATTGCGCACATGCCTGCTGATGCTCGACTTGTCCTTGTCGAACAGCCTGGCCATCTGCTCCTGGCTCAGCCATACGGTGTCCCCATCGCTGCGCACATCCATGCGCACCTGCCCATCCTCGGTGCGGTAGATCAGCACTTCTTCGGCAGCTTCGTTCTTCTTCGGTCGTTTGCTCATGGCATACACCCACCTTGACGGCTTTCCCGGCAGGTGGGCTTGGACAAGATAGCTGCATCCGCAAAGGTTTCAGAATGGTTCAGAACGGCCATTCCGAAGAACTTCAGGATCGCAGCGTTGCTTGCATGCGCCTGCAGCACGGAACTTTGGAACATGATGGACCTGTTGATCGTGGAGGATGAGCGTTCCCTGGCGGACGACATCAAGGCCTACCTGGACGGCCCTGGTACACGATGCACTATCGCCGGTACCGTTCGCGAAGCATTGGACCACATCCTCGACAAACCCTTCGACTGCGTGGTCCTCGACCTGACGCTGCCCGATGGCAACGGGCTGGAGGTATTGCGCGCGTTGAAAGGGATGGGGCGTACCGATGGTGTTGTGATCGTGTCGGCAAAGGACGCGCTGGACGACCGCATCGAGGGCCTGCGCATCGGCGCCGACGACTACATCGTGAAGCCCTTCCATCTGGCGGAACTGGCCGTGCGCGTGCAGGCCACCGTGCGCCGGGCGCACTTTGCCGGCCACGACCGGCTGCAGTTCGACGAACTGGAGATCGATCTGCCCGCGCAGACCGCCAGCGTGCATGGCGTGCCCGTGCCGTTAACGCCCACGGAGTTCCGGCTGCTGCGGCTGCTTACCGCCTCGCGCGACCGCGTGCTGCCGCGCGGGGTGATCGCCGAGCACCTTGGCGGCCTGGACGACGACCGGGCACAGGAGCTGATCTACGCGCATATGAAGAACCTGAAGCGCAAGCTGGCCGAGGCTGGTTGCGCCGATCGCATCCGCACCGTCCACGGCATCGGTTACCGTTTCAACACACAGGCATGAAGCTGCTGCATCGCACCCGGCGGCCCATCCTCCTCTATGCCTCGGTGGTGCTGCTCCTCAGCATACCGGCCTACTACCTCATCCTGCGCAACGTCTGGCTGGCCGACATCGACCAGGACCTGGAGATCGTGAAGCGGAAAGTGGAGCGCGGCCTCCAGGGCGGGCACCTGTCGCAGGAAGCGCTGGCCGAAACCATCCACCGGATCAATGCGATCGATGCGGGTGTGCATCTGGCCCTGCTTCCGCCGGACAGCAGCGTTGTGGAACGCTTCCATACCATCGACCGGTTCGATGAACTCCATGGCCACGAGGAGCCGTTCCGCACCTACGAGAGCACCATCATGCTGGATGGCGTCCCATACGCCATCTCCATCAGCCGGGTGATCGAGGAGACCGAGGAGCTCGTGTTGGCGATCACGCTCGTGGCATTGGTTTCACTGGTGCTGCTCTTCGGCGGCATGCTGCTCATCGATCGGGTGGCCGCCCGGCGCATCTGGAGGCCTTTCCACCGCCTGCTGGACGCGTTGAAACGGTTCCAAGTGGACAGCGACCAGCCATTCCAAGCCAGCCCCACAGGAGTGACCGAGTTCGACGAGTTGGAACGCGTGGTGGAGCAGCTCACGCAACGGAACAGGGCCATCTACGAGGAGCAGCGCCATTTCACCGAGAACGCCGCCCATGAACTGCGCACCCCGCTCGCACTGTTGCAGGCCAAGGTGGAACGCCTGTTCCAAAGCGAAGGCCTCTCGCCGCAGCAGGCAGCCTTGCTGGATGAGACCAGCCGCTTGCTCGGGCGCATGCGCCACACACACGACGGCCTGTTGCTGCTCGCCCGCGTGGACAATGCCCCGGTGCATCCGGAGGAGCGTTGCGATCCCGTCGCGATCATCCGGTCGCAGCTCGCCCAGACGCGGGAGCAAATCGACGCGCTCGGCCTCACCGTTTCCATGGAAGCGGCACAAACGGTGAGCTGGCGCATGGAGCCGGCCATGGCGGAGATCCTCCTGGGCAACCTCATCGGGAATGCCATCAGGCACAACATGCGCGGTGGACGCATCCGCATCACCCTCACCCCGGACGCGCTCAGCATCGCGAACACCGGTCAAGGTGGCGCACTTGATCCCGAAAGCCTGTTCAAGCGTTTTTCCGGTTCTGGAAGCGGCAAGGGGCTTGGCCTTGGTCTCACCATCGCGCAACGGGTGTGCGAGCGGCAGGGCTGGTCGCTGCGCTACGCTTACCGGGAGGACATGCATGTGTTCAGCGTGCATCCGGTCGCGGTGGGCTGAGCCTTCAGGTTTCCTTCCGGATCGGTCCCGTGCTTCGCGGCATGTGGAAGAACACGATCACGTTGCTGCTGTTCCCGTTGGCCGGAAGCCTCTGCGCGCAAGTGCCGGCGGATACCCTCTCCTTCATGCACGCCCGGCGCATGAGCGATGCCGACCTGCTGAAGAAACGCGAAGGCACGTTCTTCACGGGCATCCCCGATCTGTCCTCCGATCCCGTGACCGGTTTCGGTTTCGGTATCCGGGGCAACGTGTACTGGAACGGCCAACGCGATGACCCCCGTTTCACCTACACGCCTTACATGGCCAAACTGAAGGCCAATGCGGCTTGGTACACCAGCAACGCGCGCGAACTGGCGCTGTCGCTCGATGTGCCCTACTACAAAGGCTCGCGCTGGCGCTTCAAGGTGGACCTGAAAGCGCAACAGAATCCGGCCAACCTCTACTTCGGTCTTACGGAGAACACGCTTGGTCCCTTGCGCCTGCCGTCCGATCCCACCGGACCGGGCTTCGCCACCTACGCCGCTTACGATGCCGCGCGAAGCCGCGTGCGCCCGGGCGGTCCCGGCGAAGCGCCCTTCGTCACCGATGCGCTTTCGAACCGCTTCCGCGAAACGGAGTACATGCTCAACCTCAAGGCCGACTATGCCCTGGGCCGCGGCCGTTGGCGCGTGATGGGCGGCTACGAGATCCAGCACCTCAGCTATGCCACTTTCGAGGGCGTGGACACCGATGGGCAGGACCCCGTGACCGGTGAGCAGGTCACCGTGCCCAACGGCCTCTCCCTCCTGCGCCGCGACTTCGATCAGGGACTCATCTCCGGCGTGGACGGCGGCTGGGTCTCCATCGTGCAGACCGCGCTGATGCACGACACGCGCGACTTCGAGCCCGATCCCACCAAGGGCCATTACCTGGAGGTGGCCAACGAGTACTCCTCCCCCGCGATCGGCTCGCAATTCACCTTCAACAAGCTGTTCCTGCAGGCCCGCGCGTACCGCAAGCTGCCCATCGGCACACGCACCGTGATCGCCGCGCGCATCGGCGCGGGCACCATCCTCGGCGATCAGGCGCCCTTCTTCGAGTTCCAGGACCAATGGAGCCCCGATGGCAGCATCAACGCCCTCGGCGGCAAGGCCTCCCTGCGCGGCTACCGCGCCAACCGTTTCCTGGCCCGGTCGCTCTGGTTCGCCAACCTGGAGCTGCGCGCACGCCTCGCAGACCTATCGTTGGGGAAACAGCACTTCGGCATCGGCGTGGCGCCCTTCGTTGATGCCGGCACCGTGCGCGACCGCTGGCAGGACCTGGACCTGGCACACATGCGCACCGCCTACGGCGCCGGGCTGCGGATCGCTTGGAACCAGAGTACCATCATCTTCCTTGACTATGGCGTGTCGTCCGAAGACAAGCTCGTGTTCTTCGGGATCGGGCAGGTGTTCTGAGGGGGGGCTTGCGTCGAGGCTCATGGGAGGTGCCATCGGCTCGGCGGCCGGTGCAGCGGGAAAGGTCAGAGGTTGGGTTCGTGGGCCTGAGGTATAGCGGTACGAAGCGAGGTGCTTGGGATTGGTGGAGGCACAGGTTTGGGCGTGCCCCCTCGCATTGCTTCGCAGAGCCTTCGCGAGGGAGCAGCCGGGTCCGGCTTTCCGCTGTACTCCTCGCTCGTACCTCGCTGCGGGGTGCCGCTCCAATCCGTCACGCGCTGACGCCCGAACGAAGATCTCGGACTTCACATGAAGCGATGTACATTATCGGCAGCCGGTTGACAGATTTTTCGACAACGGCGACAGGTACCAAGGACAGGTTAGAACTTAGCGCGGTAGACCATGGCAAGAAGAGTAGAACGTCTGGAGGAATTGGATGCTGTTGTAAGCAGCTTGGATGTCGCTGAAGTGGACGTTGACGAGGCGCTCGCTGATCGCACTCGCAAGTCCGCGCTTGGGCAGTTCTTGACACCTGCGCCCACAGCGGAGTTGATGGCATCGATGTTCAAGACTGACCGGAAACATGTTAAGCTGCTCGATGCGGGTGCTGGCTCCGGTGCGCTGACCCAAGCTCTTGTCCATCGTCTACTCTCCGACAAAAAGCGGCCGGAACAGATAAGCGTAACGGTCTACGAGCTAGACCCGCTCATGCTCGAACGTCTGCGCGCCACGCTGATGGATTGCGAAGACCTCTGTGCCGCGAAAGGGGTTGGATTCGAGTACAACATCTGCGCTGAGGACTTCATTGAAAGTGCAGCAGGAATGTTGCGCGATGACCTCTTCGCAAGCGACCGGACCAGCTTCACCACTGCCATCGTCAATCCGCCTTACCGTAAGATCAGTAGCGCATCGCAATTCAGGTCTTCCCTGCGCTCGGTGGGTATCGAGACAAGCAACCTCTACACCGGGTTTGTCGCACTCATGATCCGCCTGATGGAACCCGGCGGTGAGCTTGTGGCCATCACACCAAGAAGCTTCTGCAACGGACCATACTTCCGGCCTTTCCGAGAAGACCTCCTGAAGCGAACCGCCCTGCAAAGGCTGCATCTGTTCGACTCACGGACCGCAGCATTCAAGGGAGACAAAGTGCTTCAAGAGAATGTCATCTTCCATGTTGTCGTTGGCAAGCCAGTGCCGAAAGACTTGGTCGTTAGCAGCAGCAGCGGTCGCGCTGGTGACCAAGTGACTTCGCGGAACGTCCCAATGAGCGAAGTGATCGACCCTGCCGATCCCGAGCTTATGATCCATTTGGAAACGAACGAGGACCAGAGCAGGGCGGCAGGTATCGTTCGTGAGATCCGTACAGGGCTAAAGGACCTTGGATTGACGGTATCAACGGGGCGCGTGGTGGACTTCAGGGCTGAGGAGTTCATCGTACAGGAACCAGCCTCGAACACCGTTCCGCTCATCTACTCCACGCACTTCGACAAGGGCTACATCTCATGGCCCATCGAGAATGGTCGAAAGCCCAATGCGATCGTTTCAGAACCGGCCACGAAGTCGCTGATGGTCCCACGGGGCACCTACGTGCTTGTGAAGAGATTCTCATCGAAAGAGGAACGTCGCCGCATAGTGGCCTGCATCTATGACCCGGAACGCATTGATGCGGCTGAGGTCGGCTTCGAGAACCATCTGAACTACTTCCATCAGAACGGCGCTGGATTGGACATGACCTTGGCAAAAGGACTTGCCGCCTATTTGAATTCGACTGTCGTGGACCAACACTTCCGTCGCTTCAGTGGGCACACCCAGGTGAATGCGACCGACCTTCGAACACTTCCCTATCCGGCTAAGACTACCTTGGAGCGCATCGGTTCGCTTGTGAAGGCCGAACCGATGGACCAGAACACTATTGACCAATTGGTAGAGCATGAGCTTGGAAGATAACTGGGAACTCTTCGAGCCTTCGGTACCTCCAACGGAACGCCGCCTGCGCGAAGCGATCGGCATCCTGAAGCGTCTTGGCTTCACGGGCAAGCAGACCAACGAAGCCGCTGCCTACACCTTGCTAGCCATGCTCGACCTTGACCCCGACAAGGCATGGTCAGAAGCGACAGCACCTTTGCGTGGCATTACGCCGATCATCGCGTTCATCGACCAGTCGTATGGTGTGAAGTACGCGCCGAACACCCGGGAGACCATCCGCGATGACGCTGTCAAGTTCTTCGTGGAACATGCTCTCTTGGTGCGCAACCCGGACGACCCTGACCGCCCTACCAACAGCGGCAAGACCGTCTATCAGATCGAGGACAATGCCTTGGCTTTGCTGCGCTCTTATCGAACCAAGAACTGGCAACAGAAGCTCACGGATTACCTCGAACGGGTTGAGAAGATCCGCAACGAACTCAATCGCCACCGCGCGTCACGACGCATACCTGTAACACTGCCGAACGGCGAGGCAGTGACACTATCACCAGGCGGACAGAACCCCTTGATGAAGCACATCATCGAAGAATTCTGCCCACGATTCGTGCCAGGTGGTGTCATCCTGTACGTGGGCGACACGGAGAGCAAATTCGGCGTGTTCGAGAAGCCTGCGTTAGCGGCCTTGGGTATCAAGGTCCCTGCTCCGGCCAAGATGCCCGATGTGGTGGTTCACTACCTCAAGAAGGACTGGCTGCTATTGATCGAAGCCGTCACCACAGCAGGCCCGATCGACGGCAAACGACGTGTCGAACTCCAGCGCCTCTTTGCAGGCTCACGGCCCGGGTTGGTCTTTGTCACGGCCTTCATGGGCAGAAACGACTTCCGCAGGTACATCGCTGAAATTTCTTGGGAGTCGGAAGTTTGGCTCGCGGATGAACCGGAGCACATGATCCACTTCAATGGGGAGCGGTTCCTAGGCCCATATCCGGATGTAATACCCAAGTATTGATTATATTAATGTTGATCGACTCATGGCCGAGTTCTATAGCTTAGATCTGCTACAAGCAGTCAACGACTGGCAGCGTAAAGGGGTTGGGGTTAAGAAGACAAGAATAGCCAATCGACTCATCGCGCTTCGTGATGAACTCCCTGAACATGCCAAGAAAGCGAACAAGAAGTGCTATCGTCGTATCGCTATTGCCAAGGCAGATCTGTGGAAGCTGGCGACCAACTATGCTCTGGAGGAAACATACTCCGCGTGGTCCATTGACTTTGAAGTAGCCGCAGGCATTCATGGGGGTGTTCCCGCGCCTGGTAAGCATGGATTCATTTTCGGCTTTAGACCTCCAAACGAGGCCGTAATTGTAAACCTCCATGCTCTATACAAGGACACAAAGTTCAAGCGGAGTTGCCGACATTTTAAGGACCGTATTGCTGGGTACAGGGATGGTATTGGGAAGTTCGGCGACACGGAGATGGAAGTCATTCTGAAGGTCGACAGTTTGTCGGTCATGATGGTACATGCAATTGGCGGGTTCTCTAGCGGCAAGGAAGAGCTGGCAGCCTTGTATTACGGACACTAGGCAACGGTTCGCGAGCAAGCCGCGTTCGATGAGCTACTCGTGAAGAAGGGGATTTTGCTTGGTCCGCGGTGGGTCAAGGGAGATGCAAAGGACCGTGCGCTCCATGTGACAATTAGCAGGGCAGCAGAGCTCCAGAACAAGGCAAATCCTGGCTCCGCGTAAGGGACAGCAGCGGCAGCCCGGCGCCGCAGCGGCCTTGCGGGTGCGTGCTGCGAGGAGGCGACCAACGGAAGCCACCGCAGCGCCGCGACCGCTGGCCGCGACAAGCCGGCTAAAGCGTATGGCCCGACGGCGCTGCTCTTGAGCGCCGGTACGCCCTCAAGACCTACATATTCCTCCGGTACTGCCCCCCCACCTCGAACATCGCCGCAGTGAGCTGCCCAAGCGAACAGTACTTCGTTGCCTCCATCAGCACCTCGAACATGTTCTCGTTGCGGATGGCGGCTTGCTGAAGATCCTTGATCGCCTTCGCCGCTTCCTCGCTATAGGCCACGCGCAGGTTCTCCACCGTCGCGATCTGCGCCTCCTTCTCCTCCTCGGTGGCGCGGATCACCTCCTTGGGCAGGATGGTGGGTGAGCCCTTGCTGCTGAGGAAGGTGTTCACGCCGATGATCGGGTATTCGCCGGTGTGCTTCAGCGTTTCATAATAGAGGCTCTCCTCTTGGATGCGGCTGCGCTGGTACATGGTCTCCATGGCGCCCAGCACGCCGCCGCGTTCGGTGATGCGGTCGAACTCGCTGAGCACGGCTTCTTCCACCAGATCAGTGAGCTCCTCGATGATGAAGCTGCCTTGCAGCGGGTTCTCGTTCTTGGCCAGGCCGAGCTCGCGGTTGATGATGAGCTGGATGGCCATGGCGCGGCGCACGCTTTCCTCCGTGGGCGTGGTGATGGCCTCGTCGTAGGCGTTGGTGTGCAGGCTGTTGCAGTTGTCGTAGATGGCGTAGAGCGCCTGCAACGTGGTGCGGATGTCGTTGAAGTCGATCTCCTGCGCATGGAGGCTGCGGCCGCTGGTCTGGATGTGGTACTTGAGCATCTGGCTGCGCTCGTCGGCGCCGTAGCGGTGCTTCAGCGCCTTGGCCCAGAGGCGGCGCGCCACGCGGCCCATCACGGCGTACTCGGGGTCCATGCCGTTGCTGAAGAAGAAGCTCAGGTTGGGCGCGAAGGCGTTGATGTCCATGCCCCGGCTGAGGTAGTACTCCACGTAGGTGAAGCCGTTGGCCAGGGTGAAGGCGAGCTGGCTGATGGGGTTGGCGCCGGCCTCCGCGATGTGGTAGCCGCTGATGCTGACGCTGTAGAAGTTGCGGACCTTCTTGTCGATGAAGTACTGCTGCACGTCGCCCATCAACCGCAGCGCGAACTCGGTGCTGAAGATGCAGGTGTTCTGCGCCTGGTCTTCCTTGAGGATGTCGGCTTGGACGGTGCCACGGACCTGTGCGAGGGTGTCGGCTTTGATCTTCTCATAGACCTCCCTTGGCAAGACTTGATCACCGGAGATCCCCAACAACAGCAGACCTAATCCATCGTTGCCCTCTGGTATCGTACCATGATATTTCGGGCGGATTCCTAATTGCTGATTGCTGATTGCTGCACCGCGAGGCGAATCAGCAATTAGCGAATCAGCAATTGACTTCGGATCAGCAATTGAGTTCCAACGGGCCTTGATCTTCTCCTCAACGAGTGATTCAAGCCCGTTGGAACGAATGTATTTCTCGCAGTTCTGATCGATCGCGGCGTTCATGAAGAAGCCGAGCAGCATGGGCGCGGGACCGTTGATGGTCATGCTCACGCTGGTGTTGGGCGCGGTGAGGTCGAAGCCGCTGTAGAGCTTCTTGGCATCGTCGAGGCAGCAGATGCTCACGCCGCTGTTGCCCACCTTGCCGTAGATGTCCGGACGACGGCCGGGGTCGTTGCCGTAGAGCGTGACGCTGTCGAAGGCCGTGCTGAGGCGTTTGGCGGGCATGCCCTGGCTCACGTAGTGGAAGCGCTTATTCGTCCGCTCCGGGCCGCCCTCGCCGGCGAACATCCGCGCGGGGTCCTCGCCGGTGCGCTTGAAGGGATAGATGCCCGCGGTGTAGGGGTAGAAGCCGGGCGTGTTCTCCTGCATGGCCCAGCGCACCTTGTCGCCCCAGCTCTTGAACTTGGGCAGCGCCACCTTCGGGATCTTCAGGTGAGAGAGGCTCTCGGTGTGGTTGGGGACTTTGATCTCCTTGCCGCGAACCTGGTAGGTGTAGAACTCGCCGCTGTACTTCTCTTCTTCGGCCTTCCAGTTCTGGAGCATGGACCAGAGGTGGGGATCGAGGTCCTTCCTTATCTCTTCGAATTTCGATACAAGATTGCTGATTGCTGATTGCTGATTTGCCTCCGCACCGAGGTTGGTGCCAGGCGGATCAGCAATCAGCGAATTAGAAATCAGCAAGTCCGGCCCACCGAACGTCAACACAGCGGAATAGAGTCCATACAGTTGGTCAGCGATGGACGCTTGACGCCGGACTTGCTCGTCATACCGCCGGTTGTTCTCTGAGATCTCCGAGAGGTACCTGCTCTTCGCGGGGGGGATGATCCACACCTTCTCGCTCATCTCGTCGTGCGCGGTGAAGGTGCTGGCGAAGTCCACGCCAGTCTTCTCGGCGATCTTCTTCATCAGCCGTGCGTACAGCGAGTTGGTGCCGGGATCGTTGAACTGGCTGGCGATGGTGCCCACCACGGGCAGGTCATCGTCGTTGGCGTCCCACAGGTTGTGGTTCCTCTTGTATTGCTTCTTCACGTCTCGCAGGGCATCGAGGGCGCCGCGCTTGTCGAACTTGTTGATGGCCACCACATCGGCGAAGTCGAGCATGTCGATCTTCTCCAGCTGCGTGGCCGCGCCGAACTCGGGCGTCATGATGTAGAGCGAGACATCGCTGTGGTCCAGGATCTCGGTGTCGCTCTGGCCGATGCCGCTCGTTTCGAGGATGATCAGGTCGAAGCCCGCGGCCTTCAGGATCTCCACGGCCTCCTTCACGTGCTTGCTCAGCGCGAGGTTGCTCTGGCGTGTGGCGAGGCTGCGCATGTACACACGTTCGCCGCGGATGCTGTTCATGCGGATGCGGTCGCCCAGCAGCGCGCCGCCCGTCTTGCGCTTGCTCGGGTCCACGGAAATAACTCCGATGGTCTTGGTGGGTTGATCCAAGATGAAGCGGCGGATCAGCTCGTCCACCATGCTGCTCTTGCCCGCGCCGCCCGTGCCGGTGATGCCCAGGATCGGCGCCTTGTTCTCGGCGGCCTTCTTGTGGATCTCGTCGGCGATCTTCTCGAACACCTGCGGGTGGTTCTCCGCCGTGCTGATCAGCTTCGCAATGGCCGGCCAATTGTTCGGACTGAGCTTCTTCGCTTCGCCGTTCACCTTGTCGCTCAGGTCGAAGTCGGCCTTCTCCAGCAGGTCGTTGATCATGCCTTGCAGGCCCATGGCGCGGCCGTCGTCGGGATGGTAGATACGCGTGATGCCGTACGCGTGCAGCTCCTCGATCTCGCTGGGCAGGATCGTCCCTCCTCCCCCGCCGAAGATCTTGATGTGCCCCGCGCCCTTCTCCTTCAGCAGGTCGAACATGTACTTGAAGTACTCGTTGTGCCCGCCCTGGTAGCTGGTCATCGCGATGGCGTGCGCGTCCTCCTGGATGGCGGTGTTCACCACATCCTCCACGCTGCGGTCGTGCCCCAGGTGGATCACCTCGGCGCCGGTGCTTTGGATGATGCGCCGCATGATGTTGATGGCGGCATCGTGGCCGTCGAAGAGCGAGGCGGCCGTTACAACACGGATCTTGTGTTTCGGCGTGTAGGGGGCGGCTTGGACGAAGGTGGACATGGGTATGGCGGCGGGCTGGTGCCCGGGATAGGCGCGAAGTTACCGGAGGGGCGGGAATGACGGATCGGGCAGCCATATTCCCCAAATAACTGACTCTGACCATTCCAGATGACCACAATGTTGGCCCCTAAAGGACGTTAGTGGACCACATTCACCTATGGCATGCAGAAACTAGCCGCCTTCGTACTACTGCTGTGCCACCTTGTTCCGATCGCTATCCTCGGGCAGTCCCCTTTTGCGGAGCCTGTGCTGCTGACACCGCTGATCAGCGAGGTTCGCGAGCCGATCTTGGTGGACCTGAACGGCGATGGATCGCTGGAGGTGATCCTCGGCAGCACCGGTGCCGGCCGTGTGATATCCATACCGGTGGATGGCGCTTCGGAAGAACGCCAAGTCGTACTTGAAGGCGAAGTGCCCCGCGAACTGTTCGCCATGGGCGATGTGGATGGAGATGGGTTGCCTGACCTGATCACTGGACGAGTCTCGCCGGAGTTCTTTTTCGAGTCGCGCTGCATAGCACTGTACCGAAATCTCGGAGGCGGGAGCATCGCCGCACCGCTCACGATCGCGATGGGTACGACCTATACCGCTGTGCAGGTGGGAGACATCAACGGAGATGGGCGCGCGGAGATACTGGCACGTAGAAGCCAGGGCGTTGATGTGTTCCGTTTTGAAGACGGTGAACTGGTACAGCTGCATACGTTGAACGGCTCCTGGTCTGGAATACACCTGGCCGATCTGAGCAATGATGGCGTGTTGGACCTGGTGCTCCATCGTTCCATTCAGCCCAGCTCCATAGCATTTTGGAATGCTGTTACCCACTCTTCAGGGCAACCTGTGCAGATCGTTCCCAGCCTGACCAGCGGTGAGGTCGTGGTCGCTTCGGACCTCAACGGCGACGGCCTATTGGACCTTCACTCGGATCGCGCATCAGGAGGAGCTTTGCCCCTGTGGCTTGGCGAGGGTGAGGGCGCCATGGGTCCGCTCATGTGGCTGGACTTCGGAACGCACATCAACGGTCTGCATGTGCGCAATGTCCCGGGCATACCGGGGTCGGAGATCTGGGCGCATGGTTATGGCGTGGTGTACCGCTTTCTGGTGGACACGGATCTCACTGTGCTGTCGATCGATACCATCATCACGTTGGACGATCATGTACGTTCATGGACCTTCGGTCCCGAGGGTGTGGAGGAGGTCCTCGATATTTTCGTGATCACTGAGGATGACCAGCTTCATCGCTTGCGCTACGACACTGGCTTGTCCACGCTCCTCGCCAACGAAACGCTGTTCGGCTGGAACCATGCTTTGACCGGAGGCATGTTGGCCAGGGACAATGCGAACGGCGAGCGTTCCCTCCACATGCTCTCCAATGGAACAAGTTCGCGGACACATCTCATGACCATCGATCCCTTCCAGGTCGGGGAACTGAACGTACCGAAGCGTTTGCGCTTGCCGAATGCCAATTGGACAAGCACGCTCGGTGATCATGGCACTCTCAGCACGAGCTTGATCGAATTGGACCTGAACAACGATGGCGAACCGGAGCTTTTTGGCCATTTGAACGATTGGCGAACTTCCTTTCCGATCTGCCGTTTTTTCGCGATCACCGACCCTGACAATGTACCCCAGTTCCAATGCTTGAACAATGACATTTTGGGCTCTTTCGATATCGATGTGATCCGAGGCTGGTCCTTTCTGGACTTCAACAACGATGGATGGGATGATATCGTGGTCAAAGGTTCCTCTCAACGCGTCACCGGACCGGTCATGCAAGAGTCTTTCATCCGGCGGTTGGACCGCACTACGGACCCGATGTTCAACCTGATGCCGAACTCCTCGATGGACCGCGAGTTTGCGATCCATCACGACCTGGATGGTGATGGTCTGGATGACCTTTTGGTACTGCCAACGGCATATCCACCGGACTGGATCACCATCAAGAAGAACAATGGCGATGCTTCATTCACATCCGTGAACACCATTCCGTACCACTTTGAGCTTGGGTGGATCGAAAACAACTGGGGCATGGTGGATCCCGATGGTGCAGTTTCCTTGTTGCGCTTCAGCAACTTGGACGGAAATGTGGTACACCACCAACGGGTGCTCCATGATGACCTTGCTCCTCCAGTGCACTTCTTCACAGGTACTGTACGGCCCATTCTACATGACATGAACGGCGATGGTCTTCTGGATGTCCTTCATGCGGAACCGACGGGCCAGAACACCATGGCACTTACCTTATACATCAACGAAGGCGACTTCCCCTTGCTTAACGGAACGATCATCCATGAAGGACCCGAACGGCAGGTAACACCCATTGATGTGGATGGCGACGGCATGGCCGATATCGTGCTGACCAAAGGGCCCGCCCTGCACTGGCTGCGCAACCTGACCATAGCCGCGGAACAGCACCCTACGACCAGCGGGACCTTCAACGTTTTTCCCAACCCTGCGGAAGGCGCAATCACAGTCGACCTGGGTGTGGAACCCGGTAAAGCGATACGCCTTGATGTATGCGACAGCAGCGGGCGCATTGTGCGAGCTTATAGCAGCACTATTGGGATCAATACCTTGGATGTGCGAACCCTGGCCAATGGACTCTATGTCCTGCGCGCCTTTGCAGAAGAGGAAGGCACTTCCCTCGGGATAGCACGGATCGTTGTTCAGCATGCGCCTTGACCTGGAGGTATCAATGCGTGAACTACCTCGCGTTCATGGATGAACGCGAGGCCAATTCATAGGCCGCTCCGCTTCAAGGGGCCTCACGACCCGTCCATTGGCTATCACTGGAGTGGAGATCTCCAATGGATTTACTCTCGCTCTATCTTCGAGCATCATGCGGGCCTTGTTCCTCGTTGCAGCTCTGGTCACAGCCAATGGCTTGGTAGCACAAGAAACCAAGAAGGGACTTGGCCTTGACCTTGGCACATCACCTTCTTTCGTTTTCTGGGCGCCCGTGGAAGCCGATAACTGGATCGGAAGCAAGCCACTTTTCGGTGCTTCATTGAACGCCGCCATCAATTGGAGCTTTCCGAAGGATCGTGCAGCTCTGGGATAGGGGGGGCGGTCTCTTCCTGTGGGGTGATCGTGTCCTGTATCCTGCGTTCGTCCAGTTGGCCGTGTACCCTTCTGTGTGGTGCGATGACTGCTTCTTCAACCGCGGGATCTGGCTGAGAACAACTGTGGACCTCAGGCTTGGAACCATGCTTGGCCGCGTGGAAACCACCGCGGGGCCATTACGCCCGGACTTCTTTTCCGAAATGGGAGTCCGATATCGTCTTGGTACAAATGATCGTTCGCGGTTCCATGTCGGTATCCGCCTAAGCACTTTCACACTACGTGGCCCGTACCAAATGCAAGTGGAAGGAGCGTGGGAGGACTCAAAGCCTAGTTTCCTCACGGTAGGACCAGCATTGTGGATGACGTTCTGAAGCGATGTGAGCACGCCTGGCGAAAACGCGCAAGTGCAGCGATCGCGCCATGGTCGACCAGGCAGCCGGAAGCTTGATCTGCTTCACGCGCTTGGTCACCTTGCCGGTCTTGTCCACCTTCACCAGCCAGCCTTCCTTCACCACGAGCAACTCATCCACGTGCTCGAACGCAGAACGGCTTGCTGACTTGGTGGCCGAGGCCGACACGCGGCGCAGGGTCTTGCTCGTGAGCGGCGCTTTGGCTGCTTTACGGGGAGTGCGGGCCGTGGCGGTCTTTGATGCCATGGCCGAAAGTTACGGACAGGATGGTCCCATGTGGATTGGGGCCTTGACCTTCGATGTGTGGTGGTGGCCAGGCAGCATTCCTCCCACACCGCCTGTCTTCTCCTTACATTCGTTCATCATGCGCACCACCCTCCTACTCTTCGCCTTGCTGCCCCTGCTGGCATTCGCGCAAAGCTGGTGTGCGCCGGGGGCGACGTGGACCTACGGCATTGATGCCTTCGGCACATACGGATACAGCCGCTATACCTACGTGAGCGATACCGTGTTGTCCGGTCTTCCGGGTCAACGGCTGGACCTGCATACAGGCGTGTCAAGCTTCTTCAATGACCAGGTGGATTTCTACGACTACCCGGCTGCGATGATCACCGGACTGCACGAAGACGTTGTGGCACTATGGTCCAATACCGCCCAAGCATGGGACACCCTCTTCTGGCTGGGTGCCGCTCCAGGCGATGTATTCATGCGCCCATTCTCTGAAGCGGATCCTTGTGAGCCCATGGACCACTTCGTGGTGCAGGACACCACGACGGTCAGCGTAGGTGGCATGCTCCTTAAACGGTGGTCCGTGGTGCCTGTTTGGGGCGGCAATGAGTACGGTGCGATGCACTTTATCGAACGCTTGGGATGGGCATGGAGCATGACCCCCTTCCCAGCATGCTTGGCCGTGGATGGTCCAGCAGGGCTGCGTTGCTATAGCGACCAGGACATCTCCGTGAACTTCACGGGGCTTGGCTGCGAAACACTCGTGGGCATCAAAGACCACGTGGCCACTTCACGGCTCTCCGTATTCCCAAATCCCGGCACCACCCACTTCACGCTGGATCTTCCGCCACGTCCCCACACCATCACCCTCTTCGACGCCACAGGCCGCATGGTGCTGCAACAACGCACCACCGATGCCCGGCCGGTGATCGCCACGGAAGCGCTGCCTGCCGGGTTGTACCGGATCGCCGTGCGCGATGAGCAGGGTGGTATGATGGGAGCGACGTGGGTGAAGGAGTGATGTACGTTGCCGACGGGCGCCTAGGCAGCGTTCCTCCCGCCCCACCCGTCTGCTCCTTACATTCGTTCATCATGCGCGCCGCCCTCCTACCCTTCGCATTGCTGCCCCTGCTGGCATTCGCGCAAAGCTGGTGTGCGCCCGGGGCGGAGTGGCACTTAACGACAGGCGGATATCTGTTCAGCGGATACCTGCATCGCACCTATACCGGGGATACGCTGATCGCCGGTAGAACAGCACAACGCCTGGCCGATGAAGGCTACATCATCAGCTTCTTTTCCGGCCAACCGGAGTACTTACCGCGTAGTGCGGTACACTTCACAAGCGTGGAGGATGATCTGGTGCTCCTCCTGAGGAATAACGCTTGGGACACCTTGGTCCGTTTCGATGCAGTACCCGGGGATCGGTGGTATCCCGGAGTCTCGGAGCCATGCGGCGAAGACCACCCTTCAGGCATGTACCAGGTCATTGATACGACCACCATATGGGTGGATGGCCTTGCGCTTCGTTCATTCACCTTGGATGGGGTGCAGGCTGACGGCTCTCTGGTCGGTGGTCCGCTCCTAACATACAATGAACGCATCGGCTTACTGGGTGGCTTGATCTTCGAGCCTTGGTGCTTATTCGATGGAGGCTATGAGGTCGTGCGTTGCTATTCCGACAACGAGATCAGCTATCAAGCGCCCGAATGGACGGATGCCTGTGACCTTGGGCTCCGTGTGGACCGCAACGGGGAAGATCAAATGCCCCCCTTCCCCAACCCCGGCACCAACCACTTCACCCTCGACCTTCCACCCGCCCCCCACACCATCACCCTCTTCGATGCCACGGGCCGTATGGTGCTGCAACAGCGCACCACCGATGCCCGGCCGGTGATCGCCACGGAAGCGCTGCCTGCCGGGTTGTACCGGATCGCCGTGCGCGATGAGCAGGGCGGGGTGATGGGTGCGACGTGGGTGAAGGAGCGGTAGTTCATTCACGCCGAAGCAGCGGTACCGCCGTACCGGTCGTCTACCCCATACATTCGTTCTTCATGCGCACCACCCTCCTCGCCCTTGCTTTGCTCCCTTTGCTGGCCTTCGCCCAAAGCTGGTGCCCGCCGGGTGCCACTTGGACCTTTGGCTATACGGACATCCTGGGTGGTGTGGTCGGTCATGCGCGGGTGGACTACACGGCCGATACCGTCCTCGCCGGTCTTCCCGCGCAACGGTTGGAGGTGAATGTGAACGCGTACAGCTATCCCACACAGAGCTATTGGACCGAACAGCCCGCCGGGGTATGGTTCACCACGGGGACCGATGCCATCGTTCAGCTTTGGCAACCCAACGAACAGGCCTTCGATACGCTCTACTGGTTCACCGCCGCACCAGGCGATCGCTGGTCGGTGCCTTGGACCTATGGCGGGGTGCCGGACTTCATCGTGCTGGACACCCTGTGGACCACGCTCAGCGGACAAGCGCTTCGCCAAGTGGTGGTGGGCTTGGATGGACCCTCACCGGAACCCATTGATACCTTGACCGAACGGCTGGGCTTCATGGAGATCTTCATCAATGCCATCAGCCCGATGTTCCTGGTGGACCAGCCTTTCGGCGGCTTGCGTTGTTACAGCGACAATGAGCTGCAATGGACGAACCCAACCCTGCAATTCGGATGCACTTCGCTTGTGGGCCTCGCGAACCATGACCGCAGCATGGCAACGTCCATTTTCCCCAACCCCGGCACCACCAACTTCACGCTGGATCTTCCGCCACGTCCCCACTCCATCACCCTCTTCGATGCCACGGGCCGCATGGTGCTGCAACAGCGCACCACCGATGCCCGGCCGGTGATCGCCACGGAAGCGCTGCCCGCCGGGTTGTACCGGATCGCCGTGCGCGATGAGCAGGGTGGCATGATGGGCGCGACGTGGGTGAAGGAGTGATGTACGTTGCCGACGGGCGCCTAGGCAGCGTTCCTCCCGCCCCACCCGTCTGCTCCTTACATTCGTTCATCATGCGCGCCGCCCTCCTACCCTTGGCCTTGCTGCCCCTGCTGGCCTGCGCCCAAAGCTGGTGTCCACCCGGTGCACAGTGGGAGTTCTATTTCGGCTCCCAACAAGCTTGGGGAATTGCCCACGCCCAATACGCGGGTGATACCATTATCGAGGGAGTTCCATACCAGCGCATCGACCACACCATTTACGCACCGAATCCGAACGGCATGTTCGGGCAACCCTTCGTTTCCCCCATGGATCCCTTGTTCACGCGCTACGCGAACGATGTGGTGCACATCCGCAACAGCTGGACCGGGACCGACGACACCTTGATGTGGTTCGGTGCAGTGCCGGGAGACCAATGGCGTATGGCTGGCTTATGGGATGATGAGTTCATGGTGGTGCAGGACACGGGCCGGTTCCTCCTTGAAGGCGAACCTTTGCGCTGGCTTGTGGTGAACGTGCCACTATGGGGGCCGGATACGCTCCGCGAACGCATCGGATTTGAACGCATCTACCTGCAGCCGGAATTGTCCCTGATGATCGACTACACGGTCATTGGCCTCAAGTGCTATTGGGACGACCTGCTCCCGATGGCCTATACCGGACCCAGTGGTTGGGCACCGTGCCAGTTCACGGCAAGTGTGCCTTCGCTTGGATCACCATCAGCGGCACTTCCCTTCCCCAACCCCGGCACCACCCACTTCACGCTGGAGCTCCCGCCCGCCCCCCACACCATCACCCTCTTCGACGCCACGGGCCGCATGGTGCTGCAACACCGAACCACCGATGCCCGGCCGGTGATCGCCACGGAAGCGCTGACCGCCGGGTTGTACCAGATCGCCGTGCGTGATGAGCAGGGTTGGGTGATGGGTGCGGCGTGGGTGAAGGAGTGAGCCCAACGTTCTGAGCGTTACGTTCACCGTTCATCGCATTCATTGGGCATGCGCATCCTTGCCGTCCTCGCCATCCTACTTCCTGCATGGTCCGCGGCCTGCACCGCCTTCACCACCAGCCACAACGGCCGCACCTTCATCGGCTGCAACGAGGATTCGTGGAGCATCAACGCCAACGTGCGCTTCGAGCAGGGCCTTGTCACTCCGGGCCTGACCCGGAGTCGCACATACGGCACCATCTACTTCGCGAACTACAACGGCCATCCCACGCGCGCCATGGCCGACCAGCTGGGCATGAACGAGGCTGGACTGGTATTCGATTTCCTGATCGTGGACCATGGACCGGTGAAGCGGCGCACAGGTTTGCCCGCGGTGGAGACATCCGATGCCATCCGCCACATCATGCGCACGTGCGCCACCGTGCAGGAAGTGGAAGCCTACCTGCGCACAGTGAATACCGGACCTGCAGTGGGCCAACTCTTCATCTGCGATGCGCATGGCGGATACCTGGTATTGGAGCCGGACACGCTGTTCACAGGCAACGACCCATGGTTCGCGGTGGGCAACTGGCGCACGAGCAAATGCAGCGATCCCAGCACCATTCCGATCCCGCGCCTGCAAGCCGGTAGGCAATTGCTGATGAACGGGAATGATGGATCACTAGAAGACGCGGAGAACGTCCTCTCCACCATGACCGCGTGCCGAAAGAAATTGGGCGAAGGCACCCTTTACAGCGTGCTGTTCGACCCTGCCGAGCTGAAGGCGCACCTCTACTTCTACCACGACTTCAGCGAACGTATCACCTTCGACCTGCAAGAGGATATAGCCAAGGGCGATCGCACGGTGGACATGGCCTCGCTTTTCGGTCCGCGTCCGGAATACGATCGACTGAAGAGCTACATCACACCTTTCCACCAGCGCTGGTTGTTCTGGGCATTGTTCGGTGTGGCCGTGTTGGCCTTGATCATGGGCACCGTCAACCTGGTGCAGCTCATCTCACGCAGTGTGGCCACGCTACGGGGGAGGAAAAGTGGCTCGCTGATCACACCCGTGCTCTCGGGCCTCGCGAGCGCCACCCTGATCGCGTTGATCGGCGTTCTGCTGATGCAGGAAGGCGTATTCTACTTCGGGCTGGGTTTCACCCATCCGGCGCTGGTCTGGCTGCCGTGGGTGCTGATGGTGCTGGTTGGCGCACTAATGGTGCTGCGCTACCGCGAACTCATCGCGCGTCGATCACTGCTGGGGTATGCGCTGCTGTACTTGCCGGTGATCGGGCTGCTGGGGTATTGGGGGATGATGTGGTAGGTATTGCGCACCGGTGGTCAGTCGACCCAGTGCATCGACCAACCTTTGGCAGACAGGCGCTACAGGTGCGTACCCGAAACGTTGTGCGGATACGCTACATCGTTCCCTCCTCCTGGAACACCACCCGGTCCGGCCCACCCAAGGGGTCCTTATCCACCTTAGGCTTGGCGAACACACGATAGGCCAGGTACAGCGCCAAGGCGCCGATGCCCACGGATACGGCACTTTGCGCTGCCTGCATGCCATTGCCATTGCCGTTGTAGAGTTCGGTGAGCGCTTTGATCGTGGCACCAACTCCGATCACGTTCATCCAACCCACCCACTGGAACACCTGCCCCTGCCACCGCCAGATGCTCGAACCCAACAGCAAGGAGGCGAAGGGCACCAGGCCGACCAAACGATACGACCGCTCCCAAGCAAAGTCCACGTCCACCAGTACCGGCACTACGCGGATCGCGGCAAGCAGCACGATGCCTGCCAGCAACAGCCGATGCAGTTCGCGGTACTGCGCTTTGGCCTGTAGGGTGGGCATGTAGCGCAACTCCTCCGCCACCTTCTTCGGCTTGGCCTCCGGGAACTCGCTCATCAGCAGGTCGTAGGTCTGCTGCTTGGATAGCCCATAGCCGAGCAGTTCCTTCGCTTTGTTCTTGATCGCCTTCTTGCTCATCGCTCGGCTAAGATCGCGGCTCCATGGCTTCACCACGCTCCGGTCGGCACGCAGCGCAACCGCTCATCCCTTCCCCCATCGCCACTGTTCCACGGATCTGAACAGTGACGATCGACCGGAATTCCACCGTGAAGTCGGTCAGTATCCGGACTCCGGCTTCCCTCAAGTTGTGGCGCAATACGGAAGCGATGATCGTGGAATGATCCCCAAAGGGTTTGCAGTGCCAACTTCTTCCCCGAACAGCCTCGCGCTACTGGACAACCAACCTACCCGTGCTGGTACGGCCATTCACCTGCAGCTCCACCAAGTAGACGGACGGTGCAAGGTCCGCGATATCCAAGGGAACACGAACGCCACCAGCACGGAGCAACAGCACACGCACGATGCGGCCGTCAGCACTGCGCAAACGCACCAGCGCATCGTGGCCCAAGGCGGAACCAAGCACCAGGTCGGTGCTCTGTGTGGCAGGGTTGGGTTGCAGGATGAAGCCGGTCTCAGCAACACGCTCGGCAATGGAAGTGCCCAGGCAGGCAGGCGGCAGATCGAATGCCTCCTGCTGGTCGAAGCGATCGAAGGAGGAGCCTTGCGAAGCGCTGTAGCCCAGGCCACGCTGCGCGAATGCGTTCCAGATCAGGCAGCCGTTCACACCACCGTTGTTGAGCGTATCGGCCAGCAGGATCGCATCGCGACCGTCCACGAAGCCGGGGTTGCAGGTCTGCAGCTTCATGCCGTCCATCACCAGTTGCAGGGCCACGTTGTTGCCGCTGTTGCCATTGATCAGGTCGGCGTTGTAGCCGTACTGGTCGATCAGTGCCCAGGTCATGTCCCATAGCATGGTGGCCCACACGAAGCCCACGCCATGCGGCTGCGTCAGGGCAGGGTCGTTGGTATCGCCGTAGGTGTAGGGATTAACGGCCATGTCCGTGGTGTAGGGCGCGGGGCGGATGCCGGGACCAGCGTTGGGTTGATCGCGCACGAAGGTGCCGACACCGCGTGACGTTGTGGCCTGATCACCGGCACGCATGCTGAACACGATTCCCAGGTAATCGCTCCAGCCCTCCCCCATCTGTTCATCATTCCACAGGCAATCCACGTTGCTGCCCCCACCGGTGAGGCGGATGGAAACACCATGCCCGTATTCGTGCGCGATGATCCCGTTGTCGAAGCCCGAATCGCGCAAGTCCTCCATGGACGGGCCTACGAGCGTGGCGTTCACAGGACCATCCAGCAATGCTTCCTTGATGAGCAAGCCATCGTCCATCGAGATCATCACCGAGGGGATCACGATGCCTTCGCCTCCGGAACCACCCATGCCAATGGGGCTACCCGGCACGTTGTTCACCACGATCACGGCCACGGCACCAGCGGCCTGCAGCGCTTCCACCTTGGCGATGAAGGTGCAGCCACCCCGGTCCACCAGTGCGATCTTCCCGGCGATCTCCGCCGCATTGGTAAGCCCTTCGCAAGCGTTGTTCACGGGTGCCACGCCATCCACGGCCAGCACCACATCGGCAATGATGGGCACTGCGGGCAAGGGCGGACCGAAACCGGCCACGGCATTGGTGTACACACCGGCGATGGGCAGCGGTGAATTCACGAAGAGGGTGCTGTCGCTGCTGGCCCGCCAGAGGTACATCTGCATGCGGCCATTGTCGCCATCGGGTGGCGTACCGAAGTTGGCGTTGTTCATGCCGCCACCATCCTGGCCTTCGGCGATCACTTCATCGTTGCCCAGACCTCCGTTGCCGAAGTTGTTCACTTGGAAGTTGCCGCTCTGCTCATCGAAGCCATAGCGGTACAGCACGTCGTGCAGCACGTTGCAGGTGTAGAACAGGTTGGTGATGGAAGCATCGAGGTAGTCCACGGGTGCCTGCGGTGGCGTGTATGCGAAATCGAAGAGCAGCGTAGGTCCACCGCTGGGGCTGTAGCCGGGGAAGTTGTTGTTCGCGAGGTCCTCGTAGGCGTACACGTTGTTGCCGCGTGTGATGGTGTACTGCGGCGTGGGCGAGCCGGTGGTGTTGTGCCAACCGAATGGCGAGGCGGTGGCATCCGAGGGGTCGAGCACCAGCACGTGGTCGCCGTGCGAAGGGCTTTCCGTGGGGAAGGGGAACACGCGGTAGCCTGCACCATCCATGGGCATCGGTGCCGGAGGGGCGGGCGCACGAACGAGTTCATCCCATGCGGAATAGGGCCTTGTGAATTGGTCGGGCGTGTGGCTGCAATGCACGATGTGGTCGGTGCTGTGGAGGATGCTGCCGTCGTTGGCATCCACGGACAGGTGCCACCAGTTGGGCGAAACCAAGGAGCGGATGGTGAGGTCCCAGGCCAGGCGGATGCTGCCATCGCGCAGTGGCTGGTACACCAGGCGCGCCGGAATGGGATCGTGCGAAACGCCGTTGGTGGCGAGCAGCAGTTCGGTGCTGGAGGTCCGGCGCAACACGCCGCCGGTGGGCATACCCAGGCCGAGTTCAAGTGCGGCATGGCGGAGGGCGGCTTCCGCATCCAAGGCACCAACAACAGCAGGCACGCGCGCCGCCACACCCACTTGCAAACGGTTTCCGAAGGTGAGCACACGCCCTTCGCGCACCGCGAAGTTGGCCACGGCACCTTGCAGCGGCAGACCGTTGGCGCGCTGCTGGATATAGAGGTAGCTCACGCCCTTGCGATCGGTGGAAGCGCTGGTCACTGTCCAATCAGCAACATCGGCAGCTTCGAGGCCATACGCTTCATGGTTGGCCTGCAACCAGGCACGCACCACGGTGGTGGCATCCTGTGCCAAGGACGATACGATGCTGAAGCAAGTGATGCTGAGTAGCAGGATGCGAAGGGTGCCGGTCATGGGGATCGATGTGCGCGAACGCTGGTGCGGCGTTCGCTTGATGGACAACGAATGTACGTTCCGGGGGGCCGCAGCAAGGTGCTGCACGCAAGTCGGATGACGACGTTCCTTGGAGGGCAACGTGCCCCTATTCGCGGATCAGGCGACCGGTACCGGTGGCGGAACTTTGCACGGTGGGTGGATCGCCGCGGTAGTACACATCGCCCACGTTGTACAGGCGGGCGTCCAACACTTCGGTGGCCCAGCAGCGGATATCGGCCACGCCGCTGTTGTTCACGCTCACATCGCGGGCACGAAGCGCGCTCGCATCGATCGGCGCCATGATCCCGCTGAAGAGTTCGAGGCGCCCGCTGCACGTACCGCTCAGGCGCACTTCACCGGCACCGGTGTGCAGGCCAACGATGCAGGTGGAAACAGAAACCGGCAGCTCCACGATGCCTTGCCCGCTCCATTGCTGGATGTTCAGCAGGTCGGTGCGGAGCGTGTCGGTGGCGCTCACGTTGCCGGTGCCGCGCAGGGTCAGTTCGCGCACATCGTCCAGGGAGAGTTTCACGGTGATCCGCGGCTTCAAGCTCCGCACCCAGTTGCAACGGTTGTCGTTGCGGATGTACAGCACGCCGTCGCGCACTTCGGTGATCACCTGGCCGAGCAGGTTGCGACCAGCTTCGACCGCCACCGAGCCTGATGCACGTTGCTCCATAAGGAGGTCCACGCGGTCGTTCAATTCGATGGCTTGAAAGGCTCCCAAGCTGCGTTCCTCCGTGCGCATCGGGCCGGCACTGGTGATGCAGTCATCCAGCTGCTCCTTGGTGCAGGCCACCAGCAGCAGGGGCATGAGCGCTATGGCCAGGCGCTTCACCATCGGTAGCCAACGCCGAATTCCCAGTGATCGGCCACTGCGTAGTGGCTCTTCAGGGAGATGTTCCACACCATATGACCGCCGCTGCGGTAGCGCATGCCCACGCGGTGGAAGACCGCAGCATCCTCGGGCTCGGGCGTGTAGATGTAAGGGCCCATGTGCATGAAGAGCTCGCCGCGACCGAAGAGCAGCGCATAGCCGCCATGCAAGGCGATCTGCGTGTAGGTGATGCGGTCTTGCGCTGCGAGTTCGGGATACTTGCTGGCGAGGCTGCCCTTGTTGAAGAGGTCCATGCCTGCACTTATCCCGGACTTCCGCGAAACGCGCCACTGGGCCTGTCCGGAAAGTGAATACGCGGTGTACTGGCCGCTCAGTGGACTGCCGCTCTCGTTCATGCCGAAGGCAGCCACCACGCTGTATTCCGGCCGCTTGCTGATGGGCTCTTCCTGCGGCGGCAGTGGATCGGCTGCCGACCGTTCGCCAAGCGCATAGGCCGCACCAAAACTTGCGCTGAGGTAGTTGAGGCCCAGGTTGGGCAGTTGGTAAGAACCGTTGCTCCAATGATCAACGCCCACACCGGCCATCAAGCTCCATGGGCCGCGCTGCATGCGGTACTCGGGCATGATCTGGATGGCCGTGTTGATGCGTGATCCGATGGCGATCTGCTGCGGGTTCTCGCGCCGATCGTAGGGCTTGGTAACGTAGCCGACACCCCAGCCCACGCGCATGCCGAAGCCCCCTTTCGCCTGTTGCCGGAAGGGCAGGAAGAGGTACGGCAGCACGCGCACACAGCCACCAACACGATCGGGGTTCGCAAGGCCGGTGTACAACACACCGACACCATATGTCGGCAGGGCGTACTGGTGGTGCCACGGGCGATCGCCTTGCACCCTGCGTTCGGCGAAGAGCTCCAATGCGCTGGCGTGACCTTCAACCAAGATCCAACTGCTGGGGCGATGCGGCCAGAGGAAGCCATAGTGTGCACGCGCACCGAGCGACCAAGGCTGCCGCAGCGGGGGTGCATCGCTTTGCTGTGCAGCAGCAAGTAGGCCGAGCGACCCGAGGAGCAGGCTGGCAAGGCAACGCATGGGTGCGATCAATTGGCCATGATGGGCCGGCCTTCCACGGTGTAGCGGCTGTAGCCCCGCTCGCGCATGTATAGGTCGTACACGATGCCGTCCGCCAAACCCACCTTGGGCACGAACACTTCCTCGATCTCGGCGTGGCGCAGCACTTCCAGGAAGATGTCGGCCGCCGGAATGATCACGTCAGCGCGGTCGGGACGCAGGCGCAGCAGGTTCACCCGGTCCTCGAAGCTGTATGCTGCGATGCGGTCGCGGTGACGCTGGATGTCCTTGCGGTGCAGGGGCTCCCCGAAGGCGTTGCCGTTCTCCTTGAAGATGCGGTTGATGTTGCCGCCGGTGCCGATGGCGGTGAGCGAGCCGTGCTGATCGTGCAGATCGCGCAGGAACTCGCGCATCTCGTCCCAACTCGCGGGATCCACCTTGTCCTTCAGGGTGCGCACGGTGCCAATGCGGAAACTGGCGCTCTTCACACGCTTGCCGCCTTCCAACCAGGTGAGCTCGGTGCTGCCACCGCCCACATCGATGTAGAGGTAGCTGCGGTCCTTCAGCATGTCCTGTGTCCAAAAGGTGCTCACGATGAGGTCGGCCTCCAAGCGGCCATTGATCACCTCGATGTGTACGCCGCTCTCCATCTCCACACGTGTGATGACCTCCACGCGGTTGAGGGCTTCGCGCATGGCGCTGGTGGCGCAGCAGCGCACGTTGCGCACACCGTACACCTCGGTGAGCAGGCGGAAGGCCTTGAGGCTCTTGATGAGGTAATCGCGCTTGGCGTTGCTGATGGAACCGGTGTCGAACACGTCCTCGCCCAAACGGATGGGCACACGCACCAAGGTCTGCTTCTTCACCACCGGATGGTCCTGCCGTTCGATGACCTCGCCAATGAGCAGGCGCACGGCGTTGGAGCCGATATCGATGGCAGCGTATGTAAGCTCGCGGGTGATGGGGCTAAAGTAGAACGAGCGTCGTTAGCGCACGCAACCAATTGATGTTCAGCGCGTCTTCGGTGCAGAACCACCACCCCATGGCCCGCTCCCTGCACCAGCACCGCCAATGCAGACCGCTACCAGCGGCGCGCGGAGCAGCGGCCAGCGCCCCCGCCACCGATCACGGAACGGGGTGTGGTGCACGGTGCGCTACCATTCCCGCCAAGAACTACATTCACCGTGCACAAGCTGCTGAAGCACGGGTGTACCCATGCACTGTGCAACCGAGCGCTTCCACGCAATACGTGCTTGCCTCCGGTTGATGGCAAGCCCCCCTGCCCTACGACTCTCCCACCCACCAAACCCCTACGCTTCATGATCCGATCACTACGCACACTGCTCGCTCTTGGCTTGGTCGCGTTAAGTATGCAGCTCCATGCCTTGGAAGTGACGATAAGCATTGTTGCCACCGAGAATTGCAGCTACGGGAACGGCAAACTTCGAGCGGATGTAACGGGAGGCACGCCGCCTTACACCTATTCGTGGTCCAACGGCTCCACGCAGCAGCTCCCCACCATGCTGAGCTCGGGCAATTACACGGTAACGGTAACCGATTCGCAAGGTGCGCAGGCCAGCGCGAACATCTTCCTGCCTTCGGGGCCTTTCCTGGACAGTGACCTGGCCACCACCATGGTGTTCCAGACCGGCGCCTATTGTGGCGGCAGCACACCAGCCGGGCCGCTGTTCAACTTCAACCAGCCTGCTTGGTTCATGTTCGCGGGTGTGGCGCCCTTCACCTTCGATGGTGAACCGGGCATTTCGTGGGAATGCAATTCCACCCTGGCCGGATACCTGGTATCGCTGCCTAACGCCCAGGCAGGAACGAACGTGGACGTGGCTTTCCTGGATGCCAACGGGTGCCCCGGTACCATAGCGGTGACCGTGGGGCATCAAGTGGAATGGCCCAGCTTGAACGTGGTGAACGTGCAACCTGCCTGCGGCGGAGCTTCGAATGGGTCGTTCCAATTGGCGATCGGCCCGGAAGGTCACAACCAAGAGGTGTGGATGCAGATACTGGACGAGAACGACAATGTGATCCTGGGGCAGAACTGGAGCTATACGGTAGGCAATGCGCCGACCAATTTGACCATGAGCAACCGACCACCGGGCACCTACCGCGTGATGCTGCACATCGTGAACAACACATGTTCGCCGCTCTTCGGCCAATGCACGGAGGAACTGGAAGTGGTGATACCGGAACAAGTGGATTGCCCCTGCCTGAACACAACGCAATTCCCCAGCGCCATCCAGATGATCCCCGCAAATGGGCAGACGTATTCCATGAATTGTGTGTTCTTCGGCGAGCATACCATCTTCGGCAACATCCAGGCGGGAAGCAACTACGAGTTCACCGTAGCGGACAATGGCTACATCACCGTGCGCCAAGGTGCTGTGGGAGGCCCGGTGATCGGCCAAGGCTTCAGCCCGGTAACGGTGAATGCTACCAGCAGCGCACAACTCTACGTACACTACAACGGAGATGCTTCCTGCGCTTCGGACCAGGCCTGCCATGCCATGCCATCACAGCCACCCGCGTCCTGAATTGCGTGATGCCTCAGGCCAGTTTCGAGTCCGCTGTGGATTGCAACACCGGCGAACACACCATCACGGTCAATGTGCAGAGCATCGGGGATGCCAATGGTGTGGACATCGTGATACTTGGGCAGAACCCCAGCTTCTCGGATGTTGGCCCGGGCACCTATGCGCTTGGCCCATTCGCCTCGCTGGCAGGGATAGCCGTGGCGGTGGTGCATGGCGAGGACGGCGATTGCACGGTGGGCAACATGGTTTGGCAAGAGCAAGATTGCCCCACACAAGTGACCTGTGGTGAAGCCCCGGTGGAAGAGAGCTACTGCTACGTTGCACTGGAGGATCGGAGCTGGTTGTACGAAGCTGATGGAGGCAGTGCCCTTCGCCTGCAATTCCTACGCGGTTCCATCGAGAGTTCCAACTTCGATCAACTCACCATATACGACGGGCCTGATGCGAATGCCCCGGTCCTCTTCACCCACAGCACGCAGAATACCGACCATAACCTGGGTCCTGTAGGCAGTGCATTGAACAATGGGTGGACCATGTACCATGCCGTTGACGTTGTGGGTGGGTCCGGGATGCTGTACATGAAGCTCACCTCCGACTTCAGCGTGCAGTGCAGTTCATCTTCCAACTTCGATCCCTGGGAATGGGTGGTGAGTTGCCTGGATTGCGAGCTGCCAGCGGGCAGTGCGACCGTGGTGCCGGGCGAGTGCTCTTCCGCTGAATTCGATGTGGAGATCGAGATCACCTCCACCGGTGATGCAGCGACCGTTAATGCCGTTTACACCGTGAATGGCGGCAGCCCCTTGGTGATCGAAGGACTCGGCTCTGGCAGCAGCAACATCGGCACTTTCCCGTTCGGCTCGAACGTGAGCATCATCTTGGAGAACGCCACAAGCCCTGTCTGCCATGTTCCGCTGGGCGTGTTCAGCTACACCGGCGATTGCCCCACGCAGGTGATCTGCGGTGCGGTCCCACTTGTAGAAACCCATTGCTACCAGAACAACGAGGCGCAGACGTGGTCCTACCAGTCCGTGGGAACCGGAACCCTGAACCTGCGGTTCTTGCGCGGCACGATCGAATCGGCCAACTGGGACGTTCTGCGGATCTACGACGGCGCTGATGCCACCGGTGATCTTCTGTACTCCAACGTCAACACCAACAGCACCAACCTTGGGCCATTGGGCAGTGCCGTGAATTCCGCGGGGTTCCCATACAACGAGGTGAACGTGTTCTCCAGCACTGGTTTCCTGCACATGGTGTTGACCACCGATGGAAGTGTAAGCTGCGTGTCTTCCAACCAAGGCTATGATGCTTGGGAATGGCAAGTGGTATGCGGCACCGTTTCGCTTACCGGCCGCTCGTTCATTGATGAAGACCTGGACTGCAACTGGAGCGCGAGCGAGGTGGTGGTACCCCAGACCATCATCGAAGTGCTGCCCGGCCCCTTCTATGCCACCACCAGCACAACCGGAGAATACTTCATGCTACTGAACGATGGGGCCTACACCATCAGCCAGATCAACCCCTACGTAACGGACCATTGCGCACCCGCACCGCAACCCTTTACCATTGCGGGCGGGGGCTCACAGGTAACCATCGACTTCCCGGACACCGCGGCCACCGCACTGGACCTTGCCGTATCCATGAGCAGTGGAGCTGCGCGTGTGGGCTTCAGCTACCAGCAGGCCGTTGCCGTGCAGAACCTGTCGGCCAGGCAGAGCGGGGCCATCACGCTCACGCTCAACATACCCACGGAGATCGAGTACACCAGCGCCGAACCAGCGCCCAACACCGTGCAAGGCACCACCCTGGTGTGGCAACTGCCTGCGCTCGGCCCCTTCCAACAGCAAAGTGTGCAGGTGCATTACCAAGTGCCGGTGGACATCTCGCTCATCGGCACCCAATTGGCCACCGTTGCCACGGTGACCATCGACCCGCAGGAAGAGGAGACCGGCAACAACAGCACCGTGCATACGCGCACCATCACCGCGGCTTACGACCCCAACGACAAGATCGCCACCACCAGCAGCGGTGCCAGCGGCAGCAGCTTCTACATCGACCTGGACAACTGGATCGACTACAACATCCGCTTCCAGAACACCGGCAATGACACCGCCTTCACCGTGGTGATCACCGACACGCTGCCTTCCGCCCTCAACCCCACCACCATCCAGATGGGCGCTGCATCGCACCCCTTCACCTGGGAGTTGAAAGGACCGGGCATCCTGGAGTTCACCTTCAACAACATCCTGCTGCCTGACAGCTTCGTGAACGAACCCGCTTCGCACGGCTTCGTGGGCTTCCGCATCCGCCCACACATGCCTGTTCTGCTGGGTGAGGAGATCTCCAACACTGCCAACATCTTCTTCGACTTCAACCCGCCGGTGATCACCGAGCCGAGCGTGCTGCTGGCGGAATTCAGCACGAGCATCCGCAACATACAAGCCCCTGTGCTGAGCATCCACCCCAACCCGGCCACCGAAAGCGCAACGATCACCACAAGCCAAGATCGCATCCTGCGCTGGAGCTTGTTCGGCAGTGATGGACGCCTGGTGAGCACCGGAAGGGCGGATAGCGACATACACTTGATCGAACTGGCGGGGCTGGCACCCGGCAGCTACATCGTGCAGGCCGAATGCAGCAGTGGAGCAACGCTGCGCACGATCCTGATCAAGCAATGACCAACATGATGACCCGAGCCTGCTTCCTGCTTCTGCTGCTCGTACCGAGCTTGTCCAAGGCCATCAGCGTGAGCATCTGGCAGTATGGACCCAGTTTGTGCGGCAATAACAACGGCTATGCGACCGCCAGCGTGTCCGGAGGAACACCACCGTACACCTACTTATGGAGCAATGGCGCGAACACGGAGGAAGTGCAGGGGCTGGCACCGGGCACCTACTCCGTGACCGTTACCGATGCCCTGTTGGACGAGGCCACGGCACAGGTGACCATCCTGATCGGAGAGAATACGATCTACACGGCCTTTTCAGGTGCCGGGCTGCATGGGTGCAAGAACCTGTGCAATGGGGGGCGGAACATCCATGAGGATGCAATACCCGCCAACCTGGTGCAGCCGCTCTCCTTCTGGCCTCCGCTGGATGTGGACAACGGCGGACCGGTGGGGGGATCCTATGGGCAGTACACCACGCTGTGCCCCGGACAGATACTGCAGTTCTTCGTAACCGATGCCACCGGTTGCGAGTTGGAGATCATCGACACGTGGTATCCCGAAAGCAGCGACCCATCGCCCATGGGCATCCTGGGTGTGACGCCGACTTGCAGCGGAATGCCTACCGGCACCGTGACCATCCATGCCGGCATCGATGACACGAGTCCCTTTGCGAGCTTGTGGGATGTAGTGATCCTCAACGAGTCCATGCAACAGGTGGGCGGGCCGATCGGTGGCTTGAACACGACACAAGGACAGAACATCGCAACGCGACCCGGGCTCGCTCCCGGCAACTACTACGCAAAGCGCTATTTCACCTGGCATCCGGCCGCGTGCCAGGACATGGTGCCCTTCACCATCACCGACCTCGGCACCGATTGCGGCATTCTCTCGGGAACCGCGTTCGTGGATAACGACCTGAACTGCACCCGGCAGACCAACGAGCCTTTTGTGCCCGGCATGATCATGGAAGTGCTGCCCGGCCCCTATTATGCCACCACGAGCGGCAACGGACAATACTCCTTCACGCTGCCTTCCGGATCCTACACGGTGCAGCAGCAGAGCAGCACCTTGGGAGAGCATTGTGTGGGCACACCGATCCCCTTCACCATCAATGCGGGCGCCTATACCACGGTACATCATGCGGACACCTCGCTGGTGCCTTTGGATGTCTCCGTCTCGCTCTCCAGCGGTGCGGCACGGCCCGGATTCGAGTTCCAGTACGGCATGTTGGTGCGGAACCATACCCCTTCCAGCAGCGGTGCCATTTCAACCAGCTTCACGTTCGACCCGACCGTCTCCTTCATCGCCGCCAGCCCCGCTCCGACCACTGTGGTAGGCAATACCTTAACCTGGAACCAGGCCGAGCTCACCGCCTGGCAGTCGCGCTATATCACCATCCGTTTCCAAGTGCCACCCGACGTGGGCCTGCTGGGCTATGAACTGGTGGCCAACGCTATTGTGAGCACTGCCAACTCGGACAGCGACCTCACCAACAACAGCGCCACCAACCTGCGCACCATAACCGGTGCCTACGACCCCAACGACAAGCTGGCGTACACCAGCAATGGCAACACCAGCGTGTGGCAGATCAACGAGGACCAATGGATCGATTACACGATCCGCTTCCAGAACACGGGCACGGACACCGCCTTCAATGTGGTGATCACCGATACGCTGCCTCCCAACCTGGATCCGGGCACACTTGTGATGGGCTCCGCATCGCACAGCCCGTTCTCGTGGGAACTGCGCGGGGAAAGCACGCTACGCGTCTTCTTCCCGAACATCCTGCTGCCTGACAGCAACTTCAGCGAGCCATTGAGCCACGGCTTCGTGGGCTTCCGCATCCGCCCGCGCCTGCCGCTACTTCCCGGCGATGAGATCACCAACATTGCCAACATCTACTTCGACTTCAACCCGCCGGTGATCACCGAGCCGAGCGTGCTGGTGGCGACCACGGGGACGGGGGTGGAGGATCCTGCCGTGCACCGCTTGGCCGTACATCCGAATCCGGTCACCGATCATTTGCAGGTACGTGTGCAGCCTGATGCACCGCGTGTGCATCGCGTGTTCGCTGCGGATGGACAGGAAGTGCATGTGACCGGCACCTGGAGCAACGATGTATTCATGCTGGAGGTGACCCAACTTTCGCCGGGACTCTATCTGATCCAGCTGGGCGGTGGCACTGCCCGTTTCGTGAAACAGTAGCAACCCGGCCGCTCCTCCCACAAGCACCGACACCCTATTCCGATACCCCGCACCATGAACGGACGCTCCATCATCTTCGTAGCCTTCTTGTTCCCCACCATCACCCATGCTGTAACGGTGACGGTGGAAGCCTATGCCGCCAGCTGTTCCAGCGGTTACGGCTATGCGATCGCTACGGCCCAAGGTGGTAGTCCACCCTACAACTACACATGGAGTGATGGCAGCAGTGGCCCGGATGCCGTACTGCCTCCGGGGTTGTACTCGGTAACCGTTACGGACAACAGCGGAGGCACTGCCACCGAGTCCTTCCAGATCTATCCGGGCTCTGCGCCACCCAGTGGCGTATCCCTGTTGGACAACATCTTCTCCCAAGGCTTGGAGCCCTGCCAAGGGCAATGCAACGGAGGCTTCCGCGTGTACCTGCCTTTGCAGGTGGGTGGCTATTCCTTCAGCACCACACCCAACATGCAGATCAGCGAATTTCCGCCACCATTCGGGCTGCCGGCCAATGGATGGATGGCATACGAGCTGATCGGTGCTTGCCCAGGCCAAAGCGTGGGCATCACGGTGTTCAATGAGTGCGGAACGGGAGGCGCAACAATTACGGCGCTGCCGGCGCTCATCGACCCCGTTGTGAATTTTGTGCAGATAACCGGCAGCTGCACCAACTCCAACAGTGGCTCGCTGGCTGCCAATGTCGCTTGGGAGGGTTTTAACACGACCGCAGGATGGACCATCCAAGCCGTGGATGACCTGGGCAGCACCCTGTCCGGCCAGTCGGTGAACTTGTACCTGTCGTCGCCGGTCGCCTTCCAGTTCTTCAATATGCATCCGGGCGATTGGGTGCTGCGCTTCCGCAGTGCGGAAAGTGATAATTCAGCGCAAGAGGCATGCATCGTGGACATCCCCTTCGTGGTGCCCGACCTCGGCCCGGATTGCGGCTCGCTCAGTGGCCGTGCCTTTGTGGATGCCAATGAGAACTGCATCCAGAACACCGGCGAACCGAACCTTGCACAGACCGTGGTGGTGGCGCAACCAGGCGATCACTATGCCTTGACGAACGCCTCAGGCCAGTACAACATGAGCCTGCCTAACGGCGCGTATACCGTGACCACCACGAGCCCGGTGTACCAGGAGCACTGCGGGGTGAGCACAACACCCTTTACGCTCACTGAAGTGCAGCCGAACCTGGTCCGAAACCTTGCCGACACCAGCTTGGTGGCCCTCGATGTGATGGTGAGTGTCGCGAGCGGTCCTGCGCGTCCGGGTTTTCCAATGAACATGCACATCCTGATGCGCAACCTCACTGCTGTGCTGGCCGGCAACGCCACGGTAACACTCGAATTCGACCCGGTTCTCGAGTATGTGAGCGCGACGCCCGCACCTGCTTCCGTAAGCGGCAACACCCTGGTCTGGAACAGCGCGAACCTGGGCGTCCTACAACAGCGCTCCTTCGCTATCACCTTCAACGTGCCACCGGATATCGGCCTCTTGGGTACCGTGTTGAACAGCACGGCCACGGTGAGCGTGTCGAACCCAGAGAGCTATCTGACCAACAACAGCTTCTTGCACCAATGTACCGTCACCGCCGCATACGACCCGAACGACAAGACCGCCCTCACAAGTTCCCGTGAAAGCACGGAGACCTACTTCATCGAGGGCGATGAGTGGATCGACTACACCATCCGTTTCCAGAACACCGGCACGGATACGGCTTTCTTCATAGTGATCACCGACACGCTGCCACCAACGCTCGATCCAGCCTCGTTCATTCCCGGGGCCGCGTCGCATGCACATTCGGTTTCGCTATCGGGGCAAGGTATCCTCCGCTGGAATTTCCCGACCATCCTGCTTCCCGACAGCAACATCAACGAGCCATTGAGCCACGGCTTCATAGGCTTCCGCATACGCCCCCGCCTGCCGCTGCTGCCCGGCGATGAGATCATCAACATTGCCAACATCTACTTCGACTTCAACCCGCCGGTGATCACCGAGCCGAGCGTGTTGGTGGCGACGACGGGGACGGGCGTGGCGGACACAGGAACTGGTCATGTTCTGCACATCTTCCCGAACCCGGCCACCGATCACATCAGCGTGACCGGTGTAGCGCAACTGGAACGCTACCGCATACACGCGCTCGACGGTCGAATGATCACGGAAGGCCGCCTCGCGAACGGTTCCTCTTCCATCAGCGTGCGCCACTTGGTGGCGGGCTCTTACATCCTGAGCATTGAGTCGAGCACCGGTGCCCAACAAGCACGCTTCATCAAACATTAGGACCATGCATCGGATACTTGCACTTTCCCTGTTGTGCATGCCGCTGGCAGCCTCAGCCATTTCCGTGAGCATCTACCAGCAAACTCCGCCGATCTGCGGAAGGCCGAGCGGGTGGCTCGAAGCATGGGTGAGCGGAGGAGTGCCGCCCTACACCTTTCAATGGAGCAATGGCGGTACCGACTACCAGATCACGGGGCTTTACGCAGGCAACTACAGCGTGACAGTAACCGATGCGACCATGGAGTCCGCAACGGATTCCTACACGCTTGTGGCGCAGGCCAACTACGGCAATGGCTTTGGCATAGGCCCCAATAATTTCCCTTCCACCTGCAGCGGACAGGATGCGTTGATCACCTTTTTCACGGGAGTCGATAATTTCCAATCGCCCCCACAGAGCAGCCATTACGGGCCGGCGCCTTATTCCTTCCAAGTGCAAGGCTTCGATCATGATCTGATGCAGACCACGGGATGCAATGGCACCATCCTGTACAACATCCTGAAGGTCAACGGCGGCATGGCCGGACAGAGCTATACCGTGAACTATTGGGACGCGGATGGTTGTCCTGGTTCGATCTCGGTAGGTACGAACCCGCAGATCAGTTGGCCCGTGATCCAGGTACTCGATGTTTCCGGCACCTGCCCAGGCAGTGCAATGGGTTCCGTTGCCGTTTCGGTAGCACCACAAGCAACGTCGGGCTACGCACAATACGGCCTTCACCTGAGACCTGCAGCCTCGTCGTACAACTGCTCGAGCGGATACATGCCTACCGCCAACGCGACGCCCACCACCTACACCTTCTCTGGTCTGCAGCCCGGTGATCACTGGCTCGTATGGACCACGGACCCGCTCGGGTACTTCGACAACTATCCGAACATTCAAACGGCGTGCAAGGACTCGGTGCTCGTAACCGTTCCTGCTTTCCCCGCAGGCTGTGGGGTGCTCAGCGGTTCGTTGTACGTTGATGCCAATGGCAATTGCACCTTGAACGGCGGTGAGAACCGCATCCCGGAAACCGTGCTGGAGATAACACCCGGCCCTTACTATGCCACCACCAATGCACAGGGCGCATACAGCATTGCCTTGCCGATCGGCACCTACGACATCGCCTCACAGCATCCGCTCCTGCTGCAAAGCTGTCCGGCCAACGCGGAGGTGAACGGCAACGTGACCAGCAATGTGGCATGCAGCGCACCGGCGGGCCTCGATGTAATGGCCACCATAGGGTCTGGCCCGGCACGTCCTGGTTTCGTGCACCAAGTGAGTATGGCGATCAGGAACCTCACGGCCAACGCCACCGGCACTGTCACCGTTACGCTCACATTCGACCCCATCCTCTCGTTCATCAGCGCAAGCCCAGCACCCACCGCCGTTGTTGGCAACGTGATCACATGGAGCGGCACCAATGTTTCCATGTGGCAAGCTTTTCAGGAGCGCATGCAGTCCGTGCGCCTCCAAGTGCCGCCCGACGTGGGCTTGCTCGGCACCGAGCTCCTGCACACCGTTGTGGTGAGCACGCAGAACAGCGACGCCGACTTGAGCAACAACACCGCAAGCACCCAGCAGACCGTTACCGGCAGCTACGACCCCAACGACAAGCTGGCCAGCACTTCGATGGGCAGCAGCAGCGTATGGTCCATCGAAGAGGACCAATGGATCGATTACACGATCCGATTCCAGAACACGGGCACGGACACCGCCTTCAACGTGGTGATCACAGATACCCTGCCTCCCACCCTTAATCCAGCAAGCATCGTTTGGGGCGTGGCTTCACACGACCACTCGAGGCAATTGCTCGGCGAAGGCGTGCTCAAGTTCCTCTTCCCAAACATCCTGCTTCCCGATAGCAATGTGAACGAGCCCCTGAGCCACGGCTTCGTCTCCTTCCGCATACGCCCACGCCTGCCACTGCTGCCCGGTGATGAGATCACCAACATCGCCAACATCTACTTCGACTACAACCCGCCGGTGATCACCGAGCCGAGCGTGTTGGTGGCGGAGTTCAGCACGGGGGTAGGTGAGCGGGCAGGCATCCCTATGCTGCATTTGATGCCGAACCCCACGAATGGCACGCTCTGGGTAAGGTTGAACGGCGAAGGATCCGGCAGCGGTCTGCTCCGCATAATGGCCTATGATGGCCGGTTGCTGATGGAACAGCTGGCCAATGGGCCTATCACAGAACTGGACCTGGCCGCACTTGTGCCCGGTGCATACCTGATCGAATGGCTCGACAACAACGGCCAGCGTTTGGTCGAACGCATCATCAGGAACTGATCGAACCAACTATCATGACCAGCAAACAGCGCCTCCTACTTCTTGCCTTTCCCTTCATGGTCGTCAACGGTGCCATGGCGCTTTCGGTGTCCATCAACATCGAACAACAGCCGTTGTGCTCCTATCCGACCGGTGCGCTCAGCCTCAACATTGGTGGAGGAGTGCCGCCTTACACCTACCTGTGGTCCAATGGAGAGACGACCAGTACACTGTGGGGCGTGGAGACCGGAACCTATTCGGTGACCGTTACGGATGGCAACCTGGAGGAAGCCAGCGCATCCGTGGACCTGACAAGTACGGTCTACAACGAATGGCCATACCTGCATCTGCCATTCAGGGCACACTGTGAGAACGTGTGGCCGTATTCCAATTTCGCGATCATCGATCAGTGGTCCAGCAGTGCGTACATGGGGCCACCGCCCTACTACTTCAACGGCCAGGAACTTAGCGAGGTGGAGCCGGGGGTGTTCTACGGCACCATCCAAGACTTCCCCGGCCAGGAGTTCACCATCGAATTCACCGATGCCAACGGCTGTGCGGGCATCTACTTTGCGATCGCACAGCCTTCCATTGACTGGCCCACCATCGCCTTCCTGAACATCGAGGGATCTTGTTCCGCTTATCCCACCGGTAGGGCCACGTTCGCCCATAGTGCGGAAGGGTACGGAAGGGACGTGACCTACGAACTCACCGGTCTCGGAGGGCAGGGTGGTGATGTGCTGCCTGGCATGGCATGGTACGGCAGCAGCGCTGGTACGCGGCTCATTGATAACCTACCACCTGGCGACTACCGGATGCGCCAACGCACCTCAGGGCTCTACAACGCCGAGTGTTACGATGATCACTTCTTCACCATACCCGATCTGGGTTTGGATTGCGGCCTTCTGAGCAGCCGTGCATTCATGGACTACAACCTGAACTGCACGCGGCAATCGAACGAGCCCTATGTACCCTTCGGCATTCTGGAGATCTTACCCGGACCCGTGTATATCACATCCGGCCCCCAAGGACAGTACTCCGTGGCGCTCCCGGTGGGCAACTACACGCTGGAGCAACAAAGCACGGTGCTCCTTGAGCACTGCACAGGTGGCCCCATACCGTTCACCATATCTGCCAATTCGACCACCACGGTCAACCTGCCCGACACATCGGCCGTGCCTTTGGATGTGTATGTCTCCTTGCACAGCGGCACAGCGCGTCCCGGGTTTGAACTGATCTATAGTATGAGCGTCAGAAATCAGACACCAGCGGCCAGCGGTGCCACATCGGTCACCTTCACCTTCGACCCGGTACTGGAGTACCAATCGGCATCACCCGCACCAAGCAGTGTAAGCGGCAACACCATCACGTGGAACCAATCACAGCTTACGGCCTTTCAGCAGCGGAGCTACCAGGTGCGCTTTGAAGTACCTCCCGATGTTGGACTGCTTGGCTACGAACTGGTGGCCAACGCCAGCGTGAGCACCGCCAACACCGATGGCAATCCCGCCAACAACAGCGCCACCAACCTGCGCACCATCACCGGCGCCTACGACCCCAACGACAAGCTGGCCTATACGAGCTCGGGCAGCACGGATCTCTGGCTGATCAACGAGGATGAGTGGATCGATTACACCATCCGCTTCCAGAACACGGGTACGGACACCGCCTTCAACGTGGTGATCACCGACACGCTGCCCCCGAACCTTGATCCAGCCAGCATCATCATTGGAGCGGCTTCGCACAACTTCACATGGGAACTGCGCGATGCGGGAACACTGAAGTTCTACTTCCCCAACATCCTGCTACCGGACAGCAACATCAACGAACCGCGCAGCCACGGCTTCGTGGGCTTCCGCATCCGCCCGCATCTGCCGCTGCTACCGGGCGATGAGATCATCAACATCGCCAACATCTACTTCGACTTTAATCCGCCGGTGATCACCGATCCGAGCTTGCTGGTGGCTACGACGAGTACGGGGGTGGTGGAGCGCAGCTTGGGCGGACCTTCGCTATTCCCGAACCCGGCCACCGACCACCTGAGGCTGGTATGGCCGGATGCTGCTGGCAGAACTGGAACATGGTCGATACTGGCACTGGATGGACGCTGGATAAGCCGAGGAACGATCGTTTCCAACGACCACCGGATCGACATTGGGTCCATGGCTTCAGGCATGTACATGCTCCGCGTGCAAGCCGATGGCATCGAGACCACACACCCTTTCATACGCACTGAACAATGAGTATGAAGCATGCAGCCCGTGCCCTTGTGTTGGCGTCGCTCTTCGCGTCAGCCACTCCTTTGATAGCCTTGGATGTCTGGATCGAGGTGGTGGCGGAATGCCTCTGCGGACAATCCAAGGGCATCCTGACCGCATATCCATCCGGTGGGCAGGGCCCATACACCTTTCTCTGGAGCACCGGAGCCACCACCCCGACCATCGAGAACCTGGCGCCCGGTTCCTACTCCGTTACGGTAACGGACGCCAACCTGGACCAAGCCACGGCGGAAGAGCAACTGATCGGCACTGCGAGCTTTGGTGATTGGGGGAGCATTTTACCGCTGGACGTCCACGGCTTTGGCTACTGCGCAGGCAGTTCCATGTTCGGGAAGTCGAACCTCGAATCACCCATGCTGTCGAACTACGCGCACTACGGCCCATTCACCTACGCCGGTGGCAGCACGGTGCCTTACATGATGCAGGGAGCATGCGGTACCTACGGCCCGGTGATCGACTTCATGGGCCCGGTCGGGGAGTCCGTGAGCATTCCCTTTGAGGATGCTTCGGGCTGCCCGGGAACGATGAGCGCTTTCATACCCATCCCCTGGCCGGGCGAGCAATTGCCCTTGGAGGTGCTGAGCGTTACCGGAAGCTGCTCGAACATGGCCAACGGTACCGTGCTGCTCGCCTTCGGCAGCATCATGGACTTGTATTACGGAGCCTGCAATGAAGCGCAAGTGCGTCTGAAGGTGAGCGGCGGCAACTACTACCCGAACAATTGCAGCTCATACTCGCTGAGTTGCTCCGGCGGTTCGCGCATGATCACCGGTCTTGCGCCGGGCACCTATGAGGCCTATGTGCTCCCGTACAGTTGGGGCATCACCTCGCCCGACCGGTTGGATTGCGGGCCTTCATTGGAATTCACCGTTCCTGCCCTCGGCACCGATTGTGGCCTGGTCACCGGCAGAGCCTACATGGACTACAATCTGAACTGCACGCGCCAGACCAACGAGCCCTACGTGCCCGGTGGCATCGTGGAAGTACTCCCCGGCCCGGTGTACACCGTAACCGATGCGCAGGGACTGTACTCCCTGGCCCTGCCCACGGGAAGCTACACGTTGCAGCAACAAAGCGACCTGCTCGGTGAGCATTGTACGGGTGGCCCCATACCGTTCACCATCAACGGCGGGCAGACCACCACGGTGCCTCTTCCTGATACTTCTTCGGTGCCTTTGGACGTGCAGGCCATGCTCGCCAGCGGTGCCGCCCGGCCGGGGTTCCAGTTCAACTACGGCATCACGGTGCGCAACCTTACCCCAGCCGCCAGCGGTGCCGCTTCGCTCACCTTCACCTTCGACCCCACGATCACCTACGTGTCCGCGACACCCAACCCCAGCAGCGTAAGCGGCAACACCATCACGTGGAACCAGGCACAGCTCACGGCCTTTCAGCAGCGCAACTACACCGTGCGCTTCCAAGTTCCGCCCGATGTGGGCCTATTGGGCTACGAACTGGTGGCCACGGCCAGCGTGAGCACCGCTAATACCGACGGCAACCTCGCGAACAACACAGCCACCAACCTGCGCACCATCACCGGAGCTTACGACCCCAACGACAAGCTGGCGTACACCAGCAATGGTAGCACCGAAGTATGGCAGCTCAACGAGGACGAATGGATCGACTACACCATCCGCTTCCAGAACACAGGCACGGACACCGCCT
>JAHBUK010000004.1:490000-628528 GCA_019638115.1 Flavobacteriales bacterium | reverse complement strand
AGGCTCACGCGCGGATCCAGCGATAGCAGGATGCCGGAGTTGAAGGAGACTCCACCGTTTGCACTGCGCGCTACTTCGCCGAACCAGGTGAGGTTGCGATACAAGGCGTTCCAGTCCACGCCCAAGGTGCTGTTCTGCTTCCCTTGGAACTCGAACTGGTTGTAGGGTTGCAGGTTGCGGGCCAGGCTCCCACCGAATTCCACATGCGCCGCCGTGGCGCCCACGCTGAACGCGGGCCTGCTGTAGCGCAAGTGGCCCCCCACGATCCGTTCATTGATCGATCGGCTGCGTTCCACCTCGCGTGTGGTGCGGTGGAAACCGTCCTCCTGGAAACTGCTGAAGATGAGCTCGGGTTCGATGGTGTCCAGGGTATCGTTGCCCGCAGGTACAGAGGTCACGTTGGCATCGAGGTTCTTGTTGGAATAGAAGCCGGTGAATTCCAGGTTGCGCGCCACTTCGTAGGTGGCCGCCAGACCGCGCATGAAGAGGTTCTCGTTCACGCTGGTGTATGGCGCCAGGCCGATGCCGTTGCGCTTCACGTTCATGGTGAAACTGCTCTTGCTGCCGAAGCCCAGGCCGTTCCAGAAGGTGAGGCCCTGCCCGAACTGTGCCTGGTAATCGCCGATGGCCAGGGCCTTTAAGCGGCCGAACTCGCGCAGGAAGAGGTGCGCACTGTAGAAATCGAAGCCCTGTTTCTGACTTCCCCGGAAGAACTCCTCGCCTTCGTCCTTTTCGGCCGTAATACCGAAGCTCACGTTCTGCCTGTAGCGGAAACGATAGCGCGTGTACAGCTTGTAAGGGCTGCCGAGGTACACGCGGTTGTCGCGGCGCAGGCTGTCCAGCACATCGGGGTCGTCGAAGTTGGGGAGCGGGTTGCCGTTGGGGTAGTAGTAGTTCTTGCCGAAGAGGCTGTTGCGGTCCATGTTGCCGCGGCGCTGCTCGATGTTCAGGAAGCTGCGCACGATCACTTCGTGGGTGGAGCGTTGCAGGATGTTCTTCAGGGTGGGCTTTCCGCTGCCGCTTTCGCGCACGGTGATGAAGGGGCGCACCATCTCGATCGTGCGCACGTCCCAACCGTTGATGGTCTGCAGTTCGTAGAGGCTCAGCAGCTTGCCGTTGCGGCGCATGTGCTGGATGAGGTTGCTGATCTGCACATCGGAGAGCAGCAGCAGTTTGTTCAGCTCCTGGTGGTCGGTGTTGTTCAGGTTTATCGGGTCCAGGTAGCGATCGGTGAGGTACTCGAAGAGGTTGGTGAGGTCGATGTCGGCATCATCGCCCAGTTGCTCCACGGCATCCTCGATGCGTTGTTCGATCAGGTCCTTCGGCACACCGTCCACCTGCGCCCAGGCATGCAGGCCCGGCAGCAACAGACACAGCACCAGCAGGAGCTGCCTCATTTGAAACGGTAGTTCAGGTTCAGCATGGGTGTGGCACCCAACTGGGAGCGCACGGCCACCGCCAGGTCGATGTCGAACTGCTCCAGGCGGAAGCCCACCCCGAAGTGCGACTGTACCGGACCGGTGCTGACACCCGTGCGCAGAAAGAGCACCTTGTTCGGCTGGTATTCCATGCCTACGCGGAAGCGTTCCGGCCGGTCGATGTCCTTCTCGGCTTCGAGGGTCATGAGCAACTTGCTGCTGAATGTGTAGCCAAGCCCTGCGCGCAGCAGGGTGGGGATGCGTTCATCCAAGGGCACTGCGCTTTCGGTGCGCTGCAACAAGGCTGCACGGGTGGGGTTGTAGAGGTGCGCGCCCAACCACAGGGCATCGGTGATCTGTGCCTGCACGCCCAGTTCGGCCACCACGGCACCGGTGCTGCCGTAATTCTCACCCAGGCGCACGCCCAGGTGGTTCAGTTGCACGGCCGCCCGCAGGCCTTCGCCAAAGGGCATGGCGTACGAGAGGCTGCTGCGGGTCTCGTTGTACAGGCTATACCCGAAACGATCGGCGGCCACGCCAAGCACTCCCTTGCCCAGCGGCAATGCCACCGCCAGTCCTTGGTGCGCCAGTTCTTCGCTCAGGAAGTGGCGCTGGTAGAACAGCCCCGCCGTGGGAGCTTCCAACCCGGCCAGGCCGGCAGGGTTCAGGCGCACGCTCCAAAGGTCGATCAGCATAAGGCCGCTGCCGCCCATGCCAGCAAAGCGGGCCCCAACGGTAAGCGGATCGCCACCGGCCCGCACCAGCGTGGCGGCACAAATGGCCAGGCATAACAAGCTGCGACGCATGGTGCCGAAAGTAGGGAGGATCGGTGAGCGGAAGGTTAAGTGGAGCGCTGTGGTGTTGGAGCGCGCTGCTTATCACCCATTTATCCCCATTGATGCTCCTGCCCACTTCTCACCCGCCGGTTACCTTCGCGCTCCCCGTGCGGCCCTGTGTGCCGTGCGGCCAAGCCCCATGAGCCGCGTACGCCTGCACGACAAGGAATTCGAGCCCTTCATCCCCGTTGCGGAAATGGAGGCCGCCATCCAACAGGTGGCCCAGGACATCACCCGCAAGTATGCCGACAAGCGCCCGCTCTTCCTGGGCGTGCTCAACGGCTCCTTCTTCTTCGCGGCCGAACTGCTGAAGCGCCTGCCGATCGAATGCGAGATCAGCTTCGTGAAGGTGGCCAGCTACCATGGCACGCGCAGCACGGGCACCGTAAGCCAGCTCATCGGCCTCAACGAGAAGATCGAAGGCCGCCACGTGGTGGTGCTGGAGGATATCGTGGACACCGGCCACACCATCCGCCACATCATGGACATCCTTGCCGAGCGGCACCCGGCCAGTATCAGCATCGCCACCCTGCTCTTCAAGCCCGATGCCTACAAGCAGGACATCACCATCGACCACGTGGCCCTGCGCATCCCCAACGCATTCGTGGTGGGCAGCGGCCTGGACCACGATGGCCTCGGCCGGAACCTGCCGGGGATCTTCAAGATCGTGGAGGGGTAGGGGCGGAGTATCAGTGTTTGACGAAGCGGCGTGTGCGTGTTCCGGCAGCGCTACGGAGTACCACGGAGTAGCTACCCGTATCGAGCCCGGCTACGGATACGTGTACAACACCTGAGGTGGCCTTCAGCGGACCGATGACGGTACGGCCAACCGCATCAAATACTTCAATCTCTTCACCGACCTGCTCGTAGCCCCCAAGATCAATGGTGAGCAGGTCTTTGGCCGGGTTGGGGTATACCTGCAAATGAGAAGCGCCATCAAACTCCGATACCTGCGTGTCGTCCCAGGGTGCAAGCTTCACTACCCACAGGTCGGCATCTCCATTATTGCTGGTGAGGTTGCCATCGGCGGAAAGGCTGAGCCCAGCGACAACTACACCGCCATCTGATGCGGGAGCGATACCTTCTCCTAAATCTGCCAAACTGCCGCCCAAGGTCCGTTGCCAAAGGATCTCCAGATCAGGGGATAAGCACACAGCCCAAACATCCGTATTCCCCAATGGGGCAGTGACATCACCATCCGATGAATTCGTATAACCGATGGCGATAGTATTTCCTGTTGGAAGTACGTGAACATCCTTGAATCGATCACCACCAGCACCCCCGAGACACCGATTGTCTATGATCGTTCCGGATGAATCCAACTTAACTACCCATGCATCGCCAGCGCCTTGGTTGCCATTCACATCTCCATCATTTGAGTTGGTATATCCTGCGGCCCAAATAAAGCCATCAGAGGCTTCTCGGACACTGAATAGATAATCGTTGCTAAAACCGCCAATACATCGTTGCCAAAGGATATCACCTTCATCATTGACCTTAACTACCCATCCGGTTATCCCAGGAGAAGGAAGTACATAATATGTATTTAACCCTGCTATATCACCATCATTGGACTGTGTTTGAGCTGCAATGAGATAGTTTCCATCCAAGGTCGATATTACATGTCTTCCAACATCAGCACGACTACCCCCATAGCATCTGCTCCAAACCGTGTTCCCGCCAAGATCGAGTTTCACGAGGAGGAGATCCACTGATCCATTATTTGATATGGCATCGCCGTCGTTGGAAGATGTATGACCACAAACCACATAGCCATCAGGGCCAAATGCAATTGAAGCGAAGGTGTCAAACCCACCTCCCCCTAAACAACGTTGCCACGACAATTGACCAGCAGGGTCGATCTTGGCTACCCAGATTCGTGACGCTGGAGGATCGGGGCAATCCACATCTCCGTCGAAGGAGGAGGTTGTACCACCTAGAATATAACCGCCATCCAAGGTCTCGAAAATGACGGCAATGTTCTGCTCCTGCCAAGTCCCGCCAAAGCACCGCTGCCATTCCAGGGTTCCGTCGGATCGAAGCTTGACCACCCAAATGTCCCTGAGGCCGTGATGTCCTGTGACATCACCATCGTTGGAATCAGTGTACCCGGCGAGGATGTAGCCACCATCGCTGGTGGGTGAAATGCTATGCGCCGCATCGGACATGCTGCCGCCATAGCTATGCTGCCATTCGATGGCCGGCGGTGTTTGACCGCTTAGCTGGAAAGGGATACCAACGGCGATGAGCAGGCCCGCAATGGCCTGGGGCAAATGCTTCTTCATGGTCAGTGCAGTTTGATGAAGCGACGGGCGTGGACCTCTTCATTGCGATACAAAAGCACGCAATAGGCGCCGGTGCGCAAGTGGGCCACGGGCATGCGCAGGGTAGCCTGTTGTCCCACCACTTCGAAGGCGACGGTGCGACCCAGGGCATCGATGATCCTCATTTCCCAGCCTATTCCGGGCAATTCACCCAGGTCTACGGTGAGCAGGTCGTTTGCTGGGTTGGGATAAACCGTGATGCCATGCTCCGATATGACCTCATCAAGGCCCACCGTGCTCGGTCCCCAGCACTCTCCGTTCAACACGAGCAGGGAATAGGCGGTGCGCAGGTCGCCGGGCGGGGCCGGATGCCAGGCATTCACCACCATGCTGTTATCCGTGCTGTTCTGGATGAACCAAGTGTTCGTGGTGGCGGTCACGGCAGCCGTATTGCCATTGATGTCGAAGTCGTATGCTGCCCAAGTGCGGCCGTTCACGGTCCCTGCCACATCGTGGGTGCCCATGGTGGAACTCTCTCGCCCCCATGCTCCGCTGCCATCCTCAATGATCTCTGCTGTGGAGATGAACTCGTCAAAATAGCTATGTGTGACCTCCACACGGTACGCGTTGTATTCACCCGTTGGGAGATCAAGAAGATTCGGAAAGGGAACGGTGATCACTTCCGGGGAGAACTGTTGAGAATTGGTGGAGACCGGTGCGCCAGAATGGACGATGCAGTACGGCTCGCTCACCAGCGCCAGCGCGGCCCCTGCATCCAAGCGGCCGTGCCCATGGTAGGCATCATAGCCCACATGGTAATCTTCGTATGGAGGCCATTCGGTCACCAGATTGAAGATGTCCGTTGCGCTACGTTGCAGGATATGCTCCACATCCTCTGGTGCCAAGCCGTTGGGGGCACCGTTGATCACACTGTGTTCGGCCATCATGAGGGCTGCAACACCGGCCGCATGTGGTGCGGCGGACGAGGTGCCCTGAAAGCAACTGTAGATTAATTGGGGGAACCCGAACGTTTCCCACGGCAGGTCCTGGCAGTTGAGGCCTGGCTCCAAGCCACCGAGCACGGTATAAACGTTGCTGCTGCTCCCTGGTGCACATAGGTCCATGCCAAATCCGTAGCATGAATTGATCGAGTACCCATCGGTGTTATTAGATGAGAAATACAAGTGCGTGCCATCGGAACCAGTTGCACCAACACTGAGTATAACCTGATCTCCAACAAGTCCTGACTCATTGTCGGGAAACTCTGCTAATGCGGAGGGATAGGTGCGGAAGTTACTTGGTGGAATAGGGTTGTTCGCACTTCCCAAACCGTAGTTGCCATGAGCGGCCGTGATGGAACAGCCATTCCTATTAGCTGTCAGTATCGCGTTGACCAATGTTAACGGGTAATCTTGTTGGTTGGAGGCACCTGTCGAACCCCAACTTATATTCAGCACATGGCATCCGAAGCCATTGCCTGTTGCCGATATCTCGGTCGATCCTTCCAAGATCGCTGGCGCAGCTTGCTCTACTCCAATGTACTGCGTGATGAACGCACCCACGACCAAGGGAACGAGCGCGGTGCCGGTATTGCCTGTGCCTTCCACATCACCCCCGGCGATGCCGGCAACCCCCTTGCTGTTGTTGCGCAGAGCACTGACTATGCTTGCGCATGCTGTGCCGTGGTATCCCTCGCTGCCATATGGGTAAGGTAGACTTGTGTTAATATCTCCTGCCTGTTGATAATAGTCTCTCCCTGAAAGGATTTTCGTCTGCCCGTCATGCACAAAGTCCTCATGGTCCCATTTTATTGGAGTATCCACAATACCCACTTTGATGAATGGTTGCCCGGTCTGGATGGCCCAAGCGGGTTCGATGTTGATGTGGGCGTTTGGGAATGTATCGGTAGGTGAAAGGCTGCTTTGCCAGCCTTCATCATAGATCGGGTCGTTGGAAAAGAACTGGAAGAGCGAGTTGGGGTGTGCATAGCTGATGTATTCCCATAGTGTACTCAAGCTATCGCTTGCCGCTCTCGGGTCCATGCCAACCCCATCGAGAACGAACACACTCCAGAATTTTGGAAGCCTTACTTCCTCCCCCAAGCGACTGATGGAGGTGCTGTCCGCGCGGGTCCAACGCCGGAATACCTTCACTACCTTGATTCGGCTGGCCATACCTTGTGCAAGACCGAGTTTGTTCTCAATGGCTGCGGAGACACTGTCGGGCACCAATTCGGCCAAGGTTCCGTGCTGCCAGTCCTTGTTGTCCACAATGCTGGTGTCCAGCAAGTGGTGGCGGAATTTCACCATCACTTCCTGATCGAGGTACAGGGGTTGGCCTGAGGTATCGGTTACGGCCTCGTTCTCTTTGTGGAACACGTCATACTTCACAGTGGTGTACACCGGTCCATTGGGCGTTTCGCTGATGCCGCTCACGTAGACCACGCCGAAGGTCTTGGTGGCCAGCATCAAGGCCTGGTCGTCACCATAGCCTTCGTGATGCAGTACCGACCAGCCCAAGGTGCCATCGGGTTCATACACCACCGTGGCAAAGTTCATTTTGCTGTTGTTGTTCACCGTGCCGGTGACCACTACCTGGCCGCCGGAGATGGCCAATTTGCTCGCTTTGCAAGGCCATGGTCCACCTTTGGGCGCGAAAATGCGTTTCCAAACGAGTTCACCTTCGGGGGCGTACTTCAGGGTCAGGAAGTCAGTGCCACCGTTCCCGTTGCCAGCAGCACCACAGACATACACGTAGCCGGAATCATCCACGGCAAGCGCCAGGCCTTCGTCATCGAAACCGGCCTCGTCATGGTCAACCAGCCAGGCCATTCCAAAGCCAGCACCGAGTTTCAGGGTTTGCACATTCTTGTCCGTGCCGTTGTGGAAAGAACCGGTTACGTATATGTTCCCGGCCTCATCCATATGCATGGCCTTGGCATCCTGCAGACCCCATGTGGGCTGTGCCACACGAATGGTATCCAGCCCGTCGCCACTTGCACCATCATAACGCAAAGCAGCAAGGTCCCACGCCAGGTTGTTGGGTGCCGAAATACCCATCACCACGGGATGACCATCAGGGTCTATTTCGACAGCCACGGCCGCATCCAGTAGACCTGCATGGTCATAGGTCTTCGACCACAGCACGGTGCCGCCCGGACTTATCTTCACGAGCGCATAGTCGGCGTAGATGGGATCCGTGAAGGAAGCACCGCAGATGAAGATGTTACCTACACTATCCAAGGCCAAAGCAGCTGGAACATCGGCGAGGTTCGAGGGGCCGTTCCATTGTGCGACCCAAGCCAGTGTGCCGCCCAGGTCGTACTTCAGCACGGCTAGGTCCAGGTCCGTGCCGGAATTGCTTAGCGTGGCAGCTACGAAGACATCGCCGCTGGCATTGGTGACGACCGCCACTCCATGGTTGTTGGCTCCGGCAGTGCCAGAATAAGTGCGTTGCCAAAGCTCATCGCCTAAGGCATCGTATTTCGTAACCAACACCGCGGAAACGCCAGGGGTAGTCTGGGTATTTCCAACAACTATCAGATCGTGGTATACATCCAATGTGCTTGCTGTCCAATTCAGGTTGTCTGGCTGTCCGGTGCTCTGCACCCATTTCTTATTGATGTAATTCTGAGCCGCCAGCATTGGGCTCAGTAGAAGAAGAGCTGCACACAGGAAGGCATGAATTTGTCCTGTTGGGCTGTCCAGAAGAATAAACTGGTGGAACCGACTCCTACCTGAGTGCCTGAGTGCCTGAGTGCTCATTGGACTGGGTTTGGAGTGTTGAAGGTAAGGGCCAAAGCAATTTTTCCAAACGAAATTCCAACTGGAATATACAGCCGTGGAACTCGGTGATCCCGTAGATCATTGGTTTTGAGACAGCGCCATGTCTCGGTCGAACACACCCCCAGCCCCCGTCCATGGCAGAGTGCGTAAACTTGCGCCTTCGCAGGCGCGTCCCTGCTCCGGACCTTGGTGCCGGAAGCTGGAGCGCCATGGATCTTTCCCACCATGAGCAAACTGAACATCGTACTCTTCGGCCCCCCCGGTGCGGGCAAGGGCACACAGAGCAACTTCCTCATCGAGCGCTACGGACTCGTACACCTCAGCACCGGCGATCTGCTCCGCGCAGAGATCAAGGCCGAGTCGCAACTGGGCCTGCAGGCCAAGGAACTGATGGACGCCGGACAACTGGTGCCCGATGCCGTGGTGATCGGCATGATCCGCAACAAGATGGAGGCCCACCTCGATGCCAAGGGCTTCATCTTCGACGGCTTCCCGCGCACCAAGGCACAGGCCGAAACGCTGGATGAAATGCTCGATGCCAAGAGCGAACCCATCACCGCCATGCTCGCGTTGGAGGTGCCCGAGGAGGAACTGATCAAGCGCCTGCTCGGACGCGGTGCCACCAGCGGCCGCAGCGACGACCAGGACGAGTCCATCATCCGCAACCGCATCCGGGAATACACCACCAAGACCGCTCCGCTGAAGGACTACTACAGCGCCCAAGGCAAGTTCAAGGCCATCAACGGCGTGGGCAGCCTGGAGGAGATCACGGGGAGGTTGGTGGAGGCGATCGGGTGAAAAAGAGCATGTGCCCATATGCTCATGTGAACATGTGCTCATGAATGCCGCACTTCCTACCGTTTTGCGGAACGAATGACCTCAATGCTCCGATCGCTTCGTGCCAGTTCATTCACACACACCATGTAGATGAGGATATGCGCTCGGAGTTGTACATACGGATCGGATCGGACATGAGCACATGGCCACATGAGCAGATGACCCCCACGACCCCATGAACTTCATCGACCACATCCGCATCGAGTGCCGCTCCGGTAAAGGGGGGAAGGGGAGCAGCCACCTCCGCCGCGAGAAGTACATGCCCAAGGGCGGTCCCGATGGCGGCGACGGCGGGCGCGGCGGGCACGTGATCCTGCGCGGCAACGGCCAGCTGTGGACCCTGCTGCACCTGCGCTACACCAAGCACGTGATCGCCGAGGACGGCCAGGTGGGCAGCAGCAACCAGAGCAGCGGCGCGGCCGGCAAGGACCAGATCATCGAGGTACCGCTGGGTACCGTGGTGAAGGATGCCGAGACCGGCGAAATGCTCTGCGAAGTGACCAAGGACGGCGAGGAGCACATCCTCTTCCCCGGTGGGCGCGGCGGCCTGGGCAACCAGCATTTCAAGACGGCCACCAACCAGACCCCACGCTACGCACAACCCGGCGAGCCCGGCATTGAGAAGTGGGTGGTGATGGAGCTGAAGGTGCTGGCCGATGTGGGCCTGGTGGGCTTCCCCAACGCGGGCAAGAGCACGCTGCTGGCCGCCATCACCGCCGCCAAACCCAAGGTGGCCGACTACGCCTTCACCACGCTCACGCCCAACCTGGGCATCGTCTCCTACCGCGACCACAAGAGCTTCGTGATGGCCGACATACCAGGCATCATCGAAGGGGCGCACGAGGGCAAGGGCCTCGGCCTGCGTTTCCTCCGCCACATCGAGCGCAACAGCGTGCTGCTCTTCATGGTGCCCGCCGATAGCAAGTACATCAAGCACGATTACCTCGTGCTGCTGAACGAATTGAAGGAATACAGCCCGGAACTGCTGGACAAGGATCGCCTGCTGGCCGTTACCAAGTGCGACATGCTGGACGAGGAGCTGATGGCCCAACTGGCCAAGGAGCTTCCGAAGGATGTGGAGCACGTGATGATCAGCAGTGTGAGCGGGCTGGGGCTGAATGCGCTGAAGGATGCCTTGTGGAGGAAGCTGCACGCCGCGCCCACGGAACGCACCTCCTTCCCGGAATGGACGGTATGAGCCTGCTGGAGCAACTCGCGGAGCTGGATCGCAGCGCCTTTCTGGCGATCAACGGGCTGCATGCTCCCTGGGCGGACCACGTGATGTGGGCCATGAGCGAGATGCTCTTCTGGGTGCCGCTCTACCTCTTCTTCCTGTACCTGCTGCAACGCCGCTTCGGCTGGAAGGGCCTTGCCCTGGCCGTGCCGGTGATCGCGCTCATGATCCTCTTCAGCGACAAGGGTTCCGTGCTGCTCTTCAAGGAGACCGTGCAACGCCTGCGGCCCTGCCACCAACCCGAGCTGCAAGGACTGGTGCACCTGGTGAACGAGCATTGCGGCGGCCGCTTCGGATTCGTTTCCTCGCATGCCAGCAACCACTTCGCCATCGCCGCCTTCATGGCCGGTGCATTGGCCGGTGTTGCGCGCTGGGCAACGCCCGCCCTGCTGCTCTGGGCAGCTGCCATCGCATACAGCCGCATCTACCTCGGGGTACACTACCCCGGCGATGTGCTCGCGGGAGGACTCTATGGCTTAACGGTGGGTTCATGCATGCTCCTGATCTTTCGCCACCTTGCAAAGCGCTATGCCGTGCAGGGTGCAAGGGAGGTATGATGGATCCCCAGGCACGCTCCACTGCAACGCGCAGCGCCTGTTGCCTCTCCTGCCTTGCGCACGTTTCACGTTTACCGACCCGGATGCCCATGCAACGCCTCATCCCCATTGCCACATGCAGCTTTTTTATTGCCCTGTTCTGCGCACCCTTGATCGCTCTGGCGCAGCATTCCGCACCTACCTGGCAGGAGCCCCCGCGCCTGGTGGTGGGCGTGGTGGTGGACCAGATGCGCACCGACTACATCTACCGCTACTGGGACAACTTCGGCGAAGGTGGCTTCAAGCGCCTGCTGCGCGATGGCTCTTTTCAGCGTGACGCACACTACAACTACGCACCCACCCATACCGGCCCCGGCCATGCCAGCATCTACACCGGCACCACCCCGCGTGATCATGGCGTGATCCTCAACGACATGTTCGACCGCACCACTGGGCTGATGGTGAATTGCGTGCAGGACAACAACGTGCAGGGCGTGGAGGTGGATGGACCGCGCAGCCAGCGTTCACCCCTCAACCTGCTGAGCAGCACCATTGCCGATGAATTGGAACGCCGCTTCGATGGCCGGTCCAAGACCGTGGGCGTCTCCTTCAAGGACCGTGGGGCCATCCTTCCCATGGGCCGCACCGGCGATGCGGCCTACTGGTACTTTGAGGATGCCAAGGGAAGCTTTGCCACCAGCACCTGGTATGGCAACGCATTGCCCCAGTGGTTGCGCGACTTCAATGCACGCGGGCTGGTCGCCAAGGAACTCAACGGTACCTGGGATCTGCTGTTGCCGCGTGAGCGCTACCACCAGGTTCTTCCCGACCTGAACCCCTATGAGCATGCACTACCTGGAGCGACCGAACCAACACTTCCGCTGAATATCAAGGAGGCCTACGCCGCAAGCAACAACAGCCCGTGGCTCATCAAGAACCTGCCCGCTGCGCTCGCCATCACCACCGAACTGGCCTTGGCCGCCTTGGATGGTGAGCAGATGGGGCGCGATGCCATTACCGACCTGTTGGCCGTGAGCTATAGTGCCACCGATGAACTGGGCCATACGATGGGCATCCGGGCCTTGGAGATCGAGGACATGTACCTGCGCTTGGACCGCGAGTTGGAGCGCCTTCTGAAGGAACTCGACAAGCGGGTGGGAGCGGACCGTTACACCCTCTTCCTCACCGCCGATCACGCTGCCGTTGATGTGCCGGAATACCTCAAGGACTTGAAGGGAAGCGCCGGCTATGTGGAGATGAGCGATCTGATGGCCGCTGTGGAAAGTGCCTTGTCCGCCCGCTTCGGCGATGGCAAGTGGATCCGCCGGCGCGTGAAGGATCAACTCTACCTGAACGACTCGCTCCTGACAGCCCGCAAGATGGACCGCACCGTGGTGCAGGCTGCAGCCGCAGATGTGGTGCGCGGCTTCCCCGGTATCGCCGAGGTTTTCACGGCTGCGGAACTGGTGGGCACCGCACAGGCCTCCGACAGGGCAGTCATGGTACAACGCGGTTTCATGCAGCAGCGCAGCGGTGATGTCTGCTTCCTCTTGCGGCCCGGATACCTGCCCGCCTGGCCGGGAATGGCACGCAAAGGCACCGAACACGGGTCGCCATGGACCTACGACACCCACATCCCCGTGATCTTCTTCGGGAAAGGGGTGCGCCAAGGCGAAGTGACCCGACGCACTGCCATTACCGACATTGCACCCACCGTTTGCACCATTGTGGGCATGGCCCTGCCCGATGCCTGCACCGGCACCGTGGTGGGCGAGGTGCTGGCCCCCGCCGATCGTTGATCTCCCTGTTGATGATCTGCTGCCACCGGCCGTCCAAAGGGCCTGTCGGCGGTGGTAGGTTGCGGCATGCTGCAATGGGATAAGCCGGTCTTCGAGCCGCCCTTCGAGCTGTGGCGCAGTGAGGGCGTGCTGCACCTTACCATCACCGCCGGGCGTCGCTTGGAATTGGCGCACATGAAGGAGCTGATCCGTCTGGTGGCCGCGCTCGATGGCAGCGGCAGGGCGCCCGTTCTGATGGAATGCCGCGAGAACGTGCAGTTCGCCGAGGAGGCCCGTGCGCTCCTCCTCCGCGCTTGCGGTGCCCAAGGCCATCCGGTCGCCTTCTTCACGCTCGACCTCGATTGCCGCCTGCAGGGCGAGGTCTTCAAGCGCGTGCAGCGCCCGGCCTTTCCATTCCGGGTCTTCGCCTGGCGCGATGAGGCCTGCCGCTGGGTGCGCGAACGCCAGCAAGCCGCCGGACTGCTCCAACAGGACGGCAGCTGTTGATAAAGGCGCTGATGAACGCTCGTTCCACTGCCCGCACTTCGGCTTCGTTCCCCAGTAGGTTTGCATCCGTGGGAACGCAGTCCTTCATGCGCTCGTTGCTGGTGGCCGCCGCTGCCGCGCTGCTCCATGCCGCCCAGGCGCAGCCGCGCTTGGAACTCGGCGCCGCGTGGGAAGGCAACAACATCGTGCTGCACGGCATGCGCACGGACGGCGAAGCGCCGGTGCAGGTCTTCCAGGCCATCTGGCGCGGTGTACCACAAGGTCTTGCTGTGTTCCAGGTGCAGCAGGCCGGGGAACCCGACAATGGCTTGCGCCTGATGCTGGACCGCGTGGTGGAGGCCGGGCTCATCGCCTACCTCGACGGCCATCTGCGCTTCACCAAGGAAGGAGTGGCCAGCGACCTGCCGGTGAGCAGCCTGGTCCAGGAAATGAACGCCTTGGTGCTGGCCGCCGCCGACGACCTGGGCGTGCCCGATGCCTTCGTGGGTCTGTCGCCCGCCACGCGTGAGCAATTGGAGCGCCTGGTGAAGATCCAATGGGGCGCCACCCGAACCGGTATCGACGGTGCCGGACAGGACAAGTACCTCGCACTCTACCGTTACGTGCGCATCCAACGTGATGAACTGGAACGCCAGGTGCGCGCCGACCTGCTGCCGCTGGCCAACGTGGTGGTGATCGGTCCGAAGATCGGCCCCATCGGCACGCAGGTGCAGATCAACAGCACCTGCGGCACCGTGTTCGACGAGGACAACTTCCTCTGTGCGCTGGACCTGCAACTTGCCGATAGTGGCAACGGCGGCGTGGACCCCGTGCTGGGCGAACGCCTGTTGAAGTCCATGGCGGAACAGGGCAAGCCCATCGCTGCCGCCAGCGACCTGAAGGTGCGCAAACGCGACCGCTGGTTGAAGGAGGAACTGGACCGCATCAACGAACGGATCGACCAGTTGGACCAGCGCAAGGAACTGTGGAACCTGCGCGACCGCCTGGACGATATGGACGACCGCATCACCGGCCTGGAGCTGGAAGTGCGCGAGGTGCGCTCACAGGCGAGTATGCCCACCGACAACCCGTCCGCCAACCTCAGCACCCTGGTGGGCCGCAACATCACCGTGCGTTTCGCCCGCAACTCCGTGAGCCTCGATGCCGAGTACCGCGTGCTGCTGAACGAGGTCTTTGAGCAACTGGCCCGGTCGCCACAGGAGCGTGTGCTCATTACCGGCTACACCGATCGCAGCGGCGACCCCACCGTGAACCTGCGCCTCAGCGAGCAGCGCGCCACCGCCGTGCGCAACTACCTCATGCAACGCGGCATCGCCGCCGAACGCCTGCTGGTGAACCACTACGGCGACAGCCGCAGCATGGGCCGCAACCCCGACGAAAGGAGGGTGGAGGTGGAGTGGTTGAGGTAGGGGGCAAGGTCAGCGCGCGATCACGAAGCGCCGCGTATGGAGAACATCACCCCTGCGCAGTAGCACACTATACAAACCCGCTTCCCACTGCAACACAGAGAATGTATGTACCCGCTGAGTGGTCCAAGGACCGACATATACCGTACGTCCGGTCGCATCCTTTATGGTCAATTCCCAGTCAGTGCCGATCAATTCATCGACTCTAAGCGTGAGCAGGTCGTTGGCCGGGTTGGGGTATACCTGCAAAAGAGAGCGGCCATAGACCGCAGATACGTGCGTGTCATCCCAAGGAGCGAGCTTCACTACCCAGACATCTGACATACCGTTGTTGTTGGTGAGATCCCCATCAATGGAGTTGCTTTCGCCAACGAGTACTACGCCACCATCAGGTGACTGGATCATACTCTCACTGATGTCCATTGATGTGCCACCATATGAACCCTGCCACAAAATTTCCATGTCCGTGGACAAATGAACAAGCCATACATCCGTGCTTCCTATCGGGTCGGTTACATCCCCGGTCTGTGAATTGGTGTAGCCTGCGACTATCATACTCCCTTGTGGCAAGATTTGGAGTGAGCGGAATCGATCTGATCCTGCACCGCCAAAACATCGATTTCTCAGCAATTGGCCGTCCGCTGATAATTCTGCTATCCAAGCATCTTCCTCACCTTGATTCCCTTCTACATCACCATCGTTGGATCGGGTGGATCCCACTATCCAGACCGTTCCGTCAGGAGACTCTTGCGAGAAATGCGTGAAATCATTCCCATAACCTCCGATACAGCGTTGCCAAATAAGATCACCAAGACTGTTGATCTTGAAGATCCAACCAACGGTGCTGGTAAGTGGACTTACAAAGTAGGGATTGACATCGGTCAAGTCCCCGTCGTTCGATCGTGTTTGCCCTGTTATTACGAAGGTTCCGTCGGACAACTTCGTAATACTCCTGGCGATATCAGTTCCGCTTCCACCAAAACACTTACTCCATTGAATATTGCCTTCCAGATCGAGTTTTGATACGAAAAGATCTTGGCTGCCATTATTGCCGTTTCCAATACCATCCGTAGATGTTGTAGTGCCACAAACCATATATCCATCTTGGTCTTCTGCGATGGCATCAACGAAATCCAAGTCACTCCCTCCCAAACACCGCTGCCATTCGATCTCGCCGAAAGGATCGAGTTGTGCAACCCAGCACCGAGGTGCTTGTGGATCCGAACAATCAATGTCTCCATCAAATGATGACGTAGTACCTGCAAGTATGTACCTGTTATCGGCGGTAACATGGATCACTGCTATGTATTCTTCTGCCCAGGATCCACCATAACAACGTTGCCACTCCAAGGTGCCGTCCGCCCTGAGTTTGACCACCCAGATATCGCGCTGGCCGTGTGCTCCCGATACGTCACCATCATTGGAGTCCGTGCGACCAGCAACAATGTAACCACCGTCGAAAGTTGTTGCAACGGAATATGCTGCATCACTTGCGCTTCCTCCCAAGTTGCGTTGCCACTGAATGGTCGGAGCATCCTGAGCTTTAATTGAAAGGAAGCATATGAGTGAGCATGCAAGGGTCAGGTTTTTCATCGCAGTTTACTGTTTGATGAAACGGGTCGACAATGATCTTCCAGAACCGGACAAGCGGAGGAAATAGGTGCCTCTGGCCAGAGAACCGATCGGTAGTTGGAAGGTGCGTAGGGATGATCCGTTGACAGCGTGTGAGCTGATGATCCGACCTAGTGGATCAACGATATCCACAGACCAAGTACCTCCGGCAAGATCATTCGTCACAACGTGAAGGAGGTCGTATGCAGGATTGGGATATACGACCAATGGGTTCAATGCCTCAGCCTCATCGACATGAACTGTGCTGGGTCCCCAGCAGTCCCCATTGACAACCAATAAGGAATAAGCGGTTCTCAGTTCAGTTGGAGGTGCCGGGTACCACGCATTCACCGTCAAGCTGTTGTCTGTCCTTGTTTGAACGTACCACGTGTTCGTGGTTGCGATGACATTTGCGACGTTACCGATGATCGTGAAATCGTAGGTCGCCCATGTGCGATTATTCACTGTGGTAGCAAGACCGTGGGTGCCAAATGTGGAACTTTCTCGACCCCAAGCCCCATTCGGCGAGATAATTTCAGCATCCATGGGAAACTCGTCAACATAGGTATGCGTGACCTCTACGCGATAGGCATTGTATTCCCCAGCAGGGAGTTGGAGAAGATTTCTTTCAGGAATGGTTATAGTCTCAGCGGGGAATTGTTGGTAGGCGGTCGCGTCGGATTCTCCGGAGTGGACTACACAATGTGGGGTACTTACAAGCGTCAGCGCCGCAGAAGCATCCAAACGCCCGTGCCCGTGGTAGTTGTCGTAACCAATGCTGTAGTCCTCATAGGGTGGCGACTGTGTGTCCAAGTCGAAAATGTCCTTGGCACTTAGCTGTAAGACATGCTCTATGTCTTCTGGAGCTAAACCGTTCGGTGCCCCATTAATTACACTATGCTCAGCATGCATCAGGGCAGCCACCCCTGCCACATGTGGAGCTGCCGATGATGTGCCTTGAAAACACGAGTACAGGGGGGATGGAAATCCAAAAACTTCCCAAGGCAGGTCGGTACAATTCAACGGCGGACCCTCACCGCTTAGGGCGGAAAAAACTACGTCACTACTGCCCGGTGCAACCAGGTCAAGTCCAAAGCCAAAGCAAGAGTTTATCTGATATTCATCTGTGTTGTTCGAGAAATAGTATAAATATGTGCCGTCCGATCCAGTTGCACCGATACTTAGTATGACTTGGTCACCAACAAGCCCGGATTCATTGTCCGGGTGCTCGGCTAAAGCCGAAGGGTATGTTCGGAAGTTTGCTAGAGGGAAAGGGTTGTTGACCGTTCCTGTGCCGTAGTTGCCATGCGCAGCGGAGATCGAACATCCGTTCCTATTCGCAGTGAGGACAGCATTGACCAATGCCAAAGGATAATCTTGTTGACCGGATGAACCTGTGGAGCCCCAGCTGACATTCAGAACGTGGCATCCGAAACCATTACCTGTGCTTATGTCTGATGAACCCTCGACGATGGCAGGGGCAGCTTGTTCCAGTGATAGGAAGTTATTCCAGTAAGTGCCAACAATCAATGGGATTACAGACGTCCCTGAATTGGATGTTGATACGTCGCCGCCAGCAATACCAGATACTCCTAATTCGTTATTCCGCAGTGATCCCAGGATACTCGCACACGCTGTCCCATGATATCCGGTACTACCGTATGGATACGGGGATAGTGTCGGGTCAAAGTTCCCAAATGGTATCCGGTAGTCACTTCCACTGCGGATCTTCGTAGAACCCAAGAATGTAAAATCCTCATGGCCCCAGTCTACTGGTGTGTCTACTATGCCTACCTTAATGAAGGGTTGACCGGTTTGGATCGCCCAGGCACCATCAACGTTGATATGCGCATCCGAAAAACTGGTTGTCGGCGAAAGATTGCTTTGCCAACCTTCTGCGTACACAGGATCATTTGAGAAGAATTTGTAGGTGAAATTTGGGTGTGCATATGCGACATATTCCCATAGCGAACTCAAGCTATCACTTGCCACTCTCGGGTCCATGCCAACCCCATCGAGAACGAACACACTCCAGAATTTTGGAAGCCTTACTTCCTCCCCCAAGCGACTGATGGAGATGCTGTCCGCGCGGGTCCAACGCCGGAACACCTTCACTACCTTGATCCGGCTGGCCATGCCTTGTGCGAGACCAAGTTTTATCTCCATGGCTGCAGCGACACTGTCCGGAACCAATTCGGCCAAGGTTCCGTGCTGCCAGTCCTTGTTGTCCACAATACTGGTGTCCAGCAGGTGGTGGCGGAATTTCACCATCACTTCCTGATCGAGGTACAGGGGGTGGCCTGAGGTATCGGTCACGGCCTCGTTCTCTTTGTGGAACACGTCATACTTCACGGTGGTGTATACCGGTCCATTGGGCGTTTCGCTGATGCCGCTCACGTAGACGACCCCGAAGGTCTTGGTGGCCAGCATCAAGGCCTGGTCATCACCATAGCCTTGATGGTGCAGTACCGACCAACCCAAGGTGCCATCGGGTTCATACACCACCGTGGCAAAATTCATCTTGCTGTCGTTGTTCACCGTTCCGGTGACCACGATCTGGCCTCCGGAGATGGCTAATTTGCTCGCTTTGCAAGGCCATGGTCCACCCTTTGGTGCGAAGATGCGTTTCCAAACGAGTTCGCCTTCGGGGTCGTACTTCAGGGTCAGGAAATCAGTACCGCCGTTACCGTTGCCAGCAGCGCCACAGACATACACATAGCCGGAATCATCCACGGCAAGCGCCAGGCCTTCGTCATCGAAACCGGCCTCGTCATGGTCCACCAGCCAGGCCATTCCAAAGCCAGCACCGAGTTTCAGGGTTTGCACGTTCTTGTCCGTGCCGTTTTGGAAAGAACCGGTTACATAGATGTTCCCAGCCTCATCCATATGCATGGCCTTGGCATCCTGCAGTCCCCATGCAGGTTGTTCCACACGAATGGTATCCAGCCCGTCGCCATTTGCGCCATCATAACGCAACGCAGCAATGTCCCACGACATGTTGTTGGGTGCGGATATCCCTAATACCACGGCATGACCATCGGGGTCTATTTCGACAGCCACGGCCGCATCCAGCAGGCCGGCATGGTCATAGGTCTTCGACCAAAGCACGGTGCCGGCCGGACTTATTTTCACAAGCGCAAAGTCGGCGTAGATGGGATCCGTGAAGGAAGCACCACAGATAAAGATGTTACCTGCGCTATCCAAGGCCAAAGCAGCTGGAACATCGGCGAGATTCGAGGGGCCGTTCCATTGTGCGACCCAAGCCAGTGTGCCGCCCAGATCGTACTTCAGCACGGCAAGGTCCAGGTCCGTGCCGGAATTGCTTAGCGTGGCAGCTACGAAGACTTCGCCGCTAGCATTGGTGACGACCGCCACTCCATGGTTGTTGGCTCCGGCAGTGCCAGAATAAGTGCGTTGCCAAAGCTCATCGCCTAAGGCATCGTATTTCGTCACCAACACCGCGGAAACGCCAGGGGCAGTTTGGGTATTTCCAACAACTATCAAATCGTGGTATACATCCAATGTGCTTGCTGTCCAATTCAGGTTGTCTGGCTGTCCGGTGCTCTGCACCCATTTCTTATTGATGTAATTCTGAGCCGCCAGCATTGGGCTCAGAAGAAGAAGAGCTGCACACAGGAAAGCATGAAGTTGTCCTGTTGGGCTGTCCAGAGGAATAAACTGGTGGAACCGACTCCTACCTGCGTGCCTGCGTGCCTGAGTGCTCATTGGTCTGGGTTTGGAGTGTTGAAGGTAAGGGCCAAAGCAATTTTTCCAAACGAAATTCCATCTGGAATATACAGCCTTGAGATCCGCCGGGGATCAGTGAATTAGCGGAACTGCCTCTATTGGCTCTCGAAATCATAGATGCGCAGCATGGGCCGCAACCCCGACGAAAGGAGGGTGGAGGTGGAGTGGTTGAGGTAGTTCACTTGTGCTTATGGCCGGTTGGGGGTTGAAGGACTGCTTCGCAGAAGTAGGTCGTGGGTTGTAGGTTGACAGTGCCTTCAAGGTCTGTGCAACCCGCAACCTCACCAACCCGCAACCTCACCAACCCCCAACCTCACCAACCCCCAAGCGTTGTCAACCCTCAACCCCCGACAACCCTCAACCCCCTTCAACCCCCAACCCCTTCAACCCCCACCACATTAACCAAATGGTTAAACTTGCAGCCCCGCTCCCTAATGGCCACGGAAATTTCCACCGAGGAACGCATCCTGGACGCCGCCCGCAGCGTGTTCCTGCGCAAGGGCATGGTGGGTACGCGCATGCAGGAAGTGGCCGATGAGGCCGCATCAACAAGGCCCTGCTCCACTACTACTTCCGAAACAAGCAGCAGCTCTTCGAGCAGGTGTTCTGCGTGTGCGGGCAACGGGCCATGCAGGGCATGTGGGTGGAACTCACGCAGGAGCGTCCGCTGTTCGACAACATCCGTGCGTTCGTAGCGGCCTTCCACGAAGCCATGGTGCGCGAGCCGCATTTCCCGCACTTCATGCTCAACGAACTGCAGCGCGATCCCCAGCACCTGCTGAAGCTGGTGGACCTGGGCAAGGGCGCGCGCGAACAGTTCTTCAAGCAGGTGAAAGCCGCCCAACAACGTGGGGAGATCATCGCGATCGAGCCGCTCCAGCTGATGGTGAACATGATGGCCTGGTGCTGGTTCCCTCATGTGGCCAGTCCAGTGGTGAGGCATTTGGGCGGCATGGACCAGAAAGCCTTCGAACGATTCCTACAAGAGCGCAGCAGCCTTGCCGCTGAACTCATCATCCGATCCATTCAACAATGAACGACCTGATCAAGCGCAGGATCACCGTGGTGCTGGGCCTCCTACTGATCGTGGGCGGCGTGGTCACCTGCAACAAGCTCTCCGCCAGTCGCAAGTCCCCAGAGCGCATGCCCGATGCGGTGGAAGCGCAGGCCGTGCGTACGCTCACGGCCTCCAACGGAGCGGTGCGCATCGGCATCCCGGTGACCGGCCGCCTGCGCGCCACGGACCGCATGCTGATCAACGCCGAGGTGGGCGGCATCCTGCGCAGCAACGGAAAGATCTTCCGCGAGGGCTTCACCTTCCGCAAGGGCGAGGTGCTGCTGCGCATCGACGATGGTGAGGTGCGCGCCCAGGTGAACGCCCAGCAGAGCGCCTTCCTGCGCACGCTGGTGCAACTGGTGCCCGACCTGAAGTACGACCTGCCCGCCGTGGCCGCCAAGTGGGAGAACTACCTGAAGAGCGTGCCGGTGGATGGCCTACTGCCCGCGCTGCCCACCATGGACAACGAGCAGGAGCGGAACTACCTCGCCGGCCGCGGCGTACTGGACCAGTACTACGGCATCCGCGCCCTCTACGAGCGCCTCGCCAAGTACGTGATCACCGCGCCCTTCGATGGGGTGGTGGTGGCGGCCTTTGCCGAGCCGGGCACCATCGTTACTCCGGGCACGCGCCTGGGCGAGTTCATCGCGCCGGGGTCGCTGGAACTGGAAACGGCCATCGCCGCCAGTGAACTGCACCTGGTGCGCGTGGGCGATACGCTGCGGCTGTCGAGTACCGAAGGGCCGGGAGCGTGGAGCGGACGTGTCATCCGTCTTTCCGAACAGATCGACCCGGCTACACAGACCGTGAAGATCTTCGTGCAGGTGCAGGGTGAAGGCCTGCGCGATGGCATGTACATGAGCGGCAGCATCAAGTCCGCTGTGCTGGATGCCGCAGTGGCCGTGCCCCGCAGTGCGCTGTTGGAGGACCGAAGCCTTTACACCGTACAGGATTCCGCCTTGCGCCGCGCGCCGGTGGAGGTGCTGCACCAGGGCGTGGAGCAGGCGATCGTGCGTGGCTTGAAGGACGGCCAGGTGGTGGTTCTGGACCGGCTCAGCGGGGCCTATGAAGGCATGCGCGTGGCTCCTGTGATCAGCGCTAATACCGAACGGCCATGAAGGGCGTTGTAGCCTGGTTCATCCGCTACCCGGTCACGGTGGACACCCTCATGGTGCTCATCCTGATCTTCGGCTACTTCGGCCTGAAGAGCACGCGCAGCAGCTTCTTCCCCGAGGTGGAGAGCCGCCAGGTGCAGGTACAGATCATCTTCCCCGGTGCCGCGCCGGAGGAGGTGGAGGAAGGCGTGGTGCTGCGGATCGAGAACGACATCAAGGGCATCACCGGCATCGAACGCATCAGCAGCGTGAGCCAGGAGAACGGCGGCGTGATCACCGTGGACGCCCTCAAGGGCTACGACGCCGATGTGCTGCTTCAGGACGTGAAGAACGCCGTTGACCGCATCCCCCAGCTGCCCGAGGGCATGGAGCCCATCCGCACCTTCAAGCTGGAGAACCTGCAGCCCGCCTTCACCTTCGCCATCACCGGCAAGGACGTGGACCTTGCCGTGCTGAAGCAGGCCGCGCGCCGCGTGGAGCAGGACCTGCGCGCCATCGATGGCATCAGCAAGGTGGCGATCAGCGGTTATCCGGAGGAGGAGATCGAAGTGGCTTTCCGCGAAGAGTCGCTGCGGGCCTACGGCCTCTCTTTCGCGCAAGCCGCTGCCCGGGTGCGCGCCGCCAACCTGGAGCTTACCGGCGGCAAGGTGAAGACCAGCGACGAGGAACTGCTGATCCGCGTGCGCGACCGCAGCAACATGGCCGAGGGCCTGCGCAACATCCCCTTGGTGGCCGCAGCCGATGGTCGCATCGTGCGCCTGGGCGATGTAGCCGATGTACGCGACACCTGGGCGGACGATCCGGCCCGCAGCTACGTGAACGGACAGCCTGCCGTGGTGGTGAACGTGAGCAGCACCGTGAGCGAGGACATCCTGGGCATGGCCGACAAGACACGGGCCTACATGGAGGAGTTCAATGCGCGCAACTCCGCGTTGGAAGCCGTGCTCATCGTGGACAGCACCACCATCCTCCGGCAGCGCATCGACATGCTCACCACCAACGGTCTGCAGGGCTTCTTCCTGGTGATCATCCTGCTCGCGCTCTTCCTCAACCTGCGCCTCGCCTTCTGGGTGGCGCTCAGCATCCCGGTGGCTTTCGCCGGCATGTTCATCCTGGCACCGGGCATCATCACCATCAACGTGATGAGCCTCTTCGGGATGATCCTGGTGATCGGCATCCTGGTGGATGACGGCATCGTTATCGCGGAGAGCATCTACCAGGAGTACGAGAAAGGAATGCCGCCGGTGCAGGCCGCGATGGTGGGTACACAGAAAGTGCTCACCGCCGTGATCAGCGCGGTGCTCACCACCGTGGCCGCATTCAGCACCTTCTTCTTCATCGAAGGCCGCTTGGGTGAGTTCGCCCCGGCGCTCGCCTTCGTGGTTATCGCCACGCTGCTGTTCTCCCTGCTGGAAGGCGGCCTCATCCTGCCAGCGCACATCGCCCACAGCAAAGGCCTGCACCGCGGCGGCAAGAACAAGCTGGAGGCCACCATGGACGGCCTGATGAACAAGCTGCGCGACAAGCTCTACGCCCCCTTCCTGGACTGGGCGTTGAACAACCGCATGCTCACCATCGGCATGGGCTTCTTCTTCCTGGCGCTCACCATCGGCTCCATCGGTGCGGGTACCATCAAGACCACCTTTTTCCCGGTGATCGAGCGCGACGATGTGCAGGTGGAGCTGGAGCTGGTGGCCGGCACGCGCGAACATGTGGTAAGCTCCGAACTGGACCGCATCGAGACCATCGTGTGGGACATAAACCGCGAGTTGAGCGCTGGTCGTTCGGACAGCCTGGACGTGGTGCTGAAGGTGCAGCGCATCCTGGGGCCGCGTCCGGAGCAGGGCAGGCTCACCATAATCCTGCTCGACGGCGAAACGCGCAACATGCGGGCGGAGGAGGTGACCAACCGCTTGCGTGAACGCGTGGGCAGCATCCCCGGCGCCACCAACCTGAGCTACGGTATCCGCAGCCCCTTCGGAAAGCCCATCTCCGTTTCGCTACGTGGGCACGACCTGGCCCAACTGAACGCGGCCAAGGAACAACTGCGAAACGAGCTGGAACGCCTGCCCGTGCTGCGCGATGTGATCGACAGTGACAAGCCCGGCGACCGTGAGGTGGTGCTGCAACTGAAGCAGAAGGCATACATGCTTGGGCTCACCACCGGCGACGTGATGCAACAGGTACGACAAGGCTTCTTCGGACAGGAAGTGCAACGCGTGCAACGCGGCGAGGACGAGATCAAGATCTGGGTGCGCTTGGGTGAGGAGGGCCGGGCATCGCTGCGCGACCTGGAGGACATGCGCATCCGCACACCCGACGGCCGCGCCATCCCGCTCAGCGAACTGGCCACCTACCACATCGAACGTGGTATCCGCGCCATCAATCACCTGGACGGTCAACGCGAGGTGCGTATCGAAGCCGACATGGCCAACGCCAAGCTGAGCAGCACCGATGCCCAGCAGACCATCCGCGATGAAGTGCTGCCACCGATCCTGGCCAAGTACCCTGGCATCCGCTACAGCTTCGAGGGCCAGGGTGAGCAGAGCCGCAAGGTGGGCGAGTCCTCGCGACGCGTGCTGCCCATCACCTTGCTCATCATGTTCGCCATCATGGTCTTTGCGCTGCGCAGCTTCTGGCAGATGCTATTGATCGTGCTGGGCATTCCGTTCGCCATCATCGGCGTGGGCTGGGGCCACTGGATCCACGGCGTGCAGATCAGCCTCTTCAGCGGCTTCGGCCTCATCGCGCTCATCGGTGTTATGGTGAACGACTCGCTGGTGCTGCTCACCACCTTCAACGGCAACCTGAAGGAAGGCATGCCCTTCGATCGTGCGTTGCGCGAAGCAGCGCGCTCGCGCCTGCGTCCCATCCTGCTCACCACGCTCACCACGGTAGCGGGCCTCATGCCGCTCATCTTCAACCGCAGCTTCCAAGCCCAGTTCCTCATTCCCATGGCCATCACCGTGGCCTACGGGCTGATGCTGGCCACCTTCGTTACCCTGGTGGTGCTGCCCACCATGCTCACCGTGCTCAATCAAGCGCGTCGCGGTGCCTTCTGGCTATGGAACGCACGCCCCGCCACTGCCGAGGAACTCGAACCCGCCATCAAGGAATTGCCCTATGAACAGCTGGAGGAAACGGAGCATTGATCTGCTGCTGCTGATCGGTCTGGCACCGACGCTTGCCGCGCAGGATACCTTGCTATTGGCCGATGCGGTGTCCATGGCGCTCGCCAACGAGCACGGCATCCGCATGGCCCGCAATGAAGCGGCCATTGCAGAAGGCTTGGCCACGGCGGGAAATGCCGGCCTGCTGCCCCGCATCGATGCGAGCGGACGAGGAACGTACAGCAATCAATACACCCGGCTGGATTTCGTGCCTGGCATACCCGATGTGGAGCGGGCAGGAGTGGAGAACACTTCCTTGTCCGGATCCCTTGGGCTTACCTACACGCTCTTCGATGGCATGGGCAACTTCCTCGCCTATGAGCGTGCCAAGCTCGATGCCGACCTCTCCGATCTGCGCTTGCGTGCGCGGGTGGAATTGACGCTGGCTCAAGTGGTCGCCTTCTATTACGCGCTCGCGGGATCCCATGAGGACGTGGCCATTTCGGGCCGCATCCTGGAGATCTCGCAGGATCGCTACAAGCGCTTGGAGGACCGTGCCGCACTGGGTGGTGCCGGCCGTTTGGAAGTGCTCAATGCCTTGGTTGACCTGCGTGCCGACAGTGTGGCCTACCTGCTTTCGCGCCAGCGTTTGGAACGCACGGCCAACGACCTGGGCGTGTTACTGGGCCGCAAGCCCTCGGGCGGTTTCCGCGTATCGCGCAGCATGGTCTTCGCGGTGGGCCTGGATCAGGAACGCCTGGTAAGCGAGGCGCTTTTGCGCAACGTTGAACTGCTGGGTGCGACCAAGGCGCTGCAAGCCGCACAAGTGGATGAGCGCAGGGCGAAGTCCGTGATGTGGCCACGCCTTGATCTGAACGCAGGCTATGGCATAACCGATCAGCGCAACGAGGTGGGCGTGGTGCTCGGCACCTATAACCGCGGGCTCAACGGTGGGCTTACGTTGAGCGTTCCGCTCTTTGACGGTGGCAAGGTGCGCACACAGACGGAAAGCGCGCGGCTGCGTGCCGAGAACGCCAGCCTGGCGGAAGAGCAGGCCCGCTTGCAGGTGGAGCGTGATGTGCGCAACGCCTACGTGAGCTGGGCCACGCAGCGCGAAATGCTGCGGATCCAAGAGGAAGCCGCTCGCACCGCCGAGGTCAACTTCCAACGTACCAGCGACCTGTTCTATGCGGGCCAGCTTACCGGTCTGCAATTCCGCCAAGCGCAATTGGACCTGGCCAATGCGGAGCGGCAGCAGGTGTTGGCCGCTTTCGATACCAAGGTGGCCGAGCTGCAACTGCTGCAAGCAAGTGGCGGCTTGCTTCCCGCAGTGGGCATCCCCGATCGCGATTTACGTTAGGATGCGCCTGCCGCTTATGCGGAACAGCACCTCGCAGGTGGTGCCGCCATTGGTGTGCGTGTGGAACGAACCATCCAGTTGTTCCGCCAGTGCTGCAACGATATCAAGGCCAAGCTTGCCCGGGCCATCGGCGAAACCATCGGACAAACCCTTGCCATTGTCCTTCACCAGCATGCGGTACAGCCCGCCATCCACCGGTTGCACGGCAACATCCACATGGCCGCCGGTGGCATACGGAAAGGCGTGCTGGAAGCTGTTGTTCACCAACTCGCAGAACAGGATGCCAAGCGTTATCGCCGAGTCCTGGTCAACGGAAAGGTTGGCGGTGCGTACGGCATAGCTTACGGTGCGCTTGTCCTTGTAGTGCATGGTGGCCAGCGCTTCGATCAGCCCATCGAAGAAGAGCTTCAGGTCCACGTCGCGCAGGTCTTTCAAACCGTACAGCTTGTGGTGTACCAGCGCGATGGTATCGATGCGTTGTTTGCCCCGCAGGAACTCGTGGCGCACATGATCTTCATCCAACTGTGAGGCTTGCAGGTTCAGCAGGCTGCTCACGATCTGCAGGTTGTTCTTCACCCGGTGGTGGACCTCGCGGCTCAGCACATCACGCTCGCCGATGGCTTTGGCAAGTTGTTGCTCCTGCGCTTTGCTGAAGCGCATCTGGCGGCGGATCCGCGCATCTTCCATGCGGTTGCGCAGCCACATCCATCCCAGCAGGATCACCATCAGGGCCACCAGCAGCACCATGGCCATCAGCACCATGCGCTCCATCTTCGTCCACACCTGAAGCGCTCCTTCGTCCATGACGGATGCGGTGTACAGGGTTTGTCCGTTCACCATGTAGGGCCTCACCAAAGCATGGAAGTTCTTGTCCCCGATCGAGAGGTTGTAGGGGCTGCGCTTCCGCAGTTCCACCCACAGCGCGGCAGCATCGCGTTCCGCTTGCGCCATGGTGGTGTCACGCACAAGCTCGGTGGCGCTCAGCATGCGCCCGTTCGCATCGATCAGTGCCGCGCTGTAGCGGTCGGTGGGTGCGGAGCGCAGGCTCAGTATGGACGATCGTGCCAGGTCCACCTCGAACATCAGGATCCGGAATGGATCCTTCGCAGAGGCCCCGCGCAGCAGCTTGGAGACCTGCATGTAGGAGCGTTGCACATCCTTGCCACCGCCCAGGTACCACACGGCCTCGTAGTATGGCTCTTCGAGCGCGCGCCCATACCAGACCTGTGCACGGGGGTCTTCATAGGCCACTTCGGGCAGTTCGGTGGTAGTGGTGAGCTTACCCAGCAACGGGATCACCTGGGCATGGTAGAGCGCATCGTTCGGCCCTGCCGTGTAAACCACAAGGGTGGTGTCGGTCAACCGTTCCACCGATCGCAGCACACCGAACTCGTCCGCCACTTGTATCCGTGTGATGGTGGGGTGCGAACGCAGGAAAGGGCGCCAGCGCGGAAGCAGGTCGAGCGCTTCGGATCCGGGCTCTTCGCGCAAGGCCTCAACCTCCTCGTTCAGGTCCTCGGTGATCTTGTGGAACAAGGCATCGAGGCGTACCCGGAAGATGGACTGCACGCGTTCCAAAGCCACTTCCGCCAAGATCTGCTGCCGCTTGCGCACCAGCATGCTCGACCAGGTTACGAAACCCAGTGCCAACACAAGTACCGCAACGGTGCTGTAGAAGAGCCAGCGACCGGTCCGTTGGTTCTGGCTCATCGGCAGGGCTGGGCCTCGATCCGGGTGTTGGTCATCTCCACTTGCACACCGCCGTTCTTGATCTGTTCGGTGGTAATGCGTTCGGGGATGAAATAGATGCCGTTGAGCTTGCCGGTAAGCGCCTGACCGTTCCGGATGCAGGTGTCGGCTTCCAGGGTCTCCACGGTGCGGCCCTGGTAGTACAGGTCGATCGCCAAGGCAATGCGCTTGTCACCGGGTGTCGTGTTCTTCATGCGCAGCAACAGTTCGCTGGGCTTGTCCTTCGGATGGTTCCAGCGATAGGCGAGTTCCACGCCATCCTGCTCACCCTTGTACAGGTACTGCGGGCCGGAGCAGGCTGCCAGTGTTAGAAGAAGTAGGGGCGCGAGGAGTGCTTTCATGGTCGAAGTTCGTTCAGTATCCGGATGACTTTGGCCAAGGCGTTATCGGCAATATCGAGGTGCAGCACCATGCGCACCTGCCGTGGCCCGAAGGCGGCCGCCAACAGACCGGCTTCGCGGATGGAGCGCACGAAGTGTTCCGCCGTCAAGGTATCGACCAAGGTGATGCTCACGATGTTCGTGCGCACCGGAAGCACGGAGGCCACATAGGGCAGTTGCAGCAAGGCGGTTTCCAATCGCTTGGCGCGATCGTGGTCTTCGGCGAGGCGCTCCACGTGGTGGTCCAGGGCATGGTGGCAGGCCGCTGCCAGTATGCCCACTTGCCGCATGCCGCCGCCCAGTCGTTTGCGCACACGACGCGCCTCGTGGATCAGGGGCTTGCTGCCCACCAGCACGGAGCCCACCGGAGCGCCCAGTCCTTTGCTGAGGCAGATGGATACGCTGTGGAAGCGCGATCCCCATTCCCGCGCATCGCCACCCGTGGCCACCAGCGCGTTGAAGATGCGTGCCCCGTCCAGGTGGAAGGCGAGCTTGTGCGCGTCGCACACCGCGCAGATGCGATCCACCTCCGCCAGGTCCCACACGGCGCCACCGCCGCGGTTGGTGGTGTTCTCCATGTACACCATGCGCGTGCGGGCCAGCCACAGCGCCGGGTCGTTGATGTTCTCCTTCACCTGCTCCGCCGTGAAGCGGCCGCGATCGCCTTGGATGAGCTTCACGGAACAACCGCTGGTGGCCATCACACCTCCGCCTTCGTAGCGGTAGATGTGGCCGCCTTCGTCAAGGATCACCTCGTCGCCGGGCCGCGTGTGGATGTGCACCGCGATCTGGTTGGTCATGGTGCCGCTTGGGCAGAACAGGCCGGCCTCATGCCCGAACTGGGCGGCCAGGCGCTCCTCCAAGGCGTTCACCGTGGGGTCCTCACCGAACACATCGTCGCCCACAGCGGCCCGCAGCATGGCATCGCGCATGGCGGGTGTGGGGCGGGTAACGGTATCGGAGCGCAGGTCGATGGGCTGCATGGGCCTTCCGGAGCGGAGGCCCAAGATAGCGCGGTGACGCTTCGCTCCTGCTCAGTGCAGGTGCCGGTGCAGTTCCACCAGCAGGGGCAGTTCGGCCTTGTTCACCCCGTGGAAGGCACTGGCCACGGCATCGGCCGCGCGGTAGATCAGGTCCTTGCGCTCGGGGTCCAGGTCCTTCTTGTGTCGGGCCATGTACGCGATGAACGAGTCGAAGGCGCCTTCCACCGACGCATTGCGCTCGGCCAGCACCTCGAACTCGAACTCCGTGATGTAGGCCTGGTCGGTGCCGAAGTGATCGGTGCTCGCTTCCTGGGGTACCAATTCCTGCGAAACGATGCGTTTCAGCGTGGCCACTTCCTTGTCGCTCACCTTGCCATCGGCCGCTGCTATGGCATACAGCAGGCGCCCCAATTCCTTGTAGAACAGTTGTGCTTCCATGATGGGTTGAAGTTGGGAGGAGTACCAAGTTAGTACCCTGAGCACCGTCATGTTCTGCGGCTCACCAACAGGCCATCGCGCAGCGGAAGCAGCAGGTTGGTAACGCGGGTGTCCTGCTGCACTTTCCGTGCATAGGCCACCAGCCCGCGTGTTTCCGCATCGTCCACGGAAGCGTCCAGCACCTTGCCGCTCCAAAGCACATTGTCGGCAATGATGAGCCCACCCGGACGGACGCGCTCGATCACCCGATCGAAGTAGTTGCAGTAGTTCTGCTTGTCGGCATCGATGAACACCAGGTCGAAGGTGCCTGCGATGCGCGGGATAACGTCCACAGCGGGCGCCAGGTGCTGGTGTATGCGCTGGTGCATGCCGGCTTGGCGCACGTAGCGGTCCACCAGGGAGGCATGCCGCGTGTCCACATCAATGGTGTGCAGCAGCCCGCCCGGCGCAAGCCCCTCCGCCATGCACAGGGCACTGTAACCGGTGAAGGTGCCGATGTCCAGGATGCACGTGGGGTGCAGCAGCCTGCTCATGAGGCTCAGGAAACGGCCCTGCAGGTGACCGCTGAGCATTTGGGGCTGGGTGCTGGCCGTGCGGGTCTCTTCCGCCAAAGCACGCAGGTGCGCAGGCTCAGCTTCGGAACACAGGGCCGCGTACTGCTCCAATGCAGGATCGAGGAATTGCATCAGGGGAGTTTGATGAAGGGGGCGCGGAGGCGTTCATCGCCGTTGGAGAAATGGACCTCGTAACGGCCTGCGCCGAGGTCCGTGATATCCAAGGGCGTTGCTTCGGCGAGGACACCGGTACGAAGCGAACGGCCGGTGGCATCCAACACATCGTAGCGGGCCACCGTCCAATGCATTGGCCATTCCGCTTGGAGTTGGGTGCTGGCGGGATTGGGAAAGACCTTGGTGGGGGGGATGGCATGCTCCCCTATGCCAGTGCCGTAGTCCATTCGCCACCAGTCGTTAAAGCGTGTTGGCCCATCGATGCCCAGTCCGAAAAAGAAAATGCCAACGTCCGCGATGTAGTGCTGTGTTTGCGCAATTCCGCCCTTCCGTGGGCCTCCCGGGAATGGGGGGATGATGGACGCGTTGAAGTCACCGGTCAACCAGTCGTACACCAGCACCTCATCATGGTTCTGGGCCAGTGAGCTGGCGCCACAGAAGTGCAGATGGTCCACGCTTGCGGCGCCGAAACGCGGGGCAGGAAGTCCTGGCCTTTCCGTCCACTGGTCGTTCAAGTGGTTGTATGCATAAGCCTCGCTCAAGGCCTGAAAGCTGCTGTCCGCACCGCCTACCACCAGGTTGTCCACCACGGCTGCACGGTGTCTTGGTGTGCCGGGCATGGGAGAGCGGGGCTCCCATGAATCGCTGTTGGTATCATAGCGCCATACCTCTGTGGTGGGGATCCCTCCATCGAGCAGACCGCCACAGATGAACACTTGGTCGTAGGCCACGATCACCGCACAAGCGTATCGCCCGGCGGCAGGTAGGGAAGCGAGTTGGGTCCAGGCATCCGTGATCGGATCATAGCGCCACAGCTCGTTCAAGGGTCCATTCGCATCCACTCCGCCGAACAGGTAACCACGTTCGTCACTCAACCGAAAGCCGTTGCAATACTGCCTGCCACTCGCGGGTAACGATGCCACGGCTTCCCAGCTTTCGGTGGTCATGGAATAGGCGTACCAGTCGTTGGTAAGCTGAAACCCCACGTCCATGCCGGTGCCCACGAAGATCTTGTCGTTCCAATGGAAGCTGGCGGCATCATCGCGGGCCATGCCGGGGAAGTCGGGCAACTGCACCCAGGACTGCGCAGCGATCGCATGATGAACGAGCAGGAGAAGTACAGCCAGGATCCGCATGCCGTGAAGGTAGTTCAGGGTTCGACCTGTGCGCGCAGTTCCTCCAGATCGCGTGGTGCGCCCAGCAGGCGACCGCGTAGTTCCACCGTGTTCGGTCTCCGCTTGTTCAAAGGCTCGCTGTCCATCTGCATGATGCGGCCCTCGGCATCCACCAGAAAGAGGCTCTTCATGCGGCCGGGCGAAACCAGCATGGGCGTACCCTTATCGTTGCGTCCGTTGGGCCAGTAGGTGATCACCGAACGCTCGCCGCTCAGCACCGCGTAGCCAACGGCCCACTCGAAGGTGCCGCCTTCCTCATCCAAGGCCTTCACGAAGAGCTCTTCGCGGTTGGACATTTTCATGATGCGATCGATGTTGTAGATGCCGAAGCCCTCCAAGCTGAAGGTGGTGCGGATGGTGGCAAACGCGTTCTGCGTGGCGGCCGCCGTCCGTTCGCCCCGTGGGAGCGGGAAGGAGTCCGCATAGCTCACCCAGGCCTGCAGGTCCAAGCTGCGTTCCTGTTTCAGCATCCGGCGTTTGGCCTGGTTCCACGAGTCCTTCACGGCTCCGTCCTGCTCGCGATCGTACGCTCGCTGCACCCTTTGCACCATTCCATCGAATTCGTTGCGGCGTTTCGCGAGACCCTTGTGGTAGCTGACCAAGGCTCTGTCCCAGCGTGCGGCACGTGTGGGAGTGTCGCGGTTCCAAGCGGTGCTTACGGGCAGTTCCAGCCATTCGCCGTTCTCCTTCAGCCGCAATACACCATGCGTGTCGCCGGGTTGCATCACCAGATCGATGTCCTGGTAGTGGTGGCGCCTACCGTACAAACGCTTGAACACCTTGCGGGGCTCCGGACCGGTGTATTCCCAGACCGGTTTGGTGGGCATGCGGTTCCACTCGGGGAACACACGCCGGTCGGGCATCACCACCTCGAACACCACCCGGTCCGGATCGTGAATGCCCTTGTGCCCGACCACTTGCAGGGAATGGTCGGCCATGCGGCTTGCCGCCCGCTTCCGCGTTTTCGCATTGGGATCGTTGAGCTGCTCGGGGCAACGCTCGGTGCCGCAGTACTCGTCCGATCGCCTGCGTGCCTCGAAGAGCAGACTGTCGGGCATGGTCCGTGAACGGATGTCCAGCAGGCGGCGCCAATAGATGCGTGTGGCCTCGGTACCCGACTCGCGAAGGGCATTGCTGTTCGCAGGCGCCTGTTGCAAGGTGCCGCCGTTCTCCCAAGCACCCGTGGCCTCGTTCAAGCGCCAGCCGGTGAAATCCTCTTCCAGCGCAGGACCGGCGGGGCGCTCCAAGGCGATGGTCGCACCGTTCACCAGACCCAACGCTTGGTCGTTCTGCGATGCGTAGAGTTCGTACATGCCTGCGGTCTCGAAATGCTCGGTGGTGCCATCCACGGCGATGTGCATGGGGATCCCGCTCGCAATGATGCCATAAGCTTCGTGGAAACCGCGGTAGCTGATCTCCACTTCGCCCTGCACCGGTCTGCCCTGCGCATCGCACAGGCTGTTGGCCGCTATCCGCACCGTGGTTCCGTCGCTGGTGTGGATCACGATGTCCTTGTTCGCGTTCACCGTGTGGAACTCCCGGGGCAGGTCCAGCAGGGGCATCAGCGGCTTCACCTGGCTATGGCGATGAAGCTGCTCCAGCAGGGCACGTGTATCCAGGTCGGCCACCACGGCATCTGCAACGGGCGGCGGAAGCAGGTATGCCACCACTTCCACGCGCCGGTCCATGGCATGGTCCGCTTCGCTGCGGGCTGCACTGCGCGGTGCGTATCCACCTTGGTGGTGCACCTGCATGGGCACCGATCGGCCCAGGTGGTCGATCAGACTTTGCTGCACCGATCGCGCGCGCCGCAAGCTCAGTTGTTCATTGTAGGCCGCGTTGCCGCGTATGTCGCTGTGCCCATTGATGTGCAAGCCTTCGATACTTCCGTCGGGAATCGCATCGCACCAGTCCTTCAAGCGTTGCTCCGCGTCCCGGTCCAATTGGTGGTCGTCCAGCGCGAAATGCAACAGGAGCGTATCCGTGTGCTGTGCGTGGAGCTGTGGGAGCATGAGCACCAGCACAAGAAGCAGGGTGGTGGACCGAAGCATGGTGGTAGGGTGTTCGTTCTGAATGGAACTGCGGACCGCAGGCGATCCGTATGCCAGACGAGCCGAAGTGCAAAAGGGCTGCTTCGGGTGCCCCTGGGTGATAGGGGCAGACGGGGGTAGTCCAGGAGCTGACGATGCGAGCTGTAATGAACGAGTATCCGCAAACTGTGGTCGATCAAGTGGAGAACTCAAGCCCCAGACTACTGCTTCAATTTGTTTTTTGACGGTTGTATGAATGACAGAATTCGTGTCACATGAACAAGGAGAGGATCAACGAACTGTTCGCTCGCTTCGAGGCGGTCCGTTACGTCCACTAAGGGGTGGAATGCTGGAGTGCCCGCGAGTTGCAGCCGATCTTGGGTTATGCGCGATGGGAGAATTTCAAGGTCGCCTTGGAGCGTGCCCGGAAAGCGTGCGAAGGCAGTGGTGCCGCAGTGTTGGACCATTTTCGTGATGTCACGAAAATGGCCGCGGTGGGCAGTGGTGCAGCACGGCCTGTTGAGATGTCGCGCTCCGGAACTCCTCTATCAATGAACAAGGCCGGTACGTAAGCACCGGCCTTGTTCATTTTCGTAAGTGATCCCAGTGGGTAGGACCACCGCGGACTTCTTTTGTGATCACTCTGGTACCTCAGAGTGCGTTTCTCTGCGTCCTCCGCGACTCTGTGTTGATCTAGTCTCAGTACGGCAACTTCCCCGCCTCGATCATCTTCTTCGCCACCACGCGGCGCACCTTGGTCGTGTTCAGCGGTTGCGTTTTGGTGAAACGCTTGGCACCCATCAGCATCGCCATGCGTTCGTCGCCATCGGCGAAGCTGTTCACGGCTTCCTTGCAGCTCTTGTGGATGCGGTCGGCAGCGTCGTGGATGTACAACTGCGTCATGGCGATCTGCTCGGCGCATACGGCTTCGCCCTTCATGCTCACCAGCTTCTGCGTGCGCAGCAGGGTGCTCTCGGCCATGTAGGTCTCGATCACCATGTCGGCGATATGCATTACGATCTCCTGCTCATCGCCCAGGGCGAGTCCGAGTTTCTGAGCGGCACCACCTGCGGTCATCAGTACCGCCTTCTTGAAGTTCTTCACGTAGCCCGTTTCGGCGGCCAGCAGGCTGTCATCCGGCTCGCTGAAGTCGGGGATGCCCATCAGCTCACCAGCGACTGCTTTCGCGGGACCCATCAGGTCCAGTTGGCCTTTCATGGCGCGCTTCAGCAGCATGTCCACCGTCAGCAGGCGGTTGATCTCGTTGGTGCCTTCGAAGATCCGGTTGATGCGGCTATCGCGGTAAGCGCGCTCGATCTTGCTCTCGGCGCTGTAGCCCATGCCGCCGTGTATCTGCACTGCTTCGTCCACCACGAAGTCCAGGCACTCGCTGCCCACCACCTTCAGGATGGCGGCTTCAGCAGCGTACTGCTCCACACCCTTCAACAGTGCGGTGGCGTGGTCTGCGCCGTCGGCCTTCAGTCCCTCGATCGCGCGTTCCATATCGCTGCTGCAGCGGTAGGTGGCGCTCTCAGTGGCGTAGCAGTAGGTGGCCATGTCGGCCAGCTTCTGCTGGATGGCGCCGAAGCTTGCGATCGGCTTGCCGAACTGGATACGCTCGTTGGCATACTGCACAGCGATGTCCACGCTCTTCTTCGCACCGCCCAACGCCGCACCGGCCAGCTTGATGCGGCCCACGTTCAGGATGTTCACCGCGATCTTGAAACCGTTCTCGCGTCCCCCCAGCAGGTTCTCCACCGGCACCTTGCAGTTCTCGAAGAACACCTGGCGCGTGCTGCTGCCTTTGATGCCCATCTTCTTCTCCTCCGCATTCAAGGTGATGCCCCCGAAGTCCTTCTCCACGATGAAGGCCGTGAGGTTCTTGTCGGTCTCGCCGGTCTTCGGGTCGGTGATCTTGGCGAACACCGTGAAGATGTCAGCGAAACCGCCGTTGGTGATCCACATCTTCTGCCCGTTCAGGATGTAGTGCTTGCCATCGTCGCTCAACACCGCGCGCGTCTTGCCGCTGTTGGCATCGCTTCCGCTGCTGGGTTCCGTAAGGCAGTAGCAGGCCTTCCATTCGCCGGTGGCCAGCTTGGGCACATATTTCTTCTTCTGCTCCTCCGTGCCGTAGTAGAGCGTGGGCAGGGTGCCGATGCCCGTGTGCGCCGCAATGGCCACGCTGAAGCTGTGCCCCGCGCCGGTCACCTCGGTCACCAGCATGCCCGTCAGGAAATCCTTGCCGAAGCCGCCGTACTCCTCGGGCACGCTGATGCCCAGCAATCCCAGCTCGCCGGCCGTATCCAGCAGGCTCGGCATCAGGCCTTCTTCCATGCTGTCGATCCGGTCCAGGTTGGGCCACACATGCTGCTCCAGGAACTCCAAGGAGCTCTGCGCGATCATGCGTTGCTCCTCGTTGAATTCCTCGGGGATGAAGATGTCCTGCGGGTCGCTCTCGCGGATCAGGAATTCGCCGCCTTGTAGTGCTTTGGTGATGCTCTCTGTTGCCATTGCGTGTAAGGGTGTCGCGTGTTCGGTTGCTGTTTGCTGATGTGCTCAGCAGTGGGGTGTTCTACGTGGAAGTCCGGATAAAGGTATGCGTGCATACTAAATTTTGCAAGCGGCTTGCTGGAATTTTTCGGGCGTGTCCCCGCCTAAGTCCTCAGATGCATGTGTGATGTATAGAAGCAACGCTTTGGTCCCACCGGAGTTCTGCGGAAGGCGGGGTCGGGCTGTCCACTGTAGCCACCTTGCGCTGGGCTGCATCGCATCGGGCTGCGGGGTCTGCTCGTACCTCGCAGCCTCCTCGCTCCGTGCGTTGCTCGCCCATCACCGCGGTGGGCTGCCGTTCCCATCCCTCACGCGATCCCGCGTTTCCGGATACGTTTCGGCTATTTGCGGATATTCCCGGATATGATCAGCGAGGTCGAAGCTGAGTTGGTTACAAGTTGTAACCAACTCAACTGGTAACGATCTGTTACCAGTTGTGCTGTGGGGGCTTCAACCGGTTACGATCCGTAACCAGTTGGGCGAACTCCATTTCAGTCGGTGACGATTTGTCACCGACTGGATCGCCAACCATGACTGGTTTCAACTGGTGACGACTTGTCACCGGTTGGAAGCTGGAGGGGGGTAGCAGGGCGCTCATGTGTTTCAGCTGGTGACGGCTACTTCGTCATCGGGCTATCGACATCATACGACGGAGGATGCGGGGGGCATTCGTCAATTGGTGATCGCTAATAATGGGACCTGAGAATACTCGAAGGTGGTATGCCTTGGTAGGTATGGCGGACGGAATGCTTCGATCCTGTTGTCAGGTCGGTCAATAACCACTCGCTGTTCTCTCCCTCGTTCTCAACGTAGAAGGTCGTTGTTTGCTGCCATCCGCCGTTGAGCCACTCCCATTGTTCGCCGTGGCCACCGCCGTGCGCGATGTAGAAGGAGGTAATGAGCGAGTCCTCGCGATAGAATGATGCGTTGGGTAGCCCTGTCAGCCTCGTGTCTTCGACGTAGGTGTCCAGTTCTGGATGCCAGATGTGGACATCCCAATTATGCTTGAGCCCGTTGCCTGCAAGGCCATACCAGCCGATCGCGTAGTCATCGATGCCGTCATAGTTCAAGTCGAGCAGCGTGTCATATTGTGGCCCCAAGCCCCCCCATTTGTTCAGGAACTGGCTCATGATCTTCATGCGCTCAATGCTGGCGGCCGAGGTGTCGATGTGAAGACCTGACCTACTGTTCACTCCGTTCATGCCAATGGAACCGGATTCTATTGCCGTGTTCGTTTCGGGCATCTGGCAAGCACCGAGAAGCAAGCTTCCCGCGAACAAGGCGGCAAGGAAGGATTTGTTGGAGGGTGCGGGGTTCATGCGTACATGGTTCACCAACCTGTGCTCTCCTTGGGTTTATATGGCCAGAGCCTGAATGGTGCCATGATGCGAGTACGCGTGCACAAACCTGTGCTCGCATGATCCAGGTCACCGTACGCATAGACTGCGTACTTCGTGTGACGAATGAAACTGATGCCGCAAGCCTGACCTCCACGACGCGTATGAACCACGACACGCTTCTCTCCGCTCAGATCACCCTTGTAGAGGTGTTTGACCTTGAACGTGACAGCAACGCTTGTGTCGGTCTTCTCGATCCGGACCACTCGTTCGGTGAAGACCACGTCAACGGCATCGAGTCCAGCAGCGCCTATGCAACTGCATGCGTGCCCAGCAGGTGTCGTGACTAGAGATAACGTGATCAGCAGAGTTCGCGTGACGGATTGAAGCGAAAAGCCCGCAAGCCCTGTGATCAGGGCGCGGACTTGAAGCGGAAAGCCGGACCCCGCCTGCATTTGAGCCAGGGGCACGCCCCAATGACTTTCACGTTTCTGTGCCATCAGTTTAGCAGCTCGAACACGCTCGCCGCTCCCTGCCCAGTTCCCACACAGATCGTTACCACCCCGTACTTCTTCTTCCGCCGTCGAATGTCGTTGAACAACTGCACGCTCATTTACGCGCCCGTACACTGTAGTGGAGGCCCCAGAGCGATGGCTTTTTCGGAAACGCGCATTGGAAAACACGGACAGACAGATGTGCTTAACGTACTCAGTGCAAGTGCTTCTCTTACAGATGGAAATGGCAGGTTTCATGATCATTCATACACGCTGTGAAAATTCTGGAACGTGACCCACCATGTCTTGTTCCAATGAACCATGCGATTGACATGAAGCACTCGATAGCTCTTGTCCAGAACGATCTCAGCGCAAACCCGTTTCTCCGGGAGTTCTACACGAAGCACCTGATGACCCTCCCCAAGATCAACGGTGATACTTCTTGCAAGGCTTGTGGAGGGGTCGGTGTTGAAGTATGCTCTCTCCAGAAGTTTGCCGTTGAGGAGGACGTTTACGCTATCACTGAAACAGCAACCGAACTGGACCTGCATTTGTGTCCCTAACTCGATCCCCTTCACTATGACGATTTCCCCTCCACTGGTATCGGCATATTGGTACTTCACTGCTTCTTGTTCCCACTTCACTTTTGATTGTGCTATGGCAGTTGTAGCTACCAGTGTTGCGATGGTAAGTAAGGCAGTCATTCGCGTGATGGATCGGAGATGCGCCCCGCAGCGAGGTATTAGCCAGGAGTAGAGCGGAAAGCCAGATCCCGGCTGCATTTGAACAGGGGGCACACCCCAATGACTATCACGTTTCTGTGCCATCAATTCAACAACTCGAACACGCTCGCCGCTCCCTGCCCCGTCCCCACGCACAACCTGTCCCGCCTCAGCGGGACCGTCAACACCGTACTTCTGTTTCGTGGTCATCGCACCGTGATTCTGTAAGGCGTTTCCAATCCACCGAGGACCCCGCGGTCAAAAAGGCCTAGGACATCCGTTTCACCTCGAGCAATGATGGAGTCACCATTCGCCTTGGTGATCACCAAGTCCGTGAATGGCATTTCATCTTCAATGCCAGCAATGGCACTACCACAACCAATAGTGCTTCTAGGTGCCACCTTGAATGCAATCCAGGAGTGGCGGTAGTCGCCACTGAGTTCGATCGTGTGGACATCATAGGTGCTGAAGTGAATCGTCCTATAAGCTTTGACGGTGAGTGTATCGCCAGTTTCATTCACAAGCTCTATGGGTATGACCGGGTCACAGCCCACGACTAAAACCAACAAGCCGAGAAGGGCAAGGCGATTCATCAGCCGTTCAGTTCAACAACTCGAACACACTCGCAGCTCCCTGCCCCGTCCCCACACACATCGTCACCACCCCATACTTCTGTTTCCTCCTGCGCATCTCGTTCAGCAGCTGCACGGTCAGTTTGGTGCCGGAGCAGCCCAGCGGATGCCCCAACGCGATCGCGCCGCCGTTCACGTTCACGATGCTCGGGTCGATGCCCAGCTCGCGCACCACTGCCAGCGACTGTGATGCGAAGGCCTCGTTCAGCTCGAACTGCTGGATGTCGCCCAGCTTCAGGCCTGCTTTTTCCACCGCTGCGGGCACAGCCGCCACCGGACCGATGCCCATGATGCGCGGCTCCACACCGGCCACGTGGTAGGAGAGGAGACGCGCGATGGGCTTCACGTTGAGTTCCTTCAGCATGCGCTCGCTCACCACCAGCATGAAGGCGGCGCCATCGCTGGTCTGGCTGGCGTTGCCGGCCGTTACCGTGCCACGGGCATCGAACACGGGCTTCAGTTTCGCCAGTGCTTCCAGCGTGCTTGCGCGTGGACCCTCATCGGTGTCCACGATGTACTTCTCCACCTGGCGCTTCTCCTTCGCGTCGAGGTACACGCGCTCCACTTCCACCGGCACGATGTCGTCCTTGAAGCGGCCTTCGGCGATCGCCGCCAGTGCCTTCTCATGGCTGGCCAGCGCAAAGGCGTCCTGGTCCTCGCGACTCACCTTGAAGTCGCGCGCCACGGCCTCGGCGGTGAGGCCCATGCCCCAATAGTACGTGGGGTTCGCCTTGCCCACCTTGGCGTTGGGCACGATGCGCCAGCCACCGAAGGGGATCGGGCTCATGCACTCCACGCCACCCGCGATGATGCAGTCGGCCTGCCCGCTGTGGATCTTGGCCGCGGCGATGGCGATGGTCTCGCTGCCGCTGCTGCAGTAGCGGTTCACCGTCATGCCCGGCACCTTGTCGGTGTCCAGGCCCATCAGGCTGATCATGCGGCCGATGTTCAGGCCCTGCTCGGCTTCGGGCGTGGCGTTGCCGGCGATCACATCGTCGATGCGCTCCTTGTCCAGGTTGGGCACGCTGGCCACAAGGTGTTTGATCACACTGGCCGCGAGGTCGTCGGGGCGGGTGAAACGGAACTTGCCGCGGCCTGATCGTCCAACGGCGCTGCGGTAACCTGCGATGATGTATGCGTTCATGGGGGTATGCGCCGAAGCCCGGCGGAGGCGTTAAGATAAGTGCCGGGCTACCGGCGGTGTTGATGTTGAGTTGCTCCGCAGGTGGGTGCGGAAGTCGTCTTGAAGTTTTTCCAGTGCGGTAAGGATGTCTTCAAATGCCGGCACCTCTCCATAGAACATGTCGCTTTGCATGCCCTCGTAATCGTGCTGCCAAGCATCGCGTGCCGCACCTTCCGGGATGATGGTGAAACCGTTCAGGAGCAGCGCGTCGTAGTCCACTCCGGGATAGCGGTAGTAGATGCTGCGCTGTTGCACCACGGCGGCATAGAGATCGGTGCGTGTTATGGCCTTCGCCGTCACGCCTGCGCGGTGCAGGAAGTACAGGTCGAAGTAGTGCCGGGCCAGTCGCGGTCGCGGACCGTCGGGGCGTTGGATGAGCACCTCGTGCAACAAGAGCGCTTTCTCGATCAAGGTGCGCTCGGCTTCCAAGGTGCGCACGGGGAATGCTCCATCACCCAACTCTTCCGGGTAGAGTTCATTCACATAAGCGCGCACGGGCATCACGGTGACCGGCCAGGCATCGGCTTTCGCTACCAGGTCCACTTTCACATGTTCAAGGATGTACTGGCCACCTGTTGTGATCGATCGCGGATACCGGAAGGAGATGACGGTCTCGTGATTGTCGGTATCGACGTTCAAGTCCAAGCTCCACGTGCCGTTGGGCAATTCGGGCTCAAGTGCTTTTCGCATTGCAGGCAGGAGCACATCCGCCGTCCATGTGCGACAAGCTTTTGCGATCTTCTTGGCACGCTCCTTCTGTTGCCTTGACGAGTGTTGCGGTCCCGGAATGGCATCGTCCGAAAGCCCGAGCGCAGTGCGGTCCATCACGAGGTCCACATCCTCAGAGAAGCGCTCGGTGATCTTGTGCGCCTTGGAGAGTGATGTTCCGCCCTTGAACGTAAGGTGTTCCCCAATACCCGGCAGCGTCATCACCTTTTCCAGGAAGAGGCAGACGTAGACGTCCTTTTCGATGCTTCCGATGGAAAGTTTGAGTTTCCGGTTCGCATCACCGAGCAACTTGCGCTGTCGATCTTCTCCAACGTGTAGGAAGCCGTGGATGCTCATTGGGCTTCCGCCGCCAAGCGACGCATGATGTCCGCGATCCATGCCGGTGCGGTGTCCAGGTCTTGTAACAATTCGCGCTTTGCAGCGGCTGGAAGCCGGTGGCTGATCGCTGCGTATTCCTTCTTGCCGAAATGCTTGCGGCCTTGGTTGCGGCAACCCTGTATCACCAGATAGCCGATCTCCGTGCGTGCGTTCATGTAGCGCGCGCTCGTTTGCCGCAACGGGATCACATGGTCGATCTGATCCGGTCGCGAACGTGGTATCCGGATCTTTCGGGCACGCCCATCGGTGAGGTAAGCGGTACGCGCAGCCACCTGGGTAGTGATCCCTATCAAGTTCGCTGCGCGCGCTCCGGTTGGGCGCAACTTGATCCCGTCGCGCTTGGCGATGGCCTGCACGATGTCGTCGACGGAGGCGGTGATCTCACCCAAGTACGGGTCCGGGGTGGGTATGCAGTACAAGCCGTTCCCGATGTTCCGTACCACCTCCTTCTTCACCAGCCGGTGCAAGGCCACGGCCACCGCGCTGCGCCCACCCAGATCACAGAAGTCCTTGGGGGTGAACACGCTGCCCCGGCCACGCTCTTCCATGCGCGCCAGCACCAGCTTTTCTACCGAGGGGCGTTTCATCGTGGTCTGTTTTGTAACACAAAGGTATACGAAAGTGTTACGAATGTTGTTTTGTGCTGAAGGTCAGGTGGTTGGTTGTGGTTTGTGGGGCCGGAGCCGGGGTACGGTCGGCCTGCGGGGTGACGCTGGGGTCGCTCACGCGGAATACCGGCTGCGACCCCTTCAGGGTCGTGGCGGCATGGGGGCGTTCTTGATCTACAAGCTGTGACCCTCCCGGAGTCAGGCCGGTTGTCGCTTTGATCGACGTTTCATTCGACCCTGAAGGGGTCGCAGCATTTAGCATTTGTTCCACCACGCGGGTATTCGACCCCAACGGGGTCGCAGCCGGTGTTCGGTCGGCCTGCGGGGTGACGCTGTGATCTCTCACGCGAAATGCGGGCTTCGAGGATGAACTTGTCTCAACGGAGACTTGGCACATGGCTGGAAGTATCTGCACTGGCTTGCAGGCTATGGATTACTGTAGATGATCGCCATTGCACGGTCGGCCGGATTAATGAGGTAGAAGTTGAGAGCACCAGCGTCGCCGTAGTATGCATAGTAGCTACCAGATGTGCGCCCCCATCGCCTCATGCGATGCACTGACTGTTCCTTATCATCAGTCCAGCCAACGAAGATTGGCGTTGCGGTTTTGAAAACACTACTGTCAGCCATCTCAATTGGAGTTCTCTTCCATCCACTCCACGGTCGGCCGCGGTTGTCCTCGAAAGTGGGAGTGTGTGCGAATAGCGAGGGTTCATTGTTCTTGAAATACTCAGCGACTTCCTCGTCGAAGGTGAAGACCTCCAACCAGTACCCTTCGCCTCGCACACTTGCTTCATCGATGCTGTCCTCCTTCCATCCCCAAAAGCGCCGACCAGAGAGATTCTCCGCCTGATCCATGAAGCGCACGTTCCTGGATAGTGGTAGCACCTCTGTAATCCAGAGTATGGGCAGGACAACGGCAGCCCATATGACCAATTTGATCCAAGCTGCGCGTCTCCGTCCGGAACGAAATGCTCTTATGATGCGCACCACCGACCACAGGGCCAACCCGAAGAACAGCAACACGGTCCCGAAGACGATCAAGTAGGGAAAAAGAAATACGAAAACGTCCAGTTGATCCGCAATGAAAACGAACGTTACTAGTGCAACCGCCCAGATCGCGAGTTGCACATTGACCGAACGCATTTGCCCGCGACGATAGGATCGAACGATCCGGAATGGCAACCAGATAATTCCGGCTATGGGCAGAAACACGCCGCAGATGATTGCGATGAACTGCGGTGGGTAGCCGAAGATGTCCATTGCTCAGGGAATTGAAACACTCCCGAGTAAAAGGCCCAAACATGATTGTAAAGCACTTCCACGCGTGAGCGATCGCAGCGGAAAGCCCACAGCGAGGAACGAGCGAGGACTTGCCTGTCCTGCAGGCAGGCTTGTAGCGGAAGGCGCGACCCGAGGCTCTGCGAGGGGCACGCCCCAATGACCGCTATGCTTCACGGCGTTCATGCTCTATGAGTGTGGCGAAGTGCGAAGCGTTCACCATCCTTGTAGTCTGGTGGTAGGTTAGGACTCTTGATGCCGAAAGGCCCCGATCCATTACTGGTGTAATAGAACTGCTGAGGATCTGCTGAGAAACGACCAGCGCAGAGAAGCCGCAGGACAGTACAATTGGCATCCACAGATTCAACTGCAATGTCGATCCAAACCGGAACCTTCTCGTTGCGGTTAAGCAAATCAACAACCTCCATGGCTGTGATCATGTCGTGTCTTTTGCCGGCATCATCCGGATAGACGTCGAACTGCTTGAGTTCCGGACTATCGTTGGAAACGCTCAGGTGAACGTTGTACCGGAAATCTGTCGTCAGCTTGTCTGACACCATGCCTTCGGCAAATTTGAACGCAGCATAGCTCGCGCCGAGCAAGAGGAAATGGAAGTCAGGCTTCTTCATCAGTTCCTGAGCACTTTGCCCGTGGTGATGATCGACTGCAACCTCTCCAACGTCTTCCGCTGCATGCATAGCTCCACGAAAGCCTTCCGCTCCAGGTCCAGCAGGTACTGCTCGCTCACTTCGGTCTTTTCGCTCAGGTCGCCGCCGCAGAGCACGTAGCCGAGCTTCTCGCTGATGAGCGCATCGTGCTCGCTGATGTAGTTGCCGCTGAGCATGCTGTTGGCGCCCACGTACACGATGCCGAGGCCCTCTTGGCCCATCACGGTGATGTCCTTGCGCGGCGCGGGCTTGGTGTAGCCCTTGTTCCAGAGGTCCAGCGCGCACTGCTTGGCGTAGGCCAGCTGGTGGGCGCGGCTCACGATCACCTCGTCCTGGCCGGGACGCAGATAGCCAAGGCCGAACGCCTCATGACCGCTGGTGGCCACCTTGGCCTGGCCGATGGTGAGGAAACGCTCGCGCATGCGGTTGATGCGGATGTCGCCCTCCTTCAGCTCGTCGCTGAGGCGCAGCGCGAATTCCTTGGTGCCGCCACCGCCGGGGATCACGCCCACACCGAATTCCACCAGGCCCATGTAGGTCTCGGCGTGCGCCACCACCTTGTCGGCATGCAGGCACAGTTCGGTGCCGCCGCCCAAGGTGAGGTTGTGCGGCGCCACCACCACGGGGATGCTGCAGTAGCGCACGCGCATCATGGTGTTCTGGAAGGTGCGCACGGCCATCTCCAGGTCGTCGTACTCCTGTTGGGCGGCCATCATGAAGATCATGCCCACGTTGGCGCCCGCGCTGAACACAGCGGCATCGTTGTAGATCACCAGGCCCTTGCCGCTTGCTTCGGCGAGGTCCATGGCCTTGTTGAGGCCCTGGATCACCTCCGCACCGATGGTGTTCATCTTGGTGCTCCAGCTCAGGCAGAGGATGCCGTCGCCCAGGTCGCGCACCACGGCGTTGGGGTTCTTCCACACGATGCTGCTGTCCGGCAGGTCGGCCAGGGTGATGACGCCCTCGGCGCGCGGCACGGGCTTGTAGCTCTTGCTGGCGGCATCGTAGTAGAGGCGCTTGCCGTTCTCCACTTTGTAGAAGCTGCTGTGGCCGGCCTTCAGCATGTCGCCGATCCACGCGGCCATCTTCACGCCGGCGGCTTCCATGTCCTTCACGGCCTTCTCAGCACCGATCGCATCCCAGTACTCGAAGGGACCCATTTCCCAGGCGAAACCGGCGCGCAGGGCATCGTCGATCTTGTACAGCTCGTCGCTGATCTCGGGGATGCGGTGGCTCACGTAGGCGAAGAGCGCGTGGAAGCTCTTGCGGTAGAATTCGCCGGCCCTGTCCGTGCCGTTGTAGAGCACGGGGATGCGCTTCACGAGATCCTCCTCTTTCTTGGCGGCTTCCAGTGTGGCGAACTTGGGCTTCACCTGTTCGCGGTACTCCAAGGTGTTCAGGTCCAGTGCAAGGATGTCGCCCTTGGGGCTGTTGCGGTCCTTGAAGAAGAAGCCTTTGCCGGTCTTGCTGCCGAGCATGTTCTTCTCCACCATCTGCTGCAGGTAGTCGGGGATGGCGAAGAGGGCGTTCTGCTCGTCGTTGGGGCAGTTGTCCTTCAGGCCCTTGGCCACGTTCACCAGGGTGTCCAGGCCCACCACGTCGGCGGTGCGGAAGGTGGCGCTCTTCGGGCGGCCCAGCACAGGACCGGTGAGGCGGTCGATCTCCTCCACGGTGAGGCCCATCTCGCGCACGGCGTGGAAGAGGCCCATGATGCTGAACACGCCGATGCGGTTGGCGATGAAGGCGGGCGTGTCCTTGCACAGCACGGTGACCTTGCCCAGGATGCGTTGGCCGTAGTCCTCCAGGAAGCTGAGCACGGCGGGGTCGGTGTCGGGGCCGGGGATCAGCTCCAGCAGGGGCAGGTAGCGCGGCGGGTTGAAGAAGTGCGTGCCGCAGAAGTGCTTGCGGAAGTCGTCGCTGCGGCCCTGCGCGATGGCATTGATGGGGATGCCGCTGGTGTTGCTGGTGATGAGCGTGCCGGGCGTGCGGTGCTTCTCCACCTTCTCCAGCAACTGCTGCTTGATGTCCAGCCGCTCGATGATGACCTCGATGATCCAGTCGCAGTCCTTGATCTTGGCGAGGTCGTCGTCGAAGTTGCCCGTGGTGATGCGCTTGGCGAAGCGCTTGTCGTAGATGGGCGAGGGGTTGCTCTTCAGCGCGAAGGTGAGGGCATCGTTGGTGATCTTGTTGCGCGCTGCGGGGTCCTTGCTGTCCACGGCGTCCTTGGGGACGATGTCGAGTAGCAGCACCTCGGTGCCGGTGTTGGCGAAGTGGCAGGCGATGCGGCTGCCCATGACGCCGGAGCCGAGCACGGCGACCTTCTTGATGTTACGCTTGTTCATTGACCACTGGGGTTTGTTGGGTTAACCGCAGAGCATGCAGAGAGCGCAGAGAAATGCACTGCCCCGGGGAGAAAGCAAAGTGCAAGAGGGGATCTCCCTCTGCGACCTCTGCGTGCTCTGCGGTCCAATGCATTCATGTCGTTCTCCGGTTTTCTGCGGTCGGAAAAGTTGTTCGTGTTCGAGTACCTACTTACCAGATGACGCGCTTGTCCCCCGAAGCATGGCGGATGTTGCGTTTGTTGCTCATGTCAGCAGTTCCTTGCGTTCGAGTAGTTCGTTGAGTTTGTCCATCACTTGACGGAAGTGCAGCAGGTCCTTGGCGGGGATCTCGGCCTGCACCCGTTCGTTGAATTTTATCACGGTCTCACGGCTCACGTCGCGCATCTTCTTGCCCTTCGCGGTGAGCATCACGCGCACCAAGCGGCCATCGCTTTCGTCGCCCACACGCTTGATGAGGCCTTCGTCCTCCATGGTCTTCAGGGTGCGGGTGAGGCTCCGTGCCTCCATGCCCATCTTCGGCCCGAGCTTGGTGCTGGGCGTGCCTTCCGGCGCGATGTTGAGAAGGATCTGGCCGATGGCCATGCTTCCTCCATACTGGCTCGCAGCGTTGTTGTAAAGCCGCGCAATGCGGTGCCAGGCCCAGCGGATGTGGAAGTCGATGGTCTCTTCTGGCTTCATCGGCTGCTTGCGTTCGGACGCCCAAGGTAACATCAAAACGTATGCGCGCATACTATCGTTCGCTTTTTCATGAACGCTCCCTTGGGCATGGTCCTTGTACCTTTGCATCGCTGCCGTTCCGGCATCATTCCCATCGATCACCATGCGCTACCCCTTGCTCGCCGTCCTCGGCACCGCTCTTATTGCGTTCACCGCCTGTACCAAGGAAGACCCCGCGCCTGTTCCGCCCGTGGACGAAGCAGGTCCCCGCTTGATCCTCAAGTTCAAGTTCGACAGCACGCAGGTGCGCTTGAACAACCTCGGGCAGCCCTCGGTCATCCCTGCTGGGCATGGCGCACAAAGCCCCCGCTTCAACAAAATGAGCGCCCACTACGTGGAGTTCGCTCCCACGGCGTTGACAGCACTTGGACAAGGCAAGGTGGTCTATCATGCCCCGGAGACGACCGTGGGTGGTTCCATTGCCATCGATCATGATCTGGGTCTGAACGTCGGTGATGGCGGCGTCTTCCTCGATCTCCCCTTGAGCAATTTGCAGCCCGGTAATTACGAGTGGTTGCGCGTTTCACTGGCCTACCAGAACTACGATATCCGTTTCCGCGCACTGGGTACCATGTTCACCGGAACGATCGCTTCCTTCATCGGCTACAACACCTACATCGGTTCGTTCCAGGTGAAGGACAGCACGGTGAACGTGAATGCCAACAAACTCCAGGGTTTCTGGGCCTTTGAGGTGAACAACCCGCCCATCCCCACGCCGGTGGAAAGCGGTCAGGCTCCGGGTACCACGGTGCCCAATCCCATCTTCGCCACCTCGCCCATCCCGGCTGGTTCCTGCGTTGTTACCGGTGCGTTCGCATCGCCGCTCACCATTACCGGGAACGAAACGGAGGATGTTGTCATCGTGGTTTCGCTCAGCACCAACAAGAGTTTCGAGTGGGTGGAGGCCGATGGCAACAACATCTTCGACCCCATCAACGGGGAAACGGTGGTGGACATGGGCGTAAGGGGCATGATCCCCATCGTGCAGTAGGCCGGTCACCTCACTTCCACACCGGTCTCCAGTTTCAGGTCACCGCGTGGGCAGGGGTCGTTCACGCTTTCCACGCGCACCCAAAGCAGGCCGTTCCGTTCGCCGGTGGCGCGCACCAGGATGCCATGCTCATCGCGTTCCGCGATCTCCAGGCCGGGAGCGGTGCTCCAGTGCAATGCGCCATGTGGGCCTTTCAAATACACGCGCGTCGATTCACCGGAACGGATGGCTGGTCCGGTCTCGAAGTTCAATGTTCTGGGGCTGTCGCACAGGTCATGCAGCCCCTGCTGCGGGCTGCGCTGGTACACCCGGATATGATCTACGACCATGGAAGATCCGGCCGGCCAGGGCATTGGCTTTTTGGGGCCTTTGCAATAGTCGTTCGCGCGGCTCACCCCAAGACTTGCAATGATGTTCACCGCGTCGCCTTCTTTGGGGAAGAAGGTTGCGGTAGCGTGTGTGCCTGCTTGCCTGTCGCATGGTGACAGGTCCTTTCCGCGTTCATCCAGCAAGCGGCTGCGCGCATGCACCAGTTGGCCGTCCAGGTAAAAGCGGATCTGGTCCGGTTCCCATTCCACGGCATAGTCATGCAGCGCTTTGGATAGGTCCTGCGCTTTGTGTTTGCCGGTGTTGGATGCGCGTCGGGTGCCCCAGCGGTGAAGCGATGATTTCATCCACCGCGGCTTCTCGCCGCAGAACTCGAATACATCGATCTCGGTTTCCCCACCGAAGCCCCAGAAGGCGGACCACAACCCGGGATGTGCAGGGATCTGGCAGCGGATCTCGAAACGCCCGTAGTTGAACTTCGCTTCACCAATGGAATGGATCAAGCCGGCCTCATGTTCCACCGTCACATCGTACCAGGTATTCGTTCGGGCCACTACTTCCAAGGTGAGCATGCCATCGCCGATCTTCACGTGCTCATCGCGCAGCGTGCTGTTGGTGCCACTGGTATACCGGCACCCCGAGCAGCGGTCGCTTCCATCGTCACTGTATGTGAAGTAGGTCACCCACTTGCTGCGATCGAGCTCGGTGCCATCGAACTCATCGTGAAAGACCAGTTTCCACGCCGTGGTATCGCATGGCCCGCCAGCATGGAACTCGATGGGGCCTATGTTCTTGCGTTGGGCGAACGCGCTGAAAGGCGCGGAAAGTAGTGCAGTGATGAACAGGAAACGCGGTACACGATGCAGCAGCTTGTGATGAGCGGATGTGCCGTTCGGATGCATGGCCAGGAGCTTTTCGGTGAAGATAGCCGCCTCGAATGAGCGCTCGGCCGTCCCGCTCAGGAAGCCAGTGGGTCGATCCGACGGTCGCCGTTCACCCAAAGCTCCAGGCGACCGTTCGGTCCCATGCGGTATTCCACGCTCGTGGCACGCAGCACCTGGTCCACTCCGCCCTTCAGGTCGTTGTAGAGGAAGATGCTGTCGCAGGCGAAGCTCAGTCTGAGCGCATCCGCCTCCAACGAGCAGCGCAGGTGTTGCGCCACGTTACGCAGCCGCAGCATACCATCGTCCTGGCGCTCGGGCAACGTCACGTCCAGGAAGCCCAGGTCCTCGAATCCGGCATCCGAAAGGCGGTAGATCTTCTGCCCCCAGCTGTCCCGGTCTCCGGTGTTGGCAGCGATGATCCATTTGCCCTTGCCGCTCGGGTCCTCGAAGAAGGTGGGGAACAGGGTCCAGCTATCATGCCCAGGCGATGATACCGCCATCATCTCCACAGCGCCCTGCTTGCCGGGCTTGAAGCGGTAGAGGCGCAAGCCATCGCCGCTCATCTGACGCTCGTCGTTGTCCTGTGCATCCACGTGCGAAGCCACCATCACGAAGCTTCCATCGCCCAGGTCGAACGTGGTCTGGATGGACAAGGTGTCGTGGCTCACTTGATCGTCCATGGTCGGAAAGGCGATGGGGCCTCCGCGCTCGATGGATGCAAAAACGCGCCTATCGGTATCGGGTACGGCGGTGCGCTCTGGCGTTTCCGGGCTTCCGCAGCCAAGGGCCGGCAAAAGGCAAAGCAAGGGGATGTGCTTCCACATGACCATCACAGTTTACTTACGGATCCGGAGCCTTTGATGTCGCTATCAATGCTCGCCGGGCTGCCCGCGTAACGGATATCCCCACTGCCCATCACGCGTGCGGTCAAGGTGCCGGTGGTGCTCAACTTGATGTCGCCGCTGCCTTGGATCCGTGCGGTCGCTTGCCCACTGGTCATGTCCGCTGCCTTTATATCGCCACTGCCTTGCACCACGGCATCGAGTTCCGCACAGGTGCCGTTCAAGGCGATGTCCCCGGACCCTTGGATCTTGGCATCCACTTTTTCGGCGCGTACACTGGCTATGATGTCGCCACTGCCTTGCACGCTCAGCTCCAGGGTCGGGGCTACCAACGTATCGATCGCGGTCGCACTGCCGGAACCCTTCACGGCAATGTGCTCCAGACCCGGACTGGTGATCTTGATCAGGAATTTGCCGTCATAACGCACGCATTGCGAGGTGCGGATGTGCCAGATGCCATTGCTGACCGAGGTCTCCAAAAGCTCCGCCAAGCCCTCTTGTGCGTGTACCTCCACCTGCTGTGTGGAGCCCGAACGCCATTCCACATCGAATGAACCGTTCAGCGCTATGCCTTGGAACTCGTCCACGGCAATGGACGTGATAACCGCCGGGCCGGACCCGCTTTCACAGTTGGTAAGCCCGCAACCGCTGAGCATGGAGGCAACGAACGCGATGCAAAGGCCGATGGTCAAGGAACGGGTCATAGGGGTAGGGGACGGAAGGAGTGGATGGCTTTCCGACGCTCAAAGATGCAATTTGTCCGGCCAGGGCATTGGTCGTGGCTGAAGCTTGTTTTATCGGGCCGATGGAACCTTTCGTCAGGAGCTTTCGTAATTCTGCCTTCCGGGGCGAAAAGCTCTTGGGGGGGCTGTATCCCAGCACCTCCGAAGATCCTCTCTGGATAAGTAGGAATATGGACCATCAGAGTACCACTCCCTGGCCGGCGGAATTGATCCGCGGAGCTGCTGGTGCCCGTGTGCTTTTTGAGCACCACGGGGCCATGGAGCACGGTACGGTGGAGCGCTTGTTGGCGGAGGCGGAAGAAGCGAGCATGCTTGCCGGCGATCCGGTGGGCTTGCGCAAGCGCTTGTTCAACGTGCTGGTGGAAGGCTTGGAGAACGTACACCGCCATACCCTTCCGGAGCACCAGCACAGTGGCTTCGCGGCGCTTGTGGCCGATGCTGATGGATACCGATTGCTCTTCGCCAATGCGGTGCCGGTGGCCATGGCGGCGTTGCTCACGCACCGCGTCTCCATCCTCAATGAAATGGATGAAGATGCCCTGAAGGCGCACTACCTGACCTTGCTTGCCAGTGAAGGCCGCACGGAGCGTGGTGGTGCCGGTCTGGGCTTGTTGACCATGGCGCGCAAAAGCGCTCGTCCCATTGTAGTGCAGGTGCGCAACCTGGACCCCATGCATGCCATGGTCGCACTCGAGTTGCGCGTGGACCGCAAGGTCTGACGCTGGCTCAGGCTGTGGCGTAGCGCCGCAAATGCTCGAAACGAGCGCTCAACTGACCGGCTTTCACAATAGTGGCCCGCTCGATCATGCCTTGCTCATCGTTGCCGATCAGACTTGGAAGCACCCGTGCCACCAAGTCGTTGCCAAAGGCCCCGGATGCGTCGCGTGGCAATTCGCACGGCAGGTTGTCCACCGCCATTACCGCAATGGACCCGGGTTGGCCCGCAGGTACCTCGCTTCCGGTGGCAGGGTCGTAGCCGTAGATGGGGTCGGCAATGGTGCTGGCCCGCAAAGTGCTATCGATCGGCCCGCCAATGTCGCAACTGATGTCGGCCACCACCTTTAGGCTGCAAAGCGGGTGCTGCAGGTCGGCCTGGGTAAGGATCATCGGCCCGCGTGGATCGTAGAAATGGCAGGCTATATAGACCTGTGCACGTTGAGCGTATGCTGCGAAACGTGAACGGTGGCCGCTCGGGTCGTTATGGAAGGCGGCCTTGTCGAAGGGGGCGCCATCGGTGCGTTCGTACAGATCGCCTGAACCCAGTACGGTGTATACCGGGCCTGCATGCTCTTCGTGTAGGAATTGCGCAGGACCGATCCGGGCCACACCGGCGCGCTCCAGCACGCCCATGGCGCCTTTGCCTACGCGCCCACCACCGGTTAGCACGATCCGCAGGTCATGGGGTAGGGGATAAGCATGCAGGTAGGTTTCCAGTTCCTCCAGATCGTGGCAGGCGTGTGCCGGTTTGAGTTCAGGCCCACCATGCAACAGTTGCCATGCACGGAATGCGTTGTATGCCCCCACCACGCCGGCCCAGTACCCGAAGGCCAGTACGCGCTCGCCATGCTCGTTGGTGAGCAGTTCGTGGTCCATGAGTGTAATGCCCTTGTCCACCACGGCAAGCATGAGCTTCTTGTTGTGCGGCTGTTCCTTGATCGTGTGGCTGAAGAACAGATAGCTCTTGCCTTCGATCAACCGATCGATGGGCACTTCCTTGATCCCCAGGAGCAGGTCGCGGTCCTGCAGGTCGTCAACCAGGGTTATACCCGCATCAACATACTCCTGGTCGGTGAACGCCCGGTCCGGACTACGCTGCACCACCAGGTCCAGGTGCGGATGTTGGGCCAGTACCTGGCGGCATTGATCGGGCGTTAGAGCAACACGTCGGTCGGCAGGCACTTTGCCTTCGCGGATGACGCCAAGTTTGCGATAAGGAGAAGCCATGATGAAGGCGGCAAAGAAAAGCAGAACAGGGTCCCCGACCGGGGACCCTGTTCAAGTTGTGGAGCCGGAGGGGTTCGAACCCTCGTCCAAACGGCCGCAACATGGGCTTTCTACATGCTTAGCCACTTCATTGGTTTTCGTTCGCCACCTGGGGAAGGGCACCCCAGCAACAACTTAGGTCCTGTTTCTTACTCGCGCTTCGGACCACCGCGCGAGCCAGTCTTCCAGGATGACACCCCTGAGCCGGGAAGGAGGTTGACGGGCCTCCCCGAGAGGTACTCGTTCACGCTACTGTTATTCACGTGAATTAAGCCGAATAGCCTTGGGCTATTAAGCTGCGAGAGCGTAGTCTACTTCGCCAGTTATGGCGTTGTGGCACTGGGATACGGGTCGCACCACACACCCGGCATGCTTACACACATTACAAAGCCGATGTCAAATCCAGGTCGGCCCCATGTTCCAAAGAACTGGCGCAAAGGTACGCAGCAGACCGCGGCCCTCCATCCATGCGCAACGAATGTGTCCTTGGATTTTCGCCATCAGCACCTCATGACATGCACCCGATGGCCGGCAAAAGGAGCGCTCCGGAAGGCATCAAAAGCCGATGCCGAACCCGCCGCCGAAGATCGGTCCTCTGCCGTAATAGATGCTGTTGGGGTCCTGCCAAACATCGAAGAGCACCTGCAAGAATATGGAGCCGCGCCCACCCATGGGTTGCACGTATCCTCCACCCACCAACAGGTGGGGCACCCATATGCGCGGCTTTATCTCGCTGAAGGGGCCGAAGCGGTTCCCCTCCACGTTCATGTGCAGGAACTCCACGTGCGCAAAGGCCTGCTCTATGAAGCGGTACCGGGTGAAGGTGCGGTATCCATAAGCGGTGAAGGCGTAAGGATCGGCGAAGCGGTTATCGCGGAAGTACCAATAGCTGCCCCCCACGCCTACCGAGAACTTGCCTTCCTGGTCCACCTTGTAGGCGGCCATGGGATCAAGGGTAATGGCGGTCAATGTGCCGAACGATAGGCCCACACCGCCACCGAACCAGATGCGCTCGGAAAAGGGGCGCGTGTCCTTCGTGTCCTGCGCGTTGGTCGCCAGTGCAAGAACTGTAATACCAAGGGCCAGTATGAACTGCTTCATGCAACGAAGATAGCGGCACCCTCAGCCGGTGCGATACATGCCGAACCTGCGCTGGAAATGGAGGGCCAACGAGCCGCCCCGTGCCAACATCCACAACAGAAAGGCGCTCCAGACGGCATGTAGTTCCCAGTTCAGCGCATCGCCGGACCAGGCAACGGGAACAAAAACCAAAGCGGTGGTAAGCACGAGCACGTTCCGTAAGGTCTTTCCATCGCCAAGCCCTTTGTACACGCCATCGAATGCGAACGCCACCGAGTTGATCGGCTGGGTGAGCACCACCATCCAGAACACCCCGCCGAATAGCAGCAGGACCTCCTTGTCCGCCGTGAACAGCTTGCCCAGTTCGTGGTACCCGGCCAGGTAGAGCACGGCCAGGGCAGTGCCGATGGTAACGCTCATGCGCACCACCTGCCAGCTTACCCGGTACAGGTCGCGCCAGTTCTTTTCGCCGTTCAGGCGCCCCACCAGCACGCTTCCGGCCGCCGCATAACCGTCTATGAAGAACGCGCTGAACAACCAGATCTGCATGGCGATGCTGTGCGCTGCGATGTGGGCCTCGCCATAGCCTGTGGCGTATCGGTTGCCGAGGTAGTAGCAGATGTTCAGCGCAATGGTGCGTGCGAAGAGGTTGCCGCTCAGGAGCCAAAGTCCGCGCAATTCCGGATGCTTCCACGTGCGCGGAACCATGCTGAAGGGTGTGCGCCGTTGCAGCAGAACCACGGCCCCCGCGAACATGACCACCTGGGCGATCAGGCTGCTCCACGCGCTCCCTGCGATGCCCATGCCTTGCACCGGCCCCCAGCCGAAGATGAGCAAGGGGTTCAGTGCCCCGTTAACGGCTGCTCCTGCCAGGCTCAGCCACATGCTCCAACTCAGGTTCTGCAAGCCGCGGAACGCACCGGTGATGGCGAAGGTGGCCAGCACAATGGGGTGGCCGATGGCCCTGATCCGGTAGTACTCCACGGCTTTGGCCAGCACTTCGCCTTCGGCATTGTAAAGCCGGAAGATGCCTTCCGCAGCGTAGCTGGTGATGGCGAAGAAACCGATGCCCAGGAGGATGTTCATCCAGATGGCGATCGGCACCAGGTCCTTCACCTCGTTCACGCGTTGTGCACCGTAGTAGCGCGCCACCACGGCCAGTACGGCGCTGCGCGTTTGGGCCAGGACCCACACCACCAGCAGGAAGAAACTGCTGCCGATGCCCACGGCTGCCAGGTCGGCCGTTCCCAGCCTGCCCACGAAGGCCGTATCCACCAAGGCGATGACCGGCTCAGCGATGCCCGCTATGATCGCAGGTATCGCCAGACGGTCAATGTCGCGGCGGGTGATGGGGCTATTGCTCATGGATGGCAACGAAAAAGAGGCGCCGAGGCGCCCCTTTTCCGAAGGTCGGGTGCAGGGCTCAGGCCATGCGCTGTTCCAATCCGGCGCGGATGGCGGCCATGAACTCCTCGGTGCTCAGGTAGTGCTCGGCCTTGGTGGCATCGCCGTGGATGCACATCGCCAGGTCCTTCGTCATCTTGCCGCTCTCCACGGTTTTGATGCATACCTCCTCCAATTTGTTGGCGAAGTCGATCAGCGGTTGGTTGCCATCGAGCTTGCCACGGAATGCCAAGCCACGCGTCCAGGCGAAGATGCTGGCGATGGGGTTGGTGCTGGTGGGCTTGCCCTGCTGGTGCATGCGGTAGTGGCGCGTAACGGTGCCGTGCGCAGCCTCGGCCTCCATGGTCTTGCCATCGGGGGTGATCAGCACGCTGGTCATCAGGCCCAGCGAACCGAAACCCTGGGCCACGGTATCGCTCTGCACATCGCCGTCGTAGTTCTTGCAGGCCCACACATAGCCACCGCTCCACTTCATGGCGCTGGCCACCATGTCGTCGATCAGGCGATGCTCATACACGATGCCGGCCTCCTTGAAGGCGGCCATGAACTCGTTCTCGTAGATCTCCTGGAAGATGTCCTTGAAGCGGCCATCGTACTTCTTCAGGATGGTGTTCTTGGTGCTCAGGTAGAGCGGCCACTTCTTGGCAAGAGCCAGGTTGAAGCAGCTGCGCGCGAAACCAACGATGCTCTCGTCGGTGTTGTACATGCTCAGGGCCACGCCATCGCCTTTGAAGTCGTATACCTCCCAGGTCTGGGGTTCACCATTCTCGGGGGTGAAGGTCATGGTGAGCTTGCCCTTGCCCTTCAGCACAGCATCGGTGGCGCGGTACTGGTCGCCGAAGGCATGGCGGCCGATCACGATGGGCTGTGTCCAACCCGGCACCAGGCGCGGGATGTTGTCGATCACGATGGGCTCGCGGAACACGGTGCCGCCGAGGATGTTGCGGATGGTTCCGTTGGGGCTCTTCCACATCTGCTTCAGGCCGAACTCCTCCACCCGTGCCTCGTCGGGGGTGATCGTGGCGCACTTGATGCCCACGCTGTGCTTCTTGATCGCGTTTGCGGCATCGATGGTCACCTGGTCGTTGGTGGCATCGCGGTGCTCCATACCCAGGTCGTAGTACTCGATGGGCACATCCACGTATGGCAGGATCAATTGGTCCTTGATCCACTTCCAGATGATGCGGGTCATTTCATCTCCATCGAGCTCCACCACGGGGTTGCTCACCTTGATCTTCGCCATTGTTGCTTACTTGTTCGGTTGGTGTGTTGCTGAATGGGCTGCCTGTGAAGCGGAGAGAGGGCTTCGCTGAGCGCCCCGCAAAGGTAATTTTCCTGTTCAGGTCGCCAGCGGAAATTCGCTGAATGGCCCGGAAAGGCTTGTTGGACGGGGAAAGAAAAAGGTGTGAGCGTCCATTGGTGAGGATGGGGAATGCTCATCGACCGCAGGTGTTCAGCCAAGGTCCAGTTCGATCTCGCGCTGCAGGGTGATCAGCGCCGGATTGGTGCCTGCCATCAGTTTGAAGCGGTCCAGTTTGGAGTAGCGCGGTTGCACCTTCGCTTCCTCCTTCACCACCTCCAGTTCCAGCCCGGGGTCCCCCAATTCGCGCCGCAGGAAGCCCAGCAGTTCGGGCTTCTCAGCGCGCATGTAGTTCTCCTGCACCTCGTTCACGATGGAGAACCCGATGCGGCCCGGGCCGATCACCGCTGGCTCCCGGCCCACCAAGGTGGCGTGCAGGCTGCTCCGCCCTTTCTCTTTCTGGCGCAGGGCGTATTCGTTCCACAGGCGCAGCAGCAAGGCCGGGTTCACCTCCTTGGTGCTTTGCGGCATGGTGCCTTCCGTGTCGGTCTCCAGCGCAGGTTTGCTCACTGGGGCAGCGGTCACCGCAGCATCGGCCAGGGTGATGCTCACCTGGCCGGGCAGGCGGCGTTTGGGCATGGCAGCGGAGGCCACTTCCGCAGGCTCTGGTGCCGTAGGCGTTGGTGATGGTCGCTGGGGAAGCGGAGCTACAGGCGCAGCTTGCGAAGCGATCGGCTGCCTGGCCGGTGCTACGACGGGCTCAGGCTTTTTTTTTTCCTCCCCGGAGGAAGTGGAGGCGGCTTGGGCTTCGGACTGCGGGTTGCCGCTCCTGCACAACTGGATCAGGGCCAGTTCCACCAACAGGCGGGGCTCTTTGCTCAGTTTGTACTGGGCATCGCATTGGGCAAGGCGGTCCAGGCCGTTGGTCAACAGGTCCCGGCTGGCTTGCCGTGCCTGTTCGCCGTAGCGCTGGGTCAGGTCCTCGCTCACCTCCAGCAGGGGTAGGGTGCGGGGATCCTGGCTCACCAGCAGGTCGCGCAGGTGACGCGCCAGGCCGGTCACGAACAGGTGCCCATCGAAGCCTTGCTGGAGAATGGCGTTGAACTCCACCAGGGCGGCGGCAACATCCCCGCTGATCAGGCTGTCGGTGACCCGGAAATAGTGCTCGTGGTCCAGTACGTTCAGGTTCTGCACCACATCCTGGTAGCTCAGGTGGTTGCCACTGAAGCTCACCAATTGGTCGAAGATGCTCAGCGCATCGCGCAGCCCGCCATCGGCCTTTTGGGCGATCACGTGCAGGGCCTGCTGTTCCGCCTCGATCCCTTCGGCCTTGGCGATCTTGGCCAGGTGGCGCACGATGTCCGACAACTGGATGCGCCGGAAATCGAAGACCTGGCAGCGGCTCAGGATGGTGGGCAGCACCTTGTGCTTTTCCGTGGTGGCCAGGATGAAGATGGCGTAGGAGGGAGGCTCCTCCAAGGTCTTCAGGAAGGCGTTGAAGGCCGCCTGGCTGAGCATGTGCACCTCGTCGATGATGTACACCTTCTTGGTGCCCACCTGTGGTGCAATGGTGACCTGCTGGATCAGGTTGCGGATATCGTCCACACTGTTGTTGCTCGCCGCATCCAGCTCGAAGATGTTCAGGCTGTGACCTTCCTCGAAGGTCTTGCAGGGCGCACAGGTGCCACAAGCGGTCAGGTCATCGCCCAAGGCCTCGCAGTTGATGGTGCGCGCCAGGATCCGTGCACAGGTGGTCTTGCCCACGCCCCGTGGGCCGGTAAAGAGGAATGCGTGAGCCAGGTGTCCGCTCCGGATGGCGTTCATCAGGGTGCTGGTCACCGCTTCCTGCCCCACCACCGTATCGAAGGTGGCCGGCCTGTATTTCCGCGCGCTTACGACGAACTGCTCCATCAGGCAGCGAAGATAGTTGGACCGGTTGCTTACTTCGGCCATCGGGCACGTTGGTTGAAAAGTTGTTCGGTCGAAGTGTTGGATGGTTGCGGCCTTATGGGGGAGCGTGAGCCACCGGGATGGCAACATTCAATCCATTAGCTGTTCAACTTCCAATACAACTCCCTACATTCGCGGCCCATTTCCAACCGAAAGGCACATGACCAACCGGTACGAGACCGTCTTCATCCTTACTCCCGTTTTGTCCGACGACCAGACAAAGGAGGCGGTTAAAAAATTCAAAGACCTGCTCACTGCAGGCAATGGCAAGGTCCGCCATGAAGAGAGCTGGGGGATGCGCAAACTCGCGTATCCCATCCAGAAGAAGTCCACGGGCTTCTACCACCTGATCGAGTTCGAATGCGAGCCTGCGCTCGTTGCCAAGCTCGAGACCGAGTACCGCCGCGATGAACGGGTGATCCGATTCCTCACCACGCGGATGGACAAGCACCACGCTGCCTTCGCGGAGCGTCGTCGCAACAAGAAGAAAGAGAACGTCGAATCCTCCAACGCGTAAGCCATGGCAGACAACAGCGAGATCCGGTATCTCACGCCCATCGCGATCGAGACCAAGAAGGACAAGTACTGCCGCTTCAAAAAGCTTGGCATTACCTACATCGACTACAAGGACGCCGACTTCCTGCTGCGCTTCGTGAACGAACAGGGCAAGATCCTGCCCCGTCGCCTCACCGGAACCAGCCTGAAGTACCAGCGCAAGGTGAGCCAGGCCGTGAAGCGTTGCCGCCACCTGGCCCTGATGCCCTACGTGGCCGACATGCTCAAGTGATCACCCAATAGCTACACTGCCATGGAAGTCATTCTCAAGAAAGATGTGGAGCATTTGGGCTACGCCAACGACGTGGTGAAGGTGAAGGACGGCTACGCCCGTAATTTCCTCCTGCCCCGTGGGCTCGCCGATGTGGCCACCGAGAGCAACCGTAAGCAACTCGCCGAAACCCTCAAGCAGCGCGCTCACAAGCTCGCCAAAGTGAAGGAGGAGGCCGAGAAAATGGCCGCAGGCCTCGCCGACAAGACCCTGAAGATCGGGGCCAAAGTGGGTGAGAGCGGCAAGATCTTCGGTTCCGTGAACACCATCATGATCGCCGATGCCATCAAGGGCCTGGGCTTCGAGGTGGATCGTAAGAACATCAAGATCAAGGGCGACGCCATCAAGACCGTGGGTAAGTACGAGGCCGAAGTGGCCTTCCACCGGGATGTGGTACGCACCATCGCCTTCGAGGTGGTGGAAGAGTGATCGCCTTACTGCATTGAACAGGAAAGAGCGGGCTTCGGTCCGCTCTTTTCATTTCCTGATGTCCGTCAATACCGGTGTTCGATCCGCCGGAGTACATTTGTTCCGCTCCATGAAGCAGCTTTTCGCCCCTTTGATCGCTTTGGTGTTCGCAGCTGCGCTGCTTGCACCCAGCGGGGTGCTGCTCCAGTTCAAGCTCGATCAGGCCCGCATCGCCAAGGAGCTTTGCGTGCAGCGCGAGTTGATGGAGGACATGCGCACCTGCCACGGCGAATGCCAGCTGTCCAAGCGTTTCAAGGCCTTGGAACAGGATGCCGAGGCCGGGTTCCCGGCGGAGCGCATCCAGATCCGCTATGAACCGGTGGTAGACCTGGAGAAAAGCCCCTTGGTCCTGCCGGAGCCGCTCATCCAAGTGATGAAGCCGGCCCCCTTGTTCCCGATCTCCGATGGCTTCGGAGCATCCGTGGAGCACGTGCCACGCGCCTGAGGTCCACGCTTTTTGTGCTGTTCGAACTGGCAATGCCATTTCGTACGGCCTTCCGTGAACCTCATTCCACATCAACATGATCCGTTCCCTGGCCATGGGTGGGCTTCTGCTCCTGCCTGCCATGGCCCAAGCTTGCGATGTATGCGGGATCTACCTCGGCATACAGCCCCGCGACCGCACCAGTTCGGTGTCCATGCTTTACCGTGGCCGCTTGCTGGATGGCCGTATCGTGCAGGCACCCTCCAGCCTGGGCGCGCCCAAGCACGGTGGCCATGGCGTGGGGGCCATCCCGCTTACCGGTGATGACCACTACCAGGAGTTCTACCAAGTGATGGAATTCCGGGCGGATCTGTGGCTCTCCGACCGGGTGGCACTGCTCGCCTCGCTGCCCTTCGTGAACAATTACCGCGAAGTGAACGGTTACATCGCAACGGATATCTATGGAATGGGCGACCCCCTGCTGCTTGGGCGCTACCTGGTGGCCAACACCAAGTGCCTTACCGAGGACGATCGGACCGTGCATCGTGTGATGCTCGGTGGTGGTGTGAAGCTGCCGCTGGGTGCCAGTGATCGCATGTACCAGGATGCACCCGTTGCCGTGGACCTGCAGCCCGGTACGGGCACCTGGGATCTGCTCGGCTCGGCCGAGTACATGGTCCGGAGGGGACGCAACGGCGCCTCGCTCACCATGCTGGGGCGCTACAACGGCACGAACTCAGCAACGTATCAATTGGGCCAAGGGCTCAGTACCACGGCCGAAGCGTTCCGCCGTTGGGATCTGGGCGACCAGGTCGTGTTCATGCCCTCCCTGGGGCTGTATTCCGAATTGTCCGGCATGGATGTCGAAGGCGGTAAGACCGTCCAAGGCACCGGCAGTTCAACCCTGTTCGCCCACGCCGGTTCCCGCGTGTGGTGGCGCAAGTGGATGCTCTCGGCCACCTTCCAACAGGTGTTGGCAACGGAGCACGGCGACCTGTTGGTCCCCAACCGCCTGCGTTGTATCGCTGGGGTCACTTACAACCTGGTCCGCGACTGAAGCCGGACCGCTCACAACAACCAACTGAAACGAAACACACCATGCAATTCAACAAACTCTCACTCGCTGCCTTCGCCACGCTCGCCCTTGTTGCCTGCAAGAAGGAAGATCCAGCTCCCACGCCTCCTGCTCCCGCTCCTTCCACCCAAGGCTCCGTGCGCCTCTCGGTGGAATTCACCAAGGGCATGATGCCTTTCGACTTCAATGCCGCACACACCGACGGCGCTGGCAACACCATCCGCCTCACCACGCTGAAGTTCTACCTCAGTGGCGCACACCTGATGGACGATGGCATGGCCACCGTGGCGGAGTTCAACAGTACCTACATGCTGGTGGATGCCGCTGCAACGTCCAACATGTTCACGCTGGGGAATGTGAACGCTGGTCATATCCACGAACTGCAGATCACCATGGGTTTGGATAGCGTCACCAATTACGCGGATCCCCTCAATGCGGCCTTCCCCTTGAACATCCCCGGCATGCATTGGAGCTGGAACCCCACCGCAGGGTACAAGTTCCTCAACCTCGAAGGCTACGTGGACGTGAACAACAACGGGGTGCTGGACACCGGCATCGATACGCCCTTCCAATACCACTGCGCACAGAACCTTTCCCAAAGTGTTGCAGCACCGGTGTTGCGCCACGATGATGTGCATGTGCATGCCGACCTGGTGGCCGGCGGAACACTCACCATCGAGACCAAAGTGGATGTGATCGCGCTGCTTAACGGTGTGGACCTGCTCGCCACCCCGGTGGCCATGGGCAATGGTGCCGGCAACCAGTTGCTGATGAACAACCTGGTGACCGCCTTCGACGGACATTGAACGAGACGTGTTGGCCGTGTTGGGGGGCTGCAGCCGGCAGCTCCCCATCCTTCCAGCACGCACCCTTTCGTATGTACTTCGATCGAAATACCAACGCCCCGCCATTCCGTACATGGAGCAAGGGCATCGGCCCTGTGGCCCTGCTCACCATGGTGCTTTTGTCAGCATGTGTGAAGGACGGGGTCCAGGCACCCAAGGACGCACCCTTGGTACCTGTGCGCTTGTCGCTCGAGTTGATGGCCGGTGCTGCCCCTTACGGACTTATGAGGCCCATGTTCGATGGCGCAGGTCATGTGGTGCGTTTCACCACGGTCAAGGGGTACATCTCCGGCATCCATTTGCACGATGACGACAATGCGATCGTGGCGGACTTTTCAGAACATGTAGTGATGTTCGATGGCGCATCTCCCTACGTTGAAATGCCCCTGGGCAATGTGCCGGCCCAACACATACACGACCTGCATTTCGTTGCTGGTTTGGATCGGGAGCACGGTCCATCCACAGCTTATCCGCAAGGGCATCCGCTGCACGATGTAAGCATGCTCGCCAACGGAGGCTTTGGTCGCTCACACCTGTTGCTGGAAGGCTTTGCCGACCTGGATGGCGATGGTGGGCTCAGCGCTGGTGATGCTCACTTCCAGTATCGGATCAGTGCCTCCGAACTGATCACCGAAAGGCATGTGCACCTACATGCCGACCCGGTGGCTGGCGGGGAGCTGCTTCTGCCCTTGTACCTGGACCTGCACATGCTGCTGTTCGGGGTGGATGTGCTGGATTCTCCGCAGATCGATGACGCACATCCTCACGCAAGGATCCTCATGAACAACCTGGCAACGGCCGTTCAGGTGCGTCCCTGAGCGTGCTCAAGCTTCTGTTCCACTTATTGATCGGCAGGCTGGGTCAGCTTCGCGAAAATTCGCTGGCTCCGGCCTGCCGATTACCTTTGCCGCCGAATTCCAAGCGCCAGAACGATGAGCCAGATCTTCGACCTCGATATGATCAAAGCGGTGTACGACCGCTTCCCCGCACGTGTGGCCGCCGCCCGCAAGGTGGTGGGACGCCCACTTACCCTCAGCGAGAAGATCCTTTACACCCACCTCTGGGACGGCGAACCGACGACCGCATTCGGCCGCGGTAAGGACTATGTGGACTTCGCACCCGATCGTGTGACCATGCAGGACGCCACCGCCCAGATGGCCCTGCTCCAGTTCAGCACCACTGGCAGGAAGAAGGTGGCCGTGCCCAGCACCGTGCATTGCGACCACTTGATCCAAGCGCGCGTCGGGGCCAAGCAGGACCTGCAGGAAGCACTCAACAAGAGCAACGAGGTCTTCAACTTCCTGGAGAGCATCAGCAACAAGTACGGCATCGGCTTCTGGAAGCCCGGTGCAGGCATCATCCACCAGGTGATGCTGGAGAACTACGCCTTCCCCGGCGGCATGATGATCGGCACCGACAGCCACACGGTGAACGCCGGCGGCCTCGGCATGGTGGCCATCGGCGTGGGTGGTGCCGATGCTTGCGATGTGATGAGCGGACTGCCTTGGGAGCTGAAGTTCCCCAAGCTCATCGGCGTGAAGCTTACCGGCAAGCTCAACGGCTGGACGGCCCCGAAGGACGTGATCCTGAAGGTGGCCGGCATCCTCACCGTGAAAGGCGGAACGGGTGCGATCGTGGAATACTTCGGCCCCGGCGCCGAGAGCATGAGCTGCACCGGCAAGGGCACCATCGCCAACATGGGCGCCGAGATCGGGGCCACCACCAGCACCTTCGGCTACGACGACAGCATGCGCCGCTACCTGAAGGCCACCGGCCGTGCGGAAGTGGCCGCCATGGCCGACAAGATCGCTGCCGACCTCACCGGCGACCCCGAGGTGTATGCCGATCCATCGAAGTACTTCGACCAGGTGATCGAGATCGACTTGAGCACCCTGAGCCCGCACTTGAACGGTCCTTTCACGCCCGACCTGGCCACGCCGGTGAGCGAGATGAAGGAGAAGGCCGCCAAGAACGATTGGCCCACCGAGATCGAATGGGCGCTCATCGGCTCCTGCACCAACAGCAGCTACGAGGACATCAGTCGCGCCGCCAGCATCGTGGCCGACGCCGTGAGCAAAGGCCTGAAGCCGAAGTCGCAGCTGGGCATCAACCCCGGTTCCGAGCAGGTGCGCTACACCATCGAGCGCGATGGCTTCATCGAGACCTTCGAGAAGAGCGGAGCCACCATCTTCACCAACGCCTGTGGTCCATGCATCGGCCAATGGGCGCGCGAGGGTGCCGACAAGCAGGAGAAGAACTCCATCGTACACTCCTTCAACCGCAACTTCGCCAAGCGCGCGGACGGCAACCCCAACACGCACGCCTTCGTGGCCTCGCCGGAAATGGTGGCGGCCATCGCCATCAGCGGCAAGCTCACCTTCGATCCCGTTCACGACACCCTCACCAATGACAAAGGCGAGCAGGTGAAACTCGCCGAGCCCACCGGTTGGGAGCTTCCGCCGAAAGGCTTCGCTGTGGAGGACAACGGCTACCAGGCACCCGCAGAAGACGGCAGCAAGGTGGAAGTGGTGGTGAAGCCCGACAGCCAGCGTTTGCAGCTGCTCGAGGCTTTCCCCGCGTGGAACGGCAAGAACATCAGCGATGCGGTGTTGCTGATCAAAGCCAAAGGCAAGTGTACCACGGACCACATCAGCATGGCCGGCAGCTGGCTGCGCTACCGCGGTCACCTGGACAACATCAGCAACAACACGCTGATCGGTGCCATCAACGCCTTCAACGGTGAGGCCGACAAGGTGAAGAACCAGTTGACCGGTGAGTACGGTGCAGTGCCTGCTACCCAACGCGCTTACAAGGCCGCCGGTGTCACCAGCATCGTGGTGGGCGACCAGAACTATGGCGAAGGCAGCAGCCGCGAGCACGCAGCCATGCAACCGCGTCACCTTGGGGTAGCCGCTGTGCTCGTGAAGAGCTTCGCGCGCATCCACGAGACCAACCTGAAGAAGCAGGGCATGCTCGCCCTCACCTTCAGCAACGAGGCCGACTACGACAAGATCCAAGAGGACGACCGCATCGACTTCACGGACCTCACGTCCTTCGCGCCCGGCAAGCCGCTCACGCTGGTCTTCAAGCACAAGGACGGCAGCAGCGACACGATCCTCTGCAACCACACCTACAATGCCCAGCAGATCGAGTGGTTCAAGGCGGGCAGCGCACTGAACATCATCCGCGCGGAGCAGCGCGCTTGATCATCATGGATCGTTGAACACGCGGTAAGTACGATACGGGTCGTTCGTCGGCCCCTCGTGCTTCCTGCTGTGGTACACATGGCGCTGATCATCGGCCGCAAACGCCGAGGTGTGGGTGGATGAGCGCGCACACCCAATGGAGTGCGTGGAAGATCGCGGATGAACGACCGTTTTCGGCACGCCCTTGGCAGAGCGGGCCAACCTAAATACGACACCATGAAAAAGTTGCTCACTATCGGTTCCGCCCTGATCGCAGGGCACTTGGCTGTTGCACAGGTCGAACTCGGCGGTAAGGCCGGCCTCAACATCCACTTCCAACAGATCAAGCTCGCTTCTTCGGCACCGGCAGGCATGGAAAAGCCGGAGGGCACAAGCGGCGCAGGATTCCACATCGGGGTCTTTGCCCAGAACGACCTTTCGGAGAAGCTCTACTTGCGGCCTGAACTTTTGTTCAGCACCCGATCGAGCATGGAGACCTTGACAGCCACGCTGGATCTGCCCGGGGTCAGCTCACGTACGGAGCTCGAAACCAAGACCAACCTGTCCTATACGGAATTGCCGGTGCTCCTCGGTGGTCGCTTGTCGGAGCGCTTTGCACTTGAATTCGGTCCTGGGTTCGGCTTCTTGATGGGCTATAGGGAGCAAGAAAAAGGGACCTTGACAGTGACCGATGCCGAGGGTACCGTGGTGACCAGCTTGGATAGCGAGTACAACGACACCCGCGGCTTGCGTAAGATCGAAGTAGCCGGTGTTGTAGGGCTGAATTTCCGAGCCAACAACGGCCTTGATCTCGGGCTCCGGTACTGGCACGGGTTGAATACCCTGAATGAGGATACCCGCGTCGTGTTGGGCTTCCAGCGCGTGGTACAGCTTTCCGTGGGCTATGCGTTCATGCGTGGCTGATCACAAGGTTAGCTGCGTGTTGCCAAATTCAACAAGGGAATTTGGGCAGAGAGCATGGTTCCATTGCTCACTGCCCTGGATCCCTATATTTGATCGTAAGTCCAAACCAACTCAAACCTGAACATGAAGAAGATCTTTGTACTCGCTGGGGCCTCCCTGTTCATGACCTCTGCGGCTTTCGCACAGGTCGATATCGGTGCCAAGGCCGGTCTCAATTACAACACCCTTGGAGCCGCCAAAGGGTCTCAGTATCCTGCTGGTATCGATGATCCGGAGGGGGAGAACGGTATCGGGTTCCACCTCGGTGGTTACTTGCACATTCCGTTCTCTGATAAAGTGGGTTTCCGTCCCGAAGTGCTATTCTCGACGCGGAACGTGAAGGACAACGTCAATGAGACGGAATCCCTCAACGTTGGCCAGGCGCAGATCACCGTGGCCACCACTGGTGATGCGAAATTGAACGTCAGCTACATCGACGTTCCCCTGTTGCTCGCCATTACGCCAACGGAAGGTTTCGGTATCCATGTTGGCCCGGTGGTGGGTCTGCGCATGGGCTTCAAGAACGAGTTCGACATTACGCAAGCCACTACCACCACCGTGAATGGCCAGTCCAGCGTGGATACCGAGCGCTTCACAGGCACTTCCTCCAACGATACCGGCGTACGTGGTTTGGATCTGGGGCTTGCCCTCGGCTTGGGTTATGAGATGGAAAGCGGCCTCAACTTCGGTGTGCGCTTCTCTCGCAGCCTCACCAGCCTGAACGACGATTCATTGAATGGTGCCTTGGGCTCCACCAACTTCGTGAAGTACAACTACAACGTGCTTCAAGTATCGGTCGGCTACACGTTCATTAAGAACTGATAGTACACCACATTGCCATTGGGAGGGGCTGTCTCGAATTGAGGCAGCCCCCTCTTTTTAGCCATGTGGGATGACAGGTTCAATTCACGGAAACGCAACGTGTGCTCACCCGTGATCATCCTTGCTTGGCCTGAGATGCAGTAAACCGGTCAGATCGGGATCGGCACCAAGGAGTGCTGGAAACGGGAACGCCTGCTGGATGATCATCCAGCAGGCGTTCCTGACTGATCCTTGATCTTATCGGCGCTTTTTCTTGCTGCTACCTCCCTTCTTCTTTTTCTTCTTTTTGCCTTTGCTCTTCCTTTTGCCCTTGCCTTTGCTACCGCCACCACCGGAGTGGCTCTCGCCCAGCCAATGCCTTACGCCCACGCTGCCGTAGTAGCTGGCAGGGATGGTAACGGCAATGGCCGTGTTGTTCACCGAGTTGGCCGGAAGGTTCACACCAGCCTCAATGAAGATGTTCGCGAAACCGGCCGCTTTCTCATAACCCAGACCGAGGCGGAAAATGGGTTGGACAAAAGTCACCTTGTCCTTTGCAGGGCCTTGGTACAAAGCAGTGCTGTAGCTGTTCGGCTTTTGGCTTACACCTGCAATGGCCAGTCCGAACCCAAAGTTGGCATGGACACCGCCCGAATAATCGCCACCGAACATGAAGCGCTGCGCATCCAGGTGGATATGCATGATGGAGTAGCTGATCTTCGTAGGAACTACAATGGAGCCTGGCGTGGTCTCACTGCTGAACGCACTTGCGGAAGCATCGTACGAATCCGATTTCGGAAAGCAGTAGTTGTAGGAGAACCGTATCGGCATGTTCTCCTTTGCAGCGTAGCTGCCGTTGATGCCCAAGCCAGGGAAGCCCCCCAGGCCTTGGCCGTAGCCGTAAAAGTTGAAATTGCCCCCCACGCCGATCTGTGCGTTCAGTTGGAGAGAACTGCACAAGAGCAGTGCAAGGAGAAGGTGGTATCGCTTCATGGAACGGGGTTCTTTGTGGCTGATATATAGAACTCCAATGTTCCTGAGGGATGTCCCGATGGAGATCCAGCCCATAAGGCAGGAATGGCTTGGCATGAACTTCGCAAAGCGGGTGCGCTCTCCGGAGGACTTGGTGCTCAACACAAGCGCTTAACTTTCCGCCCACTCACTGTACCGACCACACCACGGCCAAGCCATGAACATCCGCTACCAAGCCCTTCTTTGCTGCTTACTCATAGCACCCCTTTCGCTCCGAGCACAGGATGGCGAGAAAGACGATCCCAACCTGGTGCCCAACGGGAGTTTCGAGGTGGTGGAAGGCAAACTGAAACGCACCGGGAGCATTGAGATGGCCACGGGCTGGAAGAGCCCCACCGGTGTGCCTGCCGATCTGTTCAGCGAGACTGTTGCCGGTTCGCCGATCAGTGTGCCCCGCAACCAGTTCGGCGACCAATCCGCGCTGACCGGGGTGAACTATGCCGGCCTGCGTTGGTGGAGCTACCAAGGCAAACAGCCGCGCAGCTACCTCTCCGCCAAGTTCAAGAAGCCGCTGAAGAAGGGCCAGAAATACTGCGTGAAGTACTACGTGAGCCTCGGTGACCTGAGCAAGTACGCCACCAACGAGGTGGGGGCTTTCATCAGCAAACTGCCCGTGACCAAAAAGGATGAGGCGAACCTTACCTACAATGCCCAGGTACCCAACCTGCGGACCAAGATCTACGACGATATGTATGCCTGGCAGGGCGTATGCGGCGTGTATGATGCGCAAGGCGAAGAGCAGTACATCATCATCGGCAACTTCGCTTCCAACGAGAAGACGGACAATACCAAGCCCAAGCGCCCCAAAGGGGAAACGCGTCCGCAATTGATGCACGCCTACTACTTCATCGATGATGTGAGCGTGCTGCCCATCAAGTCCGACAGCGAATGCACCTGCGAGCAGTTGGACAAGGCTGAAAGCGAGTTCATCTTCAGCCGACGTGGTGCGTTGCCTCCGGAGTCGCGGCCCGAGGAACGGCTGGATGCCATGGTCATCTACTACAAGCGCTTCCAGCGGAACATCGACCGCGCCATGGAGCCCTGGTTGAACGAGATGGTGACCATGCTCAACAACAACCCGAACATTCGGATAAAGCTTACCGGCCACATTGATGAGACCGAGAAGGAGCGTGCACGCATGCGTCCCGATATGGAGGTGCTCGACATGGAGCGCGCCGAAGCCCTGAAGGAGGCCCTGCTCGAAGCGGGCATTGCCGGATCGCGCATTACCGTGGACGGCAAGGGAAGCACTCAGTTGGCGGACAATACCGGCACCGAAGTGGGCATGAGCAAGAACCGCAGGGTGGAGATATCCATCGTGAAATAGCGCCCACCTTCACCTATCCGCTGGAAAGGCCGGTGCCCGGGAAGGGTATCGGCCTTTCTCGTTGGTGCCTACATTTCACCCCATGAAGAAGGGCGACCCGCGCGTGATCCGAGGGTGGACGATGTACGATTGGGCCAACTCGGTCTATTCGCTCACCGTTACCACGGCCATCTTTCCGGTGTTCTACCTGGCCATCACACACCAGGGCGATACGGACCTGGTGCTGGAGCGCTATGGCATCCCTTCCCAATCGCTCTACTCTTATGCATTGAGCGCAGGGTTCCTGCTGGTGGCGCTGATCACCCCTTTGCTGAGCGGCATCGCTGATCACACGGGGAGCAAGAAGAAGTTCCTGAAGGCCTTTTGCTACCTGGGTGCCGCATCCTGTGCCGGGCTGTTCTTCTTCGGGCTGGAACACTTGTGGATCGGCCTGTTCCTGGTAATGATGGCTTGTGTCGGCTTCAGTGGGAGCCTGATCTTCTACGACGCCTTCCTGCCCGAGATAGCCGAACCCGAGGACCACGACCGTGTGAGCGCACGCGGCTACACCATGGGCTACCTGGGAAGCGTGCTCCTGCTCATCATAAACCTGATGATGGTGATGCAGCCCGACTGGTTCGGCATACCGGATCGCGATGGGCTTCCCGCTCGGATCACCTTCATCACCGTGGGGATCTGGTGGGCAGGTTTCGCACAGTTCGCGTTCCGGGTGCTGCCGGACAATCCCCATGGCCGCAAGCCCACCGGCGATATTCTGCTGAACGGGTACAAAGAGCTACGCAAGGTGTGGCAACAGCTCCAGCGTACGCGCCGGCTAAAAGGCTACCTGCTGGCCTTCTTCGTGCTGAACATGGGCGTGCAGACCATCATGTACCTCGCGGTCACCTTCGCCAAAGAGGAAGTGAAGGACCACGATGAGCTCGGTGCCGTGGTGCCCATCAGCGATACCAGTCTCATCGTCAGCATTCTGCTCATCCAACTTGTGGCCGCTGTTGGCGCCTACAACTTCGTTGCCTTGAGCAAGCGCTTCGGTAACGTGGCAGCGCTCGTTATCGGCTGCATCTTCTGGATCATGCTCTGCGTGGCCGCATACCGGATACAATGGGCCTGGGAGTTCTACGCACTGGCATGCGGAGTGGGTCTTGTAATGGGGGGCAGTCAATCCCTTTCAAGGAGCACCTACGCCAAATTCCTGCCCGATACCATCGACCATGCGTCCTACTTCTCGTTCTACGATGTGAGCTATTACGTGGGGACCGTGCTCGGCACCTTCGCCTACGGTATGGTGTACCAATTGACGGATGACCTGCGGAACACGGTGGTCGTGATCGGCAGCTTCTTCATTGTTGCCCTGGTACTGCTCTTCCTGGTGCCCCGCAAGGAGGTGGAACTCCCTGCGGATGGGGTGGCAGCGTAGGCCACAGGCTAAATTCGCGGCATCAGAACGACCATGAGCGAACAAGCGATCTGGGATGTGGCCATAGTGGGCGGAGGTATCGTGGGTGCCGCCACCTTGTACAAGCTCCAACAGCGCGATCCCGCATTGCGCATCCTGCTTCTGGAGAAGGAGCACGCGCTCGCCGATCACCAGACCGGGCACAACAGTGGGGTCATACACAGTGGCATCTACTACAAGCCAGGCAGCTACAAGGCACGCAATTGTGTGGAAGGACGTCGTGAACTGGTGGCCTTCGCCAAGCAACATGGTGTGAAGCACGACATCTGTGGCAAGCTCATAGTGGCCGCAAGCGCCGATGAATTGCCGCGCTTGGAGAAGATCTACAACACCGGCGTGGCCAATGGCATTGAAGGCATGGAGCGCATCACTGCCGGGCAGGTGAAGGAGATAGAGCCCTTTTGCGAAGGGGTGGCCGGTGTTCGCGTGGGCTGCACCGGCATCATCGATTTCCGGGGTGCCACGGAGAAGATGGCCGAGCTGGCCTGCGGCATCAACCCGCTCAGCCGGGTGAGCCTTGGCGAAGCGTTCCACACCATTGAACGCGATGGCGAAGTGAGCGTCTTGCGCACCTCCAAGGGTGAACACCGCGCGCGCCTCACCATTTTCTGCGGTGGCCTGCACAGCGACCGGCTGGCACGTGCCGATGGCGTGGCGGTGAAGGAGCGCATCGTGGGCTTCCGCGGCGACTACTACGACCTTACCGAGCAGGGCAAGCACAAGGTGAAACACCTGATCTATCCCGTTCCCGATCCACGCTTTCCCTTCCTCGGCGTACACTTCACACGCATGACCGACGGCACCATCGAATGCGGCCCCAATGCCGTGTTCACCTTCAAGCGCGAAGGCTATGGACGAACGGACTTCGATGTGAAGGATACCCTGGATGCGCTCAGCTATGGAGGAACCTGGAAGCTGTTCATGCGCAACATGGGCTACGGGATCAACGAGTACCGCAGGGCCTTCAGCAAACGCCTCTTCCTGCGTACACTGCAACGCTTGGTGCCGAGCCTTACCATGGATGACATCCGTCCCGGACGTGCCGGTGTGCGCGCCATGTTGCTGGGTACGGATGGCAACATGGTGGACGACTTCCGGATAGAGCGGGTGGGTAACCACATCCACGTGCTGAACGCACCATCGCCAGCGGCCACAGCGGCTTTGGCCATCGGTGCGCACATTGCCGACATGGCGAAGTAGACGGACTTGTGCAGGATGTGCGGTGGAGCGACGCAGCTCCGCTGGGTCACACGACCCGGTACTGCTCCAGCACCTCGTTCCAACCCCAGATGAAGTAGCCCATCAGGTTGGTGACCCGCTTCAGGATGATCGGGTTCGGAACGCGTTGTTCGCGGAAGTAGAGGTCTTGGAAGCAGTACAGCTCATACTCCTGAAAGAGCACTATGCCCATGGCGCGAACGGTGTTCTTGCTCGGAAAGTTCAAACGCTCCATGCGGCCTTGCAGGGCTTTCACTTCCTGTTCCACTTCGCCAGCATCGCGGTTGAAGGCGTGAGCGAACTTGGATACCGACAGGGAGAACAGACGCTTGTCCAACCCTGGGCCTGCGATCCGTTGCATCTCCATCAGGTTGGCCACCAGTACGATGAGCGCGAACGCACTGTCATCCTCAGGGGCCAGACAGGGGCATGCTTCGAATTCGGGCGACTCGTTCAATTCGGCCGCCACCAACGGGAAGCCGTCGGAGGTCAGTTCCAACACCGCGTTCACGAACACGTTGGACAGTTTGTCCTCCGTGATCTTCTTCTTGCCGAACAGGGTACTGATCATGCGCAATTGGTCCCCGCGAAATTCCAACCTATCCGTGCCTTGGGGGAATGCTTGCTTGAGGTATTTTTAACAAGGTTATCCACCCGCGCATGCAACTCGTCGAAGCTTTGCACCAGTATGTCGCCTATGGGTTTTGGGCCAACACACGTTTCACTGAGCGTTTGGCGCAGGAAACGGATGCGGTGCTCGACAGGCCCTGGCCAAGCAGTTACCCATCACTACGCGCCACGCTTCTGCACATCCGGGATGCGGAACAGGTGTGGTTTTGCCGCTTGAACGGAGTGCCCAGCCAATGGCCTGCAGAGCCGGATGGCTCGCTGGATACCGTGCTGGTGCATGCACAGCGCTTTGCGGAACACGTGCTTGGCTTGGATGAGGCCGCCATGCTGCGCGTGATCGAGTATGCCGACCTGAAGGGTCGGGTGTACAGCCAGCCGGCCTGGCAGATGATCATGCACTGCGTGAACCACAGCACGCAGCATCGCGGGCAGCTCATCACCGGCATGCGCATCCTGGGCCTGGATGCTATACCGCCCAATGACCTGGTGGTTTTCCAACGCACCAGCATGCCGGGACGGTGAACGTGCGCCTACTGTTGTTGTAGTTTCCTTTGCAGCGCATGGCACGATCCCCCCGCATTCCTGTCCTGGTCCTTTTCCTGCTCGCCTTGCTTCCCACCCGGGTCATGGCCCAACAGGAGGTCGATGAGCGTGCGCTCATCGAGGTGCAGGATGGGATCAGCATCAAGAAGGACTCCCTCTTCCTGCTGAACCTCCGTTTCCGCATGCAGAACCGCCTTGGCTTCATCACCGAGGGTGGCGATGATCTGGACATCGCCGTTGTGGATGCCCGCGTGCGGAGGCTTCGCCTGCGTTTTGATGGTTTCGTGATGAGCGAGAGGATCCGGTACTACATCCAACTGTCCTTCTCTAAGGCCGACCAGGACCTGGAATCGGGCACCGTGCCCCAGACCATCCGCGATGCCATGGTGTATTACCACGTCAACCGCCGCTTCTACCTGGGTTTCGGACAGAGCAAGTTGCCCGGCAACCGGCAGCGCGTCATTTCCAGCGGCAACCTGCAACTGCCCGATCGTTCCATCGCGAACGCGGCATATACGCTCGATCGCGATTTCGGTGTGTTCGGGTATTGGACCCTGCCCATGGGGCCCCAGGAATTGCAGGTGAAGGGTGCCTTCACCACGGGCGATGGCCGAGGTGCATCGCCCAGCGGCCCGGGCATGGCCTACACCGGCCGCTTGGAATGGCTGCCGTTGGGCCGCTTCACCAACTCGGGCGACTATTCCGAGGGTGATCAGGAGTTCGAGCCCAAACCGAAATTGAGCGTGGCCGGTACCTACAGTTTCAACGACAGGGCCTATCGCACCGGCGGACAGCTCGGGTCCGAACTGTATGGGGAACGCGATATGTCCACCTTCATCGTGGACATGGTCATGAAGTACCAGGGATGGGCGCTCTCCTCGGAGTATTTCGATCGTCGCTGTGACGATCCGATCACCACATCGGCAGATGGTATGGTCAGGTTCGTGCGTGCAGGCACCGGTGTCAATACGCAGCTCAGCAAGCTCTTCAAGAGCCGCTACGAACTGGTGGGGCGCTACAGCCATGTGCTGCCTTCAGCGCAACTCGAAGGGCTGGCACCGACCACTGAAGAATTGTTGCTGGGGTCGAGCAAGTACCTCAACGGCCATCGGATCAAGTTGCAGACCTACGGCGGTTACCGTTGGTTGGACCGCAACATGGACTTCGATCGTTCAAGGAACAACTGGACCCTGATGTTCCAGGTGGAGTTCGGGATCTAAGTCGCTCGTTGGTGCTTCAACATTTACGATGGGCACGGGATCCCCAAGGAACTTCGGGCCCACACCAAGAAGCACATCGAGGAAGACCTTCACCCGTGCGGCGCGTTCGCGCACCATGGTGCGAAAACCTGCACGTACGTTCACATCCCGCGCATTGTAGCCGATCGCATCGATGCCCAGACGGCGGGCGATGAACACCGCCCGTTCGTTGTGGAAGCGTTGGCTGATGACCGTGAAGCGCTGCTGTCCGAACACTTCCCGTGCGCGCACCATCGAGTCCAAGGTTCTGAAACCGGCATAGTCCAGGGTGATGTGCGCACTGTCCACGCCCGCTGCCATCAATGCGCGGCGCATGGCCCAAGGCTCGTTGTACTGCATGGTGCGGTTATCGCCGCTCAGCAGCAGGTGCTTCACCTTGCCGGCATGGTACAACTCGGCCGCTGCCTGCATGCGATGCTCGAAGTAGAGATTGGGTCTTCCGCTCCGTACTTTCTCGGAGGTGCCCAGTACCACGCCTACGAGGTTGTCCGGTAGTTGCTCCACCGTATCGAAAAGGTAGGTGCCGGAGACGACCCGTACGCGTCGGTCGCAGTACCAAACGACTACGACCATCAACAGGCCCAACACGAGCAGTTTACGTACCCAGCCGGTGTAGGCGAGACTCCAAAGACGTGGCACCATTTTCCGAGTTCGTTCGAGATCCTTCAGCGTGGATCAGCTCGCTGGGCTACCGGAACCACTTGCATCTTCCGGCAGGTCCTTGCCCTTCAGGTAATCGGGCAGGTCCATGCCGGCCAGCGAGAACATATCACGCAGGGGCGGCACGCTTTGGTACATGCCCGAGAGGAAATTGGCGGTGCTGGTCTTCCCATCCTTGCCGGAAGCACCGTCCCACACCGTCACCTTGTCGATCTTGATGTTCTGGATGGCCTCGCTCTGCAAGCGCACCAGTTCGGGCAGCTTCTCGGCGATGAGCAACAGCACGGCGCTCTTCGGATCATTGCCGGCGGCCTGCACCATCTGCTTGAAACCATCGGCTTGTTTGGTGAGGATCTCGTAGTTGCCCTTTGCTTCGGCCTCCATCTTCATGAAGATCGCATCGGCTTCACCCTTGGCCAGGCGGCGCAAGCGTTCGGCTTCGGCCTCGGCATCGATCTCCACCTTCTGCTTGTCGATGTCGGCAGGCACAACGATGTTGGCGAACTGGCTGGCGCGGTCGCGTTCGGCACGTGCGGTCTCGGCGGTGCGCTGTGCTTCGTAGGCTTCTTCCAAGGCCTTGGCCTCTTTCACTTTCTCTGCGGCAATGGCGCGGCGGTTGGCCTCGGCCTGTGCTTCGCGGCGCAGGGCATCGCTTTGCGCGATGTCGATCTTGGCCTTGTTCTCACCTTCCACTGCGCGTGCATCGGCATCGCTGGTGCGGATACGCTGCAACTGTAACGCTTCCGCTTCACCCACTTTGGCCAGCGCATCGGCATCGGCCACCTTGATCCGTTCGTCGCGGTTGGCGTTCGCCTCACCGATCTTGGCTTGTGCCACGGCGGCGCTCACCTGGGTACGCTCGTCTTGTTGCGCCAATGCTTCGCCAATGGAACCGTCGCGGTTCTTTTCGCTCACGCTCTTGCGCGCATCGTTGATGGCCTTCGCGGCAGCTTCCTTACCCAGTGCTTCGATGTAACCGCTCTCGTCCTTGATGTCGGTCACGTTCACGTTGATCAGCTTCAGGCCGATCTTCTTCAACTCGGCCTCCACGTTGCTGGCCACGTTCGCCAGGAATTTGTCGCGGTTGCTGTTGATCTCTTCGATGTCCATGGTGGCGACCACCAAGCGCAATTGGCCGAAGATGATGTCCTTGGCCAGGTCGTGGATCTGCGGTTGGTTCAGGCCCAGCAAGCGCTCTGCTGCATTGTTCATCAGCTCGGGCTCGGTGGTGATGCCTACCGTGAAGCGCGAGGGTACGTCCACCCGGATGTTCTGGCGCGAAAGGGCGTTGGTGAGGTTCACCTCGATGCTGATCGGTGTGAGGTCCAGGAAAGCGTAGTCCTGGAAAATGGGCCACACGAAAGCCGCACCACCGTGTATGCATCGGCTGGAGAACACACCTTCCGCATTGCTGCCCACCTTGCCATACACCACAAGAATGCGGTCGCTGGGGCAACGCTTGTAGCGCTTCAGCAGGGAGAAGAAGAGAACGAAGAGGAAGAGGATCGCCGCTGCGATGGCGATCAGGATGATGTCGAATCCGTTGGTCATCATTTGGAAGAAGAAATTGGAAGTGGCGCCACCAGGAGCATGTGTCCATCAACCAGGTCGGAAACCCGCACCATGGTGCCCGTGGCTATGTCGGTATCGTGGTCGGTAAGCGCATCCAACTCGCGCAGGGAGCCCTGCACCGTGATCTGCACTTTGCCCATGCCGCTGCGTTGCGCGGGTATGCGCATGTATACCGAGCCGGTGCGTCCAATGGCGCGTTCCATCTTCAGGGTCCCGTCCTGCACCAGTTTGCTCATGCCGTAAAAGAGGTAGGCCATCGCAGCCATCATGGCCAGGCCCGCGGTGAGTGAAATGATCACCGTGGCCGTACCGCTCAGCTCCATCTTGATGCACGCGATACCGGTCCATCCCATGATGGTGAAGAAGCCTACGAGGTTCTTCAGCGTGAAGAACTGAACACCGGCGCCAGTATCTGCTTCGATCTCCGCATCCACGCCACCCCCGTCCGCATCACCGCCCAAAAATGTGGAGATCAGGATGATGAGCAAGCCGAAGGAAAACGGGAGGGCCATGGCCCAATACGCCTTCTCGAAGGTGCCTGCCTCCTGCCAGAGTTCATTGATGAAAAGCAGCATCCGTAACCGTGTTGGTCTGAAAGATAGACAAGAGTTGATCTCCGCGAGAGCGTAACGGAACTTGAGGTGATGGCGACCCGCGTCCGCTCACTCCAGCCGTCTCTCACCCTAACTCTTCACGGCATCACGCGGCCCAGCAGGTCCACTCCGGTGTAGTTGTGCGGGGTGATCGCCTTCAAGCGCTGCTTCAATTCAACGTCGATCTCCAGCCCGTCGATGAACGTGGCGATGTCCTGTTGCGTGATGCGCTCTTTGCCGCGCGTAAGCTCCTTCAGACGCTCGTAGGGCTGGGGGTATCCGGCGCGGCGCAGGATGGTCTGGATGCCTTCCGCCACCACGGGCCATTGCGCCTCCAGGTCGCGTTGGAAGGCGGCCTCGTTCAGCAGCAGCTTGCCTAGTCCCTTGCGCACGGCATCGATGGCGATCATGGTGTGGGCCATGGGCACGCCGATGTTGCGCGTCACGGTGCTGTCCGTCAGGTCGCGCTGCAGGCGGCTGATGGGCAGCTTGTCGCTGAGGTGGCCGAACACGGCGTTGGCGATGCCCAGGTTGCCCTCGGCGTTCTCGAAATCGATGGGGTTCACCTTGTGCGGCATGGCGCTGCTGCCGATCTCGCCGGCCTTGATCCGCTGGCGGAAGTAGTCCATGCTGATGTACTGCCACACATCGCGGCACAGGTCGGTGAGGATGGTGTTCACCCGGCGCATGCCATCGAAGAGCGCGGCCAGGTGGTCGTAGTGCTCGATCTGGGTGGTGAACTGCTGGCGCTCCAGGTCGAGCTTTTCGTGCAGGAAACGGTCGGCGAGCTTCACCCAGTCAAGCTCCGGATAGGCGGCGTGGTGCGCGTTGAAGTTGCCGGTGGCGCCGCCGAACTTGCCGGTGAAGGGCACCTGGCGGATCAGTTTCAGTTGTTGGTCCAGGCGCTCCACGAAGACCTGGATCTCCTTGCCCAAACGCGTGGGTGAGGCGGGCTGGCCGTGGGTGCGTGCGAGCATGGGCACTTGTGCCCATTCCAGTGCGAAGCCGTGCAGTTTGTCGCGCAGCTCCAGCATCGCCGGCAGGTAGACCTGGTGCACGAAATCCTTCACCAGCATGGGCAGTGCGGTGTTGTTCACATCCTGGCTGGTGAGCGCGAAATGCACGAACTCCTGCTGCCGTTCCAGTCCCACTTCCGTCAGGCGCTCCTTCAGGAAATACTCCACGGCCTTCACATCGTGGTTGGTCACCTTCTCGATGTCCTTGATGCGTTGCGCGTCGCTGGTGCTCAGCTCATCGATGCGGCGCCGCACGGGATCCAGCTGCTCCAGCGGGGTACCGGCCAGTTCGGGCAGGGGCACTTCGCAGAGGAAGGTGAAGTACTCCAGCTCCACACGCAGGCGGTAGCGCATCAGGGCCTGTTCGCTGAACCAGTTGGCCAGGTTACGCGTGCGGTCGCGGTAGCGTCCGTCGATGGGGGAGATGGCAGTGAGCGGGCTGAGTTCCATGCGGGGGCGGAAAGGAAGCGGCAAAGGTAACCGGGGGGCGATGAACGCTGGATGGAAGAAACGCTGAACGCTGAACGGAATGCCGAACGTTGAACGAAATGCAACACCCCCCAACGCCCAACTTCCAACTTTCAACTCTCAGCTTTCGACTCTCAACCTTCGACACCCAACTCTCAACTCCCCGCTTTCAACTTTCAACTTTCAGCTTTCAGCTTTCATACTTCCACTTTCGAACCTCGACTATTCCCGACCTTCACCCGCCATGACACTGCTGCGCGACTTCGCCTTGGGCATTGATGGGTTCATGGCCGCCTTTCGCTTCGTGTTGCAACGGCGCATGGGCTGGATGTTCGTGGTGCCCTTGCTGCTTTGGGTCTTGTTGAGCCTGGGACTGTTCGCTGTGCTGGAAGGCCCGGTGAATGGGGCGGCGGCATGGGTGGCGCGGGCCTTGGCGCTGCCGGTGCCGGAGGAAGCGGATGGCCTGTGGGCGCAGCTGAAGGCCTTGCTCAATGGTGCTTGGGAGCTGCTGGTGACCATCCTGCTGAAGCTGGCCATCGCCTATGTGCTCTACCTCACCAGCAAGTACATCATCCTCATTCTGCTCGCGCCCTTGCTGGCCTATGCCAGTGAACGCACGGAGGAAGAACTCACCGGGCGGTCCTTCCCCTTCAGTTGGGGCCGCTTCTGGCGCGATGCCTTGCGCGGTGCGTTGGTGGCCGCCCGCAATGGCGTGCTGGAGATCCTCATCAGCATCGTGCTCTGGCTGCTCACGCTCTTCGTACCGGTCTCCGCGCCGTTCACCGTGGTGCTGCTCTTTCTGGTGTCGGCCTACTTCTATGGCTTCTCCATGTTCGACTACCTCTTCGAGCGCCGCCGCATGCGCATTGGCGAAAGCACGCGTGCCGTGAACGATCGCCTGGGGGCCGTGCTCGCCAACGGCATGCTCTTCGGCCTGGTGATGAAGGTGCCGGTGCTGGGCCTCCTCTTCGCCCCGGTACTGGCGGCCGTTGGGGCGGTGATCACGGAGGTGAAGCGGGGGAGCGGGAGCGGGTAGTTTGCTTCACTGCCATGGCGTTCCAAACCCGAGTTCCATCACTGCTTGTCGGCTCGGTCAGCAATTCGGTTCTGCCTAGGCAAGAAGCCATCTCAATATGGTTTTTGGTAGCGAGCCGGAGGAGTTTTCCGGATAGCCGAGGCGCGAAACCCGCGCATAGCAGGACGCTCTGTAAGGGTTGAGCAACAATGGATGGCCGGAAAAGGCCCCGGCGCAGCCCGAAGGATCATTTTGAGATGGCTTCTATACCCATCATCATGTTCGCCTGTTGTGGGACCTGATGATCATGCACGCGACAAGTACGTTCGAGCACATGGATTTGGAACTGGACGAATGATGCCTTAAGTTCGTCCATACGTCGGTAGCAGGTAAGACCAGTTGCTCCACCCTGGTCACTCCCGGCGCAGTGTATTCGGACAAGGCATGCCAGGTAACTACCATGGCGATGGAGCAATTGACATATCACCCCAAGGACCTGCGATCGTCTCGCATCGCTTTGCGTCAGCGGACCAGCGGACCGCATGCTAAAGCCAAGCAAGGTAGACCCATGTGGGTTACCCCGAATGAAGAAGCCCCCGGTGCTACGAACACCGAGGGCTGGTTACTCCTGTCCCACCTAACCCTCGCGAAAAGGTTAACGAAACAGAGCAGCGCAAAGATAGAGCGACTCCCCCGGCAGCGCCGGGCAGCGTTCGCCGCTCTTGAACGGTCTTATTCAAGCGGGCACGTGGAAGAAGCCTTGGCCACGGACAACCTGTATCTCTACGAGGCGGACCGGAACGATGCTTCCGGTCAATACGAACTGAACATTACGCAACACAGCGTACGATGACCACCAACGCGATGAACCTCAAGTGGCACAGTACCTGCCTCGGCCTGGTGCTGGGCTGCTTGGGGTTTGTTGCCCTACTACGCTGTGAAGCGCAGAACCTGGTGCCCAACCATTCCTTTGAGGAGTACGATACCTGCCGCGTGGTGAACGATGTGTATTACCCGGACACCGGCCCCTTGGGCTGGTTCTCGGCCGGGTGGACACCGGACCACTTCATGAGTTGCCTGCCGTACGGCTCTTTCAACGGGGTGCCACTCAATGCGTGGTCCTTCCAGTACCCGAATGATGGGGAATGTTACGCAGGCGTGGTCACTTACCATCAGAATGTCGAAGGCAGGGAGTACTTCATGGTTGAGTTGACGGAGTCACTGGTGCAAGGCCAGACCTACTATGCCAGCTTTTACGCGAACGCGGCGTGGGGTGGCTATGAACTTCATCCGCAGATGTGGGTGGCCACCAGCCATATAGGAATGCTCTTCACTACGCAACAACGCCAGTGGGAGTACAACGATCCCGTGCCTGCTCCGGGCAACTTCGCGCATGTGTACCATCCTTGGGTAATTGCCGATACGGTGGGCTGGACGCTGGTGAGCGGCAGCTTCGTAGCGGACAGCGCCTACCGCTACGTGATGATCGGGAACCATTTCAGCGATGCCCTGACAGATACAATGCATCTGGGCTATTCGATCCAGTATGCGAAGGCCATGACGCTGATCGACAACGTGTGTGTATCGCCGAACCCGGATGGATGCCCCCTTGCGCTTGGCGCACCGGACTGGGCCTTGGATGGCCTACGACTCTGGCCCAACCCGGCAATGAGCGAAGTGATGATAGGCACTTTGCCAGGCAGGATGGATGCTGTGGTGTTAGACGCTTTTGGCAGGCCAGTATGGGCAGGGAAGACCGAAGGCGGGTCATGGCGGCTGGATGTGGGAGCATGGGCAAGGGGCAGCTACGTGCTGCGCATGGAGTACCAAGGGAGGTTTCGAGCATTTAAGTTCGTGTTGATCGAGTAGCATTGATCCGGTCGTTCGGAACGTCAACCTCGAAAATCGAACGACCATGAAGACGAAGAAGATGATGCGGCCGATCGCAATGGCCGCCTGCATGCTTGCGCTTGTGGAAGCGCATGCACAAACGAGTGTGCTTGGGAACAATCCCGGCACACCTGGCACGGACTACGTTGGCTGGGACAACAGCACCACGGTGCCGCTGATGATTCGCCACAACGCGAACCAGCCCATCGGGTGGTTCACGGACAGCATTCAACGGATGCGTTTGAACCAAACGGCTTCCGGTGCAATGCTGAACGGGTTCAATGGATTGGATTTAAGCGGATACCTTACGATCAGTGGTAATCCAGCCTTCTTCAACCAAAGCCGGGCTTTCAGTCGACTGCATTTGGCAGATACGGCAGGTGCTGCAGTGATAAATGCCCAAGCATTCGCATTCCGGCCGTGGCAACGCAATGGCATCACCTTTACCGGGAATGCTGACCACGGGTATATGGGCCAGGAACACAATGGCAGGGATACCACGGACATGGTGATCATGTGGAGCAATGATTTTGGTGTTGGCCAGTTCGCACCCGACCATTTGAGCATTCGATTCGCCAGCAACTTCACTGCTGCTCAGACAGGGGCATCAAGTATGCGAGGTTTGGAGGCAATGCGCTTTTTCCCTGCGGATCGCAACAGAGTTCTTGTGGGGGTGGGTGACTTCATAGCAGGCAATGTGCTCGACCCACTGGTTACTGAACCCACGGAGATCCTTGATGTATTGAGCGGCCGCGTCCGTATCCGTCAACTCCCATCCGATTCCGCTGCGGTCGATTCATTCTACGTAATGGTGGTGGATCGGACATTGGGAAATGAGCGTGGCGTGGTGAAGTGGGTGGATCCGAACGAGTTGCCTGGTGGTGGTGCGGATTGTGATTGGGAGATCACTGCGACTACGGATGTTGTGACAGCATACCTTGACCCTCAGCCGACCACGGATTGTCCAGGAGTGGAAAGCCGCGTTGGTATCGGCATATCCATGCCAGAGTCGAAACTTCATGTTGTCAAAGACTTGGTCATCGACCCTTGGAACGACCGAGCAGGGGCATTCCACAACAGATCCAACGCGAACTATGCTGTTGGTGTTGAGGGTCTTTCGGATACTGAGAACCCGATGAATATTGGTGTTCTTGGTCAGGCATACGATGCAGGCCGCACTATCGGGGTGCGTGGGTTGGCAAGAAGTGAGGGGTCGTCCATGGGGGTGCGCGGTGAGGCTACGGGATTGGCCGACAACTATGGTGCGGAGGGACATGCCACAGGTGGTCAGTATGCCTATGGCGTTCAAGGCTCTGCCTCTCAGGCAGTGATCAACAACTACGGGGTAGTTGGTACAGGCTCTCAAGGCTTGGTCGCCTACGGCGGGTTATTCAACGCCAATGGTGCGGATGGTATCAACTTCGGCATCCGAGCGACCGCTTCCGGGAACAGTGCACATGCAGGCTGGTTCGATGGTGACGTTCAGATCACTGGTGATCTTTGGAACAATACGACCATGATCTTTTCCGATGGAACGTTGAAGACCAATGTGGAGGATCTGACAGGTGCCTTGGACCGTGTTCTTCAGTTGGCTCCCAAGACATATTGGTTCGATCAATCGTTGCAGCCTCAAATGAACTTGCCAACGGCACCTCAGATCGGTTTCATCGCACAAGAGGTGGAAGCAGTGGTTCCCGAGGTGGTAGGTAGCAAGGTCTACCCTGCACAATACGATTCTACGGGAGCGATGATCAGCCCGGCCTATCCGCTGAGGGGCATCGACTATGCAAAGTTGGTACCTGTGCTTGTAGGTGCGGTTCAAGAGCAACAGCAAATGATCCATGCCATGCAGACCCAACTTCAAGAGATGCAAACCGCCCTCGCGAACTGCTGTGCCCACCCTGGCAACGATGCCGACCAGCGCGGTGGTAGCATCGACAACAGCCAACTCTCAGATCCCGCCACCGAACGCCTCCTCACCATCGCGCCCAACCCCTTCACCGACCGTACCACGGTGAGCTACACCTTGGAGCGTGGCGGCCGTGCCCAACTGCTGGTGAACAGCAGCGATGGCAAGCACCTGCAAGTGTTGGAGGAGGGTGTGCGCAGCGAAGGCCAGTATAACTACACTTGGAGCACCTCCCACCTGGCACCCGGTGTGTACTACGTTACCCTATTGCTGGACGGTGAGCCGCTTGTGAAGCGGGCCGTGAAGGTGCAGTAGGTGCGGCGTACCCAAAAACCAGAACGGCGGTCCTTGCGGGCCGCCGTTCTGCATATCGGGTCGGTGTGGGATCACTTCTTCACCGGCGCACGCACAGGCGCGGGAGGCGAAACGGGGGCCACCACTTCCGGCTCGGGGGCTTTGCGCTCCACCACGGTCATCTCATCCACCAGGTGCTTGGCGTTGGCGAACTTGTCGATGGTCCAAAGCACGTAGCGGATGTCCACGCTGATGGTGCGCTGCAGCTCGGGCTCGAAGGCGATGTCGCCGCTCATGGCCTCCCAGTTGCCGTCGAAGGCGATGCCGATCAGTTCGCCCTTGGCGTTGAGCACGGGGCTGCCGCTGTTGCCACCGGTGATGTCGTTGCCGCTGATGAAGCACACGATCAGGTCGCCCTGCTCATCGGCGTAGCGGCCGAAGTCCTTCTTCTGCAGCAGTTCCTTCAAGCGCGCAGGCACGATGAACTCATCGTTGGTGGGGTCTTCCTTCTCCAGGATGCCTTGGTGGGTGGTCACGTGCTTGTAGAACATGGCATCGGCCGGCACGTAGCTGCCCACCTGTCCGTAGGTGAGGCGCTGGGTGCTGTTGGCGTTGGGATACCACATGTGCGCAGGGTCCTTCTCGCGCATGGCGGCCACCATCAGGCGGTAGCCTTTCTCTATGTCCGCCTCGCTGGCCTCGATGGCGGGGCCGAGCTTGCCGCGGAAATGGGTGAGGCAGCTCTCCATGGCCTGGATGCCGAGGTCCTTCTCCATCACCTTCAGCGAGGGCTTGGCCAGGAAGGCATCGAGCTTCTTGCGGTCCACCAGCATGCTGGTGCTGAACACGGCCTTGGCCCAAGCCTCGTAGTTGCTCTTGTACTTGGTCTCGATGGTGCGGATGATGGAGGGCTGCAGGTCGCGCTCCACGTCCTGGCCGATCAGCTGGAACATGGCCGCGGTGATCTTCCGGTCGGTGGCCGCGTTGTAGTCCTTGAAGAAACCGTCCGCTGCAGTGCTGGCCGCTGCTGCCGCTTTGGCAATGGCCTCGCTGTCCTTGGGATCGGAGCGCAACTGGTTCAGCAGGCCGAAGGTGCGGAAGCCCATGATGATCATCTCGCTACCGAAGGCGGCTTCCTGCATGTAGGTGCTTGCACGCTCGAACTTGGCACGCTCGGCATAGCCACGCTCCAGCAGGCTTACCACTTCACCGTATTGCTTCTTGCGACCGGCATCGGCGTTCACCCAGGCCATCAGCTCATCCTCCTGCTGCTTCTTCTTGTCGTATACGCGCAGGCGCTTCAGGCCACGCTGCTGACCAATGAAGTACTTCCAGTAGTTGCTTACCTGGGCGTACTTGGCGGCGTACTTGATGCGCACCTCGTCGCTGGCGTCCATGTCGGCCTTCATGATGTCCAGCTTCACGCCGCGGATCTTCACCCGGCTGGGCTGCTCCACGTCCAGGGCCAGTTTCACGCCGTGGCTGCTGAGGAAACGGTCGGTGCTGCCGGGGTAGCCCATCACCATGGCGAAGTCGCCTTCCTTCACACCGGCGATGCTCACGGGGAAGAAGTGGCCGGGCTTGTAAGGCACGTTGGCCTCGCTGGGGTCGGCGGGCTCACCATCGGGGCCCATGTACACGCGGAACATGGCGAAGTCGCCTGTGTGGCGGGGCCACATCCAGTTGTCGGTATCGCCGCCGAACTTGCCGATGGCGTTGGGGGGCGTTCCCACCAGGCGCACATCGCGGTAGGTCTTGTACACGAAAACGTAGAACTCGTTGCCCTCGAACATCACCTTGAAGTCGGCGCTCATGCCTTTGCCCTTGCCCATTTCGGCGCGGAGCTTGGCGGCCACCTGCTGGATGGCGGCACCGCGGGCGGCCTCGTCCATGCCGTCGTTCAGTTCAGCGAGCACCTGCTCGGTAACGTCGGTGATGCTGTGCAGGAAGCTCACGTTGAAACCGGCCGGGAGTTCTTCCTTGCGGTTCTTGGCCCAGAAGCCATTGGTGAGCAGGTCGTTCTCCACGCTGCTGAGGCTCTGGATGGCGCTGTAGCCGCAGTGGTGGTTGGTGAGGAAGAGGCCTTCGGCGCTCACCATCTCGCCGGTGCAGAAGCCGCCGCCGAGGCGCACCACGGCGTCCTTCATGCTGCTGCTGTTGATGGAGTAGATGTCTTCCGCGGTGAGCTTGAAACCGAGCTTCTGCATCTCGGCCTCGTTTATCTGCTTGAGCTTGCTGAGCAGCCACATGCCTTCATGGGCCTGTGCAGCAAGCGAAAGGGCGGCTGCGGTGCAGAGCGCCAGTACGTGCTTGAACATGGATCGAGGGTTCTGGGGTTTTTAACGAAGGATCGCAAATGTAACAGCTTGGCCGCAGGGCTTGCCTTGCGCGCTGTGACAGTGGGGGAGGCCTGTGCCGTGCAGTTCAGTGCTTGGCGGCCACAGGCTTCCATGCCATGGGCAGCAGCAGCTCGTCGATCCCTTCGGCCAAGGCCTTGAAGTTGGGCGGGGTGCCCACGCGTGCCATCACACGCTTGTCTTTGCCGTTGGCCACGATCCGGATGGTGGTGCTCGGCAGGTCGGTCACCTGCCCGTCGTACACATCGTTCAGGGCGAAGAAGCCCAGGCGTTCGGCATCCTTCAGCAGTTGGGCCAGGGTGTCGGCTCCCACGCGGCCTTCATGCATGCCTTCCTTTTCCACGTTGCTCACGCCCTCGAAGGTGGCGTAGCCGCTGCGGTACACGTGGATGCGGTAGGCTTTGCACATGCCGAAGCAGGGGGTGCGTTCCAGCGAGAGGAAGAGCGAGTCCACCCGGCCGGTGCCGCCGTACACGGCATTCGGCCCGCTGCTTTCGGGCGTGCTGGTGGTGGCTTCGCGGGTTTTGCAGGCCATAACGGAAAGTGCGATGAGCAGTGCGGGAAGGTACATGGTGCTTCTCATGGTCGTTGGGTGTTGTGCACTGGCCGATCGTGTGCCAAAGCTTCCGTGCCGGTTCAGCGCTTGCGCTTGGACTGCATTTCTTTCTGCTGCTTCTGCATGTCCTCCAAGCGTTGCTGCCAGCGGCTCTTCTTCTTGGGGGTCTTCATGTTCAGCACCAACTGCGCGCGGATCTTGTCCTCGTTCACGAACCACTTCTTCAGCAGGGTCATTTGCAGGATACTGATCACGTTGGCCAGCAGGTAGTAATAGCTGAGGCCGGCGCTGAAGTTGTTGAGGAAGAAGAGCATCATGACCGGGAAGAGGTACATCATGATCTTCATGTTCGGCATGCCCTGCTGGGTGGGCATCTGCTGCTGGTTGAGCATGGTGTAGAACACGGTGCTCAAGGCCATAAGCAGGGTGAAGAGGCTCACGTGGTCGCCGTACAGGGGGATGGTGAAGGGCAGGTCCATCACGCTGTCGTAGCTGCTCAGGTCGTCCGCCCACAGGAACTTCTGCTGCCGCAGTTCGATGCTGCTGGGGAAGAAGCGGAACATGGCGTAGAGGATGGGCATCTGGATAAGCATGGGCACGCAGCCGCTCACGGGGTTCACGCCGGCCTTGCGGTACAGGTCCATGGTGGCCTGCTGCTTCTTCAACGGGTCGCCATCCTTGTGCTTTTCGTTGATCGCCTCCATCTCGGGCTTCAGGAGGCGCATCTTGGCGCTGGCCACGAAATTCTTGTAGGTGAGCGGCATCAGCAGCACCTTGATCACGATGGTGAGCACCAGGATGATGATGCCGTAGCTCCAGCCCCAGCCATCGAGCCAGTTGAAGATGGGGATCACCAGCCACTGGTTCATCCAGCCGAAGATGCCCCAGCCCAGGTCGATGATCTTCTGGAACTCGGGGATCTCCGTGCGGCGGAGCGTGCCGTAGTGGTTGGGGCCAAGGTAGAAGCGCATCCCCAGGTCCACCTCCGCGCTACGGTCCAGGTCGAAGTAGAGCTTGGAGCGGTATTGTTTGGTGTGCGTGGGTACTTCCAAGGGGTTGATGGCCACTTCGGAGCCTGCCGCGAAGCCTTTTTCGCTCACCATGGCCACGGTGAAGAAGTCCTGCTTGTAGGCCACCCAGTTGGTGCGGCCTTGCAGCTTCTTCTCGTCGGCGCTGCTTTCGCTCAGGTAGTCGCGCTTGTCGTTGAAGTACTTGAAGTAGAGCCCGCACTTCTGCATCTCGCTGGGCAGGTACTTCTCGTTGTTGAAGCCGGTGAGGTTCCATTGGAAGAAGAGGCTGCGCGGGTCGATCTCGCCGGCCATGCCTACGAAGCGGGCCCGCACGTCCATGAAGTAGGAGGTGCTGTCCAGGCGGTAGGTGATCTCCAGGGCCTTGCCGGGCTGGTCCGTGGGTGCGGTGAAGCGCACGGCATCGGTGCCCAAACGCTCGGCGGTGAAGTGGAGGTCGGCGGTGTTGATGTCCTTGTTGCCACTGTAGAAGCGGAAGGCGTACGCGCCACTATCGGGATCGGCCAGCAGCAGCGGGGTCTGGTTGAAGGTGCTGTACTCCTTCAGGTTCATCAGCGTGGGCTTGGCGCCCTTGGTGCTGAAGCTCACCAGCATGCGCTCGTTCTCTATGCTGAGCTCATCGGGCTGCCCTTCCGCAGCGGTGGCGAACAGGCCGAAACGTTGTGCCTTGGTCGTGTTGCGCAGGCTGTCGGCAGCGGCGCGCGCAGCACTGTCCAACTCCGCAACGGGTGCAGCGGCGCTCAGCTCGGGCTGCTCGTACGGGGCGGCATCGTCTGTTCCGCTGGTGGACCGGTTACGTTCTTCCACCAGCTCCTTGGCCTTGCGGTCGGCCTCCTCCTGCATGCGCGCCTGCTCTTCGGCACTGGGCAGGGTGTACCAGGTGTACGCGCCAAGAATGATGGCGATGAGTATGAAACCGAAGACGGAATTACGATCCATGGCGGAGGGGCAGGGAGTTCAGGTGCGCAACGAAGGGCGGCAAAGATAGCCGGGCCGGGGGATGCCCCATGTGCTCAATTGGTCCGGTGCGCAAGGCCTGCCCGCCATGTGCCCATGTGGCATGTGCTCAGGTGCACATTTTCACATTCCCTAATTTCCACATTCCCTCATTCCCTCATCACGCTGAGCGGTCCCGAGCTTTGGTCGAGGGGCGAAGCGTCCACATCACGCTGAGCGGAGTCGAAGCGCCCTCATCACGCTGAGCGAAGTCGAAGCGTCCACATCACGCTGAGCGGAGTCGAAGCGCCCTCATCACGCTGAGCGGAGTCGAAGCGCCCAAATCACGCTGAGCGGTCCCGAGCTTTGGCCGACGGGCGAAGCGCTCTCATCTGTCATTGCGAGGCTTGCCGAAGCAACTACGCCTCCGCCTTCTCGCCCTTGGGCACAGCGGCCTTAACAGCGGCCTGCACGAAGCCTACGAACAAGGCATGGGGCCGTGCCACGGTGCTGCGGTACTCGGGGTGGAACTGCACGCCGATGAACCAAGGGTGGTCCTTGATCTCCACGATCTCCACCAGCTTGCCTTTGGGGTTTATCCCGCTGGCCACCATGCCGGCCTTCTGGTAGCTCTCCAGGTAGCTGTTGTTGAACTCGTAGCGGTGCCGGTGCCGTTCGGTGATGTCCTTGCGGCCGTACACCTTCAAGGCCAGGCTGCCCTCGCCCAGTTTGCAGGGATAGGCGCCCAAACGCATGGTGCCACCCTTGTCCGCAACGGCCTTCTGTTCCTCCATAAGGGCGATCACCGGATGGGCGGTGTCGGCATTCATCTCGGTGCTGTTGGCATCGGTGTAGCCCAGCACGTGGCGGCCATACTCGATCACCGCGCACTGCATGCCCAGGCAGATGCCGAAGAAGGGCACCTTGTTCTCGCGGGCGTACTTGATTGCCTCGATCTTTCCTTCAATACCGCGGTGGCCGAAACCGGGTGCCACCAAAATGCCGCTGAGCCCGGCCAGTTGCTTGGCCACGTTCTTGGCGTTCAGCTTCTCGCTGTGCACCCACTTGATGTGCACCTTGGTCTCGTTGGCCGCACCGGCATGCTCCAGGGCTTCCTTGATGCTTTTGTAGGCGTCCTGCAGCTCCACGTACTTGCCCACCAGGCCGATGCTCACCTCGGCCTTCGGCTCCTTGTAGCGGCGCAGGAAGTCCTTCCAGGCGGTGAGGTCCACTTCCGGGAAGGACTCGATGCCGAGCTTGCGCAGCACCACCTCGTCCAAACCTTCCTCCTGCATCAGCAGGGGCACATCGTAGATGGTGTCCGCATCGCGGCTTTCGATCACGGCCTGTGGTTCCACGTTGCAGAACAGCGCGATCTTCTCCTTCATGCCCTTCTGCATGCCGTGCTCGGTGCGGCATACGAGCACATCGGGCTGCACGCCCAGGCTCAGCAGCTCCTTCACGCTGTGCTGGGTGGGCTTGGTCTTCAGTTCGCCGCTGGTGCGCAGGTAGGGCAGCAGCGTCAGGTGGATCGTCAGGCAGTCGCGGCCCTTCTCCCACTTCAGCTGGCGGATGGCCTCCACGTAGGGCAGGCTCTCGATGTCGCCCACGGTGCCACCCACTTCGGTGATCACGAAATCGTAGATGCCCTTGCGGCCCAGCGCCTGTATGTTGCGCTTGATCTCGTCGGTGATGTGCGGGATCACCTGCACGGTCTTGCCCAGGTATTCACCGCGGCGTTCCTTGCTGATGACGTTCTGGTAGATGCGGCCGGTGGTAACGTTGTTGGCCTGGCTGGTGGGCACGTCCAGGAAGCGCTCGTAGTGGCCCAGGTCCAGGTCGGTCTCGGCGCCGTCCTCGGTCACGAAACACTCGCCGTGCTCATAGGGGTTGAGCGTGCCGGGGTCCACATTGATGTAGGGATCCAGCTTCTGGATGGTGACGGTGAAGCCGCGCGCCTGCAGCAGCTTGGCCAGGCTGGCACTGATGATGCCTTTGCCCAAGGAGGACGTTACGCCTCCGGTCACGAAAATGTACTTGGTGGAACCCGTCATCGCCTGTTGGAAGCGCCGTTGCTAAATCGGCGATCACGGGGCGTAAAGATAGCGGGCCGCGCGGAAGTGGCGGTGCTGAAGTTGTTCACCGTGCGTTGAGCGAGGCCTTCGAACAGGCCGTGCATGCGCTTCTCAGAAGCGGTAGCTCACGCCTACGCTGGGCAGCAGGGGAAGCTGGTTCACACGCTCGTAGCGGATCCGGTCGAAGTAGAAGATGTTCTCCCGGTCGTAGGCGTTGGTCACGCTCAGATCCACCTCAAGTACTTTGAACTCGTCGAACCGCCAGCTGCGCGTTACGCCCAGGTCCAGGCGGTGGTAGGTGGGTAGCCTTCCTGCGTTCAGGTCGCCGTAGATCGCCATCAGCTCGGCATTGCTGGTGGTGATGTCCGTGTTGATGTCGCCATTGAAGGGGATGGAGCCGTAGAAGCCCTGGGTCTGGGTGAAGGGGAACCCGGATCCGAAGTTCCAGCGCACGTTGGCTTTCCAGGCATCGAACTTTCCGAAGGTGTGGCTCACCACCACGTTGGCGTTGTGCCTGCGATCCCACACCGGGTTGTACACTTGGAAACCGTCGAAACGGTCCACGAAGGTGTAGCTGTACACGGCCCACACGTAGGTGCCGCCGCGCTCGTACTTCAGTTGCAGGTCGGCCCCGTACGCCTGTCCGGTCTCCACAATGAAATCCTTCTTCAGTTCATCGGGCTCGTCGGCGAATTCCGGGGTGTCCTCGAAGATCTTGTTGCGGTTCAGGTTGGTCACCTGGCGGAAGTCCTTGTAGTAGACCTCGAAGTTGGCCGTCAGATCATTGGTGAGGTCGTACTCCACACCGGCCACGTAGTGGTTGGCACGCTGCAAGGGGTCCTTCACCTCGCGGGTGGATCCGTCGCGGAGCGTAATGTTCCTGGGCAGGTTCTCGGGCGAAGCGAGGAAACCGTAGAAGAGGTTCACCACATCGCGGTCGCTGTTGGCGGCCACCAGGTTCTGGCTGTAGCGCCCGGCAGCGGCTTTGAAGCGGAGATCGTCCGATATGTTCCACTTCAAACCCATGCGCGGCTCCAGGTTCACCACCGAGAGAGAAGCATAATAATGCATCCGCAATCCGGGATCGATGATCACGTTGTTGAGCTTCTTCTTGTAGTTCACGTAGCCCGCTATCTCCGTGGTGTTCTCTTCCTGCTTGAAGGGGCGCCCGGCGGCGTTGAAGTATTGGAAGTTGGTGCGGAAGCCCATCAGTTCCACGCCGTAACGGATCTCGTCGTCGCCCTGGAAGAGCTTGAAGTTGAGGCCCCCGTTGAAGCCGGCGATCTCGCTGAGACGGGGAGGCAGGTCTCCTTCCTTCAGTTCGATGGTGTAGTTGCTGAAGGAGAAAACACCATCAATGAGCACCGCGGAACCCGATGGGACCAGTACGAAGTTGGTGCCCGCACCGTAGTTCGTCCAGCCCAGGTCGCTAACCCCACGGTACCGCACACCATCGGTGAAGTTGAAGCCGAAGAGGTTGAACTTGCTGCCATTGGCCCCATTGAAGGAGACCTTGCCATAGAGGTCGGTGAAGTTGAACGGCAGGCCTGCGGTATCCACGAAGGAGTAGAGCGTCTTGCTGCTCTGGTCCAGGTAGCTGTGGCGGGCGTTCAATAGGAAGGAGGATGAACCGGCACCGGGCTCGCTTTGCTTCTTGATCGGGCCTTCCAACAGGGCCTTTGCCGCGAAGGTGCTCGCACCCACCTTGCCGCTCAAGCGTGTCTTGTTGCCATCGCGGGTGGTGATGTCCATCACCGAGCTGATCCGCCCACCGTGCTCGGCGTTGAATCCGGCGGTGTAGATGTCCGCGTTGCGGATGATGTCATTGTCGAACACGCTGAACAGACCAATGCTGTGGAAGGGGTTGTACAGCACCATGCCGTCCAGCATGGTCTTGTTCATGATCGGCGAACCTCCACGTATGTACAACTGGCCGCCTTGGTCGCCGGTGAAGATCACGCCGGGCACCACCTGCAGGTACTGGGCCAGGTCGGCCTCGCCACCAACGGATGGCATACGTTCTATCTGGCGGGGCGTAAGGGTGGTGATGCCCATGCGCACCTGGTTCTGGGCTTCCTGCTTCTCGCCGGAGACCTCGAAGGTCTTCAGGGTCACCGACTTCTTTTCCAAGTAGAGCTTCTCGGTAATGATCTGGTCCCGGGCAACGGTCACGTTCTTCTGCAAGGTGTCGTAGCCCAGCGTGGTCACCATCAGCAGGTGGGTGCCGGCGGGTACCTTGGTAATGGAGAAGTAGCCGTTCACGTCGGTGGCCGCACCAATGGTGGTCCCCTTCAGATACACGTTGGTGAAGATCACCGGTTCGCCACTGCCCTTCTCGTAAATGAAGCCTCGTATGGTGCCGTTCTGGGCCAGCAGGGCCGGGGAAACAAGCAGCGCGAAGAAGGACAGAAGAAGGTACGTGCGGTACAGCTTGAGCATGGGGTTCCGTTGCAGGGGCGCTAATGTAGCGGGATCATCCGGAGAGCAACGGCACCGTTACACGGACGGTTGGTACCGTACGCCGATCGGTAGAGGTGTTCGGCTCAGACCATCACCTTGGCGATCAGCTCGCGCAGCAGTTCGCCGTGGTCGCCGCCATCGCCGCCCAAACCCTTGCTGCGCATATCGAACTGGCGCAGGTGGCCTTGTATGTCCACCAGCCGGGCCAGGCTGTAATTGCGTGCATGGTCCTGGTAGTCGCGCAAGTAGAAGGGGGGCACCTTCAGCGCAGCGGCCAGTTCCTGGCTGCTCGCCTGCTTCATGCTGTGTACGATGGCCAGCTTGGTGAAGTAGCTGTTGAGCATGCCGATGGTGAGCACCAAGGGGTGGTCTTTCGGTGCCGAAGCGAAGTAGTTCGCTATGCGCAGGGCCTTCTCCACGTTGCGCGTGCCGATGGCGTTCTGCAGCTCGAACACGTTGTAGTCCTTGCTGATGCCCACGTAGCGCTGTATGGTGTCGCTGGTGATGGTGCCTCCTTCCTCGGTCACCAGGCACAGTTTCTCCACCTCCTTCACGGCCTTGCTCAGGTCTGTGCCCAAATGTGTGGCCAACAGTTGGGCCTCACCGGCGCCCAGGCGTCGCTTCTGGTTCTTGGCGAAGCTCACCAGCACCTCGGGCACCTTCTCTTCGCGCACCTTGTCGCTCAGGAACACCGTGCCTCCGCCTTTCTGTACGCTCTTCAAAACGTTCCTGCGGCCATCCACCTTTTTGTACTTGTAGCACAGCACCAGCACCGTGGTCGGAGTGGGCTTGCTCAGGTAGCTTTCCAGCTTCTCCAGTTGGTCTATGCGCCAGTTCTGCAGTTCGCGCACCACCACCAGTTGCCGTTCGGCCATCATGGGGAAACGCAGGCAGTTGTCACGCACCTGGTCGGGGTCCACATCACGGCCATAAAGGATGCTTTGGTTGAAATCCCGCTCCTCGTCCGCCAAGGCGAGCCGCTCGATCTCGTCGCTCAGCCGGTCTATGAAGAAGCTCTCCTCGCCGTGCAGCATGTACACCGGCCGCAGCTTGCCGCCACGGATCTCGGTCATCAGCTTCTTATAGTCGTCGATGCTGCTCATTCGAAGCGCAAGTGCTTCACGGACCGGCCTTTGTTCATGATCTCGCGCAAGGATTCAATGCCCAGGCGCACATGTGTTTCCACGAAGGCCGAGGTGACCTTCGCATCGCTCGCACTGGTCTTCACGCCTTCGGGCACCATGGGCTGGTCGCTCACCAGCAGCAGTGCGCCGGTGGGGATCTCGTTGGCGAAACCGGTCATGAACAGGGTGGCCGTTTCCATGTCGATCGCCATGCAGCGCAAGAGCCGCAGGTGTTCCTTGAAATCGTCATCGTGCTCCCACACCCTGCGGTTGGTGGTGTAAACGGTCCCGCTCCAGTAATCGAGCTCAAGGTCGCGGATCACGTGGCTCACCGCGCGGTGGATCATGAAGCTGGGCAGCGCTGGCACCTCGGGTGGGAAATAGTCGTTGCTCGTACCCTCACCACGTATGGCGGCGATCGGCAAGATCAGGTCGCCCAGCTTGTTCTTGCGCTTCAAGCCTCCGCATTTCCCCAGGAACAGCACGGCCTCGGGGTTGATGGCGCTCAACAGGTCCATCATGGTGGCCGCATTGGCGCTGCCCATGCCGAAGTTGATCATCACCATGTTCTCTGCCATGGCCACCTTCATCGCCTTGTCCTTGGCCACCACCACTGCCCCGGTCTGCCGGCAGAAGATGTCCAGGTAGTTGTCGAAGTTGGTGAGCAGGATGTGTGGTTTGAAGGCATCAAGCTCCACGCCGGTGTACCGGGGAAGCCAGTTGCTTACGATGTCCTGTTTGGTGCGCACTTTTGCGGATGTTCATGAAGGACGGCCTACCCCCCTTGGATCTGCCTGACCATGGCGTCAAAACTAAGCACGATGCCGAAGGTGTGCGGGTGTTCGATCCGGTGCGCAGGCAATGGGTGGTGCTAACGCCGGAAGAGTGGGTGCGCCAACACTTCCTCAACCACCTGGTGCACGATCTGGGCTGCCCGCTGTCGCTGATCGCCGTGGAAAGTGGACTGCGCTACAACCGCATGGACCGCCGCACGGACATATTGGTGCACGATCGCCAGGGCAGGGCGGTGGCCTTGGTGGAATGCAAGGCGCCCTCGGTGCGCATTTCCGCGGCCACCTTCGAGCAGGCCGCCCGCTACAACACGGTGCACCAAGTGCCCTGGCTCATCGTTACCAACGGCCTCCGCCATTTCTGCTGCCGGGTCGATCACGAACTTCGTTCAACACGCTTTGTTCAACAACTGCCGGACTTTGCCACCATGTGCGGAAGTTGAGCGCCTAACTTTGGACATCATGCAAGCACGATACACCCTTTCCGCCGCGCTCGTGGCCCTGGCCATGGTCTGCCAAGCGCAGGTAAAGACCAAGATCGATATCCCGCTCCGGAACTACCTCGCCATGGAGCATCCCGCCGATGAGCAGTTGGACATCTACGTGCATGGCCCCGCTACCGAGGTGGCGCTTGCCGTGCTGGAACATGGGGGCACCGTGAAGATGGCGCTGCCCACCATCGTGAGCGCCCGCGTACCCGTGAACCGCATCGAGAGCCTGGCCTTGCACCCTGCGGTGAAGAGCTTCGAGTGCAGCTTCGACAAGGGGCAATTGCTGAACGATTCCATGCGCGTGAAGAGCCGGGTGGACCTGATCCATGCCGCTACTGCCCCGCTGCACGCTTCCTTCGATGGGGAAGGTGTGGTCATGGGCATCATCGACGCCGGCTTGGATTGGAACCATCCGGATTTCAAGGACGAGAACGGCAACACCCGCATCCTTTCCTACTGGGACCAGACCTTGCCGGTGAACGGGCAGACACCGCAACCTTACAACTATGGGCAGGTGTGGAGCCAGACCCAGATCAACGCCGGGCAAATGACCTCGGTGGACCAGGCGCAGTGGTACGGGCATGGTACTTCCGTGGCGGGTACCGCTGCCGGAAATGGCTTGGCCAACGGACTGCACAAGGGCGTTGCTCCCAAAGCGGATATTATCGTGGTCTCCGCCGCCTTCTCGGGCAACTTCAGGGCAAGGGTGGCCGATGCGGTGAAGTACATCCTGGACGAAGCCGCCGCACTCGGTCGCCCCGTGGTGATCAACGCCAGCCTGGGTACTTACCTCGGTAGCCATGATGGCTTGGATGCTTCGGCCCTGTTCATCAACAACCTATTGGACCAGGCGCCCGGACGTGTGATGGTCTGCGGAGGAGGCAACAGTAACACCTTCCCGCGTTACCATGTGCGCACCAACGTAACTGCCGATACCGCTTTTTCCTGGTATCGGTACAACCAGAACTTCAACCCCAACTATGGAGCGGTGTATTTCGAGGTGTGGGCGGATACGGCCAACTTCAACAACGTGCAATATGCCGTAGGTGCCGATAAGCCACCGCCCTATCGCTATCGCGGACGTACACCGTTCCACAACATTTCGGAGAACATTGGCACCATCATTAGAGACTCGCTTTACAGCGTTGACGGGAACTTGCTCGGGGTGGTGGAATTCTATGGGCAACAGCGTGGTGGGCAATACTCGCTGCAAGTGTTCATGCAACAGCCGGATTCCACGGATTACCGCTTCCGCTTCATGAGCACGGGCCAGGGCATGCACGACGTTTGGAGCGGCACCGACATCGGTACCTCGCTCATCCAATTCAGCACCCCCGGCCCCAACGTGCTTCCTGATATCGTACACTACGTGCTTCCCGACCGCAACATGCACATCGTGGATTCATGGGCGTGCTCACCCAAGGTGATCACGTTGGCCAACTACGTGAACGAGGTAGCATACATCAACTACTTCGGCAACGTGGCCACCGTGGCCGGCACCGAAGGCGACATTGCCGCGGAAAGCAGCCACGGTCCTTCACGCATTGGACTGGTGAAACCGGACATGGCAGCCACCGGTAGCGTCACCATTTCCTCGTATCCGCTGGACATGCTGGCGACTTTGATCGCGGCCAATGATCAGCGTGTTGCGGCCGGTGGTCTGCACATGCGCAACGGCGGCACTTCCATGGCTTCGCCTGTGGTGGCAGGGGCCGCTGCACTTTACTTGCAGAAATGCCCACAAGCCACCTACCAGGAGGTGATGGATGCCATTTTCAGCACGGTGGTGGCGGATGACTTCACCGGTGAAGTGCCCAACGCGATCTGGGGGCGCGGCAAGCTGGATGCCTTCGCTGCGCTGATCACCAGCAGCACGCCCATTCTTCTGGACGCCCCCACCAGCTTCTGCGCTGGTGAGCAGGTGGCGGTCACCGCACCGGATGAACTCTTCGATCTCACCTGGAGCGATGGTTCCACTGGGCAAACGATCCTGGTGGATGACGAAGGACCGATCCACCTCACGGCAACCAACAGCTCGGGCTGCCGGCTCTTCAGCGATACGCTCTCCTTCACCATTGATGCCTTGCCCGTACCCACCGTGCAGGTGAGCGGCAACGTGGTCACCAGTTCCGAAGCGGCCAGCTACCAGTGGTTGGAGAATGGCAACCCCTTGCCCGGTGCCACCGAACAGGAGCTGGAGACGCCCTACGACGGCAACTACCAGGTGCTGGTAACGGATGCCAACGGCTGCAGCGGGCTCAGCGAAGTGGTGCAAGTGATCACCACCGGCATCGCAACCAATGCGTCCGTCGGCTTCACGGCCTGGCCATCGCCCGTGCGGGATGTGCTGCAAGTGGGCTTGCCAACGTCCCTGGTACCGGGTGCCATGCTGGATGTGTATGATGCGAGCGGCGCCCTGCTCATACAGCAAGCCGTGGGTGCGCGCTCCACCACCATGCTCAACGTGGAGGCACTCGCGCCGGGTACCTACCTCCTGCAACTCCGCAATGGCGCGGAACGCCACATGCAGCGCTTCGTGAAGGTGGATTGATGGTTCAGCGACAACAGCGCAAAGCCCCGACATAGGTCGGGGCTTTGTTTTTCTGGGGAGCTGGAGCCTGCGGTGCTGGAGGCTTCGAGCTGCAGGGGCCCCTCGTTCCTCGGGAGCCCCCGCAGCGGTCGGGTGTTTACACCCACCTCTGAAGACACTCCGGCAGTTGGCCCTGCGCCAGATCTCCTGTTTTGGTGCGCAGGATGCTACTCCACAGGCCCCTCCTCCGCAGCATCGCTTTCCAAGGGCAGGTAGTAGGAACTGAGCTGCTTCTTCAAGGAATAGAAGCGCACCAGACCCACCACCACGAAGATGGTGGCCATGCCCAGCGCCATCAAACCAACCCAAGCCAGGTTGCCATGGCCTTGCAACTGCGTGAGTGCAAGACCGCCTATCACCAGGTAGAGGGCCGAGCGGATGTAGGCCATGAAGGTGCGCTCATTGGCCAGGCGCGTGCGCTCCAAAGCCAGATGGTCACGCAGGATCAGCTTGTCGCGATTGCTGAAGGGCCTGCCGAAGCGGATCAGTTCCTTGATGCGTTGTGATCGAGGTAGCATGGCTCGTTCTTTTTCACTGCCTCATTGTATGCCGATGTGGAAGAGCGCATCGCCCTGGTTCACCACCGGCGCGGTGTTCACACAGATGATGTAGCCGCTGTATGGGGCCTTTACCGGCTTCACAAGATCGCCATACGGATCGGATACGAAACCCAAGACCATGTCCCGTTGCACTTTGGAACCGTTCTCCATCATGGGGTGGAACAAGCCTGCATTGGGAGACCGTACCCACTTGGACGATGCCAAGGCAGTGGCACCGCGCTTACTGTCCGATGGCCCTTTCCACAGGCCCAGGTGCTCCATCACGCGGGTGATGCCCCGGAATGCCTCCCGGATCACGTCCTCGTCCAAGCTGCGCGCCTTGCCGCCCTCGAACAGCACGTAGCTCGTGCCCTTCTCATGCAAGTAGGAGCGGATGGACTTCTCGCGCATCGCTGCCTTCAGGATCAGTGGCGGGTCGAAGATCTCGGCCAGTTGCAGCGAGGCCTCGTCCCCTTCGGTGTAGCGCAGGTGCGCATGGTTGAAACGCTGGTCCGCACCGCTGTGCAGGTCGATCACCACATCCACCGCAGGCAGCACCTCGGTAACCAGTGCGTGGGCAAGCCTACTGGCCAGCGATCCGTTCGCCGATCCCGGGAAGAAGCGGTTCAGGTCGCGCCCGTCCGGCAGTTCGCGCTTCATGGCCAGGAAACCGAACACGTTGAGCACCGGTATCGCCACCAGGGTGCCGCGCTCCAGGGGCCGCTCCTTCAACTCGTTGAGGATGCGCCGCACGGAGTCGATGCCGTTCACCTCGTCGCCGTGCACGCCGGCCAGCAGCAGCAGCACCGGACCGTCCTCCTTGCCGCGGTGTACCACCACGGGGATCTCCACGCTGGTGCGGGTGTAGAGCCTGGCCACCTGCAGGTCCAGCACATGGTGTTCACCGGGCAGCACGCTGGTGCCCAGGATCCGCACCAGGGTGCAGGTCTCTGCCGTTCCTGGGTCGAAGGGTGCGTTCATGGGGCGTGAAAGTAGCGCCTGCAGCGCTGGTTATCTTGCCGCCATGCAACTGGTGCGCGACAGCATTGAGCGCTACGTGAAGCTCACGGACGTGGAATGGGCCGAGGTGGCGGCCTGCTGGCAACGCCACACCTTTCCCAAGGGAAGCCTGGTCTCGGAAGCCGGTCGTGTGGAGAGCCGTACATACATCGTGGAGGAAGGCGTGCAGCGCATCTACGTGGAGCACGACGGCAACGAGCACTGCCTGGGATTCGCTTACGGCAACAGTTGGAGCGGCGACTACGATTCCTTCATCGGCCAACGCCCCGGCCGCTTCCAGGTGCAGGCCATCACGGACAGCGTGTTGCTGGGCATCGATCACGCCGACCTGCAACGCCTCTACGATCGCATACCGGCCATGGACCGCTGGGGGCGCCTGATCCTGGAGGAGGTGATGCAGGGCCGTGCCACGCGCGAGATCGAGTTGCTCACCCTCAGCGCCGAGGAACGTTACCGCCGCCTGCTGAAGCGCAGCCCGCACCTGCTGCAACTCGTGTCGCAGAAGGACATTGCCAGCTACCTGCGCATGACACCCGAGACCTTCAGCCGCTTGCGGGCCCGCGTGCGCTGATCGCTTCTTGATCCATATCAAGTGCCCGCCCCTGGGGCCCCGGTAGTTTTGCCGCCATGGAAGCTTTGGACACCCGCCAACTGATCGCCGAGCTACAGGCCGAACTGCGCCGCCAACTGCAGCGCTGTGAAGCACTCCGCGAGTTGCCCATGGAGCAGCTGCACCGCCGCCCCGAGCCCAAGCGCTGGAGCGTGATGGAAGTGCTGCAGCACATGAACTTGAGCAGCGGCCACTACCACAAACGCCTGCAAGCGCTCTATGCCGATGAGAACAGTGGCCTGCGCTACCGCAGCACCTTCACCCCCGGCCGCTGGGGAGACTACGCTGCACGTGCCATGCAGCCCAAGCCGGATGGTGCCATCGCCTGGCGTATGCGCACCATCGCCCTCTTCGAACCGCGTAACGTGGCCACCACCGGCTGGACCGCGCTCGACGAATTCGAGCGCATGTGCCACGGCTTCATCGGCCTGTTGGAACGCGCCCGCAGCCGCGGCCTGGAAGGGCCCAAGGTCACCAGCACCTTGGGTCCCATCCTGCGGCTCAAAGTGGGCGATGCCTTCCGCTTTCCCATTGCCCACCAGACGAGGCACTGGTTGCAGATCGAGCGGGTGTTGGCCGAAGTGATCCGCTGAGCAGCGCTTTACCACGCCGACTTTCAATCTCCACCACCCCGGCATTCACTCCCTGAGCATTACGATCGCGTCACAGCACACACGCTCTGAGCATTCTATGAGCGGAGTCGAAGAGAGTCGAAGAGTGTGTGTGCTTACAAAAGTTCTAGGGCATTGGGTTAATGGTATTCGCATGGATAACCTGCCCTTCGCCCTTCGACCTAGGCTCAGGACCGCTCAGGGTGGGTTATCCGATAGGGCCGCAGCTCACTTCACCTGTTCCCCGTTCACGAAGGTGGCCACCACTTTCGCCTTGCGCAGCCACTCGGCATCGGCGCGCATCAGGTCGCGGTCCAGTACCACGAAGTCTGCGAACTTGCCGGCCTCCAGACTGCCCAGGTCCGCCTCTGTGAAGGTGGCCAGTGCGTTCCAGATCGTCATGCCGCGCAGGGCGTCCAAGGGGCTCAGCGCGTTCTCCTGCTGGTAGCCGCCTTCCGGCCAACCGTCCACGCCCTGGCGCAGCACCGCGCTGCGGTAGGTCTGCAGCGGGTCAATGCCTTCCACCGGGAAATCCGTGCCCAGCGCCAGCATGCCCAGGGTCTTGCGCAGGTCCTCGTAGGCGTAGGCGTGCTTCACCCGCGCTTCGCCCAGGCGCTTCAAGGCCCAGGGGCCGTCGCTCGTGGCGTGCGTGGGCTGCACGCTGGGGATGATGCTGTAGGCCGCGAACTTCGGCAGGTCCTCCGGGCTCACCACCTGCGCATGCTCGATCCGCCAGCGCAGGTCGTTGCTGCCGCCCAGCACCTCGGCGTACACGTCCAGCAGCAAGCGGTTCGCGCTGTCGCCGATGCAGTGTGTGTTCATCTGGAAAGCGTTCGCCTTGCACCACTGCGCCACTTCCAAAAAGTGTTCGCGCGAAGCCAGTTGCAGGCCGTGGTGGTCGTGCTTGTCGCTGTAAGGCTGTTTCAGCAAGGCACCGTGCGAGCCCAGCGCACCATCGGCGTAGACCTTCACGCTGTGTACCCGCAAGCGGTCCTCGCGCAAGGCACCGCGCTGGGCATAGAGTTCCAGGTGCTCCGCCGCGTCCGACACCATGGCGTACACCCGCATCTTCAGCGCGCCTTCCTGCTGCATGCGCTGGATCAGGTCGATCGTGCCGGGGTCCAAGCCCGCGTCCACCACCATCGTGAGCCCCACCCCGAAGCAGTCGCGTTGCGCATCCAGCAGGGCCTTGCGCTTGGTGGCCTCATCGGCATCGTCGAAGACCTTCTGGAACACCGTGGTGGCGTTGTCCAGCAACAAGCCCGTGGGACGACCATCGCGCAGCACCACCAGCCCGCCTTCCACCGAACGCATCGGGTCCAAACCCACGCGGTCCATGGCGGCCTGGTTCACCAAGGCGGCGTGGCCATCCACGCGTTGCAGCAACACCGGACGGTCCGGGAAGAGCGCGTTCAGTTGCGCATTGTCCGGCAGCTCCTTGCCTTCCCACAGGTTCTGGTCCCAGCCGCGGCCCATGATCCACACCTTGTCCGGATGCGCCTCGGCGAACACGCGCGTGCGCTCCAGCACTTCCTCCCAACTGGCCGCACCGTGCAGGTCCACCTTCTGCTTGTTCAGGCCATAGCCCAGGAAATGGCAATGCCCATCGATGAAGCCGGGGAAGATGTGCCGCCCCATCGCATCGTAGCGCTGCTCCGCCTTGTAGCGGTTCAGTATCTGCCGCTCGGGGCCCAGTTCCACGATCCGGCCATCGCGCACCGCCATGGCCTGGTACGTGGTGCCGCCCTCGTCCATCGGATGGATCACCGCGTTGTGTACCACCAGGTCGGCGGTCTGTGAGTGGTAGCAGGAGCTGAACAGCAGAGCGAGGGCGAGCAGGGGAGCGAGCTTCATGCGAAGAAAAAAGGTTTCAGAACAGGCCATCGGGCCAGCAGTTTCCGGTGGTCCATCAGCAGCAATGCCGCGATGAACAGCATGGGCAGCAGGGGCGTGCGGTAGCGCACCACGGCACCCATCACCGGCGTGGTCCACCCGATCACCAGGGACATCAGCACGATGTAGGCGAGCAGTGCCAGCACCAGGTCTTGCCGTACCTGCGCCCAGGCCACACGGTAACGCAGCAGCACGAGCAGCGCCACCAGCATCACCGCGTTCTCCGCTGCCGCCACCAGGCCGAACAGCCCCGGACCGCTGTGGAACAAGGGGCCCAGCAGGGCGATGTAGAGCGCATGCGGCCCTTGCTGCAGGAAACTCAGGAAGGTGGGTTCCAAGCGTTCCGGCATCACGAAACTGCCCGGCTGCATGGCCTCCGAAAGACCAATGAAATCGCGCTGTTTCACCGCAATGGTCTCCAGTATGTTGAAGCCCGGGACCACATGCTGCAGATTCAAGCCGGCCAGCATGGTGCCACCGATCACCACTGCGAACAATATGGGCACCGGAACACGCGGCAACGTGCGCACGAGGAACAACAGTCCGATGCCCGGCAGCAGACTGGCGATCACGTAGAACTTCAAGTGGAACAGCAGCACGGTGGACATTGCAAGTAACAGCAGACCCCATGGCCTGATGGTACCGTTCAGCAGTTCCAACACCTTCCACAGCAGTAGGCCCAAACCGAAGAATAGCAGGCTCTCCTTGATCACTCCGCTCGCCCAGAACAGCACCGAGGGCAGCAGGAAGATGACGATGGCCAACAAGCGCTCGCGCCCCGGCAACAGACCCACGAAGGCCCGGTACAAGGCCACCATGCCCGTGAGCGACAGGAAGGCCGCGAACACCGTGTGCACGTGGAACTCCCCGAAGCTCAGCAGCCGCAGCGCCGCATTGAAACGGATGATGGTGTGCGCATCGTTGTGCAGGTTGCTCTCATACTCGCGGTACCAATGGTTCATCACCTTGTAGTAGCGCTCGTCGAACCACGCATTGTCGTTGCCCACGCTGAAGAGCATGCGCAGGAAATCCTCCGGCCGCTCCCACAGCGCACTGAACATCACCGCGCTGTCATCGAAATACTTGAACACGTCCGCATGCACCCGATCGGTGTACGACCAGGTATACACCGCCCACAAGGCCGTGCCCGCCAGCACCTTCAGCAGCAGCAGCAGGGCCACGCTCCGCATCGGCAGCTGCGGCACCTGCGCATAGAACGGCAGCCGCCGCATGAAGTACAGCAGCAAAGCGGTGTAGCCAATGGCGAGCAGGATGCCGGGCATGGGAGGCGAAGGTAGGAGGGGGGCGGGTTGGGGGAGGGGGGCGGTCAGTGCCCGCGGACACCACTGCGATCCGCATTGGCGCAATGCCCTTCCTATTTTCACGCCCCACCCATGCCCACCAACAAACACGCCCTCATCCGCTACCAGGCTCTTGATCGCTGCTTCGCCAGCCGGGGCAAGCGGTATTTCATGGAGGACCTGTTGGAGGCCGTGAACGAGGCGCTCTACGATTATTCGGGTACCACCGAGGGCATCAAACGCCGCCAGCTCTTCGAGGATATCAAGTACATGGAGAGCGACCAAGGCTGGGCCATCCCGCTGGAGCACCACAAGGAGGGCCGGAGGGTATGGTACCGGTACGAAGACCCGGACTTCTCCATCAACAAGCGGCCGCTGAACGAGGATGAGGCCGAGCAGCTCAAGGAAGCGCTCATGACCCTCAGCCGCTTCAAGGGCATGCCCCAGTTCGAGTGGGTGGATGAACTGGTAGCTCGCTTGGAGGCTGGTTTCGGGTTGCGACAAGGAGCTGAACGCATCATCGAGTTCGAGGAGAATCCCTACCTGAAAGGCAGCGAGCACATCACCACGCTGTTCCAGGCCATCCTGGGCAAGCAGTTGTTGGAGGTGAGCTACCAGGGCTTCAAGCAGGCCAAGCCCGCGAAGCTTCGCTTTCATCCTTACTACCTGAAGCAGTACAACAACCGCTGGTTCACCTTCGGGTTGAACGAGGAACTTGGGCGCATCACCAATATGGCCTTGGACCGCATCCATACGCTTGCTCCGGCCAAGGGGAAGTACAAGCCCAATGTGGAAGTGGACTTCACCGAGTTCTTCGAGGATGTGGTGGGCGTGACAGTACCGGTTACTGAAGTGCAGCAGGTGGACATCCGAGTGAGCATGGGGCTGTGGCCCTACCTCGCCTCGAAACCGCTGCATGGCTCGCAGAAGGTGCTTCGCAAGGAAAAGGATGCGGTGATCATCCGGCTTACTGTCAAGCTCAATTATGAGCTGCAGTCTGTGCTCTTATCCTACGGCGAAGATGTCGAGGTGCTGACACCAGCCGAGCTCCGCACAACATTGCACGAGCGGGCCAAGGCACTGGCCAAGCGTTACCGGTAGGACCAGTGCAGATAGACTGCACAGGAGGCTTTCACTTTTGATCCGTCGCAAGTCCACATAGGCAGCGACACGGCCCCTTGACCCACACCCTCCTCATCTCCTTCGACCTGGTGCGCCCGGATGAGCTGACGCCTTCGCTGGCCATCGCTTCCATCCTGGCGCACCAGCGGAGCGAGGCCCGATGGAGGGACCAGATGACCGTGGAGCATCTCTCCATCAACATGCTGGAGGTCGGCGGCCAGGCGAGGGTTGAGGACTTCCGCATCCGGTTGGAAGCCATGCAGGTCCATCGCTTCGACTGCATCGCGCTATCGGCCTACATCTGGAACGAGTACCTGCTCAATCCCTTCATCGCCCTGCTGCGCGAGTTGGGCTTCGCCGGCAAGGTGGCGCTGGGCGGCTATCAGGTCACGTACGGTCGCCAGGCGGAGTTGCTGCAACGCTACCCTGACTGCCAGGTCTTCATTGCCGGGCAGGCCGAACAGGCGTTCGCGGAGTTGCCCGATCACCTCAGCGCCGAACACCCCGTGTTCCTGAACGTGCCGGTGGACTTCGATCAGTTGGCCTCGCCCTACCTGACGGGCGCACTGCCCGTGCCGCTTGGTGCGGACATGGTGCGCATGGAGACCAAGCGTGGCTGTCCCTACCGCTGCTCCTTCTGTGCACACCGCGACCTCGTGACCCGCCGGGTACACAAGCACCCCTTGGAGCGGGTCTTCAACGAGCTGGCCTTGCTGAACGACCGGCGCGTGCAGCGCATCAACGTGCTGGACCCCATCTTCAATGCGGGCAAGGAACACTTGGAGGTGATGCATGAGATCGTTCGTCTTGGCATGCGCTCCACCTTCACCCTGCAATCGCGCTTCGAGAACATCCGGGGCGAACAAGGCGCCGCCTTCCTTGACCTGTGCACCCAAGGGAATTTCCACTTGGAGTTCGGATTGCAGACCACCGACCACGAAGTGTCCAAGCACATTGACCGCGCCAACCGGATGGACCTGGTGGATACAGCGCTGGACCAACTGGTCGCGCGGGGCATTCCCTTCGAGGTGAGCTTGATCTACGGTCTGCCCGGCCAGACGCTGGACAGCTTCCAACGCAGCATCAAGCACCTGCACGCCAAAGGCTGCACGGACATCAAGGCCTGGCCCCTGATGCTGCTGCCCGGCACCAAGCTCTACGACCAGAAGGTGCAATGGGGTATGCTTGAGGAGGCGCTGGGGGAGTTCAATATCCCGGTGGTGACGGAGAGCAATACGTTCTCGAGGGAGGAGTGGGAGCGGATGGATCGGATAGCGCGCGTGCTGATGCCTGCTGAGCGATTGGAACGAGTAGCATGAAAGAAGGGTCGGTCACACATGCATCGAGCTGCCTTACTTTGAGCCTTCATCGAATGAAGCCCGCCGACGCGATAGAATTCATCCTTCGACTTCATCACGGAGTTCTTGGATCCAAAGAGTTACTGGAGGAAGTAAAACCATTCGTGCTCGAGGAGGACTTCAATATTCGGCGCATGAAGAGTGTCATCAAAGACCAGCCAGCTCTCTTTTTGTTAGAGGCAGACAGTATCTGCTCCTTGGTACCTGAGCGAATGGCCGACCGGACCGGTTTCTTCCGCGAACAGATGGCTGGGCTGAGGGATACGCTCCGATCCATGCCGTTCTCCAACTCGGTATGGACTGAAGTGGCTTTGGTCTATGCATTGGCGATGCGTGACCCTGAGCAGATGCCGCTACTTTCTGATCGGACCAGTGGGATATGGATCATACTCGATGACCTAAGCAAGGAAGCTCCTCAGCTGGAGAAGCACATATGCTATCAATTGGAGAGCTCAGGAGTTTTCTTCCTGAACAGAGTTCAGAGCCACCTGTTGGCCATGGCTTCGGCCAAGCTGACACCGTTGGAGTATGTAAAAGCACTGAACGAAGCAGTCCTATCCGATGGGGTCAACGGTCAGTTCGCTACGCCATGGTGGATGGGAGAGTTGATGTACAAGCTCTTGGGTGACTCGGTTCAAGATGTTTTCGATCCAGCCGCTGATTCCAATGTCACTTCTGTCGTTCTAAGCGAGAGAGAAGAGCATGTCCCAAGAGTTACCGCAGTCTACTGGAGTTCCTTTGGTGAGTGGTTCGGGAGTATAGTTACGCGGATTCTTGCCCGGGATATCAATGCTGTTACAGGCAGCAGGCCAGGGGCTCATGATACCCTCCCCGCTCAGTTCGATCACTGTATTTCCAAGCCGCCTTTTGGTGGGAAAGAAAGGGTTGAAATAGTTGAAGGGCAGAAACTCTTGTCGGTCGAGTCCTACGAGGTTGCTATCAACCAGATACTGAAGCGCCTCTCCGCGAACGGGCGTGCCGTAGTTCTGGTCCAGGAGTCCGCGCTCTTCTCTGAGAACCGAGTTGCCTTCAGACGCCGAATGATCGAAGAGGGTGGTCTTTCTTGTGTCATATCCCTTCCATCGATAGCCTTTCATCCCAACGCCAGGATACGGTCATCCATACTCGTCCTGGATCGCAGTTCGAAGGAGAATCAGGCCATCCGCTTCGTAAATGCCACACCATTCGTCCAGGAGGTGGCATGGGGCGAGTACACGTGCGATAGCCATGGCATTCTTGATGCGCTCCAACAGTATGATGACGGATCCAACTTGGCGTTCAATGTCCTCAAGGAGACCATCCTCGGCAGTGATCAGTCGATACTTTCCCTGGAACATCATGCTGCTCAACGAGCGATCCGCCACAGCATGGTCGCGGAACCCAACACCCGATTCGTAGAGCTCGGTGAGTTGTTGAGTGATATGCCTCGCGAGGAGACTGTCAAGACGGATTCCTACTTCCAAGTTGGCGAGCTCTCTTCCAACGTTCTGGACCTCAAGCGATCGGCTCGACATGGTCGCAAGGAACCATACGTCGGTCGCCCAGGGCGGACGCTGAAGGAACCGGCGTTGCTATTGGCACGGGTGGGAGGCAAGCTGAAGCCGACCTTGTTCGATCCGAGTGACGGCCCCATTGTGATCGGCACCAATGTGTTCGCCTTCAAAGTCGACCTCTCCCAGGTAGACCCCGAGTACCTGGCATTGGAACTCAGTTCCGATCGCGTACAGAAGCAGGTCGATATGCTTTCCATGGGTGTAGCGATCGCATCACTTTCGAAACAAGCCCTCCTCGGGATCCTGGTCCGTACTCCCCCCTTGGAGGAGCAGCGTAGGATCTTCAAGGAGTGGGTCGAAGGCATCCTGCTGGCCCAGCGGCAAGCGATCGAGCTGAAGGCCACGGAACGCGGACTGTCACTTTCCGAATGGCAATTGCTGGGTGCTGTTGAGCACAGCCTGCGGCCTGTCGCTACCCAGGTGGAAACCCCGCTGCTCCGTTTGAGGAGGTTGCTGCCAACAATACCAGAGGATGTGCGGACCGAAGCGGGAGGGGCCGTCGAGCAAGCGGAACAGGCCTTGATGCGGATGAAGGCCATGTTCGCGACCATCCATCAGGTGGTGCGCTCGGACAAGGCGTCCATGAAACTGGCGTCGATCGATCTTCGTCGTCTCTTACGGAGCGAGATCCGGGCTTTGGGGCCAATTGTACAGCACTTGGATGTGTACTTCCACTGCGACCCTGAGCTCGAATCGCCGGATGGCGTGATCGCTACGATCGACAAGGAACAGTTCGCGTTGGTGATCCATAACCTCTTGACCAACATGGCCAAGCACTCTGGCGCGAGCGATGCGGAGTCCGTATGTGTTCGGATCGATGTATCTCATCGTGCCGAAGGGGCCCGGAGGTGGTTGGCGATCCAAGTGGAGAATAACGGCGAACCGTTCCCCGATGGGTTCACCCACGAGGACCTTGTTACGCCGGGCAAATTGGGTGATCCTGCGAAAGGGTCTGGACTTGGCGGCTTCCTGATGGATCGGATCATCGCCAATCATGGTGGACGTTTTTCGTCAGGCAACCTGCCATTCAATGATGCCAGCCGACGGACGATCGATCCGAAAGAGAAGATCTCCTCAGCCCCAAGAGACCTTTGGGATGGAGGAACATGGATGTCCGTGAGTTTCACCATACTCCTTCCGAGCGATGCATTCGAAGCGTTCTGAGTCCATCCCAATAGCCCTTGTGGATGATGATGAAGCCTTTGCCGCAGCCTTGAAGCAACGGGCAGAAAGCCATGGATTGGCCGTCACCTGGTTCCCGAACTGGGCCAGGGCCAAAGAGCGGGTCAAGGCCAAGGAATTCAAGTTGGTGATCTTGGATGCCAAAGGCCAGCGCGACGACCGATCCCCCAAGGGCGACATCACGCACCTGACCATTGCCCGCATGGACCTCGCACAATGGCGTGGGCAGAACATTCATGTACCCTATGTCATTTGCACTGGTTTCGCCGAAGATGCAACTGCCGGGGTGGACAATGAGAAGCGATACATCAAGGCGGCGGAGGAGGAAGAAATGCTCAACGAGATCAAGCGCATGGTGGATCGGAGCAGTGAGGAGGGCCTCCGGCAGCGCTTTGCCGATGTGCTCGATGTGTTCCGGCAACCCTGGTTCGATCCCGCAGCAGAGGAACTTTTCATGGAAGCGTTGCTGTTCGTTGAGCGCGGGGATAAGTCAGGCAGGGATCGCTTGTTCATGAACCCGCTCCGCCAGGTGGTCGAGTATCTGTTCCTTGCCGCACACAAACAAGGTCTGTTGCCTGACATGCTCGTTCAGCCGATCCTGAATCAACGCTTGTCCGCATCCTTCCTGGCGGGGAGAACAGTTGAGTATCCGTCAAGATCAGCACCCAAGACGAGACTTTCAACCGAGCTTCCGCTTCTCCCCAAATTGTTGGCATCCGCACTGGACAATGTTCTGAGCGTGACCAACTGGGGGTCCCATGCGATCCATTCCGGGGCAACAGCTGAAGACACGAACTTCCTTTTGGATAACGAGGAGGCCTTCCGAGAACATGGTGGAAGCCCCTATCTGCTCAGTACGGCGCTCTTCCAACTGATGGACATATTGGTGTTCTTCAAGAGGTTCGTTGAACAGCATCCTGACCCGAAGGTCAACAAGACCTGGCTGCATGAAGAATCGGTCACGCCTGATGGAGCCTCTATGCCGGATCGGGAGACCAAGGAGATCAAACGCGCCATCGTGATCAGGAAGGCTGGACAAAACTTCGCGCATGCAGAGAACTGCTTTATCAGCCCGAAACTCGTCAAGCAGCTCGACCTGCGGGACGGCGACTTGATCGACATGGTCATCGAACCCTCCACCCGGAAGCCCGGCACGTACCAAGCTGTCTCCATCACCAAGCATTGACCATCTTCACCCCATGATCACCGGCACCCTCCGCTCATCCGTTGATAAACTCTGGGAGGCCTTCTGGACCGGCGGCGTCTCCAACCCGCTCACCGTCATCGAGCAGATCACCTACCTGCTCTTCCTGCGCAGGCTGGACGAGAACCAGACCCTGAAGGAGAAGCAGGCCGCCAAGCTCGGCACGCCCCTCAAAGACCCCATCTACCCCGCGCACCTGCAGGACCTGCGCTGGAGCCGCTTCAAGGACAATGACCCCGACACGCTCTTCGCCCTCTTCACACGGCCCGATCCCAGGTACGACAACCTCACGGTGTTCGACTTCATGAAGCAGCTGGGCAGCGAGGGCAGCGTGTTCAGCCGGCACATGAAGGGCGCCACCTTCATGATCCCCACGCCGCGCCTGCTGGACCGCGCCGTGCAGATGATCGCCGCCATCGACATGGCCGACCGTGACACCAAGGGCGACCTCTACGAGTACCTGCTCAGTAAGATCGCCACGGCCGGGCAGAACGGCCAGTTCCGCACCCCGCGCCACATCATCCGCATGATGGTCGCTTTGATGAAGCCCACGCCCGAGGACCGCATCTGCGACCCCAGCGCCGGCACCTGCGGCTTCCTGGTGGCCGCCAGCGAGGAGCTGCGCCGCACTCATCCGGTGAGCTTCCACGAGAAGAAGTTCATGACCCACTGGAACAGCGGCCTATTCAACGGCGTGGAGTTCGACCCCAGCATGCTGCGCATCGGGGCCATGAACCTGATGCTGCACGGCATAGAACAGCCCGAACTGCTGGGGCAGGACGCGCTGAGCAAGGAGATGGGCCACATCCAGGAGGCCTACACGCTGGTGCTGGCCAACCCGCCCTTCAAGGGCAGCCTGGACCACGATGCCGTGGACCCCGCCGTGCTGCGTACGGTGAGCAGCAAGAAGACCGAACTGCTCTTCCTGGGCCTGATCCTACGCATGCTCCGCACCGGTGGCCGCGCGGCGGTGATCGTGCCCGATGGCGTGCTCTTCGGCAGCAGCAAGGCCCACAAGCAGATCCGCCAGGAGCTGATCGAGAGGCAGCAGTTGCACGCCGTGATCAGCATGCCAGGCGGCGTGTTCAAGCCCTACGCCGGGGTAAGCACCGCCGTACTGCTCTTCACCAAGACCAACAGCGGCGGCACCGACCACGTGTGGTTCTACGACATGCGCGCCGATGGCTTCAGCCTGGACGACAAGCGCAGCCCATTGCTGACGGATGTGCAGTTGGAGGAACAATTCACTGGGATGGCTACCTCGTCGGCTGGCGCGAAGGGTGCGGACCGCACCCGTAGCGTCGACCCACCGGGTCGACCCGATGCCACGCCCGCATGGCATGAGAAGAGCAACCTGGCCGACATTCTGGCCCGCTATGGCGCCAAGGGGGAGGCCAAGCGTGCCCGCACCGATCAGAGCTTCCTGGTGCCCTTCAGCGAGCTGAAGGCCAGCGGATGGGACCTGAGCATCAACCGCTACAAGCAGGTGGTGTACGAGCCCGTGAAGTACCCCACGCCCGCCGAGCTGATCCACGGCACCAAGGAGCAGAAGGGCCTGCGGCAACTGGCGCAGGAACGGCTGCAGTTGTTGGACGAATTGGAGAGTTTGCTGAAATGATGGTGAAGCTAGGAGAGGTATGTGAGCAGCTGCGAGGCGTGTCCTATGACAAGTCGCAGGTGCGGGATGACGCTGCACCGGGTTATGTGCCCGTACTGAGAGCGAATAACATCCAAGATGCCGGTGTACACTTCGAAGATCTGGTTTATGTACCCCGGGACGTGGTGAAGGACAAGCAACTCCTTCGGGCAGGCGACATTGTCATCGCTGCAAGTAGCGGAAGCAAGGAGGTTGTTGGAAAGGCGGCACAAGTGAAGGAAGCCCAAGAAGCTTCATTCGGGGCGTTCTGCAAGCTTCTTCGCCCGAACGATCGAGTTGACACTTCCTACTTCGCTCACTTCTTCAACACGCCGGATTATCGCCGGAAGATCTCAGCACTGTCGGAGGGCGCGAACATCAACAACCTGAAGAATGAGCACCTGAACGACCTCGACTTCCCCCTCCCACCCCTCCCCACGCAGCGTCGCATCGCGGCGGTGCTGGACAAGGCGCAGGCGCTGGTGGCCAACGACAAGCGCACCCTGGCGCTGTACGACCAACTGGCCAAGAGCCTGTTCCTGGAGATGTTCGGGGATCCGGTGAGGAATGAGAGGGGGTGGGAGACGAAGTCCTTTGAAACGGTGGTTGCGCAAGACTGCCCGCTCACTTATGGGATCGTACAACCAGGGGACGAAGTTGAAGATGGGGTGCCGATTGTGCGCCCGGTCGATCTTACTCAGAAGTATCTCCAAGTGGGCACGCTCAAACGGGTTGCTCCCTCTATCGCGCGATCATTCATGCGAACACAGCTTAAGGGCAATGAGCTTCTTCTCTCCGTTCGGGGAAGTGTTGGGGCGATGTCCTATGCCACACCTGAATTGAAAGGAGCGAACGTAACTCGTGGAATTGTGCCAGTATGGATGGATCGTGAGCAACTCAGCAATGAGTTCGTGTATCACCTATTCCTCAATAGCAGCTTCAGCGCTGACCTATCGCGCATGGCTAAGGGGGCCACACTCCTTCAAGTGAACCTCGGCGAACTGCGTGAGATGCCCATCATAGTCCCGCCACTGGACTTGGTTGACCGCTTTGACATTGCTATGAGACAGCTGGAGTTGCAACAGGAGCGAGCCGCGTTCAGCCTTCGGCAGAGCGAGGGCTTGTTCGGGAGCTTGTTGCAGGGGGCGTTCGCAGGAGGGCTTGGGTAATTGACGAACAGGTCAAAGAAGTTAGGCCCAGTTCATTTTACGGTAGGGCAAGGTGTGAAAAGAACGTGGTGATGCCGGTGGGGCACGGCTATACTTTCGCCAACACCCAAACACACCACTCCATGATGCGTTATATCCTCCTGTTCCTGCTGGCACAGTTCACGACAGTTGCGGTTGGCCAATTGGCGACCAACCGGATGAAGGCACATTATCGGCTTACCCAAGAGCGACTTAACTCGATCGAGTCGAAAGGATTCAGGTTGAGAGCGTCGGATAGTCTACGCTATCATGTGAAAGGATTCAATGGCCCATTCAAATTTCTTGCGACCCTTGATAAAGGTGTCATTCGAATGGACCCTTGGTCCATTAAGTCGGATACCACTAACCAAAGAGAAGCTGAGCGGTTCTTGGCGGACGCTGATAGCGCGAGGCCAATAACCACGAAAACGCCGGCAGACATGTTCATTGATCTGAAGCGCGAGAGGTTGGGCCAAGCTACGCGCGTGGTGAAGATCCCCTATCAAGCGTGGGTGTTTTCTGCAAACACCATCGCCGTGAAGGTCCGACCAAGCGCAACCGACAGTGCGGGGAACAAGTACAGTGAGAATGTGTCGACCAGCTTTAACCTTGGGCTCACATTTGGCCGGTCTTTCGGCACTACTACCTTCACCCATCGCACACAGATCAGCACATCGCACACCTTCGGTTTAGGTTTGGGGTTCAGCGCGGCATCTCTTTCCAAGGAACTCCTGGATAGACCGGTGGATGTCAGTTCTGCGCCAAGTAATCTGATCCTGTCGCCTAACGTCAATTACACCATTGCCCGGAATGAGATCGGGTTGGTGCTTGCCGCTGGCATCGATACGATGGTAGGTTCTTTCGCGGATTCATGGTTGTACCAGAATAGGTTCTTCTGGGGCTTTGGATTGTCATTTGGACTCAAGGCTTAAGCGGACATGCCTGCTACCTATCGCGAACTATCCTCCGAATACAACAACGCCTATCAGGCCCATTTGGAAGCTTTCCAGCGACGCCTGGCACACACCTTCTCCGAGCAACGGCGCTACACGGACTTCTACCCAAGCATTGGTGTGGAAGAGGGGAGCAGCACGGATGTGCTGGTGTATGGCCAAGCTGTGGGTGGTTGGCATGAGGAGCTGGATTACAGGGAGCCGATTCCCGGAGACCGTGTGGAAAAGAGCAAGCGCTTCTCCAATGAACCTTACCCGGGTCATTCGCCACTCGATTGGGTGAACGTGCTTTGGACCAATGGCACCTTGAATGGGCGCCCACCGGAGGAGCAGACGCATTACGAGGGCCGTGAGAACGGCTATCGCGCTTGGAGTTCGTTCTTCTGGCAGACCACCATCGCATTGATGCAACACAGGCTCCATATCACCAATGACGAGGATTGTGGCTGGCATAAAGGACTCGTGTGGTCGAACCTGTACAAGATCGCGCCACAGGACTACAGAAGAGCGGATGCCAAAGAGAAATTCAACCCAACGGAGACGGATCGTGCTTTGCAGCGCCCTGAGGCGGTGGAACTGGTGCGGATGGAATTGGAAGAGTTGCGCCCCAAACTCTGTGTGGTGTTGACGAACGAAACATGGTGGGCACCATTTGCCAGGGGGCTTCAGGTGGAACCGGTGGGTGGCAAGAGCGGCAAGACGATCGAACGCGTGGATGAATACAATGGGACACGCATTATTGTGGTGAAGCGTGGCTGGGGTGTGAGCTACAAGGATGCCGTTCAGGATATCATCAGGGTCAGTAGCTGATGTCAGGTTATCTTTGAGCCAACACGCCTCCCATGCCTCTGCATTGCACGCACACTTGGGGGGCTTTTTCTTTTCGAGCAACATCGTTATCCTGCAAATTCAGCACGCCCTTCGGGTGCTCCCGAATTGATACTTTGCGTGGGTCTAACCCATGCGCATCAAGAACATCGCCGCCTACCGCCGCCAGTTGCAGGCCGAGTTCAATGTACACCCGGATTGGGAGGCCGATTTCATGGGCGGCCGCACCGAGGTGGAGGGCAGGCCGGTGGATGGTTTCTTCAAGTTCTGGCAAAGCAGTACCGCCCCCGGTCGCGAGGCCATCGCGGGCAAGTTGCGCGGCGTGCTGGAAATGGCCCAGAACGACCAGGCCATCTACGAGATCACCCAGAACGCCGCTGACTGCGGCGCCACCGACCTGCGCCTGTGGTACGATGACAAGCAGTTCCTGGCGCTCAACGATGGCGATGCCTTCGATGTGCGCGATGTGAAGAGCATCCTGGACACGTTCGGCAGCGAAAAGGCACTGGGCCAGCGGCCGGGCAAGGAGGGCATGATCGGGCAGTACGGGGTGGGCTTCAAGCTCTTTCACCGCTTGGTCGGCAAGGAGTCCGGTTTGGAGGAACTGCTGGACCAACAGGCCGGTCCCATGATCTTCAGTTGGAACAGCGCCGCACAACTGGATGCATTCCTACAGGACGGGCCGGGCACTTGGGAGCTCGCCGATGTGGACACGGACGCCCCCTGGCTGTTCAAGATCCTGCTCACCTGCTTCCCTGCGGCACCCGGCGAAGTGGTGAAGGACATCGCCTACCGCGACACGGTGGCCTTCACCCCCGAAGAGGTGGAGACCTTCCGGGCTTGGGCCAGAGCCCGCCTGGGGGATGAGCGCCCTGAACAGGGTTCGCTCTTCTTCCTGCACCTCGGCGAAGGCAAACGGCAGGTGTTGGACAACCACATGGACGAGATCCGCTCGTGCATGGGGGTGAGCATGCACTTCCTGCGCAAGCTCACCACCATTACGGTGAACGGCGACCACATCGAGCGGGTGCCGCTGGAGCGGATCGAACTGCGCATTTCCCGCAATGAGCTGCGTGAGTTGGGTTTCCGCGATGAGCATCAGGACGTGGAACTGGTCTTCGCCTACGCGCCCGATGCGGCGGAACGACTGGCGAAGGAGCCCACGCTCTACCAGTACTTCCCCATGACCAAGGAGGCGCACGGCATGGCCTACGTGATCCACTCCAACGCCTTGCAGAAACAGGCCCAGCGCACCGAGCTGAACGCGGACAGCGAGATCAATGCTCGGCTGCTTGCACGCCTCACCACGCGCGTGAAGGAGCAGGCCCTGGAGTGGATGCGCAGCGATCCGGAGAAGTACCGCGATCTGTTCAAGGTGATCCTGGCCTCGGAATTCGCTGATGTGAAGTTGCCGGTGCTCAGCACGCAGGTGCAGAAGCCCTTGATCGAATTGGTCCGGCAGCATGTGCCTACCATGGATGGCGGCTTCGTTCCGAAGGAGCAGGTGCGCATTCGGCGGTCCTCACTGCCCATTCCTGCCGCAGCACTCGGGGAAGGCATGCACTGGTTCCATTGGACCAAGGACCTGGACGAAGCCGCCCTGGCCCATGCGCGCAACAGTGCGAAGCTGAACCTTCCGGAGGTGAAGATCACCACCTTGATCGAGGACGGTGTGGAGGTGCCCGAACTGGACCACTGGTTGGCTGGCTTGCAGGGCGAAGAGTACACCGCATGCCTGAAGGAGTTGGCCGTGTTGAAGGTGGATCTGGCCAAACACCCGGACCTGCCCTTGTTGCGCATCGGGGATCGGCCCTGCACCTTGAACGGCCTTGTGCAGGAGCCAGCACTCATCAAGGAACTGGGTGCGTGGTACGCGGCCTATCCGGAAGTATCGGAGTGGTTGCCGCGACCGGAGTTGGAGTTGGCAGTTGCACGCACGGCTGAACGTATTTGGTGCGATGCGACGGCCAGTATCCTCTACAACCTGAGCGAGGCCAAGGCCATGCAAGCCTTGTTGGAACGCCTTCCGGAGATCGTGTTGGATGATACCCCCACAGCGGCCGTGATCGCCTTCATGGACTGGTGGAAGCAGGTGCAGGACGACGCGGTGAAAGCGTTGGTACGCCCTCGCCTTGCACTGCGGAGTGAGGATGGGATCTTCAACTGGGACACGTCCTTGGTGTTGGAACGGTTCAAGATGAAGTTGCCATCCGGCCGCGAAACGGACATGGCCATTCATGATCTGCTTCCGGCCCAGGCACCTGTAGCCACTCAGAAGTTCAATGCGCTACGCGATCGTTTGTTGGAGCTGGGGTATGATGAGGACTTCATCGGATCAGCCTTCAAACGAAAGACGGAACGCAGCAAGCAGGACCTGCAGCGCATCGGTGATCAATTGGCCGCAGCGCACAAGGATGTCCCGCTCCTGAACGGCTGTCAACTGGTGTTCGCCGTAGCCTTGAAAAAGCTCCATCCGCAGTGGACGGCCTTTGAAAGCCTTTGCGTCCGCGCCGCCGATGGAGAGAGCTACGGCATCTTGGAATGGTGGGTGGCGGAAGGCCCGTCCTTTGTGGATCCACGCTATCTGCTTGCTGAGAATTATGGGGACATCCGTGATTACTTGGGTGACCAGTGGGAGCCCATCAAGCTGACCCAGGAGGCGATGCTCGCCACCGCACCCCGCTTGGGCGTGTCGTTCATACCCGACCTGGTACAGGACGATCTGGATGCGGCAGAACGCCTCTCCTTCCTGAATTGGCTGCTGGCGGAACAAGAGCGCAACGCGACAGCACTCGATCACATCCGCACCGATCGGTACAAGCAGATGTTGGAGGGCATTTTCGGTTCGCATCCAGGTAGCTGGCTGAATGCCGAAGAGGAGTTTACGCGAGTGGAGGAACGCATCCCGACATGGGTGGCCCAATGGGCTGGCAGGGATCACCGTCGACTTGCATTGGTGGAAGGTCTACGTAGCCAGGAGAATGCTACGGTAGCATGGAGGAAGGCACTTCTCAACGATGAGGCCGAGCAGGAAGTAGCACTCCCGTCCTCGCCGGTTGACACCCTCCGCTGGATCGTGGGCAAAGGTGGTGCGGAGACCTTCGTAAGCGCCTTGCAGGAAACACGGATCACCAAATTGCTGCAAGCCTCTGGTGTCGTGTGGAAGGAAGAACCTGCATTGCGGTTGGAAACCGACGCCACCGAAAGTACGGATCCCATCTACCAGGCTTGGAAGGCCGAAGGTGCCGGATGGACGGTGTACGAATATCCGGGTGATCTGCCCTTGAGCCTTACGTGGGAAGGGCAGCCGCTTGCCCGGCGCCACGGCATTAAATTCCATGCACCCCAGGACGGCTCCCAACGGATATTCCTCTCGCACAACTACCCCATCGTAGTGGCGCTTTACCGCCTCAGCGAAGGGAGCGTGCCGTTGGTGCCGAACACGGTACGGGACAGCTTCCAGCGCCTCTTCGACAAGCACTACAGAACAGCGGACGCCGCACTTGAGAAAGTGAAGGAGCGCCCTGCCGAGGAACTGCCCAGGAAGCAACAGGTGGAAGAGTTCCGGGCTCGGCAAATGGCCTTTTGCAAGCAACCCGCCATCACACTCGCGGAGTTGGTCAACAGCGTGGAATGGGAATATGCCCAGAAATTATTGGACAGGGATAATGGGAACACCTTCCGCTTCAAGGAGGTGGAAGCCTTGGCAGAGGGGGTGCTGATACTGCGCCGGCCCAATGTGGCGGAACTCCCCTACGAATTGGTATCCGACAAGGACCGCAGCATCACGGGCATGCGGCTGAAGCTGCGCAAACGCGGGGTGGCCTACCAGGAGATCACCGACTTCGAGCTGCTCGCAAGTTCGGAAGGTGAAGTACGCGTACGTGTGCCGAAGCTGCCGTTCACACTGAACGAAAGTGCGGTGGCCTTGATCGAACTGCCCGTGGAGGATATGCTCCTGAAAATGCTGGCCCATGCGTGGCGAAGTATCGCCAACGCACACGATGGTTCGCGGCCACTCATCGAGTTGGTCAAGGAGCGGGCGCCTGGCGGCCAGGTCGGTTTCATCTTCGGCCCCCCAGGTACCGGCAAGACCACGGTGCTGGCTGAACGGCTCATCAGTACGGTGCGCGATACCGAGGCGAAGGTCCTGGTGCTCACCCCCACCAATACCGCTGCTGATGTGCTCTTTCAACGGATCACGGAGAAGTCCTCCGATGACTTCAAGGTGCTACAGGGTGTACATCGCTTCGGTGCAATGAACAAGGACGTCCCGCTTGACGATGGATATCCGGCCGTGGTGATCACCACCATGCATCGCTTCAGTTTCGACCATTTCGCGAATGGCAGGGACCTGAAGAATGTGGATTGGGACCATGTGGTCTTTGATGAAGCCTCCATGGCGGCACTTCCCTATGCGCTCCTGCCCCTGCTGTACTTGCCGAACACCCGAAGGGACAGCACCTGGGGAGCCTTGGGAGCCCGCTTCCTTTTCGCGGGAGACCCGTTCCAGTTGATGCCCGTGGGCGCAACGCCTTCCATGAAGGACAAGATCGATGCCTCCAAGAACGGGCAACGGATCCGCGGCTATGCCACCGAGAACATCTTCACCCTGGCGGGCATCAACAACTTCCAACTGGAAGAAGCTCCTGAACTACCCGGTGCCAGGATCAACCGGCTCGCAACAAATTACCGATCCGGCAAGTCGATCGTGCAACTCTCCAGCAAGGGTTTCTATGATAATGGCGTAAGCAGTGCCCGGGGTACGGATGAACATGACATCACCCTGGGCAGTGCCTCAATGCCGCCCATCGGGCTCTGGTCCTTCCCTGTGACATTGCAGGAGAAGGACACGGCGTCGGATGATCTACTGAGCCCCTCCACGATCATTTCCTTCGACAACTCGGCCGTACACGTTCACAGCGCACTGTTGGCGGCGCGCCTGGCCGTGGTGCTTGCCTTGGAGAACCCAGGCAAACGGGTCATCATCATTTGTCCCTATGGGCGTCAGGTCCGCGTATGTCAGGCGTTGCTGGAGCCTTTCAACGAAGGTTGCGTGCAGGAGCCCGGGCCGGATGAGGTCCGCACGATCAGCGTATCCTCAGTTCACCGCTATCAAGGTGGCGAGGCGGAGATCGTGATCTTCCTGCTCAACCCCACCGCGACCAAAGCCAAGGATGGTGGTCGCCTGGTCATCGGCGATATCGCGCTCTTCAACGACCCCAACCTCATCAATGTGGCCATCAGCCGTGCGCGCGATGTGCTCATCCTGCTGGCCCCGGAAGACAACATATCCCGCACTGGCCACAGCCGCTACCTGCTGATGGACCAAGTACTGACGCCAGATCGCGCAGATGGACAGCAAGTGCCCATGGCACCTTCGGCCGAACTGGAGGCGTTGCTTTTCAATGGCCAGACCTTGGAGGAACGGGTGTCCATCATGCCCATAAGGGCCATGGACCTATACCGTGTGCAGGAGACACGTGACCGTGGCACCGACCTGGTGGTGCTGCACAACAAGGAGAACCTGAACATGGTGATGGCAGTGGATATCGTGATGGAGGGTATCGACCTGGCGGCGCTGACGATCCCGCAGCCACTCCCCGGGCGCATTTAGTCATAGCTTGAAAGCCCCCTTCGTACTTTTGAATTCGCACCATGGCCAAGCAGAAGAAACCCTCGCCAAGCATAGCTGCGGAACCGCAAGCCCAATACCTGCGCCTGGCACCGGCCAGTATGCGCAACAACGGTCCGCGTCCGATCGCTGATTGGGTGAAGGAAGGATCCAGACCGCTGAGCATGCAGCGCTTTCGCAGCATCGCCCGCAAGATCCCCTTGGACCTGGAGCGATGGGGTGTAGTGCTCCATATACCAGTCGTACAGTGGAAGCAACGCATCATCAAGCGTCAACCTTTGAATCCCTTGGAGGCCGACCGTGTGCTGCTGGTGGAGGAACTTTACCGCAGGGGGGAGGAGGTTTTTGGTAGCATGGAGAATTTCCACGGCTGGATGGAGGATGAACACTTGCTGCTCGGCAAGCCCCCCATGGACTTACTGGTGAGTTCCAAGGGCATTGAGCAGGTGCTGGATGAACTGATCGCCATTGAGCACGGCCTACCGGTATGATCGTATATCGGCTTACCCAGACGCCGTATGCCGGCGACCTGCGTGGCATGGGCGCTTTCCACGCCGGTGGCCGCTGGAACACGAAGGGAAGACCGATGCTGTATTGCGCTGCCAGCCGGTCGTTGGCGTTGTGCGAGGTGCTGGTCCACTTGCCCAGGTTGGAACGGACCGAACGGAGCTTCGCCTACACGGTCATCGAGTTCCCTGATGATGCGACGGTTTCACCTTCCGAACTCCCGCTGGACTGGGGCAAGTACCCTTACAGCCAGGCGGCCCAAGGTATTGGCGACACGTTCCTGCACCATGGGCGACATGTGGCCTTACAAGTCCCGAGCGCACTCGTTCCCAGGGAATGGATATTCGGATTGAACCCCAACCACGCGAGGCGAAAGGAGATCCGTGTCGTGGCGATCGAACCTTTCACCTTGGACCACCGCTTCTTCACAAGTCCATGAGCAACTTCCGCTTCCTCACTAAAGAGGGACCCGCTTCGTACTTTTGAATTCGCACCATGGCCAAGCACAGATCATCAGTACCCAATACAGCGGCTGAGCCACAAGCGGAATATGCCCGTAAGCCTGCGCGTCCCGCATGGCGTTTCAAGCGCCTGAGCCAGCAGGAGTTGATGGCCCAGGCGCGCAAGCCAATGACCATGCCTTCGCTGAAGCGTCGTTTAGAAGAGAATCCGTTCGCCGAGCCGGCCTACGCGGGGCTGCTACAAACGTCGGTACCTGGTTTGCGTGCCATGCTTCGCACGAACAGAAACTTGGTGCCAGCCCAAACGGAGTTGCTATTGCTGTATGAACAGGCCATGGCGCGCGGAGCCGAGGTGTTCGGCGATGAGGCCCGCTTCGAGCGCTGGTTAACCTCACCCATCCGCGCCCTTGAAGGCCAGCGACCGGCGGACCTGATGACCACGTTCACAGGCGTGCGCCTTGTGGCCGATGAACTGGAGACCATTGCGCATGGCGTGTTCGCATGAAGCTGTACCGGCTGAGCACCGCAGCGTACGCACAACTATTGAATGGTGAGGGCGCGGCCATACGTGGAGGGCGCTGGAACCCGCCAAGTGTGCCAATGATCTACACCGCCGCAGAACCTGCACTGGCCGTACTGGAGGTTCTCGCGCATTTCAGCGAAGTGCCCGAGCTGCCATTGGATTCGGTGCTGGTGACCTACGAACTGACCGGTAGACAAGGCATCAAGCGCCCGTACGTGAAGACCTTGCCAATCGGTTGGGACCGCGAAGGACCACCGTATGGGTTGGCCTCACAGAGTTACGGAGCGCGGTTCATCGCATCGAACGATGTGGCCTTACGCGTTCCCTTGGTAGTGTTACGAACGAAGTGGAACTACCTCTTGAACCCTCACAAAGTGGTCGGTCGGGTGAAGGTCCTTTCCGTGGCACCCTTCACCTTCGATCCTCGCATCGCTCGATCACTACGGAACCCATGAGCAACTTCCGCTTCCTCGCCGAAGAGTGGCCCGCGCTGGCGCAGGAGGCCATGGAAGCGGAGCGTTTCGCGCGCACGGCGCCGATACCCAGCGCGGTGTACGCGCGGCGAACCCTGGAGAAGACCGTGCGCTGGCTCTACGCCAACGACCGCGACCTGCGCCAGCCCTACGACGACCAGTTGAGCGCGCTGATGGATACGGCGGAGTTCCGGGAGTTGATCCCGCCGGCCATCCTGCCCGACCTGCATTACATCCGCAAGACGGGCAACGCCGCCGCGCACGACAAGAAGGTGGTGGACAGCCAGAGCGTGGCCTGCGTGAAGCTGCTGCACCGCTTCCTGAAATGGTTCGCGCGCACCTACAGCGCCTTCGACATCGAGGTGTCCGCGTTCGAGGATGAGGCGATGGCCGTGAAGGTGAAGACCAAGGAGGTGCCCAGCGTTTCCGTGTTGAACACGCTGCAGGCGCAGTACGAAGCGCAACGGCAGCAACTGGAGCGCGAGTTGGAGCAGCGGCTGAAGCTGGAAGGCGAGAAGCAGGCACTGGAGGCGCACCTCGCGGCGGTGCAGGCGCGGAAGGAGCAGCAACGCACCCGGCCGGTGCCGGAGTCGCCGTACACGGAAGCGGAGACGCGGCTGCTCTTCATCGATGAGCTGCTGCGCGAAGCGGGCTGGGACCCGGCCGCACCCAACGTGCCGGAGTATCCCGTGACCGGTATGCCGTTGAGCACGAATCCCAACGGCAATGGCTCCGTGGATTATGTGCTATGGGGCGCTGACGGGAAGCCGTTGGCCGTGGTGGAGGCCAAGCGCACCCTGGTGAACGAAGAGAACGGCCGCGTGCAGGCGGGCCTCTATGCCGACTGCCTGGAGCGCATGCACCGCCAGCGCCCGGTGATGTACTACACCAACGGCTTCAACACCTGGTGCTGGGACGACACCTTCGCCGCGCCACGTCCGGTGCAGGGTTTCCACACGCGCGACGAACTGCAGTTACTGGTGGACCGGCGCCGCACCCGGGCGGACATCCGCCAGCTGCCGGTGGACCCTGATATCGCCGGGCGCTACTACCAGCAGGAGGCCATCCGCCGCGTGGCGGAGTCGTGGGTCGCCCTGCACGAGGGGAGCCTGCGCGCACGCCGCCGCCGCGCCCTGGTGGTGATGGCCACCGGCAGCGGCAAGACCCGCACCGCCGCCGCCTTGGTGGACATGCTGATGAAAGGCAACTGGGTGAAGCGGGTGCTCTTCCTGGCCGACCGGAACGCACTGGTGACCCAGGCGAAGCGGGCCTTCGAGAAGTACCTGCCCAACGTGACCACGCTGGACCTGACGCGCAGCCGCTACGACGAGAGCGCCCGCATCGTGTTCAGCACCTATCCCACGATGCTCAACCGCATCGACCAGAGCCGATCGGACGACCTGAAGACCTTCGGGGTGGGGCATTTCGACCTGGTGATCGTGGACGAGGCGCACCGCAGCGTGTATGAGCGCTACAAGGCCATCTTCGACTACTTCGACAGCCTGTTGCTGGGCCTCACCGCCACGCCGCGCTCCGAGGGCGATCGCGACACCTATGCCCTGTTCGACTGCGAGGAGCACAACCCCACCTACTACTACGAACTGGACCAGGCCGTGAAGGACCGTTTCCTGGTGCCGCCCTTGGGCCAGGAAGTGGATCTGGGCTTCATGGCGCGTGGCATCCGCTACGCCGACCTGGACGAGAGCGACCAGCGCCACTACGAAGAGACCTTCCGTGATGCCGATGGCGCGGTACCCGATGAGATCGGTGCGCAGGCCATCAACAGCTGGCTCTTCAACACACACACCATCGACCAGGCCCTGGCGCATGTGATGACCCACGGCATCAAGGTGGAGGGTGGTGACAAGCTGGGGAAGACCATCGTCTTTGCCCGCAATCACCCGCACGCGCTCGCCATCCGCCAGCGCTTCGAGAAGCAGTTCCCGCATTATGCCGGTCACTTCCTGGCCGTGATCGACAATGAGGAGAAGTACGCGCAGGACCTCATCGACCGGTTCAGCGATGCAAGGCTATTGCCGCAGATCGCCGTAAGCGTGGACATGCTCGATACGGGCATCGACATACCCGAAGTGGTGAACCTGGTCTTCTTCAAGCCCGTGTACTCCAAGGCCAAGTTCTGGCAGATGGTGGGCCGCGGCACACGCCTTTGCCCGGACCTGTTCGGCCCCGGCGAGGACAAGACCCACTTCCGCATCTTCGACCTCTGCCGCAACTACAGCTTCTTCGACGTCACCCCAGAAGGCATACCGGCCACGCGGCCGAAGGGCGTGAGCCACCGCCTGTTCGAGGCCAACCTGTTGCTGGCCCAGGCGATCGGCGATGATGCCGGCTTGCGGGAAGCGCACGCCGAGCTGCACCGCCAGCTGCTGGACCGTCTGCACGGCTGGGTGGCGCCGCTGTGGGAACGCCGCAATACGGTACAGGTGCGGCCCGTGAAACGCCTGCTCGACACCTACCGTGAGCGCCCGGCATGGGAAGGGCTGGGGCCATCGGCCATCAGCGACCTCTGCCAGCACCTGGCGCCGGTGGTCGAAGTGCCCGATCAGGACGAGATGGCCAAGCGTTTCGATCTGCTCATCGCCGATCTGCAACTGGCCATGATCACCAGTGCGCCACAGGAGAACGCGCTGTTCCGCCAACTGCATGGCACCGCCGAACAGCTGGACCGCATGGCGAACATCCCGGCCGTGCAGGTTCGGATCCCGGCGATACGCGCCGTGCTCAGTGTGGCCCAGGACCCGAAGCGCCGGCGCGAGGTACTGGGCCTGGAAGCCTTGGAGTTCACCCGCAGCGAGCTGCGCGAACTGGTGCGCCTGATCCGCCGGGACAAGCGGAACCCGGTCTTCACGGAGTTGAAGGACAGCATCGTGAACGTGGGGGAGGACCGCTATGACCTGCCCGGCGGCTACGCCATGCGCAGTTACCGGTTGAAGGTGGAGCAGTTCATCCGCCAGCACAGGCACCACCTCACCATCCACAAGCTGCACACCAACGAGCCGATCACCGCCGCCGAGCTGCTGGAGTTGGAGCGCCTGCTCTTCGATGGAGACGAGCGCGGCACCAAGGAGGCGCTCATGGAAGAGCTGGGCGATCCGCAGCCGTTGGGGGTCTTCATCCGCAGCATCATCGGCCTGGACGCCAAAGCCGCCAAGGAAGCTTTTGGCGAGTTCCTTTCCCGCGCCGACCTGCGCGCCGACCAGATCCGCTTCATCGACCAGCTGATCACGCACCTGACCATCAACGGCATCATTGACAAGCGCATGCTCGCCGATCCGCCGTTCACGGAGATCAACGACCAGGGCATCTTCGGGGTGTTCGAGGAAGAGGATCAGGACCGGATCATCTCTATCGTCGATCGGGTTAATGCCACAGCAGAACGGGCTGGTTCAGCATGAGTGTATCGCTTGGGATTACTGCTTGATGGTAGAGGGGTACAGCGTCTTTGTTGATAGAGCAATAGAACCGAAAACGAATAACGATCGTCCATGCCCACCCCCTTCTCCACCAACTCCATCAAAGGCCGTGTGGCCGAGACCATCATCCAGGAGCTCTTCCTGGCGCATGGCTACAACGTGTTCCACTACGGCATGGAGCGCAGCGTGCCCGGCATCGCGCAGCTCACGCGCAAGACCAACGGTCCGGTGAAGCAGCAGATCCGCAGCATGCCCGACTTCGTGGTGCAGGACCCGCGCAACCACAAGCTGCACTTCGTGGAAGTGAAGTACCGCGCAAGCGGCCTGTTCAGCATCGACGACATCAAGGGCGAGTACCCCTGGCCGCACGCCTTCTTCATCGTGGTGAGCAAGGAGCACATCAAGTGCCTCACCTACAAGCAGCTCGCGGCGGGCAAGGCCATCACACCCACCTGCAACAACCTGCTCATCGTACGCAAGGACCTGGACCTGGACCGCAACACGATCGTGGAGTTCGGGCGGATCGCGCGGAAGTTCTTTGCGGATATGTGAGCGGTGGTGGGGCGGTCGGCGCACTGCAGGTCTTACATCCCGGTGTTTTGCTGCCCAATAGCCTCGTAGGCAAGGTTATGCATGCATCGCCTTGGAAGCAGGCAGAGCATGCTCCTAACACCGCAACACAATGCACCCAATGTTCCGCACCTCCGGAGTTTTCCGGAGGATGGCCGTGTGCATTGCCTGCAACAAAGGGGCCTGTTGTTCGATATGGTCGGGAATGGTCGTGTGGTTGGAAGTAAGAATGAGGAAGGGGCTGTCTCGAAAAGAGGCAGCCCCTTCTTATCGGTTCCCGATCGCAGCGCCGGCCCGAAATACGCGCAGTTCAAGGATCATTTCCGTGTGATGTAGTTCCTTGGGGATAGGAGTATGGGGGCGGCCTGACCATCAACGGGTTCGAAAGCGTGCACAATTCACACGTGCAGTATCGCCTTGTTCCCTGTAGCGTTGTCTGAAACCCTCCTCAAATCCATCCGTGTATCCCTTGCTTGTATTGCACCCGATACGTTGTTCAAGGATTACGCCGCTGGGCGTTTCGGCAATGCAGGAGATGCACTCATCCTTGGTGCAAGCGGAAAGTAACAGGCCGATCACCAAGGCCAGCGACAACTTATGCAAGGTTGATCTGAACATGGCAGACGAGATTTAGTTTTTCTGTCTGCCGGCTTCTTTGTCCTCTGAGAAAATGCTTACCCCTATGCCCAAGGCCAACCAATGACAACCCTGGTGGGTCCATAGTCTTCGATCACTCTTGTTCAGATGATCCCAGCCCATGAAGAGGCCAACTTGCAAGCGTTCCCATTGCATCACCAAGCCCGTGGACATAGTGATGGCCGAACGATCACTGGGTTGTGTGACCCTGCCTTCGGTATTCAAACTGTCGAGAGAAATACTGGTTATGCCGACACCGAGCAATGCGCCGATGGAGAATGAGTTTTTCCGCCATGGTCGGATCTTCACGCCACCCATGCCGGATAACGTGATGTCCTTGGTGAACTCTCCGGTTTGAGGGCGCAATTTGAAGGGTAGGACCGAGGCTCCCACCAATGGGGAGAATCGCGCATAGAGTGGTTCTGTGCATACTGATAGAGCTTTCTTCTCCAGTTTAAAGAAGAGTTCAGCGCCGGTCGCGAGTTCGGTGTGCAGGTTGTTGGTAAGGCTCTGTGCTCTTTTGAGCGCATCGTCCGGGGGTAAAGAATCTGAAGCTTTTCTGATCATTTTTTGTGCGGCCACCTCATCCTTGTTCGTCCAGTTCCAAAAACGGATGATGTAGTCATCCGCGATCGAATCGCTGATTGAGAATTTAGCACCAGCAGGAGCGGTTCGGTGGGTTGGGCGGATGTTCAAGGTATTTCCTTTGCCGTCACAGAGTTCGAGTGATTTGTCGACAAGCATCACATGCGACAAGTGAACTTGTGCATTTGCTGTAGTGCAAAGCGAGAGGAAGATGCATGCTACGAAGGAGGCCGCATTGATCGGGTGCAGTACTTTGTTCATTTTGGAAGGGAGGTGTTGGGTTCAAGGCAAACCAAGCCCAACTATGGCTTCTTGGTCCATGGAGTAAAACCTTACCCCACCCACGTCTTTTTCACACTACGACCGTGGAGGCGCTCCATGTACTTTCGTCTGCCACCAAACTCCCTAAGAACATGGACACGAAGAAGACCACCGCACTGCTACCTGTTGTACTTACCCTCCTGCTGCTCGCCGGTTGCGGCGAGGGCCAGCAGCCTGCCCCGCCACCTGAGCCGAGTAACACGGCACAGGGAGATAGCCTGCAGGACAAAGCGCATTTGCGACTCGTTACGAAGTACAAATGGGTGGGTGCGCGCGAACTGGCCTGCATCAAGGCTGATTTCAAGAAGTACATCCATGTGGGCAAACCCACCTACCATAAGGAGATCGAACTGCGCATGCTTCCGCTTACGGTGGGCGTAGGCAAGCTACATGACCTGGTGAAGAACCTCTCTTGTTCTAATGAAGGTGATTTTCAGCATGGTGTGGTCTTGCACTATGGGCTGGATGATGGCTTGCGCTTCGATGTGATGTTGCAGGTGGTGTGCTTGAAATTCTTTTCGAACGACAGCAATAAGTACTCCTATGATGGCTCCGCCCACGGATACACCTTGGACGGTGCCGGAGGCTTGGTGTACGATGCGAATGCCTACTCCAAGTGGTACGGCCTCAATGGACCAGGAACGCGTTATGCTCAGAATGTGGTGATAGACCGCAACGCCGACGGAACATGGACGGCCTTTGATCCTGGGAGGGATGCGGGTTCAACCATCTATCCGTACCAAGAGCAGCTCACGGATCTGGTTGCCGACAACAAATTGGGCATGGACTCCCTGCTGCTCATAGATCCGATCGCTGAACCTGTGGATCGCAAGCCCACCGCTGCGGGCTATGAAGAAAAGGGCTACCACCAAGGTGCCGCCTGGGTCCCGTTGGGTGTGACCATTGACGACGAATCACATCCCCGCGCATACCAGAACAAGGCTGCCGATCTGGGTTCACCCTGCCCGTACGCCTGCCCGACCTCGAAATTCTTCTTCCCCAAAATTGGACTTGAGCCCCGCAAAGGCTGTTGAACCGAAGTAGAGCAAGGCTTGGTAACGGTCCACAACAGCATGCAGATCATCCTGTCCATCGTTCTGGTGCTGTGCATCACCCTGGCCTTGCTCAGTCTGTGGCGCATACCGGGTCCACGGCCTCCTTTATTCCACTTGTTGGGGCTGCTCTCAGTCCTGGCGTGGGTGGTGGAGGTCGTGGGCCTGGTAACGCTCATGCATCGCATCAACAATTCCTGGCTGTTCAACCTCTACCTCATGGCCGAAGCCATGCTGGTGCCGGCCATGGTGTACACCCAGCGCCCCCAGTGGCGGCCTTGGTTGCTGGCCGCCGCTGTGGTGGCCCTGTCGGTGCTGGGCTGGAGCGTATATACGCAGGGCCTCGGCACCGTTGTGCTCACCCTGGCCGCCACGGCCAACGCGCTACTCTTCGTGGTGCTTTTGTTGGTGTTGCTCTGGCACATGGCCAACAGCGGCGAGACCACCGTGCATCGCAGTCCCGCGTTCTGGGTGTTCATGGGCATGCTGGTCTACTTCGGGGGGCTGTTGCCCGTGGTGGGCAGTGTGCCGGTGATCCACAAGTACGATGAGCGCCTGGCGGCCGTGCTATGGTACACCATACCCGTTCTGGCCAGCGTGCGCTATCTTCTCGCCGCCTATGGCTGCAGCTTGCAAGCCCGACTGGCGCGATGGGAGCATGAGCGATCTTGAAAGGCTGGCCTTTGCAGCGGTGCTGGTGACCTTGCTGCTGCTGCTGCTCTTCGGCGTCATGGCAGCGTTGCTCATCGTGAACGCCAACCGCCGCCACCGCCACCGTGCACAGCTCGCCGAACTGCACCTGCAGCGCGACCGCGAGTTGCGGAAGGCAGAGCGCGAGGCAACCCAGCACACGCTCACCGAAGTGGGTCGCGAACTGCACGACAACGTGGGGCAGCTGCTCACCGTGGCGCAGGTTGGCCTGTACGATCACCTGAACGAGGGCTTGCGCGAACACCCCCGCGTGCGCACCAGCCTGGAAGCCCTGGATGAAGGCCTGGAGGAGGTGCGCCGCTTAGGCCGCAGCCTGGACCAGGACCGCTGGCAGGAACTGAGCCTGCGCACTGCCTTGGAAACGGAGGCTCACCGCTTGCAACGCCTGGGCAAGGCCCGTGTGCAGTTGCGGATGAACGGCAACGGGAGCGACCCCGACCGCGATGTGAAGACCATGCTTTTCCGCTCCTTCCAGGAAGTGGTGAGCAATGCCCTGCGGCACAGTGGCGCACGCACCATCAGCATCACGTTGGAAGCAGCGCCCGCGGAAGACATCGCCGTGAAGGGCCCCACCCTGCGTGTGAGCGACGACGGACGTGGTTTCGATACCACGCTGCCCGCGCGCGGCAACGGCTTGGCCAACATCCGGAAACGTTGCGCCCTGGTGGGCTATTCTGCACAATTGATGAGTGCCCCCGGACAGGGCACCACATGGACCTTCGAACCTTCAGCGCATGAACAAGCATAGTGTGGCCCTGGTGGACGACCACCACTTGGTACGCGATGGGCTCCGTGCCACCATCAACGGCTTCGAACCCTACGAGGTGGTGATCGAGGCCAGCCACGGCGAGGAACTGATCGCCTTGCTCGAAGGCCGCGCAGACCCCGCCATCGCCATCGTGGACCTGCAGATGCCGGTGATGGATGGCTACGCGACCATCGCCTGGCTGAAGCAGCACCGTCCTGCGGTGCGTGCCCTGGCCCTCACCTTCGACCCCGACGACGATGCCATGATCCGTGCCCTGCGCGCCGGGGCCTGTGGTTTCCTGCGGAAGAACGCGCGCAGCAGGTTGTTGGAACATGCCTTGGACAGCCTGATCCTCACCGGCTACTTCCAGACCAGTCCCGAGCACCAGGACCTGATCGAACGAGGCGGCATCACCACCCGCCAGGAGCGAGAGCGTGATGCGGTGCTCGCCCAGATAACCCCGCGCGAGATGGAGTTCCTATTGCTGGTCTGCGATCCCCAGGAACTCACCTACGAGCAGATGGCCGACCGCATGGGCATCCACCGCCGCAGCGTGGACAACCACCGCATCAGCCTCTTCGAGAAGTTCGGCATCAAGAGCAAGACCGGCCTGGTGCTTTTCGCCATGCGCTGGGGATTGGTGCAGCCCTGAACGGCCCTGCAGCAGGGGCATGCCCTGCCCTTGTCCGATCGGCCGATCCACCTGATCGCGCTGCCTACCTTTGCCGCCCCATGGCCACCACCACACACAACCCCGATACCGCTCCGGCGGGTGTCGACACCGCCAAGAAACTGGGCCTGCTGCCCGAGGAATACGACAAGATCCAGGAGATCCTGGGCCGCCAGCCCAACTTCACCGAGCTGAGCATCTTCAGCGCCATGTGGAGCGAGCACTGCTCCTACAAGAATTCCATCAAGCAGCTGAAGACCCTGCCACGCAGCGGTCCGAAGTTGCTGGCCGAAGCCGGGCAGGAGAATGCCGGCCTGGTGGACATCGGCGACGGATGGGCCTGCGCCTTCAAGATCGAGAGCCACAACCATCCCAGCGCCATCGAGCCTTACCAGGGCGCGGCCACCGGCGTGGGCGGCATCAACCGCGACATCTTCACCATGGGCGCGCGGCCCATAGCGCAACTCAACAGCCTGCGCTTCGGCGACATCACCAAGGAGGCGCGCAGCCGCTGGCACATGCGCGGCGTGGTGAAGGGCATCGGCGATTACGGCAATGCCTTCGGGGTGCCCGTGCTGGGCGGCGAGGTCTACTTCGATCCCTGCTACACCACCAACCCACTGGTGAACGCCATGAGCGTGGGCATCGTGCGCACCGACAAGGTGATCAGCGCCACCAGCCACGGCAAGGGCAACCCCGTGTTCATCGTGGGCAGCAGCACCGGTAAGGACGGTATCCACGGCGCCTCATTCGCCAGCAAGGACATCACCGAGACCAGCATGGACGACCTGCCGGCGGTGCAGGTGGGCGATCCTTTCATGGAGAAACTCCTGTTGGAGGCCTCGCTCGAATTGGCCCAGACCGATGCCATCATCGGCATGCAGGACATGGGGGCCGCGGGCATCACCTGCAGCACCAGCGAGATGAGCGCGAAAGGGGAGGCCGGCATGGACATCCACCTGGACCGCGTACCCACGCGCCAGGCCGGCATGCGTGCCTGGGAGATCCTGCTCAGCGAAAGCCAGGAGCGCATGCTGGTGGTGGTGAAGAAAGGCCGCGAGGCTGAGGTGCAGGCCATCTTCGACAAGTGGGACTTGAATTGCGTGGAGATCGGCACCGTTACCGATTGCGGGCAGATCCGCTACTACATGCACGGCGAGCTGATCGCCGAAGTGCCCGCCGAAAGCCTGGTGCTGGGCGGTGGCGCTCCGGTGTACGAGCGCGAGCAGCGCGAACCGGCCTACTTCGCCGAGAACAAGAAGTTCAACGCGGACAAGGTGGAGCAGCCGGACGACCTGCGCGCCGTGGCCTACGACCTGTTGGCCAGCCCCAACATCGCCAGCAAGCGCTGGATCAGCGAGCAGTACGATTCCATGGTACGCACCAACAACATGAGCACCAACGCACCGAGCGATGCCGGCCTGGTGCTGTTGAAAGAGACCGGCAAAGGCCTGGCCGTTACCGTGGATTGCAACGGCCGCTACGTGCACGCCGACCCGTACACCGGCGCTATGATCGCCGTGAGCGAGGCCGCCCGCAACATCGCCTGCACCGGTGGCGAACCCTGCGGCGTTACCAACTGCCTCAACTTCGGCAACCCCTATGATCCGGAGGTCTACTGGCAGTTCGCCCAAGTGATCAAAGGCATGGGCGATGCCTGCCGCGCCTTCGAAACGCCCGTAACCGGCGGCAACGTGAGCTTCTACAACCACACCGTTACCGAGAAGCGCAACATCCCGGTTTTCCCCACGCCGACGATCGGTATGGTGGGACTGGTGCCGGACGTGAACAAGCGCATGAGCCTCGACTTCAAGGAGAAGGGCGATTTCATCTACCTGCTCGGCAAGTCCGTGGAGGACTTCGCCAGCAGCGAGTACCTGGTGCGCCACCACAAGATCGATCGCAGCCCCGCGCCCTTCTTCGACCTGGACGAGGAGAAGCGCCTGCACACCATGCTGCTGATCCTGATCCGCAAGGGCGTGATCAACGCAGCGCACGACGTGAGCGATGGCGGCCTGTGGACCAGCTTGGTGGAAATGGCCCTGCCGCGCGGCCTGGGCTTCGACATCGTGACCGACAGCGAGATCCGCGAGGATGCCTTCCTCTTCGGCGAAGGGCAGGGCAGGGCCGTGGTGGCCGTGAACGAAGCGCAGGAGACCGCCTTCCTGGACCTGATGCAGGCCAGCCGCGTGCCCTTCCTGCTGCTGGGCCACGTCACCAAGGGCAAGCTCGTGGTGGACGATGCGCCCTTCGGCTTCATCGAGGACGCCCGCAAGGTGTACGAAGGAGCCATCCCCAAAGCGATGAGCGAACAGTAGGGTAGGATGGATGTTAAAGCTTGGTCCGGCAAACGGGTCCGCTCTTGTTGAGGGGTGACCCGCAAACCCAACCCCCAACTTTCAACTTCCCCCAACAGTTTCCAACGTTCAACTGCTCCAACCTCTCAACTGCTCCAACGATCCCCTCCAACCCCCCAACCTCTAAACGACCTATGCCACAACCCGCATTCGCCGGCCAATTGCCAGCTGTAGGAAGTCCCGCCCCACAACTCCGCTACGTGAAGAACGACCGCACGGAAGCCAAGCTGTCCGATCACCTCGGCAGCGTAGTGGTGGTCATCATGTTCCCCAGCGTGGACACCGGGGTCTGCGCCACCGAGACCCGGACCTTCAACCAGCGCGCCACCGGCCTGGGCGCAAAGGTGCTGTCCATTTCCGCCGACCTGCCCTTCGCCTTGAACCGTTTCTGCGCCGCCGAAGGCATTGCCAACGTGGAGACCGGCAGCGATTTCAGGTACCGCGATGCGGATGCTTGGGGAACGCGCATTGCCGATGGCCCGATGGCGGGCGTGCTCGGCCGCGTCACCTTCGTGGTGGACAAGGCAGGTGTGGTGCGTTACTGCGAGGTAACGCCCGAACTCGGCAGCGAGCCCGGTTACGATGCAGCTTTGAACGCCGCCAAAGGGCTGCTCTGAGCACATCCGTTCCTCACATGCGAAAGGCCCGCTGCGAAGCGGGCCTTTCGTTCGTTCAGGGCATTGCGATCAGGAACGTTGGTGCCGCTGGCTGCCGAGGAAGCGGTCCAGCAGCAGCAACAGCAAGGCCGTAGCGGAAAGGCCAACGGTCCACAGCGGCCAGGGACCACTGGGCAGGCGCAACTCAGAGAAACGCTCGAGGATCGACGTGGACAGGAAAGGCAGATCAATGCTTGCACCGGGCGCGACCAGCAGCGCGATCACCAAGGGCAAGGCGAGCAGGGACACGATCAGCACCCAGCCCCGGCGGCCGATGAGCGGTGGGGTGGGAGCGGGGCGGTGGATGGGCGTCACCGCAACGCGCGCCATGATGCGTGCCGTGAGGTCCTCGCCTACATGCTTGTGCCCCGCTGCGCGGAACAGCGCGTTCAGATCATCGTCCTTTAGTTCAGGCATGTTCCAAAAGTAGGTTGCGGGCTTCGGGGCCAAGTTGTGCGTTCAGCACCTCGAGCAATTTTTTCCGGGCACGGTGGAGCTTCACCTTCACATTCGACGCCCCCAGTCCGGTAACGGTTACGATCTCCTCCACGCTGAGCTCCTCCAGGTGGTAGAAGCTCAGGATGGAGGCATCCTCGGCCGGCAGCTCGGCCAGGGCCTGGTCCAACACCTTGCGGAGCTCGGCACGCTGGCCGGCACCATCGTATTCCGCTGCTGGGTGTTGCGCCATGTCCTCGAGTTGCGCTGTATCCGTCCGGCGTTTGCGGCCGTGGCTGATGGCCGTGCGGTAGGCGATGCTGTACAACCACGTGCTGAACTTCGCGTTGCCACTGAAACCGGCCAAATGCTGGTAGGCCTTTACGAAACTGTCCTGCGTGGCTTCCTCCGCATCCTCCGCATTGCGCAGCACCCGGTGGCACACGGTGTGGACCATGTGCTGGTAGTGGCGCACCAACGCGGAATACGCATGCGTATCACCGGCCAGGATGCGCTGGATCAAGTCGTTGTGTTCCACGGATGTTCGCATGTGACGAGCTCAACGTGCACTTCGGTTACAAAGACACGTGCATCGCACAGGCCCTCCCAAGGGAACTCGGATGAGCGGTAGGCGGAACCTTGTAGGGTGGATCGTAACCGCTGTCGAGTGCGCGGCGTCAGATGGGTATACCGGGTCGATCATCACCCACATCGCAACAACCCCAACACACCATGGAATCGCTCATCCCGCTCTTCGGCATCCTCGTTCCCTTCGCCACCGCTTTTGGCATCGTGTACATCATCTACACCACGCGCCACAGGGAGCGCATGAATATGATCGACAAGGGCATGGACCCCCAGTTGGTGAAGCCCACGCCCGACCCCTTGCGCTCCATGCGCAATGGCCTGGTGTTGCTCGGTATCGGGCTCGGTCTGGTAGCGGGCTGGCTCTTCCACCAGCATGCCATGAACCCCACCATCGATACACCATTGCCCTACCTGGCCGGACCCGCCATATTCGCAGGCATTGCGCTCATCATCTTCTATCGGGGCTTCGGGGGCAAGCAGCAGGCCTAATCATAGGACACACGAAGCAGGGCAGCATCCGCAAGGGTGCTGCCTTGTTGTTTTACCACCGTTGTCCTGTCCGATTACTTCGCACTAAGTTCGCGGCACCACCTTCTTCCGAACATGGTCCGGATCCTTCGAATACTTGGTGCTGTCCTGTTCTGGACCGTAGTGGTGAGCGTGTGCTGGGTGCTGCTGCTCGGCGTGGTGGACCCGCCGATCACCTGGGTGATGGTGGATCAGGCGCACGAGCAAGGCAAGCTGGACCGACAGCTGGTCCCCTTGCGCACCATCAGCAGGAGCCTGCCCTTGGCGGTTATCGCTTCAGAGGACCAGCGCTTCATGACGCATGGCGGCTTCTCTTGGGAGGCCATTGAGAAAGCCCGCGAACGCAACCGCAAGGGCAAGCGGGTGCGCGGCGCCAGCACCATCAGTCAACAGACCGCCAAGAACGTGTTCCTGTGGCCCGGAAGGACCTGGCTGCGCAAGGGCATGGAAGTGTGGTTCACCCTGCTCATCGAGACCTTCTGGAGCAAGCTGCGTATCCTGGAGGTATACCTCAACGTGGCGGAAATGGGCAAGGGTGTGTTCGGTGCCGAGGCCGCTGCGCTGCACTGTTTCGGCAAACCGGCTTCGGCGCTCAGCAATGCGCAGAGTGCGCTGCTCGCCGTTACGCTGCCCGCCCCACGGCGCTATAGCTGCGCGCGCCCTGGCAGCTATATGCAGCAGCGCCAGCAGTGGGTGCTGCGCCAGATGCGCAACATCGGCGATGTGTTGGACCCCGAGGTCTTGAAGCGCCGGAAGGAGAAGCTCGAGCGGGAGGCCAAGCGTCGCAACAAAGGATGAGCAGATCGGCATCCCTGAGCATTACCTGAGCGGAGTAGAAGGGAGTCGAAGGGGGAAAGGGCTCGGAGTCGCACCTTGTTGAGCCTCACGGTTCCGCTATTCTTTTTTTCCGCACGCACAGGCTAGCTGTCATCGTCAAGTCTATGAAGGACGCTCGTCGTTCACCACGTGAAGTGTCTGCGTGGGGAAGGCGAACTGCAGCCCTGCCGCATTAAAGCGATCCAGGATCTCCAGTGCGATCCGCGAATTCGTTGAAGGGATATCCGCCTCCTTCCGGATGAAACAGATGAAGGTGATGTTCAGAGAGAAGGCACCGTAGGAGTTGAACGAGAGCCAGCGCCGTTCGATCAACACGTCCTGGGCATCTTCTACGATCTTGTTCAGGATCTCCAGCGCTTTGCGCATCTCCTCCGGCTTCGTGCCGTAGGTCAAACCGATGTCGTGCTTGATGCGGCGTGCATCCTCCGCACTCACGTTCTCCAACATGGTGTCGGTGAATTTGAAGTTCGGCACCACCAGGATGGGGCCTTCCATGGTGCGGATGCGCGTGCTGCGCATGCCGACTTCCAACACGGTTCCATCGTAGCCACTGATCTTGATGCGGTCGCCAACCAGAAAGGGTTTGTCCACCAGCACCGTGATGCCACCGAAGATGTTGGCCACCGTGTCTTTGGCGGCCATTGCCAACGCCAGGCCGCCTATGCCGACCCCCGCCAGCAGCGCACCAACATTGTAGC
>JAHBUK010000004.1:0-485000 GCA_019638115.1 Flavobacteriales bacterium | reverse complement strand
GCATTGCGATGGGGTGACGAAGGAGTGAAAGATCCGCGAACTGACGGAATAGTTCGTTGAAGGGTGTAGGTATAGGGTTGGTAGGTAAATCCGCCGACCTTGCCGAACCTGACAGTACCGCGAGCCCTCGGGCAAGTGGATAGTGATCCTAATCAGACTTCCGAGAAAAACCTCTAAGCTTCAGATGCAAGCCGCCCGTACCGTAATCCGACACAGGTAGTCAAGGAGAGTATCCTGAGGCGCTCGAGTGATCCGTGGCTAAGGAACTAGGCAAATTAAGCGCGTAACTTCGGGATAAGCGCTACCCACTTCTGGTGGGTCTCAGTAAAAAGGCTCAGGCGACTGTTTAACAAAAACACATGGCTCTGCAAAATCGCAAGATGACGTATAGGGCCTGACACCTGCCCGGTGCTGGAAGGTTAAGAGGAGAGGTCAGCCGCAAGGTGAAGCTTTGAATCGAAGCCCCAGTAAACGGCGGCCGTAACTATAACGGTCCTAAGGTAGCGAAATTCCTTGTCGGGTAAGTTCCGACCTGCACGAATGGTGTAACGATCTGAGCACTGTCTCGGCCACGAGCTCGGTGAAATTGTAGTAGCGGTGAAGATGCCGCTTACCCGCAACGGGACGAAAAGACCCCGTGCACCTTTACTATAGCTTCACATTGACATCGGCTGCCCGATGTGTAGGATAGGTGGGAGACTTTGAAGCGGTGTCGCCAGGCATCGTGGAGTCAACGTTGAAATACCACCCTTCTGTCATCTGATGTCTAATCCCTGCAAAACAGGGAAACAGTGTGTGGTGGGTAGTTTGACTGGGGTGGTCGCCTCCAAAAAAGTATCGGAGGCTTCCAAAGGTTCCCTCAGCACGCTTGGTAACCGTGCGTTGAGTGTATTGGCACAAGGGAGCTTGACTGTAAGACCGACAAGTCGAGCAGGTACGAAAGTAGGGCAAAGTGATCCGGTGGTTCCGTATGGAAGGGCCATCGCTCATAGGATAAAAGGTACGCCGGGGATAACAGGCTGATCATTCCCAAGAGCTCATATCGACGGAATGGTTTGGCACCTCGATGTCGGTTCGTCATATCCTGGGGCTGGAGAAGGTCCCAAGGGTTCGGCTGTTCGCCGATTAAAATGGCACGTGAACTGGGTTCAGAACGTCGTGAGACAGTTCGGTCTCTATCTGTTGCGGGCGTTAGAAGTTTGAGGGGAGCTGACCTTAGTACGAGAGGACCGTGGTGGACGAACCGCTAGTGTACCAGTTGTCCCGCCAGGGGCACCGCTGGGTAGCTATGTTGGGACGGGATAAGCGCTGAAAGCATCTAAGCACGAAGCCCACCTCAAGATGAGACTTCTTTTAAGGGCCGTGGAAGATTACCACGTTGATAGGCCACAGGTGTAAAGTCAGTGATGGCAAAGCCGAGTGGTACTAATTACCCGTAGACTTCCGATCACGCAGATCGCTCGTGGAACGGTCCTCGGCTGTTCTGGTCTTGTCCAACACATGTCAAATCTTATTGACAGCTTTAGGTGACTATAGCGGTGAGGTCCACCTCTTCCCATTCCGAACAGAGAAGTTAAGCTCACCAGCGCAGATGGTACTGGGCCGCAAGCCTGGGAGAGTATGTCGTCGCCGATCTGAGCCCCGTCCAGCAATGGATGGGGCTCTTTTTTTGTACCTACCTGAAGCTCCTCCTCCCGACCTTTGAGCACCATGCCCATTTTCAGCGACCAATATCCGCGCCTGGAACTCGCTCTGGTCGCAATTCTGGTCTTCCTGGCCGGCGACAGGCTCCACGCCCAGGGCCTTTCGGGTTCCATCGAAGGCATTCAGCCCCAACCAGCGCGCATCTTTCTATTCGACACGCGCGGTTCGGAACACCGCCTGGTGGATTCGACCACCGTGGATCGCAAGGGGATCTTCAAGTTCCGCGAACAGTCATGGCCTACGGGCTTCTACCAATTGTCCCTCGACAAGAACGATCGGGTCGACATCATCCTCGACGGGCGTGAGTCTAAGGTGGTCCTTGCCTTCGCCGGCACACCGCTCCAGGAACACATCCGGGTGGTGGCTTCCGACGAGAATTCCCGCTTGTGGGAATACAAATTGGCCAGTCGTGCCCTCCAGACGGAGTTGGCCACGATAAAACTGCGCCGGTCCCAGAGCGACCCTTTTGATGTTGCCGCGCTGGCCCGCTTGGATTCTGCGGAGGCCAAGGCCATGGAAAAACGGACCACAACGTTGGACCGCCTCATCGCATCCGGGCCGGATTCCTATTTCACGCGGGTGGTTAGCACGGACCGGCGTCTTACCGCTGCCGCTGGCAAGGGAAGTGTGGCCATTGCATCGGCCATCGACTGGGCCGATGCCTCCCTGGTCCGCAGCAGCGTTCACCCCAGGGCCATGCTGCAGTACATCCAAAGTGTGCCCTTCGATGATCCACTCGGTCTGATCGCTGCTGTTGATTCGTTGTTGGCCTGGAGCCGGCCGGAGACCACCTGCTGGAGTGCTGCGCGCGCATTCTTGTTACGGGTCTTCGACCAGTTCGGACCCGAAGAGGTGGCCCAGCACATCACGGATCGCTACGTGGCCAGCCCCGAAGCCCTGCTGCCTGCGGAGGCCGAGATCGCTGAATTGGTCAATGATCGTCTGCGGGTGGCGATCGGTGCAACGGCCCCCCCGATCGCACTTCCCGATCCATTGACCGGTGATACGGTCATGTTCGATCACCTGCTCCAACAGAACCGCTACACTGCACTCTTCGTGTATTCGAGCAGTTGCGATCATTGCCACGACCAGATGCCAGGCTTGACGGAACTTTGGAAGGACCTTGGTGGCAAGGGCTTTGGCGTGGTAGGCGTGGCCTTGGATGATGACCGGGCGGAGTTTCTCGCCACGCGTGAAGCGTTCGGATTGGATTGGCCCGGCTTCAGTGAGCTCCGGGCTTGGGGCTCTCCGGCCGCGAAGGCCCTGAACGTGAAGGCCACGCCGAGTTTTTTCCTCTTTGATGAGGAAGGCAGGATCCTGGCCAAGCCATACGATCATGAGGAACTCAGGATGCTGGTCGAGGACCTGCTTCGCTGAGTCCTGATCACGGCTTCAAAGTCCGATCGTCCAGCTGCGGTAGGTATCTGGCCAGTTCAATGCCGGAGCTTCCCCTTGGAACAAGCCGAAAACCGAGGAGCCCGAGCCGCTCATGGCTGCATAAAGTGCTCCTGCCTGCAGCAAGCGGGACTTGATCTCGCCCACGGCCGGCCATGCGTTCAGCACCGCGGCTTCCATGGTGTTCGGAAGTTGTTCCTGCCACGTGTTCCTCGGACCAGCCGCGGCTTCTGCGAAGGACATGCTCTTACCACTGGGTGTGGTGTTCGCGTAGACCGTTGCCGTGGATACGTGCAGCCCGGGGTTCACCAATAAGAGGGTAAGACCGGACAGGTCGATTCGGATCGGGCTGAGCTTTTCGCCCCGGCCTTCCGAGAGGCAGATCCCGTTCATCAAGAAGAATGGACAATCGCTGCCAAGTGCGGCGGCCATGTGGTGCAGCGCATCGCGATCATGCCCCAATTGGAGCAGATCATTGACGAGCGTCAAGGCCTGTGCGCCATCGCTGGAGCCGCCTCCGAGGCCCGCGCCCATGGGGATGTTCTTGTGCAGGTGCATGCGCAGCCCCGGCAATTCGCGGTCTTTTTGCAGGAGCCGGATCGCACGCATGCAAAGGTCCTGTTCGGGATCACCCGGTATCGGGGTTCCCGAACGGGTGTAGACCACTTCATTACTGTCCAACAACGAGTCAACGACCACTTCCAAAGCGTCCTGCAACGGGATCGGCACCATGATGCTCTCAATGTCGTGGTATCCGTCCGTGCGTTTGCGCACCACGTTGAGACCCAGATTGATCTTTGCGGAAGGGAAGGTGATCATGCGGTCGCTAAGGTATTCCCGCGCCAAGCTTCGATGCGCTCCCTGAACGCGACCGTATTTTCCATCCGATTACCTTCGTTCCCCTCAACGGAAGAGCATGCAGACATTCCTGGAGTTCGAGCAGCCCATCCAGCACATCATCGAGCAGATCGAGAAGCTGAAGGAAGTGGCTGAAGCGGGAGAGGTGGACGTAAAAGCCACCCTGAAGGATCTGGAGCGCAAGTTGGCCGAGACCCGCAAGAGCATTTATGCCGACCTGAGCCCCTGGGAGCGGGTGCAAGTGAGCCGCCATCCCGACCGTCCGTACACGCTGAAGTACATCGACTCGCTGACCAACGGCTCGTTCATCGAGTTGCATGGCGACCGTACCGTGAAGGACGACAAAGCCATGGTGGGAGGCTTCGGTACCCTGGAAGGGCGCACCGTGATGTTCATCGGCCAGCAAAAGGGGGTGAACACCAAGATGCGCCAGTACCGCAACTTCGGCATGGCGAACCCGGAAGGCTATCGCAAGGCCCTGCGCCTGATGAAGCTTGCGGAGAAATTCAACAAGCCGGTGGTAACCCTGATCGATACGCCCGGTGCATTTCCTGGCCTGGAAGCCGAGGAGCGCGGCCAGGGCGAGGCCATTGCACGCAACCTGTTGGAGATGGCGCAGCTCAAAGTGCCCGTGATCTGCGTGATCATCGGGGAAGGAGCTTCGGGCGGTGCCTTGGGGATCGGCATCGGCGACAAGGTGCTGATGCAGGAGAACACCTGGTACAGCGTGATCTCACCGGAATCGTGCTCCTCCATCCTCTGGCGTAGCTGGGAGTACAAGGAGCAGGCGGCCAAAGCGCTGAAGTTGACGGCGCAGGACATGCTTGCCAACAAGCTCATCGACGGCATCATCGCGGAGCCCCCCGGTGGCGCCCACAGCGATGTGGACGAAGCCTGCAGGCTGTTGAAGGCTGAGGTGGTGAAGCACCTGAACAAGCTGGTGAAGGTTGATCCCGACAAACTGGTGGAACGCCGCATCTCGAAGTTCTGCGACATGGGTGTGGTGCTCAAAGCCACGCCTGCGAAGACCAGCCGCAAGCGCGCCTGATCCGATCACCGATTGAGCAAGGGGTGTATCCCGCCGATATCTTCAGGCGCCACGATGGTCCCGGAAACGTTGCCCGTACTGGGTGAGAACAGCGTGATCACGTTGCCCGCTGCTCCATACAGCACCCCATTGGCCTGATCGAAGGCCAGGCTGGTGTATTGTGTGCCCGTGCTCAACTGGGCGATGCTGTTGGATGAGCGCGTGTAGCGCACCACGCGACCAGGCAGGGAAAGCGCCCACGTGTCAGCATTGATGCGGACCGCCGCCAGCACTGGACCTTCCGAAAAGGTGCGCTGGTCGTTCACCGATCCTGATGCGAGGAAGAATTCCGCCACCACGCCAAGCCCATCCCGTGTGCCGATCAAGAGCGCGCGTTGATCGGTGAGCCGGTCCATGCCCAGCACATCAAGGTCCAGGGTGAACAGCGCGAAGGCATCCCCGGAGCCATAAGCGCGGGGGACCAGGCGCCGTTCGCTGGTATTCACCGAATATTCCGCGCTCAGCAGGCGATCGCCGAGCACCAAGAGGCGGCGCGATCGGTACCCGGGTAGCGCATTTGCTGAGAAGGTCTGCGCACCTTGGGCCGTGAAACCTTTGATCTGTCCATCGGAAGTGCCGAAATAGATGCGGTCGTCGGACTGGTCGCGGCAGAGACCGAGGAAATAGACCTCGCCCAGCGCGGAAAAATTCGGCACCTGCCAGGGGCTTCCTTGGGAGGACGTGGGCAAACCTTGGAGAGGGGCCGTGGCACCGCCTGCCACCACCACGTATTGTTGTTTCCCGTGGGCCACCGCTCCGCTGATGTCGCTTTGGGTATGCCAGGGTGCGATGCTGCCGGTACTGTCCACGCGGTACAGTGTGGACGGTGCGCTTGCTGCGCTCGGTGTGAGATACACTGCACGCAGGCGCAAGGGCGCCTCCAGCACCTGCACCGAGCGGAATGCGCGGCGTTCATTCACACCATCGGATGCGCGCACGGTGATCGTGTAGGTCCCGCTCAGGATGCGTTCATCCGTCACCGCGATCGTGCGTGTTACGGTGGTCGAACGCGTATCCAGGGTAATGGACCGGGCGGGTGCGATGGGCACGCCGTTCACATCGGTGAGCCCGATCCACACGCTCTTCACGCCTTGCTCATCGCTCACCTCCACGCTTACTGTAAGGCTGTCGGGGATGCTCAGCACAAAGGCCTCACCCGGCGCAATGAACCGGATTGTGGGAGCTTCGGTGTCGGTCTCCTTCCGGCATCCGGGAAGCAGCAGGAGCAGTGCAGCTGCCAGCAGTGTTGAAAGTCCGATCCGCACGTGTGCAAGTTACGGCCCACAGCGGCTTTCCGCAGTTGCGCACAGGTTGTGAACAGCGTTCTGAATAGTGCTGGTGAGTAATTCGCGCGTGCTTTATGGACCAATGGGGCGGTGCTTGGTCCTACTTTTACCACCCTCGCGGAACCGAACAGGCACACGCGGTCCTTGGGATCGTGGATGTGTCGGCCCGGCTAACCCAGCAGGCACCAGGATCCGCACTTCAGACCATGTCCGATACCACCACCACCCGCTCTTCGGACCGCGCTCGCAGCGCGCGTCGACCAGCGGTATCACTGCTCGAGAACGCCTTGGAGGCCGGTAAGCTGCCGCCCCAGGCACCGGAACTGGAACAGGCCGTGCTCGGTGCGCTCATGTTGGAGCGCAACGCCGTGAACGATGCCATCGACATCCTGCAGCCCGAGAGTTTCTATGTGGATGCGCACCGCCGCATCTTCGAGGTGATCCAGACCCTGTTCCGCGACGACAAGCCGATCGATATCCTCACCGTGACCGAGGAGTTGCGCACGCGCAAGGAGCTCGACGTGGTGGGTGGCCCTTTCTACATCAGCCAGCTCACCAACAAGGTGGCCAGCAGCGCGAACGTGGAGTACCACGCGCGCATAATCAGCCAGAAGCACATCCTGCGCGAACTCATCCGCATCGGTGCGGAGACCACCCGCGATGCCTACGACGATAGCGCTGACGTGTTCGACCTGCTGGACAAAGCCGAACAGGACCTCTACGCCATCACCAGTGGCAACCTGAAGCGCAACTACGAGAAGATGAGCGACCTGATCCAGGGCGCCATCGACCAGATCGAAAGTGCGAAGAACAAGACCGGCGGGGTGAGCGGCATCCCCACGGGTTTCGTGCAACTGGACAAGCTCACCGCAGGCTGGCAGCGCAGCGACATGGTGATCGTTGCGGCACGTCCCGCCATGGGTAAGACCGCCTTCGTGCTGAGCATGGCCCGCAACATTGCCGTTGAGCACAAGCGTGCCGTGGCCGTGTTCAGCCTGGAGATGAGCAGCACCCAGCTCGTCACCCGTTTGATCGCCAGCGAGGCCGGTATCAGTTCCGAGAAACTGCGGAAGGGCGACCTGACCGATGGCGAGTTCGCCATCCTGCACCAGCACATCTCGCGGCTCACCAATGCGCCCATCTTCATCGACGATACGCCGGGCCTCAACATCTTCGAACTGCGCGCCAAAGCCCGCCGCTTGAAGAGCCAGCACAACGTGGACCTGATCATCATCGACTACCTGCAGCTGATGACCGCAGGAGGCGACAGCAAGGGCGGCAACCGCGAACAGGAGATAAGCAGCATCTCCCGCTCCATCAAGAGCATCGCCAAGGAACTGGACATCCCCATCATCGCCCTTTCGCAGCTGAGCCGCGCCGTGGAGACCCGCGGTGGCGACAAGCGCCCCATGCTCAGTGACCTGCGCGAATCAGGCGCCATTGAGCAGGATGCCGACATCGTGTGCTTCCTGTACCGCCCCGAGTACTACAAGATCTTCGAGGATGAGCACGGCAGCACCATGGGTGTTGGCGAGGTGATCGTGGCCAAGCACAGGAACGGTGCGGTGGATACGGTGCGTCTGCGTTTCATCCCGGAACTCGCCAAGTTCGCCGACCTGGAGACCATGAGCGGTAACTTCGGCGTTGAAGGCACGGGTATTGATGATGGCGGGAACCCGTTCCGCACCATCACACGGCCGAGCCGCATGAACGATGACAACGACTTCGACGATACCGCTCCGTTCTAAGCACATGCGTTCAGGGCTTCTGCTGTTGCTGCTGCTGGCCTTGGCGCTGCCGGTGCGGGCCACCAAGCTGCTGATCCCCATGGACGGCTCGCAGCGCGATCACCTGAAGGCCTATGGTGTGGCCTATTGGGTACTGCAGCGTGATGTGGCCATCGATTGGTTGCTCAACTACCGCGGCGGCAGTTTCCTGATCGACCACTACAAGACGATCGAGCAGGAGTGCACCATCCGTGGGGTCACCTACCAAGTGATCGCCGATGGGCAGGCCTCTGCCATCTTAGGGGAGATCGCGGATCCGGAGGTGAACATGGAGGTGGTGAAGCTCGAGAAGGCGCCCAAGATCGCGGTGTATGCTCCGGAGTCCTTTCAACCGTGGGATGATGCCGTGGCCCTGGTGATGGAATACGCGGAGATCCCCTATGACCGCATCTACGATCCGCAGATCATAGCCGGCGTGCTGCCCCAGTACGACTGGCTGCACCTGCACCACGAGGACTTCACCGGGCAGTACGGCAAGTTCTATCGGGCCTACCGGAATGCTCCCTGGTACATCGCCATGGTGCGCGAATCCGAAGAAATGGCCCGGCAGCTCGGGTTCGCCAAGGTGAGCCAAATGAAGCTGGCCGTTGCGTTGCGCATCCGCGATTACGTGGCGGGCGGTGGTTTCCTGTTCACCATGTGCTCGGGCACCGATTCCTTCGATATCGCCCTCAGTGCCGAAGGTGTGGACATCTGTACCACGGAATTCGATGGCGATCCCATGTCGCCCGGTGCGCAACAAAACCTGGACTTCAACAAGAGCTTCGCGTTCAAGGATTTCAAGCTGGTCACGGATCCCATGATCTATGAGTTCTCCGACATCGATGCCACGGAGATCCATGCGCGCATCGGCCAGACCCGCGATTTCTTCACGCTCTTCGACTTCAGTGCCAAGTGGGACATCGTGCCCACCATGCTCTGCCAAAGCCATGAGCAGGTGGTGCGCGGTTTCATGGGGCAGACCACGGCCTTCCGCAAAGACCTGGTGAAGCCCAACGTAACGGTGATGGGAGAGAACAAAGCGCAAGGAACCGTGAAGTACATCCACGGGGAGTTCGGCATGGGGCAATGGACTTTCTATGGCGGGCATGATCCGGAGGATTACCAGCACATGGTGGGCGATCCTCCTACGGACCTGAGCCTGCACCCCAATTCAGCGGGCTACCGCCTCATCTTGAACAACATCCTTTTTCCCGCGGCGCGGAAGAAGAAGCAGAAGACCTGATGCGATGATCCTCGGTCGTTCGGGCTGGGTTGTAACACACACCGAACGCACTTGGCGTTATCCTTCCCGCCGCAACGCATAGCTTTACCCGCTCTATATCACCATGGACCTCAGCAAGATCATTTCCATCACCGGCAAGGCCGGTCTGTTCCGCATTGTTGCACAAGGGCGCCAAGCCCTCATCGTGGAGTCGCTGATAGACGGCAAGCGCATGCCGGTGCACAGCAGTGTGCGCGTGAGCTCCCTGGAGGAGATCAGCATGTTCACCACCGGTGATGATGTACCCTTGCGCGAGGTGCTGCAGAAGCTCTATGAAGTGGAGAAGGGCGGAGCCAGCCTGGATCCCAAGGAAAGTGAGGACACCCTCTTCGCCAAGCTGGGTGAGGCCCTGCCCACCCACGATCGGGAGCGCATCTACCCCAGTGATGTGCGCAAGCTCTTCGCCTGGTACGACCAGTTGTTGAAGGCCGGTGAGCTCGCGCCCAAGGCTGAAGCCAAGAAGGAAGTTGCCGAGGAAGCGGAGAAAGGGAAGGCTGCCAAGAAAGCCCCTGCAAAGGAAGCCGGTGCCAAGAAGGCCAAAGCCGATGCACCCAAGGTGGCCGGGCCCAAGCCTTCGGTCTCTGCCAAGCCCAAGGCGACCACCATGCGCAAGTCCGCGCAGCGCGGCGCCTGATCACCGGTTCCGTTCCGTGCGGAACAGGCTAAGAGACCACGTATGACCACAAGGAGGTCTTCCGTGAATGGTGCACTGTCGTAAATTGGCGGGCAACCTCAAGGAACCTTCTCTGCATGCTGAATGCTTATACCCGTTTGGCGCGGTGGCTTACCGTGGCCGGTCTTTTGGGCGTGGTCGCCCTCTTCGTGGCCTGGGTGGAAGGGCGCTCCACGCCTGCCCATGCGCGTTACCACTCCGAGAAGGAGGTCGCCGAGTTCCGGGGTGGGGGCATCGGCCTGCCCGGTGGGTCCAACAACTTCTTCAGCGCGAGCGGCAACTGCTACGGCTGCCACGGTCCCGATATCCTGAACAACTACGCGGGTGTGGATGCACAGGGCCGCGATGTGAACGTGATGGATGACTGGCGCAGCACCATGATGGCCAACAGCGCGCGCGATCCCTTCTGGCGCGCCAAGGTGAGCCACGAGGTGAGCGTGAACCCCGGCCATCAAGCCGGTTTGGAGGACAAATGCACCTCCTGCCACGCACCCATGGGCCGATACGACAAATTCCTCAGTGGCGGCGGGCACTACAGCATCGCCGAGATGGTGCAGGACCCCATCGCCCTGGATGGCGTTTCATGCCTGCCCTGCCACATGCAGAGTGCCGATGGTATCGGTCTTTCCTTCTCAGGCGAGCTGAACTTCGACACCAACAACGTGGTCTATGGCCCGTACGATGATGTCTTCGGCGCGCCGATGACCTCTTTCGTGGGGTACGAGCCGCTTTTCGGCGCCCACATCAACGACGCTGGTCTTTGCGCTGGCTGCCACACGCTGATCACGGAAACGGCCGATCTGGAAGGCAACCTCACCGGCGATGAGTTCGTGGAGCAGGCCACCTACCACGAGTGGCTGAACTCCACCTTCAACACGAAGACCAATCCGGAGGGTGGCATCTCCTGCCAGGGCTGCCACCTGCCCCGCATCGACGATGCGGTGGTGATCAGCGCGAACTACCTTTTCCTTCAAGGCCGCAGCCCCTTCGGCTTGCACCACATGACCGGGGCCAATGTCTTCATGCTTGAACTGCTGAAGAACAACAACGCGGCCTTGGAGCTCACCGCCAGCTCGGTGCAGTTCGACAGCACCATCGCCCGCACCCGGCGCCTGCTCGACCAGAACACCTTGCTGGTGGATGCCTCCGTGGTGGAACGCGATGCCGACACCGCGCGCATCGCCGTGGAGATCATCAATCTCGGTGGCCACAAGTTCCCTTCCGGTTATCCATCTCGGCGTGCGTTCGTGGAGCTGACGGTGAGCAATGCGAATGACGAGGTGCTCTTCAGCAGCGGCGCGTGGAACAGCGAGTACGAAGTGGTGGGGCACGATGCCAGCTGGGAGCCGCACTACGATGTGATCCGGAACCCGGACCAGGTGCAGATCTACGAGATGGTGATGGGTGATGTGAACGGCGACAAGACCACAGTGCTGGAACGGGCCAAGACGCCGTTGAAGGACAACCGCATCCCCCCCTTGGGCTTCACCACCACGCATCCATCCTACGACACCACGCTGATCGCCGGTGTACCCGCAAGCGACCTCGATTTCAACCGCTACAGCAACGGGGTGGAAGGCAACGGTGGCGACATTGTGCGCTACCATGTGGCCATGAACGGTTACGAGGGCCTCATCCGCATCCGTGCCCGTGTGTGGTACCAGTCCGCGCCGCCGGGCTACATGGAAGAGATGTTCGCATTCAACACGCCCGAGATCGACACCTGGCGCGATATGTTCCAGAGCGCGGACAACTCGCCGATCATGGTGAAGGAGGTGGAGATCACCGATCTGAGCGTGGCGGTGGACGACCTGCGCGAGCTGGGTGTCCGCATCTTCCCGAACCCCGTGCGCGATGGCCTGCTACGCATCGAAGGAGTCACCGACAAGATCGTGGGCATCGAGGTGCTCGACCTGAAGGGATCCATCATTGCGGCCTGGGTGCCTGCCGGTCAACGCAATTGGCAGCTGCGCTTGCCGAACACCGCGGCCACTTACGTGGTGGTGGTGCGCACGGCGCACAAGGCCTACGTGGAGCGGGTGGTCGCTTTCTGATCCTACACTGATCACCGGTGCTGCGATCGGCGCACGCATCGGACTACCTTTGATGAATGCGTAACTCCTTGTTCCTGCTTGGCTGGCTGGCCACTTCCTGGTCGCATGCCCAGCATCCCGTGATCGAGAACGTGCTGAATTCGCTCAGCATCGATTCCATGCTGCTCTATGTGAACGAGCTGACGGGCGAGTTGCCCGTTGATGTGGGCAATGGTCCCGAGCTGATCGTGAGCCGCCACAAGAACAACGATGGCAATGCCGTTGCGCAGGCCTACTTGGAGATGAAGCTCGCCGAATGGGGCTACACGCCGCAGGTTCAGTCCTTCAGCGTAACGGGCAAGAACGTGTACGCCATCAAGGAGGGCACGATGTACCCGAACGAATACGTGATCCTCTGCGCACACTACGATGCCCTGCCGGCAGGCTTCCTCGCTGCGCCCGCTGCGGATGACGATGGCAGTGGTTGCGGCGCCCTGCTGGAGGCCGCCCGCATCCTGCGCGACATCGATTTCGAGTACTCCATCATCTTCGGTCTTTGGGATGAGGAGGAGCAGGGCCTGGTGGGAAGTGCCTTCTATGCAGGAGGCATGGCGGCGAACGATGCGGTGATCCGCGGTGTGGTGAACATGGACGCCATTGCCTGGGACGGTAACGCCGACACCAAGGCACGTGTGCACACCCGCCCGATCGCCAATTCCTTCGCCTTGGCGGATTCCACCTTCGCGGTGCTGGAGCGCTACGACATCGACATCGACCTGCTCCTTACGAACCCCGGCGCCACGTACAGCGACCACGCCTCCTTCTGGAACAACGGATACGGTGCCATCCTCATCATCGAGGAGTTCGGCGCTGACGGCAATCCCCACTACCACACTTCCAACGACCGGGTGATGTACTTCGATGTGCCGTACTTCGAGAAGCTGGCCAAGCTCTCCATCGGTACCCTGGCCACCATCGCGGTGCCCGCCGGCATCGCCCAGAGCACGGTGGAGCGTTCCCCGCTGGTGGCTACCGGTCTTTACGCGTTCCCCAATCCCAGCTCGGCGCTCACTTCGGTCTGGTTGGATACCCCGGTGGCGCAGCGCTACCGGATCGAACTGTTGGATGGCACAGGGCGCATTGCCCAGCAGGTCTACCAGGGCGAAATGCCAGCGGGCAAGAACACCCTGTCCGTGGACCTGGCATCCTTGCCCGCCGGGGCTTACCTGCTGCGGGCAATACCCGCGCAAGGGGAAGCGGTCAGCCTGCGGCTGGTCCGCACGCCCTGATCACTCCTTGCGGAAGGGCCGCGAGATGGTGCGGTCCTGCTTGTCATTGAGCAGCAGGAAATACTGGCCCGCAGCCAGATCGGCGGTGCTGATCTCCACCCGGGTGCGCCCGTTCACAGCGTGCTCGGCCACCACACGCCCATCGAGCGTGATCACCCGAGCGTTCTGGAACTCGAAGCTGGTGCTTTCCACAGTGAGCACATCGTTGGTGGGCACGGGGTAGAGGAGCACGACCTGTTCTTCGTCCAACTCGGCCACGCTGGTGGTGTTCACCACGGTGATCTGGCCGAATTGTGTGGCGGAGTGCCCGTTCGCCGTGCAGTGGTAGTTGTAGACCCCGGGAATGGTGAAGGTGTGGCTGAAGTTCCAAGCACCGCCGGCCACCGCCCCGGAGCTGAAGCCCTGCGGATTGCCCGGGAATAGCTGGGTGCTCCCGTTCACGTTGTGCGATCCCGAACTGTTGGTCCATTGCACGATGTCACCCACGGCGATCGTGAGGTTCTGCGGGCTGTAGAAGGGCGGGGTTCCGCCAACAAGGCTGCCACCGACGCTCACTTGGTGGGTCGTCTGTGCGCTGGCTGCGAAGGGAAGCAGAAAGGCGAGTGTAAGGAGTTGTTTCATGTGGGATCGTGTTCGTTCAGAGGCTAAGACACGGTTCGGGTGTAAAACGTTCGCCGGGATGCCGGGTCAGCGCATCAAAAGCAGGCGTTGGTCCATGTAGCGCAGCACCTTCTCCATCAGGTGCAGGCGGTCCTTGCCGCGCACGTTGTGGCCATGCCCGGGGTAGTTGAAGAGGTCCACCTGAACGCCGGCATCCACGCAGGCCTTGATGAATGCATAGCTGTGCTGTGGCAGCACCACATCATCCTGGCCGCCGGTGATCAACAGCAGGTCTTCCTGCAGGGTCGCTGCCAGCTTGGTCAGGTCGGTGGTGGCATAGCCCTCCGGGTTCTCCTCAGGCGTATCCATGTAGCGCTCGGTATACATCACTTCGTAGCGGCTCCAGTCCATCACCGGGCCGCCCGCCACGCCCACGCGGAAGGTGCCCGGGTGGCGCAGCAGCATGGCCGTGGTCATGTGCCCGCCGAAGCTCCAGCCGTGCACCCCGATGCGGTCGCCATCCACGAAGGGCAGCTGTTCCAGATACTCCACACCGCGCAGTTGGTCGTTCACTTCCACCACGCCCAGTTGCCGGTGCACGGCTTGTTCGAAGTCGCGCCCGCGGTAGGCGCTGCCGTGCCCATCAACGGTCCACACCAGGTAGCCGCGCTCCGCTGCCTCCAGCATCCACGGCGATGCGCCACCCAGGAAGGACTCGTTCACCAACTGCACATGGGGGCCGTTGTACACGTAGATCAGCACCGGGTAGCGCTCCTTGGGATCGAAGAAGCTCGGACGGATCAGGCGTGCGTTCAGCAGGTCGCCGCGCTCGCCGGGGATGGTGAGCAGCTCGATGGTGCCGACCTTGCGGCTGCTGAAGGGATCGGATGCGGTGAGCAATGTGCGCAACACCTTGCCGCTGCGCACATCGATGATCTCGCTGCTGTTGGGCACCTTGGTGCTGCTCCACGTGTCCAGCAGCAAGCTGCCGTCGCTGCTCAGCGATCCGTGGTGGCTGCCTGGCTGTTCGGTAAGGCGGGTGGTCTTCCCGCTGGCCAGGTCCACCCGGTACAGGTGTGTGTTCCGTGCGCCGCTGGGATCGTCCTTGCGGATCACATCGCTGCCTTCAACCACCACATAACTCTCTTTCGGGTCCATGCCCAGCAGGTCCTTCACCACCCAGTTGCCTTTGGTGAGCTGGCGCACCAATCCGCGCTTCACATCGTAGAGGTAGAGGTGCTGCCAGCCATCGCGCTCGCTCCACCAGATGTACTGGCCGGGACGCGTCTTCAGGAAGTGTGCAGGGTGCTCGGGCTCCAGGTAGATGCCGTCGTGCTCGGTGAGCAGTGTGGCCAGCGCTTCGCCCGTGGCGGCATCGTAGCGCACCAAGCGCAGGTTCTCGGTCTTGCGGTCCAAGTGCACCGCGTGTATGAAGCGTCCATCGGCACTCCACGAGATGTTCGTGAGGTACTGGTCCAATGGCTCGCCGGTGCGCAGGAAGGTGGTGTTGTTGCGCTCCAGGTCGTAAACGCCCACGCTCACGTGGTGGCTGCGTTGTCCGGCCATGGGGTAGCGGATGGCGTTGAAGGTGCTGGGTTTGCTGGCCACATCCTCCAATTGGTAGGAGGTCACCATGGTCTCGTCCATGCGGTAGAAGGCCAGCTGCCTGCCGTCCGGGCTCCAGAAGGTGCCTTTGGTGATGCCGTATTCCTGGCGGTGAACAGCCTGTCCGTTCACGATGCCTTCGCGGCCATCCGTGGTGATGCGCAGTGGCTTCTGGTCCGGAGCGGCAACGTAGAGGTCGTTCTCCAAGGTGTAGGCCACGCGTCCACTTGCGGCCTGCAGGTCCATGTTGGCCGCGCCTTTGGGCAATGCGAGTCGCTGCTTCAGTTCGCCGCTTCCCAAGTCGAAGCCGTAGAGGCCGCCGCGGTGCCAGAAGCGGAAGCGCGTGGGTGCTTCCCATTGCACGGCGGGGATGCCGCGCAGGGCCATGCTGTCGGGCAGCAGGGCGTTCAGCGTGGCCAGGTCCACCAAGGGGCGCTCCATGGCCTTGCCGGGTGTGGCGCGCATCAGCCGTTCGCCATCCACGTAGCTGTAGGCGGCCTCACCTTCGATCCACTGCAGGCCCTTCAGCCGCTCGGGCGCCAGGTCCGTACCGGCTTTCAGGATGGCATCGCGCAAGGTGAGCAGTTCCTGGGCCGGGAGCGTGAAGGGATGCAGCAGCAAGGCGCAGAGCGCGAGGAGAAGGGAAGGGCGACGCATTTCGGGAAGAGCTTGGCCGATGATCGGGAGCACGCGAAGATGGGGAAAGGCCAGCGGCTTAGAATCCATCTCAAAATAATCCTTCGGGCTCCGCCGGGGCCTTTTTCGGGCATCCGTCATTGCTCAACCCTAACAGAGCTTCCAGCTATGCGCGGGTTTCGCGCCTAGGCTGCCCGAAAAACTCCTCCGTCTCGCTGCCAAAAACTATTTTGAGATGGCTTCTAGTGCGGGTCGCTGAACAGCGGCTCGGCCAGGAAAGCAGGGTCAGTGAGTGTCTTCAGGAAGGCCACCAGGTCACTGCGGTCCTGTGGGCTCAGCACCACCTCGCCGTTCACGAAGTGGATCATGTGCGGGTCCAGGTTCGGTGGGCTCAGCACATCGTCCGCATAGAAGTCCACCACTTCCTCCAGGGTGAAGAAGCGGCCATCGTGCATGTAGGGCCAGGTGACCTCGATGTTGCGCAGGGTGGGCGTCTTGAAGCGCCCGCGGTGCAGCGGGTCGCCCGTCACCTCCTCCTGTCCGGCGTCACCGTTCAGGTTGAGCATGCCGATGTTCCGCAGGGAGAAGTCGTGGAAGTGTGGCGGTGCATGGCAATTGTTGCACTTGGCCTCGTTCATGAAGAGTTGGAAGCCGCGCTGTTCCTGCTCGTTCATGGCTTGTGCGTCGCCTTGGTAGAACCAGCGGTCGAAGCGCGAGTTGAAGGAGAGCAGCGTCCGCTCGAACTGGGCGATGGCCTTCACCACCAGCACGCTGTCGATGATGTCGGTGCCGAAGGCGCGTTGGAAACGCTGCGGATAACGTGGGTCGGCTTGCAAGCGCTCCACCACGGTGGGCCAGGTGTTGCGGAGTTCCACCGGGTTGGTGACCGGACCGAAAGCCTGTGCTTCCAGGTTATCAGCACGGCCGTCCCAGAACATGGTCTCGTGCCAGGCGAGGTTCACCAAGGCCGGGGCGTTGCGGCGCCCGAGGCTGCCATCGGTGCCCAGCGATACAGGATGGGGTTCCGCGAAACCGTGGTCCTGCATGTGGCAGGTGGCGCAGGAAAAGCTGAAGTCGTCGCTCAAGGCCCGCTCGTGGAAGAGCATGCGGCCCAGTTCCACGCCCTCCACCGTCAGGGGGTTGTCCCCAGGTAGTTGCAAGGGGTGTATGCCGTCGTTGCCCCAGGCGGGAATGCTCAGGTTGTAGGGCGTGGGGCCTGCTTCGGGCGTATCCACCGGCCAGGCGGGGTCGCGGCGGCAGGCATTCAAGAGCACCGCGCTCAGTAGCACGAGCAGCACCGTGGGACGGACACGCTGGAACATGTGTCGCGAAGATCGTTCTTCCATGCTATGGACCGCATCCACCTGCACGCTCATTCCGGTGCTCCCAAACGCGGATCGGCAAGGAAACCCGGGTCGCTGAGGCTGCGGAGGAAAGCCACCAGGTCCGCGCGCTCGGAAGCGCTGAGCAGCACGTTGCCCTTCACCCAGGGTTCCATGTGCGCATCCAGCGTGGTGGCGGCCGTGTGCACCCCGTGGGCGTAGAAGTCGACCACCTCCTCCAGCGTACCGAAGCGGCCATCGTGCATGTAGGGCGCGCTCTGTGCCACGTTGCGCGCGCTGGGGGTCTTGAATCGGCCCATGTGCCAGGCCACACCGCTGCGCGCTCCGAGGCCCTTGTCCACGGTCTCGGCATCCAGGCCGATGTTCACCACCCGGTGGTCCGTGAAGAGCGGCGGCATGTGGCAATCCGCGCAATTGCCCTTGCCGGTGAAGAGCTTAAACCCGCGGATCTCCTGCGCGCTCAAGGCCTCTGCATCGCCTTGGTAGTGCCAGCGGTCGAAGCGGGAGTTGAAGGAGAGCAGGGTGCGCTCGAACTGGGCCAGGGCGTAGGCCACGCGCAGGCTGTCGATGTGTGTGCTGCCGAAGGCCTTGCGGAACAGTTCGGGGTATTCCGGATGCGCCTGCAGGTTGCGGCACACGGCGTTCCAGTCGCTGTTCATCTCCTGGTGTGCGCTCACCGGCTCGAAGGCTTGCAGTTCCAGGCTCAAGGCGCGAGCATCCCAGAAGAAATAGTGCGCGAAGGCCAGGTTGAACAGGGGCATGCTGTTGCGCGGAAAGCCCTGTTCGTTGGGCACATTACGCGGGTCGCTGAAGGCCAGCTCCTGCCGGTGGCAACTGGCGCAGGAGAGCGTGCCCGTGCCGCTCAGGGCCTGCTCATGGAAGAGTTTGCGGCCAAGCGCCACACCCTCCACGGTGAGCGGATTGTCATAGGGCAGGTTCAGGGCATGGGCCGTGTCCTGTGCCCATGCAGGAACCACCAGTTGCAAAGGCGTTGGCCCGGTTGCCGCTGGCTGTTCCACCACGCTCCGCGAACGACCGCAAGCGAGGGCGAGCAGCAAAAGGATGGCGGGCGCGAAACGGTGCATGGGGCCGGTGGGGTGCAGTACAAAAATGGGGTGAAGCGGTTGTTGGACAAGAGTTGTCAGTCCACAGTTGTCCGGCGTCAGAGGTCCTTAGGCAATGCTCAACCGACAACCGACAAACGACAACCGACAACTGACAACCAACAACTGCCCCCCTAAACCACATTCACCTCCCGCTCCAACTCCACGCCGAAGCGCTCGCGGATGCTCTGCATCACCTCCTCGCTGAGCTGCAGTACTTGCCCGCCCGTGGCACCGCCGTGGTTCACCAGCACCAAGGCTTGGCGCTCGTGCACGCCGCAGGCACCGGCGCGATGGCCCTTCCAGCCGGCGCGTTCAATGAGCCAGCCGGCCGCCAGCTTCACGTGTCCGGGACCGGCCGGATAGCGCGGCATGTCCGGGTGTTGTGCGGCGATCCGATCAGCTACTTCCGTGCTCACCACCGGGTTCTTGAAGAAGCTGCCCGCATTGCCGATCACCGTCGGGTCCGGCAGTTTGCTGCGGCGTATGGCGATCACCGCATCGCTCACGTCCTTGATGGTGGGACGGGTCACGCCCATGCGTACGAGTTCGTCGCTGATGTTGCCGTAGCTGGTGTTCAGTACGTGCGGGGCCTTGTGCAGGCGGAAGGTGACGTTGAGGATCACGTACTGGCCGCGCCCTGCCCGTTTGAAGAAGCTCTCGCGGTAACCGAACGCACAGGCTTCGCGGTCGAAACGGACGATGCTGCCATCGCTGATGCGCAGGGCTTCCAAGGCTTCGAAGGTGTCCTTGATCTCCACGCCATAGGCGCCGATGTTCTGCATGGGTGCGGCGCCCACCTTGCCGGGTATCAGGCTCAGGTTCTCCAGGCCGCCCCAGCCTTGGGCCACGCAATGGAGCACGAAGTCGTGCCACGTTTCACCGGCCCCGGCGCGCACGCTCACGTGCTGGGCATCCTCGCTCACTACCGCAATGCCGGCAATGCCGTTCACCAGCACCGCACCCGCATAATTGCCAGTGAAGAGCACGTTGCTGCCGCCGCCCAGGATGAGTTGTGGCAGCTTGGCCACCAGCGGGTCTTGCAGCAAGGCGCGCAGTTCCTCCACACTGCGGAAGGTGGCCAGGTATGCGGCCTGCGCCGCGATGCCGAAGGTGTTGTGACGCGAAAGGTCGGCGTGCTGCTGCAGTTCCATCGGCTGCAAGTTTAGCGGGCCATGCGTGCAAGCGGGGCGCGCCCATCAGCGGCTTGTGAACGGTGCCGGGTGAAGAGCAGGGGAGGGCGTGCGATGTATCCGCTTTGCCAGGATCATGCGCTTGGGTGCTTCCTCATCAACGCTTTGGAAATTGACGGATCGCGCATTAAGTTCGTCCAACCGTCGGTTGAAGATAAGACCAGTTGCTCCACCCTGGTCCACGCCCGGCGCAGTGTATTCGGACAAGGCAGGCCTGGTAATTACCATGGCGATGGAGCAATTGACATATCACCCCGAGGGCCTGCGATCGCATCGCAGGCCTTGCGCCAGCGGTCCAGCGGTCCAGCGGTCCAGCGGTCCAGCGGTCCAGCGGTCCAGCGGTCCAGCGGTCCAGCGATAAAGATCCGTCTTTCCTTCGGGCCCTTCACGCGCCCATCGTCGTCTTTTTTCACCACCAGCAGTGCTTTGTGCGCGGCGGGTACGAGTGGTCCTCGGTATGTTCCATCAACGCATTGTGGCCATGAGAATTAGGCGCCTCATGGTCCCGCTTGCACTGTCCGCTTTTGTGGCCGTGCTCCTATATAGGCCAACGGACCTGGCTCCTGATACCGATGGTGGAGCTGCACTTCACGAAACACGACCAGAGGACCTGACATCCCCGAAGATGATCCCATGGAGGGAGGTTCATGCGCCGGGCAGGAACGCAAAGGGCTGGTCCTACCCCTCCTCGTATCGTGCCGGGCACCATGCTGCTTATGCGCGTTTGCACTTGGGTGATGTACTGGGCAATACATCGCCCGCGGGATATCGGGCCTGGTTGCAGGATACTGCGCAGGCTTTGGCACTCACCATGCAGCCAGCCATTTCGGACTCCCTGGCCGCCATTGATGTTGACATCGTGAAGGAAGCATTGGAGCAGGGGGCACCCTTCGACAAGCTCAGGGGGAACAACGCTGCATTTGAGGATGATGCGTGGCAGCTAGCGGACACGCTGCAAAGCCCATTACCCACCAATGCGGCCGGACCAATTGAGCTGGACCAGGGAACGGAACCGAACCCGTGCCGTGGAACAGAACAGGAACCCAAATAACACCCCAAGCACCATGAGCCCATGAAGAACCGGACATGCCCTGCCGAATAACAGTAGGCAGCGCAACGCCCTCCGAAGGCGGTCTTTAACGCTGAGCGTAGTCGAAGCGTAACTTTCGGATGCCTTGACGGAACCCGCGACGTACGAAGGCATTAGCACGAGCGGCTAGGAAGACCAGAACCGATGCACGATGTGCATCAACACGAACGAACAATGCTTTACCACTGGATGAACGGCGGGTGGCGGCCCAAGGCCGCAAGGCTTGCGGGTTGCTGCTCGCTGTTCATAGCGCCTTTTGTTGATTATGCCCAAGGCAACTTGGTCCCGAACGCGAGCTTTGAGGAGCACTGGAACTGCCCCGTACAATCCGGTTTCACGGCGAACTCCAAGCCATTGCACTGGGAGAAGTGGCTGTGGTCGCCTGAGTACTTCCATTCTTGTGCGGGAACACTAGGAACAGGAGACTCGCTCATCAGTGTTCCATTGAATGGCATGGGCTTCCAGTACGGGTTTGATGGTGATGCCTATTTGGGCATGGCCACCTATAAGGACAATTTCCGAGAGTACGTGGGCTGCGAGCTATTGGAACCCTTGGTGGTGGGTCAGACCTATCACCTGAGTTTCCATGCGAACATGGCTACCGGAGGTACCTACTGGAACCCGAAATGGGCGAGCAACAATGTGGGTATGCTGTTTACCATGGAGCACAATATCTGGACAGGGCTTTCCGGACCGCCGTTCTCCTTCCGGAACTATGCGCACCTGCACAGTACGGAAGTGATCACCGACACGGCGAACTGGACCCTGGTCAGTGGTACATTCATAGCGGACAGCGCCTACCGCTATCTGGTATTGGGCAACTTCTTCGAGGATGCCCTGACCGACACGGTGCATGTGGCGGGACCGACGTCTTCAGCGGCATACTACTTCATCGATGGGGTATGCGTCACGGCAGGACCCGCTGGCTGCCCGTTCACTACGGGCATCGCAGCAGGATCGGTCCCAATTTTGAACATTTGGCCGAACCCTGCTTCGGACCGGATCCACGTGAGTGGAATGGAGGGCCCTTTTGAGGTGGTGGATCTGCTTGGCCGAAAGGTATACCAAGGCCGGTTGAGTAGGGACGGTGCCGCGCTGGATTTACTAGGTTGGCCAAGTGGGCAGTACCTGTTGCGAATGATGGGTGAGATGAAGCATACGAAGCGTTTCGTGGTGATGCATTGAGGTGGCGGGCTTGATCCGCACATGCGGACAAGTCCGTTCAAGGTCCGGTCTTCAAGCAATATAAAAACCTTGAAGACAATGAACACAAGAAGAACACTGAGCCTCGGCATGGGGCTCCTCATCACCGTGTCCAGTTGGGCACAGGTGGACTGGAACATGGGAGGCAACAACGTGAGTTTGGGAACTGACTATTTGGGTTGCGATGGCACAAGCACATTCCCGCTGCACCTGCGCACGATCCCGGATCTGAGCATCGACTTCAGTACCAGCAACTTGTTGCGGATGCGACTATACCCTAACCAAGTTCCGACGATCAACGGATTCGCTGTACCAACGAGCGGCTTCCTGGGTCTTAGCGGGAACGCCAACTTCTTCAACGGTGTTGGCCCCTTCTCGCGATTGCATCTCGCGGATAATGCGTTCAACTTGATCGTGAACGCACAGCAGTCAGGTTATCGCTCGTGGCAGCGCAACGGCATAACCTTCACGGGTAATGGCGATCATAGCTATATCGGCCAGAAGTTCAATGGCCTGGACAATACCGATTTGTTACTGCTTTGGAGCAACGATCCCGGTCCGGACCAGTTCGCCCCGGACCGGTTGACGATCCGTTTCGCATCAGGGTTCACCGGAGCGCCGAGCGGCGCCAATAGCGATGAATGCCTGGAAGCCGCCCGCTTCTATCCCGTGGATGTTACCCAGGTGAACTTCGGACTGGGAGATTTCTTCGCTGGCAACTTGGCTGATCCTGTCAACATCATTGATCCTACTGAGCGCCTTGACGTGCTGAATGGTCGGGTACGTATCCGCGCCTTACCCGAACCCGCTGGTGAAGTAACCGCCAGCTACAAGGTGATGGTGGTCGACGACTCGCCCGCTCCGAGCGCTGAGCGCGGTGTGGTGAAGTGGATAGACCCGAACGACCTACCTCCCACTGGAGGAAGTGGTGGTGCGGATTGCGATTGGGATATATCCTCATCGGGCAACAAGATCACCACTGCTTGGAAGACGGTCAATACAAATGGCAATTGCCCGGAAGCGGATTGGAATGTGGGGGTGGGTACGAGCAACCCGGTCGCGAAATTGCACGTGGAACGGACTTCAGCACTACTGAGCGGAGAACAACGTGCGGGCTTATTCAGCATGAATGCGAATACCAATGGCGACGATAAGGTCGGTTTGGATGCGGTGGCCAACGGTTCGGGCGGAACGAACCATGGTGTTCGCGCAGAAGCCAAGGGTTCTGGTACGCCAAGCAGTCCGGATGGCAACACCAGGGTAGGTGTTACAGCATTCACAACAGGCGGGGCGTTGATCACGCATGGCGTGAACGCAACAGCCGGTTACGGCAGGCAAATGACTTGCGGGTTGCAAGCAAGGGGCGATCACGGCCCGAGTGGTGTTGTCAAGCCGGATTCCATATTCGGAGTTCGCGCCACTGCTGGCAATGGTGTTCTCAAAACCTACGGCGTATACACCCAAAGCGGAGCAGCTCCAGGCAATGGATCGATCATGGGTCGTAGCTATGGGGTGTATGCCGAGACAGGAGCATCCCTGGGGAACGCAACTCCGCCGGCAGCGATCAGCTATGGGATCTATGCCAAGCGTCGCGTTCCATCCGCAGCCCACCCGAACAACTGGGCGGGATGGTTCGAGGGCAAGGTGAATATCACCTCGGACCTCTATGTCAATGGCATGTACTATCCCTCGGATGCGGACCTAAAGACCAATATCCTACCGTTGGAAGGTGCATTGGAGAAAGTGCTGGCATTGGAACCCAAGACCTACACGTTCATTGAACAAGCGAATCCTCTCTTGACACTGCCTGTTGATGAGCAGATGGGTTTAATGGCGCAGGCTGTGGAGGAAGTGCTGCCGGGCCTTGTGGGCAGCAGGACCATCCCCGCTGAGTACGACAGTCTTGGTAATTTGATGGCTGAAGCGGTAACACATAGAACATTGAACTATGTGGGATTCGTTCCGGTCCTCATAGGAGCGATCAAGGAGCAGCAGACGGTAATTCATGAGCAACAAGCCTCCAGCGCCGCTCAGACTGAAGCCTTGAATACGTTGCTTCAGCGCGTGGATGCGCTTGAGCGCCTCCTGGCAGAATGTTGCCGCGCGGGGAGTAGCGTAGACCAGCGGGCCAGTGCGATCGACAATGAGCCATTACGCGACCCCGCCAGCGAACGCCTCCTCACCATCGCGCCCAACCCCTTCACAGACCGCACCACGGTGAGCTACACCCTGGAGCGCGGCGGCCGTGCCCAACTGCTGGTGAACAGCAGCGATGGCAAACACCTGCTAGTATTGGAGGAAGGCCAACGCAGTGAAGGCCAGTACAACTACACCTGGAGCACCGCCCACCTGGCACCCGGTGTGTACTATGTTACCCTGCTGCTGGACGGTGAGCCGCTGGTAAAGCGGGCCGTGAAGGTGCAGTAGGTAGTCCTGCAAGCGAGGAACGGCCCGGGGCATTGCTCCGGGCCGTTCCTTTGCAGCACCCGCCCTGCGGGATGTGCCCCATGCGCCGCGCCATCGTTTGCGTAACCAACGACCTGGTGACCGATAACCGGGTACACCGCACCTGCACCGTGTTGCAGGAGTTGGGTTATGAGGTGCTGCTGGTGGGGCGCAAACTGCCGGGTAGCCTGCCGCTGCAGCGGCCCTACGCCACCAAGCGCATGCGGCTCATCTTCCGCAAGGGGCCTTTGTTCTATGCCGAGTATGCCAAGCGCTTGTTCCTCATGCTGCTCTTTGCGCGCTGCTCCCTCATAGTGGCCAACGACCTGGACACTTTGCTGCCGGCCTTCCTGGTGGCGCGTATGCGTCGCAAGCATTTGGTCTACGACAGCCATGAGTACTTCACCGAAGTGCCCGAGTTGGAAGGGCGTTTTGCGCGCAAGGTCTGGCTGGCCATCGAGCGCTGGATCTTCCCCAAGCTGCGGCATGTGATCACGGTGAACGACAGCATCGCAAATGCGTACCGGAAGCGATACGGAACGCTCGCCGAGCGGAGTCGAGGCGCGCGTTCCCTTGTGAATGGGAACACCATCGCTGAGCGCCGCGGAAACACCTTCGCTGAGCGGAGTCGAAGCGCAGGTGTTCCCTCCAACAGTGAGCATGAACCTGTTGCATCGACTGAGTCCCGCGCCTCGTCCTTCGACTCGCGCTCAGCATCGCTCGGCGAGGGTGCGCGGGGCGGTGATACCCGCGCTTCGTCCTTCGACTCGCGCTCAGGATCGCTCAGCGCGGGTGGTCAAGAGTGGATCACCGTGGTGCGCAACATCCCCATGCCGCGCGAACTGGGGCCGCTGCCTACGCGCACGGAGCTGGGCCTGCCCTCGGACCGTTTCATACTGGTGTTGCAGGGCAGTGGCATCAATGTGCAGCGGGGTGGGGAAGAGGCCGTGCTGGCCATGCGCGAGCTACCCGGTGCCCTGTTGTTGCTGATCGGCGGGGGCGATGCCTGGCCGGTGTTGGAGCGCTTGGTGCAGGAGCACGGCCTGCACGACCGCGTGCGCCTGCTGCCGCGCATGCCCTACGAGGAGATGATGCGCTACACCCGCAACGCCGACCTGGGCCTCTCGCTGGACAAGGACACCAACCTGAACTACCGCTTCAGCCTGCCCAACAAGCTCTTCGACTACTTCCGCGCCGGCATACCGGCCCTGGTCACCGACCTGCCCGAGGTGGCAGGCATCGTGCGGAAGTTCGGTGCCGGCGTGGTGGTACCCAGCCCGGAATCGGCCCGCTTGGTGGCCGAGGTGAAGGCCCTGCAGGCCGATCCCGCGCGGCATTCCGCCCTGCGTGAAAAGGCTACTTTCGCGGCCGCTTCGCTCAATGGCGCAAGCGAGCAGGAGACGCTGAAAGCGTTCCTACAGAGCATTGGTTGAGCAGCACCTGCATATCGTAAGCTTCGATGTTCCGGCACCACCGAGCTACGGTGGCGTGATCGACGTGTACTACAAGGTGAAGGCATTGGCCGAACTGGGCGTGCGGGTGCACCTGCATTGTTTCCAGTACGGCAGGCCCAAGGCCAAGGAGCTGGAACGCCTGTGCCACAAGGTGTACTACTACCCCCGCAAGCTGGGCAAACTGCAACTCTTCAGCAGCCTGCCCTACGTGGTGGTGAGCCGCCGCAGCGACGCCCTGCTGGACCGCCTCCTGCAGGACGAGCATCCCATCCTTTTCGAGGGGCTGCACTGCTGCTACCACCTGGGCGATCCGCGCCTGCATGGCCGCACGCGTCTGGTGCGTGCCCACAACGTGGAGCACGATTACTACGCCGCACTCGCCAAGGCCGCAAGCAGCAGTTTCCGGCGCAGCTATTTCATCAACGAGGCCCGCAAGCTGCAGCGTTTCGAGCCCGTGCTCAGCGAGGCCGACCGCATCCTGGCCATCTCTCCCAAGGACGAGGCCTACTTCGGATCACACTTCCACAACGTGGTGCACATCCCGGCCTTCCACGCGGTGGATACCGTGCGTGTGCCCGAAGGCCTGGGCCGCTTCGCGTTCTACCACGGTGCCCTCGGCGTGGCGGAGAACGACCAGGCCGCGCTCTTTCTGGTGCGCAAGGTCTTCAACGGGCTGGACGCGCAACTGGTGATCGCCGGCAGCGATGCCAGCGCCGAACTGAAGCGGGAGGTGGCAAAGGCGCCCAACGTGGAGCTGCGCGAGAACATCGGCACCGAAGAGATCCACCGCCTGGTGCGCGAGGCGCAGGTGAACGTGCTGCCCACCTTCCAGGCCACGGGCATCAAGCTGAAGCTGCTTCTCTGCCTCTTCACCGGCCGTCACGTGGTGTGCAATACGCCCATGGTGGAAGGCACCGGTCTGGAAAGTCTTTGCCATGTGCACGACGACCCGCGGGCCATGCGCGTGAGCATCCTGGACTGCATGACCGAACCCGCCAACGGCGCAGCGCTGGAACAACGTGTGAAGGTGCTGGGTGAGCGCTTCAGCAACCAGCGGAACGCGGAACGGATCGTGGAACTGCTCAGGAGTAGCGAGTGATGAGTGACGAGTGGCGAGTATGGCCTTGTGCCTACTCGCCACTCGCTACTCGCTACTCATCACTCGCTACTCAACACTCAGACGGCTCCCGCCGCGCTCAACTCCAGCAGGCGTCCTTCTTCGCAGCGCACCACCCGGGTGTTGATCTTCTTCATGTGGGTGTAGTCGTGTGTGGCCATGATAACGCTGCTGCCACTGGCGCTGATGGCGAAAAGCAGGTCCAGGATCTCCTCGGTGGTCTCGGGGTCCAGGTTGCCGGTAGGCTCGTCCGCCAGGACAAGTTCGGGGTCGTTCAGCAAGGCACGGGCGATGCTCACGCGCTGTTGTTCGCCACCGCTCAATTCGTGCGGCATCTTATAGCCTTTGTTGGCCAGGCCCACTTTCTCCAGCACCTGTTGAACGCGCTCGTCCATGCGTTTGCGCTCCTTCCAGCCGGTGGCCTTGAGCACGAAGAGCAGGTTGTCGTTCACCGTGCGGTCGCTCAGCAGCTGGAAATCCTGGAACACCACGCCGATCTTGCGCCGCAGGTAGGGCACCTGGGAGCGTTTCAGTTTGGCCAGGTCGAAACCGGCCACGTGGCCTTCGCCTTCGCGCAGCGGCAGGTCGCCGTAAAGGGTGCGCATGAGGCTGCTCTTACCACTGCCCGTGCGGCCGATGAGGTAGATGAACTCGCCTTTGTGCACGGTGAGGTCCACGTTGTTCAGCACCAGGTTCTCGCGCTGGAAAATGCGCACACCGTGCAGTAGGATGATGGGGGAGTCGCTCATGGTCGCAAAGGCCGCAGCGCGGAAGGGGCTGCGCTCAAAGGTCAAAATTTCCGGAGGAAGGCGTGCGTTCTTCACTGCGGCACGGTGCTCGCTTGCGCACTTGGCCCCGGGCTTTTGCCGCGTCGCAACAGGTGAACACCCGCGCGTGGATAAGTCCACCCTTTCGCACCAAGCCGTCCCCACCCACCCCCGGAACTTTGATCGCCTGATGGGAACCCACATCCGACCGCTCCTCAGGGGGCTGCTGCTGGCCATGCCGGCGGCCCTGCTCCTGCTTTCCGAGGCCCATGCGCAACGCCCCGCGCACTACGAACACGCCAACGCCGACCTGGTCAATGCACTGGAGCTATACTCCAAAGCCAAGTACGGCGCGGCCGCTTTTGAGCTGGACCGCGTGATCGAGCGCATTGCCGACCCCGAGCGCGGAGAGCGTATCCACGCCGAGTTCCATCGCGCTTTGTGCGCCGTGCGCCTCTTCAACGATGATGCGGGCCAACGCCTCGAACACTTCATCGCTGAGCACCCCGAAAGTCAGCATGTTCCCATTGTTCGCCTCGAACTGTTCCGGCACGCCTTCAACCTGCGCAAGTGGAAGGACGCCCTGGCTTGGAGCGACAAGGTGGACCGCTTCAGCCTGGACCGCGAAGAGTTGGAGGAATACCGCTTCAAGCGCGGTTACGCCTACTTCCAGACCGATGATCGTGATCGGGCCCTTGGTGAATTCTCCGAGGTGAAGGAAGGCGCCGGCATCTATGCCACACCGGCACTCTACTACGCCTCGCACATCCACTACGAGCGCGGCCAGTACGAAACGGCTTTGCAAGGCTTCGAGCGCTTGAAGGGCGACGAGGCCTTCGGGGGCATCGTTCCCTTCTACATCGCCGAGATCCTCTTTCTGCAAGGCAAGTACGATGCGCTGGACGCCTACGTGAAGCCCATGCTGGCGGACCCCAAGGGCGTGAAGCGGATCAACGAGATCAACCGTTTGGCGGGTGAGGCCAACTACCGCAACGGCCGCTATGAGGAAGCGCTGCCCTACCTGCAGAAGAGCGCCCAGCGTAGCGGTGTGGACCGCAGCGACCGCTACATCCTGGGCTACACCTACTACCGCACCGGCGATTGCCGCAAGGCCTTGGCCGAATTCAACCTGGTGGCCAACGGGACCGACAGCATCGTGCAACTGGCCACTTACCACATGGCCGATTGCTACCTGAAGCTGAACGAGAAGAACTACGCCCGCAACGCCTTCAAGAAGGCCTATGAGTTGGGCAACGATCCCAAGGTGACGGAGGATGCGCTCTTCCAGTACGCCAAGCTGGCCTACGAACTGAGCTTCGACCCCTACCACGAGGCCATCAATGCCCTGCAGAACTACCTGAAGGCCTATCCCAACACGCCCCGGCGCGACGAGGCCTACGAGTTCCTGCTGAACGTGTACCTGCGCACCAAGAACTACGAGGCCGCGTTGGCCGCCCTGGACGAGATCAAGAACAAGGACCTGCGCTTGCGGGAGGCCTACCAGCGTTTGGCCTACGACCGTGGGGTGGAGCTCTATGAGGGGCGCCAGTATGCCAGCGCGGTGAAATTCTTCGAGCGGGCCCTGGTGTACCCGGTGAACCAGAAGGTGAACGCGCTGGCCCACTACTGGATGGCCGAGTCGCACTACGGAGCGGGCGACATGCAGGCCGCATTGCGCAAGTACAACGACCTGCGCAATTCGCCCGGCGCCTATGCCACCGATCTGTACGAGCAGGCGGGCTACGGCATGGGCTACACCTTCTTCAAGATGAAGAACTACGAGGAGGCCGTGATCTCTTTCCGCCGTTTCGTGGCCACCCGCCAAGGCGAACCCCGCCAGCGTGCCGATGCCATGATGCGCATCGGCGACAGCTACTTCGTGACCCGCGACAATGCCAACGCGCTGAAGTGGTACAGTGATGCCGCCTTGATCAACGCGCCGGACAAGGACTACGCCATGTACCAGAAAGGTGTGGTGCAGGGCTTGGTGCGTGATCCACAAGGCAAGATCGCCACGCTGCGCAGCCTGCTGAGCGATCGCCCCGATTCCCGCTACGCCGCCGATGCCAAGTACCAACTGGCCGAGACCTACATCAACCAGAACAACGATGCCGATGCGCTGCGGTACTACGGCCAGGTGATCGAGCAGCACCCCAACAGCCCGCATGTGCGGCAGAGCATGCTGCAGCGCGGCCTGGTGTACCAGCGCCAGGGCAATACCGAGCAGGCGTTGTCCGAGTTGAAGGGCATCGTTACCAAGTACCCCACCATGGACGGATCCAAGGAAGCACTCACCTTCATCGAGTCCATCTATGTGCAGCAGGGGCGCGTGTCCGAGTGGGAGACCTACCTGCGCAGCCTGAAGTTCGTGGACCCCGCCACCTTCGATCTGGACGAGAAATACTTCCGCAGTGCGGAGATGCTCTACAACGATGGAAAGTGCGCACAGGCCATCGGTTCCCTGGGCGACTACCTGAACAAGTACCCCAAGGGTGCTTTCGCGATCAACGCACGTTTCTACCGTGGCGATTGCCACTACCGCGATGCGCGTTACGACGAAGCCCTGCCCGACCTGGAGGCCGTGATCCAGGAGAACGCCGCACAGTTCCTGGAGAGCGCCCTGTTCGGCGCCAGCGACATCCACTACCGCCAGAAGCGCTGGGAGGGAGCACGCGTGCACTTCGCTCGCCTGGAGGAAGTGGCCACATTCCCGCAGAACAAGCTGGCCGCCCAAGTGGGCCAGATGCGCTGCCTGCTGGAAATGGGCCGCCCCGCCGAAGCCGCAGTGGTGGCCGCGCGCGTGAGCGCCAACACCGATGCCAATGCCGACCTGAAGGCCGAAGCCGGTCTGGTGGTTGCCAAGGCCGAACTGGACAAAGCGGCCTACGATGCCGCCTACAACGCCTTCAAGGCCGTGAGCGCCGCCAGCACCAACGCCTTGGGAGCCGAGGCCAAATACTTCCAGTGCTACGTGCGCTACCTGCAGGGCCGCCACCGCGATGCCGAGAAGGAGGTCTTCGAGTTCGTGAAGCGCTACCCGGCCTACGACCATTGGAAAGCGCGCTGCTTCATCCTGCTGGGCGATGTTTACGTGCAGCTCGGCGACCTCTTCCAAGCCAAGGCCACCCTGCAAAGTGTTGCGGACAACAGCACCGAGCCCGAGCTGGTGGAACAGGCCCGCCAGCGCTTGCGGGACATTCAGGACAGTGAGGCACCGCGCAATGTGCCCAGCCCACAAGAGGACATGGAGATCACCCTTCCCGGTAACAGCAACGGACAATGAGCACCGCCATGAAGATCCAACTGACCGCTGCGGCCGTTCTCTTGGCCGGTACCGCGTTGCTCGCACAGGACCCACAAGCCGGTGGCGAGTTCGTCATCCAAGGCTACTTCACGCCCACCATCCGCGATGTGCAGAAAGTGGACATCCGGCCCGAGATGCTGGACACCATCCTGCCGGACATCCCGGTGACCTACCGCGTGATCGATGCCAAGGCCGACATACCGGCACGCGTGGACAGCATTTCGCCCGCCAAGGTGAAATTGGAAGCCACCCAACAGCGCCTCTACAAAGGCTATGTAAAAGGCGGTTTCGGCCTGTACACCACGCCCTTGGGCGAGCTCTACTTCGATCAGACCCGTTCGCGCAACAACTCCTACGGTCTGCATGCCAAGCACTTCAGCAGCAACGGCGGTTTGGACGACGTGGGGCCGAGCGACTACAGCTTCAACAGTGTGGACGGGTACTACAAACACCTGTTGCGCACGCACGAGGTGATGGGGCGTCTGATCTATGATCGCCGACGCGTGAGCTATTTCGGCTACGCCAACAACGACAGCATACAGAACCTGATAAGCACGCTTGCACCGCCCGACGATGTGCTGAAACAGGTGTACAACGATGTCGGCTTTGCAGGACGCATCCGCAGCTTGACCACGGATAGCGCCAAGATCGCGCACGATGTGGGGCTCGAAGTGCACAGCTATTCCAACCTCACCGGCAGCCGCGAGACCAACGTGCGCCTCACCGCCGATCTGGCCATGCACGAAGGCTCTGAGACCTATGGCCTTGGCGTGCTCATAGACAACAACGCTTACCGCGGATTCGTGGGCGGCATCATCGGTGATTTCGCGCAGAACGGAACCCTTACCGGCTTTATGCCGCATGTGAGCACGCGGGGCGACAAGTACTTGGTGAAGGTGGGTGCAGGCATTTACATCGATGCGCTCGGCTCCACCAGTTTCCACTTCTTCCCCAACGCCTACGCCAGCTACAGCCTGTTCGAGGATGTGCTGGTGCCCTACGTGGGCCTGCAAGGAGAGCGCAGCCGCAACAGTTTCCGCAGCCTTACCCGCCAGAACCCATGGCTGGTGGGCGCACCCTCGCTTACCAACAGCAGCAAGCTGTACGATCTGTACGGAGGGCTGCGTGGTAGTTTCAGCAGCCGGGTGGCCTTTGATGTGCGGGTGAGCCGCAGCCGGGTGGCGGATATGGCCCTCTTCGTGAACGTACCCAACCAGCCCTTCCCGAACGATCCCAACATACGCTTAGGTGATCGTATGGTGCCCGCCTACGACCGGGTGGACATCTTTAACGTGGGTGGCGAGCTGCGCTACCACGTGAAGAACACCGTGGATGTGACCGCGCGACTGGACGTGGCCACCTACGAGACCCGCCTGCAAGCAGAGGCGTGGAACCTGCCCCCTTACGAACTCGCCTTGGGAGCCGTCTACGACCTGCGCCAGAAGCTCATCATCAAAGGCGAAGCACAGTTCCTGGGACGCAGAAAAGCACGTGGCAACGAGATCGTGGCGCCCGGCATCCTCTACGAGACCCTCGAGTTGGACGGCTTCCTGGACCTTTACCTCGGTCTTGAGTACCGCTATACCAAGCGTTTGAGCGTATTTCTGGACATCAGCAACCTGAGCGCCAGCAAGTACGAGCGCTGGTACCGCTACCCCGTGCAACGTGGCTTGGTGCTGGGGGGAGCCACCTACGCCTTCTGAGCCGGTCGGTGCATAAGGCGTAACAGCTTGTTCATCAGTAGGAAAGAGGCGCCAGTTCGGCGCCTCTTTCCGTTCCGCACGGCAGCTTCCTTCAGGGTATAGAAAAATCCGTGACCCAAGGGTGCTTCGCGGCCTTCATTAGATATCAACAAAACCCGCGTCCTTGTTGGGAAAACGTGCCAATTCGTGGCCGCCTTTGAGGTACCTTCGCAAGCCCGTTGAAGAACGGGTATCCATCAACGGAACGACCATGTCTGAGACAGCAGTTGAAATGAGCGAGAACAAGAAAGCCGCGGCCGCTTATTCGGCCGATAGCATACAAGTACTGGAAGGCCTTGAAGCGGTGCGTAAGCGCCCGGCCATGTACATCGGCGATGTGGGCGTGAAGGGCCTGCACCACCTGGTGTACGAAGTGGTGGACAACTCCATCGATGAAGCGCTGGCCGGCCACTGCGATACGGTGGAGGTGAGCATTACACCCACCAACGGCATCCGCGTGAAGGACAATGGCCGCGGTATCCCCGTGGACATGCACGCCAAGGAAGGCAAGAGCGCCCTGGAAGTGGTGATGACCGTGCTGCACGCCGGTGGCAAGTTCGATAAGGACAGCTACAAGGTGTCCGGCGGTCTGCACGGTGTGGGTGTGAGCTGCGTGAACGCGCTGAGCACCATGCTGCTGGCCGAGGTGCACCGCGGCGGCAAGAAGTACCAACAGGAGTACAGCGAGGGCAAACCCAAGTACGCCGTGAAGGAGGTGGGTACCACGGATTACCGGGGCACCATCGTCACCTTCCAGCCGGACCTGAGCATCTTCCAGGTGGGCGAGTACAACTTCGATACGCTGGCCACCCGCCTGCGCGAACTGGCCTACCTGAACAAGGGCATCCGCCTGACCCTTACCGACGAGCGCCGCACCAACGAGGACGGCAGCTTCGTTTCCGAGACCTTCTTCAGCGAAAAGGGCCTGGTGGAGTTCGTGAAGTACCTCGATGGTACCCGCGTGCCCATCATGGAGGACGTGATCTACATGGAGGGCGAAAAGCAGGGCATTCCGGTGGAGATCGCCATGGTGTACAACGATTCGTACTCCGAGAACATCCACAGCTACGTCAACAACATCAACACCCACGAGGGCGGCACGCACCTGGCCGGTTTCCGCATGGGCCTTACGCGTACCCTGAAGAAGTACGCCGATGCCAGCGGTGCCACGCAGAAGCTGAAGTTCGAGATCGCAGGTGACGACTTCCGTGAAGGCCTCACCGCCGTGATCAGCGTGAAGGTGCAGGAGCCCCAGTTCGAGGGCCAGACCAAGACCAAGCTCGGCAACAACGAGGTGAGCGGTGCGGTGAACGTGGCCGTGGCCGAGATGCTGGAGAACTACCTGGAGGAGCACCCGCGCGATGCCAAGCAGATCGTGGACAAGGTGATCCTGGCCGCCACGGCCCGCCACGCGGCCCGCAAGGCGCGCGAAATGGTGCAGCGCAAGGGCGCCTTCAGCGGCGGTGGCCTGCCCGGCAAACTGGCCGACTGCCAGAGCAAGGATGCCAGCGCCAGCGAGCTCTTCCTGGTGGAAGGTGACTCCGCCGGTGGAACGGCCAAGCAAGGCCGCAACCGCGAGTTCCAGGCCATCCTGCCGCTGCGCGGTAAGATCCTGAACGTGGAGAAAGCCATGCAGCACAAGATCCTGGACAACGAGGAGATCCGGAACATCTACACGGCGCTGGGTGTGCACATCGGCACCGAGGAGGACAGCAAGGCCCTCAACATGGAGAAGCTGCGCTACCACAAGATCGTGATCATGTGCGACGCCGACGTGGACGGCAGCCATATCCAAACGCTGATCATGACCTTCTTCTTCCGCCACATGCAGCCGCTGATCGAGCAGGGGTACCTCTACATCGCCACCCCGCCGCTGTACCTGGTGAAGAAGGGCAAGGAGCAGGTATACTGCTGGAGCGATGCCGAGCGCGATGCCACCATGGAGCGCATGCGCGCCAATAACAAGGACGCGAGCATCGGGGTGCAGCGCTACAAGGGTCTGGGTGAGATGAACGCCGAGCAGCTCTGGGAGACCACCATGGACCCCAGCCGCCGCACCCTCCGCCAGGTGACCATCGAGAACGGCGCTGAGGCCGACCGCACCTTCAGCATGCTCATGGGCGACGAGGTGCCACCGCGCCGCGAGTTCATTGAGAAGAACGCCATCTACGCCAAGCTCGACGTTTGAGCCGACGCAGCAGTTGAGAACGAAAAAGCCCGGCTCCAAGGCCGGGCTTTTTCATGCCGTATGGGACCTCAACGCACCAAGGTCACATGGCCCACCACGTCCTTCCGTTCGGTGCTGCGGGGATCGCGGTAGCGCAGTTTCCACACGTACACATCCACCGGAGACGCTTCGCCGGAGAACGTGCCGTTCCAGCCGACGCCAGGCACATTGCTGCTGAAGAACAAGGCTCCCCAGCGATCGAAGATCATGAACTCGTAATCGGCCACATCCGGCAGGTTGAACACCGGGTGGAACAGGTCGTTGATACCATCTCCGTCCGGCGTGAAGGCGTTCGGCACGAAGACACCGAGCACGTCCAGCACCTCGATCCGCACGCAGTAGGTGTTGCTGCATCCGTTGGCATCGCTGGCTGTAAGGCACACCAGGTAGTCATCGCCCAACACACCGGGGAAGGTGAACGCCGGTGATGTTGCGGAACTGCTGCCCAAACCATCGAAGTTCCAGGAGAAGTTGGTGGCGTTGAAGGTGGAGCTGTTGTTGAACTGCACAGTGGGCTCGCTCACATAGATCGGGTCGGGAGACCAGGTGAAGCCCGCCACCACCGGTGCAGGGCTGCCCACAGTGCCGCTGCCGGACGCGGTGCATCCGTTCGCATCCTGGATGACGATGCTGTAGCTGCCGGGGCAGAGCCCGCCGAAGTTGCCGCCGGCTTGGAAGCTGATGCCGCCATTGATGCTGTAGAGCACCGCCGCCACATCGCTCACGGCAATGGAGCCATCGCAACTGCCCGGGCAGGTCTCGTTCACTGCCGTGATGGCGTCGATCACCAAGGGTTCCGGCTGGTCGATCAGCACGCTGGCCTCGGCGCTGCATCCGTTCATGTCGAACACGGTAACGGTGTAGCTGCCTGCGCAAAGGCCGGTCGCCGTGGGGCTGTTACCGGCCACACCTCCGGACCATTGGTAGGTGTAGTTGCCGTTCACCGTGTTGCCGCCGGTGGTGGCCACGCTTGCCGTTCCATTGCAAGCGCCGTGGCAGATGGCATCGGTGCCGGTGAGCACAGGCAGGATCGCATCCGTGAAGGTGATCGACACCGCATCGGAGCTGCTGCAACCGTTCGCGGATGTGGTGCTCCAAGTGAAGGTGTAGGTGCCTCCCTGCGACATGGAAACCCCGGTCTGCGGATCGTTCGGGTCGCTGTACACCGCGCCGACCGGTCCGCTCCACGTGCCGGAGCTCCACGTGCCGGTGGCGTTCAGGGCGTACTCCAAGGTGCAGCTCACTGCATCCGGTCCGGCGTTGGGCACGGGTACCATGTACACGCTTACCGTGGCACTCGCGCTTACGTTCGGGCAAGGAAGCAAGCCGCTCACCGTATAGGTGTAGTTGCCCACCGCGTCGGTGCCGGGGTTGAAGATGCCGTTGCTGGCAGTGCCGTTCGGGGTGGTCCATTGGCCACCGCTCTCCGGGCTGCCACCGAGCACGGAGAATAGGTCCACGGAAGCAGCCTCGGGGCACAAGCTTATGCTGCCGTTCTCCCCGGCGTTGGGCAAGGGGTTCACCGCGATCGCCAGGGTGGCGCTCGCGTTGGGGCAGGGCGCTGTGCCGATCACCGTGTAGGTGTAGTTGCCGGGCGCGTTGGTGCCGGGGGTGAAGCTCGTGCCCAAGAAGCCTCCGGGGCCGTTCCAGGTGCCGCTGCTGTTCGGGCTTCCGCCGAGTTGGGAAAGCAGGTCGATGCTGTTCCCGTTCGAGCACAGCGTCAGTTGCGCATCGGTTCCCGCGTCCACCGCCTGCACCACATCGATCTGCACCAGCGCCGTATCGTTCACGCACGGTGCCGGCACGACCAGCACGTAGGTGTAGGTGCCTGCTGCATCACTGGCCGGATCGAACACACCCGCCACCACATTGCCACCGGGGCCGAGCCAAATACCGCCGGCATCGGGCGATCCGTTCAGTTCGCCGAACAGTTGGATGGGGCCGTTGATGCTGCACAAGGTGCGGCTGCCATCCTCGCCAGCGTATGCATCACTGAGCACGTTCACGGTGATCACTGCGGAGGCCGAAGGGCAGGGTGCCGTTCCGGGAACGGTGTAGGTGTGGTTGCCCGGGGTGCTCTGGCCGGGGGTGAAGATGCCCGCGAAAGCAATGCCGCCTGGTCCGCTCCATGATCCACCTGCATCCGCACCACCGAGGCTGGGGAAGAGATCCTGTGCATCGCCGCTGCTGCAGAGGTTAAGGACGGCATTGTTGCCGGGGAAGGGCAGTAGCGAAACACTCACCACCACCGAAGCTGAAGCCGCCGGACAAGGTGTGGTGCCAGCTACGGTGTAGCTGTATGAACCCACGACATCCGTTTGAGGATCGAAAATGCCGGTGAATGCGCTGCCGTTCGGGGCGTTCCATGTGCCGCCAGCATCCGGTGTGCCATTCAAACTGGCGAAGAGCTCCACTGCGCTTCCACTGATACATGCCGTGAGGGCACCATCCGTTCCAGCGTTCGGAGGGGTGCTGAGGCTTACTTCCACGGTGGCGCTAACGCTTTGGCAGGGTGGCGGAACACTTATGGTGTACGTGTAAGTACCGGCGGAATGGGATGATGGCTCGAACACGCCACTGAACAATGCTCCGTTGGGCATCGTCCATTGCCCACCTTGGTCCGGCGAGCCTTCCAAACTGCTGAACAGATCTTGGCTTGCATCGCTGGTGCAGAGCGTCAGGAAGCCGGGACCACCTGCATTGGGTTCGTCCACCACGGTAACGCTCACCGTGGCCACATCCGCAGGGCATGGTGTTGTGCCTGCCACGGTGTAGGTGTAGTCACCGGCGTTCATGCTGGCGGGGTTGAAGAGTCCGCCGACCACTGGGCTGGGTCCGCTCCAGGTGCCACCGGCGTTGGGTGTTCCGCCAAGACCGCTGCTGAGTGCTGTTGCCGGGCTGCTGATGCAGAGCGTGAGCGCACCGTTGTTGCCTGCGTTGGGCGGCTGCACGAGTGCCACGGTAACGGTGCTACTGGCGTTCACGCAAGGCGGCGGAACGGTGATGGTGTAGGTGTACACACCGGCGTTCATGCTGGCCGGGTTGAAGACGCCACCGACCACCGCACTGGGCCCGCTCCACGCGCCGCCGGCATCGGGTGTGCCACCGAGTTGATCGAAGAGCAGGATGGAAGCATCGGTGGTGCAGAGCGTGATGTTACCGGGCGTGCCGGCGTCGGGTGCGCTCACCACGGTAACGCTCACCATGGCCACATCCGCAGGACAAGGTGTGGTGCCTGCCACGGTATAGGTGTAGTCACCGGCGTTCATGCTGGCCGGGTTGAAGAGTCCGCCGACCACAGTGCTGGGCCCGCTCCAGGTGCCACCGGCGTTGGGTGTTCCGCCAAGACCGCTGCTGAGTGCTGTTGCCGGACTACTGATGCAGAGCGTGAGCGCACCGTTGTTGCCTGCGTTGGGCGGCTGCACAAGGGCCACGATAACGGTGCTGCTGGCGTTCACGCAAGGCGGCGGAACGGTGATGGTGTAGGTGTACACACCGGCGTTCATGCTGGCCGGGTTGAAGACGCCACCGACCACAGCACTGGGTCCGCTCCACGCGCCACCGGCATCAGGCGTTCCACCGAGTTGATCGAAGAGCAGGATGGAAGCATCGGTGGTGCAGAGCGTGATGTTGCCGGGTGTGCCTGCGTCGGGGTTCGTTACCACAGCCACATCAACAGTGGCAGAAGTTGCCGGACAGGGCGATGCACCTTGCACGGTGTATGTGTAGACTCCGGTCTGGTCGGTGCCGGGCGTGAAATTCCCGCTGTGTGCTACGCCCGAGGCGGTGGTCCATGTGCCGCCTGCGTCCGGTGTGCCGTTCAATCCGCTGAACAGTCCCGTGGTGGGACTGGATGAGCAGAGCGTCAATCCTCCATTGATACCGGCGTTGGGTGGCGTATTCACCACAACCGTTATCGCCGCTACATCACTCGGGCAGGGAGCAACACCGTTCACGGTGTAGGTGTAGACCCCGGCATTCATGTTCGCGGGATCGAACTGATCACCTGCGATCGCACTGGGTCCGCTCCAAGCGCCACCGGCATCGGGCGCACCGCCGAGCAATGCGAAAAGTCCGATCGCTGCATCGGTGCTGCAAAGCGTGGTGCTTCCATCGATGCCTGCGTTGGGCGGCGTGTTCAAGCTCACCTGCACGCTGGCGCTTTCGCTGGGGCAAGGTGCAGTGCCAGCCACGGTGTAGGTGTACACGCCGGCGTTCATGCTGGCAGGGTTGAAGAGCCCACCGACCACGGTGCTGGGACCGCTCCAAGTGCCACCGGCATCAGGTGTTCCGCCAAGTTGGTCGAAGAGCGCTACACCTGCATCGGAAATGCAGAGCGTGATGGCACCATCGGTGCCTGGGTCGGGCGGTGTGTTGATGTTGACGGTGATCGCCGCTACATCACTAGGGCAAGGAACAACACCTGCCACGGTGTAGGTGTAAACGCCTGCGCTCATGTTCGCGGGATCGAACTGGTCGCCTGCGATCGCACTTGGTCCGCTCCAAGCGCCACCGGCATCTGGCGCACCACCGAGCAATGCGAAAAGTCCGATCGCTGCATCGGTGCTGCAGAGCGTTGTGCTGCCATCGATGCCTGCGTTGGGCGGCGTGTTCAAGCTCACCTGCACATTGGCGCTTTCGCTGGGGCAGGGAGCAGTGCCCGCCACGGTGTAGGTGTACACCCCGGCGTTCATGCTGGCCGGGTCGAAGAGGCCGCCAACAACGGTGCTCGGACCGCTCCAAGCGCCACCCGCATCAGGGCTTCCGCCGAGTTGGTCGAAGAGCGCGATACCTGCATCGGAAGTGCATAGCGTGATCACACCATCGGTGCCTGGATCGGGCGGTGTGTTGATGTTGACGGTGATCGCCGCTACATCACTCGGGCAAGGAGCAACACCGTTCACAGTGTAGGTGTAGACCCCGGCATTCATGTTCGCGGGATCGAACTGATCACCTGCGATCGCACTTGGTCCGCTCCAAGCGCCACCGGCATCGGGCGCACCACCGAGCAATGCGAAGAGCCCGATCGCTGCATCGGTGCTGCAAAGCGTGGTGCTTCCATCGATGCCTGCGTTGGGCGGCGTGTTCAAGCTCACCTGCACATTGGCACTTTCGCTTGGGCAGGGAGCAGTGCCCGCTACGGTGTAGGTGTACACGCCGGCGTTCATGCTGGCAGGGTCGAAGAGCCCACCGATCACGGTGCTGGGACCGCTCCACGTTCCACCAGCATCAGGTGTTCCGCCGAGTTGGTCAATGAGCGCGATACCTGCATCGGAAGTGCAGAGCGTGATCGCACCATCGGTGCCTGGGTCGGGCGGTGTGTTGATGTTGACGGTGATCGCCGCTACATCACTAGGGCAAGGAGCAACACCGTTCACGGTGTAGGTGTAGACCCCGGCATTCATGCTCGCGGGATCGAACTGATCACCTGCGATCGCACTGGGTCCGCTCCACGCGCCACCGGAATCGGGCGCACCGCCGAGCAATGCAAATAGTCCGATCGCTGCATCGGTGCTGCAGAGCGTGGTGCTTCCATCACTGCCTGCGTTGGGCGGCGTGTTCAAGCTCACCTGCACGTTGGCGCTTTCGCTGGGGCAAGGAGCAGTGCCCGCCACGGTGTAGGTGTACACCCCGGCGTTCATGCTGGCAGGGTCGAAGAGCCCACCGACCACGGTGCTGGGACCGCTCCAAGCGCCACCGGCATCAGGGCTTCCGCCGAGTTGGTCAATGAGCGCGATACCTGCATCGGAAGTGCATAGCGTGATCGCACCATCGGTGCCTGGATCGGGCGGTGTGTTGATGTTGACGGTGAGAATTGCCGTTGCATTCGGGCACGGCGAAGTACCGTTCACGGTGTAGGTGTAATTGCCCGCTGCAGCCGTGCTCGGATCGATGCCTCCACTGATGGATGCTCCGGAAGGATCGGTCCAGCTTCCTGTTCCGTCAGGTGATCCACCCAGTTGGGTGATGAGCACGAGCGGCGCACTGTTGGAGCAAAGGGTGATGCTGTTGTTCGTTCCGGCATTGGGAGGATCACTCATGGTGATCGCCACCGTGGCCGATGCGTTTGGACATGGTGCTGCACCAGGTACCGTGTAGGTGTACGTACCTGCCGCGTGCAATGCAGGGTTGAAGGTTCCTCCGAACGCGCCACCACCGGGTGCTGTCCAAATGCCACCTGCCATGGGGCTGCCACCGAGCAAGGGGAACAGGGCTTGGATGGCATCGTTGCTGCAAACGGACAAGCTGGTGCTGATCCCTGCATCCGGCAAGGGGCTCATCACAACGTTCACGGTGGAACTGGCCGTGGCACTTCCGCAGGCCCCGCTACCGCTTACGGTGTAGGTGTAGATGCCAGCAGGGTCCGAACCGGGCATGAACACCCCGGTATGTGCTCCGCCACCGGGTGCTGTCCAAGTACCACCGGCGGTGGGCGCTCCACCGAGCTGTGCGATGAGGTTCACCGCGGCGGCATCGCTGCACACCAGCAAACTTCCGTTGGTGCCGGCATCCACGGTATCATCCACGGTGATCGTCATGCAATCCGTGGTGGTGCAGTCCGGGTGTCCTTCCTGGTAGACCGTTACGCAATAGGTGGTGGTTCCACTCACCGTTGCCACCGGGTTGGCGATGTTCGGGTTGCTCAAACCGGTGGTGGGAGACCAACTGTACACGAAGTTGCCGCCAGGGCAATTGGCCACACCGCTCCAAGCCAGACCACCGCCAGGGCCGTAGGGCGATGCGTACACCACGCCGCCAGAACCGTTGAACAGGGTGAAGGCTTGTTCGCCATTGTACAAGCTGGCAGTGGTGTAGCTCAGGCTGATCGTACTGCCTGAGGTTACCGGAATGTTCACGCTGGCTTGCGATCCGTTGGTGAGCCAATAGCTGTTGGACACACCATTCACGGTGATGGTGACATTGGAGCCGTTGGACCCAAGACCGAACAAGCCGGTCCAGCCATCGCCGAAGGAATCGTACAGGGTGAGCACGTAGGTGCAATTCGTAGGGAACCCGCCACTGCCAACCGTTGCGCCCAGTTGCACCGGCGTGTTGCAGGTGGTGGCATCGGGTCCTGCGTTCACCTGCGGACCAGGTATGATCGTCACCGTAAGGGTAGTATCGTAGCTGCACCCGAAGTCATCGGTTACCGTGAACTGGTAGTTGTGGCTGCCTTGGGGCGGTGAAACGCAGACGCCGTTGCAGTTGGCGCTGGTGCTGCTGATGAAAGGACCGCTCCAAGAGCTACTGTCGCATGCCGCACCGTAGATCGGCGTGAACTCGATCAGGTCGGGGAACAGTGCCGGGTTGAAGTCGAGCCCCCAGTTGCACAGGAAGCCATTGTCGGAGGCCCACATGTCGCAGATCTGGAGTGTCCAGGTGCCGTTCAATTGGGATCCGAGCAGGCCCGCCAGGGAGTTCACACTGGCATATGTGCCCGCAGGCAAAGTGCCAGCGGCGTTGGCAGCCATCGTGCCATTGGCGGCAGTGGGGCTGATGCAGTAATTCCAGCACGTGCCGGGAATGTTCGGTGTCAGGTCATTGTCCACAGGAACGCCGAGGTAAGTGCCCCCGCCGCCTTGTTGGTGCATGGTAACGGCTTCTCCCGTCGGGCTTATGATCCGGATGATCAGATCGCCCAGAAAGGAGTGCTCGATGTCCATGCAGATGCTCAATAGATCCGCGATGTTGTTCAGGGTCTGACCGGGAGCGAACTGGTTGAAGGTGATATGCGACTCGAAGCATTGCCCCACGTTGTCCGGCAGGAACACACCGCCGCCGAGGTTGGAGCCGGGCAGTTCATTCCAAGTGGTCCCTGTGACCACGCCATTCAAGCACAAGGTCTCTCCTTCACAACCCAGCAGCGTTCCCGTTGTTCCTGTGAAAACGGGTTCGGTGCCGACCAGTACTTGCAGGTCCACCAGGTTGGTGCTGGCGCAGCCGTTGTTGTCCGTCAGGTAGAGTTGCGCCGTGTATGCTCCGGGCGTGTTGTAGGTGTGCGAGATCAGCGGGCCGCCGTTGTTCACTACCGCACCATCGCCGAAATTCCAGCTCCAGTTGGCGATCGAAAATCCGGGTGCGGCGAAAGACCCACTGCCATTGAAGTTCACGCTCTCTCCAGGGCAGATCCTCAGTGGTATTCCGCCTCCGAAACCGGCAACAGCAGTAGGTCGGTCGCAAGGCGTGTAGCAGGAAATGGTCGCCGCGAATACGCCCACTCCGGTGTTGTTGCTGCGGAAAACGATGGTGAGGCAACCCGATGTGTTCAGGGGTGAAGCGCTCACGGTAACGCCGGCCAGTGCGTTGCCGGTGTAATTGCCCAAGGAGGTTGCCGCAACGGAATTGCCGTCGTAGATCGTCATGTTGTCGATCGGGGCGGCACCAGCGGTGCTGAGGTTGAAGGTGAGGAAGTTCAACGTGATCGCATCACCAGGCGAATCGGGACAGATCGTGTAGGTGATGTTCTCGTTGTTCGAATAGCCAACAGCGCCCTGGCCGCCGCTATCCAGGAAAGCACCTACGCAGGTGTAGTCCATACCGTTGAAAATGGGGAAGGGTTGCGCGTAAGCTTGGCCACTTCCTAAGAGCAGCAGGGCCGTGGCGATCGTGCGTGCGGTGGCCATGCACATGGACCGGATCTTCCGCTTGGCGAACGATCTGGACAGGGAGTGGTCCAATGGCATGTTCAGGGTCTGGTTCCGCTGCTGAAGAACGGTGCAACGCGTTGAAAATAACTGTGTTGGCCATGGCGCCCAAAGGCGATCCCATGTTTTCGACGAACATCACTTGTTGGCATATGGACCACTCCTGAATTGCCGATCGATCGGAAGGCTTGTTTCCCATGGCCGATGCCTCTGGCTACAACGCGAAGAAGCCCGGCGCTGGCCGGGCTTCTTCTTGCGGACGGTGGTGGAGCGAAAGCTTACTTCATCAGTGTCACACTGCCCATCAGTTCTTTCCGTGCTTGTGTACCAGCGATCTCATAGAGGATCCGGTACACGTAAACATCGCTTTTCAGCACTTCCCCACTGTTCTGGTAGCCACCATTCCAACGGGCGTTCACATCGGTGGTCTCATACACGATCTGTCCCCAACGATCGAAGACCATCATCCTGAAATCCGTGATCACAGGGATGTTCGTGCTCATGAAGAAGAAGTCGTTCACGCCATCGCCATCGGGTGTGAAGGCGTTGGGGACGTAGGTGAAGAGCACATCATCAATGGTGACGTAGTAACACACCGTGTCCGGGCAATCGTTGTAGTTGAAGGCGCCCAGGCAAACGTTGTAGATACCAGGCTCCGTGTAGGGGAATTGGTACACCGGGTTGAACTCCGTAGTGGTGATGAACCCGCCGATGTCCCACCAGTAGCGCTCGGCATCCTCGGAGGTGTTGTAGAAGTAGATCGTGGGGTTGTTCACGTTGGCGGGTATCGGTCCCCACTCGAAGTTGGCAACCACCGGTGGTGGGCCTACCACTGTTACGTTGCCCGTTCCGATACATCCTGCCGCATCGCGGATCTGCAGGTCGTAAACCCCTTCGCAGGCCGTGGTGATGGAGGGTGTGGTAAGCCACGTAACGCCGTTGTTGAAACTGTACTCCAAGGCTTCCGCATCGGTAATGGTGATGGTGCCGTCGCAATCACCCGAACAGGTCACCGGCAAGGTGCTCAGCGCATCGATCTCTAGCAATACCGGCTGTGTAATGGTAAAGCCGGAGGTGGCGGTGCAGCCGTTGTCGTCCACCACGAGCAGGTCGTAGCTCCCCGCGCAGAGGTTGGAAATGGCGTCCAAATTGATGCCGGCAGCACCCGTGGACCAAGCATAACCAAAGCCGTTGGCCGCATTGCCCCCGGTAATGGTGGCCGAGGCGGTGCCATCGCAATAGGTGAAGCAGATGGCGTTGGTGTTGTCGTAGCTGATCACGATCGCGTCGGTGAAGGTCACTTCCATACTGTCTATCAGGTTGCAGAACGCACCATCATTCTCCACCCAGTAGAACCAATGCGTTCCACCGGATCCGGCGGGCATTGTGGCCGTGGTCTGGTTGGCGAACGGGTTGGCAATGATCGCACCGGTGGGTCCTACCCAATTGCCCACGCCGGTGTTGCCGGGGCTCACGGTGAGCGTATTGGTCAGGTTGCAGGAAGGGGCGGGTGGTGTCATTACGATAACACCGCAACAGGTGGGGTCGTCAGCCGGTATCACGGTAACGGTGAGTTGCGATGTTGCAACACAGTTGGCCGCGCTCGTAACTGTGTAGGTGTAGGTGCCGGGAGCGGTCACATCGGGGTTGAAAGTGCCTGGCACCGTTGCTCCGGCATTGTTCGTCCAAACACCGCCTGGGTCCGGTGTTCCTGCCAGCGAATCGGCCATGGCGAAAATGGGCTCATTGGCACACACGATGATCGCATTGTTAGCACCGGCATCAATACTTGGATCCGGGCTTACCAACACACTGTCCGTTACTGCGCACTCAGGGGATCCATCGGGCCACACGCTCAGGTAGAACCAAGTGGGCTGTGTCACATACACGTTGCTGGTCGGGGAGGAGGGGTCGGTCAGACCGGTGGTGGGGGTCCATTGGAACACGGCCGGAACAGCCCCACCGTTGCACGAACCTGTGCCCGACCAGGAGACGCCTGTGGGGGGGCCATTGCCGGAGGCATAGACCACCTGGCCTTGGTCGTTGAAGAGGGTGAAGGAGTTCTCGTTGTTCCAGGTGGAACCAGCCGTGTATTGGAGCACTATGGTAGCACCTGTGGTGATCGGTATGTTATGCGTTTGCACGTTCACGCCATTGGCCGTGATCGCATACGATGTTGAAACACCATTGATGATCACTTGCAGGTTCGCACCACCATTCCAGGAATCGCCGAACGACTCGTTCAGCTGGAGCACCCAGACACAGTTGGACGGCGGACCGTTGGCGGTGATGGCACCGGCCATGGGCAAGGGGTCGTTGCAAAGCACGATGTCCGGTCCGGCGTCGATCTCCATTATCGGAGCGATCGTTACAGACACGGTGGTGTCGTAGGTGCAACCGAAATTGTCCGTTACGCTGAACTGATAGTTGAAGGTGCCGGGGCCGGTGGGGGTGGCAGTTGCGGACAAGGGGTTGCCGGGGTCGCTCACCAGGAAAGGGCCGCTCCAGAAGGCGGAATCTGCGGTCGCGGTTCCAAGAACTGGCGTGAATTCCGTGACGTCGGGGATGATGCTCGGGTTCACGTTGATCTCCCAGCCGCAGATCCAGCCATCATCCGCAGCCCATAGGTCGATCACCGTGAAAGTCCAAGTACCATTCAGTGGGCAACCCACCAGTTGGGACATGGGCTGGAGGCTCTGGTAGGTGCCCGCGGGCAACGATGCTCCGCCGGAGTTGGCGGCCCATGTGCCGTTGGTGGCGCCTGGTGTCCAGCAGTAGGTCCAGCAGGTGCCCAAGGTGGCACCGGGGCCGGAGATGCCCAAGTCGGTACCGCCACCGCCTTGTTGGTGGAAGGTCACACTTTGCCCGTTGGGGCAGGACATGGAGACCACCAGGTCACCCATGAAGGAGTGTTCCATGTCCACACAAACCGAGAACAGATCACTGATATCGGTGAGTGTTTGGCCGGGGGCGAACTGGGTGAATTGGATCTCCGTGTTGAAGGGGATACCCAGGTTGTCGGGCAGGTAGATGGGTGGGCCGAAGTTGTTCTCCGGCACTCCGGTCCAGGTAGTAGGGCTCACCACTGCATTCAGGTCGATCACTGCACCAAGGCAGGTCTCCAGGCTCTCCATGGTCCCCAGGAACGATGGTGTGGTTGATACAAGCACCTGCAGGTCCAACAGGTTGGAGTTCCCGCATCCGTTGTTGTCCACCACGTACAACTGCACCACGTATTCCCCGGGCTCGGACCAGCTATGGCTTGTTATCGGGTTGTTGGAGGTGCTTCCGTCGGCAAAGTCCCACGTGTACAGGTCAATAGTGAAACCGGGCGCAGGGAAGGACCCGGAAGCATCGAAGTCCAGCACCTCGCCAACACAGATCAATGCAGGTACGGACTCGGACATGGTGCCAGCAGCTGTTGGGCGATCACATGGGGTCTCGCAAGCGATGGAGGCTGCAAAGTCACCTGTGCCAGCACCGTTGGAAATGAATTGGACCGTGAGGCACCCGCTGGGGTTGAGCGGCGATGCTTGGGTGGTCAAGCCTTGCAGGGAGGTCTGCGTGTATTCACCCACAAAGGTGGCTGCCGTGCTGTTGCCATCCCATATCCGTATCCGGTCCAACGGGTTCGGCCCCGTGTTGCTCAAGTTGAACACCACCCAGAACAAGGAGATCACATCACCCGGTGTATCAGGACAAATGACCGTGGTGAAATTCTCGTTGTTGCCATACTGCCCGTTGGGGCCTCCGGAATCCTCCAGCACCCCGGCGCAGGTAGTAATGGTGGGGTTGGTCGCGATGTTGAATTGTTGCGCGTTTGCGAAACTGAGCGCCAAGGTGAACAAGGCTGTCAGTGCCGTTACCGAAATGGAACGCATGCGTACGGTTTGGGTGGGATTGTTGTCCATGTGGGTGGTGGGAACAACGGAAAGCTCAACTGACCAAGCCGAACGCTTTTGGTGCCTGGACCAGTGATGCGCTCGACAGGGAGGTGATGCTTGCCCGCCGGAAAAAGTTGCCCAGCGCCCAAAAATAGGATGACCCGGCTTGCCGGGTCATCCTAAGATCGTTACGACGGTTGGGATCGATCGCTCAGCGGACGAGGTTGACGGAGCCATTGTAGGTGCCGCCCAGTTTCTCACCGTCCTTCATTTCCACCATCCACAGGTACTCACCGGGCTGGCAGAACTCCCCTTTGTTCTGGATGCGACCGTTCCAAGGCCGCTTGGCATCGTGCGTCTCGTAGATCAACTGTCCGGAGCGCGCGTCGAACACCGAGAAATGGAACTTCACCCCAAGGGTGCGCAGCGCTTCCGGAATGAAGGTGTCCTCGAAACCATCACCGTCCGGAGAGAACATCTTGGTGGCCAGTAGGTCGTAATCGGAGTCCACCCGAACGGTCCGTTCGGTGCGGTCCACACATCCGTTCGCATTGGTTACCACCAGGCTCACCGTGTAGTTGCCCTTCTTCTTGAACACATGGTCCGGGTAAGGGGTGGTGGAAGTGGTCCCGTCGCCGAAATCCCACAGGTAGCTCTGACCGCCAATGCTTCTGTTCTCAAAATGCCAAGATGGGATGGCATTGTCGAACTCCCGCTTCAAGGGCGTGAACTTGGCTTCCGGTGATTCGTGGATGATGATCAGATCGGAGACCGGCTTGTTGTTGAAGCTGCCGCCACCCACGGAAGAGTGGGACAACATCACCTCGTAGGTACCTGCCTTGGTGAAGATGTGTGAAGGGGTCGGTTTGTTGGAGAAACTGCCATCGCCGAAGTTCCACAGGTGTATGCCCTGTTCCGGCATGTTGGCAAGGGTGAAAACCACCTCCGTACCGGGGCAGCCCTTTGTTATGCTCGGCTTTATCTGGATCTCCTTGCTTGCAGGCTCGGCAGCCCGCTCCGTGGCGCTCGTAACGGGCGGCATGGCACTGGGCGCGGTGCCGCTTGGCGTAGGCTGCGCTGCCGTGGAATGTGTAGGAGTGGCGGGCGGCACAGCGGAACCGCTGCTGCGCGTTTCGGCATCGTGCGCCTGCGTGCTCACCTCGTTCCGGGCAATTGCCTCCGGTTGCGCGGCTTGCAACATCTCCTCCACAACAACATCCGGCGCACTGTTCAGGGGGGCTTCAGCCTTCCCCCGCGCATCGCCGGTGCCCTGCATCATCATCATTACCGTGGTCACTACTGCCACGGTGCCGCTGGCCAGCAAGGTGTACAGCCCCGCTGAACTGCCCAGTCCGGCCGCACCGCCAACGGCAAGCCGCTGCTCCATCTGCGTCCAATCGGCAGAGTTGTACGGAACCTCGTAAGACCCCAAACTCTCCTTCAGCGAACGCTCGAACGCATCAAAGCCTTTCATGCTGTTCATCCTCTTAGTTGTGTATCCGTTGCTGATCGCTCAGCAACTTCTTCAGGTTCATTTTCGCTTTGGCTAGGTTGCTCTTGGATGTGCCCACATTGATGCCCAGCATGTCCGCTATCTCCTTGTGGGTCAGTTCCTCGAACACATACAGGTTGAAGACGGTCCGATAGGCCGGCGAAAGCTTCTGCATGGCATTGATCACGTCCGCAGGCTTTACCTCGAATTCCTCATCGGGCCCTTCTTCCGCCAACACGTCTTCCTCATCCTGGTCGCCGAAATCCTCAATACTGCGGTCCTCGCCTAAGAGCAGGTAGGAGTTCTTGGTACGGCGGAAGTGGTCGATGGCGGTGTTCACCATGATGCGCCGGATCCAACCTTCAAAGGAGCCCGCCCGATTGAACTTCGCGATACTGCCGAAGACCTTGATGAACCCGTCCTGCAGAATGTCCTTCGCTTGGTCCGTGTTCTTGGTGTAGCGCAGGCAGACCGACATCATTTTGCCGTAGAACAGCTCGTAGACCCGTTGCTGCGGACGGCGCTCACCCTTCAGGCACCCATCGATCAGCTCGCCGTACTGCGATTCGTTCGCTTCCATGCCGTTCCAAGTTACGGTCAGGCGTGGGGTGCCTGCTTCGCTGAACGTTGTTCTGGACATGACATGGGGCATGGGAGCGCTCAAGGTAGCCAGGTTTATTGGCATAGACGGCGCGTGGTTCAAAAGGATGCCTGCAATGTTCAAAAAAATGAGGTCTGTTGCCAAGCGAGGAGCACCGAGCGCATCGCCCCCACTACAGGGATCGACTACTTTCGCCCCCTGATTACAGTAGTCCGTTCCGTACTAACCCCCTCATCCAACAAGAAGGCATGAAAGTTACCGTGGTAGGGGCAGGCAATGTTGGCGCCACCTGCGCTGATGCCGTTGCCCGCTGGGAGCTCGCTAATGAAGTGGTGCTCCTCGACATCAAGGAAGGCTTTGCGGAAGGCAAAGCGCTCGACATCTGGCAGACCTCGCCGATCAACCTCTTCGACAGCCGTACGGTGGGCTCCACCAACGACTACTCGAAGACCGCCAACAGCGATGTGGTGGTGATCACCAGCGGTCTTCCCCGCAAGCCTGGCATGAGCCGCGATGATCTCATCGCCACCAATGCCGCCATTGTGAAGAGCGTTACGGAGAACGTGGTAAAGCACTCTCCCAACGCTATCATCATCGTGGTAAGCAACCCGCTGGATGTGATGACCTACTGTGCCTACCTGAACAGCGGCTTCCCCAGCTCTCGCGTGATCGGAATGGCTGGTATCCTCGATACGGCCCGCTACCGTGCCTTCTTGGCCGAAGCGCTCAACATCAGCCCCAAGGACATCCAAGCCGTGCTCATGGGTGGACATGGCGACACCATGGTGCCCCTTCCTCGATACACCACCGTGGGCGGCATCCCGGTTACCGAACTGATCGGCAAAGAACAGCTCGATGCCATTGTGGAGCGCACCAAGAAAGGCGGTGGCGAGATCGTGAACCTTTTGGGAACCAGCGCCTGGTATGCCCCCGGTACGGCCGCGGCCCAAATGGTGGAAGCCATTGTGCGCGATCAGAAGCGCATCTTCCCTTGCTGCGTTTGGCTGCAGGGTGAGTACGGCCTGAAGGACATCTACATGGGTGCGCCGGTGGTGCTTGGACGCAATGGCGTGGAGCGCATCATCGAACTCGATCTGAACGCCGACGAGATGGAACTCTGCAAAGGCAGCGCGGTGGCGGTGAAAGAGGTGATGGATGTGCTGGACAAGATGAACAGTGTGACCGCGTAAGCGGGAACCATCCCCCCAAGAACAGGAAAGGCGCCCATGGGCGCCTTTCCTGTTCTTGTACCTGATCGCCGGTTCTCAGCGTGCGGGTTCGATCACCATAAGGCGCTGGGTGGCCGAGGTGGTGGCCCCTTCCAAGCGCACCAAGTATGCGCCAGCGGCCAACGCGCCCAGATCGATGGTGGTGCGGTTGCCTGCCGTGGCTTGGCTCAGTGCCAGCTGCCCCATGCCATTCCGGATCACCCATCGGCTGCCGATCCAGTCGTTGCCCTCGGCATCCAAGGTTACCGTGCCGCTGGCCGGGTTGGGGTACATGCTGAAGGTGGGGAGCGCAGCCATGGAGCCGATCCCTGCACCACTTGGTGTATCGCTCCGCCAGAAAGAGAGCCCGCCGCGGTAGTTGCCGATCACCATGTCCAGCTTGCCATCGCCGGTGAAGTCGTGCAGGCAGACCCCGGTGCGTATGCCGTCGCGACGATCCATGAATGTGCTGTCCAGGCGGGTCCAGGCACCGAGGATGTTCCCGTCGATATTGCCGTAGCGGTACAACCAGCCCGACTCGGATCCCAAGAGCATTTCACGCGCCCCGTCCTCGTTCACATAAAGGAAGGGCACCGAGTGGCCAGTGATGTTCCAATGTTCGGTGGTGCTCACGTTGCCGAGGGCTTCGGATACCAGTGTCCAGGCGGGTGATTGGGCGGACCCGGTGTTCCGGTAGTAGTTCAGGTTGCCGTTGCGCTCACCCACGATCATGTCCGTGAGGCCGTCACCGTCAAGGTCCGTGAAAATGGGCGTGGCGAACTGCCCTACGTCGATCATTTGCCCGGAAGCATCATTGATGTTGGGTTGAGCCAGTTGGAACTGGGCCACGGGTCCTGCGGCGATGTTCTGGAAATAGTGGATGCGCCCTTGGAGGTCGCCGATGTACATATCCAGGTCACCATCTCCGTCCAGGTCCGCGAAGGCGGGGAACATGCTCAGCCCGATCCCGCTGTTGCTTAGGCTCATGTAGTCGTCCGTGGCCAAGGTGAAGGCAGGTTCGCTGGCCGTGCCCGTGTTCAGCAGCAGCGCGATCTTGCCGGTGTAAGCGCCGCCGGTCTCAAAGTAGCCGTGGTTGGCCACCAGCAGGTCCATCAGACCATCGCCGTTGTGGTCGAAAAGCACGGGCAGTGCACCTTCGCCGAATTCCAACATGCGGTTTTGGAACAGGTCCGGTTGCTGGTATTGGAAAACAGGGGCTGCATCCGTGCCCACGTTCCGATAGTACCACATGCTCTGGAAGTTCTGGGCCAACGAGGTGGCGTTGGGGCTTACCAGCAGGTCCCGCTTTCCATCATTGTCCACATCCACATAAAAACCGGCAGGGAACACGGCCAGGTCCAGGGATTGATCATAGCTCGGGAATAGCGTGTCCTGGTCCACCATGTAAGCCAGGTCCACCGTGCCGCCGTTGTACAGGCCCACCAGGTTGTTGAAGGAGATGTCGCCGAGCAGTAGTTCCAGCACTCCGTCACCATCCAGGTCCAAAGGGGTAAGGGCGCTCCCGGCATGTGCCCTTGGTCCGCCTTCCTCCTCTTCCCCGTCGGTACGTTCGGTTCCCTCGCCGATCTCCGGGTTGGGCACGTTGAACTGGCAGTCAGCATTGAGGGTCACTGAATTATCACTGAAGCTTTCCGTGAAGAAGCCCCAGCACTTGTTGCGCAACTCGAACTTCAGGCTGTCGCAGGTGCCATAAAGTTCCATGCTCAGGTTCTTGTGGAATTCCACCGAAGTGCCCCACAAGCTGAAGGTCAATACGTCGAGGTCGCCGTCGCCATCCACGTCAACCAGGCCCGGCAGATCAACGGAGGAGATGTACAGGTTCGCGTTAACGGACCCGCCTGACTGCCCAACGTATTCCGAGCGTACCTGCCCATTCACCAGTTGGAATGCCAGGTTGCTTCCTGTGCTGATGTTGCGATACACAGCGAATCCGGCGGACGAGTAAGTGAAGATGTCATCCTTCCCATCACAATCGTAATCCCGGAACAGCACCCAGTCGTGCAGACTCTGGAACGGGGCTACCAAGTCCATGTCGCGGGTAACGCGGTATGCACCGTTCCCTGGACTTCCATCATTGATGAGGGTGATGAGCTGGTTGCCCGACCGGTCGAAGAGCACCAGGTCCTTGATGCCATCTCCGTTCAGGTCCACGCTGCTGGCCTGGGCGAAGTTCAAGCCCCCGGCCCACGCAAGGTCCAGCAACTGCCCGTTGCGGGTTACCGGAATGGTGGGGTCGAACTGCAGTTGCAGTTGGGCAAGGCTTGGTGTGCCTGCCAAAACCGACATAAGGGATAGGAGTACGGTAAGCCGCATGGGATCGGTGTATGTAGTACAAATATCGGTGAGCTTTTCCCGAATTAAGTGACCTGTATCACGGCGTTGCGAGCACGCCCAAGTGGATAGCACGGGGGGGCGCCGAGTATTCCTTCCCGGACCACTATTGGGGCACCCCTTTCGCGGTGGGGCAACAACGCTATATTTGCCGCCTCTTTAAGAAAACCTATCGGTCATGCAGAACAGAGGCGCGCTATGGATCTTCACTATCCTTCTGGCGCTCGCGTGTGTTTATCAGCTCTCCTTCTCACTGTTCACTGGCCGGATAGAGCGCGATGCGCGTTCCGCTGCCGAGCAGCGTGCAGATTCGGTCATGTCGGCTTCCGGGGCTCCGGCACGCATGGACCGGGATTCGCTCATCCTCGGCTTCGAGAACGCCTATCTGCGTGAACGGGCGGAGGATCGTGTGTATCCCTTGCTCGGGTACACCTACCGCGAGTGCAAGGAAAAAGAGATCAACCTGGGTCTCGACCTGAAGGGCGGTATGGCCGTTACCCTGGAAGTGAGCATTCCGGAGTTGGTGGAGAACCTGAGCGAGAACAGCGACGATGCTTCCTTCCGCACCGCCATGGAGAATGCGCGCAAGCGTATGATCAGCAGCGATGCCGACTTCATTACGCTGTTCGAGCAGGAGTACAACAAGATCGGGGAGCGCGGCCCGCTCAGCGCTGTTTTCTACACCCCCGAGCGCGATGGCATGTTCGATCGTGATGGATCGGATGCCGACTACATCGCTGCCCTGCGGAAAGAGGCCGATGTGGCCCTGAACAACACCGAGAAGATCCTGCGTACGCGTATCGACAAGTTCGGTGTGGCACAGCCCAGCATCCAGAAGCAGCCTTTCAGCGGCCGGATAATGATCGAACTGCCCGGTGTGAAGGATAAGGAGCGGGTGCGTCGCGTGCTGCAAAGCACCGCCAACCTGGAGTTCTGGGAAACCTTCGAAAATGCGGAGATCCACCAGTACCTCAACGATGCCAACGAGCGCCTTGCCTCCGTTTTGAGCCCCGAACTGGCCGCCAAGGCGGACGCGGAGGAAACCGATGAGGATGCCGATGTTCCGAGTGTTGACGCCGATGCGGATGCCGATCTGGTAGCGGACGACACCACCAGCACCGATACCATTGCCGCTGCCGACGAGTTGGACCCGAACAGTGCGGAAGCCCGCGCCAAGGCACGCAAGGAGAACCCGCTGTTCTCCGTGCTCACCCCTTCGGTGTACGCTTTGGATGATGGTCGTTTCAACCTGACCCCCGGTCCGGTGATCGGTTATGCACGGTTGAGCGATACTGCACAGGTGAAGGTGTACCTGGCCAACCCCGCTGTTGCCGGTGCTCTGCCAAGTGATGTGAAGCTTTCATGGGCCGCCAAGCCGCGTGCGATCGATACCGGTGTTGAGACCATTCAGGTGTTGGACATCTATGCGCTGCGTGTGCCCGTGGGGGGGAAGCCCCTGTTGGACGGTAGCTCCATCGTGAATGCCGCGCAGGACTTCGATATGAAGGGTGCCGTGGAGGTTACCATGCAGATGAACCCGGAGGGTGCGCAGATCTGGAAGGTGATGACCGGCGACAACGTGGGTAAGAGCATCGCCATCGTGTTGGACGAACTGGTGTACAGTGCGCCCACCGTGCGTGGCGAGATCCCCGGTGGTCGTTCCAGCATCACCTTGGGAACCGGCGACATCAACAAGCAGATCCAAGAAGCGGACGACTTGGCCAACATCTTGAAAGCCGGTGCACTGCCAGCCCCCGCCCGCATCATTGAAGAGACCATCGTGGGCCCCACCCTGGGTGAGGAGAACGTGAAGACCGGCCTCTATTCCTTCGGCATCGCGTTGTTGCTCGTGCTGGTATACATGGTGATCTACTACGCCGGTGCCGGTTGGGTTGCCGACCTCGCCTTGGTGGTGAACCTCTTCGTGCTGATCGGCTCCTTGGCCTCCCTGCAAGCCGCGTTGACCCTGCCCGGTATCGCCGGTATTGTGCTTACCATGGGTATGGCGGTGGATGCCAATGTGCTCATCTACGAACGCATCCGTGAGGAACTCCGCGCTGGAAAGATGATGAAGAGCGCGGTGGACCTCGGATACAAAGGGGCATACTCAGCGATCATCGACTCAAACGTCACCACCTTGATCGTAGCGGTCATCCTGTACCTCTTCGGTTCCGGTCCCATCAAAGGCTTCGCCACCACGCTGGGCCTGGGTATCCTCACATCCCTGTTCACCGCGCTGTTCCTCAGCCGCATGATCATCACCTGGCGCCTGGAGCAAGGCAAGTCCTTCAGCGTTTGGAACAATTGGAGCAGCAAGGTCTTCGTGAACGCCAACTACCAGTTCATGGCCAAGCGCAAGACCTTCTATGTGATCAGTGCCGTGATCATCGGTGCGGGCATCGTTTCCATGTTCACCAACAACTTCAACTGGGGTGTGGACTTCAGCGGTGGTCGTACCTACGTGGTGAAGTTCGATGACGCTGTGCGTGTTGAGGATGTCCGTGCCGCCCTTGCTCCCAATTTCCGCGCGGAGGATGGCACACAGAACACCGTGAACGTGAAGAGCTATGGCGGCGCACGCCAGGTGAAGATCACCACCAACTACATGTGGGAGGCCACCGGTGTGGAGGTGGATGAATTGGTGGACGGCCAACTCACCAAGGGGCTCGCCGAGCTCAAGAACCCCTACCAGTTGGTGGAATCGCGTAAAGTGAGCCCGACCATCAGTGACGATATCAAGGTGAACGCCATGACCTCGCTGACCCTCGCCTTGGCATTCATCTTCCTGTACATCGCATTGCGCTTCCGCAACTGGCAGTACGGCCTGGCCGGCCTGCTCTCCCTGCTGCACGATGCCTTGATCATGCTCGGTCTCTATTCCATCCTTTGGAAAGTGATGCCGTTCTCCATGGAGATCGACGATGCGTTCATCGCGGCCATCCTTACGGTGATCGGTTACTCCATCAACGATACCGTGGTGGTCTTCGACCGTATCCGTGAATACCTCGCCGACCACAAGCGTGAGCCGCATGAAGTGGTCATCAACAAGGCCATCAATGCCACCCTTGGTCGTACCATGAACACCTCGTTGACCACCTTGATGGTGCTGTTGATCATCTTCGTCTTCGGAGGTGTGGCGATCAAAGGCTTCATCTTCGCGCTGCTCATCGGTATCCTCGTCGGTACCTACTCATCGGTCTTCGTGGCCAGCTCCTTGGTGGTTGACCTGCTGAAGAACAAGTACGCCGACCGCGCTGCTTGATACACGGAAACGTCCTTCGGAAGTCCCCTGTCGTTCTGCGGCAGGGGACTTCCTACTTTTGGCCCGTTCATGTCCATCACACTTCTTTTCGACATCAGCGGCGGTGAGCTCATCATCATCCTGCTATTCGTGCTGGTGTTCTTCGGCGCCAAAGGCATTCCGGACATTGCGCGCACCATGGGGCGCACCATGCGCCAGGTGCGCGATGCCAGTCAGGAGGTGCAGCGAGAGATCCATAAAGGTGCCGGGGAGGTGAGGCGCACGGTGGAGGAACAGCGCCGCAGCATGCTCGATCAGTTCCAAGAGGATGCCAACGGCCCGGCGGGTACTGATGCGGATACGCCCAAGTCCTGAGCGATGGACATCGTGTTGACGCTTGGTGGCTTGTTGACCCTTGTGGTGGGCGCGGAACTGATGATCCGCGGTGCCGTGGACATGGCGCTAAGAGCGCGCATCAGCCCCTTGGTAGTGGGCTTGACCGTGGTCTCGATCGGTACTTCCGCACCGGAGCTGCTGGTGAGCCTTATGGCTGCCATGAAGGGCAGCAACGCCATTGCCATCGGCAACGTGGTGGGCTCCAACATTGCGAACATCAGTTTGGTGTTGGGAGCCTGCATCCTCATCTACCCCATACCAGTGGAACGTGATGCACACCGCATCCATTGGCCGGTCATGATGGTCGTGAGCCTGCTTTTCACGGCCATGTTCTGGAACGACGATGTGGCGCGTTGGGAGGGAGCGCTGCTGGTCTTGATCCTGGCCGCCTACGTGTTCTGGATGGTCTGGTCTTCCCGCAAGGCCAGCGGGCAACCCGGCGCCCAACCGGTTGAAGTGACCACGCCGGTCTGGCGGTCCCTGGTATTCCTGGTGGTCGGTATTGCCGGCTTGGCATTGGGTGCGGACTGGTTCGTGGAGGGTGCCGTAGGCATAGCACGGAATGCCGGAGTAAGCGAGCAAATGATCGGAGTTACCATTGTGGCCCTGGGTACATCAATGCCCGAACTGGTCACTTCCCTGATGGCAGCATTGCGCAAGCAAAGTGATATTTCCATTGGTAACCTGATCGGCAGCAACATCTTCAACCTGCTGGGCATCATCGGTGTTTCTTCCATGGTGCTGCCCATCAGGGCGGACCATGAGTCCTTCCTGATGGACATGGGCTTCATGCTGTTCATCTCCGTGCTCTTGTACCCGTTGATGCGCTTGGGGCGGCGCTTGGGTCGCTGGCAGGGCTTGGTCCTGCTGGGATGCTACCTGGCCTTCATGGTCCTGGTCATCCAACGTGGTTGAGCATAGGGCCTGTTCAAGAGCCCTTCCAATTCGTCCCCCGGTTCGCAAAAAGGGCGGGCCAAACGCGATGGTCTTCCGCTTGCGTCTGAACGAGTAATGGCCTCGGGGTCCATCGTTCAAGTGGTCCTGAGCAGGCTTTTGGACGGAGCCTCGATCGGGGAGAGCAGGGGGGGGGCTGGCCCAGGAAATGGCTTCTTTGGATAGAAGGGTGGCTTATGAGAGGGGTGTTCAAAAGAAAATACCCCGAAATTTTGGGTGTACCCCCATTCGGCGGATACCTTCGCGGCCGAAAAACCAACATTTTCCATGTCCACCCCCCGTTTGCGGCACAAGGCCCTTGAAGACGTGTTGAACCGGAGTCCGAAGTTCAGCGACCCACCCGCTCAACGCATCAGCGATTACTACGGCGCCCATGTTTTCGGTGAGGATGCCATGCGCATGTTCCTTACGGAAGAGGCGTACTATGCCGTTCGGCAAGCCATTACGCATGGCAGTCGCATAGAGCGCCGGCTGGCCGATCAGGTGGCCAGTGGCATGAAGGAGTGGGCCGCAACGAAGGGCGCCACGCACTACACCCACTGGTTCCAACCGCTCACCGGCCTCAGCGCTGAGAAGCACGATGCGTTCTTCGAACCCATTGCCGGGGGGCGTAGCATCGAGCGTTTCGATGGAAGCATGTTGGTGCAACAGGAGCCTGATGCCAGCAGCTTTCCCAATGGCGGCATCCGCAACACCTTCGAAGCACGTGGATACACCGCTTGGGACCCCAGCAGCCCCGCCTTCCTCATCGGTCGCACACTGTGCATCCCCACCATCTTCATCAGCTACACCGGTGAAGCGCTCGACTACAAGATGCCCCTGCTCCGGGCCATCCGGGCCATTGATGATGCTGCCACGGCTGTGTGCCAGTACTTTGATAAGGAGGTGACCAAGGTGGTGACCACCCTGGGTTGGGAACAGGAATACTTTCTCATTGACAAGGCCCTGTTCTATGCTCGTCCGGATATCATGATGAGCGGCCGTGCGCTGTTCGGCCATATTCCGGCCAAAGGGCAGCAGTTGGAGGATCATTACTTCGGTAGCATCCCGGACCGTGTGCGTGCTTTCATGCGCGATTTCGAGACCGAGGCGCTGATGCTCGGCATTCCGGTGAAGACCCGCCACAACGAGGTGGCCCCCAACCAGTTCGAGTGTGCTCCCGTGTTCGAGGAACTCAACCTTGCCGTGGACCACAACGTGTTGCTGATGGACATCATGGAAAAGACCGCCCAGAAGCACGACTTCCGGGTGTTGCTCCACGAAAAACCCTATGCCGGTGTGAACGGAAGCGGCAAGCACAACAACTGGAGCCTGGCCACCAACACGGGCCGCAACTTGCTGAAGCCCGCAAAGACCCCCAAGGAGAACCTCCAGTTCCTTACCTTCTTCGTCAACACCATTGCGGCCATCCATGCGCATGCGGACGTGCTGCGCGCAAGCATTGCCAGTGCTGGTAACGATCATCGTCTGGGAGCCAATGAGGCACCTCCGGCCATCATCAGCGTGTTCATCGGTGAGCACCTTTCCAACCTGCTCGATGGCTTGGAGAAGAACATCAAAGGTGCCATGAGCCCGGATCGGAAGACTGAGCTGAAGCTCGATATTGGCCGCATACCGCCGGTCATGTTGGACAACACCGACCGCAACCGGACCAGCCCTTTCGCCTTCACCGGCAACAAGTTCGAGTTCCGGGCCGTGGGAAGCAGTGCCAACTGCGCCGGCCCCATGACCGTGCTGAACACGATCGTGGCGGAACAGCTGATCCGCTTCAAAAAAGAGGTGGACGCACTCATTGAGAAAGGCGCCAAAAAGGATGAAGCGATCCTGCGCGTCTTGCGCGACCTGATCGTGCGCAGCAAGGCCATCCGCTTCGAAGGGAACGGCTACGGCGATGAATGGGTGAAGGAAGCCGAAGGTCGTGGTCTGAGCAACTTGAAGGATACTCCGCGTGCCTTGGACGTGTGGGGCCGCAAGGAGACCAAGAAGCTCTTCAGCGATATGGGCGTGCTGAGCCCTGTGGAGTTGGAAGCACGGCACGAGATCGAACTGCACAGTTACATGCTGAAGATCCAGATCGAAAGCCGGGTGGCCGGTGACCTGGCCCAGAACCACATCATTCCCACGGCCATCGCTTACCAGAACCGCCTCATAGAGAACGTGCGCGGGCTGCGCGACGTGCTTTCCGGTGAAAAGGCCAAAGTGGCTTCCGCCACGCAGATCAAGCTCATTGAAGAGATGAGTGAGCGCATCACCAACATCAAGGTGCTGGTGGACGAGATGATCGAGGCACGCCGCCAGGCCAACGTGATCGAGGATGCCCGGGATCGCGCGATCGCGTACTGCGATAAGGTGCGACCCTACCTGGAGCGCATCCGCTACAACAGCGATAAGCTCGAACTGCTCGTGGACGATGAGCTTTGGCCTTTGCCCAAGATGCGCGAATTGCTCTTCACCCGTTAGTAGTGACCAACGGTTCCAAACAGCAGGCAGCGGATCCACAGGGGTCCGCTGTCCTGTTTTTCAAGAGGTCTTTCGTCGTTCAGGGATCTCCTTATCTTCGCCCGGACCCGAAAAAATCGGACTTCATCCTTTACCATATGACCACCAGGAAGATCATTGCCACCCTGTTCGTCGGCGTACTGCTCAGCTTTGATGTTGCAGCCCAGTGCGGCAAAGTGGCCGAAGAGGCAGCCGATGCCTACGCGAAAGGCTACTACCACAGCTCGGTGGAACTCTACAAAAAGGCCTACACCTGCGCGCGAAAGCCCAGTGAGAAGGGGGAGTTCATCTTCATGGTGGCGGAGAGCTACCGTGCGCTTGGAGACATGGAGCAGGCCGAGATCTGGTACGACAAGGCCAACCGCATCCAGTATCCCGATCCGGTCACCTATTTCTGGATCGGTGAGTCGCTGAAGCAACAGGGTAAATACGCGGAGGCCATTGCCGCCTACAACCGATACCGCGAGAAGAAGCCCGGCGGCGACATTAAGGTGGAAGCCGCCATTGCCATGTGCGAGATGGCCCAGAAGTGGAAGGACAGCCCCACGCGTTACAGCGTGGATCCGGAGGTGCTCCTCAATACCCAGCAATTCGATTTCACCCCGGCTTTCGCCGATAAGAACAACCAGACCGTGGTCTTCGGCAGCACCCGCCAAGCTTCCACCGGTGTGGAACTCGACCCCATTCTGGGTGAGAACTTCAGCGACCTGTACACCAGCACCCGCGACCGTTTGGGCAAATGGAGCGAGCCCGTTAAGCTGCCCAGCTCCATCAACGGGTTCGGCAACGAGGGCGCTCCGGTGTTCAACAGCAAGCGCACCATCATGTACTTCACCCGTTGCCCCTGGGACAAGAAGAAGGAGTACGGTTGCGACATCTGGATGAGCCGCAAAGTGGGCGCCAACTACTCCGAGCCCGAGATGCTGGCCCTGAAACCGGACGCCGGCAAGTCCGACACCTTGGTCGTTTGGCACCCCACCATCTCCGCCAATGATGAAGTGCTGATCTTCTCCACCAATGCCCGCATGTCCGGCCACAAGGGAGGCTTCGACCTGTACATGGTGAAGCTGGACAAGGATGGTAAGCCTGTTGGCAAACCAGTGAACCTGGGCCCTGAGGTGAACACCCCGAAAGGCGAGGTATACCCCTTCCTGCGTAGCGATGGTAGCCTCTATTTCACCTCCAATGGGTACGGTGGAATGGGCGGTCTGGACATGTTCCGCGCAGAACCCACGGGAGAGAATGCCTGGGGCCAGGTGGAGAACCTCAAGTCGCCCCTGAACAGTCCATGGGATGACTACGGCATCGTATTCGACGGCGAAGAAGACCGTGGTTTCTTCACCACCAACCGTCCCGGCGGAAAAGGCGGTGATGACATCTGGCGTTTCTACATGCCCGACCTGGAGTTCGCATTCCAAGGCGTGGTGCTGGAGAAAGGCAACAACCAGCCGCTCGCAGGTGCCAAGGTCACCGTGGTAGGTACCGATGGCAGTAACATCAGTGCGCTTACGGATGACATGGGTGGATTCTCCTTCACCGATTGCGGATCGGGCCGTTGCATCAAGGAGAACACCAGCTACAGCATTCTGGTGGAGAAAGAAGACCACTTCGCTGTGCGTGACCAGATCACCACTGTAGGGGTCAGCGAGAGCACCACCTTTGTGCGTGAATACCTGTTGCAAGGCGCTCGCGCTGGAGATGTGGTGAAGCTGCCGACCATTCTCTACGAGACCGACAAGTTCGCCCTGCTCGATGTGAGCAAGGATTCGCTTGAGGTCGCTTACCAGACCCTGATCGACAACCCGACCTTGGTGGTGGAGTTGCGCTCGCACACCGATGCGCGCCCCACCCGCAGCTACCGCGGTGGCAACTTGGAGCTTTCACAACTGCGCGCACAGAGCTGCGTGAACTACTTGGTAACGCGTGGCATCGACCCTGCCCGCATGGTGCCTGTGGGTCGTGGTCCCGATGAGCCCGTGGTGACCATGGACAAGATCAACAAGATGGCCACCAAGGAGGAGAAGGACGCCGCGCACCAGATGAACCGTCGCACGGACTTCAAGATCCTGCGCTGGGACTACGTGCCCAAGGAGAACGCTTCCCCCAACAATTAGCGATGAACCCATTCGGAAGAGCATCCCGCACCTGTGGGATGCTCTTCTTTTTTGTCCGAACATGAGCACAGACCGTTACGCCGCACGCGGTGTTTCTTCCGGCAAGGAGGACGTTCACAAGGCCATCGCCACCTTGGACAAGGGGCTTTATCCCAAGGCCTTCTGCAAGGTGGTGGCCGATGATCTCACCGGCAGCGATGAGCATTGCATCGTGATGCATGCCGATGGCGCCGGGACCAAATCCTCCCTGGCCTATGCCTATTGGAGGGAGACCGGCGACATCAGTGTGTGGCACGGCATCGCACAGGACGCCATCGTGATGAACCTGGACGATCTGCTCTGCGTGGGAGCAACGGACAACATTCTGCTCAGCAGTACCATCGGCCGCAACAAGGGCCTGATACCAGGTGAGGTGATCAGTGCACTGATCGAAGGTACCGAGGTCTTTCTGGAGCGCATGCGTTCGATGGGCATCGGCATCCGCAGCACCGGTGGCGAGACCGCTGATGTGGGCGACCTGGTGCGCACCGTGATCGTGGACAGCACCGTGGTGTGCCGCATGAAGCGCGCCGAGGTTATCGACAATGCACGCATCCAGGATGGCGATGTGATCGTGGCCCTGGCCAGCAGCGGCCAAGCCACCTATGAGGACAGCTACAACGCGGGGATGGGCAGCAACGGGCTCACCAGCGCACGCCACGATGTGTTCGCGAAAGAGTTGGCGAGCAAACTCCCGGAGACCTTCGATCCGGCCACTCCTTCGGATCTGGTGTACAGTGGCAGCGCCAAGCTCACCGATCCCCTGCCCGGCACCCCGGTGGACATGGGCAAGGCCGTGCTTTCCCCAACGCGCACCTATGCCCCGGTGGTGAAGCAGGTGCTCGCCGGCATGCGGCAGCACATACATGGCATGGTGCATTGCAGCGGTGGTGCGCAGACCAAGGTCCTCCATTTCGTTAACGACCTCCGCATCATCAAGGACGACCTGTTCCCCATACCGCCGCTCTTCGAGGCCATCCAGCGCATGAGCGGAACCTCCTGGCAGGAGATGTACAAGGTCTTCAACATGGGGCACCGCATGGAATTCTACGTGCCCCAGGAATGTGCGGAGGAGATCATGGCCATTTCACGCTCCTTCGGCATTGATGCCCGCGTGGTCGGTAGGGTGGAGAAAGCCCCTTCCAAAGAGGTGGTCCTTACCAGCCCGAACGGCACCTTCACTTACCGGTAGAACCATACTCTTCGGCCACCGCATGGTGGTGGTCATCAACGATGAGCGACCTCCTTTCCAAACTATCCGCATTGCACGACCGGCGTACCGAGATCGGCAAGCAGTTGGCCGACCCGACCATCATTGCGGATCAGAAGCGCTTTGTGGAACTGAACCGGACCTACCGGGAATTGGAGCCGATCGAGCAGGCCTTCCTGCGCTTCAAGCAGATGCATGATGACCTGGCCGGTGCAGAAGAGATGCTGCGCACGGAGAAGGACCCGGAGATGCTGGACATGGCCCGTGCGGAGCGCGATGAGATGCGCGACCTCATAGTGGCCATGGAAGAGGAGGTGAGGCTGATGCTCGTTCCCAAGGACCCCAACGATGCCCGCAATTGCACCGTGGAAGTACGGGCCGGTACTGGGGGCGACGAAGCCAGCTTGTTCGCCGGGGACCTCTACAAGATGTACACCCGCTACTGCGAAGGAAGGGGCTGGAAAGTGGAGGTGGCCGATGTGAGCGAAGGCACGGTGGGGGGCTACAAGGAAGTGGTGTTCAACGTGATCGGTGAAGGCGCGTACGGCGTGCTGAAGTTCGAGGCCGGAGTGCACCGTGTGCAGCGTGTGCCGGCCACGGAAGCCAGCGGCCGCATTCACACCAGCGCGGCCACCGTGAACGTATTGCCCGAAGCCGAGGAGACCGATGTGGAACTGAAGGAGAGCGACGTGAAGATGGAGACCGCGAGGAGCGGCGGGGCAGGAGGGCAGAACGTGAACAAGGTGGAGACCAAGGTGCGCCTCACCCACATTCCAACCGGCATCGTGGTGATGTGCCAGACCGAGCGCAACCAGTTGGGCAACCGCGTGAAAGCCATGCAAATGCTGAGGACCAGGCTCTACGAGGACAAGGTCCGCGAGCAGGAAGCCTTGGTGGCCGCCCAACGCAAGAGCCAAGTGAGCAGCGGGGATCGCAGTGCCAAGATCCGCACCTACAACTTCCCGCAAAGCCGCGTAACGGACCACCGCATCGAACTCACCGTCCATAACCTGCCGGAAGTGCTCAATGGCGATCTGCAGGATGTGATCGATGCCTTGCAACTCGCGGAACGCACCGAGAAGTTGAAAGCCGAAGCGGGGTTGTAGGGAATGTGGAGATGTTAGGATGTGGAGATGATAGGATGTGGAGATGTGAAAATTGTAGGATGTGGAGATGATGGGATGTGGAGATGTGGAAATTGTGGGATGTGAAGATGTTAGGATGTGGAGATGTGGAAATTGTGGGATGTGGAGATGATCGGATGTGGATATTTGGAAATGGCGATGAGGCTAACGGTTGATCGTGGGTAGACGCTCTCCGTTGCGGATCGATCCCGATCGAAGCGCTGATCACATTTCCACATTGTCACATTTCCACATTTTCAGATCGCCACATTTTCCCACGCTCGTCCTTCCGATCTTTGCACCGTGACACGCAGCCAGCTCATCGATACCATCCGACGCAAGCACAGCCTGCTTTGCGTTGGCCTCGACACCGAAGAACACCTCGTCCCCGAGCATTTCAAGCAGGAGAGCCACCCGGTGCGCGCGTTCAACGAGGCCATTGTGGAGGTGACCCACGATGTTGCCGTGGCCTACAAGCTGAACCTCGCGTTCTATGAGGCCATGGGCGATGAAGGCTGGCTCGATCTGGAGGCCACCATCGCATACATCCGCAGCAAGAGCGATTGCCTGATCATCGCCGACGCCAAGCGTGGGGACATCGGCAACACCGCCCGCAAATACGCGGAGGCATTCTACGACCGCCTGGACGTTGATGCCGTGACCCTGGCGCCCTACATGGGCCGGGATAGTGTTGCTCCCTTTCTGGGGCGCCCCGGCAAGTGGGCGGTGGTACTTGGCATCACCAGCAATGCAGGCGCCGAGGACTTCCAATTCCTGAAGGTCAACACCAATGGGCAAGGCGAGCGCTACCTCTACCAAGCGGTTATGGAACGCTGTGCCGCATGGGGAAGTCCCGAAGAGCTCATGTTCGTGGTGGGGGCCACCCGTCCGGAGATCCTTGCCGAAGCGCGAAAGGCTACCCCGGAGCATTTCTTCCTGGTGCCAGGTGTAGGAGCTCAGGGTGGTGATCTGCAAGCGGTACTGAAGGCCGGTCTCACAGCGGATGGTGGACTGCTGATCAACAGCAGCAGGGGCATCCTCTATGCTGGCAAGGGCGAGGACGCCATGCCCGCTGCCAGGCGCGCTGCCATTGAGCTACAGCAGGCCATGGGCCTGGCGATGGAGCGCTTTGCACCGGCAGGGGCGTAGTCCGGATGCGGCCGATCGGCAAGCTCGGTGGGTCACACTTGGGATTTATTGGGCTTGTGGAATACTGCCATCGGAGCAGTGGTTTGACGGTCATAAAAGTATTGCTATGTTGTCCGTCCGGTCTGTGACGAATAATCCGTCACCAAGGCCGCGGCCATGGAACACGCCACACGATACTCCACCACCGATCAGATCGTCACGTCCGCCGGGGCACACTTGCGTGTGGTTCCGCGTTCATCATGCCCCGGTATCAGTGCTTCCACGCTGTTGGAGCCCGGGTTCCCTTACGGCGAGGACCTCCTCCAGTTCATCTGGGAGTCGCGCTTGTTCGAGCACCACGCGCTGCGGACCACGGAAGGGCACGCCGTGGACGTGCTGAAGCCCGGCCGGATACAAACCAACAGCGGCCCGGACCTGGAAGGAGCGCAGGTGCGCATCGGCGAACAGCTCTGGGCGGGCAACGTGGAGGTACACCTGCGCAGCAGCGAGTGGAACGCGCATGGGCACCAGTTCGATCCGGCCTATGAGAACGTGGTGTTGCACGTGGTATACGAGCACGATGCCGAGGTGCGTACGCTGAAAGGGCGCACCCTGCCCACGGTGGAACTATTGCCCCGAGTGTCCACCGAGAGCATTGCCATGCACTTGGAACTGATGCGTAGTCTGGCCTTCATGCCTTGCGCCAAGTTGCTCGACCAAGTGGATCCGCTGCGTACCAGCGCCTGGCTGGAACGGCTGCTCATCGAACGCTTGGAGCGCAAGACCGCCTACGTGGAAGCGCTCTATCGCCAACTGGGCAATGACCCTGCTGCCACGCTCTACCACATGCTGGCGCGTGCCTTCGGCCTGCAGGTGAACGCGGAACCCTTCGCCATGCTCGCCCACGCCCTGCCGCTGAAGCTCTTGTTGAAGTACCGGGACGATGCGCTCCGCATGGAAGCTCTGCTCTTCGGGCAGGCCGGGCTCCTGCAGGTGGACCATGTGGATGAATACCCGCGATCGCTCCAACAGGAATATGACCTGCTTGCCTTGATGCACGATCTACGCCCCATGCCCGTGGCCGCCTGGAAGTTCGGGCGCATGCGTCCGGTCAATTTCCCCACGGTACGGATCGCCCAGTTCGCCCAGTTGCTGATGCGTTGCGATGGTTCCTTCACCGACCTCTTGGAGCAGGATGATCTGCGGCTGTTGCGCAGCGAGTTGGAGGTGCTGGCAAGCCCCTACTGGACCGATCATTACCAGTTCGACCGCCCCAGCACCGCGCAGGCCAAACGCTTGGGGCGCGTGGGTACCGATCACCTCATCATCAATGCCATCGTTCCCGCACTCTTCGCTTTGGGCCGTATCCAGGGGCGCAGCGATATGCGCTCACGTGCCATGGGATTGCTGGAACAACTTCCTCCGGAAAAGAACCAGCTGTTGGACCAGTGGGCAGACTTGGGCTTTGTTGCCGACAGTGCCGCGCGCGGGCAATCGCTGATCGAACTGAAGCAACGCTATTGTGCCGAGCGCCGCTGCTTATCTTGCGCCATCGGCAACCAACTGCTCCGGAAGACCGTCAAGGAGTAGCCGGAAGCAATTGCCTCCCCCCCAATGATCGACCGCATCAAGACACTGTTCGAGCAGCAGGCCTTCGGGGTGTGCGATTGGTGGGCTGAAAAGCTCAACATAAAGGCCGAACAGGTCCGGCTCAGCTTCATCTACCTCAGCTTCGTTACCGCCGGTGTACATCTGGTGGTGTACTTGGTCATGGCCTTCGTGCTGAAGCACAAAGAGCGCATCAAGCAGCCCTTCCGCAAGCGGAGCACCGTTTGGGAACTCTGAAGGACGGACCTGGCAGGACTTCTTTTCAGTGCTGGCGTGTAGTTTCGTCGGCCCATGCGCATCCTCATCACCGGTAGCAATGGCCTGCTGGGCCAAAAGCTTGTTTCCGCACTCCGCAACGATCCGGAAGTAGCCTTGATCGCCACCAGCCGAGGTGCCGACCGAACCCCGCAACCCTTGGGCGATCGCTACCACGCATTGGACATCACCGATGCGCAACAAGTGCAGCAGGTCTTCCAGGACTCGCAGCCGGAGGTGGTGATCCACACCGCGGCCATGACCAACGTGGACGCCTGTGAATTGGACCCCGAAGCCTGCCAGTTGCAGAACGTGAAGGCCACCGCCAATTTGGTGGAAGCGGCCAAGGCGCTTGGCAGCCACTTCATCCTGCTCAGCACGGACTTCATCTTCGATGGGCTGAACGGCCCCTACAAAGAGGAGGACCAAGCAGCCCCACTCAGCATCTACGGCCAAAGCAAGCTGGAAGCTGAGCATCTGGTGATGCGCTCCGGGCTTGAGCGCTGGGCCATTGCACGCACCATCATCGTGTATGGCATCGCGCAGGGGCTCAGTCGCAGCAACGTGGTGCTATGGGCCAAGTCCGCGTTGGAGAAAGGCCAGCCCATCACCGTGGTGGATGACCAATGGCGAATGCCCACACTGGCCGAGGACCTGGCCGATGGCTGCATCCGCATTGCCAAGCGTGGGGCAACGGGCATCTACCACCTAAGCGGTCCCGATGGCATGAGCATCCTGGAACTGGTGTACCGGGTCGGCAAGTTTTTCGGGCTGGATACCTCTGTGGTCTCGCCCATCAAGAGCGACAGCCTCGGCCAACCGGCAAAGCGTCCGCCCCGTACGGGGTTCATTCTGGACAAAGCCCGGAACGACCTGGGTTATGCATCGCGTGGTTTTGAGGAGGGTTTGGCCATCTTGGAAAAACAGTTGGTCGTACGCCCCTGACCTACTCACCCTGGCATTCGTTCAATAAGCCTTGGAATATTGCCACCAAGCAGTTACGTTCGTGGAAGCCATGTGGATCGTTCTCCGCCGACCAGGAAGAGTTCAGTGCATGGAGTCGATTTTGACTAAAATCCTGTCAAAACCTTCGCTTTACCACCCGCAATAGTGAATAGTGCGACGATCGCGTAGAACAGCCATAGCGGAAATAGAAGAAGATCTTCGGCAACCCTACGTTAGCAAACATTAAAAAATGAAAGCTATTCCTTGGATAATTATAAAGCTAATCATGACGACATCCATCTTTGGAAACGATGGTGTCTATCTGACCAAGGGAAGCGTGATCTATCCAATCCGCGAAACAACAGTTTCATTGGAACAAGAGATTTTGTCATTCACGGTGAGGGATAGGATTGCTTATGTTGACATACAATTTGAGTTTAACAACCCAGAGAATATGAATAGAACATTATCTGTTGGCTTCCAAGCACCATCAGCCGGAGGTGATGTTTCTAATTCGTTAAGCAACCTGAATCAAATAAAAGATTTTACTATCGTTCAAAACGAACGTATCCTTCCTTATGCGCTGAAAGTTTCGGAGTGTGAGGATTGTGAATTAAACGACCCTGGGGACTTGCATTTTTCTCAGTTCGAACGAGGGGTCTTTGTCTTCTTGTTTGAAATCACCTTCAAGCCCGGGCTGAATCGGATAAACCACAGCTATAGTTTTCCGGCAAGTAATAACGTCGCAATTGACCAGTTTTACAATTACATTCTGACAACTGGTGCGAAATGGGCAGGTGGAATGATAAAGCACCTGACGATCAACATCGACATGGGTCCCAACCAATATTTCTACGTTAGTGATATTTTCGGTCAGGCGGCAGAGTGGTCAATGATCGGTACTGGCAAGGTCACCGATGATAGGTTCACGCTGGTCGACAAAGGCGATAACAGAATGGTCCGGGTGCTTAGTGGCCAACTTCAGATCAAGGTTACAGACTTCAAGCCAGCAGAAAACCTTGAGTTTGGAATCGTAAGTCAGTACTCCTTTAATATTTGGCCACTCTATTATAACCAGATTCGTAGTGGCGAAATCATTTCAATTGGTGACATGACCTTATCCATGGAATATACCAAAGAGGAACTACGACTCTTGCGCAATACAATTTATGCGCAACATGGCTACGCCTTTAACAGCTCCGACCTTAATGAATACTTTTCTCAATTTTCTTGGTATATGCCGGACCCTAATTTAAAGATGGAAGCTATAATGCTTACTGAGCAAGAAAACAAATTCGTGTCCAGAATATTGGTGGAAGAGAAAAGGTAACGTTTGCTAATATGCGCTTGCCGCAAGCCGCCCTCGTCCCGGTGACAACTCCCGTTGAAGCGATGAACACTTCGTCCAGGAACAAGATTACGAAAGGCGGCCTGCGACGAGCGCAGGCCCGTTGGAGGCAATGCTAGAATGACTGCGAGACGGCCAATAATATCAGTGCTGATAACGCTTTCATTGTGTGGATGTAGCACCAGTATGGGTGACGAAGGGCAATTTTCACGGGAAGATATTAAGCGTGCTATGGGCAATGTGACTGACGAGGATTTGGTCCCACGCTACAGGACTATATACACCCCAGACACTGTTGAGCTTGAAGAAATAGGCATATTATTGAATAAAATGAATATAGACCAATCGGAATGCATAATTATATTGGCGAATTCATGCCCTGATATTAAGGCTAACTATAACAATTATTTACTTGATTCATACAAAACTCTTTCGCTAAAGAACGATAGATTGGTATATCTTGATATTGGAAATTTTGCTCAATTTATAGTTTGGAAGTTTAAGTCCAATGAAACAGCGTGCTTTGATAGGTTCTTTGAATCGGCGGAAGTTTTACTTAGTAATGGCGATAGGTCAACTCAAGAATTAATTGTAGTAGGACTTTTTGAGGGTATACAGAATGTTGGAGGATGGCATAATGTGGATTACTACAAAGGGTTTGACAGGTGGCTTAGACCGCAATCAAAGAAGGCATGGGATGACCTTATTGAAGATTGGGAAGGAATTAAAAATGACTGAAAAGCACATGCTGCCAACATGTTCTTGCAGCAAGCCGCACTCGTCCCGGTGACAACTCCCGTTGAAGGGTTGTGCATTTCGTCGAGGAACAAGGTCCGATACCTATCGGACACGAAAGGCGGCCTGCGGCAATTGCAGGCCCGTTGGTCGGGTTCCCTGTGGCATTGACGCAGCAGGTCAACTCACCTTCCCGCGATTAGCTTCAACGGTTATCTTGGCCCACCGCTAATCCGAACACATGTCGTTGACACAGAAAGAGGCCTGGGGCACCAGAGTGGGATTGATCCTGGCCATGGCCGGGAATGCAGTGGGCCTTGGCAATTTCCTGCGCTTCCCAGTGCAGGCCGTCAACAATGGGGGCGGGGCCTTCATCATCCCTTATCTGGTCTGTTTCCTCTTGATGGGCATACCCTTGCTCTGGATCGAGTGGAGCATGGGCCGCTATGGTGGCCGCACCGGCAACCACAGCACGCCCTTCATCCTGGACAATATGACCAAGCGCGCCTTCTGGAAGTACTTCGGCGTGTTCGGCATCTTCACCAACATCGCCGTGGCGGCTTACTACTGCTACATCGAAAGCTGGACCATGAGCTACGTGTGGCACAGCATCGCAGGCACGTTCAACGGGCTCAGCCAAAGCGAGGTGGCCCAGTTCTTCAAGGATTATGTGGACATCGGCAAGAGCCATTCGGGCCTGCCTTATGAGGCCGTGATCTTCTATGTGCTGTGTTTGGCCTTGAACACTTTCATCCTCTCCAGAGGCTTACGCGGCGTGGAGCGTGCCGCCCAGATCGGCATGCCCCTGCTCATCCTCTTCGGGGTGTTCCTAGCGGTGCGTGGACTGAGCCTGGGCACCAGTGGAGCCAGTGCCGAAGTGCCCAATGCCAGTGCTTGGGATGGACTCAACTTCCTCTGGACCCCGCAGTTCGACAGCCTCAGCAACCCCAAGGTATGGCTGGCCGCTGCCGGGCAGATATTCTTCACGCTCAGCGTGGGCATGGGCACCATCCATTGTTATGCGGCCTATGTGCGGAGCAAGGACGACATCGCACTGAACGCCGTCACCAGCGGATTCACCAACGAGTTCGTGGAAGTGGTGCTCGGCAGCATGATCGTGATCCCCATCGCCGCCGGTTACCTCGGCCTGGATTGGGTAAAGGAGAATGCGGGATTCGGTATGGCCTTCCAGACCATGCCCTACTTGTTCGAGAAGTGGGGGCCGTTCCTCAGTGCCATGGCCGGTGTCATGTGGTTCGGCCTGCTGTTCTTCGCGGGCATCACCTCCTCGCTTGCAATGGGCACGCCTTGGATGGGCTTCATGCGCGATGAGTTCGGCTGGGGGCGACGCAAAGGCGCTGTCACCTTCGGGTTGCTCGTGTTGGCGCTCGGTCTGCCCACGGTGTTCTTCTACCAGCACGGTGTGTTCGATGAGTACGATTACTGGGCCGGCACTGTAAGCCTGGTGGTCTTCGCTCTGGCCGAGACCATCCTCTTTGCATGGATCTTCGGTATCCACAAAGGCTGGGACGAGTTGAAGCGCGGTTCGGACATCAAGCTTCCGGGGGTGTACAAGTTCATCATCAAGTACATCACGCCGGCGCTGCTCACCTTCGTGTTCCTGGGTTCGTTGTTCACGCCTTTGGGCAACGATTGGCAGGCGGCCATGGCGGGGCTTTTCTCCGGTGCCGGCTGGCCGTTGGACGATTCCTCCCTGGTGCAGATGGTGGCCAACAGCGGTTTGAACAAACAGATCGCTGCGGCCACTGACCAAGCGCAATTGGCGAAGCTGCAGGACCGCCGCTTTTACATCAACCTGGCCCGCGTGCTGCTCACGCTCACATTCCTCGGCCTGTGCGCCCTGGTCTATGTGGCCGGCCTGAAACGCCTGAAGGGCAACAACACCAAAGCATGAACTCCAGCGCCCTTATCCTGATGGTCTCCGTGCAGCTGGTCGTGATCTGCTGCGTGGGCTATTTCTACTACCGTGTGCTCACCACGCCTAAGCGCCCCGAGCCGGATAGCTACGTGGAGAACGACAACGATACCCCCTGAGCGGCGTCGTCATCAGCATCGGACCCACACCATGAAGCGCCAGCTCCCGCTTAAGCCACTGCGTGAGCAATTGAAGGACTTCGTGCACCTGCATACCGGTGAGCGCCGGGGGAACGCGGTCCTGCTCGTGATCTTGGTGTCGCTCTCCATTTGGGTGGCCTTGCGCAACTGGGTATTCCAGCCAAGCTTGCCGGACACCACGGCACTGAGGGAGGAGATGGAGCGCTGGGTGTCGGAACGAGCGGCCGCCATTGATGCCGATACCCTGCTCAAGGAGCCATTCCCTTTCGACCCCAACAGCATCGAACGCGCCGACTGGAAGGCCTTGGGTTTCACCGATCGGCAAGTGGACGGGATCGAACGCTACCTGAACAAGGGCGGCCGTTTCCGGGTGAAGCGTGATCTGGCCAAGATGTACAGCATTCTGCCGGGGCAGTACGAGCGCCTGGAACCTTACATCCTGCTACCGGATTCACTGCCCCCCAGAGCCAAGCGCGAACGGTATCCAACGGAACGCAAGGAATGGCCAAGCAACCAGCCTCGCACGGAGTTTCCGCGAAGCGAACGCAGCCCTTTCCGGAAGCTGGAAGTGAACACCGCGGATTCCTTGCAACTGGTGGCTTTGCCCGGTATCGGGCCGTCATTCGCTAAAGGCATCCTCAAATACAGGGACGGCCTGGGTGGTTTCCACAGCTTGGAGCAACTGGAGGAGGTGTATGTGCTCAAGGACAAACCCGATGCGCTGGTCCGGCTGAAGGAGCTGCTGGTGGTGGATACTCTGGCCATACGCCGCATACCGATAAATACCTGCACTGTGGAGGAACTCGCCGCACATCCTTACGTGCGCTGGAAGCTGGCCAAGCCTCTGATCGCATATCGACAGCACCATGGGCCGTTCAAAAGCCGCGAGGATATCATGGGTTGTGTCCTGATCGATGAGGCGGTCTTCCGTAAACTTGCGCCCTACCTCAGCTTGGAGTGAGCGACCTCGAACTTCGATTGAAAGCGGCCATCCGCGACGTGCCGGATTTTCCCAAACCCGGCATCCTGTTCCGCGACATCACCCCGGTGATGGAGGATCCTGCGTTAAGTAAAGCCGCCGTGCTCGGTTTCGTGGAGGCCCTGAAGAACAGGCCCATCGATGCCATTGCAGGCATCGAGAGCCGCGGTTTCCTCTTCGGTATGCCACTCGCGCTGGAACTGCAAGTGCCATTCGTTACCGTGCGCAAGAAGGGCAAACTGCCCTACCGGACGGTGAGCTACAAGTACGACCTGGAGTACGGCAGCGCTGAGATCGAGATGCACGAGGATGTGCTGCGCCCCGGTATGAACGTGCTGGTGCACGACGACCTGTTGGCCACCGGTGGCACTGCGGCCGCAACGGCCGAGCTGATCCGCTCCCAAGGGGCGCAGGTGGCCGGTTTCAGTTTTCTCATCGAACTTTCCCAATTGGGCGGGGTTGAACGCTTGAGGCCTTATGGCTCCGACATCCTCCGCCTGGTAACCTATTGAAGACCCATGGAATTCACCACCACCGAAAGTCAGATCATGATCGCGCAGGCCGTGCGCGACCTCTGTGAACGCGAACTCCGTCCGAACGTGATGGATTGGGACGAGGCCCAGCACATGCCGGTGGACCTCTTCAAGAAGCACTTCGGCCCCAACGGCATGCTTGGCGTGCTCGTGCCCGAGGAATACGGCGGCGCCGGCCTCAGCTATTTCGAGTACATCACCACCATTGTGGAGACGGCCCGCATCTGCGGCAGTGTCGGCCTCAGTGTGGCAGCGCACAACAGCCTGTGCACCGGCCACATCAAGGACTTCGGCAATGCCGAGCAGAAGAAGAAGTGGCTCACCAAGCTGGCCACCGGCGAGTGGTTGGGTGCCTGGGCGCTTACCGAGCCCAACACCGGCAGCGATGCCATGCGCATGAAGTGCACCGCCCGCAAGGAGGGCAACGAATGGGTGATCAACGGCACCAAGTGCTGGATCACACACGGCATCAGCAGTGATGTGGTGGTGGCCATCGTGCGCACCGGCGAGCTGCTGGACAGCAAGGGCATGACCGCCTTCGTGATCGAGCGCGGCACCCCCGGTCTGAAGGCCGGCAAGAAGGAGAACAAACTGGGCATGCGCGCCAGCGAGACCGCCGAGGTGATCTTTGAGAATTGCCGCGTGCCCGAGGAGAACATCCTGGGCCAGGTGGGCGAGGGCTTCCAGCAGGCCATGAAGATCCTGGACGGCGGCCGCATCAGCATCGCCGCGCTCAGCCTCGGCATTGCCAAGGGCGCCTACGACGCCAGCGTGAAGTACGCCAAGGAGCGCGAACAGTTCGGTCAGCCGATCGCCAACTTCCAGGCCATCGCCTTCAAGCTGGCCGACATGGCCACCCGCATCGAGGCCGCCGAACTGCTCACCCTGCAGGCCGCCGACCTGAAGAACCGCGGCAAGAAGATGACCACCGAAAGCGCCATGGCCAAGTACTACGCCAGCGAAGTGGCCGTGTGGGCCAGCAACGAGGCCGTGCAGATCTTCGGTGGCTACGGCTACACCAAGGATTTCCCCGTGGAGAAGTTCTACCGCGACAGCAAGCTCTGCACCATCGGCGAAGGAACCAGCGAGATCCAGAAGCTGGTGATCAGCCGGAACGTGCTGAAGGGGTAGGGGAGTTGGGGGAGGTTGAGAAGAACCTTTTCGAAGGGCTTGCATCATTCGATCTTCCCATTATCTTTGCCGCCCCGAAAGAAGAAACAAGACCATGCTGATTATCCCGGTCAAGGAAGGCGAGAGCATCGACAAGGCGCTCAAGAAGTTCAAGAAGAAATTCGAGCGCACCCAGACGATGCGCCAGTTGCGCCGCCGTCAGGCGTTCATCAAGCCCTCGGTCGTTCGCCGGAAGGAGATGATTCGTGCTGCCTACAAGCTCGGTCTGCAAACGGACGAACAATAGTCCGTTAACGCTTCACGTTGAGAAGGCGAAAGGTCCGAAAGGGCTTTTCGCCTTCTTTGCTTTTCATGTTGCTGGAACGCTACCTGGACCACCTGGCCTTCGAGAAACGCTGCAGTGCCCACACGGTCTCCGCATACCGCAGGGACCTGGTGCAGTTCGCGGCATTCGTGGATACCATCGCTCCAGGGCCCATTGAGCAGGCCGGTGATAAACTCATCCGATCCTGGATGATGAGCCTGATGGAGGCCGGGGTGAGCGCCCGTTCGGTAAACCGGAAGCTCAGTGCCTTGCGCGGGTTCTACCGCTTTGCTCGGCTTACCGACACCATTGCCGTGGAACCGACGGCCCTGATAGAGCCGCCCAAGACCCCGAAACGCCTGCCCGAGTTCGTGGACCAGCGGCGCATGGAGCGCATGTTCGATGACCTGGCCTGGCCCGAAGGTTTCAAGGGAACCGTGGAGCGGACCGTATTGGAGTTGTTCTACGGTACCGGCATGCGCTTGGCGGAACTACTGGGCCTGCAAGTAGGGGATGCTGACTTGCGAGCGGGGACCCTCCGCGTACTTGGCAAGCGGAACAAGGAGCGCATCCTGCCCTTGAGCGATGGACTGGTATCCCAGTTACAAGGCTACCTGCAGGCCCGGGCCGCGCTGTTCTCCGCCCCCGGCACACAGGAGGCCCTGTTGGTGGGCACTTCGGGGAAACCGCTTTCGCGGCGTGTCGTACAACGGCTCGTAGTGCATTACCTTAGTGGGGTCACCTCGCAGGAAAAAAGAAGTCCGCACGTGCTGCGCCACACCTTCGCCACCCACATGCTCGAACAAGGAGCCGACCTCAACGCAGTGAAGGAACTGCTTGGTCATGCCGGGCTGGCGGCCACGCAGGTGTACACCCACAACACCGTGGAAAAACTAAGAAAAGTACATGCCCAGGCCCACCCAAGAGGAGGGGGCTGAGGCGGATCCAACGCATACGAACGCATACCAACAAGCCATGAACATCAACGTACAGTCCATCCATTTCGACGCCGATGTGAAGTTGTTGACCTACTTGAAGGAGAAGCTGGTCAAGCTCACCCAGTTCCACGATAACATAGTTGCAGCGGATGTCTTTCTCCGTTTGGAGCATGACGGCGAGAACCGCCAGAACAAGGTGGTGGATATCCGCCTGACCGTTCCGGGGCGCGAGCACTTCGCCAAGCGCCAGGGCAAGACCTTCGAGGAGGCGGCTTCCACAGCGGTGGAAGCCTTGCGCAGCCAGGTTGAACGGACCAAGGAGCGCCTGCGCGAAGCATCTTAAGCCAAGTTGACCCCACCGGATGGGCAGTTCCGGAAAGACTTTCGGGGCCACGATCAACATCGTGGCCCCGACTATTTGGTGGGGATCGGTTTCTTGTTACATTTGCAGGCCCAATTCCGACCCTTGCGGTCGAAAAAGGGTAGAAAAGAGCGTTCTTTTCCTTGCTGTACAGGCCAATGTAGCTCAGCTGGTAGAGCAGCTGATTTGTAATCAGCCGGTCGGGGGTTCGAGTCCCTTCATTGGCTCCGAGAGCCGATCAAAAGGGGGAGATACCCAAGTGGCCAACGGGGGCAGACTGTAAATCTGCTGTCTTACGACTTCGTAGGTTCGAATCCTGCTCTCCCCACCACAAACCTTCGGAACAGGTCCATGTCGCTTCCAGGCATGGGTCTTCCAATGAAGAACAACGATCCAAGACCGGCAAAATGCGGGAGTAGCTCAGTTGGTAGAGCATCAGCCTTCCAAGCTGAACGTCGCGGGTTCGAGTCTCGTCTCCCGCTCCACCAAAAGAAAAGTCAAAGCAACCGGTCCTTCAACAAGGCCGGTTGCCCAGGCACAGAAGCCTTTGTAGCTCAGAGGTAGAGCACTTCCTTGGTAAGGAAGAGGTCCCGGGTTCAATTCCCGGCAAAGGCTCCAGCAGCGCAAGCAGCTCGAGTTCACAGTCCGGAGCGATCCGGGCAGGCCAAGTACAGTAAGATCAAGGACCGATCCATTACAACGAAGAACCACTAACGACCGAACGACAATGGCAAAGGAGACTTTCGTACGCACCAAGCCGCACGTCAACATCGGCACCATCGGTCACGTTGACCATGGTAAGACCACGTTGACCGCGGCCATCACCAAGGTCCTTGCTGACAAGGGCTTGTCCGAAGCACGCAGCTTCGACTCCATCGATAACGCACCCGAGGAAAAGGAGCGCGGTATCACCATCAATACCGCTCACGTGGAGTACCAGACGGCCAACCGTCACTACGCCCACGTTGACTGCCCCGGCCACGCTGACTATGTGAAGAACATGGTTACCGGTGCTGCTCAGATGGACGGCGCCATCCTGGTGTGCGCTGCCACTGATGGACCCATGCCCCAGACCCGCGAGCACATCCTGCTCGGCCGTCAGGTAGGCGTACCCCGCCTGGTGGTGTTCATGAACAAGGTGGACATGGTCGACGACCCCGAGTTGCTCGACCTCGTGGAAATGGAGATCCGCGAACTGCTCTCCTTCTACGAATACGACGGCGACAACACCCCCGTGGTGCGCGGTAGCGCTCTGGGCGGATTGAACGGCGAAGAGAAGTGGGTGGACACCATCATGCAACTGATGGATGCTGTTGACACCTGGATCCCTGTTCCTCCCCGTGAGGTCGACAAGCCATTCCTGATGAGCGTGGAGGACGTGTTCTCCATCACCGGCCGCGGTACCGTGGCTACCGGTCGTATCGAGACCGGCGTGGTGAAGGTGGGCGACAACGTGGAGATCATCGGTATGCAGGAGGAGAAGATGAACAGCACCTGCACCGGTGTTGAGATGTTCCGCAAGCTGCTCGATCGCGGCGAAGCTGGTGACAACTGCGGCCTTCTGCTCCGTGGTATTGAAAAGACCCAGATCCGTCGCGGTATGGTGATCGCTGCTCCTGGTAGCATCACCCCGCACACCGAGTTCAAAGGTGAGATCTACGTGTTGAAGAAAGAGGAAGGCGGTCGCCACACTCCTTTCCACAACAAGTACCGTCCCCAGTTCTACTTCCGCACGACCGACGTGACGGGTGAGATCACCATGGAGGCTGGTCGTGAGATGATCATGCCTGGTGACAACGTGACGATCACCGTGAAGCTGATCGTTCCGATCGCCATGGACAAGGGCTTGCGTTTCGCCATCCGTGAGGGTGGACGTACCGTGGGTGCCGGCCAGGTGACCGAGATCATCAAGTAATTACCTGATAACATTGGTGGCAGGGCCGACCCCTTCAACGGGGTCGGCCTTCGCCGCCGATAGGAGAGAGCAGAGTAGGACCTCTACGGGTGTAGCTCAATTGGTAGAGCGAAGGTCTCCAAAACCTTAGGCTGCGGGTTCGATTCCTGCCACCCGTGCCAAAGCGAACGATCAACGTGGCAAGCTTCAAGACATACCTCAGCGAGAGCTACAACGAGCTCGTACACAAGGTTTCCTGGCCCACCTGGAAGGAGCTGCAGAGCAGCGCCATCGTGGTGTTGGTCGCGGCCCTTATCGTTTCGTTCATCATTTTCCTCATGGACTACATCTTCGGGGTGCAGAACATGGGCGATTCCAACCCTTGGAAAGGGCTGTTGGGCTTCATCTACAAATTCATCGCCTGAAGATGGCCGACGCATCCAAGAAGTGGTATGTGATCCGGGCTATTTCCGGTAAGGAGAAGAAGGTCAAGGAATTGATCGACCTGGAGGTTTCGCGTTCCGCCATGGGTGGTCGCATCGCTCAGGTGTTGATCCCGATGGAGAAGTTCTTCCAGATCCGCGATGGTAAGAAGGTGAGCAAGGAGCGCAACTTCTTCCCCGGATACGTGCTGATGGAAGCCGACCTGACCGGCGAGATCGCACACAGCATCAAGAACCTGCCCAACGTGATCGGGTTCCTGGGGGCTGAGAAAGGAGGGGAGCCGGTGCCCTTGCGCCAGAGCGAAGTGAACCGCATTTTGGGTACCGTGGACGAGTTGGCCGATGCCGATGCTACCAACCACAACCCTTACCACATGGGCGAGGCCGTGAAGGTCATCGATGGCCCGTTCAATGGCTTCACCGGCGTGATCGAGGAGATCAACGAGGAGAAGAAGAAACTCAAGGTGATGGTGAAGATCTTCGGTCGCAAGACCCCGCTGGAGCTCAGCTTCATGCAGGTGGAGAAGGAACTCTGACCATTTGCACACCACACGAACCAACAAGTAAACCAGTCCGAGTCCGCGAGCAGTGGACGTTAACCAGGACACAACCACAGACAAATGGCAAAGGAGATCGCAGGCCTCATCAAGCTCCAAGTAAAAGGCGGAGCGGCCAACCCTTCGCCCCCCATCGGTCCCGCTCTGGGTGCCAAGGGGGTGAACATCATGGACTTCTGCAAGCAGTTCAACGGACGTACCCAGGACAAGGCCGGTAAGGTGTTGCCCGTGGTGATCACCGTTTATGCCGACAAGTCCTTCGACTTCATCATCAAGACCCCGCCCGCAGCCGTGCAGATCATCGATGCGGCCAAGATCAAGGGCGGTAGCGGTACGCCGCACAGCAAAAAGGTGGGTAGCATCTCTTGGGACCAGGTGAAAGCCATTGCCGAGGACAAGATGCCCGACCTGAACTGCTTCACTTTGGAGAGCGCCATGAGCATGGTGGCCGGAACGGCTCGCAGCATGGGTGTAACGGTAACCGGTGACAAACCCTTTTAAGCGACAGCCATGGCAACCCTGACGAAAAAGCGCAAAGACGCCCTGGCCAAGTTCGATGCCAGCAAGATCTACTCCCTGCAGGAAGCGACCCAGATCGTGAAGCAGGTGAGCACCACGAAGTTCGACGCAACGGTGGATATCGCCGTGCGACTCGGCGTGGACCCCAAGAAGAGCACGGAAATGGTGCGTGGCACCGTGAGCCTGCCCCACGGCACCGGCCGTACCGTGAAGGTGCTGGTGCTGGCCGATCCCGCCAAGTGCGAGGAGGCCTTGGCAGCCGGTGCCGACATGGCCGGCCTCGATGACTACATCGAGAAGATCAAAGGCGGTTGGACGGGCATCGATGTGATCATCTGCACGCCTGCCGTAATGGCCAAAGTAGGTGCCCTGGGCCGTGTGCTCGGTCCCCGCGGCCTGATGCCGAACCCCAAGACCGGTACCGTTACCATGGACGTGGCCAAAGCCACCCGCGAGGTGAAGGCCGGTAAGATCGATTTCAAGGTGGACAAGACCGGTATCATCCACGCGGTGATCGGCAAGGCCTCCTTCGACGCACAGAAGTTGAGCGAGAACGCCAACGAACTCCTCCAGACCTTGGTGAAGCTGAAGCCCAGCACCGCCAAAGGCGCCTACATCAAGAGCATCAGCATCAGCAGTACCATGAGCCCGGGCGTGCAGGTTGATACCCGCACCGTAACGGTCTGATCAAACAGCACACGACAATGGCAACCCGTAAAGAGAAAGACCAAGCGATCGACGTTCTGGTCGAAGAGATCAAAGCCACCGGCGTGCTGTACCTGGCCGACACTTCGTCCATGGACGCCGAATCCACCAGCAACCTGCGTCGCGCCTGCAACAAGGCCGGTATCCGCATGAAGGTGGTGAAGAACACCCTGCTCCGCAAAGCGATGGAGCGTGTCGAGGGCCGCGATTACAGCGGCATCGTGCCCACCTTGAAAGGGCAGACCTCGATCCTCTTCGCCGAGAAGGGTAACGCTCCGGCCAAGCTCATCAAGGACTTCCGCAAGAAGGACACCAAGCCCGCCCTGAAAAGCGCCTGGATCGATGAGGCCGTGTTCGTTGGTGATGACCAGTTGGTGATGCTCAGCAACCTGAAGGGTCGCGAGGAACTCATCGGCGACATCATTGCACTGCTCCAGAGCCCGATGAAGAACGTTATCAGCGGTCTTCAAGGCAGCGGCGGTCACAAGATCGCCGGTCTGGTGAAGGCCCTCGAAGAGCGGGCAGCCTGATAAGACCTACAAACGGTAAAGGGGACCGTACCCCTGCACCGACAACGCGTTACGCACTTCCACGACAGCTTCTCAACACAACCGCAAGTAACACCCATTCAAAATGGCAGACATCAAAGCCCTGGGCGATCAGCTCGTAGGCCTCACCGTTAAAGAGGTGAACGAATTGGCCCAGTACCTCAAGGACGAATACAAGATCGAACCGGCAGCTGCTGCCGTAGCCGTGGCCGCTGGCCCTGCTGCTGGTGGTGAAGTGGCCGAAGCCAAGACCAGCTTCGACGTGATCCTGAAAGCCGGTGGCCAGAACAAATTGGCCGTCGTGAAACTGGTGAAGGAACTCACCGGTCTCGGACTGAAGGAGGCCAAAGACCTCGTTGACGGTGCTCCCAAGCCGCTGAAGGAAGGTGTGTCCAAGGAGGACGCAGAGAGCCTGAAGCAGCAACTGACGGAAGCCGGCGCCGAAGTTGAGGTCAAGTAAGATCCTCAAAGCGTCTGCGGTACAGCAGCACGGAAAGGCCCCAAGGCGGGCCTTTCCGGCTGTGCCGTTTTGAAGGCAGACCTGCCGCCCACTGAGATCCAAGCGGGCAACAAAGGCAGGTGGACAAGTCGGATCAGGTATTTCCTTCGGTACTTCCGTTCTTCACAATCGCACCCCATGGCCCAGGCGAAGTCCAGTCCCAAGAAGAGCAAGCGGATCAATTTCGGATCCAGCGCTCTATCCACCGATTATCCGGATTTCCTCGAGATACAGCTCAAGAGCTTCGAGGAGTTCTTCCAGATCGAAACCCTACCCGAGGACCGCATCAGCGAGGGCCTCTTCAAGGTGTTCTCGGAGAACTTCCCGATCACCGATACGCGCAACCAGTTCGTACTCGAGTTCCTCGATTATTTCATCGATCCGCCCCGCTACAGCATCGATGAGTGCATCGAGCGAGGGCTGACCTACAGCGTGCCCCTGAAGGCAAAGCTGAAATTGTATTGCACCGACCCCGAGCACGAGGACTTCGAGACCATCGTGCAGGACGTGTACTTGGGCCAGATCCCATACATGACCCCCAAAGGGTCGTTTGTGGTGAACGGCGCTGAGCGCGTGGTCGTTTCCCAGCTGCACCGCAGCCCGGGCGTGTTCTTCGGCCAAAGCCGCCACGCCAACGGTACCAAACTCTACAGCGCCCGTGTCATCCCCTTCAAGGGCAGCTGGATCGAGTTCGCAACGGACATCAACGGCGTCATGTACGCCTACATCGATCGGAAGAAGAAGCTTCCGGTCACCACCCTGCTCCGCGCCATCGGCTTCGAGAGCGACAAGGACATCCTGTCCATCTTCGACCTGGCGGACGAGGTGAAGGTGACCAAGGCCGCCATGAAAGAGATGGTGGGCCGCAAGCTGGCCGCCCGTGTGCTGAAGAGCTGGGTGGAGGATTTCGTGGACGAGGACACCGGTGAAGTGGTGAGCATTGAGCGGAACGAGGTGTTGATCGACCGCGAGACCGTGATCGAGGAGCACCACGTGGAGCAGATCGTGGACAGCGGTGCGAAGACCATCATCCTGCACAAGGAGAATGTGAACGCAGCCGATTTCGCGCTGATCTACAACACCTTGCAGAAGGATACCTCCAACTCCGAGAAGGAGGCCGTGGAGGTGATCTACCGCCAGTTGCGCAATGCCGAGCCACCCGATCTGGAAACGGCCCGCGGCGTTATCGACAAGCTCTTCTTCAGCGAGCAGCGCTACGACCTCGGTGAGGTGGGCCGCTACCGCATCAACAAGAAGTTGGGTCTGGAAAGTGAGCTCAGCGTGCGCGTGCTCACCAAGGAGGACATCATCTTCATCATCAAGTACCTCATCGAGCTGGTGAATTCCAAGGCCGATGTGGACGATATCGACCACTTGAGCAACCGCCGCGTACGTACCGTGGGCGAGCAGTTGCACAGCCAGTTCGGCGTGGGTCTGGCCCGTATGGCCCGCACCATCCGCGAGCGCATGAACGTGCGTGACAACGAGGTGTTCACACCCACAGACCTGATCAATGCCAAGACCCTGAGCTCGGTGATCAACTCGTTCTTCGGAACGAACCAGTTGAGCCAGTTCATGGACCAGACCAACCCGCTGGCCGAGATCACCCACAAGCGCCGCATGTCGGCCCTTGGACCCGGTGGTCTGAGCCGCGAACGTGCTGGTTTCGAAGTCCGTGACGTGCACTACACGCACTACGGCCGCCTCTGCACCATCGAGACCCCTGAAGGACCGAACATCGGTCTGATCAGCTCGCTCTGCGTGTACTCGAAGATCAACAGCCTCGGTTTCATCGAGACCCCTTACCGCCCGGTGAAGGAGGGCAAGGTGGACACCAAGGCCGAGATCGTGTACCTCAGCGCTGAGGAAGAGGACAACATGATGATCGCCCAGGCGAACGCCAAGGTGAACGACAAAGGCGAATTTCAGACCACCCGTGTGAAGGCCCGTCTGATGGGCGACTTCCCGGTGGTGGAGCCCGGCCAGCTGAACCTGATGGACGTGGCGCCGAACCAGATCGCCTCTATCGCAGCAAGCCTGATCCCCTTCTTGGAGCACAATGACGCCAACCGTGCGCTGATGGGCTCGAACATGATGCGTCAGGCCGTGCCGCTGTTGCGTCCTGAAGCGCCTGTGGTGGGTACCGGCCTGGAAGAACTTGTTGCCCGCGACAGCCGTGTGCTGCTCACCGCGGAAGGCGAGGGCGTGGTGAAATACGTGGATTCCGAGCGTATTGTGATCGAGTACAAGCGCAGCGACGAAGAGCGCATCGTGAGCTTCGAGGGCGATGACAAGGAATACAAGCTCACCAAGTTCCTGAAGACCAACCAGAGCACCTGCATGAACCTGCGCCCCATCGTGCGCAAGGGCGACAAGGTGAGCGCTGGCCAGGTGATGTGCGAAGGGTACTCCACCCGCGATGGCGAATTGGCCATCGGGCGCAACCTGTTGGTGTCCTTCATGCCTTGGAAGGGGTACAACTTCGAGGATGCCATCGTGATCAGCGAGCGTGTTGCGTCGGAAGACATCTTCACCTCGATCCACATCGATGAGTACAACATGGAGGTGCGCGACACCAAGCGTGGCTTGGAAGAACTCACCGCCGACATCCCCAACGTTTCCGAGGAAGCCACGCGCGACCTGGATGAAAGCGGCCTGATCCGCATCGGGGCTGAGATCAAGGAAGGTGATATCCTCATCGGCAAGATCACGCCGAAAGGGGAGACCGACCCCAGCCCTGAGGAGAAGCTGCTCCGTGCCATCTTCGGCGACAAGGCCGGCGATGTGAAGGACGCTTCCTTGAAGGCTCCCCCCAGCACCAAGGGTGTGGTGATCGACAAGAAGCTCTTCAGCCGCGCTGTGAAGGACAAGAAGGCCAAGACCAACGAGAAGGCCATCCTGGAGCAGATCGACAAGGAGTACGACAAGGAACTGGGCACCCTGAAGAACGAGCTCATCGAGAAGATGATGCAGTTGGTGGGTGGTCAGAATTCCAACGGCGTGTTCAACAAGTACAAGGAGGAGCAGATCAAGAAGGGCGTGAAGTTCAGCCCGAAGGTGCTCCAGGCCATCGATTTCATTACCGTGGACCCCACCGAGTGGACCGCGGACAAGAACACGAACGACCTGGTGCGTGAACTGATCCACAACTACAACATCCGCCACGGCGATATCAGCGGGGTGTACAAGCGCAAGAAGTTCCAAGTGAGCATCGGCGATGAACTACCCGCAGGCATCATCAAGCTGGCCAAGGTCTATGTGGCCGCCAAGCGCAAGCTGACCGTGGGCGACAAGATGGCCGGCCGTCACGGTAACAAGGGTATCGTGGCCAAGATCGTGCGCGATGCCGACATGCCCTTCCTGGAGGATGGCACACCGGTGGACATCGTGCTCAACCCCCTGGGCGTACCGAGCCGTATGAACCTGGGCCAGATCTACGAGACCGTACTGGGCTGGGCCGGCAAGAAGCTGGGCCGCAAGTACGCCACCCCGATCTTCGACGGTGCCACGCACGAGCAGATCGATGCCGAGACCGACGAGGCGGGCGTGCCGCGCAATGGCCGCAGCTACCTCTACGATGGTGGCACCGGCGAACGCTTCGACCAGCCTGCCACCGTGGGTGTGATCTACATGATCAAGCTGGCCCACATGGTCGATGACAAGATGCACGCACGTTCCATTGGCCCCTACAGCCTCATTACCCAGCAGCCGCTCGGTGGTAAGGCCCAGTTCGGTGGTCAGCGCTTCGGTGAAATGGAAGTGTGGGCGTTGGAGGCCTTCGGTGCCGCCAACATCCTGCAAGAGATCCTCACCGTGAAGAGCGATGACGTGATCGGACGCGCAAAGGCCTACGAGGCCATCGTGAAGGGCGAACCCCTCCCCACCCCGGGCATCCCCGAATCGTTCAACGTGCTGCTCCACGAACTGCGTGGCTTGGCACTCGACGTTTCCTTGGAGTGATGATCGGGTGAGCAACTGAAGGTTGAACGGATAGCACAGTACGCCATGAAGAAGGAGGTAAAGCTCAATAGCAACTTCAACAAGATCGTCATCAGCCTGGCCAGCCCGGAGCAGATCCTCGAGCGCAGCTTCGGGGAGGTGATCAAGCCTGAAACGATCAACTACAGGACCTACAAGCCCGAGCGCGATGGCTTGTTCTGCGAGCGCATTTTCGGTCCTGTGAAGGACTTCGAATGCCATTGCGGCAAGTACAAGCGCATCCGCTACAAAGGGATCGTTTGCGATCGCTGCGGGGTGGAGGTCACCGAGAAAAAAGTGCGCCGCGAGCGCATGGGTCACATCCAACTGGTGGTGCCCGTGGCCCACATCTGGTACTTCCGCAGCTTGCCGAACAAGATCGGCTACTTGCTGGGACTCCCCACCAAGAAGCTTGACCAGATCATCTACTACGAACGTTATGTGGTGATCCAGGCCGGAAGCGCTGTGAACAAGGAGGGCAATGCTGTTCAGTACCTCGACTTCCTTACGGAAGAGGAGTATTTGGACATCATGGAAGCCCAGGGCAAGGACAACCAGTACCTGGACGACTCCGATCCCAACAAGTTCATCGCCAAGATGGGTGCCGATGCGCTGCAGGACCTCCTGAAGCGCCTGGACCTGGACAGCTTGAGCTACGACCTGCGCCACAAGGCCGATACGGAGACCAGCCAGCAGCGTAAGAACGAGGCCCTGAAGCGCCTGAACGTGGTGGAGGCCTTCCGCGACGCCAACAGCCGCCGCGTGAACCGTCCGGAGTGGATGGTGGTGAAGGTGGTGCCGGTGATCCCGCCCGAGCTGCGCCCGCTGGTGCCTTTGGATGGTGGCCGTTTCGCCACTTCCGACCTGAACGACCTCTACCGCCGTGTGATCATCCGCAACAACCGCCTGAAGCGCCTGATGGAGATCAAGGCACCTGAGGTGATCCTGCGCAACGAGAAGCGCATGTTGCAGGAGGCCGTGGACAGCCTCTTCGACAACAGCCGCAAGAGCAGCGCCGTGAAGAGCGAAAGCAACCGCCCTCTGAAGTCACTGAGCGATTCGCTCAAGGGCAAACAGGGCCGCTTCCGCCAGAACCTGCTCGGTAAGCGCGTGGACTACAGCGCACGTTCCGTGATCGTTGTGGGGCCTGAACTGAAATTGCACGAGTGCGGTCTGCCCAAGAACATGGCCGCAGAGCTTTTCAAGCCCTTCATCATCCGCAAGCTCATTGAGCGCGGTATCGTGAAGACCGTGAAGAGCGCCAAGAAGATCGTGGACAAGAAGGAACCCGTGGTGTGGGACATTCTGGAGAACGTGTTGAAGGGCCACCCCGTGCTCCTCAACCGTGCACCGACCCTGCACCGTTTGGGTATCCAGGCTTTCCAGCCGAAGCTCATCGAGGGTAAGGCCATTCAGCTTCACCCCTTGGTCTGTACCGCGTTCAACGCTGACTTCGACGGTGACCAGATGGCCGTGCACCTGCCCTTGGGCAATGCCGCCATCCTCGAAGCACAGCTCCTGATGCTGGCCAGCCACAACATTCTGAACCCGGCCAACGGTGCACCCATTGCGGTACCCAGCCAGGACATGGTGCTTGGGCTGTACTACATCACCAAAGGCCGTAAGAGCGACGAGGAGCGCACCATGAAGGGTGAAGGCATGACCTTCTACAGCCCTGAGGAGGTGATCATCGCTTTCAACGAGAAGCGTCTCGAACTGCACACCTGGATCAAATTGCGCTGGGTGGGTGCCGATGGCAAACCCCAAATGATCGAGACCACCTGTGGTCGCACCCTCTTCAACGAGGTGGTGCCCAACGAGGTGGGCTTCATCAACGAAGTGCTCACCAAAAAGGCGCTCCGTGACATCATCGGCAAGGTGGTGAAGGAGACCGGCACTGCCCGTGCTGCGCAGTTCCTGGACGATATCAAGGAACTGGGCTTCATGACCGCTTTCAAAGGTGGTCTGAGCTTCAACCTGGATGATGTGGTCATTCCGGATGCGAAAGAGAAGTTGGTGAAGGCCGCCCAGGCCGAGGTGGACGAAGTGACGTCCAACTACAACATGGGTCTGATCACCAACAACGAGCGCTACAACCAGACCATCGATATCTGGACACACACCAACAGCAAGGTGACCTACACCTTGATGGAGCGCATCAAGAACGATCGCCAAGGCTTCAACTCCATCTACATGATGATGGACAGCGGCGCCCGTGGTTCCAAGGAGCAGATCCGTCAGCTCAGCGGTATGCGTGGTCTGATGGCCAAGCCCCAGAAAGGCGGCGGCGGCGGCGGTCAGGACATCATCGAGAACCCGATCCTCTCGAACTTCAAAGAGGGTCTGTCCATCCTGGAGTACTTCATCTCCACCCACGGTGCCCGTAAGGGTCTGGCGGATACCGCTCTGAAAACGGCTGACGCTGGTTACCTCACCCGCCGTTTGGTGGACGTGGCCCAGGACGTGATCATTACGGCTGACGACTGCGGAACCCTGCGTGGTCTGGTGGCCACGGCTCTGAAGAAGGCCGAGGAGATCGTGGAGTCCCTCTACGACCGTGTGCTCGGCCGCACCAGCGTACACGACGTGTTCCATCCGCAGACCGGCGAGCTCATCGTGCGTAGCGGCGAGACCATCAATGAGGACATCGCAGCGGCCATCGCTTCGAGCCCCATCGAGGAAGTGGAGATCCGCAGCGTGTTGACCTGCGAAATGAAACAAGGCGTGTGCGGCAAGTGCTACGGTCGCAACCTGGCCACCGGTCGCTTCGTGCAGATCGGAGAAGCCGTGGGTGTGATCGCTGCCCAGTCCATCGGTGAACCTGGAACCCAGCTTACCCTGCGTACCTTCCACGTGGGTGGTGTTGCCGGTAAGATCACCGAGGCCAGCGAAGTGCGCGCCAAGTACGACGGTGTGTTGGAGATCGACGAACTGCGTACCGTGAAGCGCAAAGACCGCAAAGGCGAAGACGCCGAAGTGGTCATCAGCCGCAGCACGGAGATGCGCATCGTGGACAGCAACACCGGTATCGTGCTCACCACCAGCAACATCCCTTACGGTGCTTACCTGTACGTGAAGGGCGGTATACCCATCGCCAAGAACGACCTGATCTGCACCTGGGACCCCTACAACGCTGTGATCATCTCCGAATTCGCCGGTAAGCTGGACTTCGAAGCGATCGAGGAGAACGCGACCTACCGTGAGGAGATCGACGAACAGACCGGTTTCGCTGAGAAGGTGATCATCGAGAGCCGCGACAAGCGTAAGAACCCGACCATCCGCATCATGGACCTCAAGGGCAAGGACGAGCTGAAGAGCTACAGCCTGCCGGTGGGTGCACACATCATGGTGAAGGAAGGCCAGAAAGTGGAAGCAGGTGATGTACTGGTGAAGATCCCCCGCAGCTCCGGCAAGGGTGGTGACATCACCGGTGGTCTGCCCCGCGTTACCGAACTGTTCGAGGCGCGTAACCCCAGCAACCCCGCTGTGGTGAGCGAGATCGACGGCATCATCTCCTACGGCAAGATCAAGCGTGGTAACCGCGAGATCATCGTGGAGAGCCGCACCGGCGAGCGCAAGACCTACCTGGTGCCCTTGAGCAAGCACATCCTGGTGCAGGAGAACGACTTCATCAAGGCCGGTGCCCCGCTGAGCGATGGTGCCATCAGCCCCGGTGATATCCTCGACATACAAGGCCCGACCCGTGTACAGGAGTACCTGGTGGACGAGGTGCAGGAGGTGTACCGCATGCAGGGTGTGAAGATCAACGACAAGCACTTCGAGGTGATCGTGCGCCAGATGATGCGCAAAGTGGAGATCGAGGATCCGGGAGATACCCGTTTCCTGGAGCGCCAAGCGGTCAACAAGATGGACTTCATGGAGGAGAACGACTACATCTACGACAAGATGGTAGTTACCGAAGCTGGCGACAGCACCACCATGAAGGAAGGCCAGATCGTGACCATGCGCAAGCTGCGCGATGAGAACAGCGGACTGAAGCGTCGCGACGCCAAGTTGGTGGAGGCTCGCCTCGCCAAGCCGGCCACCGCACGCATCATGCTGCAGGGTATCACGCGTGCATCGCTGCAGACCGAGAGCTTCATCAGCGCGGCTTCCTTCCAGGAGACCACCAAGGTGTTGAACGAGGCTGCCGTGAACGCCAAGGAAGACCACCTGAAAGGCCTGAAGGAGAACGTGATCGTGGGTCACCTGATCCCTGCCGGTACCGGTGCACGTGCTTACCAAAAGACCGTGGTGGCCAACAAGGAGGAGTACGAGCGCATGCTGGAACAGCGCGCAACCACTGAAGAAGTGACCGAATGAGAACCCGAGTAGCGGGATGTGAGTAAGGAGTGGCGAGTGGCCCATGTTCGGGTCCACTCGCCACTTGGCTCTTACACCCTGTCGCTCATCAGGAAAGAACCATGGCAGACGCAAAGGACCAAGCCCGCCCCAACCAACTGAACATTGAGATCAGTGAGGAGGTGGCCGATGGCATCTACAGCAACCTCGCGATCATCACGCACAGCAATTCGGAGTTCGTTGTGGACTTCGTGCGCGTGATGCCGGGGGTGCCCAAGGCCAAGGTGCGTTCACGCATCCTGCTTACGCCGCAGCATGCCAAGCGCCTGATGCGTGCCTTGGCGGACAACATCAACAAATTCGAATCCGTGCACGGCACCATTTCCGAAGTGCAGGAAGTGCCCATGCATTTTGGTGGGCCAACGGCGCAAGCCTGATCCGATCATCATGGAACGATGAAGAGCCTCCGGGATCGGGGGCTCTTCGCATTTATGGATGCGTGGTCAGAGCCGCAGGTCCTTCATGCGCTGCGCTACGGAGGCATCGGCGCAATGCCTGTCCAACTCACGGTCCACATGGCGGCTGTAGCCATCCTCGGCGTAGCCGTGTCTTATCAGGTGCAGGTCCAGCAGCAGTTCATCCACGCGCTCCCAAATGGCCATGTCCATTCCATGGCCGCGCTCCAAGCGCTCGGGGTCGCCTGTGGCTGCTACATAACGATCCAGGAAGGGGTGGTCGATCAGCGCCATTACTGCTGGGCTTTCTGGTTGAAGAGGATGTATCCGAAGTTCAGGCTTACCACCCATGGGTCGGCAAGCCCATCGAAATAGCTGAGGTTGAACCAGACCGGCCCTACCGGACTTTGGAAGATGAGCGAACCCGAGCCGATGAAATAGCGCTGCGTGAACGATGCAGCGGTCTCCGTACCGTCGGATTCTCCGCGAACGAATGGCTCGTAGGGTTGGAACACATAAGCCTCCACGCGCAGATCGAAACGGTTGCGAGCTACGGCCATGATGGTGCGTAAACCTGCGGATAAGTAGTTGGGAGCCCGGAACTCCTCAATGAACCAAGTGGCGCTTTCCGGGGTGGGGTGGAAGGCGGGCGCACGAATGACACTGGCCGTGTAATTCTGGAAACGGGTCATGCTACTTGCCAGGCCTTCGGCGAACATGCCGAAACGGAACACGCCCTTGGGCAGAAAGTACTTGTCCAAGCTGACCTTCGCTTGGAACCACTGATGGGCCTGCTCAAAATCCGCTGTGCCCGTTTGTGTGGAACCCGGATCGGTGAACTCGTTCCCGGAAACGTAACGTAGTTCCGCGAACAGCCGCTCTCCGGTGTTGGGGTGCTGTTTCCGGTTCAGCGAATTCCGCTCCAACATGAGGCCGGAGGTAAGGAAGCGGAACATGGTAACGTCCGCCGTATCCACGCTCGAGAACACATCGCTTTGATAGTACTTGTCCTTGGTCTCCACGCCTTTTACATCCAGTCTCAGCAGGCCTTTGTTCCCCAAGCCGAGGCCCGCGTTCACACCTGCCCAGGTCTCTCGGATCACTACGAATGAAGGCTTCACTTCATCGAAGAAGGTCGTGAAGCTGCGGAAATGGTCCCAGCGGTTCAAGGTAAAAGCAGGCTCCAGGTAAATGGGCAGCGCGGTACTGAGGTGGACCCTGGCCTTCAACTGGCCACTGGCATAGAATTTCCCGAAGTACGACATGGCTTCCAACGCGGTGGAGCTGCGCCCGAAGAGGTTGTATCGGAGTCCCACCATGCCGGTGTTGATGGGGCGGGATGAGAAGATGCCTCCGAAGCGGACCTCCAGATCTTTTTCGGGCTTCACCAGCAGGTCCAGATCGTAGTTGCCACGCTCGGGTACATAGGTGGCCTTGGGGTATAGTAGCGCGATGTTCTTGTCTGCATAGAGCCTGAAATACGCGGGCTTCAGGGCTTCCAAGGTGAGGTCTCCCTCCCGCGGAAGCAGGCTTTGGCGCACGAAACGGGTACGGGCCTTGTTCAAACCTTGTATGCGCACATCGCCGAACACCAAGGGCGGTTGCTGGGCCCTGAACGCTTTGCGTTGCGCTGCCACTTGCGTTGCTGGCACCCTTCGCTGAACGTGGGCCAATATCTCCGGCATGCGGTCCATGGCTGCTCGATAACCATCGGCGATGGTGGTCCCTGAACTCCCGAAATCGAACAGGCTCGTGGCGGTCACAGGCTCTATGATCACGCCTTCCTCGCAGATCACCGAATAGTCCGTGCGCCCCTGCATCATGGCGCGCAGTTGGCTCAGCAGGTCGTCCTCGCTGGGTGGGGGCGCGTTGTTGGCCACGTTGCTGCCAATGATGAAGTCGGGCATGAAGTCGCCATACATCACATCGCTCGGGAAGTTGTTGTACAGCCCGCCGTCCATCATCAGGTTGCCATCCACGCGAATGGGCTTGAAATAGAAGGGATAGCTCATGCTGGCACGAACCGCCTGGGCCAGGTCGCCTTTGCTGAAAACCACCGCTCGCTGGTTGGTGATGTCCGAGGCCACACAGCGATAAGGAACGAACAGGCTGTCCATGTCATACCCGGCCAGGGCTGCAGCGGGAGAGAAGCCACGCATCTGCTCGAAATCGAGTAGCACGGGGCTCCGGAGGTTGGTAGGCAGCGAGGTGCTGATGGTGGTGTCCAGACCGAAACGCAGGTTGATCAGGGATGCATCGGGAGCATCCTGCTTGAAGTAGTACTGGAATTGGCGCTCCACGCCACCCTCCGCCATTATGGTGTACAGTTCCGAGGCGAACAGCGCCTCCATTTCCCAGGGCGAGATGCCTGCGGCGTACATGGCACCCACCAAGGCGCCCATGCTGCTACCAGCGATGTAGTCCACCGGCACACCGTTCTCCTCCAAGGCTTGCAGAACGCCGATGTGGGTAAGCCCCACCGCGCCGCCACCGCTCAGCACCACGCCCACGCGCTGGCCCCAAGTGCTCGTTACCAGAACGAGCAGCGTAATGCCAAGGGCGAGCAGGCGTGTCATTTGTAAGGGCAGGGTGCCAGCAAAAGTAGGGCCACCAGCAGGCCCGCACCGGCCGCTCAAACGATCGGCAGACCGTTGAAGTATCCGGGTGAACGTTCGAGCCTGCTCCCGTACCAGCTGAAGAACTCACCATCCACGATGTGGACCGGTGTTCCGGGGCAGATCATGTTCAACTCCAGGATGTGTTTCTCCCGGAAGGGATAGGGCTCTGACGACAGCAGGATCACTTCCGGGTCGGCCTCAGCGAGTTCTTTGTTGGTGATCGTGGGATAACGCGCATCACCTTCATCGAACACATTCTCCAGGCCCATGCGCTTCAGCATGTCGTTGATGAACGTTCCGTGACCAGCCACCATGTAGGGTTCGCGCCAGATGAAGTAGGCCACGGTACGCGGTTCCGCGCGTGGCTGCATGGCCGCGAAGCTTTTTGCGATGTGCGTTGCAAGATCAGCTGCCTGCTCGATCGTGCCGGTGGCGTCACCCACTCGCCGGATCATGTCCAAGGCACCGTCCAGGTCGCGGATGTCGCTCATCCACACCGGAAATTCTTTTTCCAGTGCTTCGATATCCTTGCGCTCGTTCTCCTCCTTGTTGCCGATGATCAGGTCGGGCTTCAACGCGCGGATCTTGTCCAGGTCCACCTTCTTGGTGCCACCCACGCGGTGTTTGGTCTTGAACCAGGTCTCCGGATGGATGCAGAATTTGGTGATGCCCACGACCCGATCGCCGAGGCCCAAGTCGTGGAGGAGCTCGGTCTGGGATGGGACGAGGGAGATGATGCGCTGGGGGAGGGCGGGCAGTTCCACCGTTCGCCCCATCTGATCGGTCAGGATCCGCATCGTGACCAGGTTACCGCAATTTCCCGATGATGTCCTGTTTCGTCAGGATCCCGAACGCCTCGACTCCGCTCGGCGAACGGCCCATGTCTACCAACACCGCCGGACTGCCGTTGCCCAGGCGTTTCGCCACTTCGTCCAGTGTGGCATCCAACGGCAACACGGGCAAGGCTGGGCCCATCACCACGCGGGCGGCCTGGGTGCGCACATCGGCATCCTCCAGAATGGCATCGAACAAACGAGCATCGGTGATGGTGCCCACAGGCTTGCCGGCCTCGAACACGGGCAGTTGGTCGATGTTGTGGGCGCGCATCTTGTCGATGGCCATCAGCACGGGCTCGTCCGCCTCCACGCTCAGCAGCTGCAGTTCCTTGCCCTTTAGGAGATCGCCGGCGGTGGGTTTCTCTTCCACCAGGAAACCGCGCTCGCGCATCCAGTCGTCGTTGAACATCTTGCCCAGGTAGCGCGTGCCATGGTCATGGAAGATCACCACCACCAAGTCCTCGGGCTTCAGTAGGTGCTTCATCTGCATCAAGCCTGCCATGGCCGCACCTGCGCTGTTGCCTGCGAAGATGCCTTCGTCCTTCACCACCTTACGGGTGTAGATCGCGGCATCGCGGTCGGTCACCTTCTCGAAGTGGTCGATGAGGTCCATGTCCACGTTCTGTGGCACGAAGTCCTCACCGATGCCTTCGGTGATGTAGGGGTAGATCTCGTTCTTGTCGAAGATCCCCGTCTCCTTCAGTTTCTTGAAGACGGAGCCGTAGGTGTCGATGCCCCAGAGCTTGATGTTCGGGTTCTTCTCCTTGAGGTAGCGACCGGTGCCGCACAGGGTGCCGCCGGTGCCCACACCCACCACAAGGTGCGTGATCTTGCCATCGGTCTGGTCCCAGATCTCGGGCCCGGTGCTCTCGTAGTGCGCTTGGCGGTTGCTCAGGTTGTCGTACTGGTTGGCCTTCCAGCTGTTTGGCGTTTCGTTTACCAAGCGGCTGCTCACGCTGTAGTAGCTGCGCGGGTCCTCGGGGTCCACGTTGGTGGGGCATACGATCACTTCGGCGCCGAATGCGCGGAGGGCGTCCACCTTCTCCTTGCTCTGCTTGTCGGTGGTGGTGAAGATGCACTTGTAGCCCTTGATGATGGCCGCGATCGCCAAGCCCATGCCCGTGTTGCCGCTGGTACCTTCGATGATGGTGTACCCGGGCTTCAGCAGGCCGGCCTTCTCGGCATCCTCGATCATCTTCAGGGCCATGCGGTCCTTGATGCTGTTGCCAGGGTTGAAGGTTTCCACTTTTGCCAGCACGGTGCACGGCAGGTCCTTTACGATGCGGTTGAGTTTCACCATGGGCGTGTTGCCGATGGTGCTGAGGATGTTCTCGTGGATCTTCATGGAGATGGGATGCCGGTGCGTTGTGCGGCAGTGATGAGCCGCGAAGTTAGCCGCAGGGCCTCCATGCGCGGGACTACTCGAAACGGATGGCCTTGGCCGGGGAGATGCGCGCCACCAGCATGCTCGGCAGGATCATGGCCGCAAGGCACACCGCCAGCGTGCCGATGTTCAGCAGTGCGATGGAAGACCACACGAGGTCCACGGGAACTTGTTCCACGTAATAGGTCTCCACCGGCAAGCGGATGATGCCGAATTGTTGCTGGAGCAGGCAGAGCCCGATGCCCAGCAGGTCGCCGAACAGGATGCCGATGCCCAGCAGGTATGCCGCGTCGATCAGGAATATCCTGCGGATGGTACCGTTGGTGCTGCCCAAAGCCTTCATCACACCGATCATGTTGGTCCGCTCAAGGATGATGATGAGCAGTGCCGAGGTCATGTTGATGATGGCCACGACCACCATCAGGGTGATCACCACGATCACATTCTTGTCCAATAGCTCCAGCCAGGCGAAGATCTCGCCGAAGCGGTCGCGGGCGCTGAGCGAGCGCAAGCCGAGGTCCAAGTACTCCTGGTAGATGAGGTCGTCCATGGCCATGAGGTCCTCGTAGCGTTCCAAGCCCACCTCGAAACCACCGCAGTACTTGGTGTGGCTTCCCCCGCTGCCCCCTCGCACTAACTGCAACTCTTCCGTTCCGATGCTTTGCACAGATGGGAATTGCACCCAAGCCGTATCCGGTATGGTATGGTCGGCATCGCTGACCACCAGTGTTATGCGTGGACCATCGCCATCGGCTTTTTCCATGTCCCGGAGATCGATCCGGTGCGGACCTGGTCCATACAAGTCGCGTCCGATCCACTGGTAGCGGTATACGCGGTCACCTCCCAGGGCAAGCGCTTCGATGTCCACATAGTGCCCATCCATCACCTCGCTCACCAGGATCTCCGCCTTCAAGCCCCATTGCGAGAAGCGTTGCAGGTGCTCGATGTCCAGGTAGGCCAGGTTGTGGTCGATCTGCTCCAAGCCGGTCTTGTAGATCCCGCAGATCCTGAATTTTCGGGGCCGGATATCGTCGCGGCCTTTCACCAGGTAGACCGTGATGGTGTCATCCAGCCCGATCTGCAAGCGGTCCGCGTGGTAGCTGCTCAGCAATAGGTCGATGGGGCGCGTGCTGTCCCCGATGGCCGGTATACCCCCGTTTACCAGATGGCTTCTGAGGAAAGTCCAATCATGGTCCTTGCCGACCCCTTTCACAACAACGCCCTGGATGTCGTTGTCGGTCTCAATGATGCCCGGCTTGGTGGCGTATATCTGAATGTGCGAAACGCCCTGTACGGTGTCCAGCCAGGGATAGAACGCTTGAGCGATGGGGATGCGCGGCGTTTCCTTGGGGTCGGTCTGCCGCAAGGAGGTGATCTGGAGGTGACCACCGGCACCGATGACTTTAGCACGAACTTCGCCCTGGAACCCGGAGGTGAAACCAAGCGTGACGATCATGACCGCCATACCCAGTACGATACCCGCCATGGCGATCACCACGATGGGCCGCGAGATGCGGTCCGTGCGATCCTTGTCGGAAAGGATGCGGCGTGCGATGAAGTGTGCGAAACCCAAGGGTGGCGGTGCTTTTCTGGCGGGGCTGGCGAAGATAGGGTGCGCCGTTGCGCTGCTCGGGTGCGGTTCGCCTTCCACCGAGGCGCAACCCGTGCTGGTGGTGCACAATGCGCAGGAACCAGTGGTGGTGGGTGCCGAGCGTACGGATGCCTACCTGCCGCAGCTCCTCGGGAAACGTGTTGCCATCGTCACCAACCAGACCGGCCGCATCGGGCAGGTGCACCTCGTGGATTCCTTGCTGGCCTTGCAGGTGAACATCACCAAGGTCTTCGCTCCGGAGCACGGCTTCCGCGGCGAGGCGGATGCTGGCGAGCATGTGAAGGACCAGCGCGACAAGGCCACGGGACTACCGCTCGTCTCCTTGTATGGCAGCAACAAGAAACCAACCGCCGCCCAGTTGGTGGATGTGGATGTGCTCGTCTTCGATATCCAGGATGTGGGCGTGCGCTACTACACTTACATCAGCACCCTGCACTATGTGATGGAGGCCGCAGCGGAGAACGGCAAGGCCGTGGTGGTGCTGGACCGTCCCAACCCGAACGGATTCTACGTGGATGGGCCGGTGCTGAAGAAGGGCAACGAGAGTTTCGTCGGCATGCACCCGGTGCCATTGGTGCATGGCATGACGGTGGGGGAGTATGCGCAGATGATCAATGGCGAGGGTTGGCTGAAGGGCGGTGTTACCTGCTCCCTTACGGTGATCCCCTGCCTGCACTACGACCACGAGCGCCAGTATGAGTTGCCGGTGCGTCCATCACCGAACCTGCCGAACATGTCGGCGGTGTACCTCTATCCTTCCCTCGGCCTCTTCGAGGGCACAGTGGTGAGCGTGGGGCGCGGCACCGAACAGCCCTTCCAGTGCATCGGCTACCCTGGGAACCCGGTGGGCAACTTCACCTTCACCCCGGTTTCCATGCCCGGGGCCAAGGACCCGCCGCACAAGAGCAAAGTCTGTAACGGGCTGGACCTTGCGGCCTATGGTTCCTTCCAAAGCAGGATGGACAGGCGGATCCGGCTCCACTGGACCATTGGCCTGTACCGCGATGCGCCCGACAAGGAGGCCTTCTTCCTGGCCAACCGCTTCTTCGACAAGCTGGCCGGAGACCCCGACCTGCGGAAACGGATCATGGCCGGTGAGGATGAAGAGACCATCCGTGCCAGTTGGAAGACCGACCTGCAGGCCTTCATGCGCGTGCGGCAGCGCTACCTCTTGTACGACGACTTCATGCGCTGATCCGCGCTGCTGCTCAGGAGATCGCGCTTTCCGAAAGTGGCCGCCTATATTCACGGCCCATGAGCACCAAAACGCCGCGCGAGCCCGGTATCCTGCAAGCCTTGTTGCCCGTGGTGCTCCTGGTGGCCATGCTGGGACTGAACGTGGTGGTCTTCGGCGATGGCGGATTGGACGGCCCCAACCAGCTTGCCTTGTTGTTCGCGGCATCCGTGGCCATCGGCATCGGCCTCTTCAATGGCAACACCTTCAAGCAGCTCTTGGAGGAAGTGGTGCGGAACATCTCCATGGCCTTGGGCGCTGTGCTGATCCTCCTGCTGATCGGTGCCCTGGCGGGTACCTGGTTGCTTAGTGGCATCGTGCCAGCCATGATCCATCACGGCCTGTTGCTGCTCTCGCCCAAAGTTTTCCTCGTGGCAGCTTGTCTGGTGTGCGCCGTGGTGTCGTTGGCCACGGGCAGCAGTTGGAGCACCGTGGCCACCGTGGGCATCGCACTGCTGGGCATCGGCAAGGCCATGGGCTTTCATGAGGGGTTGGTGGCCGGGGCGGTGATCAGCGGCGCCTATTTCGGTGACAAACTGAGCCCCCTGAGCGATACCACCAACCTGGCACCCGCAGTGGCCGGTACCGACCTGTTCACGCACATCCGCTACCTGCTCTGGACCACCATTCCGAGCATGGTCATCGCGCTGCTGCTCTTCGCGGGCATCGGCCTTACACGTGAGGCTTCCACGGAGGTGGTGGGCACGGAGGCTTTCCATGCCGCGATCCAGTCCAAGTTCAACATCGGCTGGTGGCTGTACCTGGTGCCCGTGGCCGTGGTGGTGATGATCATGCGCAAGGTGCCCGCCTTGCCAGCGCTCTTCGCGGGTGCCTTGCTGGGGGGGCTTTTTGCGGTGGTCTTCCAAGCGGAGCTGATCCATGAGTTAAGCAGCGGTACCGGCAGCTATGCGGCACAGGCATACCGCATGGTGATCACGGCCATGGGCCCCGGTTTTTCGGTGGTTACCGGGCATGAAGCGGTGGATGAGTTGCTCAGCGCCGGTGGCATGCGCGGTATGCTGAACACGGTCTGGTTGATCATCTGTGCACTGGCCTTCGGTGGTGCCATGGAAGGCGCTGGGCTGCTGCAGCGGATCACCCGGGCGGTGATGCGCCTGGTGAAGGGCGATGGTTCACTGGTGGCCACCACGGCCGCGAGCTGTGTGTTCGTGAACGTTACGGCCAGCGATCAGTACCTCAGCATCGTACTGCCCGGCCGCATGTTCGCACCGGTCTACCGGCAGCGTGGCCTGGCGCCCCAGGTATTGAGCCGCACCCTGGAGGACAGTGGTACGGTCACCTCGGCACTGGTGCCTTGGAACACCTGTGGTGCCTACATGAGCGGCGTGCTCGGCGTGGCTACCCTGGCCTATCTGCCGTTCTGCTTCTTCAACCTGCTCAGCCCCTTGATCACCGTGCTGTACGGTGCGCTGGGCATTCGCATATCCAGGCTCAGTAAGGCGCAGGGATCCCCTGAATGACCGAACCCCGGACACAAGGTCCGGGGTTCGTGCATGGTACTGTCCGCCAAGTAGCGGTCGGATGGTGATCCGCTACTACTTGTCGTCCTTCACTTCCTCGAAGTCCACATCGGTCACCTCAGCGTCGGCAGTGGTGTTGGTGTTGGCCTGCGCACCACCATTGGCCTGGGCCTCCTGGGCGGCTTTGTACATGTCTTCGCTGGCAGCGCTGAACACGGTGTTCAGTTCGGCCACGAGCTTGTCGCAGGCTTCCACATCCTGAGCCTTGTGGGCATCCTTCAGGCGGCCCAGCACTTCCTCGATCGGCTGCTTCTTGTCGGCCGGGATCTTGTCGCCGAACTCCTTCAGCTGCTTCTCGGTCTGGAAGATCATGCTGTCGGCAGCGTTCAGCTTGTCCACACGCTCGCGGGCCGCCTTGTCGGAATCGGCATTGGCCTCGGCCTCCTTCTTCATCTTCTCAATGTCGTCCTTGCTCAGGCCGCTGCTGGCCTCGATACGGATGCTCTGCTCCTTGCCGGTGGCCTTGTCCTTGGCACCCACGTGCAGGATACCGTTGGCATCGATGTCGAAGGTCACTTCGATCTGGGGTACGCCGCGCGGTGCTGGCGGGATACCATCGAGGTGGAAGCGGCCGATGGTACGGTTTCCATTGGCCATGGGGCGTTCACCCTGCAACACGTGGATCTCCACGCTGGGCTGGCTGTCGCTGGCCGTGCTGAAGGTCTCGCTCTTCTTGGTGGGGATGGTGGTGTTGGCTTCGATCAGCTTGGTCATCACACCGCCCATGGTCTCGATGCCGAGGCTCAGCGGGGTCACGTCCAACAGCAGCACGTCCTTCACGTCACCGGTGAGCACACCGCCTTGGATGGCGGCACCGATGGCCACCACTTCGTCGGGGTTCACGCCCTTGCTGGGCTCCTTGCCACCGAAGAACTTCTTCACGGCTTCCTGAATGGCGGGGATGCGGGTGCTACCACCCACCAGGATCACTTCGTCGATCTCGCTGGTCTTCAGGCCTGCGTTCTTCAACGCGCTTTCGCAGGGAGCGATGGTACGCTTGATCAGGCTGTCGGCCAGTTGCTCGAACTTGGCCCGGGTCAGCGAGCGCACCAAGTGCTTGGGGATGCCATCCACCGGCATGATGTAGGGCAGGTTGATCTCGGAACTGGTGGTGCTGCTCAGTTCGATCTTGGCCTTCTCGGCGGCCTCCTTCAAGCGCTGCAGGGCCATGGGGTCCTTGCGCAGGTCGATGCCCTCGTCGTTCTTGAACTCCTCGGCGAGCCAGTCGATGATCACCTGGTCGAAGTCGTCACCACCCAAGTGTGTGTCGCCGTCGGTGCTCTTCACCTCGAAAACGCCGTCACCGAGTTCCAGCACGCTCACGTCGTGGGTACCGCCACCGCAGTCGAACACCACGATCTTCTGGTCAATGCCTTTCTTGTCCATGCCGTAGGCCAAAGCCGCGGCAGTAGGTTCGTTGATGATGCGACGCACTTTGAGACCGGCGATCTCACCGGCTTCCTTGGTGGCTTGGCGCTGCGCATCGTTGAAGTAGGCGGGTACCGTGATCACGGCCTCGCTCACGGTGGTGCCCAGGTAATCCTCGGCCGTCTTCTTCATCTTCTGCAGGATCATGGCGCTGAGTTCCTGCGGGGTGTATTGGCGGTCGCCGATCTGCACGCGGGGCGTGTTGTTGGCGCCTTTCTCAACCTTGTAGGGAACACGACCCACCTCCTTGCTGCACTCATCATAGCTGTTGCCCATGAAGCGCTTGATGGAGAAGATGGTGTTGGTGGGGTTGGTGATGGCCTGGCGCTTGGCGGGGTCTCCCACTTTGCGTTCGCCGCCCTCCACGAAAGCCACCACGCTGGGGGTGGTGCGTTTGCCTTCGCTGTTGGCGATGACCACAGGTTCGCTGCCTTCCATTACGGCAACGCAACTGTTCGTCGTTCCAAGGTCGATACCGATGATCTTGCTCATGTGCTTGGTTTGTGCGTTCTCAAATACCCGGTCTTCCGGGGCACGCCGCGCCGGTCAAGGTCCATGCCATGGGCCTAACTGTCATTCCAAGCTGTCAGGTATGCGTGCCGTTCTCACGCACAGGGAGATGTCTCTGCCAAAACGACAGCGCCTTGGTCAGTTGCAGCCGTAGGGCGGGCCTGAGTTGAAGGCCGAGCAGAAGTTCAACTGGCTGGTGTAAGGCCCGTTGAGCAGTTCGTTCACGGAGGGGTCGTTCAACTTCTTGCCGATCACGTTCTTGGTGTAGCGGCTACCGAAGATGCCCAGTGCATTCTCCACGTTGGAGAACTGGGGCCGCTCTTCCACAATGCCCGACACCGGTTCGCTCAGGGTGAGGAAGGTGTGGAAATCGTCGTTGGCCACGGATACCAGGAAGTCCAAACCGGTGAAAATGCGCTTGGTAACGGTGGGGTCCACAGGAACCACGTTGCGGATGGTGGCGAAGAACAACTCGCCTTCCAAGATCACCGACATGGCCTGGCTGCCAGAGGCCGTGTTGGAAGACACCCGGGTGCCCAAAGGCTGCGTGATCGACTTGAAGAGCGTGTCGGTTCCGCGTATTTCCGAATAGTTGAAGCGATAGCTGACCTCATAGCGCTTACCGTCCAGGTTGGAGTTCCAACGGAACTCGAACGAGCCGTAGCCTCCGGCGCCGGTCACCAGGTTGATGGGCACATCCAAGCTTTGAGCGACCGCATTGATGGAGAAGTCATTCACGATCGGGGTTACCGCTGATATCCGCTTGCCTCGCACATCAATGGCCAACTCGTAGCTGCTGTTCTGTTCGAGGAAGACCTGCACTTGGCTTTGCGGCAGTGTGTAGCTGGGGCCTCGGAAGTAGTACATCCGTTGGTCCGGGCCATAGAAGGTGCCCGGCTCCCGTCCGCCTATGATCGTATCACGCAGTGGAAACGAATCAACCCGGTTTCCATTCACCGTACGGAAGATCTTGGCATAGGTCACATCACCCTCCCGGTACTCGTTGGAGTCCGGTATCTGGGCGTACACGAAAGCATCGCCGGATCCCAAATAGGCTTTGTTCAGCTTGATGAAGTGGATGCTGTCCCGCATGTTCAACAGGCCATACACCACGGCGTTGTCCTTGTAAGGGGCATTGATCTCCAGATCGGTACTGCAGCCGAATAGCAGGGCAGCGGCGGAAAGCACCAAAAGACTACGCTTCATTGTGGGCATGTGAGTAAGGTCGGCCAAAGATAGCCGAAGGGCGGGCTTGCCTGTGTGCCCTCGGGTGGTGGTATGTGATGAACGGTAAGCGGCTGCAAGATCCCAAGCACCGGCGCCATGAGGCACTCACCTATGGGACTTAGCTTTGGCACTTCACCTTATCAGGCTTCCCCCCATTCCATGAGCACCGGAACGGTACAACCCAAGCGGGTCACCACACATACTCTTCAGGAGATGAAGGCCAACGGCGTTAAGATCGCCATGTTGACCGCTTACGATTTCTCCTTGGCCCGTCTTGTGGACGCTGCCGGCATAGACGTGATCCTGGTGGGGGATAGCGCCAGTAACGTGATGGCCGGTCATGAGACCACCTTGCCCATCACGCTGGACCAAATGATCTACCACGCCAGCAGTGTGGTGCGGGGCGTTCAGCGGGCTTTGGTGGTCGTTGACCTGCCCTTCGGTACCTACCAAGGCAACACGAAAGGGGCCCTCAATTCCGCCATCCGCATCATGAAGGAGAGCGGAGCGCATGCTGTGAAGTTGGAAGGTGGGCGCGAGGTGATAGGCGGCATTGAACGTATCCTCTCGGCAGGCATTCCGGTCATGGGGCATTTGGGCCTTACCCCGCAAAGCATCTACAAGTTCGGCACCTACGTGGTGCGTGCCCGCGAAGAGGCGGAGGCCCTGCGCTTGCGGGAGGATGCACGCATGTTGGAGGAGGCAGGCTGCTTTGCGATCGTGCTGGAGAAGATCCCCGCAAGTTTGGCAGCCGAGGTGGCCGCATCGGTCAGCATTCCGGTAATTGGCATCGGAGCAGGCCAAGGCGTGGATGGCCAGGTGCTGGTGCTCCACGATATGCTCGGCATCAACAAGGAATTCAATCCACGCTTTTTGCGGCGTTATGCCGCTCTTCACGATGTGATCACGGGTGCTGTGGAAGGCTATGTGAAGGATGTCCGTAGCCGCGATTTTCCCAGTGCCGATGAGCAGTACTGAGGGTGCCCCGGCCTTGGAGGTGCTGCACCAGGATGTGGACCTCTGTGTGGTGCTGAAACCCGGTGGCATGCCTGCGCAACCGGATCCCACGGGTTCGCCCTCCGCCATTGAAGTGGCCACCCGCCAAAGCGGCGCCGAACGTCTGTGGCTGGTGCATCGCTTGGATCGCCCGGTGGCCGGGGTCCTGCTCTTTGCACGCAATGCCAAGGCGGCTGCTGGCCTCGATGCACAGTTCCGCTCCAATTCCGTGGACAAGCGTTACTGGGCCTTGGTGGAAGGCCGTTTTGAGCTGGATGCCGAGCGCTCCACATATGGATACACGGAACTGAAACACCATTTGCGGCACGATACCAAGGCCAAGTCCGCCAGGGTGGCAGCGCCCGGTGAGCGTGGCGCCCGCGCGGTGGTGATACACGTGCGGCCCATGGCTTTCGGCGACCGCTACACCTTGGTGGAGGTCGTGCCCCAAGGTGGCGCATTCCACCAGATCAGGGCGCAACTCGCTGCGGCCGGCCATGCGATAAAAGGGGATGTGAAGTACGGAGCACGCAGAGGTGCCAGTGATCGCAGCATAGCGTTGTTCGCGCGTTCCCTGGAGTTCATACATCCCTCCTCCGGCAAGACCATGCGCCTGGAGGCACCCGCTCCACAAGCCCCACCTTGGGATACCTTGGTGCGTTCGGCAATGGACGCGAAAGGCACGGAGTAAGAACACTTCGCTTCCCAATACGGTGCGCCCTGGGTCCGGCGGCTGGGGCTTGCTGCGGTGGTCGGCTTTGGTCGATCCAGCGCTGTTCCTATTTTTCACCAACGAAGCGAAACCGCAAAACCCACCCGGAGCACATGATGACACGCTACGCCTTCCTCGCCCTTGCAGCCTTTGCAACACCTGCTGTGCAGGCCCAGGTATTCCTGAGCGATACCTTGCTGGAGACCTATACCGCGCAGGAATTGGTGGCCCTCGGCGTGGGCAACGCGCAGTACGGCGTTGAAGTGTATCGCATCACCTACAACACCATCGACCCGTTCGGCGGCCCAACCATTGCCAGCGGCGCCTTGGTGCTCCCGCTCTCGCAGAATTGCTACCACCCGCTGGCTTCCTACATGCACGGCACCATCCTCAATAGGAACGATGTGCCTTCGCGCCTGAGCGGCGAGATCATCGTGGGCTATTTCCTGGGTGGTACGGGATACGTGGCCGCGTTGCCCGATTACCTCGGACTGGGTGATAGCCCTGGGCCGCATCCCTACATCCATGCGGCTTCCGAAGCTTCCGCTACCATCGACATGCTGCGCGCAACGCGGGAGTTCTGTGCCTTGCGTGGTGTGCAACTGAACGGCCAGTTGTTCCTGATGGGCTATTCCCAAGGTGGGCATGCATGCATGGCCACGCACAAGGTGTTGCAGGAACAGTACCCGGATGAATTCACCGTTACCGCCTCCGGCCCATTGAGCGGACCGCATGACGTGAGCGGTGTACAGGCCGAGGCAATGGTAACTCCGGATCCCTACCCGGCACCGTACTACCTGCCTTACGTCATCTTCTCCTTCGGATACGTTTACCCGGGCATCTACAACGACATCAGTGAGGTCTTCAAGGAGCCCTGGGCCACCATACTACCGCCCTTGTTCCAAGGCAACAACGGCTCCGGTGCCGTGGATGCCGTGATGCCCGCAGCCCCCAGCCAGATCCTGGTGGACAGCGTTCTTGAAGCCTTCTCTTCCGATCCCGAGCATTACTTCCGCGTTGCGCTTCGCGATAACGACCTGTACGATTGGCGGCCGGATGCCCCGGTGCGCATGATGTACTGCGAGAGCGACAGCCATGTGTTCTACGAGAACAGCCTGGTGGCTTTGGCGGCCATGCAGGCCAACGGCGCGCCCAATGTGCAGGCGCTCAGTGCAGGTGCCGGCCTGGAGCACGGCGATTGCGCTTTCCCTGCGCTGCTCTCCACCAAGATCTGGTTCGACAGCCAAAAAGGCCCCTGTGATTGGAACGGGATCGATGAGCGTACATCCAACCTCTTCAGCGCGTTCCCCAACCCGGCCAGCGACCACTTGCGCATCACCGCATCGGATGGGCTTGGTCATCGCGTGGTGTGGAGCCTTTTCCAAGCGGACGGACGCTTGGTGGCGGATGGCAACCTGGTCCTTTCCTATGGAGATGGCATCATCGCGCTGCCTGCCGCACCGGCCGGGCTCTACGTGCTGCAACTGCAAGGTGCGGCCGGGAAGCAGGCCATACGCGTAGTGCTGGAATAAGGAACCGGCGGTAGGCCGTCAGAGCGGATCCACGTCGGTGACCAACTGGATTGCGGCGTGTTCCTGTATGCTGAAAACCCGGTCTATCGTGTCGCGCACGAAAGCTTTTTGCCGGGCGTGGTCGCTGCGTTGCAGTTTGACCAGCAGCTTGCGTAGGTAGCGGTCGCGAACGCGTGATACCACGGGGATCTCCGGCCCCAACACATGCTCGCCCAAGCCTTCGCGCAAGGCACGTCCGAGTGCTTCGGCGGTGTTCGCCACACGCTCTTCATAGCGGTGCTTCAGGGTAAGTTCTATGAGGCGCATGAACGGGGGATAACCGTGGGCGCGCCGTTGCTCCAGTTCGCGCGCGTACATGCCATCCACATCATTGCGCACCACCAGGTCCAGCACTGGGTGTTGGATGTCCGCAGTTTGAATGATGACCGTGCCCGGTGTGTTCCGGCGTCCGCTGCGGCCAGCCACTTGGGCCATCAATTGGAAGGCACGCTCGTGGGCCCTGAAGTCCGGGAAGCGGAGCATGCTATCGGCGTTCAGGATGCCAACAACGCTTACGCGATCGAAGTCCAGGCCCTTGGTCACCATTTGTGTGCCCACCAGGATGTCCAGCGCGCCATCACCGAAGTTCGAAAGGATCCGCTCCAAGGCTTGCTTGCCGCGCGTGGTGTCCTGGTCCATCCGGGCAATGCGCGCTTCGGGGAACAGCTCTGTGAGTTCCTCTTCCACCTTCTCGGTGCCCAGGCCAAGCATGCGCAAGCGGTTGCCGCCACAGTGCCCACAGGAAGTGGGAGGGGGGTAAGTGCGCGCGCAGTAGTGGCAGCGTAAGCGGTGGTCGCGTTTGTGGTACGTGAGGCTCACATCGCAGTGGTCGCACTCGGGGATCCAACTGCAGGTCTCGCATTGCCAGACCGGAACATAGCCACGCCGGTTCTGGAATATGATCACTTGCTCCCGCCGGCCCAAGGCTTCGGTGATGGCTTCGGACATGGTCCGACTGAAATGCCCGCGCATCAGTTTGCGCCGCTGCGAATCGCGCAGATCGACCCGGGTGATGTTGGGCATGCGCACATCGCCGAAGCGTACCAGCAGTTCCACCAGGCCATAGCGACCTCTGCGCGCGTTGTGCAGACTTTCCATGGCGGGCGTGGCAGAGCCCAGCACCACTTTGGCCTGGCACAGACCGGCAAGCACCAGCGCCATGTCGCGGGCATGGTAGCGCGGAGCTGGTGTGTGTTGCTTGTAGCTGCCGTCGTGTTCCTCGTCCACCACGATCAGGCCCAGTCGCTGAAAGGGTAGGAAGAGCGCGGAACGTGCCCCCAGCACCAGCGAAGGAGCACCCTTGTCATGCACCATGCGCATCCACAGCCCGGTGCGCTCCTGTTGCGACATGCGAGAGTGGAACACCGCCACGCCCTCGCCGAAACGGGCGCGCAAACGACCGATCATCTGGGTGGTCAGCGCGATCTCCGGAAGCAGGTACAACACCTGCTGGTTCTGCCGCTGCATCTCCTCGATCAAGGCCATGTACACTTCGGTCTTTCCCGAAGAGGTGACCCCACGTAACAGGCAGGTGTTGTGCGTAGCGAAGGCGGAGTGGATCTCGCTGAGCGCTTTGGCCTGGGCTTCGGACAGGTCGGGGACCATTCCTTTGCCCAATCCTTCGGCAGGCATGTCCGCTTCCCGCTCGAAGACCTCGAAGAGACCCTTTTCCACCAAGGGTTTTAAGGTGGCACTGGTGGCGCCGCTGAGATGCAACAGTTTGCTGCGCTCCACGTCGCGGGGCTGGTCACTTAGGCAGCGGCTCAGTTCCACAAAACGCATCAGCAGTTCCAACTGCTTGGGCGCCTTGCCACCCAGCCGGTCGAACCATGCGTGGAGTGCTTCCTCATTGGCTGCTTCGGGTTTCAGGCGCACGTAGGTCACCATCTTCGGTTTCCAGGTGTCCTTCAGGTCCTCTTCCAGGAGCAGGGCTCCCCGTTCCATCAGCCCCCGCACTATGGGCATGGGGTCTTTCAAGCCAAGCAACTCGCCAGCTTGCTCCATGGTGATGGTCTCGCGCATCACCAGGGCGTCCAGCAACATGGCTGCACGTCCCTTCAGTTCATGGTCTTCCGCAGCATCGGGAGCGGCCACCAAGCGTGTTTCACTGCTCAGCGCCATTTGGCCGGGCAATGCGGCGAGCATCACTTCGCCGAGCGTGCAGAGGTAGTGGTCCGCAATACGTTCCCACAGCTGCAACTGCACCTCGGTAACCACGGGTGTGCTGTCCAGCACGGACAGGATGGGGCGCACCTTCTCCTGTGGTGGGCGTTCCTGGTGTACCCTGCGCACCACGGCGCCGTAGTGCTTGCGCCCCCTTCCAAAGGGTACGGCAACGCGCACACCGCTCTCCACACCTTCCATGCCTGCTGGTATGGCGTAGGTGTAGAGGCCCGGAACGGCCAAGGGGAGGATCACATCAACATACACGGCGAAGGGCACAAAGTTGATCCTTCCTTGCAGCTTCATTCATGACACGATCGTGACCAACGCGAACAACAGAACGGGTGTGGGGGTTGTCTTAACGATATGGACAGCAAGCGCAAGGATCCCGGCAGCAAGCCATCCGAACAGCAGGAGCGCGACAACGTGTACTTGCACGAAACGCCGCGTTGGCGATCCTACTACCTGAAAGTGCGGAAGAGCATCCGCTTTCCCCGCTATTACAAGCGCGGATTGAACTGGTAACGGCCACGTGATCCACAGGTGATCGTGTACGACTGCATGACGGACCGATCGATGGTCCGAGCGGCCCTCATCTACTTTCACCGGCCAACTTGCAGCCATGACCAGATCCAACCGGGACGGGTTTCTGCCCATCCTCATTCTCGGGGCGCTTTTCTTCCTCTTCGGTTTCGTTACCTGGGTCAACGGCCCCCTGATCAGCTACCTGAAGATCATCTGCGAACTGGATTCAGGCGCCGAACCCTTCTATGTCACCTTCGCTTTCTACATCGCCTACTTCGTGACCGCACTGCCGCTCGCATCCGTGTTGCAGCGCATCGGCATGAAGCAGGGCATGATGTACGGCTTGTTCATCATGGCGTTGGGGGCCTTGCTGTTCATTCCCGCGGCACAGTCCCGCTCGTACCCCATGTTCCTGTTCGGCCTGTTCGTGATCGGCACCGGTCTGTCTCTGCTGCAAACGGCCAGCAACCCCTACATAACGGTGGTAGGCCCCCTGGAAAGCGCCGCCGCGCGGATCAGCATCATGGGCATCTGCAACAAGATGGCCGGTGTGCTCGCCCCCTTCGTGGTGGGCTTTGTACTGCTCGGGGATGCATCCGCCATACAGGATGATATGCAGCTGCTGAGCGGCGATGCGCGCCTGGCCCGATTGGACGAGATAGCAGGCCGTGTTACCATGCCCTATGGGGTGATGGCTGCTGTGCTTTTTGCCTTGGGTGCCCTTGTCCGGTTCTCACCACTTCCCGATCTGGACATGGGCGAACGGCAACAGTCCGGTGGCGCATTCGGTGTATTGGCGCATCCCGCTTTGGTGCTGGGCGTGGTGGCCTTGTTCCTGTACGTGGGGGTGGAGGTCATAGCGGTGGATACCATCGGAGTTTTTGCGGAGGAGGTGGGCGTGCCGCTGCAGGAAGCCAAGTTGCTGCCATCCTACACCCTGATGGCCATGGTGCTCTGCTACGTGGTCGGCATTGTGGCCATACCCCGCTTCATTTCCCAAGAGGCCGCGTTGGGCATCTCGGCAGTGGTCGGTGTTGTTCTATCCCTACTGGTGGTGTTGATCCCCCTGGATACCACGTTCACCTTGCCCGTGGTCGACCTTGTTGCCATGAGCACCACCCCGGCCACGATCCCGGTCAGCATCCTGTTCCTGGCCTTGTTGGGCTTGGCCAATGCGCTGATGTGGCCGGCCATCTGGCCGCTCGCGATCAAGGGGCTGGGGCGCCATACCAGCGTGGGCGGTGCCATGCTGATCATGGCTATTGCAGGTGGCGCCATACTGCCCTTGGTCTATGGGCGCTTGGCCCTTCCGGCTGCATTGGGCCCGCAGCAGGCGTACTGGATGTTGCTGCCTTGCTACTTGTTCATCCTCTGGTATGCCGTTTTGGGTTCTAGGAAGTCAAGCTGGTAGGCCATTCCGGCTTACTGTGTTGAAAAGTGAAGCCAATTGTACCGGTTAGCCGTAGGAAGGGGGACTACCTTCGACCTCCATACCGCGAAAACCGACCCGAATGCGATCCCGTTCTTACCGAAATGCTGCGCTTGGCGTGAGCATCAGCGCTCTGCTGGTTGCTTGCGGAAGCCAGCCCACGGAGACCACCGATGTGGTGGATACCGACTCCTCCAATGAACAACGCGATACCGAACTGCTCTCCGTAGGCGGTACGTTGTTCAATATTCCCTCTCCGGCACAGTCCGCCTTTCTTCTGAAGCAGGAAGGTCTGGCCTACCAGAAGGACCGCACCGTGGCCTTGGAGAAGGGGGAGGCAGCAACAGCTCGGGGAAACCAAGCGGCCTTGATGGGTATGCTGGGTGCTGATATGGCCTACGTAACGGTATACAGCGACGGGCAGCGTGCCATGGCCACGTTGCAGGCCATAGAGAAGCTCGCCAACAAATTGCAGCTCAGCAACGCCTTCGATCGCACCTTGCTGGAGCGGTTCCGGAACAACCTGAGCAGCGAGGACAGCCTCCTACAGTTCAGCGGGGCAGCCTTCCGCTCTGCGGATCAGTACCTGAAGAACGACGAACAGCATGACCTCAGCGCCATGGTGCTTCTGGGTGGTTGGGTGGAGTCGATGCATCTGGCCCTGGTGGATCCCAAGACCGCAGGCAACAAGAACCTGATGGCCCGGGTGGGTGCACAAAAGACCACCGTGGAAGGGTTGGAACAGTTGGTTGATGCACATATGACGGGCGATATGCGACCGGCATTGCTCAGCGCACTGAAAGACTTGCGGGCAAGCTATGAGGGAGTGGTCTACGAATACACCTACGAGAAACCGGTGACCGATGTCGCTGCACGTACCACGTACATCAACAGCACCAGCACGGTCTCCATTACCGAAGATCAACTCCAAGCCATTGCAGCCAAAGTGGCCGCCCTTCGCAACCTGATACTTGCCTGAGCCATGCGCCTGAAACAACTCCTTCCGCTCTTCTTCGTGGCGCTAGCTGCTCCGGTGTCAGCGCAGTCCATGTGTGGTTCGATCGCAACCCGTTGTGAGAAGTACGTGACCACCAATTACATTCCCGATGGCCAGTTCTACCGCGCTTTGCTACAGGGCGATGAGGTGGCCGAGTTCGGCCTTACCCTGTTCGGTGGAACCACCTACCGGGTGGCTGCTTGTACGGGCGACAGCGATGGTGCGCTGGTATTCAGCGTTTACGATCGCCAGCGCAACCTGCTCTACACCAACAAGGAGCACGGCAATGCACCCTACTGGGACCTCGCCATCACCAATACGATGGATGTCATCCTCGAAGCTCACCTCGATGCATCAAAGGTCTCCAGTGGATGTGCCGTAATGCTGATCGGGTTCAAGAAGTAGAAGGCTCTGAAATAGCCCGCAACCTTGAAGCGCCCCTCCCGTAAAGAGGGGCGCTTCGCTTTTTTAAGCACCGCGGAGCATAGGGCCGGATGAGTGAGAAGATCCTGAAGGCGTTGTTGCAACTGTTCGCCATCATTGCCAAAGGCGATGGTGTCGCCGAAGGCGCGCGACCGGAGAACGCATCCATTCTTGAGCGCTTCCTGCGCAAGCAGTTCAGCCCGGAAGTGGCGTCGGCGCACATGGCCCGCTACCAAGCATTCGTGCAAGCCTTCCACGCAGCTGGTGGCCAGCGCAATGGCCGCAAGCGCACTTCGCTCAATTCAGTGAAGGTGCTGAAGATCTGCACCGAGGTGAACGAGGAGCTCAACCAACGCCAGAAGTTCGTGGTGATGGTACACTTGCTGGAGTTCGTGTACACCAATGGCGAGGCCGGTGAACAGGAGGCGGAATTCGTGCGTACGGTGGCCGATACCTTCAACATCAGTGCTGAGGAGTATGAGCGCTGTCGTCAGTTCGTGGCATGTGTTGGCGAGGAGCGTGAAGATGAAGCCCACTTGCTCTACATCGATGCGGCACAGCGCGCCGGCTTCAACAATGCTCGCCATCTGCATGCGCATGGCCTGGACGGCGAATTGCGGGTTTTGAACCTGCCCAGTGTAAGCCTCTATGTGATGCGCTATGCCGGTTCCGGTGAAGTGCTCCTCAATGGCCAACCGATCAGCCGGGATATCCACTATGTGCTCAGCAATGGCAGTAGTGTGCGGCCGCCGAACGGGGTGCCGATCTATTACAGCGACATTCTCGGGGCGTTCATGGACCGCGCCGGTAAGCCGGGGTTGGTATTCCGTGCGGACGCTCTGGAATATGCTTTTCCCAATGGCCGGACCGGCCTGCACGAATTGCACTTGGCCGAGACCAGCGGAAAGCTCATCGGCATCATGGGTGGCAGTGGTAGTGGCAAGAGCACCCTGCTGAACGTGTTGAACGGAAACCTGAAGCCCAGCAAGGGAAAGGTCACGATCAACGGGGTGGATGTGCACGGCGACCGGGAACTCATCCGAGGGGTCATCGGTCACGTTAGCCAGGACGACCTGCTCATTGAGGAACTCACGGTTTTCCAGAACCTCTTCTTCAACGCCAAGCTGTGCTTCGGGGACCAACCGGAAGAAAAGATCACGGAGCGCGTGCTACACATGTTGCGCACCCTGGGCCTATATGAGACCAAGGACTTGAAAGTGGGCAGTCCCCTGGAGAAGACCATCAGCGGAGGCCAACGCAAGCGCCTGAACATCGCCTTGGAGCTGATCCGGGAGCCCAGCGTGCTCTTCGTTGATGAGCCCACCAGTGGCCTCAGTTCGCGCGATTCAGAGAACATCATGGACCTGTTGAAGGAGCTGGCCCTGAAGGGAAGGCTCGTCTTCACGGTCATCCACCAGCCTTCGTCGGACATCTTCAAGCTGTTCGACAAGCTTTTGCTCATGGACCAGGAAGGCCATCCGGTTTACTACGGCGACCCCGTGGATGCCGTGGTCTACTTTAAGCGAGTAACCGGCCAGGTGAACAGCGAGATGGGCCAGTGCGGTGCCTGCGGCAACGTAAACCCGGAGCAGATCTTCAACATCCTCGAGGCCAAGCTCGTGGATGAATATGGCAACGAAACGGACCAACGGCGCATCAGCCCGGAGGCATGGAACGAGGTGTTCCGCGCCCAAATGGAGGTGCGTGTGGCCAAAGTGCCCGATGAACGTGCGCCCTTGCGAAGCACCTTCGCACCGCCCGACCGCTGGCAGCAGCTCAAGGTCTATTTCAAGCGCGACCTATTGAGCAAGTTGGCCAATCGTCAGTACGTGCTCATCAACCTGTTGGAAGCACCGGCACTGGCTTTCGTCATGTCCTTCTTCCTGAAGTATCGGGTACTGGCGGATGGTGCTCCGGGAGCCTATGTGTTCCGCGAGAACAGCAACATTCCTCAGTACCTGTTCATCGCCGTCATCGTGGCGCTTTTCCTGGGGCTCACGGTCAGTGCGGAAGAGATCATCCGCGACCGCAAGATCCTGCAGCGCGAGAAATTCCTGGCGCTCAGTTGGTCGAGCTACCTGATGAGCAAGGTGGGGCTGTTGTTCCTCATCTCCGCATTGCAGACCGGCCTTTTCGTGCTGGTGGGCAACACCGTGCTCGGTATGAACGAGCTTGGCCTCGCACATTGGGCCGTGCTGTTCAGCATCTCCTGTTTCGCCAACGTGCTGGGGCTCAACGTCAGTGCCAGCTTCAACAGTGCCAAGGTCATCTACATCATGATCCCGGTGCTGATCATACCGCAGCTCCTGTTCAGTGGCATCATTGTACGTTTCGACAAGTTGCACCCCTGGTTCTCCTCGCAAAAGAGCGTGCCCTTGGTCGGAAATGTGATGGCATCGCGGTGGGGCTATGAGGCGTTGGCCGTAACCCAATACATGGACAATCCTTACGAGCGCAATTTCTATGCGTTCGATCGGCGCATGAAGACCGCCAATTGGAAGAAGGACCTGTGGGTGCGTGAGTTGCAAAACACCATCGGCGATGTGCGTCGCGAGTTGGATAAACGGTCGGATCCACAGGCGTTGGAGCGCGATCTGAGCTTGCTCAGGAATGAAATGCTAAGGGAGCGGACCGCACTCGGCGGCTTCGAGTTCGCACAAGTGGAGGCCCTGGTGCCCGACAAGGTCGACGACACAGTGTTGGATGCCTTGGAGGAGCGCTTGAGCGTGCTGGTGACCCACTACCGCAAGGTGTACAAAGCAGCAGAACGGGAGAAAGAGCAACGCATCGCAGAGATGACCGCCACACCGGAAGCAAAGGCCAACTACTTCCACCTGCTGGATACCTACCGGAATGAAAGCCTGGCGGAGATCGTGACCAACCGGAACGATGTGCGCGTGATCGTGAACAGTGCCGGGGAGCTTGTGCAGAAGAGCGACCCGATCTACCTGGAACCGCTGCGCAGTGGCTTCTTCGGTGCGCACTTCTATGCTCCCTCCAAATGGATCGGTGGGGTGCGTATTCCTACCCTTTGGGCCAACATTCTGGTGCTGTGGGGCATGAGCCTGTTGCTCATGCTGGCGCTCAAGCAGGAGACTTTCCCCAAGCTGTTGCGCCTGTTGCCTGGTGGCGGGCGGGCCTGACCTACTGGTCGTTCACCTCCTGGATCTGGATCATGCGGAAGGGCACTTTGATGATGCCCGCATAGTCCTCACCAGCTTCCAACATGTCCTCGTCGTCCTGCTCGTAATGCCAGAGCACGCTTACTTCATTGCCCGAAGCACGGATCATTTCAAGCTTCTTGAACACGTCCAGGATGCACTTGGAGGAACTGGTATTGAAGTACTCCAGTTGTACATGCAAGGCGGTTTTCGGCTTGGGTGATCGGCCGTACTGATCGATCCAATCGATCAGCGGCTTGTAGAAATCGATCGAGTTCTCCGGTATGGACCGTCCTTTCAATTCGAGGAACCCGGTGTTGGGGTCGAAGTTGACGAACGGGGTCTTGGGGCTTCCTTCCAGTTGCAGGGGCTGCATGGGCGTCTAGGTTGTCACGTTCACGTTCAGGCTGAAGAATGCACTGTCCTTGTCGTAAGGAACAAATCCGTACTCAAGCTTTCCTCCGCTTTTTCGGGCGATCTCGATCATTCCAAGGCCACCGCCACCACTGGCGGTGTAGGTGCCGTCGGAAAGGCGCGAGCGGTACAGGTCCCTGAGTTCATCAGGGCCCAGTGAGTTGATGCGGTCCAAATGCTGTTTCAAGCGGTCCACCTCATGGCCAGCCATGAAATTGCCGGTTATCACGGAATAGCCGGTATCGGTCTGTGCGATCATGACCACGCCATGCGGGTCGTGCACTTTTTCACCGTTCGGCGCGGCCGTGTCCTGATCGACATGATGATAGAGGTTCTGCAGGCACTCTATGACCACGGTGAATACGCGTTTACGTGCTTTGGGATCCACTTCGATCCGTTCCATTCTGCGTTCCACCATGTCCAGCAATGCAGTGATCAGCTCTGGTGTGAGCGATCCCTTGAAAGAGAGCATCACGCGATGCCGTTCAAGTTCGTCGTATAGGTCGTGTATGCGATCTGTCATTCCAATTGGCGTGTAGAGCCGCCCAGTACAAAGCAAATCCCAGTGGCGGTGCCGGTGCCATGTGCCGAGCCGTGAGTTATCCACGGAATTGTCAACCCGCAGGATGCCTTCGGTGTACTTTCGCCGATCTTCCACCCTGGGGGAACAAATGACCTGGTTCAAGAATTGGTTCGGAACGCGCTACTATGCGCTGCTCTACGGCCATCGCAATGAAGGCGATGCCCGGGTGTGGGTGGATGCCATTCTGGGCGAATGGCACCTGCCCAAGGGCAGTAGCATTCTTGATCTGGCGTGCGGGCGTGGCCGCCATGCCCGCTGGTTGAGCGAGGCCGGCATGGATGTGACCGGGGTGGACATTTCCGAAGCGAGCATACTGGAAGCCCGGAACTTGGTGCCATCGGCCGAGTTCCATGTGCATGATATGCGTGTGCCCTTTGCTCAGGAACGTTTCGATGCAGCTTGTTGCCTCTTCACGAGCCTTGGTTATTTCGATCGGCCCGAAGATGACCGGGCAGTGTTCCTGGCCGTGGCCGATGCGCTCAAACCCAACGGTCGTTTCGTCATCGACTTCATGAACACGCACCGGGTGCTCACCGAATTGGTGCCCGTGGAGACCGTGCAAGCCGGAGGGCTGGAATTCCATGTTTCCCGTGCGTTGGTGGATGGGGTGATCGTGAAGCAGGTGTCCGTTGTGGACGACAACGTTCGCCACTGCTTTGAGGAGCGGGTGCGTGCCATAACGCCGGAACAGTTGGTAGCCATGGCCCATGAGGCCGGGTTCCGGCTGGATGGTCACACGGATGGACCTGAATTGAGCCCATTCGATCCGGCACGTTCCTCCAGGTCCGTTCTTTGGTTGCGCAAATCAGGCAAATGATACTCTTCGTTGTAGCCACATTCTTCTTGGTGCCCCTGATAGCAGGGGCTACGGTGCGCGTGTTGCGTCCCGATGCGCGTTGGTTACACCTGCTCCTGTCCGCCAGTGGTGCATTCCTGTTGGGCGTGGTGTTCGTTCACATGTTGCCCGAACTGTATGAAGAGGAAGGGGCTTCCCTGGGCCTCTGGATCTTGGGCGGCTTCCTGCTCCAGGTGATGTTGGAGTCCTTGAGCAAGGGTATCGAACATGGGCATATCCACCCCGTTAGTGGTGTTGTGGTGCCGGTGCTGCCCGTGCTCGGCCTATGCATCCATTCGTTCGTGGAAGGGATCCCCTTTGCCGATCCGCAAGTGGCTGGCAACCTGCCGTTCCTGGCGGGTGTGGTGTTGCACAAGGTGCCCATGGCCATTGCGCTGGCCACCTTGCTGATGCGTTCGGGCACCGGCGTTCGTCAGAGTTGGACCTTGTTGGTGCTGTTCGCCATGGCAGCACCGCTCGGCATTCTGGTGGGCGATCTGGTCGGCAAAGGGTTGGGCATGTCCTTTCTGCACAACATGCTGGGCATGGCCATTGGCATGCTGTTGCACATCGGTGCCACCATCATCTTCGAGAGCTCGCCTGGGCATCGTATGGACCGTGCCCGTTTCATGGCAGTGCTGCTTGGCGCTGCAGTGGCTGCGATGAGCACGCCGCACCACTGATCTTTTTTCGCACGCTCTGCAATATGCCAGGGGCACACGCGTTCACCGCTTAACTTTGTGATACAAAGTACTTTGAATATGCAGACCAACGACGCACACAACGAACTGGCACGCATCCGCGGATTGATGGACCGGAGCACGCGCTTCCTAAGCCTTAGCGGCCTCAGCGGCGTGGTGGCCGGGGTTGTGGCTTTGCTCGGCGCCTTTGCGGCGCAGTGGTACATGCGGGATGCCTTGCTCGTCGCCGAACACCCCATCACGTATCAGGATGAGCACATCAGTGACTCGGACTACCGCCAGCACCTGTTGGTGCTCGTATTGATGGCCATGGCGGTTCTGGTCACCGCACTTGCCGGTGCATTGTGGTTCACGTGGAAACGAACCCGCCGGATGGGGCAGTTCCTGTTCAATGCCACTTCACTGAGGCTTCTCGTGGCCATGCTTGTCCCCCTGGCCGGTGGTGGCATTTTCTGCCTTGCCCTGCTTCTGCATGGCTTGCCCGGCCTGGTGCCGGCCTCCACACTGGTCTTCTATGGGCTTGCCTTGGTCAATGCTTCGAAGTTCACCTTGGATGAGATCCGTTGGTTGGGCTACAGCGAGCTACTGCTGGGCCTTTGCGGCCTGTTCTGGCCGGGTGCGGGGCTGATGTTCTGGGCCATCGGTTTCGGTGTGCTCCATGTGTTCTACGGAGCGCTCATGTACGTACGCCACGAAATGGAGGACAGGACACCCACCGCCGAATGATCGAGCAGCTCAATAAGGCATTCGAAAGTCGGGTCCGGCTCGGGATCATGGCCGTGCTCGTGGTGAACGAGTGGGTGGACCATGCCACGCTGAAGGAATTGCTCGGGGTTACCGATGGCAACTTGGCCAGCCACTTATCGGCGCTTGAGCAGTTGCGCTATGTGCAGGTTCGCAAACGTTTCATCGGCCGCAGGCCGAATACCAGCTACAAGTCCACCGAAGCCGGCGCCCAAGCATTCCGAGATCATCTAAGCGCCATCGAACGCCTTCTTCCCAAGAACTGATCGAACTCCCATGCAGAGCATCCCTTCCCGTTGGCAGACCTTGGCCACGCTGTTCCCTACCGCGGTCATTTTCTTTTTGCTCTTCAAGGAGCGTAGTGCGGGGCTCAACTATCCGCTCTTCACACTGATCTACGTGGCCATTCTGTTGCAGCGCTACGGTTGGCGGGGGCTCTCGTTGCCTGCACGCGCCACGCTGTTGGGAACGGTGCTCGCAGCCCTGATGGTGGTGGTGCACAATAGTACCATCGCCATGGTGGCCACCATCACCGGTCTTTGTATCTCATCCGCATTGGCCCATGAGGCGCGTATCCGAAGCGTCTGGTATGCGCTGCCACAGTTCTTCACGGCGGTCATCAAGTTGCCGAAGGTCGCTTGGCTCGGGACCGGAGATGTATTGCATGGGGATGCGCGTCCCAAAGTGCGTTGGTCGATCTGGAGCCTGGCCATCCTGCCCGTGATCATCGGGCTTGTGTTCATGCAACTATACCGGGTGGGAAATCCACGCTTCGATCAAGTGGCGGCAAGCTTTTTCGGCATCACGTTCGAGTGGCTTGGCGAGCTGATCACTGGCATATTCACCGCCAACACGCTTTTCTTTCTCTACGCACTGGCGGTATGCGCAGTGTTGCTTCGGCGAACGGCCCCCGATTGGATCTCGCGCCTTGAATTGCAGTGGTCGGATGTGCTCTTGCGGCGCAAGGTCCGACGACCCACTTGGCTCGTACCCCTGAGCATGAACGCTCTGGATCGCGAACTCCGCATGGGCTTGATCCTGCTCGTGCTGGTGAATGCCTTGCTCCTGGTGGTCAACATCATCGATATCCAATGGGTCTGGTTCGGCTTTGAAGTGCCTGAGGGTTTCAGCTTGAAACAGTTCGTGCACGAAGGGACCTGGGTGCTGATCCTGAGCATCCTCCTGAGCATGGTGGTGCTGCTCTACCTGTTCCGTAACAACCTCAACTTCCATCCCCGCTCGGAACGCCTGAAGCAACTTGGCCAATTGTGGGTGCTTCAGAACCTGGTGCTCGGCTTCTCGGTCTTCCTCCGCAACCACCACTACATGGCCTTCCATGGCCTGGCGTACAAGCGCATCGGTGTCATCGTGTTCCTGGTGCTCGTACTGGTGGGGCTCTTCACCCTGTTCCGCAAGATCCGATCATGCAAGAGCTTCTTCCACCTGGTGCGGGTGAACAGCATGGTGGCCTTCTTCTCCTTGGTCCTGCTCACAACTGTGGATTGGGATGTGCTCATCGTACGCACCAACCTGCAACATCCCAATGCAGGTGAGATCGATATTGACAACTACCTGGACATGAACGATCACGTTCTGCCCCTGATCTATGCGGACCTGAGCAAAGTGGAACAGCAGATCCATCAGCATCAACGGAACGAGGTCCGCTGGGTGGACCAGTTGGATCCGTACGTGTTCAATAAACAGTTGGACCAGCGCAAGGCAAGGTTCCAGCGACGCATGGCGGAGCAGCGTTGGCAGGAGTGGAACTGGGCCGATCACCGCACCGCGCAGCGCTTGGCTGCTCAATGACCGATGGCCATGGGTAGAACGAAGAACTTCCACATGCGCCGCATCCGCGCCTTACTGCTCTTCTTCATGGCGGCATTGGTGGTCAGTGGGCTCACTGCGATCCCGTTGGAATCGGGCACGGCCTGGTTGGCCCAACTCACCACCCATTGGACCGGACCATGGCATGCTTGGGCCTCCCTTGCTGCTGAAGCCGTGGCGGATGTGGCCGACCGTTATCCCTTCCTGCTTTATGGCACCGACTGGCTGGCCTTTGCCCATGTGGTCATCGCCCTGGCCTTCATCGGTCCACTGCGTGATCCAGTGCGCAACAAGTGGGTGGTGGAGTGGGGGCTTTGGTGCTGCGTTTTGGTCGTGGTCATGGCATTCACCTGGGCGCCCTTCCGGGATATCCCCTTGTTCTGGCGCTGTGTTGACGCTGCATTCGGTGTGGTCGGTGCCATGGTTTTGCTACCCGTAATGTCCGATATCCGCAAGTTGGAAGGCAGTAACCCGATAACCGCATGATCATGAAAAGGGAAGAACCGTGGATCATCCTGTCCATCCTGGCCATCGGGTCCGCGCTCGTGTTCGCACCGGACGATTTTCTGCCGATGCTGATGCGTGCGTTCCTGATCCCTTGGAGTTGGGCCCTACCGGTGCTTGCGGTACTACTGTTCCTCCGCCGCTACCGACCGGCCGCTGCTTCGGCTCTGTTCGTAGCGCTGCTCATCCTCCTGCATGTGCGGATCCCCGTGGCGGAACATGGGCGAACGAATAGTGGTACGGGTTTGTCCATCGCGCACTTCAACGTGTTGCAACCGAACACGCGCAAGGAGGAAGTAATGGATCTGCTGCGTGAGCGCGATGCGGACATTTTCTCGGTCCAGGAATTGGACCACGACTGGGCGGAGCATCTGGAACGCAGCTTCGCCCAAAGCCACCCGTACCACTTGCTGGTGCCGCGCACGGACTGTTACGGGATGGCACTGTTCAGCAAGGTGCCCTTGCAGGACCTGCGCGCCGATCTGCTGGAAGGCACTCCGTACATAGAAGCTTTGGTCGCCCTTGATCATGATCCGGTACGCATCGTGGCGGTGCACGCCACATCGCCCCAAAGCCACGGTCATTTCCAACAGCGCAACCGGCAACTCGGCCAACTGGCGGTCCGCTTGAAGGATAGCGAGCATCCCACCGTGCTCATCGGGGACCTGAACACCGTTCCCTGGGACCGGAGTTTCCTACGCTTATGCTCGGTAAGCGGCTTGCGCGCGGGCAGCCGTTCCAGTTTCCGCACATGGCCCTCTATCGGCCCCTTCGCGTTGATGCCCTTGGATCATGTGCTGGCCTCTTCAGGGCTTGTTGCGGGCCGGATCTCCTCGTTCCCCATACCCGGTAGCGACCACCGGGGCATCTCCGCCAGGATCGATCGTGCTGACCATGCGCTCTGATACGCTACGCCCACTTCCGTGGATGACCGTGTTCTTCCTCTCCATGGCCTTGTTGGAAAGCGCCGTGGTGGTCTACCTGCGTGCGCTCCACTACCCGAATGGATTTGAGTTTCCATTGGTGCCCATGGATGGCATCTTGGTGACCACTGAACTGCTCCGGGAAGGGGCCACCGTCATCATGCTGCTTGCCGTGGCGGCCATTGCCAACCGAAAGGCGCTGGAGCGCTTTGCTTGGTTCTGCTTCGGCTTCGGGCTTTGGGACCTTGGCTATTATGCGTGGTTGAAAGTGCTGCTGGATTGGCCCGCCGCGTGGTCAACGGACGATCTGTTGTTCCTTTTGCCACTGCCTTGGGTGGGGCCGGTATGGGCTCCGAGCCTCATCTCCGTGGGGTTGATAACACTCGGCCTGGTGTTGCTTCATGCGCGTTCGCGCGATCCGCATTTCCGCGTGCGTGTACTGCATTGGTGCCTATTGGTGGGTGGCGCATTTGCCATGGTGCTCGTCTTCATGGCAGATCCCTGGTCACAAGGGCTTCGCGGCTTGCATGATCCGGCAAGCGGCATGCATACGTATGTACCAGGGCCGTTCCCATGGGCCTGGTTCCTGCTGAGCGTATTCCCGGCAGCGGCGGGCCTGATCGGATGTGCGCTGGATGCGATGAAGCGGCCGTGACCAGCGCACTTCCGGTCAGTTGTGCATAAGTCGCAACCTCGGGCGTGGCAACCACGTAGTAACGCCGCGTCCTACTAATGGAACAGAAGCAGAAAATGGTCACTGAGGCACGGATATTCATTCGCTTGGGCCTGCTTTCCTTCATCGGGCTTGCATTCTACTACGCGCACCTGTTCTTCGGGCTGCTCAGTAATGCATTCCTCTTCAAAGCCCTTGCGGTTACCTTCTTGTTGGCCACTGTTCCCCTGCCCATCATTCTGGTGAACAACAAGAAGCTCTTCCCGGAACTGAACTCCAGTGGGAAGGCGGTCCTCACCGCAGCTACCGTCCTGTTGCTCCTGCACCACTTCCTCATGACCTTCATCTTCGTGATGTTCCTCAACAGCAACGGCATGTTCTGAGCCCAGCTCTGGAAGCCTTCGGATCATCCGGGTCGAACCTTACACCGTACGTCAGCGTTGTTCCTGGAAACAACAAGCCATGTTCGGTTGGTTCAAGCGGAAGGATCCGCGCATCGGATTGCAGGAGAAGTACAAGGCCTTGCTTGCGGAAAGCCATCGGCTAAGCACCTCGAACAGAAAAGCGAGCGACCTCAAACGTGCTGAAGCGGAAGCGGTGTTGAAGCGCTTGGAGGCAATGGGTGACGAGCACTGACGCAACATTCCGAAAGCCGGTGCCGTTCAAGCCAATAGAACTGATCTCTGATCGAGGAGGCATGGGCCGATCGGCGTTGAAAGCCTCCTCCGTCCAAGGGTGATCCCTTGGAAGATCGGAACCGAAGCCCGCTCTTACCGGCGGGCTTCACCATTTTACCAAGGTTGGTAATTCGCCAGGCAGCGGATGGAGGGGCCGTTGGAGTGCTGTGCACCAAGGTCTTGGGACAGGCCACATGAACCACATGCCCACCGTGGAACGAACAGCCCCCGACAGTACTGCCGGGGGCTGTTCGTTCACAGGCGCGAGATGCTCACTGGATCTGCAAGGGGCGTACGCCCTGTGCGCCTTGCGAATTGGTAATGCGCAAGAAGTAGCTGCCAGTCGCAAGGTCCCCCACAGGCAATGAGAGCAGTTGCTTGCCAAGTCCTGCACCGAGCCCATTGAAACTGCGAACGGCACGTCCGCTCAGATCCATCAACTCAACGCTGGCCAGTGCATGGTCTCCCAGGTCGTAGGCGACTTGTACCATGTCCGATGCGGGGTTGGGGAATACCGTGAATTGGATCGCGCGACTTTCGAGTTCGTTCACGGATACCACGCTCATGTCCACCCAGCGCAAGGTTTGCACCAACAGCGGTTCACCAAGCAGGTCGCCGCTCAATGAGCTGATCTCCAGCACGGGAATGTCGATGCCGGCCTTGTAGAACTGGACGAGCTCGGTGGTAAGCTCGAAAGTCCCCAGGAATGTGACGATGCCAAGTATGTCCGTGCGATGAACGCGGAGCACATCGGTCACAACGGCTTCGGGCAGTGCCAGTGTTCCGTATCCATCCGCTATACCGATCACCTGGCCCTGCAACTCGATCGGTAGGCCGGCAAAATCGGCGGTTCCTCCATAGGCGTCTTCCCAACTGGTTTGGAACGTGCATGGGTACGCCAAGTGTTGGGCCGGGTCGGTGAATGGGGCGGACTGACCGAATAGTTCACCTCCCAAGAGGAAAAGGCCGGTTGCATTGGCTTCCAAGATCTGCGTGCCATCGGGTGCCACCACGGCCGCCGTTGCATTGGGGAAACCGGCGCCCCCAGGTACGCTGTTGGGTGCTTCTACATGGACCGTGCTGGTGCTATCGGTGGATAGGTCGCCGAAATCCCAAGTCTGTCCTGCTCCTGTGGAACCTGCAGGTTGGTAGGGGCCGTATTTCACACTGTAGCTGTTGCCCGGTGTGGGGGCGTTATCCGGGAAGGTGAGCGTTGGTTGGGCCAGCACAGCAGCTGGTGCAAGGGTCAACAGGCCGATCAGGGTAAGGTTCCGATGCATTGCGTTGGAGTTAGGTGTTGGTGGTTTTCAGCTTTTCATGTTCTCGAACTGCAGGGGGAGCTCGAAATCCTTTTCCCTACAAAGGGCCATTACCTCTTGCAGGTCGTCGATCTTCTTGCCGGTCACCCGGACCATGTCGTCCATGATCTGCGGTTGAACCTTCAGGTCACTGTCCTTGATCGCTTTTACGATCTTCTTGGCGGTCTCCCGCTCAATGCCCTGCTTCACTTTGATGACGCGGTACAACGACTTGCCACTTGGCACGGGTTCTTCGCTCAGATCATAGCTGCGCACGTCCACCTTCTGTTTGCCGCTCCGCTCCAACAGAACGTCGAGCACCGAGTCCAGCTTCATGTGGTCATCAGTGCTAAGCCTGATGGTCAGCGCCTTCTTGTCCAATTCTATGGTGGTGTTCGTACCGCGCAGGTCGTAACGCGTGTCGATCTCGCGTTTCACCACGTTGATGGCATTGTCCAGCATCTGGATGTCCACCTTGCTGAGGATGTCGAAACTTGGCATGGGGGTGAAGATAGCAAGGTGAGCGGACCTCGCACTTGGAGGTACGGACAGCCACAAAGCACGAGCGCGGCCCCCGAAGGAGGCCGCGCCCGCAAAGTTGCTGGTGATGGCTTACTTGCTCACCACCACGCGGAAGGTGGAGAACTTTCCACCATCGAAGTTCATCTGGAACACGTAGGTGCCGTTGGCCAGGCCATTGAGGTCCATGGTCAGCACCTGATCGCCGCCCACGCTCACACGACGCTCACCCACTTTAGCACCGGCCAGGTCGAAGATCTGCAGGGTGGCAGCTCCGCTGTGTCCGTTCAAAGGGATCTGCAGGAAGTCGGTGGTCGGGTTCGGGTAGGGGGTGATGTCCACACGCTCACGCTCGTCGATGCCGATGGATGTGCTCACCATACGGATGCCTACTGCGGTGTGGTCGGCATTGGAGAATGACAACCACTCAGCACCGTTGTTAGCCAAGTAGATCGGCTGGTCGTTATCGGCTTGGATCCGCTCGTAGTTCAGCACATCGCCAAAGCCCAGGAACACCTCTTCAGCAGGTGAGTAGGAACAGAACAGGTAGCGCTGATTGTCCACCAAGGGGAAGGAGGCCACCAAAGGGATGTAAATACCGGTAGCAGCCAAGTTCTCCGTGTAGAAGTAATCGGTGGTGAAGTCGGGCTGCTGCACGATGTTGGAAACTGCTGCATCGCTCCAACCACTGAAGTTGTCATTCCACTCGTAAACACGAGCCTCAAGCACGTCTCCGTCAACGGATGCGCCACCGCTACGGGCCGAAGAGGTGTAAATACCGTCAACCCGGTAGCTGCTTGCATTGGGGTGGCGGAAGTAGGTGCAGGCCATGAAGCTTGCTCCATCCGCTGCACGCACATGGCTATCGGGGATCGGGAATTTCGTGGCAGGATCCACGCGGGCATAGGCCACCAGGGAGTCGGCCAGGAAGTTGAACGAGAAGCTGTTGTCGCTGGGGAAGTCGTCCTCGTTCGGCGAGTTGATGGTGTAGGTGAACTCGTACAGACCGCTGTAGCTGCTCTGGCTGAACAGGGGCAGCGCGAAGAACGCGCTATCGCCCAAGGCCAGGGTGGCAGGAGCGGAAACGTTGTTGTACACCTCGGTGCCGTTCTGGGTCACCACACCACGCAGGGTGATGTTGTCCTGGGTGGCGGAACCGAAGTTCTTGATCCAGCTGCCCATGTTCACGTTGAACCCGTCGGCGGTGGCCAAGGGGCCGGGCATGGCGGAATAACGGGAGATGTTCGCCTGCTTGGAGCCGGTGAACAGGTTGTACTCGTACACCCCGAACACGCTGCCGATCAGCATCACCACGTTGCCCGCGTTCACTTCTGCTTCCAGTGCGTTGCCGGCCTCCTGGGTGATCATCACCACAGGGATGGTGACGTTACCACCGTTGGCACCGGCACCCATGGCGATGGGTGCACCAGGCTGGTTGTTCACGATCACCACAGCGATCGCACCAGCGTTTTCGGCATTCAGTGCTTTCACACCGAATTCGCAGGTGCCGCGACGCACCAAGGCGATCTTGCCTGCTACGTCAACACCGTTGGTCAGAGGGTTGCAGCCTTGCTGAGCGATAACGGGATCAACATTCCCGTCGTCAACGAATACGGCGGTACCGATCACCTGTTCGGCCGGGTCGTTCAGGTCGGGCGTCTGGCCCCAGCTGGGCCATGTGAACTCCAGAGCACCGGAGAGTGCCTCTGGTTCCAATACGAAGGTGGTCACCTGGGCCTGTGAGTAGGAGGCCGCCAGAAGAACACCCAGAGTGAGTAAGGTCTTTTTCATCTGAATGGGTTTAGGTTGAACGGTTCTTTGCATCACACCCCTAAGAAGTGGGGCTCTACTGCGTCACAATGTTAACCATTCATCAACGCGCCACCAAAAAATCGCGCGTATGAATGTCCCTGTCCCTTGGATCTGCATACCCCTGTGATCAACGCAGAAGCTGGCTTCGATCGTTGCCAAGATCGATCATGAATTGCGCCATCCTTTCATGGCCCCGAAGTGTGGCTGTAACCAAGCAAAAGGACCGGTAGTGTGATCATGGATCGTCCGTAACTGGTTAATGTTGTGCTAATTAGCCGACTTTCATGAGCTTGAGTATCATCCGGGTTGAACAGCGTGCCGAGCTGCGATCATTCATCCGCTTGCCGTCGCTATTGCCAGCCCGAAGGCCGAATTACGTTCCTCCATTTTGGGCTGATGAAGAGGAATTCCACAGCCCAGCCAAGAATGCATCCTTGCGCGCATGTCACTACGAACGCTGGTTGGCGATCGAGAATGGAGCTGTGGTCGGGCGGGTAATGGGCATCATTCATCCTGCATACAATGCACTGCGCGGTGAGTCCTGCGGGCGTTTTTACCAGCTTGCTTCCATAGACCGACAGGATGTAGTGGCTGCCCTGCTTTCACAAGCAGAAACTTGGGCTCGCGGTAGAGGCATGGATCGCATCATCGGCCCCTTTGGGCTTAGCGATAAAGATCCACAAGGCATGCAGGTGGATGGTTTTGAATACCTGCCAGTGCTGGCCACGCCCACGGATCCAGCATACATGGCTCCCTTGGTGGAAGCGTGCGGTTACGGCAAGCATGCGGATGCGCTCGTATACCAAGTGGAAATTCCTTCGGAGCTGCCCGAGGTGTATCAACGCTTGGTGCAACGGGTAATGGGCAAGGGTGATCTGCGACTTCTCCACTTGCGCACCAAACAGGACTTGAGACCCTGGATCGTTCCTGTGCTCCGATTGGTGAACGAGACCTATGGCGAACTGCTGGGATTCATGCCCATGAGCGAACAGGAGATGCAGGAGTTGGCTGCCAAATACATGCCCGTGCTCGATCCGAGCCTTGTGAAACTCATCGTGGATGCTACTGATCGGCCCGTCGCTTTCGTAGTGGCCATGCCCGACATGTCCATCGGCTTGCAACGCGCCAAAGGCCGCCTCTTCCCCTTGGGCTGGTGGCACATTCTGCGCGCCATGCGCAGTACCAGGCAGCTGGACCTGTTCCTCGGAGCGGTGCGGCCGGACCAGCAGGGCAGGGGCCTCACAACGGTGCTGGCAACAAGCCTCTTCCAAGAGGCTCGTGCGCGCGGTTTGACACTGCTCGATAGCCACTTGGTGTTGGAGAGCAACATGCGCATGCGCGCCGAGCTGGAGCGGCTTGGCGCACGTGTTCGCAAACGCTACCGCGTTTACGAAAAGGCGCTTTGAGCGCGATCAGGGTAGGATCTCTCCCACTCCCAGCTCACACACATGGCCGGGCTCACCGTGGGGTGGATTCGGCTTGCCTGACATGCTTCCGCTGGGAACGGGAGCACCACCATTGGCAGGAATGGTCAATGACTGCGTGGGGATCATGGACGGAGGGGCAGGAGCCATGGTCGGTGCTGGTGCCGGAGCTGCGGAACCATCCAATGGGGAACCCACCGGGATCTCGCATACGTGGCCTGGTTCGCCGTGTGGCGGGTTCAGGGCAGGTGTCCCGGCCGAGCTCATGCTTTGTGCCGCTGGTTCACCCATGGTTTGCACCGGCTGCACCACGGAACCAGGGGCAGGTTGCGTGGCAGTAGGTTGCTTTACGGGTTCGTTCTGCCCGCAGGCAGCAAGGAGCAAAATGGAGATGGCTGCAGCAAAAGTGGGCAGGGTGCGCATTGTTGGCATGGAAGGGTTGAACGTGGTGCGAAGGTACCCCTTTGTTCAGTAGGGCAGCTTCACCACACGTGTGCTGGTGCGAGCGCCGTTCAAGGTGGTGCTAACCAAGTACGTACCTGCACTAAGCTGGCCCAGGTCGAGGGCGATCCGGTTCTGACCTTCGCTGGCAGCAGCGGTGCTGGTGTGAACCACCGATCCGCGCAGGTCATACACGGTTACTTCCGCAAGCCCGGCCTGCTCGGCGTTAAGCCCCAGGTTTAGGGTGGTGCTGAACGGATTCGGGAAGGCTTGCAGGTCCTGGCCTTCACGTCGGAAATACGCGGTGATGGTCCCATTCTCGGCGAAGCTTCGTTGCAAACGTGCAGTACGGTCCTGGAATTCCGGCTCCGGGCCGTAGCTCCAGTGGTCGAACACGTAGCCCTCCTCGGCGTGCGCCAACAGATCGATGGGGTTGCCGTTGAAATAGTAGCCCTCGAACGGAAGCTCCGGCCTGATGGTGTTCAGATCGATCCGGCCAGCACCCGGAGGGAAGGTCTCGAACCCCAGTAAAGCGTCATTCGGTAAACTGAAGCGGCTAAGGATGTGATCGCGCACATGGCCCGCCCGCACGGAGAAGAACTCCGGCAGCAAGGTGTGGTTGTGCAAGTTGAATTGCCCCAAGTCGCAATTCCAACGAGCGTAGTGCCGGGGTGCTTCGGAGGTGACCAGGTCCAGTATCTCGTTCTTCTCCTCCAACAGGCGATCCTCGCGAAAGGTGGTGTTCATCAGGTCGGCGAAGCGATTCAGGAAGGTTCGTTTGAACTCCGGCACACCAAGCAGGCTGGCGAAGATCATGCTCACCTGTTTATCGGCCCGATGCTCCAGCACCAGCCAGAACATGTCCACATCCATCGTTATCCAGCCATACACGTTCATGGTGGCGTCCAGGTCGTGCATCAGGTAGCGCCATTTGCCCGAATTCAGTGCTGGTTTCCAGTACCGCACATTGTTGGCCGGCCAATCCACATTGCCTGCGAACATCTCCAGCACCATGTAATCCTTGAAGCTGTGCAAGTCGAACTGGTCCTCCACCACGTTCCAATTGGCAGCTTGTGCCAGGTCCGCATGGATGATGTGCTCGCGCAGGTTGTGGAAGTGGATGGTGTCGCCCTGCACGCTCACGTTCTCCTGGTTCATCAGCAGCACCGAGTCGATGTTCGCCCCGTAGTCGTTGGCCAACAGGCCGAGGTTGATGCGTTCGCGGAGGTTCATCCAGCCCCAGTAGTTGCCGTTCAAATACAGCACCACGGGTCTGAAACCGAGCACATCGATGTCCAGGTCGTTGTGCAGCGATACCTGGTGCCAGAAGCCATCGCGGAAGTTGGACAGGCAGAAGTCGCCGCTCGAATTGCGCAGCACCAGTTGCTTGTAGGTCTCCAGCCTGCCGCGTTCCGGGAAGAAGGGGAAGGAGAGGCTGTTGCTGCCGTAGCGGCTCCGGGCCGTGATGCGGAAGGGGCGTTGGTCCCTGGTGCGTGCCTGTGAGCCACCATGCATCCGGAGGTCCACGCGTTGCGAGAGGCCCAGGTTGCCGCCTTCATCAAAGAACTCGAAGTGTCCGGGGATGTGGTTGTTCCGCCAGAAATTGGCTCCCCGATAGGGAAAGGTCGTATCGGCCTCCGGGCCGAACATGTAGATGCCCCGGTTCCAATCCCACAGGCTGTCCGGGTGGGTGGAGAGCGAGATCACCGGCAGGTCGTGGGCAACGTCGATCAAGTAGGTTGCCACGAAAAGATCCGAAGGCAACAGGCCGGGCCCTGAAGCCAATGCTTTCACCACCGTGGTGGAGGTCAGTACCAAGGGGTCGGCCAGCAAGGGCATGTCCAGATCGGGGTCCCTGCCATCCGTGGAGAAGTGGAGGTTGGTGCCGTTGGCATGGCTCAAGTGCACGGTCAAAGGACCCGTGTATCGCCCTGGTGCTTTGGTGGCCAGCGGCATGGGTGCGTAGCCAAGGAAGGCTTCGGTGGTGTTGGACGCGCCAGGTGTGGGTTCTGCGAAATAGCGTGGTGTGCCATTCACCAAGCCATAACTGTGATCGGCACGCAGTGAGGGCACCAGCAAGCTATGCACGGGGTTCAGGGCCAGGTCCGAGAGGTGCACACCCTCGCCGGCGCTGGCGATGCTGAAGTTGAAGTGCAGCGGACCATCGCCGTGCTTGCCGGCATATAGCACGATGTATCCACCCGGCGCGAGCGTAACCTCCGGAAGTCGCCATTGTGCTCGGTCCGTCACCCGGTCGCTCAGGTAATGGTCGCTCAGCAGAATGCCTGTGGTTCCCGCATTGTGCAACTCCACCCAGTCGGGATGGCGGCCCATGGGGTCCTCCACCACGCTGATGTTCCTGGAGCAGACCTCGTTGATCAGCAATTGTGCCCGCAACGGTGCTGCGCTCCATGCCACGCTCAGCGCCACCAAGGCACTTGGCCTGGCGATCGCGAACAGGTGCTTGAGCATGGACCGGGCCATACGTGCAAAGGTAGGGGGCCGTTGGTGCTGATGTTCGTGCTTTACCGGACCTTGTGCCCCCGTTCTGCGATCATCGCCGAGCGGCACCCTGCCCATGAAGATGCGCATCAACAAGCTCCTGGACCGTGCCCCGATACCCGGCGGTGCAGGGGAACTCCTGTTCTACCAGCGCGACCAGGACTACACCATCGAGGTGGCCGGGGCCACCGGTGAATTGATGACCACGGCCCACCACGGTTCGGAGGATGCCCTGGCCGATCTGGCCTTGCAGCGCCTACGCCACCCCGAACAGGCCCATGTGGTGATCGGCGGGCTGGGCATGGGGTTCACGCTTGCTGCGGTACTGCGCAAGGTGGGCGACAAAGGCAAGGTGATCGTGGCGGAGCTCGTGCCCCAGGTGGTCACCTGGAACCAGGGGCCCATGGGCGAGCGGGCCGGCATGCCCCTCAGTGATCCGCGCACGATCGTGCACCTTGGGGATGTGCTGGAGCTGATCCGCAGCGGCAAGGAAAGCTACGATGCCATCCTGCTCGATACCGACAATGGTCCGGAGGGCTTGACCCAGCCGCGGAACAACCGCCTATACTCCCATCGGGGGCTGCGATCCGCCTATGTGGCACTTCGCCCCGGTGGCGTGCTGGCGGTCTGGAGCACGCATCCGCATCCACCCTTCACCCGCCGCCTGGGCATGGCCGGCTTCCACGTGGAGGAGCAGAAGGTATTCGCCCACGGGAACAAGGGCACCAAGCACCACTTGTGGTTCGCTGTGCGGCCGAATTGATCGGACCGCAGCCCCGTCGATCTTGCACTCAGGCCATCGAGCGGGTCGCGTGGCGACATTTGCACCATGTCCCAAGAGATCACCGCCACCGTCCTGTCCATCGGCGACGAACTACTGATCGGCCAAACGATCAATACCAATGCGGGCTGGATCGGTGAACAGCTTTCGCTGATCGGCATCCGTGCGACACGCGTACTGGTGATCGGTGATGATCGCCAGGAGATCCTGGATGCCCTGGCCCAGGTCCGGACCGATGTGCTGCTCATCACCGGAGGGCTGGGGCCCACCAAGGACGATATCACCAAGCATACCCTGTGCGAGTTCTTCGGGACTCATCTGGTACGCCATCCACACATCGAAGCCCGTATCGCGGCCTTCTTCGAGAGCCTTGGCCGGGAGCCTTTGGAGGTGAACCGGGCACAGGCTGACCTGCCGGAGAATTGCACCGTGGTCCCCAACGAGCGGGGAACGGCCAGCGGCATGTGGTTCGAGCGCGAAGGACGCGTGTACGTGAGCATGCCCGGGGTGCCCTACGAGATGAAGGCGATGATGGAGCAGCACATCCTACCTGAACTGAAGCGCCGGTTCACGCCCCCCACCATCGTGCATCGCACCGTGCTCACAACGGGCCTCGGGGAGAGCCACCTTGCGCAGCGCATTGCCGCTTGGGAAGACAGCCTGGCCGAAGGCGCCATCAAACTGGCCTACCTGCCCAGTCCCGGTCTGGTGAAGCTGCGTTTGAGCACGTATGCCAACAACGATCCCCTCGGAGCGCGTGACCGTGTGGACCAGAAAGCCCAGCAACTGTACCGGCTGATCCCCGAGTTGATCTTCGGTGAAGGGGAGGAGCGCCTGGAACAGGTGGTGGGGCGCATGCTGAAGGAGCGCGGGGAGACCCTGGGGCTGGCCGAAAGCTGCACCGGTGGCTTTGTGAGCCACTTGGTTACCAGCATACCGGGAAGCAGCGCCTACTACGTGGGCGGTGTGGTAAGCTATGCCAATGCCGTGAAGATGGCCGAACTGGGCATTCCGGCGGATATGCTGAAGCTGGAAGGGGCGGTCAGCAGACCCGTTGTGGAGCAGATGGCGCAAGGGGTGAGGCAGGCGCTGCGTACCGACCACAGCATCGCCATCAGTGGCGTGGCCGGACCGGATGGAGGCACCCCGGAGAAGCCGGTCGGTACGGTGTGGATAGCAGTGGCGGGACCTCATGGCGTGCGCAGTACCATGGGGAACTTCCCCGGAAGCCGCGATCTGGTGATCAAGCGCAGTGCGTTGGCCGCCCTGAACATGCTGCGCAAGGAACTGCTGGACCACCCGGCGCACCGCCCCATGGTCGACGAGAACCTTTGACCATAGTGCGTTCGGTGGCTGGTACGGTTGAAGGATCCGCGTCGTAGGTCCTTCGGAAGATCCATTAAGGTCGTAAACCACCTCAATCCTGGACATTGCGAGCCGTCACTGCGAGGCTCTACGAAGCAACACCCCCTCAACCATGGTCATTGCGAGCAAAGCGAAGCAACAACCTCTCAACTATCCCAACCTCTCAACTAATCCCAACCTCTCAACTATCCCAACCTCTCAACTATCCCAACCTCTCAACTATCCCAACCTCTCAACTATTCCCAACCTCTCAACTAATCCCAACCTCTCAACCGAACTGCATCGACAGGCTGGAAGCCTGCCGGACATTGCCCCGACCCCTCAACGAACCTCTCAACCCGGTCATTGCGAGCAAAGCGAAGCAACAACCTCTCAACCATTCCCAACCTCTTCAACTATTCCCAACCTCTCAACCATTCCCAACCCCTCAACTATCCCAACCCCTCAACTATCCCAACCCCAACCAACATTCCATATAAACCTTTACATTTGCGCCCCCGTAATCCGTACAGCCATGTCCAAGATCTGCCAGATCACCGGTAAGCACGTCATCACCGGCAACAAGGTCTCCCACTCCAACCGCAAGACGCGCCGCACGTTCGCCCCGAACCTGCAGGACCGCAAGTACTTCGTGGCCGAGGAGAACAAATGGATGACCCTCCGCGTGAGCGCTGCCGGCATGCGCACGATCGACAAGATCGGCTTGAGCGCTGCCCTGAAGAACGCAAAAGCCAAAGGCTGGCTCTGAACCGCACTGCCTTGGTCCCCACCTTCGCGAAGGCGTCTGCGTTCGACCACGCAAGGCGCCTTCAGCGTTCCGGAAGGGGCTCCCCAGGGTGAGCGTTTGTCAGGTCCGCGAACAAAACATACTTTTGCCGCCCCGCTCCACCAGAGCAGGGCATTAATCCGCCGAATCGATGGCCAAGAAAGCGAAGGGTAACCGCATCCAGGTGATCATGGAATGCACCGAGCACAAGACCTCGGGCATGCCCGGTACCTCGCGGTACATCACCACCAAGAACCGCAAGAACACCACCGAGCGCATGGAGTTGAAGAAGTACAACCCCATCCTGCGCCGGATGACCGTTCACAAAGAGATCAAGTAAGCCATGGCAAAGAAGACCGTAGCAAGCCTCAAGAAGGCCGATGCCAAGACCTTCGTGAAGGTCATCCGCATGATGAAGAAGGATGGTGCCTCTGGTTACTCCTTCGTTGAGCAGGTGGTGCCCTCCGACGAAGCCGACAAATTGATCTCGGGCAAATAAGCCCGTTCAACCCTCTTGCGAGAAGGCCGCTGCCCCCGGGGTGGAGGCCTTTTCGAGCATAAGGACCAGCCATGGCATTTTTCGGATTGTTCGGAAAGAAGAAGGGCGTCGCTGAGGAAGCTGCCGGCAAGGAAGCGCTCGACGCCGGCCTGGAACGCTCCCGCGAGGGGCTCTTCGGAAAGCTCGCTCGGGCAGTTGCGGGCAAAAGCAGCATCGACGACAATGTGCTCGATGAGCTCGAGGAGGTGCTGGTGAGCAGCGATGTGGGCGTGGAGACCACGCTGCGCATCATCGACCGCATCCAGCAGCGGGTTAAGCGCGACAAGTACGTGGGCACCGGCGAGCTCAACTCCATGCTGCGCGCGGAGATCGCCGACCTGATGAAGGACCCGGCACCCATGGACCCTGCCGTGAAGCCCTACGTGATCATGGTGGTGGGTGTGAACGGTGTGGGCAAGACCACCACCATCGGAAAACTCGCCAACGCATTCAAGAAGGAGGGTAAGACCGTGGTGCTCGGCGCTGCGGATACCTTCCGCGCCGCTGCGGTGGACCAGCTTCGCATTTGGAGCGAGCGGGTGGGCGTACACTTGGTGCAACAGGGCATGAACGCCGATCCCGCGGCCGTTGCCTTCGACACTGTGCAGCATGCCAAGGCCAAGGAGGCCGATGTGGTGATCATCGACACGGCGGGCCGCCTGCACAACAAGATCGGCCTCATGAACGAGCTCACCAAGGTGCGCAACGTGATGCGCAAGGTGATCCCGGACGCCCCCCACGAAGTGCTGCTGGTGCTCGATGCCAGCACCGGACAGAACGCCATTGAACAGGCGCGTCAGTTCACTGCTGCAACGGACGTTACGGCCCTTGCACTAACCAAGCTGGATGGAACGGCCAAAGGAGGCGTGGCCATCGGCATCAGCGAGCAGTTCAACATACCGATCAAGTACCTCGGGGTGGGAGAGGGCATCGACCACCTGCAGGTGTTCAACAAGCAGGCTTTCGTGGAGGCGTTGTTCAAGAGCTGAGCACCTCTTCAGGCAGCGTCGCTTTGCAAGTCCTCCTCTTCCAGGCTATGCCAACAGGCGGCCGGAACGATGCTCACCAATAGCGTATCGTCAACCATTGGGGTCTCTCCCCGCCAGGTGGAGAACACTTGCTGAAAGTGGGTCATTTGTGCATCCGGGGCCATTTCGCTGCTTTCGTGCAAGGTGCGCTCCAGGCGTGCCCGTGTGAATTTATGCCGGTCCTCTGCACAGAATTGATCGGCAACGCCATCCGTATACATGAAGATGCGTGTATCCGATCCGATGCGGATGATGTGTTCATTCAACTCATTCAGGCGCGCGCCCACAAGCACCGCTGCATTGCCACTGTGGCTGCGTAAATGCACCAGTTCCGAGCCCTCTTGCACAAGTATGCCACAACCATAAGCACAGCAGGATACCAGCCGTCTTCCATGGTCGAAACAGAGCACGGCCATCTCCGCACCGTCCGTATTGCCTGTTCGATCTCGGTCCAGGCGGTCGCTCAGCAATTGCTGGGTACGCCGCACAACTTCCACTGCCGATAGGTTGCGCCCGGTGTGTACCACTTCGTTCAGCAATCCGTGCATCAGCATGCTCATGAGGCTGCCCGGCACACCATGTCCTGTGCAATCGAGCACGATGAAATAGCTGCGGTCCTCCACGCGCGCATGCCACATAAGGTCACCACCCACGGCCTCTTTGGGATCGTAATGCACATGCAATTCCCGGAATAGACCGGAAAGCCGAGCGCGGTCGGGCCAAAGTGCCATTTGAATTCGCCCGGCATAGTCCAGGCTCTGCTGCATGTCGCGGTTGCGTTCTTCCAAAGTGTTCAGGAAGCGCTCTTGTTCCTCCTTCTGAATGGCGAACACGTGTTTCCGCAATCGGCGCTGGGCGAACAGCATGCGGTCTGCCAGTATGAAGTTGGTGAGCATGCTACTCCCCAAGTTGAAGGCAAGAAGCACGTTGGGGGCGATCCCCAGGTATGCCCAAGGTTCGTTCAGTGCAGGGTCCCAAAGGGTGAACGCCGTTAAGAGCAGCCCCGTGAGCACCAGATAGGCATAGCGTAGAATGCCACTTTGCAGGTTCACGGACACCACCAAGGTAGGCAGGCTCCAAAGCATGACCATGCCGCTGGGCGCGGCACCGCCAAGTATGTATTGGAATGCGAAGGGGAGCAACAGACCGGCGATCAAGAGGCACCTGCGACTCCATCGGCGGGTGGACGGATGGTCCATGCTGCCGAGGCATATGCACGTTATGACCAGGTATGAAGCCGGGATCAGGGCCGCTTGGTGATAGCCTTTGGCAGTGCACCACAGCATCCAGGCACCCGCACATGCTCCCATCGCCAGGCCCATGAAGCGGAAAATCCTGCGCTCATTGCTTAAGCGCAGGGAAACGATCTCCTGGGAGGTTTGTATGGAACGAACGAATTGCATGGGAGAGATGCACCTCATCCTACGGTGTTCAGGTCCAGTTGGTTGCCCGAAAGAGTCGAACGCCCCTTTTCAACGGTATTCGGACGTCCAACTACAGAGCAGCGATCCATGTGCGACCTTTGCGCTCCTGCATGAAAGCCCGCACCCTCAAGAAGACCAAGGTTAACGTCGTTACCCTCGGTTGCTCCAAGAACACCTTCGATAGCGAGGTGATGATGGCCCAACTGAAGGCCAACGGCATTGCGGTGGACCACGAAGCCGACCACAACGACCACAACGTGGTGGTGATCAATACCTGCGGCTTCATCGACAACGCCAAGCAGGAGAGCATCGACACCATCCTCTCCTGGGCCAACGCCAAGGACCGTGGCGAGGTGGAGAAGGTGTACGTGACCGGATGCCTCAGTCAGCGTTACGCCCCCGAGTTGAAGGAGGGCATCCCGCAGGTGGACGCCTGGTTCGGCACGCGCGACCTGCCCCGCTTGCTCAAGACCCTGAAGGCCGACTACAAGCACGAACTGGTGGGGGAGCGGCTCCTTACCACGCCCGCCCACTTCGCCTACTTCAAGATCAGCGAGGGCTGCGACCGCAAGTGCTCCTTCTGCGCCATCCCGCTCATGCGTGGCAAGCACATCAGCACGCCCATGGAGCAGCTCGTGACCAATGCGCAGAACCTCGCCAAACAAGGGGTGAAGGAGTTGATCCTCATCGCGCAGGACCTCACGTACTACGGCCTCGATATCTACAAGAAGCGCAACATCGATGAGCTGGTGGCCCGCCTGAGCGACGTGGAGGGCATCGACTGGATCCGCCTGCACTACGCCTTCCCTTCAGGCTTTCCGATGGAAGTGCTGGATGTTATGCGCGAGCGAAGCAACGTGTGCAACTACCTGGACATGCCCCTCCAGCATGGCAGCACCCGCATGCTCACGCGTATGCGTCGCGGTATCACACAGGAGAAGACCGAGGCGCTGGTGAACACCATCCGCGACAAGGTGCCCGGCATCGCCATCCGCACTACGCTCATCGCAGGCTTCCCCGGTGAAACGCAGGCTGACCACGACGACAACCTGGCGTGGATCGAGCGTATGCGCTTCGACCGCCTCGGCGCTTTCACCTACAGCCACGAGGAGGACACCCACGCACACACCATGGAGGACGATGTGCCCGCCGAGGTGAAGGAGCAACGCGCCCAGGAGATCATGGAGCTGCAAGGGGGCATCAGCCTGGAGCTGAACCAGGCCAAGGTGGGCAAGATCTTCAAGGTGCTTGTGGACAAAGCCGAAGGCGGCCACTACATCGCCCGCACCGAGTTCGATTCACCGGAAGTGGACAATGAGGTGCTCATTCCGCTTGCCCCCCTCTCCACGGGAGAGGGGTTGGGGGTGAGGGGGACCTACCTGCGCATCGGGGATTTCGCCGAGGTGCGTATCATCGATGCGAACGAGCATGATCTGCGGGGGGAGGTGGTTTAGCGTCCCACGCTAACCCGCAACTGGCGCCCATTCCAGCGTAGCGTGTACAGGCCGCTTGCTTCCGTGAGGGTCACGCTCTCTCGCTCCACGCCCTGCGGCATCAACCAATGGCGGATCAACCTGCCGCTAGCATCGAGCAGCTCGAAGTGTAGCTCCTCCTCCGCATCGCCTCGTGCGATGGTGAAGGTGCCGTTGTTCGGGTTGGGGAATACCGCGATCACCGGGTCTTGCTCATCGAGCCACACAGGCACCATCTGGCTCAAGGTGCTGCTGCCATCGTAGTCTGTCTGGCGCAGGCGATAATAACTCAGCCCCCTGTAAGGACTGTTGTCATCGAAGGCATAATGCAGGGGGCTGATGCTGTTGCCTGCACTTTGCACCTGTCCCACTTCCTCGAACGAGGTCCCATCGCGGCTTCGCTCTACGGAGAAGAAGTCATTATCCTGTTCGGACAGCGTGACCCAAGTACAGCGCACGAACTTGTTGTCCATTGCTGTGGCATCGAAGAACAGGAGGCTGATCGGTAGCGGAGCAAAGTCATAGGCCAGCACCCAGATATGTTCATTCTGGGGATTGATACCTTCGGAGAAGGGCACCGTTGGAACCACCACTTCACGCAACGCAGGGTTACTTTGGCCTGGCAGGGGAGGTTCCCAGGTTCCTGCATTCTCCAGCCAGCGCTGTGCACGGATCGGCCCAGGACCAAGGATGGGGTCTTCCTGCGGGGTGTGGCTCAGGTGAAGGGTTCCGGCGGAGCTGCCGTTGGGCAGGTCCACCAGCCAGAAGCGGTCGGCGGTATTGTCGCTGTTGTCCGGCAAGCTCACGCCGGCCATGTGGTCCACCTGCTGAAGAGCGGTCACCGCGTAGGGTGTGTTGTCCGGTGCGGTGGGGTAGGTTGCCACTCCCATTAGGGTGCCCAACGGATATGGTGAGGATGGCGTGAAGGCGAATGGAATAGCTGCCCCAGTAGCGGTGCTGAACGGTATGTAGTGCGCGTTCAGATCAGCGCCCAAAGCCCATTGGAATCGGCTGAGCAGATCGGTGGTCTCGCTGCGTACAGTGCCGCCTCCATCAATGAGCGCGATCGCCGCCGGATTGAAGAGCGAGAACGTACGCCCATTGAGTACGATTACGGCACCGTTGAGTGCAAGGGTGCCGGACAGGTCGCTGGGCAGTCCTGCGACGGCGTCCTGAAGCAGCACCTTGTTACCGCCACTGATCACCAGGTTCCGGAAATCGGTGACCTGTGCGCCTTGAATGAACTGGGATGTGGCACCATATAGGAGAACGCTTCCGGTTGAAGGTGATGCAATGCCGCTGTTCCCACTGTCATTGGTCCAATCGCCCGTTACGCGCAACTGCCCGTCATTATTGAACGTGGCAGTGTTCTGCAAGAGCACGCTACCTTCAACGGTCATTGCCACCCCACCAGTAAGTGACACAGGGACCATGTTCATCGTGAAGAGCTGGGCCTGTGCACTACAAGCCAGCGCATACGCGGCAATATCGATCCAGCGTCTCATCGCTCGTTGCGGAGTTGCTCCAGATCGGTGCGTAGGCGTGCCAATTCGGCCTGCAGCGCTTCGATCATGTCCTGCTGCTCCTTGATGGCATTGATGAACACGAAGTTGAGTGCGCCATAGTCAACGCCGAGGTATTCGGTGTTTCGACCCTCTTCATCAGTGTAGGTCCAGTCGCGCACCATGTACGGCGCAACACGCTGGATGTCCTGCGCCAAAGCGCCTGCGAATCGCTCCTGTGGCATGCCGGCCTCTCCGGTGTAGGTGTACCAGATCGGGTCGATGCTGCGCACCAGGTCCAGACCATCAGTGAATGGACTGATATCGCGCTTCAAGCGCGCATCTGAGGAAATGAACCAAGCATCGCTTCCGGGCTTGGCGGCGGAATTGGTACTGAGGGTAAGTGCGAAGGCCGGAGCAATGGTGCCGATGCCTACTTGACCGGTCGGTGTAATGCGCATACGCTCGACATTGTTGGTGCGAAAGGCCAAGGGCTGAGCATTGGTGCTGCCGATGAAGTTGGTGGCTACGATCGCGTTTCCGATGAGGCCCCAGGCGGTGGCTGACGCTTCGGGCAGGACTTGCCAGCTTGCGGTGCCGTCGGCAGCGCTTGTAAGTACCCTGCCGACACCGGGTGTGCCGCCCCGGAGACGGATCTGACCATCCACATCCAATCGGGTGGTGGGGGTGATGTTGCCTACGGCGGTGTTGCCGTTCTTCAGGATCACCAAGGCGTTGCTGCGCGTGGTTCCGCCAGTGCCATTCCCAACGACGAGGAGACGATCATTTGGTTGTATAGACGATGTGCTCGTCGGGGTGTATATGGTGCAGAAGGTGCCAAGGACTGTTTCATAGAAAGATGGTGCTGAATTAGAAAAACCCCATACTGTGGCACCATCACCAGAAGCCAAACATGTATTGCCCCATTTCGTGGAATACAGGCCTGTGGCCTGTCCACCCAAACCCCATGCAGTAGAGTAACCGCCCGATGCAGTTGTGTTGCCACCAAATGCCGTTGCAAAATCATTCGAGGCATTTGAATTGCTTCCCCAGGCAGTCGCCGCCTGGCCGCTCGCTCTGGTTACTTGTCCCCATGCACTGGAACCAGGACCCGAGGCACGTGTATTCACACCGAACGCGATCGAGTAGTCCCCCACATGAGCATCATTCCAATCGAGGGTGCCCGCACTTCCCGCTCTAAAGGCAGCCTTCGCAGGGTACCACATCATCCGTACACCTGTGCCGGTCGCAGGAATGGTCCCGCTCCCTAATGTGCCCGTGCTCACGAAGCCGTCCACCCCAGTGATCTGCACCGCCCCAGCATCGGCCACAATGGTCCTTCCGGCACCTGCTCCGCCAAAATCATAGGCTTGGTCCAAGGTGCCGCTGGCGGTGGTGCTGGCATCGGTCCAGGTGGCCAGGCCGGTGGCATCGCTCGTAAGCACCCGGCCCACGGCGGGCGAGCCACCCCGAATGCGCACTTGCCCGTCCACATCCAAGCGGGTGGTGGGAGTAATGTTGCCCACGGCGGTATTGCCGTTCTTCAGGATCACTAAGGCATTGGTTCGCGTGGCGTTGTTGTTGCCGTTGCCCACCACTAAGAGCCGGTCGTTGGCACTTATCCCAGTTGTGCTTACAGGCACATAGACGGTGTTGAATGTGCCCAACGCGGTCTCCGCAGCTGAGGGGGCAGAACTCCCCCATCCCCAAGCCGAGGAAAAGGTTCCTGAAGCCATTGATTGGAACCCCCACGCAACACTGGTTTGTCCAGATGCTGTAGTACTTGTTCCAAATGCTGTTGCATCGATATCGGATGCTGTAGTGGAGTTTCCCCAAGCTGTTGCCCCTTGGGCACTGGCTGTAGTATGTGAGCCCCAGGCATTGGAGAATGAACCCACATTGGCATCGTCCCATTGAGTTCCATTTACCCTCCCCACCCTAAATGCAGCCTTCCTCGGATTGAAGAACATGCGGGTGCCCGCGCCGGTTAGATCGAGAACCGCCCCACTGCCAACGGTGCCGGTCACTTGGAGGCCATCGGTTCCTTGTATCCGCACCGCTCCAGCATCGGCCACAATGGTCCTTCCGGCACCCGCCCCGCCGAGATCGTAGGCCTGGTCCAATGTGCCACCACCCACCGCCAGCGGCACCCACGCCACTCCATTGAAGTACTCGTATTGCTGCGCTGTGGTGTTGAAAATGAGCAGGCTTTGGGCTGGAGTGGGGATCAGGTTGCGCTGCGCGGTGGTCATGCGCGGCAGCAGGAAGCCCCTGTTGGTGCTTGTAAGGTCCAGCAATGCACTGGCATCGGGTGTTGGGTTGTTGATGCCTACCCCACCTTGGGCCATGGCAAAAGCTGGGAGTAGCAGGGCTGCAAGGAGAAGATGGTTGCGCATGGCTACGGATATGTGCCAACGAATCTCCTGGCTCAAGCCACCCTTTGCAATAGCATGTTCATTAGGGTAGAGGAGGCGATCAGTGCTTCACGACACGGATAGGTGCATGATCGCGGGTGGTGAGCAATACGTACATGCCCGGCACAAGGGCAGTAGCATCAAGCCTGTTGATGCCAGTCTGCATGATGCCTTGCATACAACGCTTGCCGCTCAGGTCGATCAACTCCCATTTCGTCGGACTTGTGGGATTGTTCACCAGCAATACATCTTCAACCGGATTTCCGAGCAGTTGTAATTCCGTGGCGGACAACCCATGTACTCCTGTGGTCAAAAAGGTGAACGGCGGCGATGTGAAGCTGCATTCCCCCCGATCCATGGTGACCGTGTACTCACCGTTGCTGGTGGGCGTATGGCTGGTACCGGTGGCACCGCTGATGGGCGCACCATCCAGGAACCATTGGAAGCTGCCGCTGCCGGTGGTCACTAGGTCAGGATACGCCAACGATATCACGGGCAGCGCATCGGCCACCGGATCGGTGGTCAGGCGTGCGATAGAGATGCCGCTATTGAATTTGCCTCCGTACGCCAGGATGTGGCCATTGTCCAACAGGAAGCCATCCTGGAATCCACGATAGTCCAGCTGAGGCCCGTAAGGCGCGAGCAGCAGACCATTGTTGCCGAAGCTGGTATCAAAGATGCCAATGGGTGTCACCTTGGCCACCGCGGCCGGGCCGTTGTTCCAGTGGTGCTTGTAGAACAGCAGGATGTGGTCATCCGAAAGCACGTGAATACCACCAGCCCAGGGCGGCCCATCTGTTTGCTCGAACAGTCCGTCCACACCGAATGTGAGGTCAATGGAGCCATCGTTGTTGAATGCGGCCAATAGCACTCGTTGGATGGATGATTCGCTATGGCCATAGGTCACCACGATCCTTCCATCGGAGAGCACTCCAAGTTCCATGGCCTTGGCTCCCATAACGCCATAAGTGGGGAACAGCGGGCGTTCCGTGAACTGCACCAGCCCATTGATGCCGAAGGAGCTGTCCGCCGTTCCGTTAACGGTGAAGCGGGCAAGGCCGAGCACATAGGGGTCGAATGGTCCGGTGCCGACCGCGCCAGCCATTACCACGCGACCCTGTGCATCGAGCGCCGCCGAAGCGAATGCGTGGTTCGGTGTGTATGGGAAGGATAGCAGGGCCATGCCATTATCCCCGTAACTGGCATCTGCGGCTCCATCGGGCAGCATGCGGAATACCGCGAACTGCACAGGATTGCCGCGCGCGAAGACGAAGATGCGGCCCAGCTCATCCAACATGATGTTGTGCGCCATGTTCGCAGAGGCCGTTGTGCCCGGTATGGGCAGCAAGCGAAAGCCCGACCCGCTGTTGAAGGAGAGGTCCGGCGTACCGTCCTGGTTGAACCGGAACACTGCAGCCTGTTCTGCAAAGCCAGGTAGGGAGATCTGGCCACAGCCCAGGATCTTGCCGTCGGGCTGCAGGATCATGTCGTGAAGCCGTGTGCCGAACTCGAAGAACGTGACCACGCGTCCATTGTCGCCAAAGGAACTGTCCAACTGGCCGCAGATGGGCTCGATACGCACCATGGCCAGGGTGGGGACATTGCCCTGCGCCACGGAATGACCACCCACGACCACCTTGCCGTCCGATTGGTAAACGTGGGTGATGCCTTCCGCGGATGCTGCCTGGGCGCCCATGAAGTAGTCCACACAACCATTGTCGCCGAAAACCGGTGCTGGGAAGTATCCTTGGCTCATGGCCCATGGACCAGCACTGAGCATGAGCGTGGAAATGAACAGTATCCGAAGCATGGGGTGGCGGTTGAAGGTTGTGGAACAAAGCAACCCGCACGGATCAACCGCCGCAATAGCATGTTCATTAGGGTAGGTCCCTAACGTCCCAGGTACTTGTTCACCGCTTCCATGCGGTTGTTCACGTGCAGCTTGCGGTAGATTCCGTACACGTATTGCCCAACGGTATTGGCGGAAATACCCATTCGGCTGGCGATCTCCTTGTAGAGAAGGCCCTCGCTCAAGAGCTTCAAGACCTCGTTCTCGCGTATGGTCAACACTTCCATTGTCTTGGGAGCTTCATCCATCCGGTGGAACTGTGCGATCACCTTGCGCGCAACACTCGCGCTCATGGGCGAACCTCCGTTCACCAGTTCACGCACGGCGCGCAGCAGTTCATCGATCGGGGTGTTCTTCAGGAGATAGCCGTGTGCGCCACTCTTCAAAGCCTCGAACACGCGGCCATCATCATCGTGCATGGTGAACATCAGGAACAAGGTCCCGGGCATTGTCTGCCGCAACTCCTTCACGCATTCGATGCCGCTGATGCCCGGCAGACTGATGTCCATGATGACCACCCTGGGGTTCAGCGCAGGCATGAACTTCAAGGCAGCCTCACCGGTGGAAAAGGCCCCGGAAAAGAGGATATCCACTTCCGTTTCCATCACCTTTTCCAGGACCTCGCGGATGGCGGGTTCATCCTCCACCACACAGACCGCGATCGGCGCTTGGTCATTCATGGGCACGAAGGTGAAGTGGCGTTAAGTGGACCGCAATAGCATGATCATTAGGGTGCATTCACCAATGGAACATGTATCGCTATGCATGCTCCATCCTTGTGTTCGAACCTGAATTGGCCACCGATGTCTGCCATGCGCTTAGCCATGTTGGTGAGCCCCCGGCCATGGTTCGTTGGAGAGATAGGATCCGATCCACGGCCATCGTCACGGATCTCCATGCGAAGCCCTCCGTCCCACTGGGCGCGCAGCACCACACGAGTTGCAGCGGCGTGTTTCACGGTGTTGTGCAGTGCTTCCTTCACCACCAGGAAGATGTTGCGCCGTTGCTGCGGGGTCAATTGCGGGGAAGGCATGGAAGCTGAGCGCTCCACGACCAGGTCCAAGCCATGTTCGCGCAGATAGGCACGCGCATGTTCAATACAATGGTCCAGCGCATCGTTCAGGTCGCCTGTTTCGCCGTGCATGGCCCAGATGATCTGGCGCATGTTGGTGATGAGCTCGGCGGATTGTTTGGTGAGGTCGGCGAATTGTTGGCGTTTCAGGGGATCCGGCTCGTTCCGCTGGGCGAGTTCACTACGCATGCGCAATGCGCTGAGTCCGGCCCCCATATCATCGTGCATGTCGCTGGCGATACGCTTGCGCTCGGATACGATGGCCTGCTCACGCTCGTGCCATGCCTTGCGGCGACGGCGTTCCATCACGCTCCAGGTAACGGTGCCTCCAAATGCGAGCACAAGTGCCAAGCCTCCAAGGAGAAGGCGGCGTTCGTTGCGGTTCTCGATCTCCGCGATCTCGCGCTCGCTGGCCAATCGATCCAATTCCGCAACATGGCCGAGACTATCAGCGATGGCTTGCTCACGGTAGTGCAGTTGAGCATTGGCCCGTACCATCTCTTCCCGACCTTTTTCGTTGTACAGGGTATCCGCCATGGCGGCATAGAGCTCGTGCATGGCAAGGGCTTTTGCAATGTCGCCCACCTTCTTGTGGATGCGATACAACATGCGCGCTGTGCCATGTATCTCCACCGCCATTCCTGCCGGTCGGCATATGGACATGGAACGTTGGCCCGCCGCGATGGCTTCTGCGTAGCGACCCTGCCGCGCATAGGCCTCGCCCAACTCCCTGTTGAACATGCTTAGCAGCCGCTTGTCCTGCAGGCGTTCGGCGATGGCGATGGCTTGCTCGAAATGTGAAATGGCAATTGCATGCTCGCCTAGGCCCGATCGGATCCTCCCGATATTCCCATGGTTCAACGCGCTGCTGCGCTGGTAGCCCGTACGAGCAGTGATCTCCAGACTGCGTTGGTAGCGGGACAGAGCCTCACCGGTATCACCACGTTCTCGTAGGATGGTGGCGCTGTTCAGCAGGGCATCGGCCAAAGCTTCTTCATTGCCTGTACGCTGAGAGAGTGACACGCAAGTATCGTAGTGCGCCAATGCGCGCTCAGGTTCCTTCAGGTCGTGCAGGATGCCGCCGATATTGTTGTGCATGTCCGCTTGGCGGCGCTCATTGCCCAACAGCTTCACTTGGGCCAGGGCTTTCACATAGAACTCAATGGCCGCTGGGAAGTTGCCACGGATCTGCCAGGATGCACCCCGGATATTATAGGCCGAAGCAATGAAGTAGCTGTCCTCAAGGGCTTCCGCTTTCGCGAGTAGAAGTCCAGCAAGTTGGTAGGCGGAATCAGGAAAGGAGAAGAGTACATGATCGAATGTCAGATCGAGCATGGCGCGCATACGCGTTGTATCATGCTTGGAGGGGTCGTTCCAGACCGACCAAAGGGAATCCACTTGACCCTGAACGGGTGGGAGCGATGCGCCCGAGGCCCATGAACACACGATAAAAAGGACCATCCGGAATTTCATGTGTGCCTGTAGTGTTGTGGTTCTACCATGATCCGGCCCATTGGACCTATGCATTGCCTTACCTGCGTGAATGGCTCGATCACCAAGCCGCGTCTGTTCCGGGTGGTGAAGCTATCATCCGGCCGGGGCATGAGCTTGAATTTGTTCGCCGGACCGCGTCCTTCAGGAAGGAAGAGTAGCGTGTGAAGCCCATGACCATTTCCCGTATCTTCAGCAGCAGAACTCTCCGCCACCAACTCTTTATCAGTTCCATCTCAGGTATTGAAAACACTTCGTCACATTGAGCAAGCCTTCCGAAGATATGGCAACGGTCCAGTCCACCTAAATTGCTATTGGCCATGCTGCGTTCTCTTACTCATGCCTGTTAAGCTACTTTCGGTATCCAATTGTTCGCGAAAGGACCATGAAGCACTTCACACATCTGGCACAACTGCTTGCCTTGATCGCTCTATGCAGCCAGTTCGAAGCCCACGCCCAGGCACCGCGTCTTTGGGGCATGACACCCATGGGCGGCGCCAACGACAGGGGCACCCTGTTCCGCGTGGATGCCGACGGTACCGATTTCACGGTGGAGTACCATTTCAGTGAGCTGAGCGGGTGGGGCGCTGAAGGAACCCTGTGCCTGGCGGACAACGGCAAGCTTTACGGCACCACCAACCTGGGCGGTGCTGGCTCCATACCGGCGGGCACCTTGTTCAGCTTCGACCCGGCAAGCAGCACCTTCACCAAGCTGGTGGACTTCAACAACACCAACGGCGGCTTCGGTTGGGGTGGTATGGTGGCGACGCCCGAGGGGCCGCTCTATGGCGCCACCTATGCGGGCGGTAGCAGCGGTGGCAGCATCTTCCGGCTGGACCCCGCCAGCGATACCTACACCATCGTGTACAACCTGGTGCAGGCCACCGATGGAGGCTCGATCACCAGTGTGCTGTACCGTGCCAGCGATGGCAAGTTGTACGGCTGTGCCGCCTATGGTGGCCTCAACAATGCCGGCACGCTCTTCAGCTTCGACCCCTCCAACAACACCTACACCAAGTTGCACGACCTGGGTGGTGGGCTTGCCGGTGAAACGCCCTATGGAAGCCTGTGCGATGGCGGCAACGGCTGGTTCTATGGCACCACCATCTTGGGCGGTACGGAGAACAAGGGCACGCTCTTCAAGTACGCGCCAAGTTCCAACACCTTCGTGAAGTTGCTGGACTTCACCGGCACCAACGGCCAGTCGCCATGGAACGCACCGATCCGGGTGGGGGCCGACAAGCTCTACGGCACCGCAGCCAACGGCGGGCCCAGCAACGGCAATGGGGTCGTCTACAGCATAACGCCGAGTACGGATGCCTACACCATCGAGTACGTGTTCAACGTGCTGGAGGGTGGGCTGCTCTTCGGGAACGTGATGCTTGCGAACGATGGTCAACTCTATGGAATGGGAGGCTCCGGTGGTACCAATTTCCAAGGCACCATCTTCCGCTTGGATCCTGCCACGAATGCCATGACACCCCTGCATAGCTTCAATGGTCCCACTGACGGTTACAGCCCCCGCGGTGATCTGGTGGTGGCCGGTGTTGCAACGAGCGTGTCGGAAGAGGGGGAGATACCCGCCTTCAGCATTGCACCGAACCCCAGCTCAGGTCTTGTACGCATCGAGCTGAAAGCCGCTCCCGAAACGGGTGCCCGCTTGCGGATCGCTGATGCACTGGGCCGTACCGTGTACGACGCTGCACTGCGCGACAGGACCCACAGCCTACAGCTTGATGGTACACCCGGGCTCTACCTGGTCACTGTGGAAAGCGTCCACGGCCTTGGCACCCGGCGCCTGGTGCTGGAGTGAGGCAGATGCCCTACCGACCGAAGTACCTGTTCACCGCCTCCGTGCGGTTCTGCACGTGCAGCTTTTCGTAGATGCGGTGGATGTGCTGTTTCACCGTACCGGTGGTGATGCCCAGTCGCTCAGCGATCTCCTTGTAGAGCAAGCCTTCGGCCAAGAGCCCAAGCACCCCGTGCTCCCGTTCGGTTAGCTCCGCATCACCTACGTTGCTGCGGTCTTGTGCGGGTCTGAAGTGCTGCACCACGCGCCGTGCAACGTGTGCGCTCATCGGAGATCCGCCTTCGGCCAGCTCGCGCACCGCTTCAAGGATCTGGTCCGGCGTGGAACTTTTTAGGATGTACCCGTTGGCCCCGGCTTTCAGTGCTTCGAACACCCGGTGGTCATCGTCGTGTACCGTGTACATCAAGTATTGGGTTCCCTTGCAGCGCTGGCTCAACTGCCGCACGCAATCGATCCCGCTGGCACCGGGCAGGTTGATATCCATGATGATCACGTCCGGATAGGTGCCGTTCAAGCGCATCAAGGCATCCTCCGCGTTGGAATGCACACTGAAGCACTCCATGCCCTCCTCGAAGATGAACAAGGAACGCAGGGTCTCCCGGATGGTGTTGTCATCCTCCACAATGCTTACCCGGAGCGGCGTGTTCTTCATGGCGCTAAGGTGCTTTCTCTGCCGCTGCCGTTGCAATAGAACCTTTGTTAGTGACCAAGGGCATGTGGAAGCGCAAGCGGGTGCCCGGCAAGCTGTTGGCCATATCCGCTTCTCCACTGCTCTCCACGCGGAAGGTGCCACCAAGTACTTCCATGCGGCGCGCCATGTTCCGCAAGCCATTGCCCATGCCCAGATCGGCATTGCGCGGCAGCCCGATGCCATTGTCCACCACGGATATTGAGAGACCGTCCACCGTGCTCATGGCGATCAGCACTTCGGTGGCTTGCGCATGTTTCACGATGTTGTGCAAGGCCTCCTTCATCACCATCAGCATGTTGCGACGTTGTTGCGGGCTGAGCAGCACATCGGGTATCGTCTCCGGCGCGATCAGCTCGAAGCGGATGTTGTTCCCATCCAGGTAATTGCGCGCGTAGTTCCCGATGTACACCACCAGGTCGGGCAGCGTACCCTGGTCCGCGTTCAGGGTCCAGATCATCTGGCGCATGTTCACGATCAACTCGCCGGCGGTGGTGGCGAGGTGGCTGAGCAATTGGCGCTTGTCAGGGTCCTTCTCCTTGCGCAGGGCCATCTCACTGCGCAGCTTCAAGGCGCTCAGTCCGGCACCCAGGTCATCGTGCATGTCGCGCCCCACCTCCTCGCGGATGCGCAGTTCGGCGATGGTGCGCTCCTGTTGCAGGCGCAACACCTCCAGCTCCGCCACCCGTTGTTTGCCGCGCTGCCTGCTGCGGTAGGCGAAGTAGAAGCCCAGCAGCACGGCAAAACCCGCCACGCTACCCACAATGATCACCGCGCGGCTGAAGCGCACCTGCTCCAAGGCCGCAGCATAGCGTTCCCGTTCGATCCGCTCTATGGCCAGGTCGGCATCGCTGCGCAGCAGGTCGCCCTGCACCTGCAAAGCCGAATGGATGTTGCGCGCGGTGATCAGGCTGTCAATGCGGTACCATTCGCCCATGTGGTCCAGGGCCAGGTCGTTCCGACCCCGGCTTTTGTTGATCCAGGCCACTTGCCGATGCGCGTTCCGTTCGGTCACCAGGCCGATCCGGTCATCGTGTACCTGCAAGTAGTTCATGGCTTCCTGTATGGCACTATCCAATGCCTGGAACTTGCCTTGTGCCAACAGTGCTGCAGCCCTGCCCACCAAGGCATCCACGCCAATGTCGTGGTCTTGTTCAGCATCCGCCACGTGTGCCGCGCGATCGTAGCATGCCAAAGCGCTGTCCGGCAGGTTGCGACGCAAAGCCAGGTTGCCCAAAGACCACCAGGCCACGGCAATGGCACGTTGGGCATCGGCCGCAGTGGCCAGTTGCAAGCTCTGCAGCGCGTGGAAACCGGCACTGTCCAGCTTGCCCAAGGTGGTGAGGTAGCTGCCCATGTTGCCGTGGATGTGGTGCAACTCACTGACGGGGTAGCGGGCAGCCGCATTTCGCGGGAACCACTCCAACGCTTTGCGTAGGTGCGGCAAGGCCATGCGACTGTCCTGGATGTTCTCGTGCAAGAGCCCCTTCAGGTTGTACACGTTCGCCAACAGCGTGCTATCACCAAGGCTTCTTGCAAGTTCTTCGCTTTGGTCCAGATCACGGATGCCTTCGTGGAACAGGCCCTCGTAATAGAGCACTTCCGCCCGAAAGGTGAGCAGGTAGTAATGCGCTTCGATGTCCTGCTCCGGATCGATGTGCTGCATGGCTTTGCCGAGCTCCCGCATGGAGTTCTCCGCCGAGAAAGCGTCCATGTGCAGAAGTATGCGTTCGATGTGCCGGTGAAGCACCGTATCCGCGAAAGGTGGCAACTGCTCGATGCTTGGGCTGAGGTGCTGTTGCGACAGGGCAGGCGTGCTCAGCCAAGGTGTGATCAGCACGATGAGGGCGCGGACAAGGATCCCGAATTTCCACAAGGCGCCCGTCGCCGATCGCTGGTGTTCCATGCTCATGTGCTTAACGCGGAACGCGCAACATCCGACGTCACTTCACAGCAACGAATTTCTCCTTCCCCCGCAGCAGGTCCCACCACAGGATGAAGTCGCTCGCGAGGCTGTAGCCGGGGTATTTGAAGGTGGCCGGCTTGTTCTTCTCGAAGAAGAAGTGCCCCACCCATGCGAAGCCGTAGCCGCCCAGCGGCACCAGCAGCAGCCACCAGGCGTTGCGCTGCACCACGGCCAGCGCGATCCACAAGGCGATGAGACTGGTGCCCGTGAAGTGCAGCACGCGGCTTACCGGATGTTGGTGCTCGGTGAGGTAGTAGGGGTAGAACTCCTTCAGCGAGCGGTAGCGTTCCGCGGACCTGTCATTCGTCATGGGTGGGCTTGGCTGGTGATCCGAAATTAGGCGAACAAACCGGACACCATGCGCATCGTTCTTCTCCTCTCCCTGTTCGCCCTTCTCTTGCAACCCAGCGGTACACGTGCCTCGCATCCAGCCGCCGCCGCGTCGGACGCCATGGTGGTGCTCTCCATTACCGGCCTGGATGATGCCGCCGTGGCGCGCCTGGCCAAGGAGGTGGGCCGCAGCACAAGCGCCACCTTGGAGTATTCATGCACTTGGTCTGGTGTTGTGGTGCTTAAGCTGGCGAACATCAACGTGAGCGAGCGGGCCGATGTGATGACCATGGTGCGCAGGCTGCTCACCAGTGCCGGCATCGAACGCGGCGTGGAGTTCGTGCACGTGCACATCGAAGCGCGCGGAGTGGGCAAGTGTTAGGGGGGCTGTGCCGCTCAGGGTACGTGCCCTGCTCCAGCGGCTACCTTTGCCACCCCGCATGCAGTCCATCCGCATCCCTTATGCCGACACGCGCCGTTTTGCGCCGGTGGTCACCGACTACCTGGCAGGCGTGCCAGAGCTGGATGCGCTCCGCATGCACGCGCCCACCTTGCAGGGGCTGAAGGAGGCCGCTGCCGCGCGCAGCTTCGGCGCTGAGGAAAGGCTGGTGCTCGCCACCGCCATCAGCGACCAGTACCGGGGCATGCCCCTGCCCGATGCCGTGCAGCGCAACCTGCAGCTGCTGCGCCAGCCGGACAGCCTCACCATCACCACCGGCCACCAGCTCAGCCTCTTCGGCGGTCCGCTCTACGTGCCCTTCAAGATCCTGAACGTGTTGCGCCTGGCGCGCACCCTGAGCAGCGAACTGGGCCGCCCCGTGTTGCCCGTGTTCTGGATGGCCAGCGAGGACCACGACCGCGCGGAGATCGACCACACCTACTTCAACGGCCACAAGCTGCACTGGCCCGGCCGCGATGGCGGTGCCGTGGGCGACCTGCTGCTGAAGGACATCGGCCCGGTGGTGGAGGAGGCCATCGCCCTGCTCGGTGCCGGTACACACGCCGCCGAACTGGCCGCGCTCCTGCGCGAAGCCTACCGCCCGGAGCACACCCTGGCCCAGGCCACCCGCCACTTCGTGCACGCCCTTTTCGGCCGCTTCGGACTGCTGATCGTGGATGGCGACGACCCCGCGCTGAAACAGCGCTTCGTGCCCCACATGCGCGAGGAACTGCTGAACCAGGTGGCCGAACGCAGCGTGGCACCTGCCAACGCCATCCTGCAGGCCCGCTATTCCGTGCAGGCCTTCGCGCGGCCCATCAACCTCTTCCACCGCTGCCCGGGGCACCGCCGCCGCATCGTGGCCGACGGTGCTGGCTTCCGCGTGCTGGACGGTGGCCCCACCTGGAGCGTGGACGAGCTGCTCGCACACCTGGAGCAACACCCCGAACAGTTCTCGCCCAACGTGCTGCTGAGGCCCGTGTACCAGGAGACCATCCTGCCCAACATCGCCTACGTGGGCGGCGGCGGCGAACTGGCCTACTGGCTGCAACTGCGCTGGCTCTTCCAAGCGTTGCGCGTGCCCATGCCGGCCGTGCTGCTGCGCACCAGCGCCGCCTTCCTGCCCGCCAAGGCCCTGCGCCAGTGGCAGGAGCTCGGCCTGGATCCCGTGGAGCTCTTCGCGCCGATCGATGCGGTGAAGGCCCGCGTGGCCTCCGAACGCGTGCCCTTCAGCACTGCGCTGGATGACGAGCGTGCCCGCCTACAGCAGTTCTACACGGAGCTGGCCGGGCGTGCCGCTGCTGCCGACCCCGGCCTGAAGGCCAGTGCCGAGGCCCACGCCACCCGCGCCCTGCATGGGCTGGAGCGTTTCGGCAAGGCCCTGCTGCGCAGTGCCAAACGCCGCGATGCCGACACCCTGGCCCGCATGGACCGCGTGCATCACGCGCTCTTCCCCGGCGGTGGTTTGCAGGAGCGCAAGGACAACATCCTGCCCATGCTCGCCGCACAAGGCAACAGCCTGCTGGACCAACTGCTGGAGGAGCTCGATCCGCTGGATCCGCGCTTCACGGTCTTCGTGGACTGATCAGCGCTGCAACACGAAGGGCAGACGCACCGGGGGCTGCCCGGCTTCGCGCACTTCCACCCACAGCGCACCGGCCGCCAGCCCGCTGAGGTCCACCTGCACACGCTCGCCCTGCACCGGTCCCATGCTGCGCAGCACTCGCCCGGTGGGGTCAAACACGGTTAGGTGGGCGCGCCTCAGAGCCACACCGGCATGCAGGGACACTTGGTCGCTGGTGGGGTTCGGAAAGAGCAGGAGGCCATGCCCTTGGCTGCCTTCCGCAATACCCACGGTGGTAACTGCCTGGCAGATGGTGGTGAACACGCAGGGCCCGGCGGTGAGCGCTACGGCGTAGCTGCCGTTGGCCGTGGCGGTGTACGATGGCCCGGTGGCACCGGCAATGGGGCTGTTGTCCGTGCAGTCGATCCACTGGTAGGCATCGGCCAGGTCGTCCACAAAGAGCGTGGCACCATCCAGACTGGTGTATAGGGTGCCGAAGGCCATGTCCTGCGGGCACTGGTCCAAGCGCAGCAGGTAGAAGTCGGCGCTGCCTGCGTGGGAGATGGAGAAGTTGCTGCCGCCGTATTGCAGGGTGGTTACGGACTGGTACTGGCCACCGGCCCACACCTGCCCGTTGGGGGCCACCGCCACGGAAAGCCCGCGGGCGAAGTTCATGTTGGTGAGCACCCCGCCGGCCAGCAGCTCGCCGCTGGGCGATAGGCTTACGATGGGCGCATCCTCCAAGCCCTGCACCACCGCCAGCTCTTGGCCGGGGCCGGGGTCAAGGTCCAGCGTGCCGTTGAAGCCGCCGGTCAGGTGTACGTTGCCCACCGCATCCACCGCCAGGGAGTTGATCCGCGAATAGTCGTTGGAGCTGAACTGCTTCACCCACTCGAATTGCAGGTCGGACGTGAGTTTCAGCACGAACGCGTTCTGTGCGATGCCGCCCACGGTCATGGGCACTTCACCGGGACCGGGGTCGAAATCCATGGTGAGGGAGAAGCTGCCGCCCAACAACACCGCACCATCGGGCAGCAGGGCCAGGCAGAAGGCGGCATCGAAACCGGTGCCGCCCAGACCGATCAGGCGCAACGGGTCGCCTTGCGCATTCAGCTCCAGCAGGTAGAAGTCCGAATTGCCTTGGCTGGTGATGGGCGCCAGGCCTGGACCCGGGCCCACGTTGGCCGTATTGGTGAAACGTCCGGTCACCACCACGCGGCCATCGGCATGCACGGCCACAGCGTCCACCTGATCGTTGCCCGTGCCACCGAACTGGCGGGCCCACAGGAAACCGCCTTGGGGGTCGAGCTTCACGATGAAGGCATCCGCGCTGCCAGCGGTGGTCAAGGGGAAACTGCCCGGCCCGGGGTCCATGTCCACCGTACCGGTGAAGTACCCGGTCACCACAACATTGCCCTGTGCATCGGCGGCGACACTGAAGGAGGCATCGTAGGTGCTTCCGCCGAAGCTGCGCACCCACAGCACATTGCCCTGGGGGTCGAGCTTCAGCACGAAAACGTCGTAGTCGCCTTGGCTGGTAATGCTGGGCCCGCCGCTCCCGAAGGTTGCCGTTTGCTGGAAACCGCCGCTCACAAGAACATTGCCCTGCGGGTCCAGGGCAATGCCGAAGGCCATGTCGGGGCCCGGCCCACCGAAGCCCCGTGCCCAGAGCAGGTTGCCCGTGGGGGCGTACTTCAGCACGAAGATGTCCGCCTCCCCGGCACTGGTTATCGTTGTGCTGCTTGGTCCGGGGTCCATGTCCACCGTGCTGTTGAAGAGCCCGGTCACGTATAGGTTGCCGCTGGCATCCACCACGCAGGCACGCATCTCATCGGCGCCGGTGCCGCCTATGCCCAGCAGCAGGTCGGGGGTGGGTTGTGCATACAGTGCAAGGCCAAGGCTCAGCGTTAGGAGGGTGGTGTAAAGTTTCCGGAGCATGGCCGCAAAATAGGCAATGCCCATGCCGCGCTCCGGCAAGGGGTTTTGCGCGTGCAACACGAGGCAACGGACTGCTGCATCAACTGCGGGAAGAACTCGATCCGCGCTTCACGGTCTAAGTGGACTGAATGCCCTTGCACGACGGGGACCGCGCCCGCCCGCTATCAGCGCACGAAACGCACGCTTTCCACGCGGCCGCCATCCTCCATGCGGAAAAGGTAGGCCCCGGCAGGCAGCGCCTGGATCGCCAGGTGCATGGTGCCCTCCTGCGCCGTGCTGCCCGTGGCCACCAGGCGGCCGGTCATGTCCAGCAGGCTGTAGCGCGCTCCGGCCTCAAAGCCGTGGAACACCGTTAGCAGCTCCGCTCCGGCATGCACCGCCAGCGGACGCTCGTTGCCGAAGTACACGCTCACCACGGGGCTCAGTGTGTTGGTGCCGTCCAGGTCGGTCTGGCGCAGGCGGTAGTAGCTCAGCCCGCTATAGGGGCGCGGGTCGCGGTCGGTGTAGTGCAGCAGCTGGTTGCTGTTGATGGCGCCCGGCACTTGCAGCACCGCTTCGTAGTTGAAGCCATCGCGGCTGCGCTCCACGGTGAAGTAGGCGTTGTCGCGCTCGCTGGCGGTCACCCAATCCAGGCGCACTTGCGCTCCCTCCGGCTTGGCGTTGAACTCCACCAAACTGATGGGCAGGGGGTTCTCCGAATTCACCGAGGCCAGCGTCCAGGGGCTGAAGAGCAACTGCACCGCTGCGGTGGGCACCGATCCCGCCATTATGCTGCCGGTGGACCCGCCATTGCCGCGGTCCAGCCACATGCTTCCGTCCCAACGCGCCACGCGCAGGCTGGGCAGGTCGGTAACGCCGCAGCTGACCGGATCGCGCCAGCTCAGGGTAACAATGGCGTTGGATGAGCCGATGGTCCGGTCTATCATCCAGTATTCGCAATCGCTGATGTGGTCCAGCGTGGGCTCCAGCACATTGTTGAAGGTGGTGCGCGGGCTCAGCGGGAAGTACTCCGCCGCAAAGGCGTTGGAGTTGGCACCCACGATGCCGGTAAGCACACAGGGCCGCATCAAGGTGCCTTTGCCCACCGGGAAGGTGAAGTTGCTGTTGCCGATCTTCTGGATGGGGCCGTGTACGAAGCTCGCATCGCTGGCATTCACTACGGTACCCGTGTTGCGCAGCGTCAGCAGTTCCGTGGCGCTGGAGAAGATGCGGCCGCTGGTCAGGTCCAACTGGTTGCGGACCTCCACCGCGCTGCCCAGCAGCACATCGCCACCGGTCTTCTGCACCAGCAGGTTGGCGAACACTTCCGCACCGGTGGCCGCGCTGATGGTCTGGGGGCCGTTGCCCACCAGGCGCACCGTGCTGTTCTGGTCCTGGAAGGCCAGCTCATCGTTCAGGTTGGTGAAGTCGCCACCAAGCTCCAAAAGGCCGCCCTCACCCGCACCCTGCAGATCCAGCAGACCGCCGATGCCAATGGTCATATCGGTCTCCAACAACACTTGCGAGCCGGCCTGCTCACAGCGCAGCAGCGCTTCGGTGGCGCCCGCGGTCTGGCCCAGCAGCTCCATGGAGGTGGCCAGCAAGGTGCTGTTGCCCAGCACGGTGGTGCTCAGTGTGGCACCGGCCACCTGGCGCTCTATGCGCATGGGACCGAAAACTTGCAGGGTGCTGTTCTGCTGCACGGTCAGCTGGCGGTTGGCGCCGCCGCCGTTGCGCTGCAGGAGTGAAGCACATTCCGCGGTGCTGCCGGCCGCTATGCCCACCACGCAGTTGCGCAGTGCGCTCTGGTCTATCTGCACGTTGTCCGTGGCACTGGGCACGCGCGCATCGTCCCAGTTGCGGCAATCGAACCAGTCGGTGCTCAGGCCACCGGTCCAAAGGCCGGCTGTGAAACCTACCGTGGTAATGGGCAGCACCATGCCACCGGCGTAATCGGGCGCACCGGCTATGTAATCCGCGCAGCTGGCGAAACTCGTCCAGTTGGTGGGGTCTCCGATGCGGATTATCCAACCGCGCTGGGAGGTGGGGGTGAGCGGACCGGTATACTTCGTCCAGTCGCTGGCCGCCGTCGGTTCCATGCTGAAGCACTGCATCTGCGGGGGCAGGCCGCTGTGCAGGTTGCTCGCACACTGCCCGGAAAGCCACTGGCCGTTGGTGCTGAAGCCATAGAGGATGGAGCCACCCACGTAGCTGGCACTGTGCGTGGGCGTGCCGGGGTTCACCCAGGTGCCGCCTTGCATGAAGAAGAGTTGGTCTCCGCTGGAATTGAGGTTCAGGAAGCTATGCCCACCGATCACGGTCACGCTCCAGGCCGCATCGGGCATCACGCCCGTTACGCCGCCGGAACCATTAAAACGCAGGGTGATGACCGTGCCTGCCGGTATGGTGGTGCCGGTGCGGGTTATACGCAGCAGACCCTCGTTGGTGCCCCACAAGCCAGGATAGCAGCGGCTGTAGCCCTGGTCGGTCAGGTCCAGCGTGGTGCCCACCACCATGTCCTTGAAACACATGAAGCTCACCTCATCCGCTCCGGCCGGCGCTATGCAGGCACCGGTGTTGGCGTTCACGGCCAACACCACCAGGTCGCCGGGTTCCAGCACCGTGGGGGGCGAATCGTTGTCGCTTATGCTCAGCACGAAGCTGGCGCTGGGGCCGAAGAGCAGGCCGCCCGTGGCGCCGGTAATGGTGAAGGTGACGGTCTCCGTGCCCTCCACGTCCAGGTCGTCCAGCAGCGTAACGGGGATGTTCACCGTGGTGGCTCCCGCAGGCACGTTCAGCGTAATGCTGCCACCGCTGCCATCGGGTGCCGTGGTGTAGTCGCTGCCGTAGGTGGCGCCCGCTCCGTTGGTGATGTCCAGCGTAAGCGTGCCCGCCGTGGCGGCCGGTGTTATGGTGATGGGTATGTTCACCAGGCCCGCGCTTTCCAGGTGGTTGCTGCTGGTGTTGCCGAAGAAGGCCGTGGGCGTGAAGTCGTCGTTCAGGATGGTGAACACGTGCGTGTTCGGGAAGCCCAGCTCCAGGTCACCCGTTACGCCGGTCACCGCGAAGGTGATGGTCTTGTTCGGCTCCCAGAAGGGGTCGTTGATCAGGTTCACGTTGAAGGAGGCCGAGGTGGCGCCTGCCGGAACGTTCACCGTAATGGTGCCGCTGCCACCCGCCGGGGCCGTGGTGTAATCGCCGCCCGCGCCGTACACCACCCCGGCGCCGTTGGTCACGCTCAGCGTAATGGTGCCGCCCGTTACCGTGGCTGGCGTAATGTTGAAGGTGACGGGCACCACACCGGAACCTTCGGGCGAACTCTGTGTGGCCGCGCTGAAACTCGCGGTGGGGCCTGAGGTGAAGGGCGTCCACACGATGTTGTCCAGCTTCACCTGCGCTGCGCCAGTGCTGCGTATCTGCAATTGCACAGGGCCGCCGATGTTCATCGCTTGGCTGTAGGTCTCCACCACATCCGATGTGGGACTTACGGTGATATTACTCCCGACCTGAACACCGTTGACCCAAACTTGAAGGGTGCGTGCACCTCCCCCAGTGAAACCCCTTACATACTCGAAACTCAAGGTGCCCATGCCATTAGCATAGACCGGTGAGGTTACCCACCTATTTCCACCGGTTCCGAAGCAGATGGCCTTCAAGGTCATCGTCTGGTCCGTGCGTGCGCCTTCAGCGGTCCAGGTCACACCATCCGTACCGGTCCATGTGCGTGCGACATAGGTTCCAGGCGTGGTCGTTGGCAGATTCTGGAAATCCTCCGTGCCCTGTGCCGTGGCGAAGTAGGGGAGTGCGGCAGCCGCAAGGGCCAGGGCAGCCTGCTTCAAGCTGCGCAGGGCGCGGGTGGCTGGGCGTTGCGGTCGGCCTTCCATGCGGTGCTGGTCCGAAGTGGACCTGAAGATGGCCGCAAAGATCGGCCGATCGCTCGGAATAAGCGTTATGCGCGGGCTATGGCTATGGAAAGTTTTGCGCATTGAAGCGGGCTTGGTGGGCGGTGCTTCCGGGTGGGGGAGAGCACCCCCGGCCTTGCCGAAGATAAGACGTTGGGCGCCCGTTGGTTGGCTGCCTGCCCAAGCACGGGTTTTTCACGATCCGTCCTGCGCTATCACGCAAACCGGCCGCTGCCCTGAGCGGGCAGCGTGCCGCCATGGTGGAAAAGTAGCTGCCCGAAGCTCCCTCGTGGGCTCCCATCCAGGGCTCGGCAGGCCATCGGTCCTTGGCCATGGGCTGGCAGGCCAAGGGGGGCGGTCAGGGGGACAGCGGGCGCTTGGTATTCAGCTACCGGCACTGGGGACTTGGGGCGTGCCAGCGGGAATATGCCTTGATTGGTGGCACCGGGCGACTTGTGGGCCGTGCATAAACGGGCCTGTGCTTGCCGCAGGCCCGAGGAACGAGCATTTCGGTTAGCCGATGTTGGGTGCCTTTGCGTCATGCTTTCGACACTTCCCCTTGTTGCAAGGCAGTGCCATACAGGCAGTGGACACGCACGGCTCAGAACCCTACACAGCTGATCACAATGGGCCCTGGGCTAGTCTGGATCCTTCTCTTCCAGGTCTGCGCGCTGGGCTTTCTTCCCTGTGACGAATACCGTGACAAGAGCAACCAAAGTGCCGCCACCAATAACAGAGGCGATCACTTCATGTCCCAAGGCCCCTAATATTGTTGCTGAGACAAGGCCCAAGATCGCAATGATGAGCCCATAGTGTTGACCACGGGTATCTTGCTTCAGTTGTTCAGAGACGGCGAGGTGCTCAATCCCCATGCGATGTAGAGACTGCTCCCTTGTCCATTCAAAAATCCTTTCGGCACCGTTAGGTATGACCTTGTTGTATCCCGAGAACATATTAGGGGATGGTAAAGGTCCCCTGTAATGGCTTGAATACTGCACCTGAACATGGCGGATGGCCTCGCGCAGCTCAAGACGCTTTTTCTCAGGTATCTCAGGATCTTCGAGGTACTTCTTTAACTCATTTGGTATAGGCGGAACAGGCAACGATTCAGCGCCTCCGTTCACGTCATCACCATTGCTCTTCAGATTGCCTTCTTCGGGGCCTATTTCTTGGTCAACCATTTTTCAGGGGGCATTACGCTCATGGCATCTGTGATGTCTTGGCCTATGACCCCGAAGTCGGACTCGATAGCCTTAAAATCCGCCTCTTCCCCACTTTCGGAGTAGTTGAATCCGTGGTAACGACCAGCAATGGTTAACACGTTACCCATACCTAGCAGAATACTTCCCTTGGCAAACAAGAAGTCACTGCGATATCGCTTGCGCCTAATGTGCCTATGTGTGGTATGGTGTGTCATCCTGCGGGGTGCAAAAGTAGGGCTAATCTACATCGACTTCTTGATACGGTAGCGACCTGATCCTTGAACGCTTGTCTACGTCCTTCTGTTGCAAATGTCATGCCCCGCGACTGAAGTTCTCAGGTAGCCTGAAGCCAACTGAGAGCCCTGCAATTCAAACCCGCGCAGAGTCTCCTGAAGCACGAAGGGACCCTGCGCCCCGGACGCGCACGTAGCGCAGGGTTCCTTGCAGGAGACCCTGCGTGGGTTTCGAAGCAGACCCTGGCCTGTGTGGAACAACTGGTACACCTGTTGGATGCGCAGCAGAACGCCCCGCCGCTGCCCCCGCCACCCAAGCTCAGCACCGCCAACCGCCGCTTTCTTGGCCTGCTCTGCCACCCCGATGAGTACACCTACCAGCAGGTGGCCGCCCTCATGAACGTGAAGCTCAGCACCGTCCACACCTTCCGCAGCCGCCTCTTTGTACGCTTTGGCGTTAAAAGCAAACTTGGCCTGGTGCAGTTGGGGAAGAGTTGGGGGTTAGGGTAGGGGGGGGGATTCCGCCAGTGCGGTGCCCAAGGACTGGTGGTGGGCGGACGGGGCGCAGGCACCCTTGCAGATGACCCTAAAGGGGATTAGTCTAATTTATTCTTCTCTCATAGTGCTTATCCTCAATGTCTTGGAGAAGAGGCTATCCGCATATGGCGGTATTGACAGGTGAGTTCGTCAAGTTTCTGGGCCTTGTCTAAAAACGAAATTTCCTTTGTCGTCAATGATGTCATAAAAACCATGCTCGCAATGCCGAACAAGGTCGCCAAGTCTTATATATTTTGAAACTTGTCTGCGTTCGAGTGTTTTAGTCCTTCCATCACCAAAGTCAATCATGAGCTTATGCTCGTCAACCAGTATAACTTTAGCTATGTCATTCCTGCCTGCCATTTCATATCAGTGATTTCGGCATTATCGCTATCGGGGCGTGCGCTTCCCATGGGCCACATTTCGTGTCCGAAAGGTAGCGGACCTTGCTCCTGGACGAAATGTACAACCCTTCAACGTGAGTTTGAACCGGGACGAGGGTGGCTTGCTGCATGAGCATGTTAGGCTACTTTTTTATTATCCTCGTTAATTCTCCGACACCCACCAAATGTTGATGAATACTGGCTTTATCGGATTCTGTGAACACTTTTAAGAACCCAGTCAAATGATTTAGACTTGTTGTTTTTATGTCAGAAATCCGAATTGTTTTCTTTTTTCCGACAGAATCTCGAATGTGGATATATTTAGTATCATAGGAGACCGTGTGGTTAAAGTACCACATAAGACAAGGAATTCCTGGACCAAGGGTTACAACGGAAATAATTCCTACTATTATTAATTTTGTTATTGTGTCGGACTCTGTTGAGAAGAAAATAAATAAAGAAAAGAGGCCCCACAAAAACAATGATACAAATCCTAATATAAGATATATTTTATTCATTCTCAAGTGTATAGTTCCTTTGAAATCAGGTTGAATCGTATTATTAGCCTTCGAATTCAACCAATTCAAAGCCACAACTACTACTGTGGTAATAAGGCCATAAAAAAATATTTTCTCAATCATCACAAATTTTGCCTAACGGGCCTGCGCTTGCCGCAGGCCGCCTTTCGTGATCTTGTTCCTGGGCGAAGTTATCATGCTTCAACGAGAGTTGTCAGAGGGACGTGGGCGGCTTGCGGCAAGCGCATGTTAGCGGCTGTTTCTCGATTCGTTGTCAATCTCAATAAAGTGATACTCCTCTTCTCCTTCAGATTCTGTTATTGAACTTTTCCACTTAAATTGAATCAATTTATTTTGTATTAATCCCGAATATTCTATACTTCCATTCTCTTCGAAGAATAACATTGTCACATTGCCGTCATTAATACTATAAATACCGACGTAAAAATCTCTATTGGTATTCTCTATATTAAACCATTTTACTAAATTATCTGGCCTAACGTCACAAACAGTAAATGCAGATGCAACTTTGCCATCCGGGAAAAATCTTAACCAGTGCTTACTTCCCCAAGCAAGGCCTTCATAACTGCAATCCGTTGCATAGACACCGGATAACTTTACACTATCCGTTTTAGGTTTATTGCACGCCGATAACAGTATGGATGTAGATACTATGAATAAGGTTCTAGTCATTGTGTTTCCGAAATTACCGCTAACTACTCGCTATCACAAGGATCTTGTGTTATCAACCATGCTCCCAGCGCTACCTACTCACTCAGGAACACCCTGTACCACAAGCCATTGGGCCACAAGCCCTGATCACCACCTTGTGATATCGCCAACGCCCTGAACGCTTTCCGAAGATACAGCCTGCTGCCACTCTTCCAAGCCGCTAACCAAGAAGTTCAAAGCCTGTGCCGGGCCTCCTGAGGAACGAACCTGCCTGCCGAGGCAGGAGGGCACCCAGCGCCCCGGAACACGCACTTAGCGCAGAACCTCCTTGCAGGAGACGCTGCGAGGGGATGAGCTCAGCACCATCCACACCTACCGCAGCCGCCTCTTTGAACGCTTCGGCGTAAAAAGCAAACTTGGCCTGGTGCAGCTGGGCAAGAGCTGGGGGTTGGGGTAGGGGGGGCGATATAACTCTTGTCCAGGAGTAATCGTGGAATTACTGAGGGCATGGTCCCTTATAGGAGTCCCTACTGGAGTCTTGACCTTGTCCCGCTTGGCCTGCCCCGAGCGGAGCCGAAGGGGTACAGTGGTGTGAGAGGCGCACCCCGTCACCGCAAGGTGGCGGGGCCGCCTACTCGATTGGTGGCCGTGTGCTTTAGGCAAGGCAATCTCATTGCGGATACGGTAGGTTCCTTTTCACATGTACAACGGTATAAGACACCATCGCCATCGACAAGGTTAGTGTCTCCATAACTTGAACATAGGTAAGGTTTCTATTTCTGGCGATAAATAGATCATCGAGACTGCCATCAACTAATGCAGTTCCGCAGAAGCCATAGCTATAATCGTAATAATCATCGAGCTGGGCAAGGCCGAAAAGAATGACAGCCAAGGTCATCAGCTTCATAAGGGATTTGGTCTGAACAAAGGAATCCTCAACCTTTTTGTTCAGTAGTTTATAGGCTACAAACACTTGCGCAAAGACAACTACCATTCGGAACCAGGGTAGCTCATCTATCTTTACAAAGGGGCCGATTATGTTGCTGAACAATGCGGTTAGTACCAAACCGCCCCAATGAATACCACTCAAGAGGAAAAATCCATATAGGAAAATTGTTTTTTTATCCTTCATGGCTATTACGTTTCGCGGCTAAACGTCGGCAGGTAATCCGGGACCAGCCTTCGATGCAGCGACCTTCAAGTTTAACGATTCTCATTCGATCGGAGCGCTGAGGGCCTGCTGGCGTTTAGGTGCTGTTGCCTGCCGTTTCTTCTTTTCACCAATTCTTTTAAAACCCGGTGGTCTGGATTCCCCATAGCTATCGCTTGGTCCAATTCAATTATGGCTTGATCGTACTTATGTTGATCCCTTAGAATATATGCTGTGACTAAATGAGTCTCTGATGCTTCATCATATTTTGTCCTAAGCGTATGAATGTCGCTCATTGCAAGTTCAAACTCTCTTGCTCTAGTCAGTAAGGAAACTCTTCTATGTAAAAGTTCTATTATCAATGAATCACTATGATGTTCAATTTCAAGCGAGTCTTGAATTTGCGATAACTGGTCCACGAATGTTTCCCTATCGATCGCCGGATAGAAGTTGGTATACATGGAATCCATTTCATAAAAAAACATGTCGCAATTGTGAATCATACTAATAGTCACATCCATCATATAGTTCATGAGTGCAACTTCCATTGGCTTGTCTTTTTCGTAAAATTGATGTATTTCATTGAAATTATCATTTACCGGTTTTGAAAAACACGGATATAGCCTTTCATCAATTGTACCGGAGGTTTGCTGCTCAAAACATTCACAAGCCTGTGTCGCTAAACTATCAGGCATGAGCTTGTGCGTATTGTTACATGAAGCAATTGCAAGAGAAGCGAATATTATGGTAAGGCTCTTCATGATATTACAAATGGCAGGCAACGTTCGCAGGTTGCCGCCGTGCGATAATGGGTGGGTTTGGTAGCGTAAGGTAGCATGGCGGCAACGTGCTGTTCTGAGCTGTGTGCCGCGCGTGGCGCTCCAGGTTGTGCGTGAGCGGCTGGTGGGTGCGATGGCGGGCCTGTGTATCGGCCGTGCGGTGCGTTAGGGGAGGCGGCCATTGCTCTGAACTACTCGCTATCACAAGGATCTTGTGTTATCAACCTTGGCCCCAGCGTTACCATCACACTCAGGAACACCCTGTACCACAAGCCATTGGGCCACAAGCCCTGATCACCACCTTGTGATATCACCAACGCACTGAACGCTTTCCGAAGATACAGCGTGCTGCCACTCTTCCAAGCCGCTAACCAAGAAGTTCAAAGCCTGTGCCGGGCCTCCTGAGGAACGAACCTGCCTGCCGAGGCAGGAGGGCACCCAGCGCCCCGGAACACGCACTTAGCGCAGAACCTCCTTGCAGGAGACGCTGCGAGGGGATGAGCTCAGCACCATCCACACCTACCGCAGCCGCCTCTTTGTACGCTTCGGCGTAAAAAGCAAACTCGGCCTGGTGCAGTTGGGGAAGAGCTGGGGGCTGGGGTAAGGGGGGGGCCGACAGAACTCTTGTCAAGGGCCGATGGTGGTCGGATGGGGCGCAGGGTCCCTTTCAGGAGACCCTGCTGGGGTGTGCGATTACATAATACCATAGCCCTCACAATTAGCTTTTGTTAGGGTGCGTTTTTGATTTTTGTTTTTTCAAGTCAGCGGTCAGCCGTTTTACCAACTGTACGTAGTCACGGATGTCGTTAGCTCCAAGTCCTGCAGGCCTGTATTGCTCAGGCGGATTGTGAGAAAGAGCGTTCCGCAACTGGCCCCAGTCCATTAATTCTTGAAAGTCTTTGTCGGAAATGATAAAGCCTAAGTCTTTGACGAAATTTAGCTTGGCTTTTAGTCCTTGCAATTTCTTGTCAGCGAAGAACTCTTGTTTTAGAATTCCTTCAAACACGCCTTGAAGTCTCCAAAGAGCGAACTGCCATAAAAACAGATGGTCTATGTAGGTGTAGTAGTGTAAGTCGTCAATAGCCTCGTCCGCTAACCCAGTTGAATTGTCAAGAAGGTTACCGTCAAAGTCATAAACCTTGATTTGGTCGATTTTGGTTTGAAGGTGATTTTGACGGTCTTCGATTATTTCTTCAACCAGTTTTACCGTGTAGTCAAAATCGTCCTCTGATACACCGTATGTATGCCAATCAAAATCTTTAAGTTCCTTCCTCATTTCAAATGCACCTTAACGGTTTGCATATGGCTTGTTGCGGTTTCGAAGCTCTTTCCTGTTCCACGAAACCAAAGCTGGCTACGGAGCAAAAACCTTGCTGTTAGCATTTCACCCGCCATAAGCTATATGCCTTGTTGTAAAACGTTATTTTTCTTTTTTATAGTTTATTACCATGTCTACTTCATCGGTCACCATTTTGGTTTCAAATTCTGTGTCGGTTAACTTTAGAATCTGAAAAACAACTCTTTCATCATCAGTGATAACTGCGAACTGTTCATCAGATAATCGTTCCCATTTTCCTCTGTCTTCCATGTTGAACGTCTTGTCAACACTTATAGCAGACATATCCTGATTCAAAGTCAACTCATCATTGTTTACAGGGAAGTTCTCAGGGTCTGGTTTTCCGTTTATAAGCAATTCCTTGACATACCAAGTTCCTACCAATTTGTCTATTTCCTGAGGATGTATTTTTTCAGGTGATTTTGTTGCTGATTTTACTTCATTTGCTGTTGATGTAGTCTGATTTTCGTTACAAGAAATATTTAGTACCGCAATTAAAATTAAAAAGATTTTTTTCATATTCTTAAGTTTTACAACTACTCGCTATCACAAGGGTCTTGTGTTATCAACCTTGTCCCCAGCGCTACCACTTCAGCCAAGAACATCCTGTACCATAAGCCATTGGCCGCATGCCCTGATCACCACCTTGTGATATTACCCGAGCACTGAACGCCTGCCGAAGATACAGCCTGCTGCCGCTCTTCCAAGCCGCTAACCAAGAAGTCCGAAGTCTGCACCGGGCCGCTAATGGCCCGAACCTGCCTACCGTAGCAGTTGGGACCCGCGCCCACCCATAGGTTTTTCACGATCCACCCCGCGGTTGTTCGCAACACGGCCGCTGCCCTACGCTTGCCGGGGTCTGCCATGGTGGAAAAGTAGCTGCCCCCTTGAGCGGCCGCGGCAAGGCCCGTGCGGCCTGCCGGTTACTTTTGCGCACCGGCGCTCCCACCCAACAGCCGGTCCCCCCGCGTGCCCGAATCCATCCTCATCCTCGACCACGGCTCCCAGTACACCCAGCTTATTGCCCGTCGGGTGCGCGAGCTGAACGTGTACTGCGAGATCCACCCCTTCAGCAAGGCCCAGCAGTTCGCCGGCGATCCGTCCATCAAGGGCGTGATCCTGAGCGGGAGCCCCAGCAGCGTACACGAGCCCAACGCGCCCGACACCGACCTGGCGGGCATCATGGGCCGCCTGCCGGTGCTGGGCGTGTGCTACGGCGCCCAGTTGCTGGCCAAACGCAACGGCGCCACGGTGGAGCGCAGCAAGGTGCGCGAATACGGCCGCGCACACCTGAACACCATTGCCGACAGCCACCTCTTCGACGGCATCCAGGCCGGCACCCAGGTGTGGATGAGCCACGGCGACTCCATAACCGCGCCCAGCGAGGCCATGGAGGTGATCGCCAGCACCAAGGATGTGCCCGTGGCCGCCTACCGCCTGCACGACCGCCTCACCTATGCCGTGCAGTTCCACCCTGAGGTGTACCACACCACCGACGGCCTGCAGCTGCTCCACAATTTCGTGATCGGCATCTGCGGCTGCACCGGCGATTGGACGCCGCACGGTTTTGTGGAACACACCGTGCAGCGCCTCCGCGAACAGCTGGGCCAGGACCAGGTGGTGCTGGCCCTGAGCGGCGGGGTGGACAGCTCGGTGGCCGCCCTGCTGCTGGACCGCGCCATAGACGACCGCCTGCACTGCATCTTCGTGGACAACGGCCTGCTGCGCAAGGACGAGTACGAGCGCGTGCTGGAGAGCTACCGCCACCTGGGCCTGAACATAACCGGGGTGGATGCCAAGGACGAGTTCTACGCCGCCCTGAAGGGCCTGGAGGAACCCGAGGCCAAACGCAAGGCCATCGGCCGCACCTTCATCGAGGTCTTCGACCGCGAGGCGCACCGCATACAGGATGTGAAGTGGCTGGGCCAAGGCACCATTTACCCCGACGTGATCGAGAGCGTGAGCGTGAACGGGCCCAGCGTGACCATAAAGAGCCACCACAACGTGGGCGGCCTGCCCGACCGCATGAAGCTGCAGGTGGTGGAGCCGCTGCGCCTGCTGTTCAAGGACGAAGTGCGCAGGGTGGGCAAGGAGCTGGGCCTGGATCCCAACATCCTGGGCCGCCACCCATTCCCGGGGCCGGGCCTGGCCATCCGCATTCTGGGCGAGATCACCCGCGAGAAGGTGGCCCTGCTGCAGGAGGTGGACCACATCTTCATCCAGGGCCTGCGCGAAGAGGGGCTATACGACCAGGTGTGGCAGGCGGGCGCCATCCTGCTGCCTGTGCGCAGTGTGGGCGTGATGGGCGATGAGCGCACCTACGAGAACGCCGTGGCCCTGCGCGCGGTGAGCAGCACCGATGGCATGACCGCCGACTGGTGCCACCTGCCCTACGAGTTCCTGGCACGGATATCGAACAGCATCATCAACCGCGTGAAGGGTGTGAACCGCGTGGTGTACGACATCAGCAGCAAGCCTCCCGCCACCATCGAATGGGAATGACCCACATGCGTTCGCTATCGGTCCCGCACCGCTTCCGGGTGCCCTTGCCACTGCGCACCTGGGCGCTGTTGCTCTTTTTGCTGGTGGGCACCGCCCAAGCCCAGGACCCACGCGCCGGTGGTCGCCGTTTCCGCATACACACCGTGGAAGCCGGGCAAACGCTCTATGCCATCAGCCGTGCCTATGCCGTGCCGGTGGAAGCCCTGCTGGAGGCCAACCCCGATGCCAAGGACGGATTGTCCATAGGCCAGGAGCTCCGCATTCCGCAGGATGCCGTGGTGAAGAAGGACGTGAAGACCGCGCCCGTGCTGCAAGGTGACGGCGAACTGCTGCACACCGTGGCCAAGAAGGAAACGCTCTTCGGCATTGCCCGCCAGTACGGCGTGGACGTGAACGCCCTGCTGGCCCGCAACCCCGAAGCCGCCGAAGGCCTGCGCGAAGGCAACACGCTGGTGATACCCGCTGGCATGGGCGGCGGCAGCGACCCGGCGGCACTGCAAGCCGCAGCTCCCGAGCGTGTGGTGGACCACGTGGTGAAGCCCGGCGAAACGCTCTACAGCTTGGGCAAGCTCTACCAAGTGGCCCCGGAACGCATACAGGCCGCCAACGGGGGGCTGCCCGAAGGGTTGAAGGCGGGTATGACCATTCGCGTTCCGCTCGCTGCCAACGCGGAACCGCCGGTGCAACCCGAGCCCGCTCCCGTGCTGCGCGATCGCTACACCGTGTGCCTGCTGCTGCCCTTTGCCCTGGACCGCAACGATAGCCTGAAGTCCGCCAGCAACTCCAAGGGTGGCTGGTACGAAGCCACCCGCATTGCCGCCCAGTTCTACGCCGGCGCCCGCATTGCGCTGGATTCGCTGCGCGCCCTGGGCCTGAACGCCGATGTGCTGGTGGTGGACGTGGGCGATGATGCCCGCACCTGGGAGGCCGCCCTGAAGCGCAGCGACCTGCGCGACGTGGACCTCTTCATCGGGCCATTCCACCGCAGTGCCATTGAGCGCGTTATCGCCCTGAACCCCAGAGCGCACGTGGTGTGCCCGGTACCGCAGAGCAACAAAGTGATCCTCGGCAACCCCACGGTAAGCAAGGTGAACACCGGCCGCACCGACCTGCTGCGCTACACCGCCCGCTATGTGGCCCAGCGCCACGGCCGCGAAAACGTGATCCTGCTGAAGCCGGACATCCATGGCGACAAGGAGATGCAGGAGCAGATGCAACGTTGGCTTTCCGAAGCACTGGCCAACGTGCCCGGTCGCACGGACACCCTGCTCAGCGCCCGCCCGGGCCGCCGCGACCTGGGCGATCTGCCCGGCAAGCTGCGCAGCGACCGCCTGAACGTGCTGGTGGCACCCAGCGAGGATGTGGAATACCTGACCACCCTGGTAACCAAACTGCGCTCCACGAAGGCGGACAAGCGTGTGCAGGTGGTGGGGCTCGAAAGCTGGTTGGAGATGGAGACCTTGGCCATTGCCGACCTGGACCAACTGGCCTTCACATACGCCAGCGCGGTGTTCACCGATCCCGCCGACCCGCGGGTGCAGGCTTTCGATCACGAATTCACCAAGCGCTTTCAGAACCAGGCCGATGAATACGGCTTGTTGGGCTTCGACGTCACCTTTCAATACGGCCTCGCCCTGATGCGTTTCGGCCCCCGCTTCCCGGACCGTTTGGGAGAGGTGCGCACCGAGCCCCTGCACATGGGCTTCCGCATGGGCCGCACCGGTCCGGAAAACGGCCTGCGCAATGAGTACGGCGTAATGCTGCAGCTGAAGGACCTGCAGGTGGTGAAGGCCCCCTGATCGAGAGGGGCTGGGATACCAAACCCGTTCACGGCTGCGATCCCCCCGAATGCGGCTGCGACCCCTTCAGGGTCGTGAATACGCGCGGGCATGATCGTTGCTACATGCTACATGCTGTGACCCCTTCAGGGTCAAGAGCTGCGCATAAGCAGGGGTCTATCGCCATTGACCAGGGGCCTTGCAGCTTTTGGGAATTCCAGCTTCTGGGTCAGGATCTGTGCATCCAACCGCATGGACTCGCCTCGGTCAGGGTCCTTGCGGCTGTGGGGAATGACCCTGAAGGGGTCACAGCATATAGCTCCCACGCAGCCATGCATTTCCGACCCTGAAGGGGTCGCAGCGGCTGTTCTTCCAAGCCATGTGGTTCGCACCGCAAGCTGGGCTAACACCCTACCGCTTTGGCACCAATTCCTCCGGCGCGTCGCTCTGAAGGCGGTCCGGGCCTTTGCGCAGGGCACGGCGGTGGCTGCGGCCACTGCCCACCCCGAATATGGTGACCTGCAAACCCAGGTCCTGGGCATGGGCCACCTGCCTGGCCGTGATGCGGTCGTCGCTCACCACGATGCCGGCGAAACGCGAGGCCACGGCGCGCCAGATGGCCTCCTCGGCATCCACGGCATAGCGGAACAGGGTGAGGTAGGGCTGCTTCTGCTGCACCAAGAGCAGGAAATCGTCCACTTGGCATTCCACCACCAGGCGGCTCTGCACGGCAGGGATCCGGCTCAGCTCGGCCAGTGCGTTGGCATATTGGTGCAGGTACACCCACCAGTCGTCGGTGGCGAAGAGCTTGCAATCCAGCGTGAAGTCGGTGCCGGGGTACTGGCGTGCCGCGCGGCTCAGCAAGCTGTCCAGCCGTTCGATGGGGTGGCTGCTGCCATCGCCGCCCGTAACGGGGCATTGGCGCAACTCGGCGTAGGTGCGGGCATGCACCAGTCCGGCACAGGCGGTCAGTTCGGAGAGGTCCTGCGCGTGGTAGGCCACCAGCACACTGTCGGCCGTCAGTTGCACATCCAGCTCTATCCCGTTCACGCCCAGTTCCAAGGCCCCCAGCAGGGATGCCGCGCTGTTCATGGGCAGCGAATGGCCTTGCCCCAGGCCGCCGTGGCCCATGAGGTGTACGCCGCTCGTGTCCGGCCTTCCGCAGGACAGCAGCACAACGGGGAGCAAGACCCACCAGGCACGCATGGGGTGCGAACTTACGCAGGCGCTCAACGGACGAAGGACATGCCCCAGGTGGCCTTGTTGCCGCGCTCGTCCGTCACCTCCAGCTTGAATTCCTTGCTGCCCGGCGCGCTGCTGTGCTTGTCGAAGTGGTGGGTGAGGGTCTTGGTCTTGGGCTCGTACTCCAGCAGCACCCACTCGCCGTTGATGCTGCCGCGCCAGGTGCCGATGCCGCTGAGGTCGTCGGAGATGCGGATGTTGAAGCTGGAGCGGCCCTTCATGTCGGCGCGCAGGTCCACATTGGTGATGCTGGGCCGCACGCTGTCCACCAGCACGGTGTAGTTACCGAAGCTCTTCACCGGGGCGCTCACCCCGCCGTTGCCCCAGGTGCCACCGGCTGCGTTGGGGCTGCCGTTCTCCATGCGCACGATAAGCGCCTTGCTGCGCAGGTGCTCGGGCAGTTCGGGCACGGCTATGAAGAGTTCGCAGTTGCTGTGCAGCGGGGTGCCCGGGTGGTGCAGCACGTGCAGCGGGGCCAGGGCCTTGGCCGGAGCGGCGCGGCGTTCGTAGCGCACGTAGGTGTCGTCGTACAGCGCCAGGGCGGGCACCTTCAGCTGCACACCTTCCTCGCTCAGCAGGTTGTCGGCATCGTAGCGGAACAGGCTGCCCGTTTCGCGCAGCACCGGCCAGGCGGCGGCTTCCTCGGCGGTGGCGCCCTGTAGCTTGAAGTTCAGTTCGGCGCGGTTGCCGTTGGCATCGGTAACCAGGAAACGCACGTGGTGGCTGCGGCCGGCCTGCAGCGCGATGCGGCCCTGCGCGGTTTCCTTGCCATAGATGCGGAGCTTGTTGTTGGGCAGGCGGTAGCAGCGGTGGTATTCCATCTTGCTGTTCTTGTACAGCTCGTGGTCCACGTGGGCGTTGCAGTAGCGGTTGTGGTCGAAGTTCACTTCCGTGAAGCGGGTGCTGAACACCGGCACACTGTCCACGAAGAGCTCGATGCTGCGCACCCCGAATTTGGCGCCGCTGTTGTCGTAGCGGTCCAGGGTGTGCAGTGCCAGGCCCACGGTGCCGTAGGCGGTGGGCGTTTCACCGGGTTTCAGGGCGTATTGCCCGGCGGCCCCTTGTGCGGCAAAGCCTTTACCGTTGTTGGGGTAGGGCGGCACCAGGCTGCTGTCGGTAAGGGGGTAGATCCGCAGGCCGATGATCTGGGGCGGGGTGCTGTCCTTCACTTTGATACCATGCGCCTCGGGGTCCACCGCGTGCTGGTCGCTGATGCGGCGCAGCTCGAAGTGCAGGTGGGGGCCGCCGCTGCCGCCGGTGTTGCCGCTCAGGCCGATCACCTCGCCCTGCTTCACGGGCAGGCTGCCTTTTTCGGGGTAGATGTCGATGCTGAAGTCACGCGCCTTGTACTGGGCGTTCAGGCAGGCCTCCGCGCCGATGCCCTTGAGCTGTTGCAGGTGGCCGTACACGCTGGTGTGGCCGGTGGAAGGGTGGTCTATGTACACCGCCTTGCCGTAGCCCCAGGGGCTTATCTTGATGCGTGAGATGTAGCCGTCGGCCACGGCCTTCACGGGGATCCCTTCGCGGCCTTGGGTGCGCATGTCGAGCCCGGAGTGGAAGTGGTTGCTGCGCGGCTCCATGAAGTTGCCGGAGAGCTCCAGCGGAATGTCCATGGGGTTGATGTAGCGGGGCGGTGCGGGGCTTTCCTGGGCGCTTGCGATCGGGCTGCACAAGAGGCAGAGGGCCAGCAGGTTGAAGGGGAAGTGCGAAGGCGTTTGGAGGAGCATGGGCAGGGGTGTGGCGGTGCCCGTTGGGCGGGCCGCTGCCAAGGCACCAAGCTACCGGTGTGCCAAAGGCTGTTGATGGGCTTTCGATCACCGGCATCAACACCTTGGGGTTCAAACAAAAGGGGAGCGGTACACGGGGCCGCGTGTATATTTGGCCTCGGACCCTGTATCGTTCTTGATGGTCCGACCCATGATCACGTTGACCGAGCGTTTGCGCGCAGTACAGGAACAGGTGGCCCGCTTGGTGCGGGAGCACAAGGCCTTGCATGGCAAGCTGGCGCAGGCTGAAGTTGAAGCCCAGGACCACCGCCGTACGGTGGATCTGCTGAAGGTGCGCGTGGCGGAGTTGGAGCGGGAGAACGAGGTCCTCCGGAAGTCCAAGGGCGGCGAAGGCCGTTCGGGTGACCCGGGAACGAAGGAACGCATCGATGAACTGGTCCACGAGATCGATCGCTGCCTGGCGCTGATCAATAGCTGAAGCAAAGCGACCCATGGCAACTGAAGAACGATCGATCAGGGTGGAACTCGCAGGCCGCGCATACCCCCTCACCATCCATTTGGCGGAGGAGGAGAACGTGCGCAAGGCCGTTGAAGAGATCAATGAGAGCATTGCCCGCCTGAAGGCCAGCTACCCGCTGACCGACAAGCAGGACCTGTTGGCCATGGCCTCCCTGGAGGTCACCGTCCGTGCGCTGAACAGCGCAGCACCCCGCCACGACGTGGCTGCAGAGGCGGCGCTGACAGCGATCGAAGGCTTGCTCCAAGAGACCGGTTCGCGCTGAGGTTCCCTTCCCGTTCCCAGGCCACCACGGGTTACCGGGGTGCTTGCAGGTTCCGTACATAACACCAACGGAACACGAACATGGACATCATCAGTTTACTCATCGGCCTCCTCGCCGGCCTGGTCGGCGGAGGGGCTGTCGTATTCGTTGTGCTCAACAGCATGATGAAGAAACGCCGCGGAGGCATCCTCAAGGAAGCCGAAGCGGAAGCCGAAGCCCTGAAGAAGGAGAAGATCCTGCAGGCCAAGGAGAAGTTCCTGCAATTGAAGGAACAGCACGAAAAGGAGGTGCGCGAACGCGAGCGCAACGTGCAGCAGAGCCAGGAGAAGGCCAAGCAGCGCGAACAGCAGCTCAGCCGCCAGCAGCAGGACCTCTCCAACAAAGAGAAACAGGTGGATCGCCTGAAGTCCGACCTGGAAGCGAAGCTCGATGGCCTGGAGCGCCGCCGCGAAGAGACCGAGAAGATGCACGCCAAGCAGGTGAACCTGCTGGAGAACATCAGCGGCCTCAATGCCGAGGAGGCCAAGAAGCAGCTGGTGGAAAGCCTCAAGGACGAGGCCCGCACCAATGCCATGGCCCACATCAAGGAGGCCCAGGAGGAGGCCAAGCTCACCGCCAACAAGGAGGCCAAGCGCATCGTCATCCAGACCATCCAGCGCGTGGCCACCGAGCACGCCATAGAGAACGCCGTGAGCGTGTTCCACATCGAGAACGACGATGTGAAGGGCCGCATCATCGGCCGTGAAGGCCGCAACATCCGCACGCTGGAAGAAGCCACCGGCGTGGAGATCGTGGTGGACGATACCCCCGGTGCCATCATCCTGAGCTGCTTCGATGCCGTGCGCCGCGAGATCGCCCGCCTCTCCCTGCACCAACTGGTGAAGGACGGCCGCATCCACCCGGCCCGCATCGAGGAGATCGTGGCCAAGACGAAGAAGCACCTGGAGGAGGAGATCATGGAGGTGGGCAAGCGCACCTGCATCGACCTGGGCATCCACGGCCTGCACAACGAGCTGATCCGCATGGTGGGCCGCATGAAGTACCGCAGCTCCTACGGCCAGAACCTGCTGCAGCACAGCCGCGAGGTGGCCAACCTCAGCGCCATCATGGCCGCCGAACTGGGCCTCAACCCCAAGGTGGCCAAGCGCGCCGGTCTGCTGCACGACATCGGCAAGGTGCCCGACGAGGATCCCGAACTGCCGCACGCCATCCTGGGCATGAAGCTGGCCGAGAAGTACGGCGAGAAGCCCGATGTGTGCAACGCCATCGGTGCCCACCACGACGAGATCGAGATGACCACGCTGCTCTCGCCCATCGTGCAGGCCTGCGACGCCATCAGCGGTGCCCGCCCCGGTGCCCGCCGCGAAGCCACCGAGGCCTACATCCAGCGCCTGAAGGACCTGGAGAGCCTGGCCATGAGCTTCAACGGTGTCACCAAGGCCTTCGCCATCCAGGCCGGCCGCGAACTGCGCGTGATGGTGGAGAGCGAGCGCATCACCGATCAGCAGAGCGACGAGATGAGCATGCAGATCGCCGACCGCATCATGAACGAGATGACCTATCCCGGACAGGTGAAGATCACCGTGATCCGCGAGAAGCGGTCGGTGGCCGTGGCCAAATAACGCCCGGTGGACCCGTAACACGCACAACGAAAAGGGGCGGTCAGCGAACAGCGGCCGCCCCTTTCCTTTGCACCCATGCCCACGCCATCGGCCCCCAGCCTGCGCGACATCTTCCAATGGGAGGTGCGCAGCTGGTCGCGGGCACTGCCGCTGTGGCAGCGCAACGTACCGGCGCAGCGGCCCATCACCGCGCTGGGCATCGGCGAGCGCGAAGGCGGCCTCAGTCTGTGGTTGGCGGCACAGGGCGTGGACGTGGTCTGCACCGATCTGCACGACTTTCCGGAGGCGACCAAGGCACTGCACGAACGCTACGGCGTGCAGGACCGCGTGCGCTACCAGCAGGCCGATGCCACCGCGCTGCCCTTCCCCGATGCCTCCTTCGAGCTGGTCTTCTTCAAGAGCGTGATCGGTGCCTTGGGCAGCAAGGAGAAGCAGGCCAACGCCCTCCGCGAGATGCACCGCGTGCTGAAGCCCGGTGGCGCGCTGCTCTTCGCCGAGAACCTGCACGGCAGCCCCTTGCATGTGCGCCTGCGCAAGCGCTTCGTGGCCTGGGACCACTACTGGCGTTACCTCGATCCGGTGCAGGACCGCGATCTCTTCGCTCCCTTCGCCCGGCTGGAGGACGACACCACCGGCGTGCTGGCCAACCTGGGCCGCAGTGAAGGCCAGCGCGACCTGCTGGCCCGTGTGGATGCCGTGCTGCGGCCCTTGGTGCCCCAGCGACAGCACACCATCTGGTTCGGTGTGGCCCACAAAAGCTGATCGTGGAAAAGGCGTGATGCCCGCGGTTGGTGCCGCACGGTGCACCGCTACATTTGGGGCCACGCCATCCGCAGAACCCTCCATGACAGACACCGCTTCCCGCCTTGTGCTCGTTACCGGCGGGGCCGGCTTCATCGGCAGCCACGTGTGTGATGCCCTGCTGGCCAAGGGCTACCGCGTGCGCTGCATGGACAACCTGGCCACCGGCCGACGTAGGAACCTGGAGCACCTGGCGCGGAACACGCACTTCGAGTTCATGGAGGGCGACATCCGCAACGCGGCCCATTGTTCCGCTGCGGTGGAGGGCGCATTTGCCGTGGTGCATCTCGCTGCCCTGGGCTCCGTGCCCCGCTCCATCGCCGATCCCCTCACCTCCGAAGCGGTGAACCTGGGCGGCTTCCTCAACATGCTCGAAGCTTGCCGCCATGCAGGCATCAAGCGCATGGTCTACGCATCCAGCAGCAGCGTGTACGGCGACAGCCCCGAACTGCCCAAGCGGGAGGACGTGGTAGGCCTGCCGCTGTCCCCCTACGCGGTGACCAAGGCCGGCAACGAGGCCTACGCGCGCCTGTACCACCACCTCTTCAAGCTGGACACCGTGGGCCTGCGCTTCTTCAACGTGTTCGGCGAACGGCAGGACCCCGATGGGCCGTATGCCGCGGCCATCCCGCGCTTCATCAGCGCGCTGCTGGAGCACAAGGCTCCCCAGGTGCATGGCGACGGTCTGCAAAGCCGCGATTTCACCTATGTGGGCAATGCCGTGCAGGCCGTGGTGTGTGCGCTGGAGGCCACCGATCCCGCCTGCTCCGGCCAGGTCTTCAATGTGGCCTACGGCGATCGCAGCACCCTGCTGGAACTGATCGATGCACTGCGGAACGAACTGGGCAAGCTGGACCCGGCCATCGCACAGGTGGGTGTGGAACACGTGGCCGCCCGTGCGGGCGATGTGCGCGATTCGCTGGCCGACATCGGCAAGGCGCGCCGCCTCTTGGGCTACGCTCCGCAGTTCGATCTGCAGCGCGGATTGGAACGCGCGGTACCTTGGTACGTGGCCGATCAAGGCCGCACGGCTTGAGCCCCACGCGATCGCACCTGTTCCGGAAACCCCGTAATTAGCGTCCATGAGCCCCCACGAGTGGATCGTTCTGGCCATCGCTGCCGTGGCCATGGTGCTTTTCGTCTCCGAGAAGCTTTCCATCGATCTGGTGGCCCTGCTGATCATTGTGGCATTGGTGGCCACGGGCGTCATCACCCCGCGCGAAGGACTGGCCGGTTTCAGCGATCCCGCCACGCTCACCGTGGCTTTCATGTTCGTGCTCAGTGCGGCGCTGTTGCGTACCGGGGCCATGAGCACCCTGGGCCCCCAGCTCTCGCGCCACTTCCGCGATACTCCGGTGCGGGGCATGGTGATCTTCATGCTCTTGATCGCCTTCCTATCGGCCTTCATCAACAACACGCCGGTGGTGGCGCTGCTCATTCCCGTGGTGGTGCAGATCGCGCACAACTCGGGCATGGCACCGGCCAAGCTGCTGATCCCGCTCAGCTTCGCCAGCATCATGGGCGGCACCACGCTGCTCATCGGCACCAGCACCAACTTCGTGGTAAGCGGTGTGATGGCGGAAAGCGGGCTGCCCCCCCTGCGCATGTTCCAGCAAACGCCGCTGGGCCTGGTGTTCCTGGCGGTGGGCATCGTGTACATGGCCTTCATCGGCCACCGCCTTCTGCCCAAACGTCGTGATGGCCAGGATGCCGGCGAACGCTTCAGCATGCGCGGCTACCTCACGGAGATCGAGCTGCTGCCCGGCGCACCCAGCGTGGGCAAACGCATCATGGACAGTGCGCTGGTGCGGGAGTTGGAGATGGACATCCTGGAAGTGCGGCGCGGGGATGAGCGCTTTGCACTGCCACCCGGCGACATGGTGCTGCAACAGGGCGATCTGCTGCAGGTGCGCTGCGATGTGTCGCGCATCCGCGCGCTGAAGGACCGCGCCTACATCACCGTGCAACCCGCCCTGCGCGTGGCCAACGACGATATGCGGAGCCGGGGCACCAGCCTGGTGGAACTGGTGATCACCAGCAGCAGCAGCCTGGAGGGCAAGACCCTGGCCGATGCCGACCTGCTGCGCACCTACCGCGCCGCGCCACTGGCCGTGCGCCAACGCGAGGAACTGGTGCATGAGCGGCTCTACGATACCGTGCTGCGCAGTGGCGACGTGATCCTGGCCGAGGTGAAGACGCACTTCATACAACGGCTCAAACGCATCGAGACCACGCCGGACAGTCCCTTCGTGATCCTTACGGAAGTGGAGGGTGTGGCGGAGTTCCGCAAGCGGCGATTCGCTTTGGTGGTGGCCGTGCTGGCCGGTGTGGTGATCAGCGCCAGCTTCGATGTGCCCGTGGTGTTCGCGGCCCTGTGCGGTGTGGCGCTGCTGGTGCTGGCGGGGTCCATGACCATGAAGGACGTGTACGATGCCATCGATTGGAAGATCTTCTTCTTGATGGCCGGTGCCTTGAGCCTGGGCCTGGCCATGCACAAAAGCGGCCTGGCCGATCGGATAGCAGGTGGGCTCATCTCGGGTCTGCACGGCTGGGGCGGCCCCATCGCGATCCTTGCCGGCATCTACCTGGTCACCTCCCTGCTCACCGAGGTGATGAGCAACACGGCCACGGCAGCGCTGCTCACGCCCATAGCCATTTCCGTGGCGGCCGCCACCGGGCTCAGCCCCATGCCCTTCCTCATGGCCGTAGTCTTCGGTGCCAGCGCCAGTTTCATGACGCCCATCGGCTACCAGACCAACACCATGATCTATGGAGTGGGCCAGTACAAAGCGCGCGACTTCCTGCGGGTGGGGGCGCCGCTGCAGTTGCTCTACTGGATCATTGCGCTGCTGCTGATCCCGGTCTTCTATCCCTTCTGATCGGCCCTGCGCTTCAGCTTGAAGTAGCCGCCCACGGTAAGGACCGTGGGCCGCGTGTTGGCAGCGAAGATCAATTGGTCCTGCGCGAATTGCAGCCCGAAGTGCTGGTCTTGTTCAACCACGGGCACCACGTGCTGCCGCAGTTGGAACTCCATGCCGAAACGCCCATCGTTGGAAATGGGGAAGGCGTAGCCAAGCACCAGTCCGGCCTCCATGCCGCGTGCCTGGTGCTCCGACTTCAAACGGCCGATGTTCTGGTTCGGAAAGAAGCTATTCTGGTCCGCTTGTTCCAGGTTGGCATCGGCGCGCACAACGGTGCCCAGGAACACGCCGGTGCGCAGTGTGGCACCGTTCATCTGCGCAAAACCGAGCAGCAGGTCGGTGCGGAAGGAATAACGTACCGCCGTGGCGAACACCTTGTAGGCCATACGGGTGCGATAGGTGTTGCCCGTGTAGAGCAGCTCGGGCTCGAAGCGCACTTTGCCGCCCACGCTGATGCCCACACCGAACTGCCCGGAACGTCCCGGCGAGGTGGACAGCTCGGCGCCGGGTGAGGTGAGGATGTTGGTGCCCCATGCCGCTGTGACGTGTGGTACCACTTGTTGGGCCTGGCTTGCGGTGCCGAGCAAGAGCACGATGGCCAGCGCGTGAAAGGCGGATCTGCGCATTGGTCCCAAGGTACGGGCACCCGCTTGGTGGACCTTCACAAACGCAGGAACACGTCCCAATAGCGGGCACGGTCCATGTCTTCCCAATGGATCAGGGAGTAGCGTGCCTGGTAGGTTTGGAACTGGCAGAGCAACACGAGCACCACGGCGGCGGTAACGAAGGCTTTCCGGGCCGTGCCCGCCAAGCCTTGCAAAGCCAGGGCGAAAGGCAATGCGAAGAGCGCGAGGTACTCCACGTACACGCGGCTGCCGAAGCTGCCTCCGTACCACCAGTTCCACCAACTGGCGAGCACGTAGGTGAGCAGCAGCAGGAAGCCTGCCCAGCGCCGCACCTGGCCTTTGGAACGTTGCAACCAGAACGCCAGGCCCACCAAGGCCAGCAGCAACAAAGGTGTGTAGAGGAACAAGCCCTTGCGGTAGCTGAAGAGGATGTCCAAGAGGTGCGGATCGCTCCAGCGGAAGCCTTCCTCGCCGTAGCTGTACACCAACCAATGGCCGGTGGCCAGCTTGTAGTAGAGCAGTTGCAGCGCGGGTATTCCCACAGCGAGGAGCACGGATCCCAGCAATACGAGCGGGACCTTCAGCGCTTTGCGCACGGTGCCCAGCGGATCGGACCAAAGGCAGGGGAGGGCCAGCAGCACCAAGGCGTTAACGGGGCGGATCAGCACGATGAGCCCGAGCAATGCACCCATGAGCACCAGATCGCGGCTTTGCCCAGATCGCTCCCAGCGCCAAGCCAGCAGGAACAAAGCGGTGCATGCCCCGAAGCTGTAGGCGTGGCTCATGCCCGGAGCCACCACGGTGTAGTAGAACAGGTTGGTGCCGAAGGCGAAGCACAGCAGGGTGAAGGCCCGCCAGCGATCGTCAATGCCCCAGGCGGCGAGCAGGGCGGCCAAGCAGTAAAGGCCGAGCAGCACCCAGGCGATGGCGGCCAGGTTGGTGGCCACCGCATAGGGCTTGCTGAAGCCATCGGCATCATGGCCGCTGAAGGGTGCCAGCGTGTGTGCCACCATGAAGAAGGGTAGCTGCGCCAGTGCGGTGCCCGCGTAGTACTTGTTGATGGTGTGCCCCGCGAAGCCGGAGCGGTAGTCGTAGTAGAGGTTCGGGTCGTGGTACTTGTCGCCCTCGATGGCATCGAAGAAGCCCAGGTTGGGGTCGCCGTAAAGCAGGATGGCGGGCAGGTAGGCGTGGTAGCCCTTGGCATCGGCCTGCACGATGTGGCGCCAATGTTCGCCACCCCAGTTGATGTTGCTGGAGGTCCACAGGAAGAGCAGCGCTGCCAGCAGCAGGCTTCCCTTGGTCCAAGGGCTGCGTGTGCTCATGGCTTCCAAGCGATGATGCTGCGGTCGTCGCTGGCCGTGAGCAGGAGCTCGCCGATCCAGAGCAACGCGTTCACGCTGTGCGTGTGGCCACCGATGGCGCGGTCCACGCGGCCTGCGGGCTCCAGGCTTTGGGCATTCCACAGCTTGGCCGTCTTGTCGCGGCTGGCACTGGCCACGTAGCCGCCGTTCCCGCTGAACGCGAGTTGGTAGATGCCCGCCTTGTGGATGGGCAGATCCTGCAGGAGCGCATGATCGCGGTCGCTGCGCCAGGCGCGCAGGTGGCCGTCCTTGCCGGCGCTGAGGAGCACGGATTTGGTGGGGTGGTAGGCGAGCGCGGTGGTGCCGGTGCTGCCGGCTTCTGCAGCGATCGGCTTGGACATGGGATGCGCTTGCAGGGTGTGCAACTCGTTGAAGAGCGCGGTGTCCAGCACGTGGATGCTGCCATCGCCGCAGGCCACGGCAAGTTGCTGCGCGTCCGGTGCGAGGGACAGGTCGCGGAGCTTCTCTTCCGCAAGCGGGATGTGGCGCAGGAGTTCCGGGGCCTGGCCACGCTGCATGCGCCAGATGCTCAGCGTTCCATCACCAGCGGCACAGGCCACGCGGGCATCGGGCAGGTGAAGGATGCGGAAGATGCCTTTGCGGTGCACATCGAGCAGGTGCAGTTCGCGGCGGCTGGCGAGGTCCACCACATGCAGCCCACCGCCCTCGGTGCCGATCAGCAGCAGCCCTTCAGCAGGCAGCAGGCAAAGGCTGAAGACGGCCTGGCCCACCTGCACGATCACCTGTCCGGCGTCGGGCTTCTCCACCTGCCAATGCACCACCAGGCCATCGCCGCTGCCGCTCAGGAAAGAGCCTGCCTCCGGCCCATGCACCAGGGCATAGACCGGCCCGCGGTGTCCTGTGAACTGTGCTGTGCGTTGCATGCCGGTGCCGCGAAGATGGCACCGGCCCACCTTATTCCGGCCACACGCGCCGGTCGCTCCACGCGAAGGTCCACTCCGGGGTGCGCAACTCGCTGCCGGCCTTGAAGGTGTACCAGGCATCGCTCGCTCCCGGCCTGCGCAGCACGTGGAAGTCCTGAGCGGGCATGTAGCTCTGGCCGAGCAGGAAGCGCGTGCTTCCGTCTTTGTGGTGTACCACATCAAGCACCAGCACGGCATGGCCGGGGCTGCCGCCTTGTATGAACACATCGCCGGCCTGCAGGGGGCGATCGCCGGCGGGCAGCAGTTCCTTGTGCAGGCTCAGGGTGCCCGCGTAGGTGAACACGAACTCCAGGTAGCGCAGCAACTGGGTGTGCGAACCGTCGGCTGCCGCGCCGCTGGTCCAGGTGCAGGTATTGCCGCTCACCTTCACGCGCTCGCCTTTGCGCCAGCGCTGCCACGGCACATGGAAGCCGTTGGTGAGGTGGAAGCCGATCTTGTCCTGTTGCCCGCTGGCGTACAGGTATTCGGCCCGCAGGCGCATCACGGCATCGGCGCATTGCTGCAGGTCCTTGGTGCCGGTACTGATGTCCACCACGGCGGCATGCACGTCCTGCCGGCCCTTGGGGCTGCCGTTGTAGAGCAGCACGGGCGTTCCCGCTGGTCGCAGCGGCAGGTTGCGCAGGTAGTGTGCAAAGCTGTTCGCCGCTGCGCTGGGACGTGTGCAGGCTTCAGGCGCCGTGAAACGGTTCGCAAGAATGGCCGCTTCGCGCTGGTGCCCTACGGCTTGTGCCGAGGTGGATGGCACCGGCCGCACGGCGAGCAGTGCGAAGAGCAGGGAGAGGAGGACGGGATGCATGGCCATGGAATGCGATGCACCTTTCCGGGTAACGACCGGTCAAGCCTTGGCTTTCTGCTTCTTCCCGTCGGAATGCTTGTCCGCAGGGGTGGGCATGTACCCGAACAGGTGGTTGTCCTTGATCATGTTGTCCACGTAAGGAGGCACCATGTTCTCCCAACCGCTCTGTCCTTCGCGGATCATCTGCAACACTTGCTTGCTGAAGATGTCGAGCACGGCGGGGTCGTAGCTCTCCATGTCCACCATCCGCTTGTTGAAGAGCAGGTACTCGTACAAGGGCTTCAGGCGGGGGTGGATGGGCGTGCTGGAGGTGGTGAGGATCTCCTCGTTGCCCTGCGCGCGTCCGGGGTACACGTAGATCTTCAGGTCGCGGGTGAAGAGGATGCCGAAGGCTTCGAGCATGCCGCCATTGAGGTTGCGGTAGTACTTCTCATCGAAGACCTCCACCAGGTTGTTCACGCCCATGATCAGGCCCATGCGCGCCTTGGTGTAACGGCTGAAGTACTCAACGAGCTTGTAGTACTCCTGGTAATTGCTGATGAGCACGGTCTGGCCCAGCGAGCAGAGGATGTCGGCGCGGTCGATGAAGTCCTTCTCGTCCACATCGCCGGTATCGGAGCGCAGGTTGTTGAGTGTGATCTCGAAGAGCACCTGCAGGTTCTGACGGTCCACACGCTGTTCCTTGATGAACATGTTGTAGCCGTTCATGATCATGTCGATGTTCACCTTGGTCACTGGGCGGAAGCTGCCTCGGATGGCCAGGATGTTCTTCTTGTACAGGGCCTCGCTGGCCTGCAGGTTCTGGCCATCGGGACCGAAGAGCACAGCGTCGGTGTAACCGCGTTTCACCAGTTGCAGGCTCAGCAGGCGGTTGTCCACCTGCGTGAACTCCGGCCCGTTCATCTGGATCATGTCCACCTCCACCACGTGCCGGCTCACGTTGTCGTAGAGCCCGGTCATCACCTCGGTGGGGTTGTTGTGGTGGAATAGGCAGCCGTAAATGAGGTTCACGCCCAGTATGCCGATGTTCTCCTGCTGGATGGCAATGTCCGGCGAGTGCAGACGGATGTGGATGATCACATCGTTGGTGGGCTGGTCCGGTGCGGCTTGGAAACGGACCCCGATCCAGCCGTGGCCACTGTGCTTGCGCTCGAAGGTGCTGGTGGCGATGGTATTGGCGAAGGTGAAAAACTTCTTGGAGGGGTGGTCCGTGCGCGACAATCGATCGGACATGAGACCGAACTCGTGGCGCAGCATGTTCTTCAGGCGGCTCTCGCACACGAAACGGTTGCCGGGCTCGGGACCGTAGATGGCGTTGCTGAAGTCCTTGTCGTAGGCGCTCATCGCCTTGGCGATGGTCTGCGAAGCGGCACCGGCCCGGAAGAAATGCCGAACCGTTTCCTGGCCGGCCCCGATCTCGGCGAAGGTGCCGTACAGATCGGGGTTCATGTTGATCCGTCGTGCCTTTTGTGCTGGACTGAGTACTACGCGGTCAGGGTCCTGTTGGAACATGGCGGGAAGCGGGCTGATGAACGGGTACAAAGGTAGCCCCTGTGCCTCTGCGCTACATAACGTTGGTCAGCCTCACATGCTGCTGCGGCGGCGGGTGCAGCACTTTGTGCCGGACTACCCGAATAGCTCGGTGCTAATGTTCATCGGGTTCAGCAGGGTGCGGTGTACCGGGCAGGCATTGGCGATCTGCAACAAACGTTCGCGCTGCTCCGGGGGCAGCTCCTTGCCGAAGCGCAGTTCAAGGCGGATGTTGCTTTCCACGTTGCGCCCGCTCTGGGTGCGGTCCAGCACGGCGTTCACCGTTATGCCACCGGTGTCCCAGCCTTTGCGGTCGGCATACATGCGCAGGGTGATGGCCGTGCACGAGGAGAGCGCGGCCAGCAGCAGTTCATGAGGGCGCATGCCGAGGTCGGTGCCACCGTGGTCCGCGGGTTCATCGGCGAGCAGCGTGTGTTGGCGTGCTGTGATGTGGGTCTGGTAGGCGGTGCCGTTCAATTCGGCGGTCACTGAGCGCTGGGTCTTGTGGTCCATGGGGCCAAGGTACTTTCCTTCACCAGCCCGATACGAGCAGCCTGCGCGCACCGTTGATGCCGCATTTCTGGTACCGGTCGTAGGCCTGTGCGGCCCGCTCGCGGATGGCCTCGGGTGCTTCGCGCAGCACCCAGCCGCTCAACGCATCGCGCAAGGTGTAGGCCTCCGGCGCCATCAGTCCGGTGGTCCACAGCAACGGGCTGGCCCCGGTGGTGCGCAGGGGCTCGGTGAAGTAGCGTTTGCTGATGCAGCCGAGGATGATCGCTTCGCGGGTCCGCTTGTCCTTCCTGGGGAATTCCCGCTCCAATTGGAAGTCCATGAGGCCGTTGTGCCCCACGTACGTGATCAGCTGCGCGGCCCCGCCGATGCCGATGCGCTGCCCGGCCACGTTGATGCTGTCCGTCCCCGCACCACTGGCGAATCGCAGCAGGTCCTCGGTGGCCTCGCGGATGTTGCGGCCGTCGTAGGCATCGGCCACCAGGTATACCAGGCTGTCGCGGTGCTTCCAGATCACGCGTTCCAGGATGTGCGCTTCCGTGGGCTTCTCGCTTCCGATGCGTTGCCATTCTGGGGCCTTGTCGAAGTGGGTGCGCACGCCGTAGCCCGCCCCCCAGTAGAGGTTGGTGCGTGGGTCCTGCCCGTTGCCGATGCCGGCCGGCACTTTCACGATGCCTTGGTGCGCGTTGTCGCACAGGGCCACCAGCACATGCACGGTGCGTGGTGTGGCTGCCTGCGCAAGCGGCATGCAGAGGGCGAACAGGCCAAGGAGGATCGATCGCATGAGCATGGAACGCGGATCCCTTGTTGGGAGTATCCGGCCTTGCATCACCATTCGCTGCCGGTGATCCAGCGTTCCATCATCGCATCGTCGAAGAGCTTGCCCACCACGCGGTAGCGGCTGTGCGCAAAGGGGTTCTCACCGATGGCGGGTTCGGCGATCACACCTTCGTCGGGGCGGTAGTAGTTGCTGTGCACGAAGCTCACCGTGCGGCCTTGCTTCAGCAGGAAACCCACATGGCTGTCAAGCCCCACGGCATAGAGGCCATCGCCCTGGGCATGCACCTGCTCCACCACGGCCTGTGCGCTGGCGTTGCTGAAGCTGCGGGCAGTGGGGGCCACCTTGCGGATCATGGGTTCGGCGGCGAGTTGGGCCCACTTCACCCGGGGTATGCGGAAGCCGGCATCCTGCAGCACGGTGGTCACGAAGTATCCGCAGGCGATCTTGCCCTGGCCGGGTACCCGCGTGGTGCCGTTGAAGTCCCAAGGAGTGCCGTACCACAGCGGGAAGTAGGCGTTGGTGATGCGTTCCAAGACAAGTGCACGCGCTTCCAGAAGGAGCTCCGGACGCTTGCTGGCGGGATCGTTCCAGCGCGTGTGCAAAGCGCTCCGCTGTGCTTCCAGTTGGGTCTTCAAGGCGGCATAGCGTTCGGCCTTGCTGGGCAGCTGCGTTACTTGGGGCAGCAGCAACAGGCGGAGCAGGCTGCCGCCGATCAGGGCGTGGGCGATGGGCAAGGCCATGTGTCGTTCTCTCTTTGCCATGGCAATGCGCTGCGGTCCGGAGCGTAACGCGCTCATCTCTTTTTCAGCCGAGGCATTACCGAAGGCACTTCCCGCTTGTAGGTCCGGTAAGCATACCCGAAACGCGCGATCAGCTTGTGCTCCTCCAAGTGGATGCCCACCGGCAGGTACAGGAAGGTGATGCCCACCACCAGCAAGGTGGCGGCGTTCGGGGCCAGCAGCAGCCAACCGATGCAGGAGAGGATGATGCCGGAATAGATGGGGTGCCTCACCTGCGCATGCAGGCCGCTGCGCACCAGCTCACCCTCCGGCTCGGGCACCAGACCGATGAAGCCTGCACCACCGAAACGCAGGATCGCAGCGGAGGCCAACAAGGCACCGGTGATCAGCAGCGCGAAGCCGATCACGGTGCTGGCAACGGAGGCCTGCCACAAGTGGGGGCGCGGTGTATCCATGTAAGCGAGCACCACGGCAAGTGCCAGTAGCGTGGAGAGCAGCGAATACGCCAGCCGGTACCAGCGCGCCAAGCCCAGCCTGCGTGCGGCCCACTGCTTTACGCCGGTCCAGGCCAGCAGGCTGTGGAGGGCATAGAAGAGGAGGGTGGTTAGACCCAGGGTGAGCATGTGCGAAAGCTACACCGCCAACAACGAAGAAGGCCACCGCGCGGGTGGCCTTCCTGCTGATCGGGCGTGCCCGGCTCAGCGCATGTCGTTCACCTCCACGCCGGGGTACTTGCTCTTGTCGAACACGAAGAGGCCGTCGGCCAGTTCGCTGTTGGCCGTGAACTTCTTCAGGGTGTAGGTCACCACGTTGCCGTCCTTGTACATGATCTGCACCACGCGGGGCTCCACCTTGGCCTTGTCGATCGTGAGCACCACGGTGTGGTAGGGCTTCTTGGCGGGCTCCAGGGGGAAGAGCTTGATGACCTGCACGCTTACGCCGCCATCCACCTTCTCCTCCACGAACTGGCTCTTGAAGCCCGTCTCGAACTGCGTGAACAGCTTGGTGGGGTCGAGCTCCTGGTCCATTTCGGCAGGATCGCTGAGCATCACCTCGTTGTTGTCCTTGTTGTAGGTGTAGAGCACCTTGCCATCGTTGATGATGGTGTTGCGGTCCAATTGCAGGCGGAAGCGCTTGCCCTTCACCTTCATGTTGCCCTCCTGCTTCACGTCCAGCTTGTCCTTGGTGTTCTCCAAGCGGCTGGTGAAGTCGGCCTCGAAGCTGGTCCAAGCCTTGGCCTTGGCCATCAGTTTATCGAGGATCGCGCGGCTGCGGGCATCGTCCTGTGCCTGGCCGGGCAGTGTGCTGAACAGGAGGAGCAGAGGAAGAATGAGGTGCTTGATCATGGTGCTGCAAAAGTAGTAGGCACCCGGCAGGTCAAAGCCCGTGCCATCCCGCAAGCACCGCCCTGATCATTTTTACCTGGCTGGTGCTCGGTTGCGCTCGAAATGCGATCTTCATCGCCTTACCATTCATCATGCGTTCATATCCGCCCCGCCTTTTCAGCCTTGTTGCCGCTTGTGCGATCGTGTTCTCGATCGGCCTGCATTCCGTGCATGCACAGATCGATCGCACGCAGAATGCGCTGCTGTGGCGGATCTCCGGCAATGGCCTGGCCAAACCGAGCTATTTGTTCGGTACCATGCACGTTAGCAGCAAGATCGCCTTCGATCTGAACCGCCCCTTCTTCGACGCCTTGCGCTCTGCCGATGTGGTGGCCCTGGAAATGGACCCCGGGACCTGGCTGGGCGAAATGGTGGCGCATCCGCTGTTCCAACTGGGCCTGGCATCCAATGCGCAAGGCTTCAATTTGCCGGTGAAAGGGTTCTACGAGGATGCCTTCAACGTATCGCTGCCAACCCGCCAGATGTTGGAACAGGCGCTGTCCTCTTCTCCGCAGGTGATCAACAGCCTGCTCTACCGCATCACGGACCAGGGCCGCGACCATGAGGAGAGCACGTACCTGGACCTGTTCATTTTCCAAAGCGGACGCAAACTGGGGAAACCCGTGGTGGGGCTGGAGGATTTCGATTCCGTGTTCGGCCTGGCCATGGGTATGATGGATGAAGGGGAGGTGGACGAAAAGGACCGGAAAAGACGGCGCGAGAAGCTGCGCGAGTTCACCAAGGACGGGCGCAGTACCAATGCCATCCTCGAAGAAGCGTACCGCAATGAGGACCTGCTGCGCATCGACTCGCTCTACGCGGTAATGATGCCTTCGCAGAAAGCACACGATGCCATGTTGGGCGATCGCAACGACGGCATGCTGGAGAAGATGATGACGCTGATGGGCCAGCGTACGCTCTTTGCTGCCGTGGGTGCAGCACACCTGCCGGGCCAGCGCGGGCTTATCCAGCTGTTGCGCGATCGGGGCTACACCTTGGAGCCCCTCACTGCGGACATGGACCCGACCACCACCCGCTTGCGCATCGATCTGGAGCAGCGCTACCTGCCGCCTTCGTTCACCACGTACCGCTCCAACGATGGGGTCTTCAGCATCGACCTGCCCAGCGAGTTCCACCTCATGCGCCTGGGTGGTGAGCTTTCCTACCTGGCCACCGATGCGGTGAACGGCACCAGTGTGATGCTGCAGCGCATACCTACGCACTCCGGCCTGGACGGCATGAGCACCGCCGCGCTCATGACCCGCTTGGACAGCTTGATCTATGCCGCTGTGCCAGGCAAGATCGGCCAGCGCAAACGCATGCGCTGGCCCGATGGTAGCCCTGGCTTCGTGCTCAGTTCGCAGACCTCCAGGGGGCATTATCTGCACTACCGCATCCTGGTGACCCCGCTGGAGATCGCCATCCTGAAGGTCTCCACATCGCACGCCAAAGCGGCCAAGGATGTGACCCGCATCCTTTCCTCCTTCCGCTTCGACAGCCGTGTGCGGCAACCGGACCCGAGCGTGGAATTACCGGAACACGGTGTGGCCTTCTCCATGCCGGGGTATCGGCTGTTGGATACGCGCAACCGCTTCCCCCTCGGTGATCATTCCCTGGGATGGTTGGACCTGAATGCGCACGGCACGGGAGCCGAAGGCCACTCCCATCACCATTTGATGTTGGCAACGCTCTTCGATGAAACGCACCTGGAGGAGGACACCTTCGAGCTGGGCCAGTTGAAGAAGCGTTTCGCGGAGCGTTACTCCCTGGAAGTGCTCTCCGCCACCCACGGCCACCACCAAGGGCGACCCAGCCTGCGTGCCACGCTGCAGCGCAAGGATGGTGATGTGGTGCATGCCTTATGGACCTTGCGCGGTCCGCACTTCGCCGAACTGGCGGTGCGTGGCCCGGAGCCGGAAGCCGAGGCCTTCTTCGGCAGCTTCCGCTTTCTGCCAGGCCTTGCCGTGCAGGCGCAACCCGCTACCGATCAGCTGCTCTACTTCACCACCGAAGCCGAGACCGTGAACCGGGCCGTGGTGGGCAACGATGCCATGGCCAACGTGATGCGCAAGGCCTTCCTCAACGAACGGGAGAACAAGGGCAATGGGCACGATCTGCGCGTGAACGACTGGGTGTACGTAAGTGCTTCCACCAACGATGCCGTGCACGTGAACTTCCGCAAGGAGCAGCGCTATGAGCAGTTCACCGACACGGCCGCGTATTGGACCGCGCGCTGGCGCCAGGCCATCAGCAACATTCCGGGGCGTGTTGAAGGCAAACGCTTCTGGTCCGATAACGGGATGCGGTATTCCGAAGGAGTGATCCTGGACAGCACCACCAGCCGTGGCATTCACGTGCGTTTCGTGAACAAGGCCGGCGCCACTTGGATGCTGGAGACCGTTGTGGATGCCGCCGATGGTCTGACTCCCTGGGCGGAGCTCTTCTACAACACCTTCACACCTACGGACACCACCTTCGAAACGGACCTCTTCAGCGATCGGCGCGAGGTGTTCTTCGCGGATGTGCTGGGTACTGACTCGCTCCGCAACCGCCAGGCCATCCGCAGCATGGGCATACCCACCTTCGAGGCGGTGGATGCTCCGCGCATGATACAGGTCTTGAAGGAGGTGCAATTCCGCAAGAACGATGTGTGGTCGCGCAATGCCTTCGTCCAGAAGCTGGGTGCCACCGGCGCTCCGGAGGCGATCCCCTTCCTGGTGGAGCGCTTCAGGGCCTGGGAGGATAGTATGGACCTGCAGTTGAACGTGCTTTCCGCATTGGCTTCGCACCACACCAAGGCCGGTACTCAGGCATTCGTGAACCTGCTCTTCGAGGACACCCCGATGCCTGAAGGGCATTGGTCCATCAACCATGCTTTCTCCGGCCTGCACGACAGCCTGCAATTGGCGGTGCCCTATTTCCCGCGCTTGTTCGGGCTGCTGCGCCACAACGAGTACAAGCCCGCCGTGCTGAACCTGCTGGCCGCCATGGTGAACAAGGGACTGGTGAAGAGCGAGCTCTACGCCGCGCGCAAGGTGGAAATGCTGGCCGATGCGCAAGTGGAGCTGAAGCGTGCCGTTTCCGGCGGCAACGACTACGACTATGACGATGAAAGCCTGACCAGCCGTTGGACCACGGAATTCGATGCCTCATGGACCTGGGATGCGGAGCGCAACGATCCCTGGGAGGACACCTACGATCCAGCCTTCATAGGCGCATACACCGGTGGTGTGCATCGTTATGCCCGGCTCTTGCTGCCTTGGTACGAAGAGCCTGCGGTGAAGGCCTGGTTCGCCAAAGTCCTGGCCAGCAAAGCGCACGATGATGTGCTGCTCACCACGCTGCTGCTCATCAACGCGGGCAAGACCGCACCAACGGAAGTGATCCAACGGTATGCCGACGACCCCGGTTCACGCTTGTGGTTGCGCGATCGCCTGCACGCCATGGGCAAGCCCGAACTGTTCAATGATGCGCTCTTCGCGCAGGAGGATGTGGTGCTGGGTACGCTGCTCAGTGGCCGCTACCGGCAGCCCAACGACAGTGTGTCGGTGATCGAAGTGCGGCACGGTGCTTCACGTTTCGGTGCGGGCCAGGTGTACCTGGTGCGCGTGAAATACGAGGGGGCCAAGGAGGCGGCGCTGCACATTGCCGGTTTCCAGCCGGCGGATAGCACCGACGTGAACTGGGACATGCGCTTCGTTCAATACGAAGGCACCATTTCCGAAGAGAAGCTCAACGAGAAGCTGGATCAAGCCATGGAGCGCGTGGCCATGGCCGGCCGCAAGCGGGTGCGGATCAAGAAAGACGATGCGTTCGATCGCTGGTGGTGACCAGCATTACGCGGCGCTGTTCCGCTTCTTCGGCTTCAGCATGGTGCCGGTGCATGTGGGTGAGCCGCAACGGCATGCCCATATGGCCTTCAGGGCCTTGGTGTATGGCACATCGAACTCGAACCCGTAGTCGTAGGTGATCTCCTCGCCGGGCGCAATGTCGCGCAAGGCTTCTATGATCACCCGGTCCTTCTTCAGTTTGCCGCTTTCGTGTTCGTGCACGAAGGCGATGGCGTTGGGCGCACAGCTGTGGTTGATCCAGCGCGCTATGTTGCCGTCCTTGTTGCCGTTTATGATCCACTTCTCGTTGAGGGAGAAAAGGAAGGTGTGACCGGTATCCAGGTCTCCATGGTACTTCGCATCGGCCTTGGCATGAGTGATCAACTCACCCTTGTACTCCACGATCTCCTCACCCTTCTTGATGTGCGCCTTGGCGAAAACGCCATTGCCATGGATGGTGGAGTTCCTGCGTTCGATCTTCTTGGCCATGCCTGTACCCCTTGCAATGGGATGCGCGGGGCCGCAAATATGGGCGATAACAGCGGGCCTTGCACGCAACGACGCGTTCTTGCGTACGGGCTTTACTTGCGACAGGGCCAACTGAGCAAGGCATCGCCGTTGGTCCATTGCACCTCCCGCAGTCGCAGGCGGTCCATGGCTTGGTAGGCCTCGGCACTGCTGTTGAAGCGGTGTTGCTGCCCTCCTCCAAGTCGCTCCAGGCTGCTGCGCCGCCGCTTCTGCACGTAGCGGTAGTGGCTCTTGAACTCGTCGTTCCAATAGAGCAGTTTGCCGCGCACCACCCAGCGGCCATCCGCATCGGTGTGGCCCTTTAGCCGCCCTACGGAAGCTCCATCGGGGCACCATTGCTCCACTACCATGATCCGGCTGTCGTAGTCCTTCACTTCGTGGAAGGCCGGTCTGCCATTGCCGTGGAACATCCAGATCTCGCGGCGCTTCGGTTGACGGTGTTCGATCCGGTGCGGCCTGCCATGGGCGTCATAGTCCGTGTAGGTGCCATCCGCTGCGTTACCGCTGAAGATGCGGTCCCAGGCCAGGTCCAATTCCATCGGGCAACAGTCCGGATAGCTCCGTTCCAGCGTGCCGTCGGTCCGGTACTCGTAGCGCATGCCCATGGCATCGGGGCCGTCATACACACCAGCGGAGCTTACCCGGCCTGCACTGTCCAACCAGAACCAAGTGCCACAGGAATTTCCGGCGCAGTACTCGGCCACCACCATGGGCAGACCTTGACCGGACCAGCGCACACGTGTGCCGCTCCATGCGTTCCCCGTTCGATCCAGCGCGATGGTGCGCAGTGCGGCGGTATCGTGCTGCACCACCGTAGCGTTGGCTATGTAGTGGAGCACGTGGTGCAGCTCCGGTGCCCGTGAGCTTCCCTTGGTCCAGCCTTGGCCGCACAGTGCGGTGGTGGTGAGCAGGAACGGCAATACGGCCAAGCGCATGTGTCGCTTAACGCGGGTGGGTCGGCAAAGCGTATGTGCCGCGGTCAACCGGTCTTGCTGCGGCTGCTATTCACCGCCCAAAGCACGATCGCACCCAGTGCCATCAGCACGATCCCGAAGGCGATGCCGAGGTCCATGGGGTCTATCCGCCGCCGGCCCGTTCCAACGCTGTCCGCTGCATCTTGCGTAAGCTCTGCCACATCGGTTCCGGCCAATGGCGTGCTTGTATTGCCGGCTTCCGGGTCGTAGCCGTAGCGCAGGGCCAACGCGTGGTGCTCCTTGGCGATCTTCCGGTACTTGTTCAGGTGCAACAGCTCTGCGTAGGCCCATACCAGCGCACCGAAAAGCGGGTCGTGCTCCGGCGTGAAATGCATGCGGTCGCTCACCTGGTAGTGCACTTGCGCCAGCAGCGCAGCGCCATCCACACCTTCAGGCAGGTGCAGTTGGTCCCCGGCCCACAGGTCCACGCCGATCAGGTCCTTCGGGGCTACGTGCGCATGGCCGGCAATGCGTTGCAACAGGATGTTGCGGTGTATCCATTCGGAACCCTTGTGCGCCTCGGGGTTCAAGGCAAGGGCGGCATCCATGTGCAGCAGGGCTTCGCTGAAGTTGCCCTTCAGTTCCAAGGCCACGGCATGTGTTATCCGCACGTTGTACTCCTGCGGATAACGTGCGGCCAAAGAGGTGGACAGGGCCAAGGCCTCATCGAATTGCTGCGCATACAGCAAAGCGATCACCCGGTCGTTGCAACGCTCATTGGCCTGGGTGGCGCAGGTGGTGGCGCTATTCTTCAGGTAGGTGTGCAGGAGCTTCCGGTCAATGATGACCTCGCCGATGTGATACACCGCCGCTTCCTCCACGAACACACCAGGAACGGCATCGTAGCCGTTCAGGCATCCCATTACCACTTGCGGAGTGCTGCCCGCCAGCGCAAGCGTGAACAGCAGGTTTCCGAGCTTCATAGGTACAAGATAGCGGCAAGCGCGGGCAGCTGGTCAAGCCGAAGCGCTCAGGGCATACACCATGGGTATGCGCCCTTCCATCCCTTCAATGCGGAACAGCCCATCGGCGCCTTGCACGGTGCGTGCGAAGCTGTTGTGCGGTGAACCATCGTATTCCTTGAAGGTGTCGATGCGCAGCCCTTCCGCCAGCAAAGCGCTGAGCACTTCGCCGAGGTCGTGGTTCCAGCCGTAGGAGGGGAGCTTGATGTTGGCCGTGCGGTCGGCGTAGCTGCCTTCCTCTTCCTCCACAATGGCTTCGCGGTTGAAGTAGGAGTAGGCCACGGAGCGGAAGTCGTTGTCGAACATCCACACCACGGGGTGGAATTCCACGAACACGAAACGACCACCGGGTTTCAGGTAGCGCTTGATGTTGGCGGCCCACGGAGCCAGATCGGGCAACCAGCCGATGGTGCCGAAACTGGTGAACACGATGTCGAAGCGGCCGTCCAACCGGGCTTGGTGTTCCACCACGTTGCTGAGCACCCACTCGGCCTGCAGTCCGCATTGGTCGGCAAGTTTCCGCGCTTCGCTCAAGGCCACGTCCGAGATGTCCAATCCGGTCACCTGTGCGCCCATCCGCGCCAGGATCAAGCTGTCCTGCCCGAAATGGCATTGGAGGTGCAGCACCTGCTTTCCTTCAACAGGTCCGAGCAGTTCCAACTCCATGGCGGAAAGGGTGCCCTTGCCTGCTATGAAGCCCAGTACATCGTACATGGCGGAGCTGAGGTGATGGGGAACGCGAGCATTCCAAAGCTTGCGGTTGGCGTCGAAAGCGTTTTCGATCATGGCTGGTGCTGTAGGGGTCGGGTGGTGGTCATTGTGCAAGCGGCAGGTATTCGAACACCGCTTGTCTTCGCAAGGTGTACATGGAGCCGCTCACGGGATCCACCAGGAACAGGCCAATGAGGTGGGTGAAGGGAATGTTCACCCAATACCACCCATCCACGCGCGCCACCAACAAGGCGTTGGCGGGCTCGCGCTCGGCCTTGCGCAGTTCCACCCGGTAAACGGCCGGGCGGAAGAAGCCGGCACTGGCTTTCAAGCGAACGATGTCCGGCGTGGTACCGGTGTTCACCAAATTTCCTTTGCGGTCAGTGATGCTGTAATTCGCGCCGCTCGGTTCACTCCGCACCGGGATGTCGTAGTTGCGCCGTGATAGGAGTGTGGCGCAGGAGGAACCAAGCATGCTGAGCGCCAACACAAGGGCGATGAAGCTCAGGGCGGGCAAGCGGTACATGCCCCGAATATAGCGGGCTCGTCATCTGGCTGAAGTAGTGAAGGGCATCGTCCACGTTCCTGCTCCGGGCCATCACTGCGGCTCATCGCTTTCGTCCTTTTCCTGCAGCACGTGCTCCCGCACCGTTTCGCACAACAGCTGGAAGTCCGCATCCCGCATGCTCCTGCGGAGGAAGATCCGTTCCACGTCCACAACGATGAACACATGGTCCTGCTCGATGTTGGCACGCTGTACCGCACTCCAGCGCACCAAGCGCTCCGAGTCGCTATCCACCAAGCGGTAGCCTTCATGCCCCAGCCACAGTTGGATGGGTTTCCCGTCGCCATGCTGCGCCGCCCAGCGATACACGATGCGCCGTGTGTTCAGCACATGTCCGATCGCGTAGAGCATGGCCAACACACCGCCCAAGAGCATCACCGCCCCGAGCATGAAGAACCAGGCCACGGACTGCCAGACGAACGAAGCGCCGATCAGCGATGCGGCGGTGGGAATGGACCACAGGAAAGCTTTGCGGTAGGGGAGCGTGGCCCGGCTTCGGAAGGGGCTGAGCAGCCCGCGATCGGCGTAGAACGCGATCAGGTTATTGCGGGTGTTGATGATCTCCAGCGGCCCTTGCACGGTGGTGAAGATGGGGATCGGTACGGGCCAATTGCCGGGTCGAACCCTAACCGTTCATCCCTTCGCTCGTTCATAGCCATGCTCTGCTCATTGAGAACGGTGATCCGTGGATCGGTGGCACGTTACTTTGACCGTAGCGCTTCTTTTGGCGCTCCATGTGCCCCCCGGCGGGTAGTGGTAAACTCTTACATCCACCATTCATGCTCTCCCTCGCGCGTTCACTTGCTCATTCCAGGATCTTCGAGTTCTTCATCATTGGGGTCATCGTCATCAACTGCGTCCTGATCGGAGTTGAAACACACACCACCACACCGCTCATCCACGCCATCCAGCACACTGCGCTGTGGATCTTCCTCTTCGAGATCATTGTGCGTTGGTTGGCGCGCACCAGTGTGAAGGCCTTCTTCAGCGATGCTTGGAACGTGTTCGATACGTTCATCGTGGCGGTGAGCTTCGTGCCCGAAAGCTGGTTCGCTGATGCTTCCATGGTCACTGCGCTCCGTGTGCTGCGCGTGTTCCGGATCCTGCGCCTGCTGCGCACCGCCCGCGAGATCAAGCTGATCGTGTCGGTGCTGTTCCGCTCCTTCAGCACGCTCTCCTACAACGCCATCTTCTTCCTGATCTTCATGTACCTCTTCAGCATCATCGGGGTAACGCTGTTCAGGCTTCCGGACCCGGCCACGGCCACGCCCGATCAATTGGCGCTGCTGGAGCTGTACAACACCGAAGCACCCGGTGCACCCGGTATCGGTGGTGATCCCTACCGCGATCTGAGTGAGACCGCCTTCACGCTTTTCCGCATCCTTACGGGCGAGGACTGGACCGACCTGCGGTACAACCTGAACTACGCCAGCGAGATCGGCCTGGTGCAAGCGTCGCCCGGGCTCATCACGGCCTTCCACGTCATCTGGTTCATCCTTGCCGTATTCCTGCTCCTCAACCTGCTGGTGGGGGCCATCATCAACAACTACCAATTGGTGATGGATGAACACCGCAACGCCAGCAAGAACCCCAACGGGGAGCAAGCGCCCAAGTAGAACGCCTTTCCGAAAACCTCCAACAACTCACGAACAACAAGAACAGCATGGGATTCTTCAGCAACCTCAAGAACAAGCTCGGCATTGGCGGAGTGAAAGTGGATCTCCGCATTCCGGGCCAGGTGGCCAAAGCGGATGGTGTGGTGAACGGGTCGGTGGTATTGACCACCAAAAGCGATCAGGACATCGTTACCATCACCATCAAGGTGTTGGAAGTGTTCACCACGGGCCGTGGCGATGACAAGAAGGAGAAGACCTTCACTTTGGGAGAAATGAACCTGCCCGCAGGCTTCGCCATCAAGACCGGCGAAACCAAGGACATGGCCTTTTCGGTGCCCTTCAAGATCCTGAAGTCGGACAACGATGAGTTGAAGGAGAAGGGCGGTGCCCTGGGTGCCATCGGCAAACTCGGCGCCTTTGCAAGTGCGGAGAAGTCCGAGTATTTCGTGGAGGTGGAAGTGGACGTGAAGGCCGCTGCCTTGGATCCTTCGGACAAGAAAGCGATCAAGATCGTGTGATCCTTATCGCACACCATGGTGAAGGCCGATACCGTAAGGTGCCGGCCTTTGCTTTTTGATCCTGTTCAGCATCGCTTGAACGATGGACCCCAATGTGAGGTGGTGACCAAGTGGGGGGACAAGGGGAGGATGGGAGAGGGAGAGCGCGTGAGCGAGTGCCTTGGTCGAGAGCCTGTGAGTGCGCTCCCTGCCGTGCACCAACCCACCTTGCTGCTTGGCGGAAATGTCTCTAGGGCTGTTGTGGTAGGTGTTTCCACGGTAGCGCATTTTCCGGTGAAAACCCGCGGAAGTCGCTGGCCGTGGCCTCCTTGTTTTGCCATCGCACAAAAGCGAACGGCTATGAGGACCACCAGCATCACCCTGATCTTGTTGATGATCGGAAGCACCACGCTATCGGCGCAAAAAAGCGCTGCACCCCTTTCCGATCTATTCGCGCCGAAGCGGATCGTAAAGACGAACCTGGCCGGATACGCCCTGTTGGCGGTGAGCGCCAACTACGAGCAGCAGGTGGGCAGGCATACCAGCGTGGGCTTGCTCGGCGGCTACAAACTGCCCTCGGTCATAAAGGTCAGTGCCATTGGTGATCTGGATGGCGAGAACCAGACGTACGCCGGCGAAGTGGAGCCGCGCGGACTCTTCGTGAACCCCTATTTCCGGTACTATCCCAACAAGGCCTTCCATGGCTTTTACCTGGAAGCCTTCGGGCGCTACTTCAACTACTCCTTCCTCGTTCCATACGATTACGACAAGGATGGCCGCACCATTGCCGCGAACCTCGATGGGACCGCATCCGGCATGGGCGGCGGATTGGCGCTCGGCGTACAAGTGCCACTGGGCACGCGCGTATTCCTGGACATGAACCTGGGCTTCGGCATGGGCGTGGGCAACATCCATCTGGAAACCAACGACCCCAACCTGGAACTGGAGGATTACCGCAGCATTCAGCGCAACATTGAACAGTACGAGGACCGCGCCAACATCGAGGTCTTCATCCTGCGCGACATCCTTACCGATCCCATTGCCCGCTCCTCCGATACCAAAGCGTGGGCTGACTTCAACAACAAGCTGTTCCCCATCATGCGCGGTGGTATCAGCATCGGCTACGCGTTCTGAGAGGCTGTTCGGGCGTTTTCGTTTACTGAACCTAAACCTCCGCAGGGTCTCCGTCTTCGGGACCCTGAACCTCCGCAGGGTCTCCGTCTTCGGGACCCTGCGGTCAAGGCATAAAGCGCAGGGTCCCTTCGTGCCTCAGGAGACGCTGCGAAGGTCAAACCTCCGAAGGGTCTCCGTCTTCGGGACCCTGCGGTCAAGGCACAAAGCGCAGGGTCCCATCGTGCCTCAGGAGACCCTACGCAGGTTTGAGACGCTGCGAAGGTTTGGGAGGTGCATGGTCACTTACTCACGCCAAGTGCGCCTTCCGAAGGAGCGAACGATCTTGCGTGATGCGTTCAAGGCATCGATCGCCGGGCGATATAGTTCCATACAGCCAGCACACATCGGCTTTGCCATACAGACCTGTGCGCGTTGGCCGCAAGTATGGCAATAGTGCTCAGGGAATTGCGGGTCCTCATGGCGCACCCACACCTTGAAATCATCCATGCACAAGGGGGCGTCCGGGTCGCACTGCTCGTTCTTGCCGCAGCGAATACAAAAACCTGCCTTGGGGAATGTGGAGTTGGTACGAACCGATGGACGTTCTCCCAGTGTTCGTGATGAATAGACAAGGTTGGATGCCTGCAGAATACTTTGCACTTCGGCCATGCAGTCAGCATAGGCCTTAGCGTCATTCTGAGCGTCCAGAAGAACGCCCATCTCCCGGTTGCGGGCCTCCGAACTGTTCAACAGGTTGAGCGAGGTAACCACAGCGTGCTTTTCGTTGCAATAGCACTTGGCGTGAAGCTCATCCAAGAAATGGATACGCAGTCCACTCACTTGCTCGAATTGCGATTTAACACGGTTGTCCATTTTTCTTTTGCCGAATACCAAGGTGATCTGTACTCCACGTGCAGCAGCATCACGCAATCGCTCCAAGTAGATGAATCGAGGGTAGACGTAAGCGCTGATCAAGGTCAGCTCTTTTTTGGCTTCTCGTATCACACGCTCTATGGCGGCACTCGTATCGGTGGCGGTAAGGAATTCTGCCATTGGGCTAAGTAAGTCAAAGTTGGAATTTACCCATATGGGTTGGTCACATCTTACGCAATCCTTATTCTTGGGCTTAGCTATTTGACGCGTATTCCATCAGCATCATGCCCCTATCCAAGAACGAGATCCGCAAGCGTGCCACGGCCTTTGCCCACGAATGGCGTGATGCGCACAACGAGGATGCCGATGCCAAAAGCTTCTGGGATGGCTTCCTGAACGTGTTCGGTGTGCCGCGCAAACGCGTGGCCGTGTTCGAGCAGTTGGTGAAGAAGCTGGACGACCGCCAAGGCTACATAGACCTCTACTGGCCGGGCAAGCTGGTGGTGGAACACAAGAGCCGGGGCAAGGACCTGGCCAAGGCGCACGGGCAGGCGATCGATTACCTGCATGGCTTGAAGGACACCGAACTGCCCGAGTACATCGTGGTCAGTGATTTCGCGCGCATCCACCTGCACCACTTGGAAACGGGTGCAGCCTTCGAGCTGAAGCTGGCCGAGCTACCCAAGCACATCGACCGCTTCGACTTCATCAGTGGCTACACCAGCCACGCCCCGCGCGAGCAGGACCCCGTGAACATCCGAGCGGCCGAGCTGATGGGCCGCCTGCACGACGAGCTGAAGGCCACCGGCTACGAAGGCCATGCGCTGGAGGTGTACCTCGTGCGGATGCTCTTCATCCTCTTTGCCGACGATACGGGCATCTTCGAGAACAACGCCTTTGCCGATTGGGTCTACGGTCACACCAGCGAGGATGGCAGCGACCTCGGCCCCAAGCTGGAGCGCCTCTTCCAGGTGTTGAACAGCGAGAAAGCGCAGCGCTCGCGCAACCTGGACGAACGCCTTGCTGAATTCCCCTACGTGAACGGCAAGCTCTTCGAGGAACGCCTGCCCATGGCCGACTGGGACGGGGCCATGCGCATCACCTTGCTGGAGGCCAGCCAACTGGATTGGAGCCGCATCAGCCCCGCCATCTTCGGCGCGCTGTTCCAGAGCGTGATGGACCCCAAGGCCCGCCGCGACCTGGGGGCGCACTACACCAGCGAGGCCAACATCCTCAAGCTCATCAAACCCTTGTTCCTCGATGAGTTGTGGGAGGAGTTCAACCGGGTGAAGGGCACCGCGCCCACCACCAAACAGCGCATGGCAAAGAACCGTGTGCCTACTCCGCTGGAGAAGTTCCACAAGAAGCTGAGCGAACTCCGCTTCCTCGACCCCGCCTGTGGTTGCGGCAACTTCCTTGTGATCACCTACCGCGAGCTGCGGCGCTTGGAAATGGAGGTGATCCGCGCGCTGATGAAGGGTCAGCAGGTGACCAACGTGGACCAGCTGATCCTGCTGAACGTGGACCAGTTCTACGGCATAGAGATCGAGGACTTCCCCGCGCAGATCGCGCAGGTGGCGCTGTGGCTTACGGACCACCAGATGAACCAGGAGATCGGCCAGGCCTTTGGCGAATACGTGGTGCGCATACCGCTGCGGAAGAGCGCCACGGTATTGAATGCCAATGCCCTGCGCACCGATTGGGCCGCACCACTGCCCAAGGGAAAACGCTATGACTACATCCTGGGCAATCCGCCCTTCGTGGGCAGCAAGTTGATGACGGCCGAGATGCGCACCGACCTGTTGGCCGCCATGGACAACGCGCCCAACAGCGGCATTCTGGACTTTGTATGCGCGTGGTACGGGCTGGGGGCGCGGTACATGCAACTGCACGGACAGGGCAGCACTACATGCGCCTTCGTAAGCACCAACAGCATCGCGCAGGGCGAGCAGGTGGCAGCGCTCTGGGGGCCGCTGCTGGCGCAGGGCATCAAGATCCACTTCGCGCACCGCACCTTCCGTTGGAACAACGAGGCGCGCGGCGTGGCGGCCGTGCATTGTGTCATCATCGGTTTCGCGGACCACGACACGCCGAAGAAGCGCCTTTACAGCTACAGCGACCCCAAGGCGGAACCGTTGGTGGAGGTGGTGGACAACATCAACCCATACCTGGTGGCCGGCCGCGATGTGCTCATCCCGAGCCGCAGCAAGCCGATCTGCAATGTGCCGGAGATCGTGTTCGGCAGCATGCCGAACGATGGCGGCCATCTGATCATCGAGGATGATGCGAAACGCGAGTTTCTGAAACAGGAACCCGGAGCGAAGAAATTCGTGCACCGCTTTGTTGGTGCTGAAGAGTTCATCAATGGACTAGATCGATGGTGCCTGTGGCTCAAGCATGCTTCCCCACAAGAGTTGAAGGCGATGCCCCTCGTGCTTGAACGTGTCACTAAGGTCAAGGCGCACCGGTCAAGCAGTAAGCGAGGCGCTACCCAGAAACTAGCATCGACCCCAACACTATTCGGCGAGGACCGACAACCCAATTCCAGCTACATCATCATTCCCAGTGTCTCTTCGGAGAAACGGCCGTACGTACCAATAGGCTTCATGCCCAAGGATGTCATCGCAAGTAATCTTTGCCTCGTTGTCCCAGGCGCCAAACTGTTTCACTTCGGGATCCTGGCCAGTGCAATGCACAATGCATGGATGCGTGCCGTAGCTGGCAGGCTCGAAAGCCGTTACCGCTACTCCAACAAGATCGTCTACAACAACTTCCCCTGGCCCAGCTCCCCCACGGCCGCGCAACGGGCAGCGGTGGAGGCCGCCGCGCAAGGGGTGCTGGATGCGCGTGCAAACCATCCCGGCAGCAGTTTGGCGGACCTGTACGATCCCCTCACCATGCCCGCCGATTTGGTGAAAGCCCACCAGGCGCTGGACCGCGCGGTGGATAAGTGCTACCGGAGTAAGCCGTTCGAGAGTGAGAGCGAACGGGTGGGGTACCTGTTTGAGCGGTATGAGGAGGTGGTGGGTGGGGTGTTGGGGGGTGGGATGGCAAATTCAACGCGCAAATCTTGATACGATGACCCATCACGAGCAATTGGACCAGGTGCTGCGCGGACTTCTGCACCGAGAAAGTGATCCAGCTAGTAAACGCATGCGGATCGGAGATCTGGTCCGTACCGTGGCTTCGACAGAGGAGAAGTGGGAGGTCGATCTGATCATCAAACGACTCTTAGACGATGGCTACATGGCTCGAAACCGCTTCGATCCAATGGGAGAGCCACATATTATCACAAGCACGGGCATGGCCCATATTCAGCGAGGCGGTTATGTATCCGCACAGGAAGAACTGTCCCTGGACAAAGCCATAAAACAAGGGACACTTCGCTCTTTTCGTTACGACAAGCTTGCCCTTTTAGTGGCAGCAGCGTCCTTGATCATTTCGATCGTGGCGCTCTTCAACAGTTAGTCGCTGAAGTGATGAACCTTCGCCGGGGCTCGGTCTTTTCAAACCACATAAATAATTAATTAAACTATACGAATGGATTACAGCGTTACTCGCCATATCAAAGTCTATCAAATTGACACTCTTTTCTATGAAATCAGAGACTATTCGGAGCATTCCAAGGTGATCCAACATATCGTTGACAAGCACCGAAAGGCAACCAATAGAGAGGATTCTTGTGGAAAACCCGTCAACAATATAAAGATTGACAATACGGACTATTTCATATACACATTCAATCAAGATGAGGTGGAGTCGGCATGGACAGCGTTCTTACCGCAAGAAATCATCAACCCTGACGACTTCACAATTCAGACGGTTTCCTTCGTTCTTTTCTCCTCTGTCAACAATACGCTCTTTGCAATCATCGGCGGATCAGGAATGCAAGTGATCAAGCGATACCTTAACCACACCTTCGGTATCGACCTCTTTGAGAGAATAGCTGATCCCGCGAATGACATCGTCTATTCGATTGACTCCAGAGGCATAACCGGAAACCTCTCGTTAACCAAGGAGACATACCGAAACGAACAACGGCTCATTGATTCTCTTCAGTTCGGTCGGATCCCGGTACATATGCGGTTATTACTCCGTGACGTACTAGTGGCAGATGTATTCGATTTCCTCGCTGTCGAAGACATGACCAAAGTTGTGGCCGAAGTATGCTCATCCTTCTTCATCAAGCACCGAATGACCTTCGACGAAACTCATGCTCTACTACAAAGACTTGATGAAATTCTTCAAATTCAACAGCCCAAGCCCCTGAGTCTTTTCGTCAGAGAACGAGATGTAGGATTGATTGAAAACAACCACCGACTGGGTCTCTATTCTCGACTTCGAGACGACATGATGCTTAAGATCCCTCCAGGATCTGATCCAAACGCAAAAGGCCTTGACTACGACTTCACCCACCCTTCTAAATGGGACGAGTTCTACGAGTGTGATACCTACCGACTCTTTGCGCGCAATGCTGAAATTCCCTTTCATACTTCCGGTGACCGTCATGGCCTATACAGAGCCGCGCTTCAGTATATCTACGAAAATATCGAGGAGAACACACCTTACAATTTCAAGGCTATCATCTCGGGCATACGCGTCTATGGTTATAGAAACGGCGCACAGTGTACGCATGCAATGTTCACACAACACCTATCCTGTGAACTCGAGTTTGGAAGTAGACCACTGTTCCTGCTCGACGATAAATGGTATCGGGTTAAGGGCGACTTTGTCGAAACGCTCACAGACGAATGTAAAGCAATGATTCGCGCCCATGGGATACCAGAGCTTTGTGTGAACATTCCTTGGCCACATGGAAATTTGGATGAAGAGGCCTACAATGCTCAGTACTCAGCACAACCAGGCTTCATGGTGTTCGATCGCAAGCTATCTCAAAACATTGAGTTGTGTGACCTCCTCTACGAGGATGAGTACAACATTTACCTCATCCACGTGAAAAAGGGATTCAATGCGAAGATTCGCGACCTATCAAACCAGATTTTGATTTCCTCACAGAGACTATGGAGTGACCTGAAATCGGGATCCTTTGAATTCCTCCGGGGCACACTCCTTAGATACAACCAAGGACGTTCGGAACCAGTGTTAGAGGAGAGTTTCTATGCCAAGTTCAAGGCGAAGAAAATTGTGTATGTCATGGCCTTCAGTTCAGACCGGCGGGATGGGAAGTCCATATTCCACAACCTTGACAGCATTCAGTCCAATATTGCTAAGTTCTCACTAGTGCAGAGTGTGCGAGAAATGAACTCGAAGAACTATCCACTTAAGGTCTTCGAGATTCCCAGTGCTTAGAACGCCCTCCGTACTGTCGCAAGGCGTTGGAATTAAAAGCCCCAGCTCGCACGAAAGTTCCCTCAGAACTCTGGCGTTCCAGCTCGCCCACAATACCTTGCCGATGCCTTCCCTACAGCCTGTCATGATCGCCACCACCACGATACGCACCTGAGCCCATGGCCACCCTGCAAGACGGTTCCCTATCCCTGGTGATCGATCACTTCGATGAACCGGATGAGGACGTGTGCATGGCCCTGGGTCTGTTCTGCAACGGCGTTCCCTTGTTGCAGGAGGTGAGCAACCGCCATAATGGCTTGCTCGCACCCGGCTTCGTATGGACGGACGACTCGGCCAACGAAGAGATCGACCTGGTGGCGCTGCTGCGGCCCGCTATGGAGGACCGCATGCCCCGGGCGTGGCATGATCTGGAGCACCGCGCCCACATCCTGCTTTACCCACCCGCCTACCGCATCGCCATCCACCCTGGCAGCAGCATACCATGGGATGATACCTGGCCCGAGTTGGCGAAGGACCTCAGGCAGGGCTTTCTGCAACGGGCCAACGGCGCTTACGGCAACGAACTGCCCGACCCGAACCACCGACGACCACTGGAGGACGATGACCGTTTCTTACTGCAGGTGTGCATCTGCCCCACCGGCATGCGGCATACGGGGTGGGGCTACATCACGCTTGAGCTGGTGGTGCCGGAAGCAGCCATAGCAGCGTTCTTCGACACACTGCGCGCGGAACGACGGGCCTTTGTGGCTGCACACCGGCCGAAGGAGGAAGAGGACGAGGATGGTTTGTCTTAGTCCTTGGCAGGAACATATACCTCCACAGTGTCTCCGTCTTCGAGCCCCTGTGGTCAAGGCATAAAGCGCAGGGTCCCTTCGTGCCTCAGGAGACTCTGCGCAGGTTTGAAGGCCTAAAGCGCAGGGTCCCTTCGAACCTCAGGAGACTCTGCGCAGGTTTGAACTCCATACACTTGGCCCAAAGAGTAGGACCAACACAAACGCTCCTCAGTTCGTGATCCGTGATCCCGTGGGGTGCGCTAATCTCTGGGTGCTATTGTATCGCGAAGGATAGCGGCACTGTTCGATCCCTCATCTGCACCAATAGGGTGTAATAACCAGCGGACATGCCATTTGTCCGGATCTGGAGAAGACCGGAGTGCGTATTGATCGGTGCGATCCGCTCATACACACGTGCGCCCCTGCTATCGATGATCGATATCTTCTGGATCTGATCCTTTTCATCGACAGGTATCTGCAGGTGGATAAGACCTCCTTCGGACGGATTCGGGTAAAGCGAGTACAACGTGAGGCCATGGTCGCGTGCAACATGCGTCTCCGTGTCGAGTTCGCCCATGCATTGACAATCGGGTTGTACAACGTCATTGATGGTCAACGGATCACCGTCATCGCATGGTGTGCCCGGTTCGGGCTGGTCCGGGCATACATCGTATAGGTCACAAACCCCATCACCGTCGCTATCGATCAGTGTGCCGACGCATTCACAACGCTTGTCGTAGGTGTCGTTCTCCGTGCATGGGTCGTGATCGTTGCAAGGCGTACCAGCGGCGTAACATTCCAATCTGAGACGAGCGATCCTATTTCTGCCGGTGCCGTTGTAATCCGTGAAATTGCCGGCGACATAGAGCTTGTGATCATGCACCGCGAGAGCGTTCACAAAGGAATTGAATCCAGTTCCTGTCGTGAACGTGGTATCCACTTCGCCCCACGGATGCAAGCGAACGAGGTTTCGGTACAAGTGGCCATCGAATCCCGAGAAATGCCCGCCTGCGTAGATGAGTCCTTCGTTATCAAGAGCAAGTGCCTTTATTTGGCTGCTCTGTCCGGTAGGACCAAGACCAACCGAGAACGTCGAATCCAAGCTTCCATCCGTGTTGAGGCGTATCAGTTTGCCGTTGGAACTGAACGAACCACCGACCAGGATCTTTCCATCGTCTTGTATGGCCATGGCAAGCACTTCGCCATTCATGATGGTGGTACATTGGAAATCAGGGACAAGAGAGCCGTTCGGGTCCAGTTTCACCACTCTTCTCGCGACTTGCTGGTTGTAGCTACTGAATGCTCCGCCTGCCAATATGTTCCCGTCCCCGTCCTTGAGTAGCGCATGCACAGCTCCTGATGCTCCCCGGATCGAGGTCCCTGTGATATTGAACGTTTCATCGAGGTCTCCATTCTCAAGGATCCTGGCGATGCGGTGGAACGGAACGTTGTTAACGTCGATGTAGTTTCCACCGATCACCAATTTGCCACTGTCCTGAGCCAATGTTGCGTAGGTGATATTTCCCGGTCCGGGTGAACATAGAAACGAGGGCCAGTTGGAACCGTCCTCCTCCAAGGTCACAATGTGTTGGCTTCCTTGACCATTAAAATCATGGAACCAACCTGCCGCGCTTATTCTCCCTGAGGAATGAATGGACGCATGATCAATTCTGAAATTGGAGCCAGTGCCGATATTGAAGGTCGTATCCAACTCGCCGTTGTGTGCCAATCGTGCCAAGTTGTTATAAGGTCGGCCCCCAACACTGGTGAAATCACCAGCTATCAAGACCCTTCCGTTGGTGTCGATCTCCATCGATCTGATCTGGCCGTTCACGCCAGTTCCGAATCGGTTGTAGGTCATATCCAAGACACCATCGGCACCAATTCGGAACAGTCCTTTGAGACCGATGTTCTGCACACGGTGGACATATCCTGCAAGAATGAACCGGCCATCTGCTTGTTGGAGACAAGTGGAAATACGCGAAGATCCGATATCGCTCATGTTGATGTCGAAGTCAGGTATCATTCCACCTTGCTCATCCAACAACACGGCATTCACGCGTGGGGTACCATTGTAGCTGTTGAAACGACCAATAACGAGTATTTGACCATTGGATGAAATGCATGGGCGACTTATGCTGTAAGGAAAATTGCCCGAGTTGTTGCCGTGCAACCCGCTTCCAGTGGTGAATGAGTCGTCCAAGAAACCGTCAGCAGTTAGCCGGGCCAGCCCGCTGCGCAAGGACAAATTGACTTGTGTGAACAACCCTGTAACCAGAATTCGGCCGAGACCATCCGTTTGGATCGATGAAACATTGGTGGAGTTCGTTATGGAGTTGGTAAAGCTCAAGTTGGTACCGAACGTGTTGTCCCTGCTACCATCTGAATTCAGCCGGATAAGCCGGGATACCCACTGCCCTTCATACTGCGAGAAATTCCCGCCCACCAGAATGCGCCCGTCCGGTAAGATGTGCAGTGCTGTTACTGCGACAGGATCGGCCGAGGAGGAATTGAATCCGATCGAATTGGTGAAGGATGGGTCCATACTGCCGTCAGGCATCAGTCGGACCAAACAATTGTAGGGAACGGAGTTGGTCGAAGTGAACCGGCCGCCGACCAAGTAGCGGCCATCGTCCATGGCGATTATCTCAAAGACCTCTGTGAATGTGCTCCATGGGGCGTTGAAGCTCGTATCACGTGAGCCGTCCATATGCAAGCGTACCAGAGATGTTGGTGCACCTCCCTCGTAGCTGAAGTTGGATCCACCCACCATGATCTTGTTATCCGAGGTCAGTGCCAATGCTTTCATGCCACTATTGGGGCTGCTTCCGCTATTGAACCACGGTACGGCCCTTCCTTCTGGATCCAGCAGTGCCAAGCCGTTCATGGTTCTTCCTTGGAAAAGCGTGAATTGGCCGGCGATCAACATGTTGCCATCGGGCAAGGGAAGCAATCGACCAATGGTATGGTTGCTTTCGCCGTTGCCATGCCCAAAGTCGCTGGGCGCGAACGAGTGATCGATGGCACCAGCCTGGCCTACAGCTCTGTTGGTGAAACATTCAGCACCAAAGCCGGTCATAAGGATGATGAACAATAACAGTCTGGGGAACACCATGGACCGCGATTTAACAGGTGGATGGAATTGTACGACCGTGAATGTAATGCGGATCGGCCTGAATGCCCAGCGGTGATGATCCAAGCTGCCAACATCTGCGCATTGGTTGGCTCGTAGTTATCCTGAGAGCTTCATTGCTCATTGGACTTATCAGGAGCAATTGGAAACATTGGATCTTCATTACAGGAACGGATCATGTACTACTTTCATCAGCCGAACACATCAGAGCATGGATCTTCACGCCTTTATCCTCGCCACCACCGTTTTGCTGGCATCGTCCTCATATGCCCAGAACGATACCCGGAACGAGTTGGTGAAAGCCAAGGGAGCCGGTGATATGCAGTTGAAGGGGACATCAACCGAAATGTACAATGGAAGCACTTCGGAAAAGGCCATGGTGGCTTACCGTCAAGGTTTGCGCGAACACCGAGCCGGCGAGCTTGCTGCAGCCAAAAAGTCCTACGCCAAGGCGATCAAGGAGGATCCGCAATTCGTGGAGGCTTATGACAACCTGGGCCAAGTGCATCGGCAAGCTGGTGAGTACGACCTTGCGATAAAGAACTACCAACGATCCTTGGAGATCTACCCGCAAGGACAAATGGCTCGCCAAAATCTGGCGTTGGTCTACAGCATAACTGGAGACCGGGTCAATGCCGTAAGGATGTACGAGTCGCTTATCGAGATGCTGCCGGATAACGCTGAAGGATACTTCGGCCTGGCTAATATGCAGCTGCAAGAGAAGCAGTTGGATGCAGCGTTGGAGAATGCGCTCAAGGCATTGGCGATCTACGAGGCCTCGGGCGATGCACACCTGATGGATGGCTATCACCTGGTCGGATTGGTGCATTATCATGCGAATCGATATGATGAGGCCCGTCCGTATATCATTAAGGCGAAGGACCTTGGAGCCAGGATCCATCAGGAAGTGGCGAAGAAGGTTCTTGGAACAGAGGGTGCTGGAAAGGACACTCCTCGATCTGCCGATGACTATACCGCGCTTGTGCCTGAAGTGCTTCTAGCCTATGAATGGCTCTACAGCACGCCCGTGAGTGCTGAGCCTGCAAAACGCAAAGACTTGAGCGCATTTCTGCTGCAATGGATCATGGGCTCACCGCTGGTAAGCATTGAGATCAAGGAAGCGATCGTACCCTACACCGAACAGCATGAATGCTTGATGATCTACCTGGGAGGCTACACCACACACGTTTTGCGCATGAACGACAACCCAGTGGATGCGAACATCTATGCCACCGAGCATGTACTGGAGTTCTACGAGAACAACCTGACCGACCTGGGTAAGAACAAAGACTTGGAGAAGTTGCTCAAGATGCGGAAGGAAGGCAAGCTCAGAGCGTACATCCGGGCAAACACCTGAGTCATTATAGTTTCTTCATGATCACATAATCTCCGAAGGGTCTCCGTCTTCGGGACCCTGCGGCCACGTCCTAAAGCGCAGGGCCCCTTCGTGCCTCAGGAAGCCCTACGCAAGTTCGAGCTTGTCCTAGTGTTGGATGACAAGGGTACGAGAGACGACCGAGTTCGCCGTACGCACTTGGACCACGTAGAGACCCTCGGCTAGATCGGCAACTTGAATAATTGAGCGCGGATCGGTGTAAGCCTTGGAGATGATCAGGCGCCCGTTCGCATCGAAGAGTGTTAGGTCGAACGGAGCGGGTGCTTCAATCTGCACCACGTCCGATGCCGGATTTGGCAATATCCGTAGGTCGGTCGGAATTGGAGATCCCGATAGGGACGTGCTCAACTCATTGACGGTATAGTGTGCGATTACTGCTCCTACTCCAGGATCCGGACAACCAACGTACATGGATGATGGACCCGGCTGTACGTCCATCATACCATTTGCAGAAAAATACAGCACTAATTCATCATCCAAGTAAATACCCCTTAAGTTACTATATACCTCGGAACCGAAGGGTATTGCCCATTCGGTCAAACGGACGCTATTGAGTTTGACAACATACATCAGACTGTTCGTTGTTGTAGATCCGAGAACCTCTCCATCCGTAGGGTCAATATCAGCTGTGCCTTGAATGTTGCCCGCGATGTACAGCCGGTTAAGGCCATCCAACACAGCACCTTGGACATTGACCACACCGATCGGAAAGGTTCCATTCCAGTGGTATGCCCATTCCTGCCCATATTCTGCCATGAAACGGCCTCCGCTAGCCGTACCTACCGTGGCAGGCCCTGGGTCCAGGTCATAAGGCATACTTCCTTGGCCATATAACAACATCCTATCCTGGCCAAGTTTGAACAATCGCGACCCGACACTGCCACTATTACAATCCACGACATGTGCGAATTCCAGATCCAGTTGGACATTAAAACAGAGTAGAACGAATGCATAGGGCTCGTTCCGCTGAACCACAATGCTGTCAGTCAGTGTTCGGATAGCAGCGACCATTGGTTCCCCTGTTGCGTTGAAGGAACCGCACAGCAGGTAAACATGGTTATCAGATAGCACAACGTGCTCAATTGAAGACATATTCCTGGAGTCGAACACCTGATGGTCTACGAGGGTGCCCAATGAATCATATCGGGCCAGAAAGGTTGAGGACTCAGTGGTGAAGATCGGCTCGATCCAAGCTATTTCACTCGTTGGGTCCAAGTCGAATGGTTGCTGGAATTCGCCCACGGCCACTACACTGCCATCCTTCGCTAACGCGACCCGTTGAAAGTAGGAGGACCCGGTAGGGAGCCGATGGGCGAACCTTAGCGTCCCATCAGCTCGATAGCTTGCAATGACCTTCAGTCCACCGGCCACGGTTGTCACACCTGGACCTGGGTCTAGATCGGCGTGAATATGTGCATCGCCAACAAAGACGATCCCACCTGTTTCGTCGTGCTCCATATCATGCACACGTAAACTGTCAAGCGTCCATACCAGTGCGTCGTTCTGGTCATAGTGGATCAGTGTGCGAAATGGGTTGACGTAGTTGGAGCTTTGACAAACCGTGTGCAAGGCATTCCCATACGCAAGATCCATGCATCCATAATTCACGACCTCATAGTACCCACCTCCGCGTCCATCCGGTTCACAATTAAAGGCACCGGTCGATTCTGATATCGAGAAAGCGTGATGTCTGTTGTACTCGATCTGTCCGTAACCAATTACACCATGGATAGAGGAGGCGAATAGGAAACAGAATCGCCATGAATATCGGGTATGTGAGCAGGACTGCATGATCAAATATAGATGATCAGTAAGGCCTCAAAATCCCCCCTGCCCAGCCTCCACTCCCTGATTCAAGTGCGCGTCCAGCGCAGCCTCGTTGGGTATCATCACCCGCCGTGCTTTGCTGCCCTCGAAGGGGCCCAGCACACCGGCTGCTTCCAGTTGGTCCACGATGCGGCCGGCGCGGTTGTAGCCCAGCTTCAGCTTGCGCTGGATGAGGGAGGTGCTGCCCTGCTGGGTCATCACCACCAGGCGTGCGGCATCCTCGAACATGCTGTCGCGGTCGCCGCTGTCCAACTCCACGCCTTCGCCCTCTTCGGTGGGCACTTCGGGTAGGAGCAGGGCTTCGGGGTAGCCGCGCTGCCCGCCGATGAAGGCGGTGATCTCGTCCACCTCGGGCGTGTCCACGAATGCGCACTGGATGCGGATGAGGTCGTTGCCGGTGCTCAGCAGCATGTCGCCACGGCCGATGAGCTGCTCGGCGCCGCCGGCATCGAGGATGGTGCGGCTGTCGATCTTGCTGGTTACGCGGAAGGCGATGCGCGCCGGGAAGTTGGCCTTGATGGTACCGGTGATGATGTTGACGCTGGGGCGCTGCGTGGCGATGATGAGGTGGATGCCGATGGCGCGCGCCAGCTGGGCCAGGCGGGCGATGGGCGTTTCCACCTCGCGGCCCGCGGTCATGATCAGGTCGGCGAACTCGTCCACCACCAGCACGATGTAGGGGAGGAAGCGGTGGCCGTTCTCCGGGTTCAGGCGGCGCTTGATGAACTTGGCGTTGTACTCCTTGATGTTGCGCACCTGGGCATCCTTCAACAGCTCGTAGCGCTCGTCCATCTCGATGCACAGGCTGTTGAGCGTGGCCACCACCTTCTTGGTGTCGGTGATGATGGCCTCCTCGCTGCCGGGCAGCTTGGCCAGGAAGTGCCGCTCGATCTTGTTGAAGAGGGTGAGTTCCACCTTCTTCGGGTCCACCAGCACGAACTTGATCTGGCTGGGGTGCTTCTTGTAGAGCAGGCTTACGAGGATGGCGTTCAAGCCCACCGACTTACCCTGGCCCGTGGCACCGGCCATCAGCAGGTGGGGCATCTTGGCCAGGTCGGTGACGAAGGTCTCGTTGCTGATGGTCTTGCCCAGTACGATGGGCAGGTCCATGCCGCTGTTCTGGAACTTCTCGCTGGCCACCACGGCGCGCATGCCCACCACCTGGGGCTTGCTGTTGGGCACTTCGATACCGATGGTGCCTTTGCCGGGGATGGGCGCGATGATGCGGATGCCAAGCGCAGCAAGGCTCAGGGCGATGTCGTCCTCCAGGTTCTTGATCTTGCTGATGCGCACCCCGGCCTTGGGGATGATCTCGTACAGCGTAACGGTGGGCCCGATCGTCGCCTTGATCTTGTCGATGCCGATGTTGTAGTGGCCCAAGGTCTCCACGATGCGGTCCTTGTTGGCCTCCAGCTCCTCCTTGGTCACGGTCACTTCGCCGGTGCCGTGGTCCACCAGCAGGTCGATGGGCGGCGGCTCATAGCTGCTCAGGTCCAGGGTGGGGTCGTACTCGCCGAACTCCTGCAGTTTCTCGTCCAACTGTTCCTCGGTGAGCAGCACTTCCTCGGGCTTGGCCACCTGCACGCTGAAGCCGTTCTCCTCGCTGTCCATGGCCAGCGCTTGTGGAACGGCAAGCACGGGCTCCGGTGCCAATTCGGCCACAGGACCTTCCAGCGCCAATTCCAGTTCTTCTTCCGGTGCTTCCTCCAACTCCGCCTCCACGGCTTCCTCCTCCGCAAGCTCTTCTTCCTGCTCTTCTTCCGCTTCGGCCTCCACGCCGGCGGCCGGTGCTTCCCACGGTGCGGCTTCGGCACGCTTGCTCACGTTGTTGCGGATGGGAGCGGGGGCGGGAACCTCTTCTTCCTCTTCCGCATCGGCGGTGTTCCTGCCGGCGCTGAGGCGTTCCAGCAGATCATTGGCCCATTGGAAGGAGAGGTTGAAGGTGAAGACCACGAAGGCGCCCAGGCTGAACACGATCAGTGCGCCGGTGCCGAAGTTTCCGAGCAAGCCGATGAGGTGGTGGTTGAGCCGATACCCCAGCCCGCCACCCAGGAAGGTGTATTCGCCGCGGAACACGAAGCCGAGCACGGTGGGCATCCAGATCAAGGCCATGGCGCTCCAGCCCAGGGTGCGGCGCGGGGGCAGCAGCCAGGTATCGAGCAGCACCCGGATGCCGCCCAGGAAGGCCCAAACGGGCAGCACGAAGGCGGCGAGCCCGAACCAGATGTGGATGAAGCGATGCGCGGTGATGGCGCCGAGCTTGCCGAGCCAGTTCTCCACGCGCACCTCGGGGTCGAAGATCTCGCCCCAGGGCCGCCCCATGAGGTCTTGGTCCATGCGCCAGGTGAAGAGGTAGCTGAGGAAGGAGACCAACAGGTAGGCGGAGCAGAGCACCAGCAGAAGGCCGCCGACCTTGTGCGTGCGCTCATCGCCCAGGAAGCGCTTGAAACGTGCCCAACGGCTATCGCCACCGGCATCCGAAGCGGCACGTTTGCGCCGTTTGGGTGCGGTCTCGGTCTCTTCCGCGGTCTCGCGGATCTTGTTCTTCTTGCTGGCCAAAGCGGGAATGCGGGATGGGTGCGCGCGGGCGCACGATGCACTCCAAAAGTACCGGGGTGCCAGAGGACAACGTCCCGGCACCCGCGGCTATTATCAACAAGATGGTGGTGGACTACATGCTGAAAGCGCCCATTACTTCGGCCATCTCATGTTGTAGCACGGAGGCGGGCACGGCCTGGAACTCGTCCTTGCGCTGGAACTTGGCGGGGTCGGGCTTGCCGGGCTTCACGTTGATGGCCTCCAGGCGCATGCGCATGCCGTATTGCACCACGTCGTAACGCATCAGCAGGCCGGGGATCTCGCCGAACGGCGTGTACCAGTTGGGGGAATCGATCGCGAAAGCATCCGTGAACCAGAGTTCGATCTCCGGCTGATCGATGCCGTCGAAAATGGCGATGGCACGCTTGCAGGGCACGCCGGCTATGCTGTCCACATGGCCGGTGTGCAGGATGGTGGGCACCCCCCAGCCATCGTTGAACAAGGCCAGGTCGCGTTGCTGCACGGAAGAGACGAGCTTCTTGCTCATCATGCTCATGTGGTAGTCCATGAAGCGCGCCTTGTTGTCGCTCACCAGCGTGGTCCGGAAGATGCCCATGCCGGCGCTCACCTCCGCCACTTGTTTGTCGTTCATGAAGCTCAGGGTGGTGCGCTCGGGCAGCATGCCGGCCATGATCCCCGAGGGGTCGTAATCCGGGAAAGTGAGCGCGTATTCCACTTCTCCCTCGTCCATCCGGAGGGTCAAAAGGTCGGTGTTGCAGCTGTTCAGTATGGCTCCTAAGCCTATGGCCAGCAGCGACATATGTAGGTGTTTCCGCATGTTTTTCCGGTCTGAAGGTGGGCCTGTTACGGCGATCGGCCCCGGCGCGTTGCATTCCGGGGCCGGGGCGCTCCGGCATACCTTCGCCACGACCTTAGTTCGGCACACCATGGAAGTACGATTGATCGAAGCGGCATCGGAGATCGGGGCAGGCACCCGAGGCACCAGTATGGGCATGGCGGCCCTGCGCGTGGCCGCCTGGAAATTGGGCAGTGAACTGTTCGGACATGCGGAGGAGAGCATCCTGCGCGATGAGAACGACGTGCTCTACGAGGATGACAAATCGCCCAACGCACACCACATCGATGGACTGATCCGCTTCGAGAGCGACCTGGCCTACGAGGTGTTCAAATACATCCGCAACGGGGTGTTCCCCATCGTGGTGGGCGGCGATCATTCCATCGCCATCGGCTCGGTGAGCGGCACCAAGATGGCCTTCCCCAAGGAGCGGCTGGGCGTGGTGTGGATCGATGCGCATGCCGACCTGCACACGCCTTGGACCACCCCCAGCGGCAACGTGCACGGCATGCCCCTGGCCCTGCTGATGCAGATCGAGAAAAAGGGCCGCAACAAACCCCAGGTCTACACCATGGCCACCTGGGACCGCCTGCGCAAGATCGGTGTGAACGGCCCCAAGCTGGCCCCGGCGGACCTGGTCTTCATCGGCCTGCGCGACTACGAGCCGGAAGAGCGCGCCATCATCGAGGAGCATGGCATCAAGGTGATCACCGTGGAAGACCTGCGTGCCAAAGGCGCCATGGCAACGGTGCAGGAGACCCTGAAGCACCTGAGCGCTTGCAAACGGATCCACGTGAGCTTTGATGTGGACAGCCTCGATCCCTCCATTTCCGTGGGCACCGGCACCCCCGTGCCCGGTGGCCTTACCGTGGAAGAAGCGGCACTGCTCCTTCAGGGCCTTTGCCGCGACGTTCGAACGGCCACCCTCGACGTGGTGGAGATCAACCCGGCACTGGACGACAAGAACGCCATGGCCGAGGCTGCGCTGAGCATCATGGAGCCCTTGTTCCCCATTCTGCGCAACCGCTGAGCGGGGAGTGCCCGGTAACGTTCCGAAGCCTCCATGCAAAACGCTTCCTCCGTCATTCTGATACGGCCCACGGGTTTCGGTTACGATCCGGAGACGGCCGAGAGCAACGGCTTTCAGCAGCAGCGCAACGATCCGCGGATCACCCGCCAGGCGGAAGAGGAATTCGATGGTTTGCTGGATGCGCTGCGCAACTGCGGCATCCGGACCACCGTGCTGGATCCCGTGGACCCCAAGGCGCCCAACGCCGTGTTCCCCAACAATTGGTTCAGCACCCACGCGGATGGCACGGTGGTGATCTACCCCATGCATACCCTGAGCCGCCGCTCGGAACGCGACCCGGACATGCAGGCCACCATGCAACGCGAAGGCTTCAGCGTACGGCAGGTGATCGATCTGCACGCCTGGGAACAGCAGGGTCTCATACTCGAAGGAACCGGCAGCCTGGTGCTGGATCGGGTGGCTCGCTTCGCCTATGCCTGCCTTTCGCCTCGCACTTCCGAGATTGCCGTGAATGCCTGGTGTGAGGCCCTTGGATACGTGCCGATCACCTTCACCGCCACCATGGATGGCACGCTCACAGGCCAGCCGGTGTACCACACCAATGTGGTGATGAGCATCGGTACCCGCTTCGCGGTGGTCTGCTTCGATGCGCTTCCTTATCCCGCCGAACGTACCGAACTGGAAGAGGAATTGGCCAAGGCCGGCAAGGAGGTGATCCCCATTACGCTGGAGCAGATGCACCAATACGTGGGCAACATGCTGGAACTGCGTGGAACGCCCGCACCGGGCCGCATCCGTAGCCACCATGCACCCGCTACCGATCAAGGTGTGGAGTACCTATTACTCAGCGAAACGGCTTTCCTTGCGCTGGCACCCTTTCAACGCCAAGCCCTGCAACGCTACACCGAACTGGTTCCCGTGCCCATCCCCACCATAGAGGCCGTTGGCGGTGGAAGCGTGCGCTGCATGTTGGCGGAGAACTTCCTGGGCAGTAAATAGTTTTCGGTTGTCCGTTGTCCGTCCCATCGGAACTGACAACGGACAACTGACTACTCGGAACTGCATTCCTTTGCACCCCGCACCATGTACCAAGATCCCCTCCACGCCAAGCTCCGATCCGCCGTTCAGCAGGCTTTTCGGGAACTTTTCGGCAACGATATCGAAGCGAAGGCGATCGCCTTCCAGCCCACCCGACCCGAGTTCGAGGGCGATGTGACCATCAACGTTTTTCCCTTCCTGAAGGTGAGTGGCAAAGGACCGGAGCCTACCGCCACTGCGATCGGCGAATACCTGCTGGGAGCACTGCCCATCGTGGAGCGCTTCAATGTGGTGAAAGGCTTTCTCAACATCGTGATCGCCGACGCTTACTGGCTGGAATTCCTGCGGGATGCGGGTGATCGAGACATCCTGCAATTCCCTGCCACGGGCCAGCAGGTGATGGTGGAGTACAGCTCGCCCAACACCAACAAGCCACTGCACCTGGGCCACCTGCGCAACAACTTCCTGGGGCACAGTGTCAGCCGCATCCTGCAGGCAGCGGGCAACGAGGTGGTGCGCGTGCAGATCATCAACGACCGGGGCATCCACATCTGCAAGAGCATGGTGGCCTGGCAGCGCTTCGGTAATGGCGAGACCCCCGAGAGCAGTGGGTTGAAAGGCGACAAACTGGTGGGCAAGTACTACGTTGAGTTCGACAAGGCCTACAAACAGCAGGTGCAGGAGTTGGAAGCCGGTGGCATTCCCAAGGACCAGGCGGAAAAGGAGGCGCCGCTGATGAAGGAGGCGCAGGCCATGCTCCTGCAATGGGAAGCCAACGACACGGAGGTCCGCGCGCTCTGGGAGAAAATGAACGGCTGGGTCTACGATGGCTTCAACGCCACCTACACCCGCATGGGCGTGGAGTTCGACAAGCTCTACTACGAGAGCCGGACCTATGTGCTGGGGAAGGACGATGTGTTGAAGGGCCTGGACAAAGGCGTGTTCTACAAGAAGGAGGACGGTAGCGTGTGGGTGGACAACACGGCCGAAGGCTTGGATGAGAAGGTGCTGCTGCGCGGTGACGGCACCAGCCTGTACATGACCCAGGACATCGGTACTGCCATCAAGCGTTTCGAGGAATATCCCGGGCTCAGCAAGCTGATCTACACCGTAGGCAACGAGCAGGACTACCACTTCAAGGTGCTGTTCATCATCCTGAAGAAGCTCGGCTTCACCTGGGCGGATGGCCTGCACCACCTGAGCTACGGCATGGTGGACCTGCCCAGCGGCAGGATGAAGAGCCGCGAAGGCACCGTGGTGGATGCCGATGAGTTGATGGAGGAGGTGGTGCATGAAGCGCGCAAAGCAGGGGAGGAGCTGAGCAAGCTGGATGGCTTCAGCGAAGCAGAGAAGAGCGAACTCTATGAGATGATCGGCCTTGCTGCCTTGAAGTATTTCCTGTTGAAGGTGGACCCGAAGAAGCGCATGCTTTTCGATCCCACCGCCAGCATCGACCTACAGGGGCACACCGGCCCGTTCATCCAGTACACCTACGCTCGGATCAAAAGCCTGCTGCGGAAAGCTGAGGAGTTGTCGGTTGTCGGATCACAGGTGTCAGTTGTAAGTCCTCAATTGTCGGTGCCGGCCGGACAACGGACAACGGACAACCATCAACTTCTCCCCGAAGAACGCACCGTCATCAAGCTCCTGCACCAGTGCCCTGCCGTGCTCAACGATGCCGCCACCAAGCTTGATCCCTCGGCGCTCGCCAACCACGTTTACGAATTGGTGAAGGCCTACAACAGCTTCTACCAAAGCGTGCCCGTGCTGAAGGAGGAGGATGCGGCCATTCGCGGTTTCCGTCTGGGTCTGAGTGCTGCCGTTGCCGATGCCACCAGCAAGGCCATGTGGTGCCTCGGCATCAAGGTGCCGGAGCGGATGTGATCATGCCTCTTCAAGACCTGTTTGCCGAAGCGCTATCGGATGCCATCATCATCAGGCTTTTCACGTACCCTGGCGCATTCGTGTTCTGGGCCACGAAGGGCTTCAAGGGCTCGTTCCGGGAGGTGTTGAAGCAGCGTAACGGCCTGCTGCTGTTCCTGCTCGGTTGCGCGTTCCACACGCTACTGGTAGCGCTCGTACTGCTCGTGTTCGTTTGAACGAAGCTCAGGCCTTCTGTTCCGTTGCGCCGTTCACTTTGCCTTTGTCGCTCAGTAGCACGGCCAGCCAACGGGTGTTGTCGAACTGCGCCAGCACGATCACCAGCATCACCGTTATGGGCACCGAGAGGATCATGCCGGTGACACCCCAGATGCTGCCCCAGAAGGCCAGGGAGAGGATCACCACCACACCGCTCACGTTCAGTGAACTGCCCATCAGGCGCGGGTCTATGATGTTGCCCACGATCACTTGAATGACCCCGACGCTGCCCAGGACCCACAAGGCAGGACCAATGGAAGCGAACTGCAGCGCAGCAATGAAGGCCGGGAACACCGTTGCGAGCAGCGAGCCGATGGTGGGGATGTAGTTGAGGATGAAAATGGTGAAGGCCCAAAAGAACGCGAAGTCCACACCGATGATGCGCAGTGCGATGTAGCTGAGACCACCGGTGGTAAGGCTTACAATGGTCTTCAACACCACGTATTGGCTAAGGGCGTGGTCCATGTGCGCGAGCATGGCCAAGGCCTTTTCGCGCTTGGGCCCATCGCTGTACAGGGCTTGGAACTTCGCCCTGGCGTGCCGTTCCTCCAGCATCAGGAAACCCACGTAGATCAGTACCATCACCGCATCGCCGAGCACGCCGGTAAGGGCGTTCACCAGAAGTGTGATGAGCTTGCCCAGTTCAAGGTCTTTGGAAAGCTTGCCCGTAAGCGACCCGAAGTTGAGCCCGGTGGCTCCCTCCAACTGTTCCTTTATGAGCAGCACGTTGCGCTCATAGTGGGGCAGCAGCTCGGTCACGCCTTTGATATTGTTCATCAGCAACGTGGCGACCAGGCCCAGGGTGAGGAAGATGGTGAGGAAAGCCAGCGACCCGCGCAGCCAGAGCGGTACTTGTTTGCCACCGATGCGCACCTTGCTCATGAGCTGTTGCACCTGCCGGATCAGGAACCAGATCATGAACGCCAGTACGAAAGGCAATAGCACGGCCTTGGTGTAGGAGAGAATGACCGCCGTGCCGATCACCACCAGCAGCCCGTATGCAATGCGTTGCAGGTCCATGCGGACCAAGGTACTCAGCCAACACGGAAGGTCTTGTTGAAGCGTTGCAGGTACGCACCTACTTCTGCTCCCTCACCCTGAGCGGAGTCGAAGCGATGGTACAAGGGCGAAGCGCCCCTCTCTTCCCAAACCCTGAGCGGAGTCGAAGGGTTGGTCGAGGGGCGAAGCGTCCCTGTTCCTTCCGATCAGAACTTCGGACAAGGCACCACCTTGTGCTTCTTGTTCTTGGCGCGTTTGGGCCACTCGTAGATCACACTGATCTCGTGGGCACCAGCGCTGCGCATGCTCAGTTTGCTGATGGTCACATCGAAACTGTAGGTGAAACGCAGTTGCTGTTCGGTCTCGAAACCCACCATCAGGATCATGGCTTCACTGTTCCCATAGCCGGGCTGGTAGGCCTTTACAAGTGGCAGGCCGCGGTACCACAGTCCAGCACTGATCCGGTTGTGGTCGATGTACCCGCCGATGTCGAACTGGTCCCACTTGCCCTGCATCTTGTAGTGCGCGGCAAGGGTCATTTTGGTCTCGCTGCGATTGAAGGAGCGCCCGTCGATGGCGAAGCGGTAGCCGGTATGTACGCTGGTGCGCATGGCAAGCCGGGCATTACCTTCCATCATCAGGCTTTGGTTGGGCCGGTTCAGGTGGTTCAAGGAGATGCCACCCCAGAATTGCTCGCTGTAGTACATGGCTCCACCGGCCAGGTCCAGGTAGCTCACCTGCTCCACCAGGTTGGCTTCTATGCTGGTGGCCGCATTGTCGCGGATCACTTGGTCGGCGAAGAGATATCCACTGGGGTCCACGCCGCGCATGGTGTAGCCGGTGCGCACACCGAAGCGCAGTGCCTTGCGGCGGTTCAAGCGGGCCTCGTAGCTGTAGGCCATGGCGATCTTGGTGAAGGTGAGGCCGTTGCTGCCTGCCTTATCGCGCAGCACATAACCGCCCAGCCCACTGCCTGCATCTGCGAAACGGTGGTCGTACGCAAAGGAGTAGGTCTCGTATCCGGGCTGAATGCCGGGCCACTGCAGGCGATAGTTCAGCGCTACGCGGTCTTGGTAAGTGTTGCCGGTGAGAGCCGGGTTCAGGTACTGCGATGCCGCATAGAACTGCGAGAACTGCGGGTCCTGTGCCGTGCTGGTGAGCACTGCCGCCGGACCTGCGAGCAGGGTCAGGATGAGTAGGGCTCTTTTCATCGGAACAGGGTGAGGTCGCTTAGTTTCTGCACTTCTTTTCCATCCAGGAAGCGCACCCAGGTCTGCACCACGTACACATCCTGTGGGCTCAATTGGCCACGGTACCAACCGTCCCAGCCAATGGACAGGTCGTTGCTCTCGAAGATCAGTTCACCCCAACGGTTGTAGATGCGCATGCGGAACTCGTCCACGAAGCGGATGAAGGGGTAGAACACGTCGTTGCTCAGGTCTCCCGGTATCCAGCCTCCATTTCCCTGCCCGTTGGGATTGGGTGTGAAGGCGGTCGGGATGGTCACATCGTACACCGGAGTGATCTCGATGGTGTGCAGTACGCTGTCCGCGCAGCCATGGCTGTTCTGCACCCACAACTCCACCTCGAAGGTGCCGATCTCCAAGTAGGTGTAGAGCGGGTTGTTCACGCTGCTGGAGCCGCCATCGCCGAAGGTCCAGGACCAGGCCGTTACACCGCCGCTGCTCTGGTCGGTGAAGCTGATGCTCGCATTGTCGATGTTGGTGCTCCACGTATTGGCCGTGAAGGCGGCACTGGGTGAAGCGTGCGCGATCACTTGACCGTTGGTGTTGCTGCTGGTGCTGCAGCCTGCTGCCGTGGTCACCACAAGCCCGATGGCGTATGTGCCAACCGGATAGGTAGCCGTGGGTTGTGCGCTGCCCGAGGTACTGCCGTTCCCCAGGTCCCACGCGTAGGTGATGCCGCTGGGCAGCTGCAGGTCGGGCATGGTCACCGTCAAGGGCGCGCATCCTTCCGCTATGATCGGCGGAAGTTGAACGCTGGGGGGCACGTCCAACACGATGTTCACCGGGCTTTCGATGCTGTTGCCGCAGGCATCGGTCACCATGGCCACCACTTGTTGGCTGCCGGTCACGGGCACTGTGAAAGGACCGGGGCCGGTGGTGCCCAAGGTGGGCCATTGGATGCTGTAGCTGCCGGGATAGCCGGACAGGTTGGCGCTTACGGTAGTGCTCGCACCGGGGCAGAAGGTGCCTCCGCCGCTGGTGCTCAGCGTGGCGCTGAACAGGTCGAGCACGGTAACGGGGAAGCTCAAGGTGGGGCCGGTGCAGCCCACTTGGTCGCTCACCGTTACGAAGACTTGTTGTGATGCGCTGAAGCTCGCGGTTAGCGGCGATCCGGTGCCCAGTCCGCTCCAATTCACGGTGAGGTTGCCGGTGCCTCCGCTTGCCTGTGCCGTAAGCACGTGTGGTGCGTTCACGCATACGGTGTCAGGCACTTGCGCGGTGAGCAGGATGGGCGCGGGTTCAGTGATGTTGGCCGTGGCCTGCGTGCTGCACCCCAACGCGTCGGTGACCGTGGCGCTGTAGCTACCTGCGGCCAGGTTGTTCAGGATCATGCCGGTGGTGCCGTTGCTCCAGAGCACCGTGTAGCCCGGGGTACCTCCCTGCACAGCAAGCACCGCGGATCCCGTGGTACCACCGTTGCACTGCACGGGGTTCTCCATCAGGCTCGCGATGGCAAGCGTTGGTGGTTCGGTGATGGTGGCGCTCAGCGTGGTGTCGCATCCGAGCGCATCGCTCACGGTTATGCTCCAGGTGCCTGCCGGTAGGCCGATGGCCGTGGCGGTGCTTTGCGCTTGTGGGTCGTTCCAGAGGTAGCTGTTGCCGGGCAGGTCGGGGCTGAAGGCCAGCGTGCCGTTGGCCAGGCCGTTGCAGCTCACGTTGGAAGCGCTCAGTGCAGCCTGGAGGAAGCTGTTGGACAATTGGATGGTGAGCGCATCGCTCGCGGTGGGGCACACGCTATTGCCGGTGGTGGTGAGCGTAAGGCTTACGGAGCCTGCTTGGATCTCTGCTGGCGTGGGCATGTACTGCACGTTGAGCCCGCTGCCCAGGAAGGTGCCGCTGCCACCGCTCCAGGTACCACCGGTGGCGTTGGTCACCGTGCCGTTCAAGGTGATCGGAAGCGCGTTCAGGCAGCCTACCAGGTCGGGTCCGGCATTGGCTGCATTGGGCAGCCCTTGCGCGGCAATGGTGATGCTGCCCTGTGCGGGCGTGCAGCCGTTGGCGTCGGTGATGCTCACGCTGTAAGTGCCGCTGCCGGCCGTTATGCTCGCCGTGGTCTCGCCGGTGTTCCACAGGTAGGAGTAAGGCGCTGTGCCGCCTGCACCCAGTGCCGTGGCAGTACCGTTGCCATCGCCCAGGCAGCCTTCATCGGTGGCGCTCAGGCTGGCGATGGTAATGGCTTCCTGTGGGCCGATGAAGGCGCTCATGGTGGTGTCGCAGCCCAGGGCATCGGTAACGGTGATCTGGTAGTTGCCAGGGGCCAAACCCACAGCGGTGGCGGTGCTCTGCGCGGCGGCATCGTTCCACAGATAGCTAAGGCCCGGCGCGTCGGGAGTGAAGGATGCGCTGCCGTTGGCGTTATCGCTGCAGGTTGCATCCACGCTGGTGATGGCGGCTTGCAGGAAGCTGTTGGACAGGCTGATGCTCACCACATCCGATGCGGGAGGGCACACGGTATTGCCAGTAGTGGTCAGGGTCAGTTCCACGGCACCACTTGCGATCTCAGCCGCGGAAGGTGTGTAGCCAACACTGAGACCGCTGCCTTGGAACGTGCCGGATCCGCCGCTCCATGTGCCACCGGTGGCGTTGGTAACGGAGCCGTTCAGGGCAATGCTCGTGTTCAAACAAGCCACCTGGTCGGGGCCTGCGTTGGCCTCGTTGGGCAGCCCTTGTGCGGCAATGGTGATCAGCCCCTGTGCTGGTGCGCATCCGTTGGCATCGGTCACGCTCACACTGTAGTCACCATTGCCGGCCGTGATGGTCGCCGTGGTGGCGCCCGTGTTCCACAAGTAGGTGTATGGCGCAGTGCCTCCTGTAGCGACCACGGTGGCCGTGCCATTGCCATCACCGAAGCAGCCTTCGTCCGTGGCGCTCAGGTCGGCAATGGAGATCGCGTCGGTAGGACCAACAATGGCTTCCAGCGAAGTGCTGCATCCGAAGCCATCGGTGATCAGCACTTGGTAGGTACCGGCCGCCAGGTTGCTTGCAGTGGCGGTGGTCTGTGCTGCACCGTCGTTCCAGAGGTAAGTGAACTCGGGGGAGTCGGGTACTGCGCTGGCGCTGCCGTTCGCTGTGTTGTTGCAGGTGGCATCGGTGGCGGTCACGGACACGTTCTCGAAGCTGTTCACCAGTGCGATGAAGACCTCTGCTGATGCAGGTGGGCATCCGGTGTTCCCGGTGGTGGTCAGGGTAAGCATCGCACCTCCGGCCAGCAGGTCGGCCTCGGAAGGGGTGTAGCTCACGTTCGGCCAGGTGCCGTTGAAAGTGCCTTGTCCGCCGCTCCACACACCCCCGGTTGCGTTCACCACACTGCCTTGCAGCGTGAATGGCACATCCACACAGGCCGTGCTATTGGGGCCTGCATCCGCCTCGTTGGGTTCAGCAGCACTTCCAATGGTGCCCGAGAGGGAGGCTGAGATGCATCCGTTGCTGTCCTCGATCACCACGCTGTAGTCGCCCGGACCACCGCTTACGCTGGCCTCACTGCTGCCATTGCTCCACGTGTAGGTGTAAGGTGATGTACCTGTGTTCACCACGGCCGTGATGCTGCCGTCACCGGAACCCACGCAGTTCTCATCCACCACCGTCAGTGTGGCGCCCAGACCGGGCAGCACGGTGATCGCGTAGATGTAGGTCTGGAAGGCCGGGATGGGACATGCCCCGTCACTCACGTTCACGATGAACGGATAGAAACCGGAAGTGCCGGGCGCTGCGGTCCAACAGACCGTTGCGGTGATCGGGTTGGTTCCCGTGTACGTGAAGGTGGCCCCGGGCAGGTTCTGCTGCACGTTGCTGAACGCGGTAAGCACGTTGGTGGCGTTGGGGTCGGAGATCACCATGTCAAAGCAGAAGCTTCCGGATTCGCACACCTCGATGGCGCGTGGGCCAGTGGCCGTGGCCATGCCGTTGAGGTCCTGCACCAACCCGGTGGTGGGGTCGGGCGGAATGTTGTCGCAGGGGTATGCCACGAATTGCATGTCGCGCATCACCGTGCCCACGATCACGCCGTTCACCCAGTGGTTCACACGCACGGCCACCACCCAGTTGCCCATCTGCGTAAGGGTGAAATTCACTTCACCGGTTGCGGGGTTCAGCGTTAATCCGGGGATCGGCAGCGCACCGCTGTGCGGGTTCACGTAGTTGAGGGGAGCGCCCGCGATGCCCATGGCGGGGATCAACTCGTAGCTCAGCGAGTCGCTCTCGGGGTCGAACGCGCCGAAGCTGTAGGTGATGGGGTAGCCAAGGCACACGTAGGGGATCGCCGTGTTGGTGAACTGCGGCGAATCATTGCAGGGTGATGCAGCGGTGTTGATGGTGGCCCTGATGTAGGTACGCTGGGCACCCGGGTTGGTCAGGTTCACGATCGCCGCGTTCCGGTAGATGTTCGTGTAGGAGATCGTCCAGAAATTGCAGGGTGGCAGCGTGATGGTGCCGGTGTAGATGTACTGCTGGATGCCGGGCAGCGTACCACCATTGCAGGTACTGTTGGGCAGTTCGATGTCGCACAATTGGCTGATCTCCACACCGCCCGGCGTGGTCACCGTAAGGGTGGTGTTGCCACAGGGGCTCTGCACTTGCAGGGTGTAGCTGGGGTCCACGTTGATGCCGAAGCAATCGCGGTAGATCACCATGGTGATCCGGTATTGGTTCGGTCCGATGCACTCCCAGTAGATCTCGCCACCGCTCATGTGGGTGGCAGAGGCAGTGCTGGCGAAAAGCCCTAGGAACAGGCTGATGAGTAGGAGTTTTCGCATGGCGTGGGAACGGGTGCCGGTACATCCCGTGCCCATGTCCTACGCAACTTCTCGCTGCGGGTTTCCTGATCTTCCGTTCAGACAACCTCTCGCGTAAGCACTGAGGCCTCGCCGAAACCGCGAAAATGGCCGACGACCTCAGCCTTCCCACCCGGTGGACGCCCCGTCGATGCTGCTGCGATTTTTCTCCATCCGGTAGGCATCCACGGCCTCCGGACCCTTTCGCTCGGCCCAGTCCAGCAGTTGGCTGCGGTCCGACCGGAATCCAAGCTCGGGAACTCCATAACCGCAGGAGGTCTGCACACTGTTGATGTCGCAGATGATCAGCTGGCGTTCGCCCGGAACAGGTGGTCCGAAATGCGCGCGCAGCGCAGGCCATTCGGGGTGCTGTTTCTGCACGGAACGCCCCTTCCCGTATAGCCGCAGGATCAGCGGTGGGCCTTCGAACGCACAGAACATGAAGGTCATTCGGCCATTCTCCAGCAGGTGCGCGGCCGTTTCATTGCCGCTGCCGGTAAGATCCAGGTAGCCCACTTGGCTTGGGGAAAGAATGCGGAAGGAGTTGAGGCCCTTGGGAGAGATGTTCACCCTTCCGTTCGCTGGTGCGCTACCCGTGAAGAAGATGTGCTGGGCGCGGATGAAGGCCATCAGCCGCTCATCCAGTGCAGGGAGAAATTTGGCCATGCACGAAGGTATGTGCGGCGCGTGCCGGAGTTGGCCAAGGCACCGTTGTTCAGCGGCTTTCCCGCAGGTACACCAAGCGCGTGAAGCCCCGTGCATCCTCCTGGTCCCGCTCCGGTGCGCGTTGGAAACCGAGCCGTGCATAGAGCCGCTGCGCGCTGTGCATGCTGGGTTGTGTCCACAGCACAACGGCTTGCGCACCTTCCGCAAATGCTCGCGCAACACAAGCTTCCACGAGTTGCGCGCCGATGCCCGATCCGCGGGTGCCATTCTCCACCCCAAGCATCCGGAATTCCCGCTCACTTGCACCGGCCAACTGTCGCAACGCGCTTTCGGGATGCAGGAGCAACACGGTGCCCAACACCATATCCGCAGCATCAAAGGCTACCAAGAGCACCCCGGCCGGTTCCAGGTTGGCGCGTGTCATGAATTGCTTGGCAGTATCGGCCGCCGTGAATCCACCGTCCACATACACCCGCTGCAACAAGGCTGTGGCCTGCTCCCAGTCGCGGTCGGTTGTGGCTTCTCGGATCCGGGTGGTCATGAGTAGGTGAGGAAGACGATCTTGCAAGAGTGAAAGTGCCTTATCGCGAACGGAACGTCCCGAGTACGTTTCATCGTTCACCAATGGAAGCCATCCTTGCTGGAGGGAACAGATATGCGTTCAAGTAGTTGTCGTTCTTCAGTCCTCGTTCAATGATCGAAGCTGATCACGCGGCTCACCTTGTAGCTCGCGCCTTCCTTCCGCCAGATCATGATGTTCTTGAAGGTCCCGCACTCCTCCTGCCCGTTCTCTGTGTGGCAGAAGCGGTGCTGGCAGATCTCCAACAGGCCAAAGTCGCCTAGCGGGTATACCTCCATGGAACCAGGCACGATCTCGCGGCGCATGTCTGCGGAGGCGGGTTGGTTGAAGAGCCGCGTGAAACCAGCCATCGTACTGTCATAGCCTGCGAGGCCTCCCTTGTCGTGGTAGAACTCCAGATCGGGTGTGAACCAAGTGCCCAGCGCGGCGTCGTCGTGGGCGTTGAAGGCGGCGAACATCGCGCTGTCCAACGCGGTGATGGTCGCAATCATGTCCGGGTTTGCGGTTGTGCTTGAAGGATCCTCGTGCGCTGGCTCAGGTGTGGATGGGTTACCACAAGCTGCCAGCAGGATCAACCCGCTGGATAAGGAGCGGATCGCGCGTTGGAGAACGGTGGAAGTGATCATTCCTGAAGGAAGCGGAGCATCAGTTCAATGATCTCCGCGCGCTGTCGGGGATCGGCGTTGCTATCCATATTGTTGTGCGGCGTGTCAGGCAGAAAGACCACACGTATCCCAAAGGCCGCTGCCTCGGCATCCGTGGGCAGGACTTCCGCGTCGGCCGGTTGGTCGCTGCTGCGGAGCGTGCTGGTGCGCGGTTGGCTGGCACGCAGGATGGGCATGCGGCGGTGGTCGAGGGTGATCACCTGCTGCACGCGTTCCGGATGCTGATGGCTGTACAGCACGCTCATATCGCCGCCGTTGGAATGCCCGGCAACGGTGGTACGGCCATGGTCCAGTTGCGGGTAAAGGCGCTCCAGTTCCTGCAACACGAAGTGGATGTTCGCCGCCCCACGCTCCCAGTTGGGCATGCGCACCACCCGCGCCGGACCGTCGAAAATGAGCAGGTCATCGCCAGGCAATTCGTGCTGGATGCTCACCACGAAATAGCCCGCAGCGGCCAGGGCCTCGTTCAGGTAGGCGTAGTCCACGTAAGACCCCGGCTCGTTGGCGCCATATCCGTGGCTGAAGATCACGATCGGTAGGCCCTTCAGTTCGCCCTTAGGTTGGTAGATGGCCACGGGTATCTCGCGGCTGTGCAGGCTGTCGTACCAAGAGTGCAGCTCGGGGGCTTGGGCGGGTAGGAGCTTGGTAAGAAGTATGAACAGCAGGAGCAGGGCAGGGCGCATGGGGCGAAGGTGCGCAAAGTGGCGAACGCGACAATGATCGAAGCGAGGCAGTTTGTAGTCTTTGACCTCCTTTTGCGGTGTGTGGGTGAAGCGAAAGCCTGCCGCAGGTTAGGGCACGTCTCGGACTTGCAGTTGCTCGGATGGCCCGTAACGCGAGCAGACGATGGCTTTTATGCTGCGAATGAAGGGGACGCGAGTGATGGTGGAAGCGGGAACTGTTGAGCGGTTGAAGGGCGGGAGGGGCGGGGTGGATTGGGTGCTGCAATTGGACGTGGTCTCGGGTCTAAATGCTGAGAGTGCTCAGCTTTCTTCCAATAAGCAAGAAGCCGAAATTTGGGTCTCGTTTCAGCCGAGTTGCAATATCCTCCTTGGGGATGCCGATAGCCAAGAGCAGATCTCCAATGATCAACATACGGACCAGGGTATTGTAGTCGACCACGTTTTCTTCTGATACAGTCTCTTCATTGTTCACCTCCGCAAAGTGAACTATGTTGTTCCTCGCATTCACAATCCGGTCGGTATGAAGCTTTATGGACTTCCTATCAAATATTTCATCCAGACCCGTCCGCTCGAATGTGCCTTTGAGTCGTTGCCGCAGCGAGGCTTGATTAGCGTGCTTGAGGATGTCTCTAACAAAGTTTCCATGAGTTGGTGATAATCCCTCTAGAAGGTCGGCGCATAACGCAGTGTACTCCTGCTCTGGGAATCGCTCCAAAGGATGTAGCGATCTGTTCGTTGATTCGTAACTAAAGACGTAGTCGATGAACTTTTGAAAGGCGTGGCGCGATCGGCTGAAATATGATTCGTGGTAGAAGGCTATCCCACGCTTTATCGATGGATATAGTTCAATCCATTTTTCCAAGGTCGTCCCGATGAATGACTCGATGTCGTCGTAGGGATAGAGCATGTAATGCCTTGGCTGTGACTCTCGGGTAGGGTATCCATAGCCTAAGGGGAAGTAGAGTTCGAATCGTCGACCATCATCTTCCTTTTCACCGTCGATGAATGCGACGGCATCCTCGATGACGATTGGTGCGGACATGAGGAGACTGAAGAGGTCTCTGATCATCAACATGTCTTCCATTGCCTGATCGATGGTACTTAGCTCGGAGTACTGAACATTGAAGTACGCCTGTTCACTGAACTTGCGCAACACATCATGTTCAGCGAACATGGGTGTATTCGTGTGATGCCAGATACTGACATTCAAGCGAGGCCCGAAATGGAGTTGAATAGCCCCTTGATGTTTATGAGTTGCGGTGAAGGCTCCGAAAAGTTCATTGCTGGCTTCGTAGGAAACCCCGGATCGGTTCAGCCATTCATCGAAGTATGTTATCCGGAAAGCTATGCTCTTGATTTGAGGCGTTTGAGGGTCGTAGTGTTGATGCCCGGCGAGTAAACACTTCGAGCTGTAGGAACCCTTCGGAATGCCTGGGATACTGCTGTTCTCATGACCTCTGCAGTCAAGCAGGGTTAGTTTCCGTCCATTAGTTGAGAAGCCATGAATACAACTCCACCGTTGTTCACCCCCTGATCGAATGAACTCTTTATGAAACGAGCCAATTGTGGTAAGGCGAATACCTGTCATCACGTCGAACTCGATTCGTCCAGCAACCTGGACTGTTTCAGGTTCGTGAACATGGAAGTACCCTTCGAAAGGAGCTTTGATCTTCATTCGTTGACGAAATTAACAGCGTGAGGGATTGAAGCGGCAGCCTGCCGCTGACGAAGCGCAGGTGTGGCGCGAGCGAGGAGGCGACCGGAGGAAGCCACCGCAGCGCCGCAGCCGCTGGCCCTTACAAGTCGGCTACAGCAGAGGACCCGACCCGAGGCTTAGCGAGGGGCACGCCCCCGAAAGAAATGTGATGTGTGAAGTGTTAGGTGTGATCTGTGAAGGAGGCCACCTCACACCTCCCCACTACCTTCGCGGTCCCTGTAGAAAGAGCCAGACATGTTCGAGAATCTCAACGACAAGCTCGAAAGAGCGTTCAAAGTCCTGAAAGGACAAGGCCAGATCACCGAGATCAACGTGGCCGAGACCATGAAGGAGGTACGTCGCGCCTTGCTGGATGCCGACGTGAACTTCAAGACCGCCAAGGAATTCACCGATCGTGTGAAGGCCAAGGCGCTGGGTGCCAACGTGCTTACGGCCGTTAGCCCCGGCCAGGTGCTGGTGAAGATCGCGCACGACGAACTGGCCGAACTGATGGGCGGCCGCAACCAGGCCATCAACCTCAGTGGCAACCCCACGGTGGTCCTGATGAGCGGTCTGCAGGGTTCGGGTAAGACCACTTTCAGTGGAAAACTAGCGGCCTACCTGCGCAAGAAAGGCAAGAAGCCCCTGCTGGTGGCCTGCGACGTGTACCGCCCTGCGGCCATAGACCAGCTTGAAACGCTCGGCAAACAGCTGGACATCACGGTCTTCAGCGATCGCGACAGCAAGGACCCGGTGGCCATCGCCCAGAAAGGTATCGCCCACGCCAAGGCCCACGGCTTCACGGCCGTGATCATCGATACCGCCGGACGCCTGGCGGTTGACGAGGCGATGATGGACGAGATAACCCGGGTGAAGAAGGCCAGCCAGCCGCAGGAGACCCTCTTCGTGGTGGATGCCATGACCGGCCAGGATGCCGTGAATACCGCCAAGGCCTTCAACGACCGCTTGGACATCGACGGCGTGGTGCTCACTAAACTCGACGGCGATACCCGCGGTGGTGCGGCGCTCACCATCCGCAGCGTGGTGGACAAGCCGATCAAGTTCATCGGCACCGGCGAGAAGATGGAGGCGCTGGACGAGTTCCATCCCGATCGTATGGCCGGCCGCATACTGGGCATGGGCGACGTGGTGAGCCTGGTGGAGCGCGCACAGGAGCAGTTCGATGAGAAGCAGGCGCGTGAACTGCAGAAGAAGATCGCCAAGGACCAGTTCGGCTTCGATGATTTCCTGGAGCAGATCCAGCAGATCAAGAAGATGGGCAACATGAAGGACCTCATGGGCATGATCCCCGGCGTGGGCAAGGCCATGAAGAACCTCGATATCCCGGACGACGCCTTCAAGCACATCGAAGCCATCATCCGCAGCATGACGCCCGAGGAGCGCCAGAACCCGGCCCTGATCAACGGCAGCCGTCGTCAGCGCATCGCCAAAGGCAGTGGCCGCGACATCCCCGAGGTGAACAAGCTGCTGAAGCAGTTCGACGAGACCCGGAAGATGATGAAGATGATGGGCGACAAGAGCAAGATGCAGGCGATGATGCAGCGGATGCAGCAGGCGCAGGGGATGAGGAGGTGAGTGCTTTCGATGTCAACAGCATAAGCGAACGGAAATTCCCGATACCATGAAGAGGATCATCTTGAGCTTGTCGTGGTGCTTGTTTGCAATGATGGCAGTTGCTCAAGTAAAGGGCGAGCACGAGTACGTGCTGCTCCAGCACGTCAATCACGCTCTCATTTACATCGTGTCACCGGATGAGGTCACGCAAAAGATTGAACTCACTTCAACCGAGCTCAAGCAGGATTCCCACCTTGCTTATAGGAAAGTCATGCAGCTTGTTCAGCAGCATGAACGGGAGGGGTGGGAACTGGTCATGGTCAATCATGTACCGGGTTCGTTCCTGATGCGCAGGCCGAAGAGATGAACAGGCTGATCGCAGTTCGCGGCGATGCGGAAGATGATGGGCGACAAGACCAAGATGCAGGCGATGATGCAGCGGATGCAGCAGGTGCAGGGGATGAGGCGTTAGTCCCACAGGCATCTTGCCTGTGGAGATGAGGTGCCGAAGACCCGGAAGAAGATCAGATAATGGGGCGCCATCTGCGAACGAGCATTGGTCTGGTCGCTTTGGCGTTAGCGGGCTGTATGGGCACTGACTTTGCCCCGAGTGAAGAAGCCGGCGTTCCGGTGGAACCCATTGAAGCTCGGCCAATAGTGATCGAAGAGCCGGACAGCATCGCGATCAGTTTTGGATGGTCGGCAGGGATGTGTTATGGATATTGCAAGTCGGAGTTCAGGATCCATTCATGGGGGCTGGAATGCAAGCGCGTTGGGTGGGACACCACCGCCTATCCAAGGCAACGGCAAGTTGTTCCCATATCCGTGGAGAAGTATCGAGCCATACTTCACGCAGTGGATACCACAAGTCTGTGGTCGGAGTTCAGCATTCGGAAGATCGGCTGTCCGGATTGTGCGGATGGTGGCAGATGCTGGGTGGAAGTTCGTCAGGGTAGTGTTCTGAAGCGATTTGATCACGACTGCATGGGCGGTCCGGGTCCTCACTATGCTTTTGTGGAGCTGGTCACCAGCGTGGCGAAGGGTGTGCGGTGGTCGGAACCAGGGGGCAGCTATGTAACTTTCGACTTGAAGCACTAAAACTGTTTGCAACAGCAAGGGCTGGTCGGACCATGAAGAAGCTCCTCCTTTTCCTCTTCCTCATACTCGCCACCACACGTTCATCCGCACAAAGCGGCGGCATCCATGAATACGTCTGGATCCAATACAACCCGGTGAACGCGCAGGTAATGGTCATCGCAACGGATACTGCACAGTCCAAGTTGGTACCTGTGGAGCGGGAGCGTAGGAAGGGCTTGACCGTTAGAGCAACCACCAGGATGGTCAATGCGGTATTCGCCACCGTGCAGGAGTTCGAGGCCAAGGGTTGGGAACTGGTGAAGCTTGAGCCCGCCATGAACGTGGCTGTGCTACGCAGGCCCAAGAATTGAAAAGACTGCCGCGTTGGTGGTGGATCTGATGGCGATGACCTTTGCGTGACCATACCACGATGCAATGTCTACCAAGGTCCTGCTTTCCATAGCTGCGCTGGTACTTGGAGCGCCTGGGGCACTCCTGCTTTTCGCCCCGGATCAAGTATTGCTCGCAATGGATGGCTCCGCTGAGCCAGCCGCCACGCTGCTTGCGCAGATCGCAGGCGGATTTGCCATGGCCCTTGGCTTCAACAACTGGCTGGCGCGTGGTGCAGCGATCGGTGGCATCTACGGCCGTCCGCTGTTGATGGCCAACTTGCTCGCCTTCTTCAGCTCAGGACTGGCCCTGCTCAAAGCACCGGCTGAACTGGCCGGTCATCCTGTGGTGGTCATCATGGCTGTTCTCCTACTGCTTTGTGGACTGGGCTTTGGCCGCCTGTTGTTCATCAGTCCCAAAGGATGATCGGTTGTTCATACGTATGAGTGTTTTACATTTGTCGTATTAACATTCCGAGCCATGGACGCCAAGATCACCCTCAGCTTCGATGCCACCGTGGCCGATAAGGCCAAGGCTTTCGCCGAAGCCAACAACATCAGCCTGTCGCGCTTGGTGGAGTTCATGCTCAGCAAGGTTACCGACAAGCGCTACCGCAGCATTGATGAGCTGCCGGTAAGCGATTGGGTAAGTGCCGTTGCGGAAGGGGAGGTGGAGTACGTGCGGAAGAATGCATCCGAGCGGAACGTGAAGAAGGATTACTTGGCGAGCCGGCGCCGGTCACGCTGAGCATGCACCTTATCTCACACGGAGACACGGAGGCACGGAGGGAATGCGCCTTCACCCGTACCCCTCACCCAAGTACAGGGGGGCGCTCCGTGCCTCCGTGTGAGCTGCATTCTCTTGTAAACCATGGCACGCATCCGCATATTCCTCGACGCCAACATCCTGGTCACAGTGCTTTGCAACGAGTACCCGCGCTTCGGTCCGTGTTCGCGTGTGTTGAGCTTGGTGGATGACCCGCGCTTCGAGGTCTACACCTCACCCTTGTGCATGGCCATCGGAGCATACTTCGCAGAGAAGAAGTCGCGCAACACTGCGGGAGGCAAGAAACTGGCTCGCAAGAAGATCGCACTGCTGGGTGAGAAAATACGCATGACCAGTGTGGGCCAGGTGGCCATGGATCGCACCCTCGCCGATAAGCGCATAAGCGACATCGAGGATGGTCTACAGTACCATTCTGCCATTGAGGCGAAATGCGGGTTCATCATCACCTACGACCGCAAGGACTTCCACTTCGCGGACATACCGGTGATGGATGCGGAGCAGTTCCTGCTGAAGGAGGTTGTGGGCAAGGGTCGGAAATGAGCTGGTAACCTTCACGTTCCCAGTGCGTTCCAAGGCCCCATGGAACGCAAGACATACTCTCCCGGTCTGCTCGTGGCACTTCTTTTTCCGCTTCTTTCCGTGGGCCAGACAGGTCCGGGTGGGGTGGGCAACAGCACGAACAATGCGCTTTGGTTGAGCGCTGAGAACGGCGTGTTCAACAACGCTGGCACCACTCCGGCAGCCAACACCGAGAACGTGCAGCAATGGAACGACCGTTCGGGCAACGGACGTCATGCCACACAGGCCACTGCCGGCAATCGGCCGAACCTCCAGACCAATGTGCTGAACGGCTACCCTGTGGTGCGCTACACGGCTGCCAACAACGACAGAATGCTCTCCACGGGCCTCAGCACCGCCGATCATGCTTCGGTCTGGGTGGTGGCCCGCTACACCTCGCTGCCTTCCTCCAATCCCGGACTCATTCAAGGTGCTGCTTCAGGCAATGCCTACTCAGCAACACCTGCGGAAAAGAACATCGGCATGTGGGTCTCCTCGGCCACCACGCAAGTATGGGGGCGCGGCATCCAAAGTGATGGCACACAGCGCAACGTTACCATGGCCACTGCATTGGCCAATGGGCAGGCCTATGTCCTGAATACCATGTACAGGGCCGCCAGCATCGATCAGTACGTGGACCATGGCACTGCCGGTTCGGTGGCCACCGATGGAACGCTGAGCTCTTGGACGGACATGGCCATCGGTTGCCAGGCGGGGGGTGAAAGCTGGAACGGCGACATTGCCGAAGTGGTGGCATACAACGTTGCTGTGAACGATGCCCAGCGCATCATCATCGCCAATTACCTGGCTGCCAAGTATGGGCTCACGCTGTCAGCGAACGACGTATACCGCGAGGACAATGCGGCACGCGGCAATTTCGATCACGAAGTGGCGGGTATCGGTCGCATCAATGCTTCCAACATCCACAACGATGCACAAGGCAGCGGCATCGTGCGCATCTCGAACCCCACCGGGCTTGGTAACAACGAGTTCCTCTTCTGGGGGCACAATAACGGCATGCTCGGTGCTTGGGGCGTGGACGATGTGCCCGATGGACTGCAAGGCCGTTTGGAGCGTGTATGGCGCGTTTCCGAGCGCAACACCACCGGGGCTTCGGCCGTGGATGTGGGCGCGGTGGACATCACCTTCGACCTTTCCGGCCTGGGCAACGTGGATCCCACGCACCTCCGCTTGGTGGTGGATACCGATCAGGACGGATCTATGGCGAACGAGATACCGATCTCCGGTGCCACGCATATTGGCGGTGATCTGTATCGTTTCTCGGCCGTCACCGCACTGGAGGATGGTGTCCGCTTCACCTTGGGCACCACCAACATCGCCATCACCCCCTTGCCGATCGAACTGGTGAGCTTCACCGCTCGCTCGGAACGAAATGGTACCGTTCAACTTGAGTGGGCTACCGCGAGCGAGTGGGACAACTTGTATTTCGATGTGGAACGTTCCGATGATGTAAGCAACTGGACCGTAATCGGTCGTGTGGACGCTGTGGGCCACAGCAACGCCTTGGTGCAGTACGATGCCATCGATGACCTGCCCCTGCGCGGAACCAACTACTACCGCTTGCGCCAGGTGGACCTCGATGGCAGCAGTACCACATCGCATGTTGCGGTAGTGGAGGTATTGCGTCTCGGGAACGATCCATTCACCGTGTATCCGAATCCAGCCACCGAGGGTGTGTTCATCCGATGCCACGATGAATTGCCGGATGGCGCGTTCTACCAAGTGCTCGCGGCATCGGGCCAAGTGGTCGCAAAGGGTCTTGTGCCCAATTGCGAAGGGCAGGGGCATTGGTTGGAACTGAACGGCCTTGATGCAGGTTCCTACACGCTGCTCCTGCATGTGGGCGCGGAGCGCTTTGCTGAACGGGTGATGCTCATTCGTTGATCGCATCGGGGGCTGATCGGACCTGCTCTTCCGTCATTTCCTGCTTTCCCATGGGCGGTTATCTTCGCCCACATGCCTACCGAAAAGCTCGATGGTCGTATCGCCTCGGCGGCCATACGCGGAGAGATCGCGGTCAAAGCACAGACGCTGAAGGAACGCCTTGGTAGGCCGCCACACCTGGCCGCCGTGCTGGTGGGCAACGATGGTGCAAGCCGCACTTATGTGGAAAGCAAGGTGAAAGCCTGCGAAAGTGTCGGCTTCCGAAGCACTTTGATCCGCAAGCCAGCGGAGACCACCGAAGCGGAACTGCTGGAACTGGTACACGCGCTCAACAACGATACCGCGTTGGATGGCTTCATCGTGCAATTGCCACTGCCCAAGCACATCGATGCGGACCGCATCACGCTTGCCATCGACCCGCGCAAGGACGTGGACGGGTTCCATCCGGTGAACGTGGGGAACATGGTGTTGGGCTTGCCCGGCTTCCTGCCCGCAACACCGGCAGGCATCGTGGAACTGCTCAGGCATTACGGTGTGGCCACCAGCGGTAAGCATTGTGTTGTGGTGGGCCGCAGCAACATCGTGGGTACGCCCATGAGCATCCTCATGAGCCGCAACAGCGAGCCGGGCAATTGCACGGTCACCCTCGCGCACAGCCGCACCAGGGATCTGGCGGCCGTCACTCGGCAGGCGGATATCCTCATCGTTGCGTTGGGTAAACCCGAGTTCATCACTGCGGACATGGTGAAGGAGGGAGCAGTGGTGGTCGATGTCGGCATCCACCGGGTGGATGATGCCACGCGCAAGAGCGGCTTCCGCTTGTTGGGCGATGTGAATGCCGATGAAGTGGGGCCCAAGTGCAGTGCGATCAGCCCGGTACCCGGTGGCGTGGGGCCGATGACGATCACCAGCCTGTTGCTGAACACCTTGAAAGCCGCTGAAAGGTCCCTGTGAGTACCTTGTTCCCTGTATTTGGTGAGGACGAGCGGTAGTGGTCGATCCATCATACACGCATGAACGTCATCGAGACCAAACTGGCAACGATGCGGCTCTCCAGCGAAGGCCGCCTCATCGAAGTGCACTACCGCGAAGGGCTCGATCTGGATGATGAGGGCCTGATGGAAGTGCAGCTGCGCCGTGGTGAGCTTACCACCGAGCGTTGTGCCATGATCGCCTTCTTCCACCCCAACACCTTGGCCGACATTTCCGTGATGAGCGTGGACTACTTCGGCAAGACCAACGCGAATGCCCAGTTGGTAGCGCTTGCCATCGTTACCGAGGACAACCTCGGCGAGGCCATGGCAGGGGTCTACTACAGCTACAATCCGCAGACCTTTCCCACGCGCATTTTCAGGAGTAGGCAGGAAGCGCGGGCTTGGATCACGGAGGAATTGGCCAAGGAGTTCGGGTAGCGTCGGGTACGTAGGTTCGCGGTCCATGCCAGGTGCATGCACGTTTATGCGATCTGCCGCGTTCATGCATCCTACTGCCATATACCCCGACCCATGACGCGTTCCCTGCTCACCGCCCTCGTATTGTTCACCCTTGGCGCACAGGCCGCCGAAAAGCCTGTCACCACCACCATCAGCGCTGTCAAGGTCTTCCTCAGTGGGGCCGAAGTAACGCGCAACGGAAAAGTGGAACTGCCCAAGGGGACCTCCACGCTGGTCTTTGCCGGGTTGAGCGAAGAGGTGGATCCTTCCAACATACAGGTGAGTGGCACGGGTGCCTTTACCATTCTGGGCGTACAGCACCGCCTGAACTACCTGGAGGAAAAGCAGGACCGTGCCGAGGTACTGGTGCTGAAGGACCGCATAAAGACCTTGGAAGCCGACATCGAGCGCGAGAACAGCCTGCTTGCCGTGGTGGAGAAGGAGGATGCGCGCCTGGGCAAGAACGAGGTGGTGGGCGGCGAACAGGGGCTCACGCTCACACAATTGCAAAGCATCAACGAATACCTGCGTGGCAGGCAGGAGGCCCTGGCCATGAAGCGACTGGAGATCAAACGGACGGTCGATTCATTGAACGAGCAACTGGCCAAGGTGAAACTGCAACTGGCCCAGGTACAAGGCAAGAAGACACGACCCACCAGTGAAGTGGTGGTGGAGGTGAGCGCAAACACCACGGTGAGCGCCACACTTACGCTGAAGTACATGGTGAGCAGTGCCGGCTGGAGCCCCAGCTACGACATCCGTGTTGCCGACATCACCAAACCGATGCAACTCACCTACAAGGCGCAGGTGTACCAAAGCACCGGCGAGGATTGGGACAAGGTGCAACTCGCGCTCAGCAGCGGCGAACCGAACAAGGACGCCATCATGCCCACTTTGTATCCCTGGCGCTTGGACTTCGGTAGGCCAAAGCCGGCGCCGGTGGCGAACGTTCAGCCCGGCTACAACCCCAACGTACGCGATGTGCGCGGCATCATCCGCGATGCGAAGACCGGTGAGCCGCTGCCTTTCGTGAACGTGGTGCTCTCCGATGCCAATGGCCAGATGATCAATGGCACCACCAGCAACATCGACGGCTACTATGCGATCGCGATCCCTGCGAACGGCCGTGCGTTGCAATTCACCTACGTAGGCTATACCGCCCAGCAGCTGGCCATCTCCAACGGGACCATGAACGTGAACCTGGCGGAGAGTTCAATTCAGCTGAGCGAGGTTGCTATCATAACAGGTGGAGTGCCTGCCAGCTACCGTTACATGGATGGCGTTCAAATGAAAAGCAAGCAGCGCATCCGCGGAAGCCGTTCGGATACTGTTGATATGTACGGATTGTTCGACCGGGTGGAAGTGGCGAACACCTCGCTCGCCGAAAGCGTCACCGAGCGTGCCACCAGTTTCGAGTTCTCCATCAGTGTGCCATACACCATTCCCAGCGATGGCAAGAACCACCAAGTGGGCGTTAAGGAGCAGGAGTTGGTGAGCAGCTACAAGTACTTCTGCATTCCCAAACTTGATCTCGATGCCTTCCTCTTCGCGCAGGTAACGGGGTGGGAGGGCCTGAATCTGCTGGCAGGCCCGGCCTTCATTTACTTCGAGGGCACCTATGTGGGCGAGAGCCTGCTGGACCTGGCCGGTGTGAACGATACGCTGGACATCAGCCTCGGGCGTGACAAGGGCGTTACCGTGCAGCGCACCAAACGCAAGGACTACAGCCAGCGGCAGGTGGTGGGCAACAAGCGCACCGAGAGCGTCGGTTGGGAGATCAGCGTGCGCAACAACAAGGCACAGCCCATCGAGCTTGTCATCAGCGATCAATTCCCCGTGGCCGTGCGCAGCGAGATCGAAGTGAAGCTCGACGACAACGGCGGCGCTTCCGTGAACACCGAAAAAGGCTTCCTCACCTGGAAGGAACGCGTGGAGCCCCGCACCAGCAAGCAACTACGCTTCGGCTACAGCGTGAAGGTGCCCAAGGATAGGATGGTGGTGTTGGAGTAGCAGGAGGAGGTGAATAGGAGTTGGTGAATGGCGAATGGAGGCACATCGATCACCACCGGCGTGATCGGCTCGGCCCCATTCACCAATTCCCATTCACCATTCACCCTAACCCTTTGGCGGCACCTGTCTCGTAGGCAACAACCACTTCGGGCACACGTTCCGCCACGCCAGGTCCAGCGCGTAGCGCATGGTGCGTTCGCTGATGTGCGGTAGTGAAACGTTCGTCCAACCGTGTTTTCCCCATTTGTTGGGCACGGGGGAGAAGGCGTCGGGTAGCTCGGCACACCATTCCATTTGTTGTGCGGGAGTGAGCTTGAGCACTGCGCGATCCTCCATCACCCACCAGGTGCAGAAGAGCTTCTTCTTCACACTGAAGGCCGGTTTTCCGAAGTGCTCCTGCTCCAAAGCACCGGGCAGGTCCAGGGCCATGGGGCGAATGAGTTGGGGTTCCATGAGGTTTCAGGTCAGTTGTGCAACGAGTACCAAGTCCGTTGCGGGAATGCCATTTTTATCCGGTTGAACGACTCGGCTGGTATGCGTTATCGTGAAGCCGTTCACGGTCAGCATGCTACTCAGCATATCGGCCAAATAGAAGTTTTGATGGAGCGGCTCGTACTTGCCGTTGCTTGATGCTTTGAGGCCGCTTTGGGTAGGGGCCTCCTCCATGGTGCTCAGGTAGACTTTGCCACCTTGATGGACCAAGCGCGATAGGTCAGCGATCAGCTGTTCGGCTTCAAGTGGATGCAAGTAGGGGAGGATGAATCCACAGACGGCAGCATCGAACCGCTCATTCTTCCAGAGCGAAAGATCCCGTACATCCATATGCTCAAAATGTGCTCCACGGCAGAGCATCCGTGCTTGTTCGAGCATGCCTTCGGCGATATCGATCCCTTTGATCCGGAGCTCCGGTGAGTGCTCCAGTAGGTATCGGCTGATGTTGCCCGGACCGCAACCCACATCGAGGACGCGGGCATTGGCTGGCAGTCCGTTGAGGAATGCGAGCAGGCCTTGGTCATAGGCGGTGAGATCCATGAACGCATTCACGTAGTCCTGCGCTCCTGCACCGAACACGCGAGCCACACGGTCGAAATGATCATCCGGTCGATCGATCATACCGGCTTGCGGCTCAGTTTCCAGCCCAGCCACGCCATGGGCAGATAGGCCATCACCAGGTCCAGCGCAATGAACCAGAACGGCGCAGGTATCCGGGCCGCTGCAATGATGCCGCCCACCAGGTGCAGTACACCCACGATGATCGACATGGCCCGGTGGCGCCGTGCCGCGATCAATGCCGCCAGCAGACCACCGAAGACAGTGGGTAACGCGTGCGCCGCGAAGGCGTTCATCAGGTGTTTGGCGCGCAGTAGTCCGAACGTATCAAGCTTGTTCGGGTCGAAGCCATCCGGTGGCGGGTTGAGCGACATCAGGACCTCGAGCAGCAGTCCGTTCAACACGATGCAAACGACTGCTCCAACGAGCACTGCCAAAACGTTCCGAAGCGTAGGGTTCATGGGTGTTGGTCGTAGTTATGCAATTCAGGGAATTCAGCCCATCCACACGATACCATCCTCACCGATGCGCACCAGCCGCTCCTTGTACAGCGCCCCCAGTGCTTTCTTGAAAGCCTTCTTGCTGATGCCGAACTCGGCGTGGATCTCTTCGGCTGAACTCTTGTCGGTGAGGGGCAGGAAGCCGCGTGCTTCCAAGCGTTTCGCAAGGGAAGCGGTGTGTACATCGATGTACTGCCGGTAACCGATCGGCTGCAGCACGATGTCCAGTTTGTTGTCCTCGCGCACCTGCTTCACGTAGCCAGTGATCCGGTTGCCGATGGAGATCGGCTTGTACACTTCGTTCGCGTGGATCAGCCCTTGGTGCTTGTTGTTCACGATCACCGACCAACCAAGCTCGCTCTTGCTGTAGACCAGCAGGTCGAGTTCGTCGCCGCGCTTCACGCTCAGTTCACGGTTGTCCAGGTATTGCTCGATGCGCGTGCTGGCAAAGAGCATGTCGTTGTCCTGGTCCACCGCTATGCGCACCACGTACCAACGCCCTTGCTCCATGGGCTTCTTCTGCTCTTCGTGCGGCACCAACACCAATATGCCGGGTGCCAATTCCAGCTGCGCAACGCCGCCGCGTATGGCCACCACGCGCAGGTTGGTGAACTCGCCCGCTTGCGCCTTGGGCAGTGTGGTGGTGGCCAGTCGTTGCCCGCTTTTTTCGCGGTATACGAACACGCTGATAGGACCGCGGTCAGCGGCAAGTCCTTGCGCTTCAACCGCAGGGAGCAGCACAGCGTCTTCAGCATCGCCGAGGTACATGCCATCAGCAGTGTTCCGCAGAATGGGCAGGTCTTGGATGCGGCCGGTGAGGATCATGTGGGGAAAGGTACGCGGCTACCAGTTGCCTGCGTAGTCGAGCGGCACGGTGCTATGCGCTTGCAGGTAGGCGTAACGCAGGTTGATCAGCTGGCGGATGTGGTGCAGGTCGTGCGCCACCCAGTTGGTCAGCAGCAGATCGCAACTCACCGGCCCCACTTTCGGATGGATGTACGCATTGCCCCAGGTTGCATGGTCCTGCCCGCGCAGCCACTCCAGCGAGCGTTGCCGTTCCTCCAGGAATCCGTTCAGCGTATTGCCGAAGTCCTGCTCCATGTACTTGCGCTCAGCCACCCATGCCGCCGGGTCGATCTTGGGCCAGGGCGCATCCGGCGTCTCCAGCGTGGATCTTAGCCGTGCCCGAAAATCTTCGCGCTCCTCATCATACAGATGGCATATCACTTCCAATGGGCACCACTTATCGGGTGCTTGTTTCCAGCGGATCTCGGCAGGGGAGAGCCCGGCGAGTAGGGCGCGGAACACCTGTGCATGGCGTTCCAATTGCTCGAAGAGTTGGTGGCGTTCCATGGGCTGAAGATCGCACGAGGAAGGCCAGTAATGCTGAAGCACCTTCAGAGGATGCCCATGGGTACCCGCTCGCCGCGCTTCCCGTTGCACTTATGAACGCGCTCGCCGGTGCTGCACGATACCAGTAACAAGGCGATGAGCAGAAGTGACAAGATGCGGCGCATGATGTGCGAACGCGTTCCATCCCACTTTTGGTGTGCAGTGTGTCGGACGCATGTTGCAGCGATCGTCCAATTGCATGAGCGCTGTCACTTGCCACTCCATCGAGACGGGTACTTTCGCGGCCGTCATGCCAGATACCAAACCCTGCCCCGAATGCCGTTCCACCATCACCTATCCCACAGGCACCTCGTGGATGTGTGGCGAGTGCGGGCATGAATGGAACCCCGATGAAGTGGCCGCCGATGAGGCCGGACCGGTGGTGAAGGATGCCAACGGCAACGTGCTGCACGACGGCGACGATGTGATCGTGATCAAGGACCTGCCCGTGAAAGGCGCATCCAAGGCCATTAAGGCAGGTACCAAGGTGCGTGGCATCCGCCTCACCGACGGCGATCACAACATCGACTGCAAGGTGGATGGCTTCGGGGCTATGGGCCTCAAGAGCGAGTTCGTGAAGAAGGCGTAGGCCTTGCCAGACGCTTCGATGAGCGAATGCGGCAAAAGGTGAATGGTCGATGGCGATTGGCGAATAGTACTGCGCCCACCACCATCGCGTCCATTACCTCCCTTTCCTCCCTTTCCTCCCTTTCCTTCCTTTTCCCGCATTCCTGCACACTCACGCCCCATTGCCATCGCTGGTCAGCACTTCGGTCATATGGTCGAACCACGGGCGCACCGCACGGAAGGTCTTCACCACTTCATCGAGGAACTCCGGGGCTTGCACTTCCTTGTCGGTGAAGGTGCGACGCAGTAGGAACTGCCGTTTGCGCAGGAGGTCCGCCGCTGGATGATCTAACGGATATCCCCGTGGAATGGTAGCCACTTCCTCACCGAACAGCTCTCCGAAGTGCGCCCGCAGGTTCTTGCCGCGCAGGATCTTCCGCCAGGTGGTATGGTCGTAGTCGATGTCCTGACGGATAAGCCGCAGATCGCTGGCCTCGGGGCCCATGAAACCGCAGGTGACGTGCGATCGATCGCCGGGCTGGATGCGATAGAAATAGCCGCCGCGCAGGGCCGGTTTCACGCGCACCAACCTTCCACCGAAACGTGGTGCATAGGGCGGCTTGTCCTTGTGGAAGCGCTGGTCGGTGTAGATGCGCATCAGGCTCTTGGCACCGCTCGGCGTGCTCAGATTATCGTGGGCCTGCATGCGTTCCAGCAGGGCATCGGCGAAGGCCACCATGTTCGCATGGGCAAGGAGGTAGCGCTGCTTGTTGGCCTCGAACCAAGGCTTCTCATTGTGCGCCTCCAACTCGTGGAGGAACCGGAGCGTACCGGGCAGGATCACAGGGTTGTTGGACTTCGGCATGGGTGTGCGAAGTTCAGGCTTCACCGTAAGCCAAGGGCGCGTTCCCGATCAACTGCTAAGGCAGCTTGTAACAAGGTGCGGATCTGGCGCATGTCGGTGTCCGAAAGTGTCGTCAGGTCGCGCCAGAGCATTTGTTTGCGTGGACCGCGTTGGAGGTAAGGCTCGCTGCCCGGTACAAGGCTGCCATAGCTCAGTCCGAAGCGTACACCTTCGTAGGTCTTGCGCTTGCCCCACAGCACGGATGCCGGCCAGATGAAACACACATCACGCTGTGCCTTGTAGAACGGCACGTTGAAGCTCATGCGTTCCTTCAGGTCCGGCGCCTCCGAGATGATCAGCTCCCGCAGTTGTTCGGTCAGTTCGCGTTCTTCCGTAGGTAGGAAGTCCAGCATATCCTGCACGGAGCTGAAGCGCCGGCCACCGGAGAGCATGGGTTCAGTCATCGAGCCCCTTGCCAGCAAGTATCCGCTCCACGTTCTTCTCGATCCGTGCCTCGCGTGTCTTGGCCTGTTTGGCACCTGCAAAGTGTAACAGATAGCCGCGTTGCCGTCCCGGTGTCAGCGCGTTGAAGGCCTTCTTCAGTTCGGGCATCTGCTTCAAGGCCGTGGCGAATTCCTCCGGCATCTCGAACTCCGCGGTCTTCTTCAAGGGCACTTTGGCTCCACTTTGTTCGATCGCTATGGCCTGCTGCATGATGCTGCATATCACCGGCACCATGTCCTTGATCTGCTTCAGGCCGGTGAAGCGGATCTGCCGCGCGCTTTGCACGTTGGCCGTCTGCTGGACCAGGATGCCGTGATCGTCCTTCAACAACGCGCCCTTATGGAAGAGCAACGCGCAATAGTCCTTGAAGCCGTGCATCAGGAACACGTTCTTGCCCTTCAGCGTGTAGCAGGGGTGGCCCCACTTGAGTTCCTCGGTGAGGCCGCTGTCCAAGGCGATGTCACGCAGCAGTTGAAAGGCTTCCTGCCACTTGGAGTCCTTTGCGAAGAACCAGTCGACTTTCGGGTTCATCCTGCGAATTAAATGGCTTGAGCGCACTTCTTATCCTGCGGGCGCAGCCACCACGACAGCGCCAGCATCACCAGTAAGAACCCGGCAGGAAAGAGATCGCCAGCGCCATGTCCCACGGCGATGTGCGAGAACAACGCTCCTGAAAGCAGGAAGAAGAAGCCGACATAGGCCCATTCCTTAAGCAGTGGTGTGCGCGGAAGGAATAGCACCACCGTGCCGAGCAGTTTCCAGATGCCGATGATGGTGAGCAGGTAGGCCGGATAACCCAGTGCCGCCATACCGTGCGTGCCCGGTGGTGCCAAGGCCTCTTCAATGGGTAAGTGCATGAGTTGCTGTATTCCAGTGGCCACCATGCCCAGTGTGAGCCATACCGTGGCGATCCAATAGATGATCCTGTTGCGCTTGTTCATGGTCGGGTGCTTGTGTTTTCTTGTGCGAGCGTGCAAAAGTCCAAGGGTGCCGAGGTGGAACAGTGGGTTCGTGCTCTCGCACCCTTCAACCCTTCAACTCTTCAACTCTCCAACTCCTCAACTCCTCAACTCTCCAACTCTTCAACTCCTCAACTCTTCAACTCTCCAACCCCATTCACTTCCTTTTACCCTTCTTCGGTTCCAGCTCCGATAGACTGAAGGTATTGCCGCTGTCGTCCTTCAACACAGCGATGATGCCAAAGGGTTGTTGGGTCGGCGGCATGGTGAATTCCACGCCCTTGGCATGCAACTCCTCATAGGTGGCGCGCACGTCCTTGCACTTGAAGGCGGCAAAGCCGAACATGCCTTGCTCCACCAACTTGCGCATGGCAGCGGCGTTCTCCGCGTTCCAAGGCCCCCAGGGCGAAGTTGGCATCAGCGCCACTTCCAGTTCAGGCTGCTCGGGTGGCGTTACCGTAAGCCAGCGCCCGCCGCCGTGCATGGGGATGTCGGTGTGCTTCTTGAATCCGAGCTTCTGTGTGTAGAAGTCCAGCGCGCGGTCCTGGTCCAGCACGTAGACCGAAAGGTGTGTGATGCGAGCGATCATGGCACAAAGGAAGGCCGACCGCCGTTCGGACACTTATCCTGGATCGCGCTTTTGCGGCCAACCCAGCCACATCGCATAACAGTTTGGAATGTGCTCCAGTGGCTCCTCTTGCATGTTCCGCGCCCGTTCCTCGCGGACCTTGCGGTAGGCCGCTGGCGTGGTGCCGGTACGCCGCTTGAACGCCCGGCTGAATGTGGGCACGCTCTCGAACCCCACACGCAAGCAGGCATCGGCAACGGAGCATCCTTCGTCCAGCAGTTGTTGCGCTCGGTCCAGTCGCAAGTTGCTCAGGTAAACACGTGGCACCACACCATACACCTGCTTGAACAACCGGATGAAATGCGAGTGGGAGAAGGCCGCTTCATTGCTGATCAGTTCTCCATCAATGCGCTCCATGAAGCGTTCGTCCATCAGCAGTTTGGCCTGCACGATGCGCTTGTAGAGGTATGCCTTCGGGTAGGGTTCCATGACATCAGCGCACCAACACGTAATGCGTGCTTCGACCACCGGCCTTGGCTTTCTTCATCACCTTCTTCGCCACCAGGTCGGCCAGGTCGCGCGCGGCACTGTCTTGCGAGGTCTTGGCCAGCTTGGCGTATTTGCCGGAGCTGAGGTTGCCATCGAAGCCCTGGAAGAGCTTGTTCAACACCTTCACTTGACGTGCGTTCAATACCGTCTTCGCATGGGTTTGCCAGAAGCGGTGCTTATTGAGCACGTCGGCGAGCATTGCTTCCGAAGCGGCCATGGTACGACCCAGGCAAGCCAGGAACCACGCGAGCCATTCGGTCACGTCCAAACTGCTGCGCTGTGATCGCTCCAGTATGTCGTAGTACTTCTTCCGCTCGTTCCTGATCTGCGCGCTCATGCTGTAGAAGCGCTGTGGGCTTCCATCGGCACGGGCCAAGAGCAGGTCGGCTACCGCACGGGCCATGCGGCCATTGCCGTCCTCGAACGGGTGGAGCGTCACGAACCAGAAGTGCCCAAGTCCGGCCTTGAGCAACGGATCCATCACTGTCTTGCCATTCACCCATTTCAAGAAGGCCGTCATATCCTTCTTCAAGCCCTTCGCAGCCGGTGCCTGGTAGTGTACCTTCTCACGTCCCATCGGTCCACTGACCACCTGCATTGGACCAGTGGAATCGTCGCGGAGTTGGCCCACGAGCACCTTCAACATTCCGCTTCTACCAGCAGGGAACAACGCCGAGTGCCAACCGAACAGCCGCTCCAGTGTGAGTTTTTCGTAGCAGTTGCGGGTGGCGTCCAGCAGCATCTCCACCACGCCGTCCACATGGCGGTCCACATGTGCAGCGCCGGAAACATCCAGCCCCAGCCGCCTGGCCAAGGATGAACGCACTTGTGCAGGGTCCAGCACCTCGCCCTCTATTTCGCTGGTGCGCAATACGTCCGTGGTCATGGTCTGGAAGTCGGCTTCCGTGCGCAGGTCGAAGCCTACAGCGGTCATGCGCCCCAGCAAGCGGCCCTGCTGCTCATGCACCGCCGCCAACGCAGGAGCCAGGGCTTCCGCATCCCAATGGAACGCAGGCCAGTCGGGCAGTTCGTGGACATAGCGGGGCATGACGGTCGTGCTTTCTGCGGAGAAAGGTACGGATATTCTCCGCAAAAGGTGCGGAGAATAAATCCGCTATTCTCCGCAAGGTCCGGCCTACAACTTCTCCCCCGGCAGCTTCGCCGCTTGCTTCACCCAGCTCACGAACTGCTCCTCATCCGGCAGGGCGTTCTCGTAAATGTCCAGGTAGCGCGGGTCCTTCTGCTTGCTGGTGCCCGGTGGCATCGGCTTCAGGTGCGCGCCCTTCAGGAAAGCCACCTTCACGTACTTGTTCAGGCAGTGGAAGCCCAGGAACCAGGTCTCCCCGTCCAGTCCATAGAAAGGCGTGTTCCACTTCACCATCTTCCGCACGCCGGGTAGGGTGCGCATGATCACCTCGTCCAGCCAGATACCCACTTCCTGCTTCCAGCCGGGCATGGCATTGATGTAGGCCTGCACCACGGCATCGCCGTGACCTTTCGGTATTTGTGGGTTGCCGCCGGAGAGCAGGGTGATGGGTGTACCATCCGCTTGTTTACTTGATCTGCTGGCCATGCCCCGAAATTAGTCCACGGCTTTGCCGGCCACGCGATGGAGCGCTCATTCCGCTCATTCCTCCACGTAATAGCTCGCCGTCCGGCAGATCATACCGCAGGGTGTTTCCCAAGCGATCAGGATGCCGTGCTTGCCGCTGGCGGTGCGGAAGTGGCCTTCATCGTGCATGGGGCCTACGCGCACGGTCCCCGTTGAACGTACCAGCGTGCTTCCATTACCACGGGACACCATCCTAAGGCCGCCATGCTGGTTCTCGCGCCACACCAGCTTGTAGGTTCTGCTCGTAGTGTCCAAGGCAGTGACGGTCTCGTTCCATTGCAGGCCTGCATGGAAATCCATGAATTCCGCGCTATCGGAAGAGTTCTCGAAGTATGGCCTTCCGAAGTAACCGTGCTGTGGGTCGGGGAGGGTGGGCTGGTCCTGGGCTTGGACGGTGTTGGCCAGGAGCAACAAGCCGAGGGGAAGGATGGAGCGCATGGCTTCCTGTTTTCGTTCAGTGATCGTTTTGTGGTGTGCGCTCGAAGAACCAGTACCGGTAGCGCACCAAGCCTGTGGGGGGCGCCCATTGCACCACCGCATAGCGCCCGCCATAAAATTGTGGACAGCACACCGGCACACCGAAGCGCTTTTCGGGCGGGTCCATGAGGAAACTCATCAGGTCGGTGCCATCGCCGCGCAGTAGCCCCGTGCGTCCTTCGCAGCTCACCTCCCACACCATTCGGTATTCCCGTAGCTCGGGCAGCGGGTCCTTGTCCAGCGTGGTCTGCGCCATGGCTTCACCGAACCGAGCGAAGGCCGCGCTGTCGGCCGTACTCTGTTGCATCTGCCCTGCCAGGCGTTGGAAGAGGTACGCGGGATCACCCTGTCCATACCATTGGGCAGTGGCGGGCAGGGAGGGGACGAACAGAAGCAGCGGTAGGAGGGCGTTCAGTAGTCGCATCACCCGGCCTGTACACGGCGTGGGGGAAGGGGTTCGATCGGGGGGATAGGGTTACTGATATTCGCGATAACAGGCGAGCTTCTCTGCCTGCCGAATGGTCGGCCTGTCCGCGCTATCAGGATCCTCCCAAGCCTCCAGGCGTTCCGGGGTCACTTTCACCTTGGCCGCAGCCGTCTCCAGCGACATCCTGGCCGTGGTGCGTGCCCACTTAAGGACCTTCGGGGTTATGTAAGCGATGTCGGCCACAGCAGTTTGCACAAAGGTTGAAATTGGAACCCGGTCTCGACGGTTTTGCTGGCAAGGTTATCGACAGCAAGATAGGATCAATGCACCAGCGCGCGAGAACTCTGCCAATTGGGGAAAGGACCGGTTCAGGGGGTGTGCCATGCTCGAAACCAGGGATCGCAGATCCGCGGGAGGGGGGGCTGCGGAGCACCGAGGCTATAGCGCCAAAGATTGCGTGTTAGTGACTATGTTTGGAGCTGAGGCGCTTGACGGATTTTCCGGCATGCGTTAGTCAGCATCGGCCGTCAACCCTTAATGAAAGGCGAATCCCATGACCGAAGAGACCATCAAGTTCAGTAGCTACGATGGATACAAGCTGGAAGGCACCATGCAAAGAGCGGCCAAAGAAAAGGCGGCACTTCTTTTTGTGCATGGTATTACGTCCTCGCGTGATGAATTGGGCTTTCACTCGGACTATGCGAACTACCTGGCCGAAAATGGAGTATCGTCTTTCAGGTTCGACTATCGCTTTCACGGTGTTCACGAAACCACTCTTGAAGAGCTTACGCTGAGTGGTATAGTGAATGACGTTTCCGCTGCGTACACCGCCCTGGCTGAAGGTGTCAAGCGAAGTACGAAGCGGTTCTTCCTGGTGGGTACCAGTTTCGGAGGGGGGCTCGCGGCTTACTGGGTGGACACCACTCGGCAGGAGCAGATCAGGAAGGTGATTCTCAACGCGCCAGTGCTCAACTACCAGAACGATGTCCTTGAACGGAACAAGTTGGTAACGGAGAAGGGCTTAACCCCGGCAGCCGTCCGCCAGCTAGACAAACACGGATTTCTTAAGTCATCGGGGATACGTTTCGGCCGTGCGTTAATCAATGAACTGCCCTACGTGAACGGAATCCAGGCTCTGTCGAATCTTGGTTCGCGCGTGGTCATTTTTCATGGAAGTGATGACGAAGATGTGCCGCTGACTTCGTCGAAGAAGCACAAGTCACCGAAGACACGCCTAGAGATCATAAAAGGGGTGGGGCATGGCTTTGGAATTGAGATTGACGAAGATCTCAACCATCCAGAGACGAAGCTCATCCATCGCGGGATTTACAAGACGGCTCTGGGCATCATTGAAGAGTCGCTATGAGCGAGTACCGTATGATCGGATCTGGGATTTATGTCCATCCAAACGTCAAGATTGGAAAAGACGTGACCATAGGTCATGGCTCAATCGTTGGCTATGGCGACCAGTCAGACGAGCCAACGGTTATCGAGGATGGGGTGATTATCGGCGCGTTCTGCACAGTGCATCTTGGAGCAACGCTACGCACCGGCGTTATCCTAGACGACTATTCCAAAGTCTGTCGAGGCGCGCAGGTGGGAATGAAGACGCGCGTCCTCTATGCCAAGCACGTATCCGAGGATGCTCAGATCGGCGCTCACTGCATTATCGGTGGTCATGTGGCGGACCGCACCGTAATAGAAGACAATGTCACCTACATGGGCGAGATAGCTCATAGTCATCACAACGCAACTCTCGATTGGGACGAGACGGAAGAAGAGTCCCCAGTGGTGTATCGTGGGAGCTTTGTCGGAGTGAATGCCCTGATAATCGGCCCAAGGAAGATTGGTCCATGTGCATATGTTGGCGCAGGCGAGACAGTGCGCACAGATGTCGGAGAGGGAATGATATTGGTAGGCGGTCAGATTCAGCCTTTGGCGAAGTATCGCGGGATGTTCAAAACGAGGTGTTAGATGAGTAAAAGTTATAGACAGATCAACATCTTCGTATCGCACCCATTCGAGCCGAAGAACCCGACGTATGATTTGGACACGTTCAGAACGAAGGTGGAGTTGCTCATTACCAAAGCAGAGAGCTTGGTGCGAAGGGACTATCAAGACTTCGAGATTGAAACGACATACACTTTCAGCGATGTGTTTCAGGGGCTACCTCAGCAAATTGAAGCACAGATAAGGAAGGCACACGTGGCTCTGGTAGATATCACAGAGAGTAAACCAAACATCTTCTTTGAGTACGGTTTGTTATATGGACTGAACAAACCCGTCGTCTTGATGAAGGCAGAAGCGTCGATGGTGACCTTCCCAATTCCTGCAGACATCAAGGATCGATTACCCGTAGTGTACAAAACCATGGACGCACTAGTCGAGGCAACTGTGGAAGAACTCGCGACTCACTTCAAGAAGCTGATTGAAGGCGATGCTCTCTACAGCATATACCTCAATAAGCTGTGGTTTCCTGCAGGTGTGGGGTTAGTTCATGTGGTGACTTCCTCTGAATCGGAGAAGCGAATGCAGTATGCCGATCCTAAGTCTGAGAACTGGATGCTCCTTGAAAGCTTAGGTGATCGCGACGCACTATTGTGGGTGATGACATTCATGCATCGAAACTATCGCAGCATAGAAACGCCCATGTACGCTGCTGATGCATTCTCCGCATCAATAGAAGGGAACTTAGTTGTCATTGGCGGACCCGGTGAAGAGGGGGGAGATGGCAATAGGATTTGTAAGACTATGATGGAGAGAATGAACGGGAGAGTGAGTTACTCAGACGATTGCGAGGAACTGCTTTTTGGCGGAAGCAAGTACGTGGCCACGAGAGAGGGTAACAAGACGGTTAAGGATTGGGGATACTTCGCGCGCTATCCGAATCCTTTCAATCCTAAGAGTTCAGTTGTTCTCATCAATGGACTTCACACCTTCGGTGTATTAGGCGCGGCAAAGGCGTTCTCAGACCATCCTTCCGCACAAAGCAACATTCGGAAGGTGTTGAGGAAGTTCAATCTTGATGATGTCCGACAAGCCGCCTTCGAGTGCTTCTTTGAGGTAAACGTGCATGAGCAAGATGTGATGTGTCCCGATATCAAAGAGGACTGGATATTTCCAATTGAGCGTGAGCAATGAAGGACTGCCTGGACCATTTCATTGAGACCGTCGAGGCGAAGCCATCTGCGCTTGCAGTTATAGAAGGAGATCGCTCTGTCAGCTATTCGGAGCTACATGGCCTCGTATTGGAGCTTGCCTCAGGCTTGTCCAAGTATGGCCCAAGGCCAAAGGTTGCCTTCGACCTGCTACAGGGGGTTGATGCATACGCTCTGGAGATTGCCGTGTTATACGTCGGCGGGGTGTTCTGTCCACTGAACCCACTCGCACCTATCGAGAGGAAGAATCAAATGATTGAGGCATTTGGGGCTGACGTATTGGTATTGAGCGAAGACAGGGTGGCCGAGGACTATTCTAGTCGACGTGCAACATACATCGGCACACTTAGGTCCGCCAAGACTGAACCAATTGTGGACAGGGTCACAGTTGAACCAGAGGCAAGTGCGTATGTCATATTCACTTCTGGATCTATGGGAACTCCCAAGGGCGTGGAGATCTACAGACGGGGCTTGAACAAGTTTCTGGAGTGGTCGATACCAACCTATGGCGCTACTGAGGCAGACCTTTGGGCCCAGTTTTCGTTGCTGAGCTTTGACTTGAGCATAGTCGACATCTTTACATGTCTTGGTTCTGGGGCAACGTTGGTTGCGTACGCTCAAGCGAATAAAGGAGTGCCTTGGTCTTTGGTTGAGAAGCATAGGCTTACCATTTGGCACTCGGTCCCAAGCGTCGTGGAGTTCATGATCACTCGGAACCAAACCAAGTCTGTTGATCTCAGTTCCCTCAGGCTAATGAGCTTTTGTGGCGAGGCTCTGAAGATGCATCAACTTGACTTTGTATTCGAGAGAAACCCGGCTGTTACAGTCTTCAACACATACGGCCCAACGGAGGGGACGCTGTTTTGCACCTGGCAAGAGCTTGGTGTGGAAACCTACAAGAACCATTGTAGAACAACCGCAAGCATTGGTAAACCTATACCCGGATGGAATATACTTACGAGACCTAGCGACGAGTCAGGCCTTTTGGATGTGATCCTCTACGGTGATCATATCGGCAAGGGATACCTGGGCCTGCCTGAGAACAACGGATTCGGTACCCAGGAGATCGGCGGCATTGAGCAGCGAACATTTGTTACCGGTGACCTCATTGCTGAGCAAGGCGACAATGTCTATTTCCAAGGACGGAAGGATCGCCAGACCAAGATTCGCGGTTATCGCGTTGAACCTGCTGAGATTGACTACTGGATTACAAAGCATACGGGACTTGCAAGTGCCACGGTCAAGATTTCTGATGGGCTTTATTCCTTCATCGAAAGTGACAAGCCCGTTGAGGAGGCGAGCCTCAGAGAGTTGCTAAAGCAGAAGCTCGAAGACTTCAAGCAACCTCGTGCCTTCGTATCGCTTCCGTCTTTGCCCAGGAACATCAATATGAAGATTGACTACACCGCCTTAGAGAAGCACCAACCATGACCAAGACACCACGATCACCTAGAGATATTATCGCAGAGTTGCTCAAGGTCGATGCGAATACGCTCAGCGATGAGTCTGGCATGGGGGTTCACGCAAGTTGGGACAGCCTCAATCATGTGGCCATAATTGGGGTACTGGAAAGGGAATATGGAGTGGTTTTGCAGGACGATGAGATTATGCTGTACACTACCATGAAGGCCATCAATGAACGTTTCAAGTAGACTTTGGTGTGGATAGTGGTTCTCGCATTGATGCGAAGAGCGTTCTGAAGGCTTCGACGTCATGTATATATGTCGTGAATTGAAGCACAAGTTCTTCGGCCCTGATCGAGGGTTTTTTCTCTGCCAAGTAGTTAAGGATTTCGATTCCTTTGGTGTGTTGATGAGCAAGACACTGGTTGAATAGCTCCTCAAGGTAGTTGGCTCGCTCGACCAGCACGCGCTTCCAAAAGTCAACATCTCTCAATCTGTCATACGAATCGGTTTCATAGACATCCAGAAGCCCGTCGACAAGAAGTTCACCGTGTTCCTGAAAGAGGACCTTTGATTGGAAGCCATCGAACGGATCGGTATTGTAAGCTTTCCCAAAGTTCGGCCACTCATTACTGGAGGTGAAGTGATCCTTGGCCCCGCGGGGCCAAGGATCACTTTGGCCGGCCAGGGGTTACTTTCAACACCAAGTAGCCATGAGAAAGAGCAAGTTCACCGAACACCAGATCGTCGGCATCCTTAAGCAGCATGAAGCGGGCGTGAAGGTGGCCGACCTCTGCCGAGAGCACGAGATCAGCAACGCGACCTTCTACCAGTGGAAGGCGAAGTATGGCGGCCTGGACGCAAGCCAGCTCAAGCAACTGAAGGACCTTCAAGAGGAGAACAGCCGCTTGAAGCGCATGTATGCGGAGCTGAGCATGGTCCATGACGCCTTGAAGAGCGTGGTGGAAAAGAAGTGGGGCGCCTGACGAGAAGCGCGAGATCGTTCAGGCGATGATACAGGAGCACAGCATCTCCGAGCGCCAGGCCTGCAATAGCGTGGGCTTGGCGCGTAGCACCGCGCAGTACCGCAAGACACCACCGGATGACACGCCCATTATCCAGGCCTTGGAGCAGCTCACCCAGAAACACCCTGCCATCGGGGTATGGCAAAGCCATCATCGGATGCGCTTGATGGGCCACCTATGGAACTTCAAGCGGGTATACCGGGTCTACACCAGCCTGGGCCTGAACATCCGGCGCAGGGCCAAGAAACGGCTGCCTGCACGGGTAAAGCAGGCCCTGTTCCGTCCCGAGGGTCCGGACCAGGTCTACAGCATCGACTTCATGCATGACAGCCTCTGGGATGGACGCTCGTACCGCTTGCTTAATGTGATCGACGACTACAACCGGGAGGTGCTTGCCATCGAGGTGGATACCTCCTTGCCCGCCCTGCGCGTGATACGTGTGCTGGAACGCATCAAAGCAGTGCGTCCGCTGCCAAAGATGATCCGCGTGGACAACGGCCCGGAATTCATCAGCGCAAAGCTCGACCACTGGTGCCGCGCAAACGGCATCACCTTGACCTACATCCAGCCTGGAAAGCCCACACAGAACGCCTACGTGGAACGCCTCAATGGCAGCATGCGTCGCGAACTGCTCAGCGCCTACGTGTTCCGTACCTTGGACGAGGTGCGTGAGAAAGCCGATGAGTGGATGAACGACTATAACCATCACCGCCCACACAAGTCGCTAGGCTACCGGCCACCAGCGCTGATCCAACCCTAACCCGATGCCCCTGGAGCCTCTAGTTATGATCGGCCCGAAAACAGGGGAAGCTTACAGTATAGTCCTGTATAACCGAGCCATGCTGAGTGAAGTTTTGCCGATTGACTTGGAGAAGGAGCCAGATCCAATCTTCGTTGTAGACATTGACGAAATGTTCCGTGACCGTTGCGGGGTTAAAAGCCAGGAAGCCACCTGAGAGCATTTCCGGGTTCGTCATGCCAGCCTCAGCGGCAATGTGCCCCAACAGAGAAAGGTCCACAGCGCCATCGACTTTGGCTCCAACGAACGAAGTACTTCCCACCCGCTGAAAGAACTCATCGATGAGGGAGATTGCAGGGACCTGAATGTCATCGTCCATAAACAAGACCCGGTCAAGTCCAATTGAGTGTGCCTTGAGGAGCGCATAGTTCCGAGCGAATCCGAGATTCCATTCCGGAAAGCCGGGTTCACGAACAAGGAAGGAGAAGTCGGCCTTAGAGATACGTCGTTCATTCAGAAATCTCTCATACTCGATTCCGCCGAGGTATTCGTGACCTAGGGTAACACACAATTCTTTGACTTCGTCTCGATGCTGCGGTTCGGAAGAATCGTCTACGACAAACCTGCGATGTGGAGTTGCGGAGATTCCCTCCAAACACTTGGCAACGCGTCTTGGACTATCACGTGTGAAGATGAAAATTCCGGTATTCACAGCCTAAAGATGTTCAAGATTTATCGACTTGGTTATTCGAACACGAGATTCTTACCGCGTGAGCGATTGGAGCGGATACCCCGCAGCGTGGTAATCCACGCGAGGAGTATGAGCGGAAAGCGCGACGGCGAGTCTTCGAGCCGACACGCCCAAACGACCTACGTCTGCAACACCCCCATATTAAACTCCCGCGTCGCCGGGCTCTGGCTGGCCGCCTCTATCCCCAAACTGATCCACGTCCTCGTCTCCAACGGATCGATGATCGCATCCAGCCACAACCTTGCCGCCGCGTAATACGGGCTCATGCTCTCCTCGTACTTCGCACGGATCTTGCCGAGGATCTCGGCCTCGCGCTCCTTGGTGATCTCCTCGCCCCGCCCTTTCAGCGCCGCCACTTCGATCTGCAGCAGCACCTTGGCGGCCTGGTCGCCGCCCATCACGGCCACCTGGGCGCTGGGCCAGCCCACGATCAGGCGCGGGTCGTAGGCCTTGCCGCACATGGCGTAGTTGCCGGCGCCGTAGCTGTTGCCCACGATCACGGTGAACTTGGGCACCACGCTGTTGCTCACGGCGTTCACCAGCTTCGCGCCGTCCTTGATGATGCCGCCGTGCTCGCTGCGGCTGCCCACCATGAAGCCGGTGACGTCCTGCAGGAAGACCAGCGGGATGTTCTTCTGGTTGCAGTTGGCGATGAAGCGCGTGGCCTTGTCGGCGCTGTCGCTGTAGATGACGCCGCCGAACTGCATCTCGCCCTTTTTGCTCTTCACCACCTTGCGCTGGTTGGCCACGATGCCCACGGCCCAGCCGTCGATGCGGGCGTAGGCGGTGATGATGCTCTGGCCAAAGCCTTCCTTGTACTCGGTGTAGTCGCTGTCGTCCACCAGCCGCGCGATCACCTCGCGCATGTCGTAGGGCTTGGCGCGCTCGCTCGGCAGGATGCCGTAGATCTCTTTCGGATCGGCCTTGGGCGCTGCGGGTTTCTCGCGACTGAAGCCCGCGTCCTTCGGCTTGCCGAGCTTGTCCATGATGGCGCGGATCTTTTTGAGGCAATCCGCATCGTCTTTGCACTTGTAGTCGGTAACGCCGCTGATCTCGCTGTGGGTGGTGGCGCCGCCGAGGGTCTCGTTGTCGATGTCCTCACCGATGGCGGCCTTCACCAGGTAGCTGCCGGCGAGGAAGATGCTGCCGGTCTTCTCCACGATGAGGGCCTCGTCGCTCATGATGGGCAGGTAGGCGCCACCGGCCACGCAGCTGCCCATCACAGCGGCGATCTGCGTGATGCCCATGGAGCTCATCACGGCGTTGTTGCGGAAGATCCGGCCGAAGTGCTCCTTGTCGGGGAAGATCTCGTCCTGCATGGGCAGGTACACGCCGGCGCTGTCCACCAGGTAGATGATGGGCAGCCGGTTCTCGATGGCGATCTCCTGGGCGCGCAGGTTCTTCTTGCCGGTCATGGGGAACCAGGCGCCGGCCTTCACGGTGGCGTCGTTGGCCACCACGATGCACTGGCGCTTGCTCACATAGCCGATCACCACCACCACACCGGCGCAGGGGGCACCTCCGTGCTCCTTGTACATGCCGTCGGCCGCGAAGGCGCCGATCTCGATGCGCGGGCTCTTGGGGTCGAGCAGGGCATCGATGCGCTCGCGGGCGGTCATCTTGCCGTCGGCCTTGAGCTTGGCGATGCGCTTTTCGCCGCCGCCCTCGTGGATCTTGCGCAGGCGCTTGTTGAGGTCGCTGAGGGCGAGCTTGTTGTGGTCTTCGTTCTTGTTGAAGTCGAGGTCGTGGGCCATGGTTCGCGAAAGTAGTCGGCAGGGCGGATCCGTAGAGGCTTCTGTTACCTGCAGCAGGTAGGTGTGGACGAGGTGTTGGTCGCAGACGACGCACATCTCGCAGATATCCCATCCTCCTGTGTTCATCTGCGATATCTGCGTCATCCGCGGTTGCATTTCCCCAAGGTTCATCCACCGCAGAATTCCTCCAGCGCAGCGATCGACCCGACCGCAGCCTTCTCCTGCGCGATGCGCCCAGCGACCGGGGAAGTCCGCCCCACGCTCAATGCTCCAGCAGCACGCGGGTGCTCACGGGCACATCATCCACCAGGGCCTGCAGCAGGTATACGCCGGTGGGCAGGGCGGCAAGGTCCCAGTTGCGGTCGCCGAGCGTGCCGTAACGCACCACGCGCCCTTGCATGTCCGCGATGCTGAGCGCTTGTACTTGCTGGCCACCGAACAAGTGCAACTGCCGTGTGTGGGGGTGCAGGAAGAAGCGTGGCAGGTCGGCGGCCTGCGCATCGGACAGGTTGGTGATGATGCCGTTGACCAGTACCACCAAGTTGGCGCTGGTGGTGCCGCAAGGGCCGTTGTTGCAGGTCCATTGGAACACGTTCTCGCCGCCGTTAAGGCCGGAAGCGGTGGTCACCGCCTCTTCGGGCTGGGCAATGATCGCGGGCCCGCTGACAACGGTCCAGAAGCAGGTCATGGGGAATGTCGGTGTCGGCGAGCCGATGAGCTGCAAGCTGTTGTTCGGTGCCTCCAGGGTGATGAACTCTTCGGTGCTGGCCGGTGGCTGGGCGCCATCGAACACGGTAATGGTCATTTGGTCGATGTAGACCTCGCCGCCAACCTCAACGGTCCATTGGAAGGTGTTGATACCGGTGCACAGATCGACGATGGGGGTGCTCTGAAGCACGGGGTTCACGATGGTACCGCAGCCCGCAACAAGGGTCCATTGGGTGATGCTGCCCACGGGTACGGGGCTGGCCTGCATGGTGTAGCTGTTCGCGCAGATCACGGTGTCGGGTCCGGCATTGGCCACCTGTGCCACGCTGTGCAGTGCCATCAGGCCGGTGGTGATGAACAGAACTGGTCGAAGGGTTTTCATACCGCATACATTTTCCGAAAGATGGCACAGGCGACGGCGGTTTCCAACTACGGCTTTGCGCGCGCTTACGGATAGGGGGGAGCTGACCGCGCAGCACCCTGCCTGGCCGATGACGGTCTACCTTAGCGGCCATGTTGCGCAAGCGTTCCCGCAGGATAGGGCTGGCGGCCTTGTTACTGCTGCTGTTGGGGGCAGGCACCGTGGTGGTGTTGGAACGGCGAGCTGCGGCTGCCGAACGCGTAAATACCTACGCCTTGGATGCCGATGAAGTGGCCTTGTTGCAGGACGGCGACCTGATCCTGCGCCGCGGCTACGGCCTGGTGAGCGGCATGATCGTGGACCTGCTGAACGAGGACCGCCGCTTGTCGCATTGCGGGATCGTGGTGGAGCACAAGGGGGAGCTGTGGGTGGTACACGCGGTCTCCAACAACATCAGCGAGACGGACGGCATGCAATCGCACAAGCTGGCCGATTTCGTGCGGCAGAGCCAGCCCGGTAGCGTGGTGGTGTGCCGCTTGCGCACCGAGGGCGACCGCAGCGGCATCAGCCGCAGGGCTTTGGAGCACCTGCAGGCCAAGGTGCCCTTCGATCACCATTTCGACCTGGAGGACGATAAGAGCTTCTACTGCTCGGAGCTGATCTGGCGGGTGATCCGCGATGAGTTCGAGCTGGACATCTACGAGGGCCTGCTGGACGAGGAAAAGAGCTACTACCGCTTTGCATGCTTCCTGCGGGAAGACCTCTTCGAGGTGGTGCTGGACCACCAGAAATGAAGAACCCCGGAGCGTTGGCCCCGGGGTTCCGTATCGTGTGCGAGATGGTGCTTACTGGGCAGCCTCGGTGCTGGTCTCTTCGAGGATGGTGTCACCCTCGAGGTCCATGTCCAGGCCCATGTCCATATCCATGTCGCCAGCGCCGGCGCCATCTTCCTTGTTCATGTCCTCTTTGCTCATGTTCACGAGCCACTTGCCGTCTTCCTTCACCAGGCTCAAGCTCTCGTCGGCATCCTTGTCCTCGGAGCGGTAGGTCACCGTGGCCTTGTCGCCGTCGATGGTCTCACCGGTGATCTTGAAGCTCTTTGCTTCGTTCTTGTCACCCATCATGCCGGCCATACCAGCGATCATGTCCAGCATATCGCCGGTGCTCTTGGTGGCGTAGGCCTTTGCTTCCTTGAACTCCAGCTTGTTGGTGTGGGTCAGGAATTTCTCGGCTACTTGGCTGGGGGTGCTACCACCACCACCGCAGGCGGTCATCAGGGCTGCGAAGGCGATGCTCAGTACTACAGGGAACTTCATTGGGACAGGGTGTTTGATTAGGGGCGCAAAGGAAGGGAAAAAATCGAGAATACTTGTCTTTCAGGGAGATACCTCTCCCTTGGCACAGCTCGGGATCAGCGGATCAGGTGCTTGGCATCGGGGCCTGTATTGAACATCAGGTCCAAGACGCTCATGCGTGGCAGGAACCCATGCCGGTCGGCGAAGATCCGGGGTAGGGCGGTACGTGTTTCCAGGCCGGTAGGAAAGTGATGGCGATGAGCTGGAGTAGGACCGGGTGCTCGTGGTAGGCGTGGGGCATGCGCTTCCGTACGGGGAATGCGCAGTCAATAGCTATGCTCGTCCATCTTCACCTTGCCGTAGAAGGTGCGGTATACGAAGAAGGTGTAGCCCGCCACCAACGGTACACCCACGGCGGCGAAGGTGAGCATGATGCCAAGGCTCTTGCTGCTGCTGGCCGCGTTCTCCACCGTCAGGTCGAAGGCCCGGTCCACTGTGCTCATGAGGATCACCGGATAAAGCTCCACGGCCACGGTGATCAGCAGCAGCGCCACCATCAAGGCACTGAAGAAGAAGGCGAGCTTGAAGCGCTTGCGGGCGATGAGCCGCGGTACGTTGGCCAGGCTGAGGAAGGCGAGCGCGGGGATGGCCAGATAGGCCGGTTCTGCCAGGAAACGGTCGCTGAGCTGGGGCACGTAGCGGAGCGTCCAGAACGTGACGATGCCGAAGAGCACGGTCTGTGCGAGCATGGCCCACTTCAGCAGGATGTACAGCTTCGCGAAAAGCCGCCCTTCGGTCTTCATGCCCAGGTAAATGCCGCCATGCACCATGAAGATGAGCAGGGTCAACAGGCCCACCGTGAGCGCGTAGGGGTTGAGGAAGTCGAGCCAATGGCCCTGGTGATCACCGTTGGCATCAAGCGCGATGCCCTGCAGCACATTGCCCAGCACCACACCCAGCAACACCGCCAGCGCGCTGCTCGATACGCTGTAGCCCACGTCCCACAAGCGGCGCCACCAGGCCATGGGTTCCTTGCTGCGGAACTCGATGCTGATGGCGCGGAAGATGAGCATCACCAGAAAGAGCATGAAGGGGATGTACATCGCCGAGAGCAAGGCCGCATACACCTTGGGGAAGCCCGCGAACAGCGCGCCGCCACCGATGACGAGCCATACCTCGTTGCCATCCCATACCGGCCCCACGGCGTTCAGCGCGATGCGCCGGTTCTCCTCCTTGCGGATGAACAGGTGCCACGCACCAGCTCCCAGATCGAAGCCGTCCAGAATGGCATAGCCGGTGAAGACGCCACCCACCACCAGGTACCACCAGGTCGCATAGTCGATGCCGAGGAAGCTGTCCATGGCTTAGCGCGTGACGGCGTTGGTGATGGCCTGCTGATGCGGACGTTCATCCTCCAGCTCCGCATCGTCGGGGCCATGCACGATCTTCTTGTTCAGCAGGTAGACGAAGAGCGCGAAGAGGATGAGGTAGACCACGGTGAAGAGGACCAGGGAGAAGAGCACATGCTCTGCGGTAACGGACTTCGAGAGCGCGTCGCTGGTGCGGAGCAGGCCGTAGACCACCCACGGCTGGCGGCCCATTTCCGCCGTGAACCAGCCCACCTGGTTGGCGATCTGCGGCAACAATGCGGAAAGGACCAGGATGCGCAACAACCAACGCTGGCGGAAGAGCGTGCGCTTCCACGCGAACCACCCGGCCAACAAGCTGATGCCGATCAAGGCCATGCCGATGGCCACCATCAGGTGGTAGAACTGGAAGATGGCGTTGACCTGTCTGGGGCGGTCGTTGGAAGTGAAGGCATTGAGGCCGGTGATCGGCGTGGTGAAGTCCTGATGGACCAGGAAGCTCAGGCCGCCGGGCAGCTTGATGCCGTGTACCTGCTGCGTCTCATGGTCCACCCAGCCGAAAAGGTAGAGGTCGGCGGGTGCGTTGGCAGGGTAGTGGCCTTCCATGGCAGCGAGTTTGGCGGGCTGGTTCTTCGCCACACCATCGGCGGAAGCATGGCCCGTGACCAACTGCAACAGCGATGATAGGATGGCCACGCTGAGGGCGATGCGCAGGGCTTTGCGCGAGAGCTCAATGTGCCGGCCTTTCAGTATGTACCAAGCGTGTACGCTGACCACCAGGAAGGCCCCCGCGAGGAAGGCTCCGATCCAGACATGCAGCAGCCGCTCCACACTGCTGGGATTGAAGACCATGGCCCAGAAGTCGGTGATCTCCGCCCGTGCCTCCATGCCTTCGCCCACGATGTGGTAGCCGGCCGGTGTCTGCTGCCAGCTGTTGGCCACCACGATCCACACGGCACTGAACATGCTGCCCAGCCACACACCCAAGGTGGCGATGAAGTGTACCCGCGGCGATACACGGTTCCAGCCGAACAGCAGTACACCCAGGAACCCGCTCTCCAACGCGAACGCGAAGATGCCCTCCGCGGCCAAGGCACTGCCGAACACATCACCCACGTAGCGCGAGTAGACGGCCCAGTTGGTGCCGAACTCGAACTCCATGACGATGCCTGTGGCCACACCGATGCCGAAGGTGAGCGCGAAGATCTTCGTCCAGAAGCGGGCCAGCGTATGGTACTGCTGATCGCCCGTGCGCAGGTACAGCCCTTCGAGCACCACCATCACCAGGCCGAGGCCGATGCTCAGCGGCGGATAGATGTAATGGAACGCGACCGTGAAGGCGAACTGGAAGCGGGAGAGTACCTCTACGTCCATGAGCGAGGGCTAAGGTATCCCCATCATGGGGGAGGACTGTGCCTTTGGTCACTGAAGGAAGGAACGCGCTTGCGGCCCCGTGTTCATGACCAGGTCCAAGACGCTCATGCGTGGCAGGAACCCATGCCGGTCAGCGAAGATCTGGTGGTAGGGCGGGGTGGCAGGGATCTCCGGTGGAAGGGGCCGTTTGGGGTGGAAGGTGGTGCGGAGGTCCAAGTGACGAGTGGCGAGTGATGAGTGGCGAGTGGCATCTGTCACATTCGCCACTCGCCACTCATCACTCGCCACTTCCAAATATTCGTCGCTCACCTCCACCTCCGTATCCAGCGCCAGCCACTTCATGCACATGCGCACGGTGGCCAGGTTCAGGTCCACCAACCGTTCGTGCGGTTGCAGCAGCAAGTGCTCTAGGGCATCTATGTAATGGATGAACCACGGCGTGTTGCCGTATGCGCTGCGGATGGCGTGCAGGTGCTGTTGCGGCCAGCGCTCCACGTAGCCGAGCCCCACGTTGCGCATGGGCATCTTGTTGCCGTGGTCGCGCACGATCTGCACGTTGAGGTGCTGCACGCCGTTGGGGCCCACGATGCTGGTGCGCGTGCGGTAGCTCTGCCGCTCGTAGTGCTCGCCGATGTCGATGATGACCTTCGGGTACTGGGCCAGCACGCGGTAATGCTCCACGCTGCCGAAGTAGAAGGCGCTGAGGATGGGGGTGCTCATACCAGTCGAAGTCTTGATCCCCACAGGCGTTCCTCCAGCCAGATCTTGAACAAGGGGTCGATCCATTCCGTCTCCGGCCCAACGAAGTCGAGGATCTCCTTGCTCTCCAATGCGGAGGTGATGCGTTTCACATTGGCGCTGGATCCCAGGTCGAAGCGCTTGAGGGTCTCCTTGGTGGTGAAACGCTCCACTCCGTTGAGCATGGCGCGCAGGTAGTTGAGCTGGGGGGTGGTGATGTCGTCCACCATGCGCCGGTACAGGGCGTCGTGCTGGTCCAACAGGTCGTTCAGAGCGGTGTCGACCGTGGTGCGTGTACAGGTCTTTCCGCGGGTCCTGAGCCATGCTGCATGGCCCAGCATCTGAACGTGGTAGCTGTGGTCCTGCATACGTTCCGCCAGGTGGTCGCAGGTATCCACGGCGATCTGCTTCTTCACACTGGCGAACCGCTCCTTGATGAAGGGCACCCAATCCTCCCGCTTGATCTTGTCCAGGAATAGGATGTCGCCGAAACGGTAGAACGGCATGCTCTGCTTGTTGAAGAGGTCCATCATCATGTGGCGCTTGCTTCCGTAGATCACGTGGCAAACGGCTTTCTGGTGCTGCCACGATGCACGCAGCATTTTCTGGAAACCGGTGGGGTCGGGCAGGTGGGCGATGTTCTGGAACTCATCGAGGCACAGCACCAGGCGTAGCCCCTTCGCTTGCGCCAAACGCTCCGGAAGGTCCAGCAGGTCGGGGGTGTTGCGGTGCCCTTCCGGGAGTTCGAACTTCAGGCTGAATTCGCTTTGCGGGTCCACACCGAAGGAGATCTGTGGTACCACGCCCCGGATGAACTCCTTCACGTCGGCCATGCGCTGCTCCATGGTCTTGCCCAAGGCCTTGATCGTGGCTTCCGTGGTGCGCTCCAGGAACTCCTGCTCGGTGCGCACTTGGAAGAGGTCCACGAAGGCGAAACGTACGTTCTTGTCGCGCGCCATGTCCAAGGCCACCTGGCGGATGAGCGATGACTTGCCCCAGCGGCGGGGGCTTATGATCACCGTATTGATGCCCGACCTGAAATTGGCCCGCAGTTGCTTGCGTGGCCATTCACGGTCCACGAAGCTGTCGCCCGATACGAGTGTCCCGATACGGAACGGGGATCGTTCTTCATCCATGACCAGTGCTTTTTCGTTGTCTTCGCAAATGTAACAAGAAAGTTAGTAACAAGAGTGTTACTAACGGTGTTGTTACATTGTGATACTCAAGCTGGTCGATGCTTCCAGCGCGATCCATGATCGGTAAGGGCCTACCTTCGGACTCGCCTAATTTCGGACCCATGCGCGTATTCCACCCCCTCTGTTTGCTTCTACTGCTCTCGGCCTGCACCCCATCCACTAACGAAAAGCAGGACCCCTCGGCGGGGGATGAACAAGTGGTCAACGAACGCTCCCAATGGACCGGCTACTACGATGGTACGCTGCCTTGCGCCGACTGCTCGGGCGTGACCACCCAACTCTGGGTGCGGAGCGACAGTACGTTCGTGCTGCGCAGGCGCTACCTGGATCGTGATACGCTTGCGTTCGGCACGGTAGGCAACTGGGCCGTGGCCAACGGGCACCTGGAACTGTACGACCAATTGCACGTGATCCGCCGCTTGCAGCCCACGGCCAAGGGCCTGTTGTGGCTGGATGAGGACGGTGCGCCCATCGTTTCCAACGCGGACCATACCCTTGCTCGTTTGGGCGGTGAAGTGGCTGACGAGATCCCCCGCATGCGCTTGTCGGGCTCATTCACCTACTACGCCGATGCCTTGAGCTTCCGCCCCTGTGCCATGGCGCGCAACTGGCCCAGCGCCGGTGGCCGCGAGTGGACCGATGAAGGGGAGGTGCTGGGCAGCATGGGCACCGCGGAGCTGCAGGAGCGTTACCTCGGAACGGTGGCCAAGGGCGGTGATCCCTGGGCCATGGAGGTGGAATGCAGCCTGGCCATGGGGCCTGCCATGGAAGGGGATGGCGCGGACGAGTACCTCTTCATTCACCGCGTGATCCGCACCCTGGACCCGGGTCAGTGCCCCTGAAACGCCACGCGGGCCGCACCTTTCGGCACGGCCCGCGCTTTCCCCAACAGGCGGGAGCGCCTATCGGGTACCCACCTTGGTGACGGTCCGTTTCTCGTACACGTAAACGAAGTTGCCGTCGGTGCTCAGCGTTGTAGTTGCCCCGGTCTTGGCCTTGAATTCCTTGAACGTGCAATCGTCCAGGTCGAAACAGGCGATGTCGGCCTTATCGGTCTTCAGGATCATGCGGTCGCCTTCCACGGCCTCCAGGTCGGCCTTTTTGTACTTGCCGCTCGCAACGGCCTCGCCGGTATTCATGTTGAAGGTGCTCACGCCCTTGTCGCCCACCACCACGATCATGTCCTTGTACACCATGATCTGGTCGGCATTGCCCACGCCGCCCTTGGCCACGGGTACCACGAATTTCTCGGCACCGGTGTTCACGTCCAGGCTGTACAGCTCCTTGCCGCTGCACACCACGAACTGCTCGCCGAGCACCACGGCGTTGGTGATGCCTTTCTTGAAGCGTTCGCTCTCCCACACGAAACTGCCATCCACGGTGCTGAAGGCCTGAATGCCGTTGGGCTTCACGTTGGGGCGCCACACACGCCACTCCTGCACGATGTTCCAGCCACCTTGTCCATCGGGCTCGCGGCGGTAGATGTAGGCCTGTGCCTCCACGTTGCCGCCGATCTGCAGCAGCACCTTGTCGCCCACCACGTACATGGCGGGAATGGCGCGTGCTCCGCCCTGGATCTCAGGGCTGCTCCACAGGAGCTTGCCGCTGTGCAGGTCGTACTTCTTCAGGTATTGGCTCTTCTTGCTGCTCATGTCAAGCACGTACAGGTCGTCGCCAACCACCACGGGGTCCGCCACGGCATGGTACACACCGAAGCTCTTGGCACCGGCCGGGCGCCCCACGATCTTGCCGTCAGGCGTGTAGTCGAAGGCCGCGGTGTAGATGTTGGCGCCGGTGTTCAAGTCGTAGACCTGCATGCCGTTCATGCGCAGGAAGACCTTGTCGCCTGCAATGTCCAGGTCGTAGAGGAACTGCTTGGTGATCACCTTGCGTTCGGCGCGACCTATGTAGGTGTTCTCCCACAGGATGTTGCCGCTCACCAGGTCGATCTTCACGATCTGGTTCTTGTATCCGCTCAGCAGCGCCATCAGGCCTTCGGGCAGGAAGTTCACCATCACCAACTTGGCATCGGGTGTGATCACGTACCGGCCTACCGAGCCCTTGAACTTGTCGGTGCTCCAGCGTTCTTCGCCGGTCTTGGCATGCACCCACACCAACTTGTCCTTCAGGGTAATGGCGAAACCGTCCATCTCGGGCACGTACACGATGCTCTCTTCCACCAGGTTCTGGTAGGCGTTGGTGTTCCACAGCAGTTTGCCGCTGGCCATGTCCACCACGGCGATCTGGTCCTTGCCCATCTTCCGGTCGAAGAGGAACAGGCAGTCGCTTTCCCAGAAGGGGATGAGCTCATCGATCTTGCTGAGCTTGGGTGCCAACTCCTTGAACTTGGCGCTCCAACGAACGCTTCCGTTCACGTTGCTGAACACGGTGATCTCCTTGTCGGTTGCGGCGTAGCTGTAACCGCGTTCTTCGGTGCCGGTGCCGGTGAACTCGATCTTGTGGTCCATCTTGCTTTCCCAGATGGTGGGCATCTCTTTCTGTGCTGCAAGGCTCAGGGTGATCAGCAGGGCTGCACTTGTGGCGGTGTGTCTGAGGTTCATGAATGTGGTGGTTGTGGGTACGCGTTATTGCTGTTGGAGGGCATCGAGGTTGAAGCGATGCGTGAATCGGTATTGCTTGCCTTTGGGTGTTTTGAATGAGCTGAAGCGCGCATCGTGTACCAGTTGCTTGAAGCGGTTCTGCGAGGGGATGTCACCACCGATGCGCTCCAGCACTTGCACACTGCGGATCTCGCCCTTGTCGCCCACGCTGATCTCCAGCAGGTAGCTGCCTGTGAGCCTCTCCTTCACCACGGCTTTGTACAAGCTGCCGTTCGGCCCTTGCATGGCCAGTTCCAGTTCGGTGGCGGCACGTTGGTGAATGGCTTCCTTGTCCTCCAGGTATTCGCGCTGTGCCCAGGCGATCTGGCCCAGTGCAAGGAGCAGTATGGTAAACAGTGTTCTCATGGCTTGTAGGTCCATTCCACCAGGCGGGTGCCGAACGTCATCCAGATGTTGCGCCCATCGGGCAGGAAGGTGAAGGAGAGGCGGCCGTCGGCACCGAACTCACCATCTTTCAGTGGGGTGGCGTCGCCGAAGCGGTAGCCCAGCTCGAAGCGCTCCGTCATGCGGCCGCTATCGCGATCGTACAGGTGTATCTCCAGGAACTTGCGGCCCTGGCTCACGATGCCGAAGAGCTTACCGTCCGGGCTGATGCGGAAGTCGGGCTCGTAGGTGGACAGGGACGGGAATGCCGTTCTCCGCATCGCCCCGCTGCTGGCATCGGCGGTGCTCACATAGCTCTGGCGCTTGTCCACGGCGCTGCCCTTGCGGGTATGTGGCTTGGCATGGATCCACAGGTCGCGGCCATCGGGGCTGTACACCAGCCGGAAGATCTTGTCGAAGGGTTCGTTGAGGGTGTGTATCGGCTTCAGTGTGGCGGCATCATATACCACCACGATGTGGCCGAACTTCTCCAGTGCTTTCAGTGCGTCCTTGTCGTTGCGCACACTGGGCATGGCGGCCAACTCTTCGCGGCTTGGCTGGTGCGCCACGGCCACCTTGCTGCCATCGGTACTTACGGCCACGGCATGCCCCAGGCGTGGCATGCGCCGCAGCTTATCGCGCTCACCACTTATCAGGTCCACCACCTCAAGGCCTTTCGGTCCCAGGGTGTACAGGCTGCGTTCATCCGGTGAGAGCGTGGCGGAGTACAGGTCGTCCGATGCGAACACGGTGCGTCCATCGGACACCTCCACCACTTGGAACTTCACGGGCCGCACCTTGTTGGGCGCCATGTCCAGGTAGAACATCTGTTGGAGCACCAAGTAGCGCCCGCTGCTGCTGAAGGTGCTGCGAGCGCCCGCGTACCAGTTGCCCACGTTCAGCGTGCGGGCGATCCGACCTTCCTGCAGGTCGTACAGGCGGAAGGGGAAGGACTGGGTGGGCGCCACGGCCAGCGTGCGACCATCGGGGGCGAGGTCCAGCCAGCTTTGGATGTGCCGCGTGTTGTTGTCCTCGTCCCGGATGTTGATCAAGCGGAACACCTGACCATCCACTGCGGTGGATTGCGCAGCGCAGGCCAGGCTGATGAGCGCGAACGCGGCGGTACCGAGCAGCACGAGCGCGGAGTTCCGTTCGAGCCCTTTCAGGAGTGCGTGGGTGGACACTGGAAAAGGTTTTGGCAAAGCACTCCCGCTTTACGGGTGCGCTTCCTCCGTTACCTGCCGTGTTCCACTACGGTATCCACCGTAATTGCTGGTTGACCATGTCTGCGCAGTTGCTGCCGTACCCCATTGCTCGGCTCGTTCTGCTGAGCGGTCATGGGGGTGCTTTCCCATGCCGCCCGCGATCGCGGTGAGCGCCTTAGGTCATCGCATAAAAGACAAGCGGGATACTTACAAGAGGTACAACAGCCTAACAAAGCGCCGAGCGCTTCATTCGCACTTCCTCACTTCCCGATGCAGAAGCGGCTGAAGATGCTGCCCAGCAGATCGTCCGTGGTGATGCGACCGGTGATCTCGCCCAGGTGGTGCTGAGCACGACGCAGATCGATGGCCAACAGTTCGCCACTGGTGCCCTGCTCCAGCGCGGCCTTGGCTTCTTGCAAGGCCTGGCGTGCTTTGCTCAAGGCGTCCACGTGCCGTGCGTTGGTCACCACCAGGTCGCCGGGGCCGTTGCCCATGGCGTTCACGTGGTCGAGCAGCGCTTGTCGCAGCGAGTCCAAGCCTTCGCCGCGCTTGGCGGAAACGGAGAGCACCGAAGTGCCTTTTCGGGCACCGCTCACGTCGCACTTGTTCAACACGGGCAGTATCTCGGGCATGGGAGCACCGGCCGATAGCGAGCCGGCGATCTTGCGTTGCAGCATGCTGGCCTCGGTGCGCAGTGCGCCTTCCGCCAGCACCGTGGCATCGCCCAGCAGCAGTACCAAGCTGGCCTGCGAGGCCTTGCGGTAGCTGCGTTCAATGCCCAGCTTTTCCACGCTGTCGCTGGTCTTGCGCAGCCCGGCCGTATCAATGATCCGGAACAGGATACCGCCGATGGTGAGGGTCTCCTCCACCGTGTCCCGCGTGGTGCCGGGTATATCGCTCACAATGGCGCGGTCCTCCTTCAGCAAGGCATTGAGCAAGGTGCTTTTGCCGCTGTTGGGCGCACCCACGATGGCCACCGGTATACCCTCGCGTATGGCGTTGCCGTATCGGAAGCTGGCGATCAGCTCCCCGCAGAGGTCGATCAGCCGGTCCAGCAGGGCGGCCAGTTCCACGCGTTGTGCGAACTGCACATCCTCCTCGCTGAAGTCGAGCTCGAGTTCGATCAAGGCGCAGAAGTCGATGAGCTGCTCGCGCAGATCCTCGATGTGCGCGCCGAAGCCGCCCTTGAGTTGCTGCAGGGCCAGGCGGTGTTGTGCTGCACTGCGGCTGGCGATCAGGTCGGCAACGGCTTCGGCCTGGCTCAGGTCCATCTTGCGGTTCAGGAAAGCACGCAGGGTGAACTCGCCCGGCTGCGCCAAGCGTGCTCCGGCATTCAACAGGGCTTCCAGCAGGCGTTGCTGGATGTAGGGCGATCCATGCACGCCGAACTCCACCACAGGCTCCCCGGTAAAGCTCTTCGGGTCCGCGAACCAGGTCACCAGCGCATCGTCCACTTGGCCCGCCGCATCCACCAAGGGAACGTGGTAGGCCTTGCGAGCAACGGGTTCGCGTGGAAAGGAGGGGGCCACGCTCCAGGTGAACGAAAGTGCCTGCGGGCCACTGAGCCGCAGAACGGCTATGGCTCCCGTGCCGGGCGCGGTTGCAATGGCGGCGATGGTATCGCGTTCGTACATCGAAGGGCCGCAAAGATCCGGATCTTTGTTCCCCCTCCAATAGCACAGCCCACAATGAACCACGCAAAGCAGCATTACGATGGTCTCACCTATCCGAAAGTGGTGGTGGTAGGCGGCGGTTTCGCGGGCCTGGAAGTGGTGCGCGGGCTGGCCAACAAGCCGTTCAAGGTGCTCCTGCTCGACAAGCAGAACCACCACTGTTTCCAACCCTTGCTCTACCAAGTGGCCACCGCCAGCCTGGGTGCAGACAGCATTGCGCATCCTTTCCGCCGCACCATCGGGCCGCTTCCCAACGTGGCCTTTCGCATGGCCGAGGTGCAGGAGGTGCTGCCCGAGCGCCGGGTGGTGCGCACCAACGTGGGCGAGTTCGAGTACGACATCCTGGTGCTCGCCCTGGGCAGTACCACCAACTTCTTCGGCAACCAGCAGCTGGCCGAGGTGGCCATGCAGCTCAAGAGCATCAGCCAGGCGCTGGACATCCGCAGCGATTTCCTGCAGGAGTTCGAGCGGGCCATGGTGCTGCGCGAAGAGAACGACCTGCGCCGCTGCCTCAACTTCGTGATCGTGGGTGCCGGGCCTACCGGCGTGGAACTGGCCGGTGCCTTGGCCGAGATCCGGCGCACGGTGCTCAAGCGTGAGTACCGCGAAATGGACAGCGAGTTGATGCGCATCGTGCTCATCGACAGCAACGACCGGGTGCTGAAGAACTTCAGCGAGAAGAGCAGCGCCAACGCATTGCGCTACCTGCAGGAACTGGGTGTGGAAGTGCAATTGAATACACGCGTGGCCGGTGGCGACCCGGACCACATCACCCTCGCCGATGGCACCGTGCTGGAGACCAATACCGTGATCTGGGCGGCCGGTGTGAAAGGGGTGCTCGTGCCCGGATTGGACAAGGCCGTGAACGAGCGCGCACACCGCTACACGGTCGATCGCACCAACCAGTTGCAGGGATATCCTGGCGTATACGCACTGGGCGATATCGCTTTGATGGAGGAAGGGGACGCCTGGCCCAAAGGACATCCCCAAGTGGCCACCGTGGCCATTCAGCAAGGCCGCCACCTGGTGGCCAACCTCCTGCGCTCTTCCAACGGGCAGGCAGCCCGGCCGTTCACCTACTTGGACAAAGGGAGCATGGCCGTTATCGGGCGCGGTCGTGCCGTGGTGGAAATGGGCGGACGGAGCTACGGAGGTGTGTTCGCCTGGCTGCTCTGGATGCTGGTGCACGTGGTGCAGCTCGTGGGCTTCCGCAACCGCATCATGGTGCTGGTGAACTGGGCTTGGAAGTACCTCAGTTGGAAGAACACCATCCGCTTGATCATCCGCCCCTATGTGCGTGAGGGAACAGCCGTATCCCGTCCGGCCGCCTTGGAGGGTGAAGCCGCTCCGGTGCCGCATCAGGCTTGAGCGATATGCTCCGATCGCGCAGCTCGAAGTGCGACGAACGTGGCGCTGATCCGCAGATCCTTGCAGTGTACACCTTGCGAACCGGTGCGGCCGTGTGCGCGGATCGGGTGAAGAGCCACACCTGCTAATCCACAGGCCTCATGCACGAAAGCAAAGGGTAGGAGCGGGCAAGGCACATGTACTTTCGGCCCACCATGAAAAGACACTACACCCTGCTGGTACTTGCCAACTTGATCGCCGTGTGCGGCCTGGCCCAGACCACCATCGCCCCGCTTTCGGTCACTTCCACCCTGAACTCCTTCGGCAGCACGCCGCATGTGGACAACCTGATCGCGAACATCTCGCCGGCCACCACCACCAGCACCACCTTCCCCTTCTCACCCAGCAGCAATTTCTCGCAGGGCATCGGTTACGTGAGCGCGTTGGGTCAGTGGCAGGGCAGCATCACCTACACCTTCGTCAACAGCACCTCGGTCTCGCGCATGCTGCTCTGGAACGCCTATTTCACGTTCGAGCTCAACCACAGCCTGCGGGATGCGCAACTGGTGTTCTACAACGCCATGGACCAGGTCATCTCCACCACCAATGTGAGCTTCCCGCAAGCCGTCTCTTCGGTGCTTACCCCACAGGTGGTGGATCTTCCAACGGAGGTGCTCGGTGTGAAGAAGGTGGTGGTCACCGTGCAATCCCTCTGGGGCGGCAATGAGATCAGCCTGCGCCGCATGGCCTTCGCCGGCACTGGGCAGCAAGTGAGCGTGGAGGAGCTTGACCAACAGGCCGTTGCGGTACGCGCGTACCCCAACCCCAGCACGGACCACAGCACATTGGACCTGCAGGATGTGCTGGCCGTGGAAGTGCTGGACGCCGCAGGCCGAATGGTGCATGTGGATGCCCGGATCGAGCGGGAGCGCGTGGTGCTGCATTGGGCCGGTGCCGAGCGTGGCCTGTATACCGTGTTGCTCCAGACCCGCAACGGGCGGCGCAGCGCGCGTGTTGTGGTGGAGTGATCGTACTGCCCCGGAGGCCGGTAACTTGCCGCCATGTTCCCGCGATCCCTATGCTTCGCAGTGGTACTTGCTGCGGGTTCGCTCATAGCACAGGATGGTGCGTTGCCCTTTCGGCCCATCGTCGGCATCAACCTGGGTGTGGGCCTGCCGCAAGTGGAGGCGATCAGCGGTGTGCGTTTCGCCACACGGCCCTTCTTCGCCGGCACGCTGGATCTGGGGGGCTCATGGACCTATCGGGAAAAGGTGGGATTGGCGGCCTTGGGTGTGCTCGCCATCAACGGCTACGATTTCACCAACGGGGTCTTCGACTACGATGTGTACCACCTTACGCGTCGTGCCGAGCTGCGTGCCTTCTGGCAGCGACCGCTGGATCCCCGCTTGAAAACCAGTGTGCGTGCCGGCTTGGGCATTGGTCTCGCCTTTCAGGGAAGCGATACACGGGATTCGCGGCAAGGCGCTTTCCAGGCGTTGACCAGTGCCACCGCCATGCAGCGCACCTACCTCTCGCCCGAGGCCGTGATCGTGAAACAGGAGGGCCGCCACCGAGTGGAGTTCGGGCTGCGCTATGTGACACACCTGCAACGGCAGGTCGCCTTCAGTACCCGGTTATCCGCTGGCCCGGATACCACGCTGGCCACCGCCACGCACGATCACCTGGCCCTGGTGGTCCGTTTCCACCTTGGCTTGAAACGCGCTGTGATGCCCACGCTTCCACCGCCACCGGTGGAGTACGCCGGACGCAGCACCGATACGCTCGCCACCATTGCGGCCTGTAAGGAGCGCATCACCCTGTGGCTCTGGGACAATGCCGAGTACGATGGCGATACCCTGAGCATCTTCGTGAACGGCCGTCCGGTGCTGGTGGGGCATGAGCTTGGCCGCAAACGCCACAAACTCCGCGTGGACCTGAAACCCGGTGAGAACGTGCTGCTGGTGGTGGCCCACAACGAAGGACGCGTGCCACCCAACACCGCCAGCGTGGTGCTGCGCGCGGGTACAGGCCGCAAGGAACTGCTCTTCTCCACATCGCTGCGGAAGAATCAGGTGTTGCGCATTGTGCGGTGATCCTCTAGGACCGCTACCTACCTCGTGCGTACCGCAGCGGGCAATGCCTTCCGTGTGGTGGCCGGCCGGTAGATCCGCTCAGCCTCTGCGACTGTTCAGGAAACGCACGCCCACCAGGCGGTCGCAGCGCTGCTGCCGATCGCTGAAGTACACCAGCACCAAGTAGTCGTTCTCCGTTTGGAAGTGGTCGCCATCGATCGCGCCCAGGTCGGGCTTGGTGGATCCGTAGGGCACGGTCACGTAAGCGAAATCGTAGAAGCCTTGTTTCAGCAACGCGGCCAGGGTGTAGGCTTTGCGTTCGGCGTTCCATTCCATGCGGTACTCCTTGCGGCATTGCCAGTCGCTGAAGGCGCCGTACACGTATACCGGATCGGCCAGTGGCCCGGGCATGGGCAGCGTGAAGTGCACGTTCACGTAGTCGGCCCCCAAGGGGTCGCCGTCGAAGAAATCGTTGCGCACGAAGAAGCGGCCGTTGATGTCCGGCTGATCGAAGTAGACGCGGATGTTGCGCTTGGGCTCTGCGGTGAGGTGGGCCTGGTACACGCCCTGCCCAACGCCATGCTCGATCCGGGCCACTCGTTGGGTGGTGAAGCGCAGGTCCTTCAGGTCGAAGTTGCGGTACTCGTTGCCGCCCATGAAGAGGCCCTGTTCAGGAAAATCGTAGATCAGGTCCGTGCCACGCACGAAGCGGGGCTTGAAGCCGGTGCGCAGCTCGTCCCAACGCATGTTCTGCAACATGGCGATATGGATCTCCGCGAAGGGGTCCTGCACGGGCAACTCGCCATGCTGCACGGAGAGGTCCACTTGCTGCGCTTGGTCGCGGAGGTCCACCTGCCGGGTGGCTTGGATGCGGGCATCGATGCGTGCACGTTGCTCATAGACCATCAGGCGGCGCGTCAGCACCAGGTCGTTCTCATCGGTATCGCGGTACACCTTCAGCAGGTAGTTGCCGCTGCGAGAGATCCGCATGATGTCGTTGGGTATCCGCACATCGTATTGCAGGAAGGGTTGCAGCGTGTTGAAGCTCTGGCGGGCCGGTGGCAGGTAGTCGTTCAGGGCGCCGCTCAGGTATTGGCCGGGCATCAGGTCGCTCGGCTTCCAATAGGCATCGCAATGCACAAGGGTGTAGGAGAGGTACTGCGGGTCGGGAGAAAGGTCGTCGAAGCGGAGGATGAGTCCCTCCTCGCTGCCCAACTCGATCACCGGCGGGGCAAGCTCGAAACCTTCCTTGAAAAGCTGAACGGTGCGTACCGTGGAGCTGTAGGTATGGTCCTCGTACCGCAAGGGTACTTTGTTGGTCCAGTAGTCGCTGGAGTTGCGGTCGGAGCCCGAAGTGGCGCTGTGCAGGCTGGTGCACGCCAGGGGCAGCAGGGCGAGGAGTGGGAATAGCATGCGCAAGGTCGGCGCAAGTTACCCATTGCCTGTGCATCGCTTCTGTGAAGTGGGCCTCGGATGCCAGGAATGCCCGGCCCGGCAGGCTTTCCGCACCAATGGCTTACGATGCGGTGAATGGCCTGTGAACTTTATGTCCCGGAACATACTTTTGCCGCGCCCGAAACCAGCCGGGCCATTGTACTTGCAACCCATGTCCAAGAGCATCAGGATCCGTAAAGGCCTCGATATCCGCCTGGTAGGCGAAGCTGAGAAGGTCCTTGTACAGACCGATCCCGCGAAGGTCATCGCGATCAAACCGACCGACTTCCACGGCCTTGTGCCCAAAGTATTGGTGAAGCCCGGCGACCGCGTGAAGGCCGGATCACCGCTCTTCGCAGACAAGTACAATGAGCGCGTGCTCTACACCAGCCCGGTAAGTGGCGAGGTGGCCGATGTGGTGCGCGGCGAGAAGCGCAAAGTGCTCGAAGTGCGGGTGTTGGCCGATGCGCAGATCCAGTATGAGGACTTCGGTGCCGGCGATGCCAGCACCATGAACCGCGAAACGGTCATCCAAAAGCTCCTTTCCAGCGGCGTTTGGCCGGTGATCCGCCAGCGTCCCTTCGATGTGGTGGCCAACCCGGCTCAGGAGCCCAAGGCCATTTTCATCTCCTGCTTCGACAGCAACCCCTTGGGTGCCGACCTCGACTTCGTGGTGCGCAACCAAGGTGACGACTTCCAGGCGGGCATCAATGCGCTGGCCAAGCTCACCAAAGGCAAAGTGAACCTGGCGGTGAACCCCAAAACCGCCGCTCGCGAATTCCTCGATGCCAAAGGCGTGGTGCGCCATACCGTTAGCGGACCACACCCGGCCGGTAATGTGGGCGTGCAGATCCACCACATCGACCCGATCAACAAAGGTGAAGTGGTGTGGACCTGCAGCGTGCAGGACGTGCTGATGATCGGTCGCCTGTTCCGCACCGGCCACTTCGATGCCAGCCGCACCGTGGCCCTCACCGGCAGCGATGCCAAGAATCCCAAGTACTACCGCACCATCATTGGTGCCCCGCTGAAGGACATCGCCGGTGCAGTGGGGGAGAAGACCCGCATCATCAGTGGCAACGTGCTCACCGGTGATCGCGTTGGAGCGGAGGGCAACCTCGGTTTCTACCACGGCCAGGTGACGCTGATCCCCGAAGGCGATGAGCCCAAGTTCTTCATCACCGAAGGTTGGGCCAGCCCCGGTTTCGACAAGTTCAGCGCAAGCCGCAGCTTCCCCACCTGGGTCATGCCAGGCAAGCGTTACTCCATGGATTCCAGCCAGAACGGCGAGGAGCGTGCCTTCGTGATGAGCGGCCAGTACGAGCAGGTGTTCCCTTTCGACATCTACCCCGTGCACCTGCTGAAGGCCATCCTGATGAACGACATCGAACAAATGGAGAAGCTCGGGCTTTACGAAGTAGCACCCGAGGACTTCGCGCTCTGTGAGTTCGTGTGCACCAGCAAGATCAACTCCCAAAGCATCGTGCGCCAAGGCCTCGATGCTCTGATCAAGGAAACCACCTAAGCCGTCAATACCGTGAAAGCACTACGTAATCTGGTGGACAGCGTGAAGCCCACCTTCAGCAAGGGGGGCAAACTGGAGAAACTGCACTGGGTGTTCGATGGTCTGGAGACCTTCCTGTTCACCCCGGGCCACGCCACCACTTCAGGCGCACACATCCGCGATGGCATCGACCTGAAGCGGACCATGAGCTTGGTGATCACCGCCATGATCCCTTGCCTGCTCTTCGGCATGTGGAACGTGGGGCACCAGCACTACCTCGCCATCGGTGAGTTCACCGCCCTGGGCGATGGTTTCTGGGAGAAGTTCCTATTCGGCGCCATCAAGGTGCTGCCCATCGTGGTAGTGAGCTACGGTGTGGGGCTGGGAATCGAGTTCCTCTTCTGCTCCATCAAGGGTCACCCCATTCAGGAGGGTTTCCTGGTGAGCGGAATGCTCATCCCCTTGGTGATGCCCGTGGGTACGCCCCTGTGGATGGTGGCCATCGGTACCGCCTTCGCCGTGGTGATCGGCAAGGAGGTCTTCGGAGGCACCGGCATGAACATCCTGAACGTGGCACTTACCGCGCGTGCCTTCCTCTTCTTCGCATACCCCACCATGCTCAGTGGAGACAAGGTGTGGGTGAGCACGGACGGACAGGCCGTGGTGGACGGCTTCAGCGGTGCCACCAGCATGGGCCACGCAGCATCGGGCAACATGGCCGGTGTGGTGCCCATGATGGACAGCTTCTGGGGCTTTGAGGCCGGTAGCATCGGCGAGACCAGTGTGGTAGCCTGCCTGATCGGCGCGGCCATCCTGCTGATCACCGGCGTTGGCAGCTGGCGCATCATGCTCAGCGTGTTCCTCGGCGGTCTGGCCATGGCCGGCATCTTCAACTGGGTGGGCCCCATGGTGGGCAACGCCTACATGCAGATCCCCATGCTGCACCAGCTCATGCTCGGCAGCTTCTTCTTTGGTCTGGTCTTCATGGCAACAGACCCCGTAACGGCCACGCAGACCAACACCGGCAAGTGGATCTACGGCTTCCTCATCGGCCTGCTCGCCATCCTCATCCGCGTGGTGAACCCGGCCTACCCCGAGGGCATGATGCTCGCCATTCTCTTCATGAACGTGATGGCGCCCTTGATCGACCATTACGTGGTGCAGGCCAACATCAACCGCCGCCTGAAGCGCGCCACGCTGCAAACCGCCTAACCGCAAGGAACCATGGCAATCGACAAGAACAGCAATTCGTTCACCTTCACCTTCGCCATCATCATGGTGGCCGTGGTGGGTTCCCTGCTCGCGTTCACCTACATGCAGCTCAAGCCCTTCCAGGCCGAGAACGTGCGCCGAGAGAAAATGCAGAACATCCTGGCCGCCATGAACGTGAAGGTGAGCCGCGATGATGCCCCTGCGCGCTATGAAGAGCTCATCAAGGAGACCCGCATGGTGGATGCCCAAGGCAAGGAAGTGGAAGGTGATGCCTTTGAACTGGACGTGCGCAAGCAGTACAAGGACGAGAAGGCCCGCGTGATCACTGCCGACCAGATGCTCTACCCCTTGTACGTGGCCGAGCAGGATGGCCAGCCCCTGTACATCCTGCCCATGGTGGGTACGGGCCTGTGGGGTCCCATCTGGGGCTACGTTGCCGTGGCAGCCGACGGGCGCACGGTGGTGGGCAGCACCTTCGATCACCAGGGTGAGACCCCGGGTCTGGGTGCCGAGATCTCCACGCCGATCTTCACCAAGCAGTTCCCTGGCAAGACCTTCGTGGACGAGCAGGGGGGCTTCACCAGCATCAAGGTCTACAAGGGCGGTAGCGAGACCACCGACCCGCATGGCGTTGATGGCATCAGCGGTGGCACCATCACCAGCGACGGTGTTGGCGAGATGCTGAGCCGCAGCCTCAAGGTCTATCATGCCTACCTCAGCTCCATCGTGTCGGCCCCCAAGGTCGAGGTGGTGGAAGTGGAGGAGGTGATCGTTGAACAAGAACAAACGGAGGTACTATGAGCACCAGCACCGCGCCGGTAGCTGCCAAGTCCGAAGGGCTTTTCAGCAAGAAGAACCGCAAGCTGATCACCGATCCGCTGAACGACAACAACCCCATCACCGTGCAGGTGTTGGGCATCTGCTCCGCATTGGCCATCACCGTGAAGCTGGAGAACGCGCTGGTGATGAGCGCCAGCGTGATGGCCGTGATGTTGGCCGGTAACGTCATCATCTCCCTGTTGCGCAACGTGATCCCTTCGCGGATCCGCATCATCGTGCAGCTGGTGGTGGTGGCCGGCCTGGTGATCATCGTGGACAACGTGCTGAAGGCTTTCGTCTACGACGTGGCCAAGCAGGTGGGTGTTTACGTGGGCCTCATCATCACCAACTGCATCATCATGGGCCGTTTCGAGGCCTACGCCATGGGCAACAAGCCCGGTCCCAGTGCGCTGGATGCCTTCGGTAACGCCCTCGGTTATGCCTGGATCCTGGTGGCGGTGGCCTTCTTCCGCGAGCTCTTCGGTAGCGGCAGCCTCTTCGGTGTTCCCATCCTGGGCGATGCCGCCGAGAAGACCCGCCTCTACGCATTCGGATACATGAACAACAACATGATGATCCTGCCCCCCATGGCGCTCGTGATCGTGGGTATCATAATCTGGATCCAGCGCGCCCGTAACACGAAGCTCATTGAGCAAGCCTAAGTCCCGCACGCCATGAACCTCGTAAACATCTTCGTCAAGGCAATCTTCATCGAGAACATGATCTTCGCCTACTTCCTGGGTATGTGCTCGTACCTGGCTGTAAGCAAGACCGTGAAGACCGGCGTGGGCCTCGGTGCCGCCGTGATCTTCGTACTTGTAGTGACCGTGCCGGTGAACTACCTGCTGGAGAACTACGTCCTCAAGGCCGGCGCCCTTTCTTGGATCTCTCCGTCCTTGGCGGAAGTGGACTTGAGCTTCCTGGCCTTCATCATGTTCATCGCCGTGGTGGCCTCCATCGTGCAGTTGGTGGAGATGGTGGTTGAGAAGTTCGCACCCGCGCTCTACGGCGCACTGGGCATCTTCCTCCCACTGATCGCTGTGAACTGCTCGATCCTGGGCGGCGCGCTCTTCATGCAGGAGCGCCAGTACAGCAACATCGCCGAGGCCAGCAGTTTCGCACTGGGCAGCGGCGTGGGCTGGTTCCTCGCCATCGTGGCCATCGCGGCCATCCGTGAGAAGCTCCGTTACAGCGACATCCCGGCACCGCTGCGTGGCCTGGGCATCACCTTCATCATCACCGGACTCATGGGTATGGCCTTCATGGCCTTCATGGGCATCAAGATCTGATCATGACAACGATCCTTGTTACCGTAGCCGTTTTTCTGGTCGTTACGCTGCTGCTCGTAAGCCTGCTGCTGTTCGCCAAGGCGAAGCTCAGCCCCAGCGGTCTGGTGAAACTCTCCATCAACGGGGAGAAGACCATCGAGGTGGAAGCCGGCAGCACCCTGCTCAGCACCCTCAGCGAAGCCAAGATCTTCCTGCCCAGCGCCTGTGGTGGTGGCGGTACCTGCGCCATGTGCAAGTGCCAGGTGATGGAAGGTGGTGGTGAGATCCTGCCCACCGAGGCACCCTACTTCAGCCGCAAGGCCATTGCCGATAACTGGCGCCTGGGTTGCCAGGTGAAGGTGAAGAACGACATGGTCATCAAGGTGCCCGAGGAGATCTTCGGCATCAAGAAGTGGGAATGCGAAGTGGTCTCCAACTACAACGTGGCCAGCTTCATCAAGGAGTTCGTGGTGAAACTGCCGCCGGGTGAGACCCTGCACTTCGAGGCCGGTGGATACATCCAGGTGGACGTGCCCCCCTGCGAAGTGGATTTCAAGAACATCGACATCACGGCGCACCCGGAACTTCAGGCCTTGGGCCGCGACCCCATGGACTTCAAGGGCGAGTGGGACAAGTACAAGCTCTGGGACCTGAAGATGAAGAATCCCGAGCCCATCTTCCGCGCCTACTCCATGGCCAACCACCCGGCCGAGGGCAATATTGTGATGCTGAATATCCGCATCGCCACCCCGCCCTGGGATCGTGCCAAGAACGGCTGGATGGACGTGAACCCCGGCATCTGCTCCAGCTTCGTGTTCAACTGCAAGCCCGGCGACAAGGTCACCATCAGCGGTCCTTACGGCGAATTCTTCATCAAGGAGACCGAAGCCGAAATGCTCTACATCGGCGGAGGTGCCGGCATGGCCCCCATGCGCTCGCACCTCTTCCACCTCTTCCACACGCTGAAGAGCGGCCGCAAGGTGACCTACTGGTACGGTGGCCGCAGCAAGCGCGAGCTCTTCTACCTGGAGCATTTCAACAGCATCGCACGTGAGTTCCCCAACTTCAAGTTCTTCGTGGTGCTCAGCGAACCCGCTCCGGAGGACAACTGGAAGGTGAAGAAGGACGTGAACGATCCCGAAGGCGATGGCTTCACCGGTTTCGTGCACCAGGCCGTGATCGACCAGTACCTGAAGAAGCACGAAGCACCCGAGGACATCGAGTTCTACTTCTGTGGCCCGCCCATGATGAACGCCGCCGTGCTGAAGATGGTGGACGATTGGGGTGTACCCAAGGAGAACGTGAGCTTCGACGATTTCGGAGGCTAGGTACGACAGGCATCTTGCCTGTCGAGCCGCCGACACCATATAAGATCGATGCAACACGCAAGTGTTCAACCCCATCCTCAGAAGTCCCGCCCAGTGCGGGGCTTTCTGTTCCTGCTCGCAACAGTTCTCCTTGTTGCCTGCACCGACCCCAAAAGCGAACTGGTAACCCTGAAGGGAGAAGCCCAGGGCAGCACCTTCACCATCAAATACATAGACAGCTTGCAGCGCGATCTGAGTGGTCCGGTCGACAGTCTATTCAAGATTATCGACGCAAGTCTCAGTTTATGGGATACCACCTCTCTGATCTCTCGTTGGAACCGAGTTAGTGATGAGCAGCATGTATTTGCTGATCGCCATGTACAAGTGGTGTTCATTAGGTCGCAGCATATTTGGCAAATCACCAATGGAGCTTTTGATCCGACAATTAAACCTCTTGTCGATGCATACGGGTTTGGGTCGGTACGGACAATTATAGATCGGGAAGTTCCCGTCGACAGTCTTCTCGGATTTGTAGGGTTTCAGAAAATACGGCTTGATACGAGCGCAAGAGGGATCATTGACTGGAGCCGTCTTGTCCGTCTTGTTCCCGGTGTTCAATTCGACCCCAACGGCATAGCACAAGGCTACACCGTGGATGTCCTGGTGCAATTGCTGGAGCAGCGCGGCATTCAGCACTACATGGTGGAGGTGGGGGGCGAAGTGCGGGCGCGCGGCTTCAACGATCGCGGTGGTGTGTGGACCATACAGATCGACAAACCGGTGGAAGGTGATGCACACGTGCAACAGACCGTGGTCCCCTTGGCGGACCGGAGCCTGGCCACAGGCGGCAACTACCGCAAGTTCATTGAGGTGAACGGTAGCCGCTATGGCCATACGATCGATCCGCGCACCGGACGGCCTGCTATGAACGCGCTGCTGAGCGCCACCATCATTGCGGATGATTGTGCCACCGCCGATGCCCTGGCGACGGCCATGCTGGTGCTTGGACCCGAGGATGCGCAGGTTTGGTTGGGTCGGCATCCTGAAGTGGAGGCCTACCTGATCATGGACGACAGCAAGGGCGGCTATGCGGTGTGGACCACGCGCAACTGGCCTGGCGAAAAGCCGTGATCAGTCCTCGATGAGGATGCCGGTGTTGCCGAGCAGCCCTTCCAACCCATCCCGCGAAAAGCGCGCTTTACGGATCCTGTTGTTGGCCGGGTCTATGGTGTAATGCCGGGCCGTACGCAGGTCGGCACCTTCTAGCACGGTGCGCTCGAAGATGGCGCCGCCCAGATCGCTGCCGCTGAAACTGGCTTCGCGCAGGTCCGCAGCGGAGAGGTCGGTCTCGCGCAGGCGGCAGTCCAGGAACTTGGTGCGCTTCAAGCTGCACCCGTGGAAGGATGCCAGGTCCAGCAGACATGCGGTAAATTCCAACTCCAGCAGGAAGGTGTGGCACTGGTCGAAACGCAGGCCCAGCAATTTGCAGCGCTCGAAGCGGACCTTCCGGAACGAGGTGCGTGTGATCTCCGCAAGGCTCAGATCGCAATCCCGGAAGCAGCACTCCTCGAAGACCTTGCCCTTCAGGTCGGCCTGTTTCAGGTCGTAGTTGGAGAAGGTGCAGTGGCTGTACGTGGATGCAAGAAGACCTTCGGAATTCGAATCGGTTCCGGATAGGTCGGCATGTTCCACAAGATCGTGGCCCTTATCCTTGGCCGCGTTCGTCTTGCTCATTCCGCGAACAAGCAGTTGGTCAGGCGGCGTTGGCAGTATCGTCGCGCTTGCACTTCTCTTCGGGTCGCGCTCCACAGAGTCCGCAAGAGGCGCCTTCTTCCTGCAACACCGGGTTGTTGCTGGCGCAGGTACCAGCGAATTCGCCGCCCTTTTTCGCCCAGATCTTCACGGCAATGCCGGCGAAAGCGAGACCGAGGAAACCCACGGCAAGCAGTACGGTGATCAAGGAAGTGCTCATGGCTCGGAACTATGCGCCAAAGGTACCACCCGCGCTCGGCTCCGGAGCCCAACTGATCGGCGTCAGGCTTTCACGCTGCTGATCAGCGCATCTTCAGCGGCATGAGCGATCTCGAGTTCAGGCCCCGGTTCAGGTTCCGCACCCCGCTAACTCCGGAGGTCATCAAACAGCGCATACGGGACCGCGTGCGGGATGATAACCCGCAGGGTCTTCGGCTAACGGGTACGGGAGATCATCTGTCGCTCCTGTTCAAGCACACTGATCAGCACTCGTGGACACCGCAGATGGACATCGATCTGGAGGTCGTACAGGAACCTGGGCGATCGCAAGAGACCATGGTACGATGCCAGATCGGCCCCATGCCCACCATTTGGATGCTCTTCGTCGGGGGCTACATTTTTCTTTGCGTGATCGCACTGCTCGGTATATCCATGGGCACTTCGCAGCAGATCGTAGGAGCCTTTGCCTGGGGCTGGTGGGCTGCCCTGCCAACACCATTTCTTGCCTTGGTCCTTTGGCTGTTGGCGCAAGAGGGTAAGCGTCGCTCCAAGCAGGAAATGCAGGTGCTGAAAAGCTTTGTTGATGGGGCTTTGGGCTGTGATTGTTTCGCATTGGCAGAGGATCATTGATGGAGGGATGGTTACCTTTCGGCACTTTCGATCACCAAACACCACATCGAACCATGAACAAGCCTTCCCTTTTCAAACGGATCATGCTGCCATCACTTGCATTCCTCCTCGTTGCCTCGCTCGGCGCAGGCTGCTCGGGTTGCAACGGAGAAGCTGCCGATACGGCTGGTGACGCCGCTACCACCGGTGCCGATGCCGCACAGAATGATGCTGATGGACATGCTGGTGGTGATGGCCACGAAGGGCATGACCACAGCGGCATGGACGGCGATGGTGCTGACGGCGCCAATGCAGGTACTGATGGTGCGAACGGTGCCGATGGCACTGGTACCATGACCGCCGTGGATCCCTGGACCCGCACCTACACGACCCCTGCTGCTGAACGTGCAGGTACCGTGGAGAACCTGAACGGCCTGCGCGCCAAGCTCGTGGCTGAACTGGAGAGTGTTCGTGGCCGCCTGAAGGACGGCACCCGCAGCGCTGCTGACAAGAAAGCCGATAGCACCCGTGCATCTGAACTGGCCCAAGGCCTGGAGCGTCTGGATCGCACCATCAAGCAGATCACCGATGCGGATGATGTGAACTGGGCCCAAGTGCGCGAAAGCAACATCAAGGCCGCTGGTGAATTCCGCGACTGGATGAACAAGTACGGCATGCCCAGCTAGTGCTGGTCATACCAATGCGCAAAGCCGCAGGGGATCCCGGTCCTCTGCGGCTTTTCGTTGCGGTACTTCCCGCCCATGTTCCGCACCTTTGCACACCGGCAAAGCGCTGTTCACCCCCTTTCCCATCCATGCGTATCGGTATCGTATGTTATCCCACCTTCGGAGGTAGTGGCGTGGTGGCCACGGAACTGGGTATGGCCCTCGCTGACAAGGGGCATGTGGTGCACTTCATCACCTATGACAGACCGGTTCGCCTGCGTGATCATCCCAACGTGTTCTACCACGAAGTGCGGGTGAGCGATTATCCCTTGTTCGATTATCAACCGTACGAGCTGGTGCTTACCAGCAAACTGGTGGACGTGGCCAAGTTCGAAGGGCTCGACCTGATGCATGTGCACTACGCCATTCCCCATGCCAGCGCCGCTTGGATGGCGCAGCGCATCCTGGCATCACAAGGCATCTTCGTGCCCTTCATCACCACGCTGCACGGAACGGACATCACCCTGGTTGGACGTGATCCGAGTTTCGAGCCGGTCATCACCTACAGCATGGATCGCAGCAACGCGGTCACCGCTGTGAGTGAGAGCTTGAAGCGCGATACCTACAAGCACTTCCCCTTGAAGCACGCCGATCAAGGAGGGCCGGGCATACACGTCATTCCCAACTTCGTCTGCATCGAGCAGTACCGTCAACGTCCGGATCCCGCGGTACGCTTGCGATATGCCCCCAATGGCGAGCTGCTCCTTTCGCACGTGTCCAACTTCAGGCCGGTGAAAAGGGTGGAGGATGTGGTGCGCATGTTCCAGCTCTTGCGCAAGCAGCTTCCCGTGCGCCTGCTCCTGATCGGTGATGGTCCCGACCGTCAGCGTATTGAGAACCTCTGCCGCCAGATGGGCACCTGCGATGCGATCCAGTTCCTGGGCAAGATGACCCGGCCGGAGGAGATCGTGGCAAGTACTGACCTCTTCGTGCTACCCAGCGAGAGCGAGAGTTTCGGCCTTGCCGCATTGGAAGCCATGGCCAGTGGTGTGCCCGTGGTGAGCAGCGATACCGGTGGTTTGCCCGAAGTGAACATTCACGGCGTTAGCGGGCTGTTGAACCCGGTGGGCGATGTGGACGGCATGGCCAACAATGCCTACGACATTCTGGCGACCGCTGAAAGCCGAGAACGCTATCGGAACGGGGCCTTGGAACAGGCCAGGCGCTTCGACTTGCAGCTGGTGTTGCCGCAGTACGAAGCCCTTTACAGGCAAGTGGTGGAAGAGATCAATGGCTGATGGAATACCTCAGTGAACGTGTGAGCGTGGACCGCCGTGATGGGCGCACAAGCGTAGTGATCAGTGCACGCCCAAGCAAAGGGCGCGAAACCTTGTTGGTCACCTGGACCATCACCTGGCTGCTTTGCGGCATCTACATCATGGTGGCGCGCACCGAACTCCAAGTCGGTGATCCCTTGAGGCAATACCTGCTGGTTTTCCTGGCGTTTTGGGCCTACTTCATGCTGAAGATCGGCAAGGCAACCCTGTGGCGCTTGAAGGGCTTCGAGCTCTGGCGCATCAAGGATGGTACGCTGACCGTGAAGGACAGCCTGTTCGGCTACGGCAAGGCAAGCGATCATTTCGTGGACAACATCCAGAAACTCGGGCTGCTCAACGTGGATCGCAGCTCCTGGAAGTGGCAGTGGAACGACAGTATCTGGGTGATCGGGGGAGAGCGATTGGGCTTTGAATACCTGGGGCGGAAAGTGGTGTTCGGAAAAGGGCTTACCGATGACGAAGCCCGCCGTTTGGTGCCCATCCTGAAGGATGCCCTGCAGAAGCAGCGCAGCAAAGCATGATCAAAGCGGGGAGATCCGGAAGGCGTTGCCCCGGATGCGACGCGTAGGCACTCCATCGATCATCGATCCCTGCACCATCCGCTGCGCTGTCGGGCCGGCCAGCACTTCATCCATGCCCAGTACCGCTCCGGCTGGCACACCCGCTCGTATCAGCGCTTCCAGCACTTCCGTTCGTGTGCGTTGTGCAATGGCCTCGTTCAAAGCTTCGGCCAACACTTTCCTATGCCTTACGCGCTCCGTGTTGGTGCGGTAGGCTTCATCGGCGTACAGTTCCTTGCGGTCCAGCACCTCGCACAAGGCTTCGAATTGCGCATTGCTGCCCACGGCAAGGATGATGCGACCGCCGTCGCTGCACGTGAATAGTTCACCGTAGGGCGCAATGTTCGGATGCAACGTTCCCAACGGACCTGGAATGTGTCCGGCCATCAGGTAGTTGCTGGCCTGGTTCACCAACCCGGTAAGGGCGGCTTCCTCCAGGGATACCTCCACGTAGCTTCCCTGGCCGTCACGCTCGCGCTGAAGGAGTGCCAGGAGCAAACCTTCCTTCAGCTGGTGCGCGGCAAGCACATCGATCAAGGCGATCGGCAGCTTGGCCAGTTCACCGCGCTCACTGCCCGTCATGCTCAGGTAGCCGGTCTCAGCCTGCAATACCACGTCGAAGGCAGGACGCTCCGCTTGATCGGCGAAGCCTTTGATGTGGCCGTGGATCAGCTTCGGGTTCAGCGTACGGATACGCTCACGGGTCAAGCCCAATTTCTCACTGTCGGCCTGCAGGTGGTTGGTGATCAGCACGTCGGCTTTCGCGAGCAGCGCATCCAATATGCCCTTTCCCGCATCGCTCTTGAGGTCCACCTGCTGGTGCTCTTTGCCATTGTTCACCGAACTGAAATAGGCACTGACCGGAGAGGATGGGTCCTCGCTCTTCAGCTTCCATTGCCGGGTAACATCACCACGGGTCCGGGCATTCTCCAGCTTCACCACCCGCGCGCCCAGTTCCGCCAGGAACATGCCCACCGCCGGCCCGGCAAGCACTGCCGCTGTTTCCACCACCAGCAAGTCGCTCAAGGGGCCTTTCATGCGGCCAAAGGTAGCCGTGCTTACAGGCATCAGCATGCCATGGAACGCAACAAGGGCCACCGTTGCGGGTGGCCCTTGTCATGTGCGTGCTCCGTGATCACTTGCGCATCTGCACGGCGCCATACAATTCGTTGGTGCTTGCGTTGCGCACTTCCAGCAGGTAGCGCCCGGCAGGCACATCACCGGTGGAGAAGTTGGCGATCTCCTTGGGGTCCACCACTGCGCTGATCACCAGCTGGCCGTTGCTCATTTCGCGCAACTCCAAGCGCACCGGACCGGAGTATTTTCCAGTTTGGAAACGCACGTTGATGCGATCGGAGAAGGGGTTGGGATAGGCGGTGAAGGGGGTCTTGGCGGCGGTCGAAATGGACTTGGTATCACCGCTGCTGCGCTCCTCATCGTTCACCACCAGCATGGATGCACCGGCCTGGCGCTCTGCGCTGCCACGGGCAATGTTCTCGCCGTTCTCAGCGCTGAATACTTCGAGGGTGTAGGTGCCTGTGGGGAATTCGGAAGCACTCATGCTCAATCCGCTGCGGGGTGAGAAGACGGCGGAGGTGAACTTCTCACCGCTCTTGTCGTGGCGGGCGGAAACGAAGATCTTGTCGCGGAAGCCAAGGTTCTCGAAACGCAGAACAAGCGTTTCATTGAAGGGGTTCTGCACCACCGTGATGGGGCCCACGCTGGGCACGGGCAACACTTGCGTTTGGTTGCGAACTTCCTGTGTTGCTTCGGTGCTTGCCGAGCGCAGGTCGGCCGTGCTGCGGCCATCTTCAGCTACCTCCAACAGGGAGGTGCCAGACCGACGCTCCGCGGTACTGCGGGCAACGTTATCGCCGTTCACTGCACTGAAGACCTCGATGGTGTAGTTGCCATCCGGGAAACCAGCGGCATCCATGGTAACACCTTGGCGCGGGTTGAACACCGCGGAGGTGAACTTCGCTCCCGTCTTATCGTGGCGGACGGAAACGAAGATCTTATCGCGATAGCCGAGGTTCTCGAATCGCAGCCCCAGGCTTTCGCTGAAGGGGTTGGTCACTACGGTCACCTCCTCATTGCTGGGGAGCACCGGGACGATCGTTTGGGCTTGAGCGCCCATGGCGCCCAATACCACCATGCTCATAAGGAGCGAACGGCTGAAGTTGAGACGGTTCATGTTCGGAGAGGTTTGGTTCGGCCTTTCCAACGGGAACGTTCCGCATAGGTTACAGAAGTTCCTATTTATCAGAACTCTGCGTTGCTATTGATCAGCGTTCCGGCGATCCTGCCACAAGTAATCTACCGCTGTAGGATAGCCCCTCTTTGCGCAGGGTCACCAAGGCACTGCCGGTCGCAATTGCGGGCAGCACAAGTCGGTGTACGCCTTGCTCGAACGTGATGGAGCGCTCCAGTATGGTGCGGCCGGCCGCGTCGGTCAGGGTCAGCCACACGGGGCCGTTCAAACCTTCCGCAACGATGTCCACCCATTCATCAGCAGGGCAGGGGCTCAGCTTCAGATCACCTGGGGTGGTCAATGGTTCATCAATGCCCACAGCGCTTATGGGGAACTCGGCAAGGAAAGCGTCCACCTCCAAGTTGATCGTGTGCTGGTGTGCGGGGCCGTATGCGATACCGCTGATGCTTGCGGTGTAACCTGTGGCAAGCACCTTTTGGTCCGCCAAAGCAATGCCGTTGCCATAGTCGCCCAACTGCCCGCCATAGTAACTGCCCCAAATGCGCGACCCGCTGCTGTTGAAGCGGGCCACGAACGCATCGGCATACCCGCCTGCAAATGCTGGCTGATGCACGCCGGGGCTACCGAGCACATACACGCTGCTGCTGCTGCCGATGACATGCACACCGGAGGCGGACGGAGCGAGCCCGTTTATCACGTCGGTATCGAAACCTCCATAGAGTGTTCCCCAGATCCGTTCGCCGTTGGGGTCGAACTTGGCCAGAAAGCCATCCCAACCACCTCCTCCGTTCTCGGGTTGGAATGCTCCCGGGCTGCTCATGTACGCAGTGCTCTCGCTTGCCCCACCGAGGTAGATGCCATCATCGGCTATACCCACACAGTAGGCCTGGTCTCCTTGGAAACCGCCGTAGTAGCTACTCCAGACCAGCTCGCCGCTCAGGCTGTAGCGGGCCAGCATCCCGTCCCAGGAACCTCCGCGGAAAAAGAACTGGAACACACCAGGCGTAGCAATGCCGCTTCCACTGCTTGTCCAGCCGGCCATGTAAATGCCATCCTCGTTGGACGCCACCGCACTACCGATATCCAGGTTGCCACCGCCGTGGTAGGTGCCCCACATCCGCACTCCGTCCGGGGTGAAACTCGCCAGGAAGGCATCGGCACCACCCGCTCTTGCAGGTTGTTGTGAATTGGGCGTGGAAATGCCATTGTCGCTTCGCGTGTGTCCGGCAACATGCAATGCGTTGGCACTGTAAGCCAGGCCCATCACCCCATCTGCATTGTTACCTCCCAGGTAGGTACACCAGCGAAGTGAGCCTTCCAGGGAAAAAGCGGCCAGAAAACCATCGCCGTTGCCACCGGTGTCCGGCTGATGGCATCCATCGGTGGTGGGTAGGTCGGTACTTTCCGTGAAGCCGCCCACGAAGATCCGCTCTTCCCACAGGCATATGCTCGTTGCCTGATCGAAGCCCGATCCCCCGAAATAGGTACACCATTGCAATTGCCCCCCGTGGTCGAAGCGGGCCAGGAAGGCATCGGTCTGCCCGGCCAACTCCTGCTGGAAAGCCCCTGTGGTAGCCAGGTTGTCCGTGCTGCGTGTTTCACCGGCCACCAGCACGCCATCCGCATCGGAGGCGATCGCGTAGCCTGCATCCCAGCCATTGCTGCCGAAGTAGGTGCCCCAAACGGGGAAGGGGTCGATCACCAAGGTATCGGTGGTCCGGGGGGAATCCAGTTGGAAGCCAACGCTGCCATCCGGGAAGGAGCGGAAGTGGACTGGAACTTCACTGCGGTCGCTGGTGTAATAGCTCACGGGTATGGTCTCGCGGATCGATCCTCCTGCTGTTCGGAGCTCCAGCGAAGTGGGGCTGCAAATGCTGCGGTCGGCACCGTGATAAAGTAGCTGGATGAGGGAGGCATCCGCCCCGGGGTGTACCACCAGATCGTACTTCGCGCCGCCCTCCGCATTCAACTTGAAGACCAGGTCGATACCAGGATAGATGCCGTTGTATCGCACCTCGGTGCTCTGCGGTACCGTCACCGATCCTCCCGATCGCTTGGCATGGTATAGCTTCTCCGAACGGCATGATCCGTTGGCCAAGGGCCGAACAGGTAGAGCTCCCACCAGTTCCACATCGATCCGTTGTGTCCGTATGGGCGTGTGGTCGTTGCGGCTTCCCCTTAGGTGAACTGGTCCATCTTCATCAATGTGGAGCGGCTGTCCGGCCTGTATGCCGGCCGGCTCCGGAATGTTCCATTCGTAGCTGAACGCCCCATCGCGCAGTTGGATGCGTGTGTTTCCGACGCTGAACATGAACCGAACGTTCCGGTTCACCTGGCCATCCTGGTCAACCACCTGCCCAACATTCTCACGGAAAGCAGGCAGCCCGTTCTGCGCTTGCACGGCAATGCCGTGGACAAAGGCCAATAGGGTAAGACTTGTTGCCAGCGTATGTATCGAGTGGGACCGTTCAACCATGGCAGAGGGGCTTTTCCGAAGCTGAAAGAAACGAAGTGTATCAGCGATCAGCCCGGATCGGCTTTACCGAACAAAGCTGAAAGTATACAACCCCGACAGGTGGATCCGTAGTGCAAGTGCTTGGTAGCCAGGTATATGGTTGGCCTGTTGGGACATATGGGAAGTCCTGTTGGTACTCGCTGTTCGAATAGCTGCACCTAGTCCCCGAGAATGTTCCGGAGTGCTTCGATCACCAAGTGCCCAGGACTGGATCGACCTCCCGTTGGTCGGTCGGACCAGGTTTGGCCGTGGCGTGGATCACGCCCTGGTCGCTACGCTCCTTGGGTCTTTTTCGTCCGCTTTCTCGCTCGAGCAAGCTCGGCTCGTGCGCGAACGAAAAAGCCCCGACCGCTACGCGGTCAGGGCTTCGATCACCAAGTGCCCAGGACTGGACTCGAACCAGCACAGCCTTTCGGCCACTACCCCCTCAAAGTAGCGTGTCTACCAATTTCACCACCTGGGCAAGGGGCCGCAAATATAATGGCGTCGTTGGATCTGGACGAGGTTCTTGATCAAAGACCAGCGATACGCTCGGAACTACTTTGAATGGCAACGCGCCGACCAGCATGGTAAGGGCCAACTTCCACCCTGGCAACACGTCAAAATGAAGAAGCCTTGACCGAGGTCAAGGCTTCTTTTTAGTGATCCCGCTGGGGCTTCCCTCGACTCGGCTATGGCCTCGCTCGGGATGAACTTCTCGCCCGCAACGCTATTGAATGAAGAAGCCTTGACCGAGGTCAAGGCTTCTTCTTAGTGATCCCGCTGGGGCTCGAACCCAGGACCCCAACATTAAAAGTGTTGTGCTCTACCAACTGAGCTACAGGATCTTCCGCCTCTTTCAGCACGCTGACGCGCTTTCTGAAGGGAGCGCAAAAGTAAAGATCATGAGCGAACCACAAAACGTCCGTGCAACTTCCCTCACTTCTTCTCGATGATAGGGTGTCTTTCGAAGGGTGTGTTCCGATCGAACAGGTAGCGATAGGTGGCCAAGGTGCGGTAGTTCTCCGCGCCAAGGTTCTCGCAGACCTTTACCATGCGGGGGTTGAAGTCGCCTACCCAAGTGAGCACCGTGTCTTTGTACAACTTTTTGTCCACGATGTTCTTCTCTGCAAATACGATGAGCGCTCCTTCGAGGCCTTTGCCTTGCCAGGCCTTGGCCACGCCGAACACGATGCCGGTCATGCTCTGAACGGTACCGCGCCATTTGTACCACAGGAACTTCAACTTCCCCATCCAGTTGAGATCGCCGTTCACATGGCGGAAGATCTCGTTCAACTCGGGCAGGCTGACGTACATGGCGATCGGCCGGTCCTCATAGCGGATGAAGATGAGCAGGCGCCGGTCCATCACGGGCTTCATGGCCTTCACGATCTTCAAGGCGGTGGCCATCTCCATGGGCTTGTGGTTCTCGTGGTCCACCCAGGCATCGTTGTACACGGTGCAGAAATCCTGTGCGATCTGTTCCACCGAGCGACCCACGGCATCGTGCATGCTGATCTTCGGGTCATCCGCCAATTGCTGGTACTTGCGGTGGAAAACGGGCTGGGCCGGGATCTGGGCCGAGCGCTTGAAGAAGAGCTGGTTGAACCACAACTGGAACCCATAGTTCTCCAGCAGGTCCACATAGTATGGTGGGTTATAGTTGGTGCCGTAGATGGGCGGATCGGTGAAGTTCATGATCAACAAGCCCCAGAACATGTTGCGGTCCCCCAGGTTGATCGGGCCGTCCATGGCCTCCATGCCGCGCTCCTTCAGCCAATCGCGAGCGGCATCCAACAAGGTGTTCGCCGCCTGCTGATCGTTGATGCATTCAAAGAAGCCCATACCCCCGGTGGGCTGCTTTTCCGTGTAGGCCGTCTTCGCATTGATGAAGGCCGCGACGCGCCCGATGGCCTGGCCCTTGTCATCGTAAAGGACCCAGCGTTCAACCTGCCCATCCTTCAGCAGTTTGTTCTTGGCCGGATCGAAGACCTTCTCCACGTCCTGTTTCAGGTGTGGTATCCAATTGGTGTCATTCCGGTAGATGCTCCATGGGAGTTGCATCCAATCCTTGAGCAACGGGGCCGTGTGTGCGCGTTTCAGTTCCATGCTGGAGCGCGAAGTTCCGCATTGCATCGCAGAGCTGCGCCAAACTCGGAGGATACCTTTGTGCACGCGCAGCCGCGTGGTGGAACCAGCGTTGCGTGGATCGGAACATGCCTGAAAAAGCGGACAAACACCAGCGTTGGACGGACGAAGCTTCCGGTCTGCTCCGTTCGGTGGCATTCAGTATGGTGCTGGGTTTCCACAATGCCATGGAGCAGGAAGACCATGGGCTGGAAGAACTGCGCATGCGCTTCCACACCGAGCTTCGCGCGCCGGTCGGGCATCCGTTGGAACGGCCTGAACGCTGTTTCTTCTGGGCCGAAAGCAGCCTCATGAACTGAGCGCCCACCTCCTGTTCATATTCCCTTGAGCTTGGCACAACCCTGCGGTAGTGCCACTGCCCGACCTTTGCGCTCGATCATCCAGTACCATGCACGTTCGTACATATCTCTCGGGCACACGCAAGTTGCTTTTGGCGGGCCTTTTCGTCCCCTTGTTCGCCATGGCACAGGTGCCCACCAAATGCTTGGAGATCGAGCGTATCCTGGTGGATGCCTGCAACCCGATCGACCTATGCCCCGGAAGTACGGAAGGCCAGAACGAGATGGTCCGTTTCCGTGTAGGCCCTTCCCCGATCGCCCTGAACGACATCGTGGTGCAATGGCCCAACAATACGTGGAGAGGCTTCACGCAAAGCACGCTCACTGCCCAATTGACCGCTACGCTGAATGCCACGATATCGGGTTGTGGGCTCTTGATCGAACCGCCCGGCGGGGTGATCCCGGCCGGAGCCAAGGTGCTGCTGGTAACCAGCACGGCCATGTGTACCGCCGCCAATTCCTTCGCATCGCTCAACGATACCTTGTACATCACCTACCAGACCGCGGGTAATTCCAACGGACACTTCGCGAACCACAACAATGGTATTGACGTGGTGCCAGCACCGGTTGGGGGAGAGTCCCTGCGCACGCTGATCATCACCCGCCAAAGCACGGCATGCTCCGATACCGCCACATACGACCGCCAGCAACTACTGAACACTTATGGCACCTATGGCGGGAATGCCTCGGAGAACGATGGGTCGAGCGCCCTGTTCTCCTGGCCGGGTGTTCCGGTGGTGAGCTACGTGAACAACGGATGCCTCGCACCCTTCGAGCCGCTTGAGGTGAGCGCATCAAGCCTTTCCGGATCGCTCTGCGATGGTGGGGTTGCAGTGTTGCAAGGCGCAACGACGGGTGCAGTGGTGAACGTGCAATGGCAGGGTGGGACCGGTAACTTCAGCGATCCGGGTTCGCTGAGTACCACCTACACGGCAGGCCCTGGTGATGTGGGGACCGTGCTGCTCACGTTCTGTGCAAGTGGTGCGTGTGGTACACCTGTCTGCACGGACCTTGAACTCTCCGTGGGCCAGACACCCCTGCTCCAGATCTCTGGCAACACGGCGCCATGCACCGGTACTTCCACCACGCTCACCGCTTCCGGGGCGGATTCCTTCCTGTGGAACACGGGCGCAACGGATGCGACCATCGGGGTTACGCAGAGCGGTACCTACTCCGTTAGCGCATCCAACACCTGCGGCACTTCCACGGCCAGTGTGGAGGTGCTCTTCTCCAACGCACCGGTGATCAGCATATCCGGTACACAGTACTTGTGCCCGGTGGCGGAGTTCACCGTAAGTGGCGCTGACTCTTACCTCTGGAGCACGGGCAGCACCAGCGCGCAGGTTTCCTTTGATGCGCCAGGCAGCTACAGCGTGGTGGCCACCAATGCCTGCGGTTCCATCACCGAAGTGGTGGAGGTACTGCCTTCGCCCGTAACTGCTGTGTTCCAAGCCAGTACCCTGCAAGGCGTTGCTCCTCTTTCGGTGGTCTTCACAAACCAGAGCCAGCCGGCCACGGCCAGCACCTTTTGGAGTTTCGGTGATGGCGTAAGTTCCTCCGCGTTCTCGCCGGAGTACCAGTTCATGCAGCCCGGTGTGTACGATGTGCTGCTCACCGCTTCCATGGATGGATGCAATGCCACGGCGACAACCACCATCACCGTGCTGGCCGAGGAAGTTGGAGAGGTCGGCATCCGCGTGCCCAACGTGTTCAGCCCCAACGGGGATGGTGTGAACGATGTGCTGGAGCTCTTCACGAACGGCATCACTTCGCTGGACATGACCATCTACAACCGCTGGGGACAATTGATCGCCCGTTTGGAGCGGGTGAACCAAGTGTGGGACGGCCGCACCCTGGCCGGGGAAAGAGTGCCGGAAGGGACCTATTACTACGAGTTGAATGCGGTTGGCGTGAATGGTCAGCGATACCCACTGCGTGGTTCCATCACCTTGCTGCGCTGATGCACGCGCCGTTGGTAGGTGCGACCTTTGTACCCTGTAAGCGGCATGTGGCACAGTGCATCATCGGATCCAGGGCGAAGGTTCGCTTCCACAGGTGTTCTCATGCGGTCGTCGATCGCGAGATCCTGCCTTGCGATCGCGTGCTGGTCTGCCCTGCAGGTCGGTGTTTCAGCCCAGTGTGGTGCGCTCATCAGCACCTTCCCTTACCAGGAAGGTTTCGAAGCCGGACCGGCCTGGACCGCAGGAGGGACGGCCAGCGATTGGGCTTGGGGCACACCGGCAAAAGCACTGATCTCCTCTGCAGGCGAAGGCAATAACAGTTGGTGTGTTGGCGGACTAACGGGTTCAGCATACAGCAACGGACAACAGAGCTGGTTGGAGAGTCCCTGTTTCGACCTTTCCAGCCTGGCATTTCCGTACATCTCCTTCAAGCTGTTCTGGGAGACCGAGCGGGGCTATGATGGCCTCGGTTTCCAATACTCCGTGAACGAAGGCCAGTCCTGGTCTAACGTAGGCCAGTTCAGCACCAACGCCGATTGCCTCACCAACAACTGGTTCAACAGCGCCAACATCACCGGGCTTAACCTCGCGCAACCCAAACAAGGCTGGAGCGGAAGGGTGGGAGCCACTGCCGGGAATTGTGCCGGTGGCGATGGCAGTGGCCAGTGGCTCACGGCCACGCACTGCCTGGGTATGGTGGCCGGTGCAACCAACGTGAAATTCCGCTTCATTTTCGGTGCAGGTACGATCTGCAATGGATACGATGGCATCGCCATCGACGATGTGCGCATCAGTGAGGCACCGGTCAACCTTCCCTTTTTCACCTACTCCTGCAACGGCTCCTCGGTCACGTTCCAGGATGATAGTGGCCTATGCCCTACATCGCGTTCATGGGACTTCGGGGATCCAGCATCCGGGGCAGCGAACAGCAGCACGGCCACGAATCCGACCCACGTGTTCAGCGCGCCGGGCACCTACCAAGTGCAGCTTACGGTGAGCGGTCCATGCAACGGTTCGGCCAGCATCACCTTGCCCATCACCATCCTGGAAGTTGACCTCATCACCACCGGTCCGGGTTGTGCCGGCAACGACGGCAGCATCGAAGCCGTGGTGAGCGGTGGCAACGGTCCCTTCCTCTATTTCTGGAACCCCGGTGGCCAGGCATCCGCACTGTTGGATGGCCTTTCGGCCGGAGACTATAATGTGGTGGTGGAAGGCAATGATGCGTGCCCGGCGCAAGCCTCAGCCACCTTGGTGCAACAGAACAGCACCTTGGTATTGGCAGCGCAAAGCACGAACGTGAGTTGCAGCGGCTTCAGTGATGGCAGCATTGCAATCGTGGTGAGCGGAGGAAGCGCGCCGTACACCTACCTCTGGGCACCGGGTGGCGAAACGACCTCCGCCATTTCAGGGCTACAGGCGGGCGGCTACAGCTGTTCCGTGAGCGACGCGGATGGCTGCACGGCCAACATGACCATTACCATCACGGAACCATCTCCGCTGCTGTTGGCTGCCGACAACTTGATCACCATCTGTGCCGGTACCACGTTGAGCCTCGATGCACAGGTAAGTGGGGGCACCAGTCCTTATGCACTTGCATGGTATCCTGAGGGGCCTGTTACCACGCCTTTGCAGACCACCGTGTATACCGCTACGGCCAGCGATGCACAAGGCTGCACAGCCATTCCTGTGGATGTGCTGGTGGAAGTGGGTGGACCTGCGCCTCCGCCGATCACGGTGCTGAACGATGAAGGTTGTGTGCCGCACTGCGTGACCTTCGCCACCAGCGCTTCCGGCATGGTCGAATACATCTGGAGCTTCGGGGATGGAACGAGTACGGATGGCAGTATGAGCACGGAGCATTGTTTCCTGCAGGGCGGCAACTACACACCATCGCTCACCATCACCGATGGCTTTGGCTGTTCAACAACCACCTCGTTGCCCGGTGCGGTCCAAGCCTTTCCCACGCCAGTGGCCCAGTTCACCCTGTTGCCAGAAGTGGCCACCATTGATGCCCCTGACTTCCGCTTCCTGGCTTCCGCTGTGGGCATCGCAGGATGGGAGTGGACCTTTGGCGATGCGCTCAACAACACGGCTTCTGGACCGGAAGTTTCCTTCTCCTACAACGATGTGGCGTGCTATGAGGTGACCTTGGTGGTCAGTAACAGCGACGGCTGCACTGCTGAAACAAGCGCGTTGGCCTGTGTGGAGGATGAGTTCGCGGTCTACGCTCCCAACGCCTTCACCCCCAATGGCGACGGTATCAATGATGGTTTTGGAGTGGTCACCACGGTGCGCGATCCCAAGGATCTGGTACTGGAGGTCTATGATCGCTGGGGCCGCAGCATTTTCCGGAGCACCGATGTAAGGACAACTTGGGATGGACGTGCCGCTGGTTCGGATACCCCCGATGGTGTGTACATCTGGCAGCTACGGATGCGTGATGCACAAGGGCAATTGCGCAACGCCCAAGGCCATGTGCTGCTGATGCGCTGAAGAGCGCTCAGCGGGCGAACTTCAAGCGAAGGCCAGCATTCACCTGCAGGATGTTCGACTTGCTGTCCACCGCGAAGCTGTTGTCGTCGAACACCGGGTTCAAACCCATGTCGTAGCCCAGGTCGATGAAGAAGATGGAGATGTCCATCCCTGCGCCCAACGTTACATGGAATTGACCGGTGCCGAGTTCCACGTTGTTCACGCCATCCTGATCGAACGATGAGCTGAGCGGGAAACCGGCTGCGAAACCCACGAAGGGGCGCAGGTTCACCAACGGCTGTTCACTGGGGTCCATCAGCCTCAGTCCAAGCCTGAGCGGAATGCGCAGGAGTCCGGTGTTCAAGGTGCCCTCGGCCGTGTTCTGAGTGGTAAGTGTGGTGTTCAATACCGTGCTGGTGGCCATGTACTGGGCACCAGCGCTCATGAACATCCGCCCCCCGAGCACCAAGTCAGCACCGAACTGGTAGCCCGTGGCGGACTTCCATGAAGAGAGCGGCGGGGGGGCGGTAAGGTTCTGCTGGTTCATGCCCACGTAAGGCCTGATCTCCAACTGGGCCTGTACGGTGCTGGTGAGCACCGCTAAGATCGTTACGGTGAGAAGGGTGCGCATGACAGGGAGGGTTGTTCCTCCAAAGCTATGCGCATGGAGGTTTCCCCCGCCTCTTGAAGCATGAACAGCCCTTTAGCGGATGCTGTCCTGCTTGCGCTTCAACTCGCTCACGATCCGCATCAGGTCCTCCTTGCTTTCGGTGTGCCCATCGGCCTTCCGCTTGTGGCTGTCAAGCGTGTCCTGGTGCTTGTTGATGCTGCCTTGGATCTTCGCTTCCTGCTGCATCAACTTGGCTTGTGTGCTTTCCCCCTTGGCCACTTTCTGACGTGCTTTGGTAAGGCGTTGCAAGTCCTTCGGATCGTTGCTCAGGGCGAACTTGCGCTCCAGTGTGGTGATGTCGCCGTGTACGCGCGCATTGTCGCGCTCCAATTTGCTGCGCTTGGATTTCACTTTCTCCAGGTCGCTGTTGGCTTTGGTCAGGTTGCGTTGTGCTTTGGCGGCATCGTCCTGCGTGCTGCCCAATTTGTCCGAGGCTTTGTCCAGCTCTTTCTGGTAGCGGTCCAGTTGCTGTTGCACAACGGCCCTGTTCAGGCGCACGGCAAGATCACGCATGTAGCGCTCCTGCTCTCCTTCATCGGCCAGCGGAGTGCTGTCGTTCAACATGAAGGCAATGCTCAAACGCGCCAGCTTGGCTTTCTTGTCGGTGCTGCTTTCGGCATACAACAGAACGGGCTCTTCAGAGAGCTTGGGCAGCCGCACACCCGTTGCTTTTGCAGGCTTACTGCTCACACTTGCCGAGATCGGTGTTAGCTCGGTCCTCCAGAGTTCGAGCACCGTATTGCCGTCCGTCTCGAAAATGGTGATGGTGTGCGCGGCTTGGGAAACCTTGTTCACGGCAACAGTGCCGCCAACTACCGTGAGTTCCTGTTCCCAGGTCAACGCCGTACCGTCCTGGGTTACTTTTTGTGCAAATGCTGCAGTGATCGCTCCGATCTGGAGGGTTGCCACTGCGATGGACTTCAGAAATGTGTGGGTCATGTTGGAGAGTGTTTTTGCGAACACCTTTTGGACGTTCAGTTCCGGTATTGGTCACTTGCGTGTTTCCACATCCCGTGTGCGATCGCCAGGCAGGTCTTGCAGTAATGTGCGTTCGCCGTTGAATAGATCGAACGTGAAAGACAGGCAGAGCAGGTTGGCGTTGAGCCCCGCGTAAGGGAACACGTCCGTACCATCGATGTTCTCCCGGTATTCCTTGTTATGGAAATTGGTGATGTAATATTTCAGTGCCAGGGTAACGCCTCCCGGTCCTTGAACGCCGAGCATCACGGACTGCATCAGGCTCGTGTTCCGGTCGCTGAACCACACGTTGAACTTGTCCTCCTTGCGCTCGTTCAGGAAGCGCTTCTCCTTGTAGTTGAACGGCAGCTCCAACTCATAACCGGCGAACACCAGGCTGCGGTGCATGCGCCCCAGTTTGATACCGATGGGGATGCCCAGGTTGTAGGTCCTGTACTTGTAACGCTCGTCGCTCTCCGGCGCCTGGTAGATGAAGCCCAGGTTGCGGATGGTGAAACCACTGAACAGGCCGAAATGGTCGCTGGCATCGTAGTTGGCCAGGAACAGCAGGTTGAAGAAGGGCGCGAAACGCACCACCCCGCCACGGTCACTGCCATTTACGTCCAACAGCGGCGTGGTCAGGTTCCACTCGCCACCGCTGGTCCAGTAGACACGGCCCGGCGGAGGGGTCTCCACGCGCGTCTGCTCATATTGGCCCAAGGCCATCACAGGAATACCCATCAAGGCGATCGATGCGAATGCCCGTGTTGCGGTATGGATATGCTTCAGGAAGCGTTGCATGTGCGCCGAAATTACCGCTTCGGTCGGTCAACGGGGCGAAGGAAGCTGTGAAAGCACTTGGTGGATCCGGTGCAGCGGCAGGCCCATCACGGTGTAGAAGCTGCCGTTGATGCGCTGCACCGCCACGTACCCGATCCAATCCTGCACCCCATAGGCGCCCGCCTTGTCCAAGGGGGAGTAGCGCTCCACATAGTACGCGATCTCCGCAGCGCTCAGGGGCGCGAAGCTCACTTCGGCCACATCGGCGAAGCTGTGCGAGCCGGTGGATGTGCGCAGGCACACACCGGTGACCACCCGGTGGGTGCGGCCTGCGAGCAGGCCCAGCATGCGGCACGCATCGGCCGCGTCCTCGGGTTTGTTCAGCAACAGATCATCCAACAACACGGTGGTGTCCGCCGTTACGAGCACCTGGTCATCGGCCAGCTGCCCGTTCCAGGCTTCCGCTTTGCGCAGGGCCAGGTGTTCGGCCACATCCTCGTGCGGCATGCCCGTCGGTGGCGTTTCGTCCACATCCACCTGCGTGATCTCCACAGGCAGGTCAAGGCCTTGCAGCAATTGGCGCCGGCGCGGGGAGGCGGAGGCCAGGATCAGGCGCCAGGGGAACAGGGGAGGGGTGGGGTGCATCAGCGTCCGATCAACAGGGCATAGCCAACGGCCATCACCATGGCCACCTTCATCAACTGCCCGGCGCGCACGTGCTCGCTGCGGTTGTTGGCGCTGAAGGTGAAGCCGGCGGAGATCAACAAGGGTGCGATCACCCCGATGCCGATGTACCAGAATGAGAGGTCATCGTGCAACAGGCTGGCCCGCAGGAAGAGCAGGCCGGCCACCAGCAGGCCGATATAGAGCAGTACCAAGGTCTTCGCCCACTTCATGCCGAACACGATGGGGATGGTGCGGCATCCCTCGGCCTCATCGCCTTTGCGGTCGGCCATGTCCTTCTGCAGCTCGCGCACCAACGTGCTCAGGAAGGCGAAGGCGGCGTAGGCCAGGATCCAGTACCAGAGCTCCTGGAAGGCGGGCTCCATCTCGAACTGCAGGCCGTTGGGCAGCCCCACGATTTGGGGTTCGGCGAAGGTGCGCTGCAACCAGCGGATCTCGTACAGCCCGATGGTGATGGGCACCAGCGCGGTGAGCGTGGCCACCAGCCCGTTGCCGATCACCAGCCTGCGCTTGAAGGTGGTGCTGTAGGTCCAAAGCGCGCCGATGGAGAAGGCGGGGATGAGCAGGCCCACCAGCAGCCCCGCGCGCCAGGCCACGAACGCGCCCAGCACAAGGCCAAGTCCGCTCAACACCAGGTGGCCGGTCATGGCCACGCGGCGTTTCACGCTGCGGCCCACGATCACGTCGCCGGGCTTGTTGATGCGGTCGATCCGCGTGTCGAAATAGTCGTTGATCACATTGCCGCCGGCCGCAACCAGCATGGTGCTGAGCACCAGCAGCACGAAGTGCAGCAGCGGCATCTGCGGACCGAAGCCTTCCGGTAGTAGCAACTCGGAACGCTCCACCGTGCCGCCCAATTCGCTCAGCAGCAGTTGCAGGCCCCGCTCCAGGTTGCCGCCGATCACGCCGTAGCGCATGGCCGCCATGGTGAGCGCGATGATCACCAGGTTAAGAGGGCGTGTAAGGCGGAGAAAGGCGAGCATGTTCACCAGGTATGGGCGCCATCGGTGAGCCACTTGCCCTGCACCTTCAGGCATTGTTCCAGCAGGTCGCGCACGCATCCACCACCGCCTGGGTAGCGGCTGATGTATGCGCTGATGGCCTTGATCTCCTCGGCCCCATCGCTGGGGGTGCAGGGGAAGGCCACGCGCTGCATCACACGCAGGTCGGGGATGTCGTCGCCCATGTAGGCCGTGGTGGCCGGATCCAGCCCTTCGGACACCAGCCGCTCGAAAAGCTGGAGCTTGTTGGCCGTGGCCATGTACACCTCACGCACACCCAGGCGCCCGAAGCTGTCCTGCACGCCTTGCGACTTGCCACCGGTGATGATCACGATGCGCAGTCCTTCCTTGATGGCATGCTGCACCGCATAGGCATCGCGGGTGTAGAAGGTGCGCACGGGGTCCACGCCGGGGTAGAGCAGCACCCGGTTGTCCGTGAACACGCCGTCCACATCGAAGAGGAAGCTCCTCAAGCCCGCCAGTTTCTCCTTGTAGGTGCTGTCGCTCATCGCTCGCCGTGGCCGTAGGCCCGCATGATCTGTTCGCTGAGCAGGGCATAAACCTGGCGCAGGCCGGGTTCGTTGGCCAGCAGGTCCAGGTGGTGCTGTATGCTCTTTGTATCGCCACGGCGGGCGGGGCCGGTGAGCGCCTGCTCCGGACCGAAGGTGGCTGCTTTGGCGGCGGTGGTCTTCCACAGCGGCGTGAGCAGGCTGGGCGGCAGCTTCTGTTCGCGCAGCAGGCGTTGCGCCTCGTGGGCCAGCCACACGGGCAGGTTGCTGGTGAGCACTGCGGCCAGGTGTACCCGTTGCCGCTGTTCCAAGGCCAGTTCGAGCACCACTTCGGAAAGGCGTTTGGCCAGGTTCAGCAAGGTGCGTCGCGCGCGGTCGTCGCTGGCGTCCACCACCATGGGCACATCGCGCAGGTCCATCGGCGCACCGTGGCTGAGGCTCTGTATGGGCCAGATCACCCCGCGGTGCTGGTGCGGTGCCAGCACTTCCAGTCCGATGGCGCCTGCGGTGTGGGCCACCACGGTATCGCCCGCGGGCAGTTTGGCGGCCACCTCGGCAATGGCATCGTCGCTCACGGCCACCAGGATCAGGTCTGCGGCGGGCAGGGGCTTGCCGAGGTCGATGGCCTTGCTGTCCAGGAAGCGTGCAAGGCGTTCGCGCCCTTCCAGGTCGCGGCCGGCCACACCCACGAGGTGCAGGCCCGACTTAACGATGGCGTGGCCCAGCTGGTAGGCCATGCGCCCGGTGCCGATGAGGAGGATGTTGTTCATGCCTTGTCGGACTTGGTGTTGCGCACGCGCTGCCACACGGCCATGCCGGTACCCAGTGCCAGCAGCACGCAGCCGATCCACAGGATGTTGATGCCCGGGAAGGCCAGCGCCTGCATCACCAGGAACTCGGCCTCGGCCACGTTCAGGCCCAACTTCAGGTCGCCGCGGGTGTTCAGGTCGCCTTCCACGGTGGCCAGGCCGTAGCGCATGCGCAAGGGCTGCACTTCGGCAGGACGGTTGGCCACGGGCACGCCGTCGCTGTAGATCACCATGGGCCGTGCCTCGAACCAGCGGTCGGCCTGGTACAGGTCGCGGATGCGCAGTTTGGCGGCGTACACCGTGAAGCGGTCGCCCAGCATGGCCACGGTCACGCTGTCGCGCACCACGTACACGCTGTCGATGATCACCACGCTGTTGGGTGTCACCAGCGTATCGCCCAGGGTCTTCTCGGAGAGCCGGTCGGGCATCCAACCAGCGTTGCTGGAGTCCACTTCGGTGCTCAGGTCGGCGTAGCGGATGTGGGTGTAGAGATCGCGGTGCAGCCAGTGTTTGGTGCTGGGCTCGGCCACGTTGCCGAAGCGCGGGTTCAGCTGCACGAAGGGGGCGAGCTCGAAAAGCGGCTCACCGGGCCTTGTGTTGCTCCACTCCCGGGCATACCACAGGTCGCGGCGGCGGAAATCCTCCAGGGGTTCCCAATGCGTGGGTTGGTCGGCCAGGAAGAGCTCACCGGCGCGGTGGTCCTGGCGTGCACGGAAGAGCATGTCGCCCACGCGCACCGTGTCGCCGGCGCGGTAGTCGCGCGCTTCGGTGCGGAAGTACTCCATCCGGAAGTTCAGGTTCACGCCTTCCTGGTCCTTCTCGCGGTAGTACACATAGAACTCGCCCATCTGCACGGTATCGCCACGGTAAAGCAGGATGTCGGTGTTGTTGCTGAAGCCCTCGTTGAGGAAACGAAGGTCCATGCCCTTGCTGTTGCGGCTCACCTCCTCCTTGCGGCCCGTGCTGATGAGCGCGCCCAGCAGCACCAGCGCAAAGCCCACGTGCGCCACCGAGGGACCCGCATTCTTCAGCTTGCCCTTCAGCACTTTGAAGATGTAGGCACCGTTGGCCACGGCCGCGAAGGTGGCAGCGAAGAGCAGCGCGATGTAGTTGAGCTCGGCCAGGGTGTAACGCAGCAGCAGCGAAACGCCCACCGTGATGATCAGCGAAACGATCACCGACAGCATGATCTCGCGGCGGAACTTCGCCATGTCGCTGCTCTTCCAACGGAGGTACTGCGTGAAGGCCACCAGCATGGCGGTGATGAAGGCGAAGGGCAACTGCCACTTGTTGTAGTGCGCAATGGCCTCGCTGGGCGGTGCCAGCTTGGCATCGGCCAGGCCGCTCAGGAAGCTGCTGCCGGTGCTCTTTCCCAGCCAGCCGAAGAACTCGCCGAAGGGCTCCAGCAGCATGTTGAAGACCGGCACGCTGGTGCTGAAGGTGATCTGTGCCGCGCTCAGCAGCAGCACCAGGGATCCGATGAACATCCAGAATTCGCGCGACCAAAGGGCCTCTTCGGGGTCGTTGGTGCTGAAGGACTTGCGGTAGGCTACCACCAGGAAACCGATGGACAATGCGGCGAAGGTCAGGATCGCCGGCACCTGTTGTTCCAGCAGCACACCGATCGCCAGCAGCGCCAGGCTGATGCCCCAGTAGAAGCGCCGCTGCCCCTTGTCGGCCAGCAGCACCGCCACGCTGAGGGCGATGAAGAAGAGCATGAAGAGCAGCAGCCCGGGCAGCATGCCATCACCGGTGAAGCTGTGCACGCTGGTATCGCCCAGCACGCCGCTGCGGGTAAGGAAGGTGCTGTAGAGCACCAGGATGAAGGTGATGAGCGTGAGCAGCAGCGTGGTGAAAAGCGAGGTCTCCTTGCGCTTGTTCACCAGCATCAGGTGACCAGCCCCCACCAGCGTGAGCCAGGGCACGAGCGAGGCGTTCTCCACGGGGTCCCAGGCCCAGAAACCGCCGAAGCTGAGGGCCTCGTAAGCCCAGGCACCGCCCATGAGGATGCCGGTGCCCAACACCATGATGCCGAAGAAGGTCCAGCTGAGGGCCGGCGCCATCCACGCCTTGCGCTCCCCGGTCCACAGGCCGGCGATGGCGTAGGCGAAGGGCACCAGGGTGGCCGCGAAGCCCAGGAAGAGGGTGGGCGGGTGGATCACCATCCAGTAGTTCTGCAGCAGCGGGTTCAGGCCGCGGCCATCGGCGAACTGCGGAATGGCCTGCAGGTAGGCCGGGATCAGCGTCCAGGGTTTGCCGATGTTCTCGGACATCTCGCGGATGAGCAGGAAGGGGCTGCTGCCGATGCGCACATCGCCCACGTAGATGCCCAGCAGCATCAGCGCCAGGAAGAGCTGCACCAGCGCGAACACGGTCATCACCGGAGCCTCCCAGGTGGAGCGTCCCTTCCAATTCAGGATCAGGATGTTGCCGAGCACCACGTGCCAGAAGGTCCACAGCAGGAAGGAGCCTTCCTGCCCCTCCCAGAAGCAGCTGGCGATGTACTTCATCGGCATCTGCAGGTTGCTGTGCTTCCACACGTAGTCGTACTGGAACCAATGCTTGAAGAGCATGGTGAAGAGCACGACCACGATGCCGATAACGGCCACACTGTGGAGCCGGAAAGCCAGGCGGCCCAGCGCGGTCCAACTCGCATCCCGCTGTTGGGTGCCGAACACGTAGGCCACCACGGCCAGCATCGCGCTCACGAAGGAGATGATCGCCAGGCCGTGTCCGAGTTGTCCTGCCCAGGCTTGTTCGCCGATGTAGTTGATCATGTCAATTGTTCCTTATCCAGGATGCGGAGATCTGATGTGCGCGACAATCGGTGCGACATCCTGATCCTTCGCGCTGTAGTCGACCCAATGGGTCGACGCTACAGGCGCTCCGATCAATGGTGTGCAACCCCTCACTGTTCAACCTTCGATCGAGTGTTCCTCGTTGTACTTGCTGGGGCACTTCATCAGCATGTTGTGCGCGTGGAACGCACCATCGGCGGTGGCTTTGCCGATGAGCACCAACCGCTCGCTGCGCTCGAAGTCCTGGGGCTTGGCCATGCTCAGGTGCACCCGGCTGCGGTTGCCCTTCAGGTCCACCATGGTGAAGGTGGTGAGGCTGGCGTTGAGGCTGGGTTCGTAGACGATCTCCTCGCTGCGGTCCAGCACACCCACCACGTGGTACTCTTTGTTCGGGTGGGCCATGGCCTCCTGCAGATCGGCGTAGGTGCTGCTGTCGTACAGCGATCCCACCAAGGCACCGATGGCCACGGCGATGATGACGATGGCGATGATGTGTGAGCGTTTCATGCGTTGAATGTGGAGATGTGGAGCTCGGATGTGAAAATGTGGGGCTCAGATGTGTAGATGTGGAGATGTGAAGCTCAGATGTGGGAATGTGGAGATGTGGGGCTCAGATGTGAAGATGAGGAGAGATGATGTGGAGATGTGAAGCTCAGATGTGAGGATGTGGAGAGGAGGCGCTTGGAGGAGGAAACGTGGAGATGCCCCCGACCACGGCGCGCATTCCAATCTTCACATCCTCCCATCTTCACATCTTCACATCCTCCCATTTTCACATCTTCACATCTTCCCATTTTCACATTGTTTTCTTTTCGATCGCTTTTTCCATTCGCTTCAACCTTCTGTCCTGTGCCCAGAGCCAGATGCCGATGCCCAGCAGGATGATGGAGACCACGGCGATGACGGCATTGAGCTTTCCTCCGCCATACAGTTGGTCCTCCAGCCAGGTGGGTGCCTGGGCTGCTGCAGGCAGGATGTGCAGTATCAACAGGGCAAGGGTGAAGGCGGTTCTCATCGGTCCAGGTGTTCGTTGATCCGCAGGCTGCGGTGGCGCAGGTCGTAGAGCCAGATGCCCAGCAGGATCCAGCCGGCCACGGCCGGGTAGAAGATCACGCGCAGGCGGTTGTCGAGGTCCAGGTCGTTGAAGCCGCTGTTGCCGCCGTTGCCGGGGTGCAGGCTGTCGATGGCGTTGAGGCGCGGCACCACGAAGAGGAACATCACCAGCAGCACGAAGGCGAAGATGTTGTAGATGGCCGCCAAGCGTGCACGTTTGTGCGCATCGGGGATGGAGCCCCGGAGCACGAGGTAGGCCAGGTAGATCAGGGCCGTAACCGCTGCACCGTTCAGCTTCACGTCGTTGGTCCAGAAGGCGCCCCAGGTGGCCCGCGCCCACACGGCTCCGGTGGTGAGGCCCAGCGCGCAGAACAGCAGCCCCACGTGCACTGCGCTGCGTGCCTGCCGGTCGCGGTCCAGCGAGTTGTTGCCCAGCACTTGTATGCTGCGCCACACGGAGATGCCCATCAGCGCGATCATGGTGAACCACATGGGCACGTGGAAGTGCAGGTTGCGGATGCTCTCGTAAAGGATGCTGCGGTTGGGGAAGGTGAACGCCAGGCCGCTCATGTCGAGCTTGTTGGTGCTTGGGCCGCAGGGGCCGCTTTCAATGCCATCGCCCAAGCCCTCCGTGAAGAAGGCGCCGGGGTACTTCAAGCCCTGCACCACCAGGTCGGTCATGGAGGCGCGCAGGCCGGCCGGGACCACCGCCGTTATGCGGGCGTGGGTGGCGTCGATCACCTCCACGCGCACCGGGCACACGTACTGCCCTTCGTTCTCCAAGTAGGCCCGCATGCCCTCGGAAAAGCGGGTGTTGTAGCCCGTCACCTCGATGTTCACTTCACCCGGCGAAATCCGGCTGGGCGACACGTGCACCAAAGCGGGGGAGAGCGGCACACGCAGGCCGGCAATGGAAGCGACCAGCAGCAACGCGATCGCCAGGAATTTCCACCACCAGTGCTTCATTTTCTCAATCGCGCCAAAGGTACGGGAAGAGCAACCAGGCCAATGTCACGGTTATCACGTCGAGCAGCACCAGGCCCAGGAAGTAGGTGCCCGTCACGCTCCAGGCCACGCCATCCAGCGCCAGCTTGCTGGCACGCAGCACCGCCAGCAGCATGGGCAGCACGATCGGGAAGCCCAGGATGGCCATGAGGCCCAGCCCGTTTCCAGCGCGCGCTGCGATGGCGGATATCAGCGTGAGGGCGGCCGCGAAGCCGATGCCGCCCAGCACCACGGCCAGCAGGAACTGGGGCAGGTCGGCTTCCGCCAGCACCTCACCACCGAGGAACAGGGTGTAAAAGACCAGGCTCAGCAGGCTCAGCAGTACCATGGTCAGCGCGTTGTAGAGGCTGCGGGCCAGCACCACGCTGCGCGGGTCCACCAGGGTGTAGAGGTAGAGTTGGCGCCCTTGGTCTTCGCGCTGGAAGGAGCGCGACAGGGCGTTGAAGGCCGCAAAGAGCAGGATGATCCAGAAGAGGGCGTTCCACGTGGCGGTGCCCAGCCCGCCTTTCACGCTGAGGTAGGCCACGTACACGGCGCTTACCACGTAGAGGAGCATGCCCCCCCATGCGGCGCGCTGGCGCAGGTCCAGCGCTACCTCGAGTTGCAGGATGTGGAGGATCTCCCGGGTTCGCAAAGCGGGGGCGAAGGTAACCCCGCCCGGGCGCTTACTTCTTGGTCTTCACCGCCACGGCATCGGCCTCGTACACCATGTAGATGTCCAGGTAGGGGCGCACCGCCGATGGGATCTTGCGGTTCAGTTCGGCGGGGATGATCAGCAGCACCTTGTTGTCCCAGCGGGCGGCTTCCACGGCCTTCAGGCGTTGGATGTCGGCGGGGCGCTTGGCGCGTTGGTGTACTTCATCAAGCCCCTCGGGCCAGTTGCGCTGGTGGCTGCGGAAGAGCACGGCCTCGATCTCCTGCGGGCTCATGCCGCTGCGTTCCAGCACGGCCAGTGCCTTGGGGTCAGCGGCCAGGTCGTAGGTGGCATACACACCGTCGGTACGCACGATCCGCGCACTTGGCTTGCCTTCCCAACGAGGGCCACGGCTGGGCTTGGGCTTCTGCACCAGTTCCGCTGCGGCGCGCAGTCCGTCCGGGCGCACGAGCATGTGGAAATCGCGGTTGCTGCGCAAGCCTTCGGGCATGTGGGTGTTCTCGCGGGCAGGGATCAGCACCAAGGCCATCGGCCCGGCTTCGGTACCCACCTCGCAGAGCTGGTAGGCGCTGTAGTTCACAGCTGCGCCTCCGTTCACGGCCCGGGCGCTGTCGCTTTGCAGCGCTGTGGGACGGCCCCCTTGCAGTTCGGCCAGGATCACGGATTCCACCGTGGCGCTGTCCAGTCCGCCGGCCAGCAGGGTGGTCTGCGCATCGGCCAGCTGCCCGATCATCAGGTCGCAGGCAATGGCGTTGGCATCGGTGATCTTAACGGCGGTCTGGGCTCGGAGGGCGGGGCTCCCTGCCATCGCAACAAGGCATAGGAAGGTCAAGTGTGGGCGCATGTGCGCTTCTACGCACGACCCGGCCGGAAGGTTGGCCCCCATTTTTCCGCTTGAACAATGCGCCCTCCCGTTCGTTCCTTTGGGCATGCATCCCAAGCACCTCCTCCTGCTGCCGCTGTTGCTCGCCTGCACCGGCGCAACAGCCCCCACCAACGCCGTTCAACCCTCAGCCAGCAACGTTGCCATGCCCGAAGCCAAGTCCTTCCACGCCCTCAGCGCCACCGACATCAATGGCCAGCCGGTCTCCATGGAAAGCTTCAAGGGCAGGAAGATCCTGGTGGTGAACACCGCCAGCGAATGCGGCTATACCAAGCAGTACGCGCAATTGCAGGAGCTCTATGCCGCCTACAAGGACAAGGGCCTGGTGATCATCGGCTTCCCCTGCAACGATTTCGGTGGCCAGGAGCCGGGCAGCGAGGCGCAGATCGCGGCCTTCTGCGAGAAGAACTACGGTGTCACCTTCCCCATGATGGCCAAGGTGAGCGTGAAGGGCAAGGACAAGAGCCCCGTGTACGAGTGGCTCACCAGCAAGGAGCAGAACGGCGTGATGGACGCTTCCGTGAAGTGGAACTTCCACAAGTTCCTCATCGATGAGGAAGGGCGCCTGGTGGCCTCCCATCCCTCCGGCGTGGGCCCGCTCGATGACGAGATCCTGAACTGGGTGAAGGGCTGATCCGCAAGCGGCAGGTTCCCCACCTTTGCGCCATGGAACAGGTGGACATCCTGTGCATCACCGCACATCCCGACGACGTTGAGATCTCCATGGCGGGAACGGTGCTGCATCACATCGCGCTGGGGCACTCCGTGGGCTTGGTCGAACTTACCGCCGGGGAGCTTGGTACCCGCGGCAACGCTGCGCTGCGCGCCCAAGAAGCCGAAGCCGCACGGGTGGTGCTCGGAGCCCGTTTCCGTTACCAATTGGGCCTGCCCGACGGCTTTTTCCGGGTCGATGAACCCAGCCTGCTGAAAGTGGTCCATGCGATCCGCAGGCACCGCCCAAAGGTGCTGCTTACCAACGCTGTCCGCGATCGCCATCCGGACCATGGCCGGGGTGCCGAGCTGGTGGCCCAAGCAGCCTTCCTCAGCGGCTTGCGGCGCATCCACACCACGCACGATGGGCGGGAGCAGGAGGCTTGGCGCCCCACGCAGGTGCTGCACGCCATCCAGGACCATTGGGTGGAGCCACAGCTGCTGGTGGACATCACGCCTTTCTGGGAGAAGAAGCAGGAGGCACTGCGCTGTTTCGCCTCGCAGTTCCACGATCCCAAGAGCAGCGAGCCGCAGAGCCCCATCGCCAACCCCGATTTCATGCCCTTCCTGGAAGGGCGGCACCGCCAGTTGGGGCGCCTCATGAACGTTACCTTCGCCGAAGGCTTCACCACCGCCCGCCCACCCGGCGTGGACGACCTGGTGGCCCTGCGCTGATCACGTTCGCTGGGACAGGGACTGCGCACGGCGGAAGCCCAGCACACGATACGCAAGCACGTACAGCCAGCCCGTGGCTGGCGAAGGCTTGGGCACGAAGTTCTTCGGGATGTGCCGGTCGAACAGCTCCAGCGCCGTTTTGGGATCGTGCAGGTACAGCACCCGGATGGAGTCGAAGAGGTATTGCAGGTAGGTGCGCCGGTCCTTCACCACGCCCAAGGCGTCCACGTGTTCCAGGATGTGTACCCGCAGATCCACGTAGCGCTTCCAATTGGCCGCCAGGTTGCTTTGGCTGATGCTGCCCGACTCGCGCTTGCGGATCACGGTGTTCACCAAAGGGTCGAAAGCCACTTCGCAACCTTTTACCAGCATGCGGTACATCAGGTCGTATTCCTGGCTGCTGCGCAGTTCGGTGTTCCAGCCGCCGGCCTCCACCACGGTGTCGCGCCGCCACAGGTTGGCCGAGGTGATGCCCAGGTTGGTGCGCATCAGGTCCAGCCACAGGTCCCGGTCCTTGGGGCTTTGCACGGATTCGTTCCGCTGGCGCCCATCCGCCGAAATGGTGCGGTAGCTGCCCACGATCAGGCCCGGCAGTCCACGCTGCTCGGCCAGGGTAAGCTGGCGTTTCAGTTTGAAGGGCAGCAGCAGGTCGTCCGCATCCAGGAACTGCACATAGGTGCCGGTGGCGGCCTCCAAGCCCCGGTTGCGGGCGGCCGTGGCGCCGCTGTTGGCCTGCCGGATCAGCGTGATCTTGCCCGGCTGTTCGGCTTGCAGGCCTTCGATCACCGCCGCGGTGCCATCGGTGCTGCCGTCGTCCACGCAGATCACCTCCAGATCGCGGTGTACCTGTGCCAAGGTGCTGCGCAGGCAGGCTTCCACCCAGCCTTCCACGTTGTAGCACGGGATCACCACCGATACCTTCATGCGGCAGGGTGGCGCCCGTCAGGCGCGCACACGGGTGCGGTCCGGACAGCGCGGTGGGTGGTGTCGTACATGGGTGCGATGGAGCTTCGCGACCTGACCGTGTGCATGATCCCTGGATCGGCGATCCGGCAGGCCGCCAAATATAGCCGGGCCGTTCCGCCCAAGACGCCCCTCAACGCTTGCCTTTCAATGCAGCTTTTCGCTCAGCCGCGTATTCCCGAGCGTCGGCGTCATCCAACTTCATCACCTTGTCGTAGGTGGCGGCGGCCGCCTTGGGGTTGCCCTGCTGCTCCTGGCAATGCGCAATGTTCAGCAGCACCAGGGCGTCCTTCGGGTCCAGGCTGTGGGCCTTGTTGAAGTTGCGCATGGCCTCCGCGTATTCCTCCTTGGAGGCGTGATAGCCGCCCAGGTTGGTGTAGCCATACACGTGGTCCGGATAGCAGGCAATGAACTTGCGGCTCACCGTGGCGATGGGCTCCAGGTCCGCGTACGGGTCGTTGAAGATGGTGTACATGTGTCCTTGGATGCTGCTCTGCAGCAGGTCCAGGCCATCGGGGTGTGGCACGTTCTTGCTCCACAGCCACTGGTGCTGGTTGCGTTGGTCCTGCTCCAAGACCTGCACGATGGCATCGGCCTGTTCGGCGTAGCGCGCTTCCTTGCCCAGGATGAAGATGCGCCCCAGGTGCATGTCCAAGCGGTCCGGGTGCAGGGCTATGCCTTCGGCAATGGCTTTTAAGGCCTGGTCGAACTCCGCCTCCGCCATGGCCATGTCCTCGCCCAGGTAGCCCACTTCGGCACCGGTCTCCGGATCGGTGAGCACCAGTTGCTCGCCGTGCAAGGGCTCGGTATCCAAGCGCAGCACGGGCGTCATGGCATACTTCAGGTGCAGGTTGAAGCGGGCCACGAAAAGCTCGGCATCCTGCGGCGCATCCACCGCCCACGCGCTTACCAGGCTGTCCGCAGCAGCGATGTCACCGCCATTGACCAGCGCGTAAAAGCGATCGATGCGGTCCTGGGCGTGACCGCTCGCTGTGACAAGGGCCGCGAGCCCCAGAAGAATGCCCGCCCTCATTGGCGTACCACCCGGTGCATGCTGATGCCGTCCGCAGTGGCGATGCGCAGCGTGTAGTGGCCTGCGGGCAGCGCGCCAAGGTCCAGCGTGCCTTGGTCGACCGTGCCTTGCAGCACCAGGCGACCCAGTGCATCATGCACCTCGCTGCCCAGCACGGGAGCGGTGGTGTGCAGGTTCAGCAGGCCGGTGGTGGGGTTGGGGAAAACGTGCGTGCCTTCAGCGGCGGCAAGGCCCTGTGCCACGTCCACGCTCTGCTCGCCGAAGCGCAGGTTCAGCACCGGCGCCAGTTCGGGGTCGCTGCCGTCGGTGAACAGCACCTGTCCGCCCACCGCGCCGTTGGTGCTGATGATGAACTGGGTGCTGCCCGTGTTGCTGATGAAGGGCAGGATGGAGCTCGGCAGGTCGAGGCGGATCCAGTTGCCGGTGCCGGTGGAATTGGAGCCGAAGCGGCAGGCCTGGTCGGTGGCATCGGCCATGAAGAAGAGGTCCACGGCCTCCACGTTGGGGCTGCTCCCGAAGAAGCCGCTCTTCACCTTCACCTGCAGGGTGTTGCCGATCGGGTTGGTGCCATCCAGCCCCGCGCGACGCAGGAAAATGCTCGCCCCCACGATGCCGGTATCGGGCAGCACGGAGGTGTCGAAGGTGAGCAGGGTGGAGTAGGTCTCGCCGCCCAGTTCACCCACGCGCAGTTCGCTCAGCACGTTGCCCAGGTTGGACACCGAGCCGTTCTGCGCCCCGGTACCGGCCACCACGTAGGCATCGTCCATCAGGAATTTGTGGTAGAACTTCTTGGTGTGCTCTTCGATCAGGTCGCGGTAGCCCGAAGCGCTCAGGTGGAAACAGTCCTTGGTGAGCAGGTAGTCGCGCATGGAGTTGCGCGGCGAGGGGTAGTCCACGAAGCCTTCGGTGAGCGGCGCGGTGAGCGGTGGGTAGCTGCCCCCGGGTGCCACGCCCAGCGGCGAGTTCTGCCCGAAGGTGTACTGCATCAGGCCGGTGGCGGGCACGAAGTCCACCTGCGGGTCGTTGGCGCAGAAGTCGGCGATGGTGTTGGAGAAATCGTTCAGGATGGTGTTCAGTTGCAGGAAGCTGGGGAAGCCCATGCCCTGCCAGGTGCCGTAGAAGGGGTGCAGCGTGGGGAAGGGCTGGAAGCTCTGGATCACCTCCTCGAAATTGGGGTAGGTGTAGCCGCTCCACAGGATGCGGATGCCGGGGCGGGCGCTCTTGATGAATTCGATCACATCCACCAGGCGGTCGTACACGGCGGCCTTCAGCGAATCGGTCTGCGCCTGCGTGAAGGACACGTTCCAATCGCCCAGCACATCGTTGCCGCCGATGCTCAGGTGTACCACCTCAATGGAGGGGTTGGCATCCAAGCGTGCCTGGATCTCCGCCTGCTTGGTGGCTCCCTGGAAATCGTCCGTCTCGGCCCCATTCTCCGCCAGCGTCAGGTTGGTGTAGTAGGTGTAGCCGGAATGGCCCCACTTGTTGAACACGTTGTTGATGGTCTGGTCAACGCCCATGAAGAAGGCCCAACTGTCGCCCACCAGCAGCACTTTGCGTGTGGAGCTTTCGGAGCACTGGGCCTGGGCCTGGCCAACACCGATCAACAGGAAGAGCAAGGGAGTAAGGTGGCGCATGGGGATGGGGGATAGGGGTCCACGAACATACGCAGCAAGCGGATCTTTCCGAAAGGGCCAAGGCCTTGGCTCGGGCACACCTGCGCAGTCCCGGAGGGACGACATATGGTTAGAATGATGGTGCCACGTCACGTCACGTTCGTGCAGCCCCAGCGGGGCGGCATATGGGTAGAACGATGATGCCACGTCACATCACGTTCGTGCAGCCCCAGAGGGGCGACATATGGGTAGAATGATGATCCCACGTCATATCACGTTCGTGCAGCCCCAGCGGGGCGGCATATGGGTAGAACGATGATGCCACGTCACATCACGTTCGTGCAGCCCCAGCGGGGCGACATATGGGTAGAACGATGATGCCACGTCACGTCACGTTCGTGCAGTCCCGGAGGGACGACATGTGGGTAGAATGATGATGCCACGTCACGTCACGTTCGTGCAGTCCCGGAGGGACGACATGTGGGTAGAATGATGATCCCACGTCATATCACGTTCGTGCAGCCCCAGCGGGGCGACATGTGGGTAGAACGATGATCCCACGTCACATCCCGTTAGTTCAGCCCCAGCGGGGCGATATGTGGGTAGCCCCGGAGGGACGACATGTGGGTAGCCCCAGCGGGGCGACATGTGGGTAGCCCCCGCCGGGGGCGTTAAACGTGTCATCCCCCGCGCCCCCGCCCGCACATCATTTACCGCCCCGCACCGCGCGCCACGCCCGTTGCAGACGCTCTGCATCTGCCCGCGTGAACCAAAGCTGCCGCAGCCCGGTATCCGTGATGCGCACGAACACCACCGCCTGGTACAGCACATTGGCCCCGTAAGCGAAGGTGGCCGTGATCGCCGCCCCTTCAGCACCCCAGCGCGGTATCAGCAGGTAGCCGGCCAGCAGCGTCACCACCAGTCCCAGCCCGGAACCCACCGCGTTGTGCACGTTCCTGCCGGTGCCGCTGAAGTAGTGGCTGAATGCCTGCGAGGCCGCCATCGCCATGATGCCCGGACCCAGCAACAATACCAGCCCTGGTATGCCTTCCACCTCCGCCCCGAACAGGGCTTGGTACAAAGGCTCCGGCAGGAGCAGGGCCACCAGCACCACCGCGCCGCTGAAGGCCACCGAGGCTTTGGCCACCGTGAGCGTATGGTCGCGTTGCTGACGGGCATCGCGGCTGTTGCTCACCTGGGCATACAGCACCGTGCCCAGGCTCTTCGGGGCCACCCACGCGCTTTCCGCCAATTGGTTGGCCACCGAGTAGATGCCCAAGGCCGCCGTGCCCCGGAAGGCTTCCACCAGGTAGTAGGCCAGGCGGTAGTTCAGCAGTTGCAGGAAATTGGCCACCTGGATCAGCCCCCCTTGCCGGAAGATCGCCGACCACAGACTGCCTTCCGCAGCCTGCCGGGGCATGCCCGCACCCTTGCGCGCCAAGGCCAGCGCGCTCAGCACCAGGCTGCTGCCAAAGGCCGCGTAGCTCGCGCGGACGTAGGCCTGCAGATCCGCCTGCCCGCCCTGTGCCTGTGCGGCGAACACCACCAGCAGCACCAGCGCCTGCACCACCGCTATGCCGTTGTACAAGCCGATGCGTTGCTGCCCCAGCAGCAGGCCGAAATGCACCGTGTACAGCGATTGGATCAAGGCCAGCAGCACCACGTGCACCACCAGTTCCGCGGGCACCAGCGGCAGCACCTGCAGCACCGCGTAGGCCAACAGCGCGGTAAGCGCCGCCCAGCCGTATGCCGCCCCCACGATACGCGGCAGGGGGAAACGCGAGGCCAGGTACACCAGCGCCCCTCCGCCCACCACGTTGTTCAGCAGCATGATGAACGTGATGCCCAGTACGATGAGGCTGATCTGCCCCAGCCCTTCAGCCCCCAGCCGATGGCCCGCCAGCATGATCACCAGCAGGTTCATCACCATCACCAGCACCCGGCTGGCCATCGTGCCGATCGCAGGACGCATCATGTGCCCTTGCGTTTGAGCTTGTCCAACTTGCGTTGCTTCACGGCCTTCTTCCGCTCGGGCACGGTCACGAAACGTTTGCCATCCACCAGCGTGATGTCGCCCATGGCGCAGAGCGTGTGCAGGCCCTTGTCCCATGCGCAGTGCTGTATGGGCCCCACGTACTGCACCGTTTCCTCCACGTAACGCGTGGGCGAAAGCTCCAGTACGCGGTTCATGGCAATGCGGCCGCCATAGGTGAGCGAGCTGTCCTGCCCCGGTCGCCACAACTCGCCCTGGTGCACGAAGGGTGTTCCCGCAGGACGCGCCGAGCGCACATCCAGCTTCACGGGGTTCTGCGGGTGCGGCGTATAGGGACCTTCCAGGCGCTCGCTGTGGTAGAGGTAGAGCCCCGTGTTGGTGAGCGGCGCCTTGCTGCCGAAGAGCCACCAGCGACCCGCGTGCTGGATCAGCGTGGGGTCGTAGAGCGCCTCGTGCAGCAGCACCTGCAGGGGTTCCAGCGCATCGTTGTCGGCGCTCACCCGGTACAGTTGCACGGTGCCTTCGGCGGCCTGCTCGGGCACCACGTACACCGCGCCGGCGTGCTGCACCACGTAGGGGTAGGAGAGGTGCTTGCCCGTGGCCAGCATGCTCCGCGAGCGTTTCAGGATGTTGTCCGCCTTGGGCCGCAAGCGGGCGATCTCGCCCAGCCCGGTGCTGTGCTCGTACTTCTCGTGCAGCACGTTGATGCGGCCCTCGGCATCGGTGTAGCCGAAGGGGTCCGCGCGGAACTGCCCGGCCGCCGGGGCGGGCAACCAGCGCACGTTCAGGTTGGGGCTTTCGCGCAGCAGCTCGTGGATGGGCTGGTGCAGGATGCCGATGTTCCACTCCTCGTGCTGCTCCAACTCCTTCCGGTGGAAACGCAGCTTGTTGTTGAACTGCTTCCAGAGGAAGTGCAGGAAGCTGAGGTTGCCGGGGTAGCGGTACAGCTTGCCGCGTTCAGTGGGCACGCGCCCTTCGGCGGCATCCGCAACACCGGCCAGCAGCTCGCGCATCACCTGCGCAGGCCAGTGCGTGCTGTGCCCCAGCACGGTGTCCACGGTCTCGGCCAGGCTGTGGTCCACCGTGTGGAACCAGCCCTGCCGCAGTATCCGTCCGGCATCGAGCGTATCGGTGAGCCGCTGCAGCACCGCGCCGGTGATCGGCGCGCCCTGCATGATCTCCCAGAAGCCCGGTGGACCGCCTCGGAAATGCGCGGGGTCGCCGTGGTGGTAGCTCCACACGCCATGGCGCGGCAAGGTCAGGATGTCGCCGCCCAGGATGTTGAAGCCGAAGCGCAGCAGCACATCGGGCCGGTGGCTTCGGATGCGCTCCAGATCGGCGGGGGAGAAGTGCTCCGCGATGCCCACCCGCTGCGGCACGCAGGCCAGGCGGGGCAGGCCCTTCAGCAGGTCCTCCAGCTCTTCCTCCTGCATGGCCGACACCTTGAAATGGCGGTGCCGGTAGCGGCGGTAGAGCGCGGTGCCCCAATGCCGCTTGGCGGGCGCCGTTGCCGTTTCCCCCGGGGTGATCAGCAGCACCAGCTCCACGCCGGGCACGGCAAGCACCTGCCGGATGGCCTCGGCCTGCCAGCGCTGGAAACGCGTGCCCGAACACAGCAGACCCACCCGCAAGCGCATTTCAGGCATCGCGGTGCAGGATGTGTTGGTACTCCTTCATGAAAGCGGTGCCCACGGCCGCATAGCTGAAGCGTTCGCTCACGCTGGCACGGATCGTATCCGGAAGGTACATCCCGGCTTGTTCCACCAGTTGCAGCATGGCCTGCTTCAGAGCCGCTTCATCGCCCACCGGGATCAGCAGGCCGTTGGCCGGGGTAAGGAAGGCGATCGGTCCGCCGCAGCGCGTGGCGATCACCGGCTTGCCTTGGGCCAGCGCCTCGCCGGTCACCACGCTGAAGGTCTCCACGTTGCTGTTGATGATCACCGCGAAAGCGCCCGCCATGTGGTCCAGCACCGCGCTGTTGGGCAGGCGCCCCAGGAAACGCACCCGCTCGCGCAGGCCCAGCGCATCGCACAACCCCTCCAGTTGCGCGCGGTCCGGTCCATCGCCGATGATCCGCAGCTGCAAGGCCGTGTTGTGGTTGCTGGCTTGCGCCAAGGCGCGCAGCACCCCGCTCACGTTCTTGGTGCGGTCCACCAGGTCGGCCACCATCAGGTAGTGGCCGGGTGTGCCCGCGGGGGGCAGCGCACGCTCCAGGCCGGGCACCACGTTGGGCACCACCGCGTAGCTGCGGCACAGGTCCAAGCGCACCAGCGCATCGCCCAGCCAGGCCGACACCGCCGTGATGCCCGCCGCCCTGCGGAACAGGCCTCGGTTGAGGGCATGGAACAGCCGCCCCTTGCCGGCGTAGGTGCCGTCCAGGTACTCGCTGCTCTGCTCGCTGATCAGGTAGGGAATGCCGTGGCGCGCACCCTTGCGCCATGCGAACAGCGCAGGCCGTACCAGGATGTGTACGTGCAGCACCTGCGGCAGCCCGCGCTCGGCCAGCAGGCGTTGCCAGCCCTGCTCCATGGCCCGCCAGTAGCGCAGCAGGTTCAGCACTTTGCGCAGGGGCTTCAGTGCATGGGTGCTGGCCCGGTAGTACACGCGCAGCTCCCACAAGCCATCGGCCTCCTCCAACTCCTGCTCGTAGGCGCGCTCGGCCTCCTGCACCGGCAGCGCGCACAGCACCGACACCCGCGCGTGCTGCGCAACGGCAATGCCCTGTTTGCGCAGGAAATCCCCCAACTGGGGGTCTTTGCGGCCGGGGTACCACTTGGGCAGGAACAGCACGTGCATAGCGGGCCGCAAAGTAAGCGGTGGGCGGGGAGGCGTTCAGCTACCTCGGTCACTTTCGCGGGTCCAAACCCGGGGATGGACAAGCGCGGCGCTCTAGCTAATTACCTACAACTCTTGTTGTGCCTGGTCGTGATGTGTTACTTCGTAGAACCGCCTTCGGAATGGAAACAGGACCTCGATCACGGATGAACGCCGCAGCCGACTCCATGCTGCAAGCCATGCCCCAGGAGCGTACATTGAAACCCGGCGAAGAGACCGAACGCACCCGCATGATCAGTTATATCGGCATACTGGCTGCCGCCGGTAGTGCAGGCCGCACCAGTTGGCAACTGGACAGCGCCGAAGTGGCCCAACTGAGTACACTGGTAGGCATCCATTACGACCGCCCTGCGATTTGGGCGGGCAACCTGCTGTGCGCGGCCTATGGTAAATGCCGGGCGCCATACACGGGCGGTGATGCCACACCCAAGAACGCAAAGCCCGGTCGCACAAGGAAGCCCATTACTGGAAAGCACAGCTTTACAGCGCATCCTAATCCCGCCAACAGCTATGTTGTATTGAGCCACCAAGTACCGAGCAACACAGGCACCCTGCACTTGGTGGTGCGTGACCTGAGCGGGCGCGGGTTGAAACACTTCACTGCCACGGGTGAGATCGGCCAAACGGTTTGGGATACACGGGGCATTACACCCGGCGTGTACACGGTGGAGTTGCAGCATGAAGGCCGCAGTTTGGAAACACTTCGTGTTGTGGTGCAGCCATGAGGACATGGATGCATAGCGTATTGATCGCAGTGGCCGCCTTGGCGGCCACTGCGATCACTGCGCAGGTGCCATTTTCTCTGGATACCACCTTCCGAAGTTCTATTCTGAGCAGGGACGTGAATGACATACACCTGTTGGAGGACGGCAAGCTCTTTCTCTCCGGGCAGATTCGTTTTCCAGGCGACCCACTGAGCTTTCGGGGAAGTGCGCGCTTATTACCTAATGGGCAACAGGACCTATCCTTTCCACAGTTCCCACAAACCACTGGAGCTGGCAAGATCGTCCCCTGGATCGATGGCCAGTTCTATGTCTCGAACGGCCTGGTTCGCAGAATGCAACCCGACGGACTGATCGACCCCTCGTTCATCATGATGAACAATGGCATTTACTTTCAATCCTTCGTCAATGGCGACTACCATGTGTACCCCGATGGACGGGTATTGATGAGCGGCAAACACACCCTGAGCGACACTGCGCGCGGCTTTGTGGGCAACTACAACCTGATGTGGTTCAGCAACACAGGTTACTTGGACACGACCCGCATACATCGGAAGGGCAACAACTGCACGGTGTTCAATTTTGCGGAGCTGCCCAACGGGCAATTTATCTGTACCAGCACCTGTACGGAGTTCGAGGGCCAGGCGGTGGATTGGCTCTTCAAGGTGAATGCGGACGGTACGCCGGATACCACCTTCCGTAGTGGTGTGTATATAGGGAGTGCAAGAACCTTCCATGCTTTAGCGGATGGGCGCATCTATGTTGGAGGCAACTTCCAACGCACGGAGGCACCGCAGGATACCCTGCGCCTAGTGCGCTTCCTGCCCGATGGCAGCTTGGACCCCGCGTTCAACGTGCCGCAGTTCCTGGCGGGTGAAGGTTTGACAACCTCTTTGGGGGCAACCGTACATGGCATCACCCCTTGGCGAAATGGACAGCTGATTATCACAGGGCAATTCAGACGAGTGAATGGCCAGGTGCGCAAGGGTATCTGCTTGGTGGATAGCACGGGAGCATTACTGGATGCCTTCAATAATGCTGGAGTTGGTCCTTTTACCTTTCAAGGAACCACAACAGCGGGGGTGATCAAGCCAGTGATCAACGCAGATTCAACCTTCATGTACATCTGTGGCCGATATAACGGCTACGACGACGGCCTAACCAACGACCCGCAGCAGCGTTTTGTGAGCCGCCTACACTTGGGGGATCCGCTTACCGTTGGTGTTGCCCAGCCAGCGCCTGCGGTGCCCGCCCACCTGCACCTCTTCCCCAACCCGGCCAGCAGTCAGGTAACGGTATCCGTGGAGCACGACGACCTGAACGGCCACTTGGTGCTGCGCGATGCCTTGGGCCAGTTGGTGCTGCACGCGCGTACCGAAGGGCGGATGCAGCAGGTGGACCTGCAAGGCTTGCCGGCCGGGGTGTACAGCGTGGAGTTGCAGCGCGATGGAGTGCGCCAACGAAGCAGCAGGTTGGTGGTGCAGCCGTAAGAGGCCTTCCATCATCCATCCGCCGTGCTATATTTGCGCCCCGCAAGCGGAATATGCGCTGGCGAAATGGTGGATGTAGCTCAGTTGGTTAGAGCGTCGGATTGTGATTCCGAAGGTCGCCGGTTCAAGCCCGGTCTTCCACCCCAACGAAAGAGGCCCGAGAGGGTCTTTTTCCGTTCAGGGCCTGTGAGGATGGTGAAGGAGGTGATGGAGGTGATGGGGGAGATGGAGGAGAAGAAAGAGATGGAGGAGATGGGGGAGATGGAAGAGCAGGACGCGTTGGGTGATGGTGAGCCTACCTCCCTTACCTCCCTAACCTCCCTAACCTCCCTAACCTCCCTTACCTCCCCAACCTCCCGCCCGCAATTCGCACCCTGCGCTCAGAGCCGGTGTTTGCGGTTGTCGAGCACGCTCTCGCTGGTCCAGGGGATGCGGCGTTGGAAAGCGGTCTTGCGTTCCGGGCAGCCCTCCAACTGGCAGATGGCGCAACTGCTGGGGATGCAGGGGTCCATGTGGATGAAGAGCTCCACGGTGCGGCCCACTTCGCGGTTCACCACGTTCTCCAGCTCGGCGATCTCGCGGTGCGCCTGTTTCAGGCTATGGTACCAGGGCAGGGTCACGTGGCAATCGATGTGCAGCACCGGTCCGTACTTGATCATCCGGAAGTTGTGCACGTCCACCCAGGCGGGCTTGCGGTGCTTTTCCAGTACGGCGATAACCCGCGCGGCCTGCCCGGCATCGGCCTCGTCCATGATGCCCGCCACCGAACGCCGCAGCACCCGCAGCCCGGTAACGATGATGTAGCCCGCGAAGAGCAGCGCGAAGAGGTTGTCCAACCACACCAGGCCGGTGATGCGGATGGCCACCAGGCCCAGCAGCATGGCGGCGGTGCTCCAGGCATCGCTCAGCAGGTGGGTGCCGCTGGCCTCCATGGTGATGGAGTGCGCGCGCGCACCGCGGCGTTTCAGCACCAGGCCCATGATGAGGTTGAGGCCGCCCGCCGCCGCCGTTAGCGCCATGCCGAGGTCCAGGTCGTGCAATTGCTGCGGGCTGATGAAGCCCTGCACGGCGCGCCAGATGATGAGGCCACCGGCCAGCACCACCAGGCCACCCTCGAAGCCCGCCGACAGGAATTCCACCTTGCCATGGCCGTAGGGGTGCTCGCGGTCGCGCGGTTTGGCGGCCAGCACCAAGCTGTAGAGCGCGAAGGCCCCGGCCACCACGTTCACGATGCTCTCCAGCGCATCGCTGAGGATGGTGTTGCTGTGCGTGGCGCGCCAGGCCAGGAACTTGATGCCCATCAGCAACACCCCGGCCAGCAGCACGAAGGTCTGCAAGCGGATGTTGGAACGCGCGACCTGCTGCATGCTGCAAAGGTGCTGCAACACGGCTACCTTTCCGCCATGGACCTGGATCTGCGTGCACGGCGTGCCCTGGGTGGGCTGAACAGCGAGCTCATTGCGCGGATGCTGGCCGAAGGAAGTCTGGCCGAGATGCCCGCCGGTGCCGAACTGCTGCATGAAGGCAGCACCGTTCGGCAGCTGCCCATCGTGCTGGAAGGTCTGGTGCGCGTTACCATGGGCCACGAGGACAAGGAGCTGCTGCTGTACTGGATCCAGCCGGCGGAGAGTTGTGTGATGAGCTTTTCCGCCCTGCTGGAGCGCGCTCCCAGCCGCATCACCGCCGTGGCGGAGCAGCCCAGCCTGCTGTTGTTGGTGCCCGATGAACGGGTGCATGCCTGGCTGCGCGAGCAACCGGAATTCGCCGGGTTGATCCTGCACAACTACGCCGAGCGTTACGCCGACATGCTGCGCACCGTGGAGCAGGTGGCCTTCGGTGACCTGCCCACCCGCCTGCTGAACCACCTGCGCCGCATGGCCCAGGTGACGGGCAATACCTGGCTGGATGTGCGCCACGCCCGGTTGGCGCAGGAGCTCGGCAGCGCCCGCGAAGTGATCAGCAGGACCTTGCGCAAGCTGGAGCAGGAAGGCCGCATCGAGCAGGGGCCCGCAGGCATCCGGCTGAAGCAGTGACCCAGGTCACCGTTCCGGGCCGGTGCAGCACTTCACCTTTGGCCCATGACCACGAAAGGGAAGCTGATCCGCCTGGCGCTGGTGTGCGTGTTGTGCATCGCGCTGGCCACGGGGATCGCCCTGGTCGTGCAACACTTCCAACAACCGTAATCACTTCCGTACCATGACCACCAACGTAGGCTCCTTCGACCGCATTCTTCGCATCGTGCTCGCCCTGGTCTTCGCCGGGCTTTACTTCAGCGGCACCGTTACCGGCACGGTAGGCCTGGTGCTGGTGATCCTGGGCGCCGTGTTCCTGCTTACCGCCGTGTTGGGCTGGTGCGGGCTCTACACCATCTTCGGCATCAGCACCTGCCCCGTGAAGAAGTAGGGGAGTGCATGCTCCTTGCAACAGGCCGTCCGGATGGGCGGCCTGTTCGTTTTCCAGGGGGGGGCACTGCAAGAACTATGGAAGGCTCCTTGCTGGATCTGTTGAGGACCGGCAACGGGCCATGTAATACTGGGGCATGCATCGACAGGAGCTCGTTCTCTTGGTGGCGGATGGAACTCCTGCTGCGACACCCTTCGGGGTCGTGGGGCGCGTGCGGCGTTCAATAAGCTACATGCTGTGACCCCTTCAGGGTCATTGAATGCAGCCGTGCATAGGAATGCTCATCCTGTTCGTTTGCATTGAGCATCGCATGCTGGATCTTGCTCCGGGGTCAGCGTGTATTACGCCCACGTAGGGCGTCCGATATCCATCGGGCGCAGCCTGTAGAAGGCATCGTCCCACACCAGCGTGTATTTCGACCCCGAAGGATGTCGCAGCACGTAGCATTGTGCCAAGCCCACCGGCATTCGACCCCGAAGGGAGTCGCAGCATGTAGCATTGTGCCAAGCCCACCGGCATTCGACCCCGAAGGGTGTCGCAGCGGGATCTCGGGCATTTTCCATGGTAACAATAGTCACGGTGTTCCGTATCCTTGCGCCGCAATTCCAGCGCATTACATGTTCATCTTGATGGCACTCGTGTTCGTGGTTGGCTATTTGGCCATCGCACTGGAGCACCCCCTTCGCATCAACAAGGCCGCTACGGCCATCCTCATCGGAGCCTTGGTATGGGCCTTGCTCATGCTGGGCTACGAGTCCATCTTCCCGCCCGAACAGGGCGTCACCCACGCGGACCTGGAGCACCACCTGCTCACCCACCTGGGCGAGATCGGCAGCATCTTGTTCTTCCTCATGGGCGCCATGACCATCGTGGAGTTGGTGGACGTGCACGAGGGCTTCCGGGTGATCACCGACCGGATCAGCACCGAGAAGAAGAGCACCTTGCTGTGGATGATCTGCATCCTCACGTTCTTCATGTCGTCCGTGCTGGACAACCTCACCACCACCATCGTGATGTGCGCCCTCTTGCGCAAGCTCATCAAGGACAAGGAGACCCTCTGGACCTTCGCAGGCATGGTCATCATCAGTGCCAACGCCGGCGGTGCTTGGTCGCCCATCGGTGACGTCACCACCATCATGCTCTGGGTGGGCAAGCAGGTCACCACGGTCAACATCATCACCAAGCTCATCGTGCCCAGCCTGGTGTGCCTGGTGCTGCCCCTGTTGTGGGTGGGCCGCAGCCTGAAGGGCAACGTGGAGCGTCCGGACGTGGTGCGTCCCTCCGGCCATCACGGTGGCCAGGTGACCGACTTCGAGCGCAAGCTGGTCTTCACCTTGGGCGTGGCGGCGCTGCTCTTTGTGCCGGTCTTCAAGGCCGTTACGCACCTGCCTCCCTTCATGGGTGTAATGCTCGGACTGGGCGTCCTCTGGATCGTGACCGAACTCATCCACCTGCGCCATGGTGTGGACAAGCGCGGTGACCTGATGGTGACCGCCGTGCTACGCCGCATCGACATGCCCAGCGTGCTGTTCTTCCTCGGTATACTTGTGGCCGTGGCCGCCTTGCAGGTGGCCGGTCACCTCACCCTGCTCGCCCACGGGCTCGACCAGACCTTCGGCAACATCTACTTCATCAACAGCGCCATCGGGGTGCTCTCCGCCATTGTGGACAACGTGCCCTTGGTGGCCGCCGCCATGGGCATGTACCCCATGTCCCAGTTCCCGCAGGACCACCTCTTCTGGGAGATGCTGGCCCTGTGCGCCGGTACCGGTGGCAGCCTGCTCATCATCGGTTCCGCCGCTGGCGTTGCCGCCATGGGCATTCTGCACATTGACTTCATCTGGTACATCCGCAAGATGATGGTACCCGCAGCCATCGGCTACGCTGGCGCCATCCTCACCTTCTGGGTGATGTGGGCCTGAGCGGGATCGGATCGTTGGCAGTCCCGTGCAATTCGCGCTGCCAGCCCAAGGGCGTGTTGTGGCTGCTCTATGACCGGATGTGGACGCTTCGACTTCGCTCAGCGTTATGTGTTGCTTCGCTTCGCTCGCAATGACAAGATGTGAAGATGTGTTGCTTCGGCAAGCCTCGCAATGACAGATATGAGGATGTGAAGATTTGAGGATGTGGAGATTTGAAGATGTGGGAATGTGGATGCTTCGACTCCGCTCCACTTCGACTCCGCTCAGTGTTCGACTCCGGTCAGCGTTGAGGATGGAAGGGGTGAGGTAGGAGGAAGGGGAGGTGGGCGGCACTTTTGCGTTGATGGTCGCGGGCTGGGAACTCCGGCTATCTTTGCCGCCCTTCCACCGGGGCCATGCCCCAAGGACATCAGGAGAGGTGCCAGAGTGGTCGATCGGGTCTGTCTCGAAAACAGATGTGCCTTCACGGGTACCGGGGGTTCGAATCCCTCCCTCTCCGCCAATGTCCCCCCGCACCCACCGCAGGTGGGTAGGAAAGAACAGCCCCCGAAAAATGCCAAGCTCGCTTGAGCATTTTTCGGGGGCTGTTCTTTCCACGAGCGAAGCGAGTGCGGCGGGACATTGAAGCCCCCACCCAAGGGATGGACCGACCGCAGGGAGGTCAATCCCGACCGCGTTGACCACAACGATTGAGCATTGTAAGCGGAGGGGAAGCTGCTCTTTCCGACGAGCGCAGCGAGTACGGAAAGCCACCACGAACCGCTCTCGACCGCGTAACCTGAACACTCCATCGCCACCCAGGGGAGCTTTCCGACGAGCGCAGCGAGTACGGAAAGCCCAAGCACACCGCTCTCGACCGCTCAACCTGCCTACTCCATCGCCACCCAGGAGAGCTTTCCGACGAGCACCGCGAGTACGGAAAGCCACTACACACCGCTTTCAACCGCGCAACCTGAACACTCCAGCGCCATCCAGGAGAGCTTTCCGACGAGCGCAGCGAGTACGGAAAGCCAAGGCATCCCGCTTTCGTGCCTACCCCCGCGCCACCCAGGAGAGCTTTCCGACGAGCGCAGCGAGTACGGAAAGCCCAAGCACACCGCTCCCACCCGCCATCCGACTTGCACATACCCCCGCACTCCCCCTTCCCTCAGCCTACCCACAATGGTCGAAGCGGTGGACTTCCGCAACTCACCATGTGCCACTATCTTTCCCACCATGAGAGCAACCCTTACCCTATCCGTAATCCTGCTCGCCCTGGCCACATACGCCCAGCCGTACGCCATTGGCAGCCGCAACATCACCTATTTCGATGCGGCCCGCAACCGCAACGTGCCCTGCGAGATCCGCTACCCCGGTGTCTCCGCTGGTTCCAACGTGGACGTGGCCAGTGGTGAATTCCCGGTGCTGGTGATGGGCCACGGTTTCGCCATGGCGGTGGGCGCCTACGCCAACCTGTGGAACTACTTCGTGCCGAAAGGCTACATCATGGTGTTGCCCACCACCGAAGGCGGTCTGTTGCCAGCCCCCAACCACGGCGCTTTCGGACAGGACCTGGCCTTCGTGGCCACCGCGCTGCAAGCGGCCAACACCGATGCCGCATCGCCCTTCTTCGGCAAGGTGGCGCCGGCCACGGCCCTGATGGGACACAGCATGGGCGGCGGTGCCAGCTTCCTGGGTTCGGCCAACAACAGCAGCATCCAGACCCTGGTGAACTTCGCGGCGGCCGAGACCAACCCCAGCGCTGTAGCAGCCGCCGCGCAAGTGGTGGTGCCCACGCTCATGTTCGCAGGTTCCAACGACTGCGTGACCCCGATCCCGGCGCACCAAGGCCCCATGTATGATGCGCTCACCACGGATTGCCGCGCGTTCGTGAACATCACCGGCGGTGGCCACTGCTACTTCGCCAATAGCAACTTCAACTGCGACTTCGGTGAGTTCACCTGCAGCCCGAGCCCTTCGATCTCGCGTTCCGCGCAGCATGGCGTGATCAACGACTTCGCGGGCCTTTGGCTGGACCATTTCCTGAAGGGTGTTCCTGGCGCGTACGATGCCTTCAGCGACAGCCTGAGCGCGAGCGTCCGGGTCACTGGTGACATCACCTGCGGCATCACCACCTCCATTGCCGAGGCGGATGCAGCGCCTGCTGTGCGACTGGGTCCCGTGCCTGCCGACCAACTGCTGGTGGTGTACGGTGCCGAGTCCGGTATGCCAGTGCGCGTGCTGGATGCCCTGGGACGTGAGAGCATGCAGCTGCAACTGCTCCCAGCCGACGGTGTGCTGAACGTGGGCACCCTGCCTCCGGGCATCTATCGCCTGCTCTTGGGCGATGGCGATGCTGTCGTCGTGCGCTCCTTCGTGGTGGCTCGCTAAGCGAGCATGTACATTCGGCACGGACTTGGCGCCTGTCCAGGTCCGTGCCGCATGTCCATCCGTGCCATCCTTCCCTTCGCACTGCTCTTCAGCGCCTCGCTCTTTGCGCAGGAGCGGCAGTTGCTTGCGGTGCAGCGCGCCGAGGTGAGCTTCGTAAGCGATGCCCCCATGGAGCGCATCGCGGCATCCAACAGCAAGGCCACCGGCCTGCTCGATCCGGCGGCGCGCCAGTTCGCTGTGAAGATCCCGGTCGCGGATTTCGTGGGCTTCAATTCCCCGCTCCAGCGCGAGCATTTCAACGAGAACTACATGGCCACCGCCACCTGGCCGGATGCCACTTTCCAAGGCCGCATCATCGAGGCGGTGGATCTCACCGTGCCGGGTGAACACAGCGTGCGCGCCAAGGGCGCCTTCACCATACGCGGCGTGGAACGCGAGCGCATCGTGCCCTGCCGGGTGGTGGTGAGCAGCGAGGGCGTACGTGTCACCGCCACCCTGGATGTGGCGCTGGAGGACCATGGCATCCGTATACCCCGGGTGGTGCAGCAGAAGATCGCGGCCGTGGTGGACGTGAAGGTGGACGCCCTCTTCAAGCTTTCCGCAAGCAAGCCATGATGCGCACGCTCCCGGTCCTTGGTGCCTTGCTCGCGATCGTTGCGCAAGCGCAGTTCCCGCAGACCAGCACCCTGCTGCTGCGCCCCGGACTTCAGGAGGTGGAGATCAATTGCATCGTTCAGGATGCGCAGGGGCTGCTCTGGGCCGGAAGCGATGCCGGCCTGCTGCGCAGCGATGGCGCCCATACCCGCGTGGTGTTCCCGGTCTCCGGTGCCCGGGTGAGCGCTGTAGTTGCTGCGGGTGATGATGTGCTTGCCGCCTTCTCACACGGCCTGCTGGTGCGTTGCGGCAGTGGGCGTTGCGACACCCTGCTGTGGGACGAGGCATTGCGCAAAGCGCCCGTGGTGGGCATGCATGCCGATGCGGATGGCACCTTGTGGATGGCCACTTACGGTGCAGGGCTCTGGCAATTGAAGGGCGAGAAGCTGAAGCGCTGGGGAACCCGTGAAGGGCTGCCCGATGAGCAACTGAACGACCTTGCTGCATTGCCCGACGGCCGCGTGGTGGTGGCAACCGACCAAGGCTTGGCGATCTGTGGCAGGCAGGGCGTGGAGCGCGTTTTCGGCCAGGCGGAAGGAGCCCCGGACAACCTGGTGCTGGCCGTTGCGGTGGATGAGCTTGGCCGCGTGGTGGCCGGTACGGATCGGCAAGGGGTGTTCATTTGGGATCCGCAGGCCCAAGTGAACGCCGTGGAACTTCTGGAAGCCACAGTGCCCATGGGTGCCGTGCTGAAAGTGGCCACCCAGACGGGACGGATCTGGGTGAGCAGCACTGCCCTCGGGATGGTGCTCCACGAGAAGAGCGCCGTGCATGGCCGCTATGAGCGATACCTCGCGCCAGCCCGGTTGATGGCACAGCGCTCAGCACTGGATCTGTTCGCCGATGCCGATGGTGCGCTGTGGTGGTGCAACGGCACCGACCTGGTCACCCGCGCCGATCCCGCAGTGCTGTGGGTAACGGACCACGAGGGCCTCGACCTGCGCGGGATCAGCGCGCTCTGCATGGACCCGCAGGAACGCATCTGGTTCGCAACGCCCAAGGGCATACACCACCACCCGGCGGCCTTCCTCGATGCAGCCCAACTTACTCGCGTGCCCCTGGACCTGGACCCGCGCAGGCCGGTGGTATCCATGGCCGCCACCAGCGATGGCACCGTGTGGGCGGCCACCTTCGGCAACGGCGTGTATGCGGTGCGTCCCAACGGTTCCGTGCAGCACTTCACCTCGCGCGACGGACTGTTGAACGACAACGTGCTGGCCGTTCGCAGCGCCGGCAACGTGGCCTGGTTCGGCACCTTGGAAGGGATCTCCGCTTACCGCAACGGCCGCTTCACCCACTACCGCCCACAGGGGCCGGGTTTCGTGTACGATGTGCTGCCCCTGGGGCCGGACAGTGCCTACGGCGCCACGGATGGCAACGGCCTGGTGCTGGTGCATGGAGCCGGTGTGGTGGAGCCCCTGCAGGCAGCGGGACGCACATACTATAGCATGGCCCGCGATGCGCATGGACGGACATGGGCGGCCGGGCCCGGTACCGGTCTGTGTGCTGTGCAAGGTGGAAGCACGGCCTGTATTGGCGCGGAACACCCCGCGTTCTCCGGCGACCTGTTCGGCATCGCTGCCTTGAGCCAACGGATGCTCGTTTTCAGCGATGTTGGGGCATGGGCCTACGCGCCTTCGTCGGATACATGGACCGAACTGAGCGCCCAATTGGGCATCGGGGGCGTGAAGGCAGGGCTCAACACCTTGAGCAACGATCGCCACGGCGCCCTGTGGGTGGCCATGGACAAGGGCCTCGTGCGCATACAGGATGCAGGTACGGAACCCCGCTCGCACATCCCCACGCGCATCACCGATGTGCATGTGGGCAACGAGGCGGTCTCCCCACACAGCGCCCTGCGCACCACCCACGACCGCAACGACCTCTCCTTCCAACTGGCTGCCATCCATTTCGTGGACCCCGCCGCCGTTTCCTTCGAGTACCGCCTGTTGGGCTACGATGAGCGCAGCCAGTTAACCCGTGAAAGGCAGGTGCGCTACGCTTTGCTGCCGCCGGGTTCCTACCGTTTCCAGGTGCGTGCTTTCGTTGGTGAGCCGTCCGCCAATTCGGAAGGGTGGACCTCCTTCGCCTTCGTGGTGGAAGCACCGTGGTACCTGCGTCGCTGGGTATTGGCCACCGGCCTGGTGCTGTTGCTGCTCCTTACCCTGCTCATCGTGCGCCAGCGCGAACGCCGCGCCGCGCAACGCCAGCGCATGGAGCAGGAGCGGGTGCGCTTCCAGTTGGAGGCCCTGCGCAGCCAGGTGGATCCGCACTTCCTGTTCAACAGCTTCAACACCTTGGTGGCGCTCATTGAAAGCGATCCCTCCTCGGCCGTGGGGCACGTGGACCGCCTCAGCACCTTCTTCCGCAGCATCCTGCAATTGCGCGACAAGGAGCTCATCGCACTGCGGGAGGAACTGCAACTGCTGGATACCTATTTCGCGCTGGAGAAAGAGCGCTTCGGGGAGGCCATTGAACTGGATGTGGAAGTGCCCGACGCTGTGCTGGATCGACTGGTGGTGCCGCTCTGCCTGCAGTTGCTGCTGGAGAACGCCCTGAAGCACAACGCGGCCACCCGCGAACGGCCCCTGCGGATCGGCGTGCGGGTGCAGGGGGAGCAACTGGTGGTGACGAACGACCTGCTGCCGCGCCTGTCGCCGCCACGGTCCACGGGCTTCGGGCTGCACAGCATCCGGCAACGTTACGCCGCGCTCACTCCCGTGCCCATGGAAGCAGGGCAGGAGGAAGGCCGTTTCGTGGTGCGCATACCTTTGATCATCGCACGATCATGAAGGTGTTGATCCTGGAGGATGAGGCCGCAGCGGCCATGCGCCTGCGGAAGATGCTGACGGAACTGATGCCCGAAGGCGAGGTGCTGGCCGATGTGCCCACCGTGCAAGGTGCGCTCCAGTGGTTCGCCAACAACCCCGCGCCCGATCTGGCCCTCTTCGATGTGCAACTGGCCGATGGCGACAGCTTCGAGCTGTTCAAACGCATGGAGGTGCCCTGCCCGGTGGTCTTCACTACGGCCTTCGATGAGCATGCCCTCAAGGCTTTCGAGGTGAACGCCGTGGACTACCTGCTGAAGCCCATCCGCCGCGAGGAGTTGCAGCGGGCCTTGGAACGGGTGAAGAAGCTGGGTGCGGTGCGCGACCTGAGCGCATTGGCAAGCGCCAGAACACCCGATCGCCCCGGCGCCTATGTGAAGCGTTTCCTGATCCGCTACGGCGACCAGTTCAAGGTGGTGGAGCCTGCGGAGATCGCCTACATCCACTCGCTGCAGAAGAACACCTTCCTGCGCACCCGCAGTGGCCGCGACCTGCCGCTGGACGAGAGCCTCGACCGCTTGGAGCGTCAGCTGGACCCCGAGCGTTTCACCCGCCTCAACCGCCAGCTCATCGTGCAGGTGGACAGCATCCGAGAACTGGTGGCCTACAGCAAAAGCCGCGTGAAGGTGCTGCTCGATCCCCCCTACGGTGAGGATGCCATCGTGAGCAGCGAACGCTCGGCCGACTTCAAGCGTTGGCTGGCGGGCGGGTAGCGGTCTTTCCGCTTTCGTCGGCCCCCTTGCCCGCTTCGTCCAACTACATTCGGAAAGGGCACCGTGGTGGTCCAACCTTCGGGCTATCGGAATAGCACCTGCCATGGACCCCCTCAGCCTGCTCCGCCCCAACGACCTGGCATGCCTCCTTAGCCTTGAGGCCTCCTTGCTGCCCGGTGCCATTCTCCGGCTGAACCGCCAGCCGCGTTACCACAACGGCCTTAATGCGATCGTGCTTACCGCGGAACTGCTGGAACTGCGGCAAGCAGCCATGGAGCACAAGCGGCCCGTGCCGTCCAAGCGCTGATCACCATGGCATTCCCGTTCCATCCAGCGCTTTTCCCGCTTCGTCGGGATCCGGATGGAGCACCCCGGGAACAGAGGTACTTTTGGTCCACCATGCGAAACGGACGACTCTTGGAACGCTCGGCCTTGGCCACAACTACAGCGCTGGTGGCCATGCTCGCCATCACTGCCTGCAAGCATGAACCGCCTGTTGCTCCTGAACCGGGGGACGACGATGGGGGCGGTGGAAACGAGCAGCCCTGCGATCCCAACGTGGTGTACTTCCAACAACAGATCCTGCCGCTGCTGGCAGCCTATTGCACCGACGCCGGTTGCCACAATGCAGCGGACCAAGCGGACGATATCAACCTCACCACCTACGAGGGCGTTACCGATCCCGGAGTGGTGCGCCCATTCGAGCTGGATCGCAAGCTGTATCGGGCCATCACGGACAATGATCCGGATGATCGCATGCCCCTGGGCCGCCCACCATTGACCCAGGAGCAGATCTTCCTGATCCGCGATTGGATCCTGCAAGGTGCCCTGAACAACAGTTGCGTGGAAGCCGGTTGCGATACCCTGAACGTCACCTACTCGGGTACCATCGCGCCCATCATCCAACAGCGTTGCCAAGGCTGCCACAGCGGCTCCACGCCACAGGCCGGGCTCAACCTTACCTCGTGGAGCGTGCTGAACGCCTTGGCCACCGACGGTCGTTTGGTGGAGGTGGTGAACCATGCCCCGCAGGCTATTCCGATGCCGCCGACAGGTCCCAAACTCCCTGCCTGCAACATCCGCCAAATAGAACTTTGGGTGGCGGCCGGTGCACCCAACAACTGATCCGCGATGCGCTTGAAACTTACCTGCCTGCTGCTGGCTGCCGTGCTCCTGCTGCAAGCCTGCTACTACGACAACGAGGAGGAGCTTTACCCGAACAGCTTCTGCGATACGGCCAACGTCACCTGGTCAGGCACGATCAACCCCATCATCCAAAGCAAGTGCGCCATTCCCGGTTGCCACGTGTCGGGCGGCTTCGGGCCCGGTGATTTCACCCAGTACAACAACGTGAAAGCGGCAGTGGACAACGGGCGCTTCGAAGCCGAGGTGATAACCGCCGGATCCATGCCCCCCAGCGGCCGTTTGCCCGCCTGCCAGATCACGCAGATCAACGACTGGATCGCACAAGGTGCACCCAACAACTGAACGTCATGAGACCCAAGACCATGATCGCCGTTGCCGCCACCGTTGCCCTGGTGGGTGGTGTGTATGCTTGGCTGGAATACAACCGCAAGCCCGCTTCCACTTCCGATCTATCAACGGAGATCAGCATCAGTGCAGCGGATCTTTTGAAGGCTTTCGCCGACGACGAACTGACCGCCAACGTGCGCTTCAACGACAGGGTGATCGAAGTGAGCGGCACCGTGATCAGCAGTGACGTGGGTGAAGATGGCCGTACCGAAGTGCTCCTTGATACCGGTGATCCACTGGCCAATGTTTCCTGCTCCTTCGAGCCGGGTACCGAGCCCCAGTGGCGCGCTGGCACGGAAGTACGTGTAAAGGGCATTTGCACAGGCATGCTCATGGACGTGGTGCTTGTGCGCTGCACCCCGGTCCAATAACGATCCTACCAACAACGAACAACAACATTCCCCCATACCCATGAAGACCTTCCGCAACCTCCTGCTTGCCGCAGCCATCGTTCCGCTGGCCCTTTCCGCCCAGGAACGCTTCGGCACCCGCAACGGGCACATCGCCTTCTTCTCCGAAACGCCCATGGAGAACATCGAGGCCAACAACCGCAAGGTGAGCAGCGTGCTCGACCCAAACACCGGCGCGCTCCAGTTCGCCGTGCTCATCAAGGCCTTCGAGTTCGAGAAAGCCCTGATGCAGGAGCACTTCAACGAGAACTACATGGAAAGCAACACCTTCCCCAAGGCCGAGTTCAAAGGCACGGTGGTAGGTCTTTCGGCGGAGCAGGCCAAGAAGGCAGGCACCTACCCGGTTACCGTGCAGGGCGATCTTACCATACACGGCGTTACCAAGGCCGTGGAGCACAAAGGCACCATTACCGTGAATGCGGATGGTACCCTCAAAGCCGTGAGCGACTTCATCGTGAAACCCGAGGACCACGGCATCAAGATCCCCGGTGTGGTGCGCAAGAACATCGCCGAGGAGATCACCGTGAAGGTGCGCATCGACTACACCAAGCTCTGATATCCGCGGTCGTAGGCACCGCATCATTACCACAACCCTTTCCCATGATCCGTTCCCTGCTTGCTGTTGCAGCCCTTGCCTCGCTTTCCGTTCATGCCCAGGATGATGACCTGCTTGGTTTGCTCGGCGAGACCGATCTGGGGCCGGAGTACACCAACGCCGCCTTCAAGACCACCCGCGTGATAAACGGGCACAGCTTGGAGAACACGGCCCACGGCGTGCTCGACTTCAAGATCGGACACCGCTTCGGTTTCGTGAACGGAGGGATCAACGAGTTCTTCGGGCTGGATGGCGCCACCGTGCGCCTCGGCCTGGATTACGGCGTAACCGACCGCCTGATGGTGGGCCTTGGGCGCAGCGGTTTCCAAAAGACCCTGGACGGTTTCGTGAAGTACAAGCTCGTGCGGCAATGTGATGCGGGCTGTTCGGCTCCCTTCACCCTGGCGATCGTGGCCTCCTCTTCACTGACCACCCTTAAACAGGCCGACCTGCCCTGGTATGCCCCCGATCGGGAGGATTTCTTCTCGCACCGCATGGGCTACTCGTTCCAAGCGATCATTGGCCGCAAGTTCAGCGAAGGCTTCAGCATGCAGCTCAACCCCGGCGTGGTACACCGCAACCTGGTGGGCACCCTGGACGACCCGAACGATGTGATCCATGTGAGCGGCGCGGCGCGTGCCAAGCTCACCAAACGCATCGCCCTCAATGCCGAGTACTTCTACGTGTTGCCCGATCAGTTGCCGGACGTGTACCGCAACTCGCTGGCTTTGGGCTTCGACATTGAGACCGGCGGGCACGTGTTCCAACTGCACTTCACCAACAGCACCGCCATGTTCGAGCGTGGTTTCATAACCGAGACCACCGGCAATTGGGCCGACGGCGACATCCACTTCGGCTTCAACATCTCGCGGGTGTTCACCCTGCACAACCCGAAGCGCCCCGGATAGGAGGGGGCTCAAGCTCCTTGGCGGGCGGCTTCGCGGAGCAGCAGGAATTCCGCCAGGTTCTCGTTCTCCAACACGCCCAGCACACGGTCCTCGTCAACCACGGGTATCAAGGCGTATTTGCCGGCCAGCAGCGCAAGGGTGGCCGCATTCAGCTCCACCGCCGGGCCAATTGCCGGCACGTCCTGCACAGGCAACTCGTGCAGTGGGCTCGCCAGCCGCTGTTCACTTACGGCTTGCACCAGGTCGCGCCGGGTAAGAACGCCCATGTAGCGCCCGTCGCGCAGCACCACCAGATCGTGGTCGCCACCGGCCAGCAGTTCATCCACGGCCTGCTGCACGGTGGCCGTGTGCGGCATGCTCCAGAAGCGTGTGCGCATGACCTGCCTAACGCTTATGCCACGCAAAGCGGCTTGTTTTTGCACCATGCGCGATTCAGCGCCGGCGGCCAGATAGATGAACAGCCCGATCAGCGCCAGAAAGGGCTGCTTGTCCAACAGGCCATAAAGCACGAAGGCAACGGCGAAAAAGCGACCGATGGAAGCCGCGATGCGCGTGGCTTTTTCCCGAGGCATCCGCATGCTCAGCAGGGAGCGCAGGATGCGGCCGCCGTCCATGGGGAAGGCCGGTACCAGGTTGAAGAGGAAGAGCACAAGGTTGGCCGTGAACACGAACATGAGCACGTTCGTCACGGTGGTCGCGCCCAACATCACGTCGCTGAAGATCACGGTAATGCCGGCAATGGCGATGGCCACGAACGCAACAGCGGCAATGGCCAGGTTGACCAATGGCCCGGCCACGGTGATCCAGAATTCCTGCTTCGGCTCCTCGGGCATACGCTCCAGGTTGGCAACCCCGCCTATGGGCAGCAGGGTGATGTCGCGCGTGCGAACGCCGTAGCGCTGTGCGGTGATGGCATGGCCGAACTCGTGCATCACCACGCAAACGAATACGATGAGCACCAGACCGATGCGGCCCAGGATGTCGGCTGCGGACAGCTCATCCATGAACCCGGCAATGGCGATCCATGCAGGTAGGATGAGGAAACTCCAATGCACGAAGACCCGGATGCCCCGGAAGCGGAAGAGGGGAAGTCCACCCTTGAAGCTGGGCGCCGACCCTGCTGCTGCCATTTCAGCCCTGGCTTTGTTGCAGCACCAGCATCGGAATGTGCGTGTGCATGGCCAGCTTGGTGGAGGTGCTGCGGTGGAAGAGTTGCTCGAAAAGGCCGCGTTGGCGATGCACCACCACCACCAGATCGGCATCGCTTTGGTCGGCCATGTCATGCAGGGCCGTGTTCACGTTCTCGCCGCTCACATAGTGGTGGGAGTGTGGTATGGCGCCGAGGAGGTTGTCGTACAATGCGCTGCTGCTGCTTTCCTCGGTGCCGTCGTCCTCTTTCAATACGCGCACGATCATGATCTCGGCGTGCGACCAACGGGCAATATCGAGCAGTACGCTCAGGGTCTCTTTCTGCACCGGGCCACCATCGTCGGCCAGTAGTATCCGCTTGGGGGTCTTGTACCGGGCATCTTGCGGCACGGCGATCACGGGCAATCCGCTGTGCTTGATCACGTCGGCCGTGTTGGAGCCCATCAGCACCTCCTTCAGACCGGTGGCACCCTGCGTACCCATCACCACCAGGTTCGGTGCATCGGGCTCGGAGGCCAGCATGGTGATCACGTTGGGCAGGTCGCCATGCTCGCAGAGCACGTTGATCTGCACGTTCATATCGCCCAGCTCCTCGCGCAATTTCTGCACGAAGGCCTGGGTCCCATCATGCGATTCCTTGGCCAGCATGTCATCAATGCTCCACATGGTGCTGGCTGCACCGCGCGGCAACATGTAGCTGTTCAGCACGCTGAAGGTATTGCCTTCGGCACCGTGCAGGTGGATGGCATACAGCGCCGCGTTCAGAGCGTTGCTGCTGAAGTCCGTGGGAATGAGGATATGGGCCATGCAGGCAGGGGGTTGGGTTGGCTTGCCGGCAACGCTTAGTGGGCGTGCCCGCTATCGGAAGCCTTGGCTCCGGCGCCATCCACCAAAGCGTAGCCGATGAAGATCAGCGCCAGCAGCAGCACGAAGTGGATGAGGCCGGCCACGTTGTTGGCACCTTCGGGGCTTTGCAGCATTTCGGTGTCCAACAGGGCGTAGCGCATGGGAATGATCAGGGCTGCGATCCAGAGGGTGTAGCCGATGTACTTTTTCATGTTCGGTGTTTGATGGGCGCGGCCAAATTACAGCGAAGCCGTGGATGGCGATGCGGGTTCGGGAAGTATCCTGTGGATCAAGGATGTGCAAGCTTCTCCAGGCCGCGCAGATCGGTCAGGTGGATGTCGCGGCCATGCATTTCGATCAGGCCGGAGCCTTTCAGGTCGCTGAGGGTGCGGATCAGCGACTCTGTGGCGGTGCCCACAATGGTGGCCAGATCTTCCCTGCTGATGCGCACCCCGAGGCTTTGGTCGCGTTCGGCCGCATAGCGCTTGTGCAACCTCAGCAGGGCTTGTGCAACGCGCTGGCGAACGGAGGCATAGGCCATGTCCAACAGGGCTTCTTCCTTGTCCTTCACATCGCGTGTAAGCATCTTGATGAAGCGCATGCTCACATCGCGGTCGCGGTAGAGCAGGGCCAACAGCTCTTCGCGCGGTATCTGCGCGAGTTCGCATTCCTCCAAGGTCTCGGCGCTTTCGTTGGTGCGGCCGCCCTCCACCACGCTCATGTACCCCAAAAAATCGCCGGGCCCCAGCAGCCCGGTCACCAGTTCTTTGCCATCGCTGTTGATGCGGAAGGTGCGCACCTTGCCCTTGTTGATGAAGTGTACGGTACGCAGTTCGTCGCCTTCGTGGTAGATCACCTCCTTGCGGCCCAGCGCGCGCACTTTCCGATCGCGGGCCACTTCATCGAGTGCACCGGCTCCGCGGGCACTTTCCAGAAAGTCGTTGAGCCCTTCCATGCTCTTGTCGAAGCCCTTGCGGAAGAGTTCGCTACGCTTCAAACGCCCTTCAATGGCATTGAGCAGCTCACCTTCCTCGAAGGGTTTGGTGAGGTAGTCGTCCGCGCCCAGTTCCATGCCTTTGCGCATGTCGCTGCGCTCGGCCTTGGCGCTGAGGAAAATGAAGGGTGTTTCCGCCGTGGCGGGATCGCGGCCCAGCAGGTGCAGCACACCATAGCCGTCCAGTTCCGGCATCATGATGTCGCACAGCACCAGGTCCGCCTTGTTGTTGCGTGCCAGGTCCACGCCTTCGCGCCCGTTGGCGGCCTTCAGCACGTGGAAGTTGGCCAGTTCCAGGATCTCTGCGGTGTTCTCCCGCATGTCCGGGTCATCTTCAATAAGAAGTATGGTCTTTTTTCGCATGGTGCATGTCGATCTCGGCGTGGAAGGTGGTGCCTTCGCCGGGTTTGCTTTCGAAACGGATGCTGCCGCCCATCAGGTCGATGAAGCGGGCCGTGATGTTCAGGCCCAGTCCGGTGCCTTGCACTACGAACGCGTTGCTGGCCCGGAAGAAGCGCTGCATGATGTGCTGGTGGTCTTCCGGCGGAATACCGATGCCTTGGTCCTTTACGGTGATGTGCAGACGGCCATCGCGGGTGCCGGTGATCAAGTGCACGTGCTTGCCCTCGGGACTGTATTTGATGGCGTTGCTCAGCAGGTTGCTCATCACGGTGGAGAGCATCTGGCGATCATGGAAGACCATGCGCTGCTCGCCCTCGTGGTCGTAATTGATCTCCTGGCCGGGTTTGGCCAAAGCGCGCAATTCCTCGATCAGCTCAATGCTCAGGTGCACGATGTCCACATCCACGGGGTGGCACTCCACCATGCCTTGCTCCAGCTTGTCCAGCGAGAGGAAATCGTTGAGCATGGCGGTGAGGTCGCGCACCTTGCCACGGATGCGGTCCACGTGCTTTCGGGTCTTCTCCTCCCCACTGTCCGCGGTGTAGCGCGCAATGAGGTCCACGGAACTCATGATGGTGCTGAGCGGTGTGCGGAACTCGTGGCTGGCCATGCTCACGAAGCGTGATTTCAAGGCGTTCAGCTCCTTCTCCTTTTCCAGTGCTTGGCGCACGTTCCGCTCGGCGTCGCGCAGTTCGGCGGTGCGCTGGTCCACGCGTTGCTCCAACTCGTTGTTGATGCGTTGAAGTTCCTTTTCGGCCGCCCTGCGCCTGCTCACATCGCTCACCAGCCCCATCACGAACGTGTTGCCTTCAATGGTCATGTGGTTCAAGCTCACCTCCACCGGAAAAAGCGTTCCGTCCTTTTTGCGGCCCTGAAGGTCCAGCCCGGAACCCATGGAGCGCTCCACGGGAGCGTGCTGATAGGCTTCGCGTTTTGCAACATGGTGCTGGCGCAGCGCTTCGGGCAGCAGGACCTCGATGTGCTGGCCGAGCAGTTCATCATTTGCATATCCGAAAAGGGCTGCCAAACGCGGGTTCTGCAAGCAGATGACCCCGCTGCGGTCCACCACCACCAAGCCTTCGGCCGCGCGCGTGAACAGCGTGGCCGTGATGTTGCTCAACTCTTCCGGGGAGAAACGGGAGATCATGCCAGCCGCCAAGATATGCTCCATGGATCCTATGATCCTGCGGGCCGCGATCGGGTCTCGCCTGACCGTTCGTCGTAGACCTTCCAGGTGCGCAGGGGCCTGGCGTAGAGGTTCAGGGTAACGGCGCGTTCGCCACTGCTGTTCGTGTAGCGGTGTATGCTGCGGCCGTTGTGCAGGTAGGAGTATGAATCCTTGTCGAGCTTGGCACTGCCGGCCTTGCGCAGGGTTTTGCCGCTGGCGGGCTCAAAACGCTCTTCCACCACCGATCCGATAACCGGATGCACCCAGGCTTCCTCGGTGGCGAAATCGTGAATGCTGGTGCGTTGGTCGGGTTCGTAGCAGATCAGCAGCAACTCGAAATCGTCCGTGCGGGCAATGCAGTTGCGCGTGTAGTGTTTGGGGTTCCAACGGCACAAGGGCGCAAGGTCCTCGGCGGGTATGGCAACACGCTCCAAGATGTGGAGATAGCCTTTGCGGCCAGGACCCTCCATCAGGATCCTCACCAACTCGTCCACGGTATGTATGGCGCTATCTGACATGGCCTTCAGGGCTGCTCGTAGTACTCTTTCCGAACGCGGATCGGCGAAGGTGAACGCCCTTGCGAACACCGGACCTGACGATCATCAGGTCCGGTTGTTCGCAAGGGCGGTTTTTAACGCCTTGCCGGTGTGTGCCGCCGTGCTTCGCCACAGCACGATGTGCAAGTACAAAGGAGGTGCAAGCCTTACCGGCGGTGCATGATCTACATCAGTTCGGTACATGAGACTTGTCACTGGTAATACTCATGGACCAAGATGTGATCGCCCTGGTCGGTTGGTGGTCCTGAGCCCGCTGGTTGCGGAGTCGGGGATCACATCCAGCGACCCACCCACCGCATGAACTCCTGCTTCAGCTCACCGTAGAGCTTCTCGAAGGTGGCCATGCGTTCGCGCAGTTCGGTGTGGTCGGTGAAGTGCCGGTGGTCGATGGCGATCGGATGTGCGATGGCCTCTTTCTCCAGCATGTTCTCGTGCTGCTTGATGTCGTGCTTCAACTCGTCGATCACTTCGCGTTCGCGGATGTACTGGTTCTGGAAGTGTTCAAGTTCGGCCATCACCTCCGGGGCGTTGTTCCTGCGAACAACATCCTCCATGCGACGCTCGAAGATGCCGATCTCATCCTTGCAGAAACGCAGGACGTTCAGCCACATCATGTGGTCGTGGTGCAGGTCATCGATGTATACGGCCTTGCTGGCCTTGGTGCTGGTGCTCATAGGGCTTGTTTTGGTGGGTGCAAAGTACCCGGCACCACGCTCAGTGAACGTGATTTTCGTCAGCTTCAAGGGCAGGCCGTTGCAACTGCTGGATCACCGAGAATGGGGCTCAACCAGGGGATGCCCAGGCCGAGGCCACGCATGATGAACAGCCCACCCATCAGCAGGTAGGCAACGGGTGCCATTCTCCGCAGAAAGCTCCGCAGCTTCGGCCCGGCATAGGAGCCGCTAAGGCGCAGCCCCACCAGGGCAGGCCAAGTGCCCAGGCCGAAGAAGGCCATGAACAAGGCGCCTTGCATCCAGCCATCCTGCGCAATGGCACCGGCCGCTGCCAGGTATACCATGCCGCAGGGCAGCAGGCCATTGAGCATGCCGGTGAAGAAGAGGCCCTCCGGCGAATTGCGTTTCAACTGCCGCGCCAGCAGGCTTTGTGCACGCATCACAAAGGTGCCGGTGTAGCGGCCCACGTCCAGGCGGTGCACCACCTTGGGGGTCAGCAGGCCCAGGATGATCAGCACGCCCAGGGTGATGGACACCGTGCTCTGCAAGCCGGCCAGTTGCAGCCCGCGCCCGAAGAGCCCGAAGCCCGCGCCGATCAGCGCGTAGGTGATGATGCGGCCACTGTTCAGTGCGAGCGTGCTTGCCAGCCGCGCCCCGAAGGTGTTGCGCTGCACCGGTATGGCCAATGCCAGCGGTCCGCACATGCCGATGCAATGCGCGCTGCCCAGCACGCCCAAGAGGAGCGCGGAGGCCAGCAGTCCGGTCATGGCAGGTACACGTGGTCTTCGGTCAGGTAGGCGGTGCCATCCACCTGCCACTCCATGTGCAGGGTGTACGCGCCTTTGGCCTGGTTGCCCGTATCCACCGTGAAACGACCGTTGGCATCCACGTTCACGGGTACCCGCAGGTCGCTGCCAGCATCGGAAGGGCGCATCAGGAAGAGTTCTCCGGTAACGGTCTTGCCGATCACGGCAGCGGGCATGTTCAGCACCAGTCGGCCTGCAAGGGCCTGCACCTGTACTGCTTCGCCCAAGGCCGCAGTGTTGGCCATCTTGTCGATCTGCTCTTGGTAGCGCAGTTCACGGGCGTAGTAGTCCTCGGCCACCAGGGATTCCTGGTTGTGGTAGGCGCGCACCATGAACTGGGTCATGATGAGGATGAATGCGGTCATGGCTATGATGACGGCGTGTCCTGCGTGTAGTTTCATCGGGTTCCAGGCATTGGGCCGGTAAAGAGCACGGAGAGTTCCTCAAGCAGCTGGTCGCCGCTGTACACGCCGACCTTGACGCGGTTCTCCACGCCGCTCACGGCGCTGTTTTCGAGTATGATGAAGACTTGTCCTTCGGTGATGCTGGCCTTCTCCAGGAAGATGTCGCGGCCGGCCAGTTTCACTTCGCCCTGGCCCTCCAGGAGACGGAGCTGGATGGGCATGTCGTGCATGGTCTTGTTCACCAGACGGTACTGGTAGAGGTTGCTGATGCGGCCATCGTCCTGGCGTTGGTACAACATGCCGGGCGTGCGCAACACGGTGGCCTCCACATCGGTGCGGGTAACGATCAGCGCGGTTATCACCCCGATCAGCACCACCAGTACGGCACTGTAGGCCTTCATGCGCAAGGTGAGGCGGAAGGGCTGCTTCTCGCTCACTTCCCGCTCGCTGGCATAACGCACCAGCCCGCGCGGCTTGTTGATGCTGTCCATGATGTGGTCGCAGGCATCGATGCAGGCCGTGCAGTTCACACATTCCAACTGGGTGCCGTTGCGGATGTCGATGCCGGTGGGGCACACGTGTACGCAGGCCTTGCAGTCTATGCAGTCGCCCTTGCCAACGGCCGCACGGTCTTCGCCCTTGCGGAACTTGCTGCGCTCCTCGCCACGCACATGGTCGTAGGCGATCACTACGGAATCGCGGTCCAGCAGCACGCCCTGCAGGCGGCCGTAGGGGCAGATGGTGGTGCAGACCTGCTCGCGCAGGAAGGCGAACACGCCATAGAACGCACCGGAGAACACCACCATGGCAATGAAGCCGCCGAGGTGTGCGCTGGGCGGTTCGCTCACGATGCGGAACAACTCCTCGGTGCCGATGATGTAGGCCAGGAAGGTGTTGCCGATGAGGAAGGCGATGCCGAGGAAGATGGCGTGCTTGCCGCCTTTCTTCAGGATCTTGTCAATAGTCCACGGGGCTTTGTTCAGCGCGATCTGGTGGTTGCGGTCGCCCTCTATCCAGTACTCGATACGCCGGAACACCAGTTCCATGAAGATGGTCTGCGGACAGACCCAGCCGCAGAACAGGCGCCCGAACACCACGGTGAACAGGGCGATGAAGATCACCAGTGTGATGAAGGCCAGCACGAAGAGGTGGATGTCCTGTGGCCAGAAGGTCTGGCCGAAGAGCACGAAGCGGCGCTCCAGCAGGTTGATCATCAGCAACGGCTCGCCGCCGATGCGGATGAAGGGGCCGGTGAAGAGCAGTACCAGCAGGAAGACCCCCAGGATGTTGCGCCAGTTGTAGAACCGGCCGCTGGGCATCTTCGGATAGATCCAGACGCGCTTTCCCTGTTTATCGACCGTGGCGATCGAATCGCGGTAGCTCTCGTTCGGGTCGTCCCGTAGGTCGCTCATGATGGTTTAAGGTACCAGTTGCGCCACCGGCTCGCCGGCCGCGTTCTCATCCGAGGTGGCGTCCGGTGCAGCAGGCTGAGCGGGTACATAGAGTTCACCCTGGGCCTCTTTGGCGTTGGGCGGGTTGCTGCCTTGCAGGCTCAGGATGTAGCTGGCCACGTTCTGCATCTGCTGGGGGTTCAGGTCGGTCTTCCAACTCTGCATACCCTTCTCCACCACGCCGTACTTGATGGTGCGGAACACATCGTTGATGCTGCCGCCGTGCAACCAGTAGGCATCGGTGAGGTTGGGTCCCACCGCGTTGCCTTCGCCGGCACCACCGTGGCAGGCCTTGCAGAATTCCTGGAAGGTGCTCCGGCCATCGGCGAGGGCAGCGGCATCGGTGAGGGCCACCACGGTGTTCTCATCAACGGCTGCGGCTTGTAAGGCCAGGTAGGCTTTGATGTCCTCGTCGGCCTGTGCCATTTCCAACAGGTACTCGGTGTCCTGGTCGGGCCACACCTTGGTCAGGTGCACGTTCACCACATACACCGCACCCCAGATGATGGTGCCGTAGAAGAGCCACAGCCACCAGGGGGGCAGCACGTTGTCCAACTCGCGGATACCATCGTACTCATGGTGCATCAGGATGTCCTTCTCCTTCTCGGGCTCCACGCGCTTGGTGAGCTTGCTGAGGATCACATCGGCGAAGTCGGGTTCGGCTTGGCGGGTGGCTTCTTCCTCCGGGGTGGGCTTCGTAAGGGTGCGCACCATGCCTTTCAGCACGGTCATCTGCGCCACGATGAGGATGAAGAGCACCACGTTGGCCAGGAAGAGGAACCAGAAGAGGCTCTGGCTGCTGAGCTGCGCTGCGGCTGCCACGGGTGCTGCCTGCAGGTCCAGGCTGCTGCCCGCGAACAGGGCCACGAGCACCATGCCGGCCTTGCGGCCCTTCAGGTAGTCGATCCACACCTGTCCATTACCGCCCAAGGTCTTCATGACCCCGGAAAGGGTGAGGATGATGATGGTCTGCAGGATGGCCATGCCCAGCAGGATGTAGTTGGTCTCCATGGAGGGGTTCTCCAGGGCGCTGATGAAGGACCCGGAGTCCTGAGCAGCAGCGGGTGATACACCGGCTGCCAGGGCCAGCAGCACAAGGGCGAAGCGGTTGGTGCGGAGTCGCATGGTGGTGATCATGTGTTCAGTGGGCCAGGTGTTCGGGAGTGGCCGTTCCGTTGTCGTTGAAGGGGATCTGTTCCATGTGGTCGACGTGCCTGCGCGAGAAGGAGAGCACGTACCACAGCATGCCGAGGAAGAAGGCGAAGAAGAGCACGAAGGCGATCACCGGGAAGATCTCGATGCCGAGGATCGAGGTCATGTGGTGTTTGATGAACTTGAGCATCGTGTGCAGGGTATCTCAGGTTCTCCTTCGGTCACTTGGCGGCGGTCTTGCCGATGTCGGTACCCAGGCGCTGCAGGTAGGCGATCATGGCGATGATCTCCTTGTTGGCGTCGGCCTTGATCTCGCCTTTGGTGTCGGCCTCCATGCGCTCCACGATGGCCTGTGCCTGGGCGCGGAGATCATCAGCAGCCTGCTGGTCGAAGCCTTCCGGGTAGGGCACACCGAGGGTCTGCATGGCCCTGATCTTGGCCGCGATGCTCGCCACGTCGATGTCGTTGCCGTACATGACCCGGTAAGGAGGCATCAGGCTGCCGTCGCTGGTGCTGCGCGGGTTGTACATGTGGTTGTAGTGCCAGCTGTCCGGGCGCTTGCCGCCTTCGCGCGCCAGATCGGGTCCGGTGCGCTTGCTGCCCCACTGGAAGGGGTGGTCGTACACGAACTCGCCGGCCTTGCTGTACTCACCGTAGCGCACGGTCTCACTGCGGAAGGGACGGATCATCTGGCTGTGGCAGGTGTAGCAGCCCTCGCGGATGTAGATGTCGCGGCCCACCAGTTCCAGTGGCGTGTAGGGTTGCACCGCGGTGATCGTGGGGATGTTGCTCTTGATGAGGAAGGTGGGCACCATCTCGATCGCACCGCCGATGGCCACCAGTACGAAGCTTGCCACGAGCATCTGCACAGGACGGCGCTCGATCCAACGGTGCCAGTAACCACCGTCGCTGATCACTTCGGCCTTGTCCAAGGCGGGCGCTTCGGCGTCCTCATTGGCCACCAGCTTGCCGGCCTTCACGGTCATCCACACGTTGTACACCATGATCAGTGCACCACCCAGGTACAGCGTGCCACCGAGGGCGCGTAGCCAGTAGGCGTACTTGATCTGCAGCAGGGTGTCCAGGAAGTTCTTGTACACCAGGTAGCCGTCCGGGGTGAACTGCTTCCACATCAGGCTCTGCGTGAAGCCCGCGAAGTACAAGGGGATGGCGTAGAAGATGATGCCCAGGGTGCCGATCCAGAAGTGGGCGTTGGCCAGGCTCTTGCTGTACAACTTGGTGCCGAAGAGGCGGGGGATCATCCAGTAGATGATGCCGAAGGTGAGGAAGCCGTTCCAGCCCAGGCCACCCACGTGCACGTGTGCAATGGTCCAGTCGGTGAAGTGGCTGATGCTGTTCAGGAGCTTGGTGCTCAACAGGGGGCCTTCCAAAGTGCTCATGCCATAGGCCGTAACGGCCACCACCATGAACTTGAGTACGGGCTCTTCACGCACACGGTCCCAAGCGCCACGCAGGGTGAGCAGGCCGTTGAGCATACCGCCCCAGCTGGGTGCGATGAGCATGATGCTGAACACGATGCCCAGGGTCTGGGTCCATTCGGGCAGGCTGCTGTAGAGCAGGTGGTGCGGACCGGCCCAGATGTAGATGAAGATCAAGGCCCAGAAGTGGATGATGGACAACTTGTAGCTGTACACCGGGCGGTTGGCGGCCTTGGGCATGAAGTAGTACATCAGGCCCAGGTAGGGGGTGGTGAGGAAGAAGGCCACCGCGTTGTGACCGTACCACCACTGCACCAAAGCGTCCTGCACACCGGCATACATGCTGTAGCTCTTGAACAGGCTCACGGGGATGGCCATGGAGTTCACGATGTGAAGCATGGCCACCGTTACCCAGGTGGCGATGTAGAACCAGATGGCCACGTAGAGGTGGCGCTCGCGGCGCTTCAGGATGGTGCCGAACATGTTGATGCCGAACACCACCCACACCAAGGTGATGGCGATGTCGATCGGCCATTCGAGCTCGGCGTACTCCTTACCGCTGGTGATGCCCAGGGGCAGCGTGATGGCTGCTGCCACGATGATGAGCTGCCAGCCCCAGAAGTGCAGCCAGCTCAGCGCATCGCTGAACATGCGGGCCTTCAACAGGCGCTGCAAGCTGTAGTAGACCCCGGCGAAGATGCCGTTGCCCACGAATGCGAAGATCACCGCATTGGTGTGCAGGGGGCGCAGGCGACCGAAGGTGAACCACTCGGCCGCGTTCATGCCGGGAATGATCATCTGCAGGGCCGCGATCAGCCCCACGAGCATCCCCACGATGCCGAATACGATCGTCGCCATCAGGTAGGCGTTCACGATCTTGTTGTCGTACTGGAAGCGTTGCATCATTGCTGTTCTACTTGTTGTTCGGGTAGGGTGGTGGCCCGCTCAGGGCTTGGTGTTCGGGGCTTTGCCGGTGGCCTGCGCGGGCTTGTGCCCGTCGCCCAGGATCCGCACCGCGGGTGAATGCTCATCGTCGTACTGCCCGTTGCGCATGGCCCACACGAAGGCGGCCAGGAAGATGACCGCTACGATGGTGCTTGCGCCGATCAGGAAGAAGATGATGCTCATCAGGTGCTTCTTAGCGTGGCCAAAAGTCCTTGCGCGTGGCTGACAATTGCGTGATAGTGGTCAGTGACGCATATGACTTTTGTCAGTTCCTGCTGTGCAAGCCCACCTGCCGTGCGGCTATGCCGATGGCGATCGTTACGAAGCCCACCACGGTCACACTGCTCAGGGGCATCAGGATGGCGGCGATCAAGGGGGTGAGCTTGCCGGCCACCGCGAAGGAGACACCGGTGATGTTGTAGGTGAGGGAGATGGCCAGGCTGGCGATCACGATGCGGTGCGCGCGGCGGGTGAGCAGCATTGCGCCCGGCAGCCGGTGCAGGTACTGCGCATCCAGTATGGCGTCGCTGGCCGGGGTCAGCGCGGCACTGGTCTCGCTCACGCTGATGCCCACGTCGCTCTGTTGCAAGGCCCCGGCATCGTTCAATCCATCGCCCACCATCAGCACGCGACGACCGGCCTCTTGCAGTTCCCGCACGTGGGCGGCCTTGTCCGGCGGGGTGCAGGCGGTGCGCACCTCGCTTTCGCGGAAGGCACGTTGCACCTCGGGGTCCACGGTGGCATCGCCGGTAAGCAGGCCCACGGAGGCCAACGCGCGCATACCCTCCACGGTGTCGGCCATGCCGTGGCGTGCGCGTTTCCGCATCACGAAGTGGCCGCGATGGATGCCTGCGATGGCGATGTGCACATGCGCTTCACCGGCCTCGCGCGGCTGTTCCGCAGCGCTTGCGAAGGCAGCGGACCCGATGCGCAAGCTCAGGCCTTGCACGGTGCCTTCTATACCCTGGCCGGGTGTTTCGTGGACTTCGATGACGGGGAGTGCATCTGATGCAGCATCGCGGGGGCGCAACTGTTCGGCCAACACTGCGCTTAGCGGGTGTGTGCTGTTGCGGGCCAGCGCGTGCACACGGCGGGCTTCATCGGCCGTCAACGGCCTTCCCGTGAAACGCAGCTCGTAGGCTTCGCGAGCGGTGAGGGTGCCGGTCTTGTCGAACACCACTTGGTCGATGCGCGAGAGCCGCTCCACCACCTCACTGTCGCGCAGGTAGAGGCCTGCCTTGCCCAGCAGGCGCATGGCGTGGCCATAGGCGAAGGGCATGCTCAGGGCCAGCGCGCAGGGGCAGGCCACGATCAGCACGGCGGTGACCACGGGCCACACCATGTCCATGTCGCGTCCGGCCCAGTAAAGCCCGGCGGCCACGGAGATCAGGATCACCGCCACGGTGAAGCGCTTCGCCACCCCGTCGATCAGCTTGGGCATGGCGGGCCGTTGCGTACCGTTGGTGCCGCTGTGCTCTTCCCACAGGCGTTTCAGGTGGCTCTGCTGGAAGGGACGGAGCACCTCCAGTTCGATCGCGGCACCGCGCTGGCGTCCTCCTGCGCGGATGGTGTCGCCCACGTTGCGGCGCACCGGCAAAGGCTCACCGGTGATGAAACTGTTGTCGATGTTGCCCGTGCCCTGGCGCAGTACCCCATCCACGGGGATCAGCTCTTGGTCGCGCACCACGATGTGGTCGCCCTGCTTCAGGTCGCCCACGCTCACGGGCTCTTCCTGCTCGCCGCTCTTGCGTAGCACCACCAAGGGCAGGAAGTCGTTCAGCGAGCGATCGAAACTCATGGCCTGGTAGGTGTAGGCCTGGTACCAGCGCCCCAGCAGCAGGAAGAATATGAGGCCGCCGAGCGAATCGAAGTAACCCGGGCCGTAGCCGGTGAGCACGTCCCATACGCTGCGTGAGAAGAGCGCGATGATGCCCAGGGCGATCGGGAAGTCGATGTTCACCGTGCGGTTGCGCAGGCCGGCCCAAGCGCTGGTGAAGAAGCCGGTGCTGCTGAAGAAGAGCACGGGCAGGCTGAAGAGGAAGTTCAGGAACTGGAAGCCCTTCATCAGCTGCGGATCGCTGGTGTCCGCCCCCAGGTATTCGGGGAAGCTGAAGAGCATGATGTTGCCGAAGGCGAAGCCTGCCACGCCCAGCTTGATGTACAGCATGCGGGGCACACCGGGTCCGCGCTGGCTCTCGGCCTTGCCGCTGCCGCTCAGCAGGGGCGCGTAGCCGATCCGCCGCAGCAACTCCACCAATTGGCGCAGGCTGAAGCGCTCCTCGCGGAAGGTGATGCTCAACTCCTTGCTGGTGAAACGCACCCGCGACCGGATGATGGCGGGCTCCACGCGCTGCAGGTTCTCCAGCAACCAGATGCAGCTGCTGCAGTGCATCTGGGGCACGTGCAACTTCACCCGCGTTATCCCGTCCTCGCTGTACTCCACCAACTTCTCCCGCACTTCGGGCAGGTCGAACAGTTCGGCGCGGATGGTGGTGGTGTCGCCAACCTCCTTCACCCCGGGTTGCTCGGTCAGCTCGTAGTAGTCGCAAAGGCCGCTCTCCTGCAGCAGCCCGTACACGGCCTTGCAGCCGTGGCAGCAGAAGTCCTTGTCATCGAAATGGAGGTGCTCCTCCCGGCAGGTGTCACCGCAGTGGTAACACGTCAGTTGTTCAGCGGTCTGCTTCTCCACGGTCCGATGGATATCGGACGCAAAGCTGCCGGGACGCGGGCGGGTGCAAGCTGACGGATGTCAGGTAGCAGCGATCGGGAACACGAACGCCCGGCCAAGGACCAGGCGTTCGTCATGTTCTTGGGTGCGGATCAGCCGCGGTCCTTCAGCGCCACGTAATCGCGCTTGGTGGCACCGGTGTAGATCTGGCGCGGGCGGCCAATGGGCTCCTTGTTCTCCACCATCTCCTTCCACTGTGCGATCCAGCCGGGCAGGCGGCCCAGGGCGAACATCACGGTGAACATGCGGGTGGGGATGCCGATGGCGCGGTAGATGATGCCGCTGTAGAAGTCCACGTTGGGGTACAGCTTGCGCTCGATGAAGTAGTCGTCCTTCAGGGCGATCTCCTCCAGTTGCTTGGCGATGTCCAGCACGGGGTCCTTCACGCCGAGTGCGGCCAGCACATCGTCGCAGCTCTTCTTGATGATGCGTGCGCGCGGGTCGAAGTTCTTGTACACGCGGTGCCCGAAGCCGAAGAGGCGGAAGGGGTCGTTCTTGTCCTTGGCCTTGTTCACCCACTTCTGGATGTCGCCACCGTCGTTGCGGATGGTCTCCAGCATCTCGATCACCTCCTGGTTGGCACCACCGTGCAGAGGGCCCCACAGGGCGGCGATGCCGGCGCTCACGCTGCTGTACAGGTTGCTCTGGCTGCTGCCCACGATGCGCACCGTGCTGGTGCTGCAGTTCTGCTCGTGGTCGGCGTGCAGGATCAACAGGGTGTTCAATGCGTTGGCCACCACGGGGTCCACCTTGTACTCCTCGGTCGGGAGGGCGAACATCATGTGCAGGAAGTTCTCCACGTAGCCCAGCTTGTTGTCCGGGTACATGTAAGGATGGCCGAGGTTGTTCTTGTAGCTGATGGCCGCCAGCGTGGGCATCTTGGCGATCAGGCGGTGGATGGTGCGCAGCACCTCATGCTGCGGGCGGTGGGGATTCTGGCTCTTGGGGTAGAAGGTGCTCAGCGAGTTCACCATGGCCGAGAGGATGCCCATGGGGTGGGCATTGGCCGGGTAGTGCTCGAAGAAGCGCTTCATGTCCTCGTGCACCAGCGAGTGGTAGCGGATGTTCCCCTCGAACTCATCGAGCTGCTTCTTGTTCGGCAGTTCGCCGAAGAGCAGCAGGTAGGCCACCTCGATGAAGGAGGCCTTCTCGGCCAGCTGTTCGATGGGGTAGCCACGGTACTGCAGGATGCCCTCCTCGCCATCGAGGAAGGTGATGGCGCTGGTGGTGGCGCCGGTGTTCTTGTATCCGAAGTCCAGGGTCACGTAGCCCGTCAGATCACGCAGCTTCGCGATGTCGATGGCCTTCTCGCCCTCGGTGCCGGTAACGATCGGCAATTCATAGGTTTTTCCGTCCAGAATGATCTGCGCCTTGTCGCTCATCGCCGCTTCGGGTGATTGTAGTGGTGTGTTTTTTCGGGTCGGCCGCTAAGGTAGCAAAGAACAATGCGCTCCAAGATGATGTTCGCACAAAGCGAAAAACCCCGCGTTGGCGGGGCTTTTCAAGGGTGCATGCACAAGCCTATGGCGTGGTCCACTGGCTCTTGAAGGTGCCCATGAAGGTCTGGTAGTCCTGCGTCTTGTAGTGGCCTTCGCCGAAATAGGCGAGGACCGGTTCCATCTGTTCGGGCGACATCAAACCCTGCACCGGTGCCAGTACGTTCAGGTCGCTGTCCAGGTAAACGATGGTGGGGTAGGCGATGCGGCCGTTCACATTGGCGATGCGGTAGGTGAGGTGGTGGGTGCCGTTGCGGCCCGAAGCGTTGGCCGGGTTATAGTCCGGGTTCTCCAACTTCTCGCCGTTCCAGGTCACCGCGTCACCGCCTTCGGCATTGAACTTCACCGGGTAGAAGTGCTTGTTCACGTACTCGGCCAGCTTGGGGTGGCTGAAGGTGTTGCGGTCCAACATCTTGCAGGGACCGCACCAGTTGGTGTACACATCGATCAGCAGCGGGCGGGGGGCTTTCTTCGCCTTGGCCTGTGCTTCTTCAATGCTCAGCCATTGAATGCCTTTGCTGGTGGTGGTCTGGGCCACGGTTGCCAAAGGCAGGAGGGCCAGTGCGAGGATCAGGGTGCGCATGGTGGTGTGGTATCGAGGGGCTTCGCTTTCCAATGTTCGTGCCGGGATCAACGTACGCCGTGCATCATCCGGTTCAAGGGGCCGGAGACCAGCATCAGCACCACACCGATGGCCACGGTGATCAGGCCCATCAGGATGTAGACATGGCTGTATACCAGCCAGTACATGTGCGAGGCCAGGGTGGCGGTCTTCGTACCATAGTCCTTGTAGGCCTGCACAGCTCCGCGCAAAAAGGGATCCTCGTCCTTGCTCTTGCCGCGCAGTTCGTCCACCACTTTGCCGCTGATGGTCTCCAAGGTGCCGTTGATGCCCAACATGGCTTCAGCCACGGGCTTGTGGTCGATCTCCTCGGCGGTCTTGCCCACCAGGCTCATGGTGGCATTGCGCAGACCGTCCAGGCCCTCGTTCAGGGCATGGACCTGCTCCAAGTGCAGCTTGGTGATGTTGTCGAAACGGATGTGTTTGGGGAACTTGTAAGCGTTGGTATCGCTGTACACCTCCACCAACTCCGAATTGATCCTGCGGAACGTCTGCGGTAGCGCATCCACCAGCGAGCTCAGTTCCTCCGGTATGCGCAGGTCGGTTTCGCTCAAGTCGGCGCGGTCTGCGTAGTACTTGTTCAACTGGGCAATGGCGGCCGCTGCTTCCTTCACCTTCACTTCCACGGTGTCCTGGGCCTCGGTAAGGAGTATGATGCGCTTCTCATGCTCCAGATCGAACTTGGGAGGTTCGCTTCCTCCGTGCCCCACGCCGGTGGCCATGGCCAGCACCCCGGCCATGAAGTTGGCCCCGGCGAAGCTCAGGAACCACGCACCCATGGCCGTTCCGGTCATGTCCTTGGGCACGAGCTTGGTGACCATGCTCAGGCCGATGGGGGAGATGAAGAGCTCGCCCACCGTGTGCAGGAAGTACAACAAGGCCAGCACCCACAGGGGCACCAGGTACATGGGCGACACCGGCGCGATCTTCACCGTTAGGTAGCCCAGGCCCAGCAGCACGATGCCGATGCCGAACTTCATGGGGATGTTCGGGTTCTTGCCGATGCGGTTCAGGTACACCCACAGCATGCTGAACACCGAGCCCATGATGATGATGAAGGCCGGGTTGAAGAACTGCGTGGTGGCAGCGCCCATCTCCCAGCTGCCGATCATGCGGTCCACGTTGCGGTCGGCGAAGAGCGTGAGGCTGGTGCCCGCCTGCTCGAAACAGGCCCAGAACACGATGTTGAAGAGCATCAGGATGATGAACACGATCATGCGGTCGCGCAGCACCTTGCCTTCCTTGATGCCGCGTGACATCAGGGTGTAGATCACGATCAGGGCGATGACACCCAGCAGGTAGCCCACCACGTAGGCGTTCACCATCAGCAGGTAGAGCACGGGCACCGCCAGCAGGGAGGCCAGGATGGTGGTCCACTTCAGGCTCAGGGGCCCCAGGTAGGGGGCGTTCAGCTTTACCGGGTCGGGTGCCTCGGCCACGTGGCGGAAGGTGTTCTGCCCGCCAATGAAGAAGACCAGACCGGCCAACATGCCCAGACCGGCCAGCGCGAAGCCGTACTCGTAGCCGTAGATGTTGCCCACCTCCGCCACCACCGTGGTGGCCAGCAGTGCACCGATGTTGATGCCGATGTAGAAGATCGTGAAGCCCGAGTCGCGGCGGTTATCGCCATCGGCGTAAAGCTTGCCCACGATGGAGCTGATGTTGGCCTTGAAGTAGCCGTTGCCGATGATGATCATGCCCATGCCGATGTAGAGCCAACTCTCCGAGCCGCCCAGGATCATGAACTCCCCGATGGCCATCAGCACCCCGCCCAGGATCACCGCCAGGCGGTAGCCCAATATCTTGTCCGCAATGCGGCCACCCAGCACCGGGGCGGCGTACACCAGCGCCGTGTAGGCACCGTAGATGGCGAAGGCCGTATTGTCGCCCATCAACAGCGACTTGATCAGGTACAGCGTCAACAGCACCCGCATGCCGTAGTAGCAGAAGCGCTCCCACATCTCGGCCATGAAGAGCACGTACAGGCCGCGCGGGTGACCGCCGCTGGGTGGTTGTTCCACCGGAATGGTCATCGTATCGATCGAAGAGCTCATGGCTGGTCGGATGGTGTTCGTTATGTGCTACGGGTCGGGTTACTGGTCGCCGAATATAGGCGGGAGAGGGAAGTGGCAAGACTCAAGGCTCAAGTCACAAGGCTTAATGCGCAAGTCTCAAGGCTCAAGTCACAAGCTTCAATGCTCAAGATCCAAGTCTCAATACTCAAGCTTCAAGGCTCAAAACTCAATACTCAAGTCTCAAGGCTCAATACTCAAGATCCAAGTCACAAGTCTCAAGATTCAAGTCTCAATACACAAGCTTCAAGGCTCAATACTCAATACTCAATACTCAAGTCTCAAGTCTCAATACACAAGCTTCAAGGCTCAAGTCACGAAGGGTTCAACGTTTCTTCCGTTCAGCGTTTCTTCCGTTGAGCGTTTCATCCGTTGAGCGTTTCTTCCGTTGAGCGTTTCCTCCGTTCAGCGTTTCCTCCTGTTCAGCGTTCAACGTTTCCACCGTTCAGCGTTTCTTCCGTTCAGCGTTTCCTCCCTCACAGCTTTCGCTCCAGCCACTCGGTCATCAGCTCGTACAGGTGCATGCGTGTGGTGCCGCCGTAGATGCCGTGGTTCCGGTCGGGGTAGGAGAATTGATCGAACTGCTTGTTGGCCTTCACCAGGGCGTTTATCATTTCCGCGGCGTTCTGGAAGTGTACGTTGTCGTCGCCCATGCCGTGGATCAGCAGGTAGTTGCCCTTCAGCTTGTCCACGTGGTTGATGGGGCTGTTGCTGTCGTAGCCCTCGCCGTTGTCCTTGGGCAGGCCCATGTAGCGCTCGGTGTAGATGCTGTCGTAGTAGCGCCAGTTGGTCACCGGTGCCACGGCGATCGCGGCCTTGAACACGTCGGCGCCCTTGGTGATGCACAGGCTGCTCATGTAGCCGCCGTAGCTCCAGCCCCAGATGCCGATGCGCTCCGCATCCACCCAAGGCTGCTTGGCCAGCCAGCGCGCGGCGCCGATCTGGTCCTCGGTCTCGTACTTGCCCAGTTGCCCGTAGGTCACGTGCCGGAAGTCGCGCCCGCGCCGCCCGGTGCCGCGCCCATCCACGCACACCACCACGTAGCCCTTCTGCGCCAGCATGGAGTACCACAGGTGGTTGCGACCGCTCCAGCTGTCCTTCACCTCGTTGCTGTTGGGGCCGCTGTACTGGGCCATGAACACCGGGTAGCGCTGGCTGCTCTGGAAACCGGGTGGCTTCAGCATCCAGCCGTTCAGCGCTACGCCCCCCTCGGTGGTGAGGCTGAAGAACTCCCGTTCCACCAGGCCGTATTCCGCCGCGGTCTTCTGCAGGCGCGCATTGTCCTTCAGGGTCTTAACCAGCTTTCCGCTGCCCTCGTGCAGGGTGATCACGGGCACGGTGTTCAGCGTGCTGCGTGTGTTGATGAAGAAGCGGAAGCCCGTGCTGAACTCCGCGTTGTTGAAGCCGCCCTTGGGCGAAAGCTCCCGCAGGCCGCGACCTTCAAGCTCCACGGCCCATACCTCCTGCTGCTGGGGGGCGTTGCGCGATGCGGTGAAGATCACCCGGCGGCCTTTCTCATCGATGCCCTTCACCTCCACCACGTCCCAGTTGCCGCTGGTGATGGCTTTGGGCGTGCCGCCCATGGGTACGTAGTAGATGTGGTTCCAGCCGTTGCGCTCGCTGGTGAGCACGAAGCCCTTGCCATCGGCGGTGAAGTGCAGGTCGTCGGTCACTTCCACGTAGGTCTTGCTCGTTTCGCGGTACACCACGTTGGGCACGGGCGGGTCGGCGCGCTGGCGCAGGTCCACGGTGCAGATCTCCTTGGTCTGCTGCAGGCGGTCCATGCGCATGAACCAAAGCACATCCTCATTGGCGGTGAAGCCCAGGCGCGGGATGTACTCCATGCCATGGGGGATGCGCATGCTCCTGCCGCTGGCGATGTCGAACACGTGCAGGCTCACCACGCTGTTGTCCTCGCCGGCCTTGGGGTATTTGAAACGCTGGTCCTCGGGATACAGGCGGCCTTGGTACATGGCCATGTTGAACTCGCGCACGCCGCTCTCATCGCTGCGCAGGTACAGCAGCTTGTTGCCGGTGGGGCTCCAGGCATAACCCTGGGTCAGCGCGAATTCCTCCTCGTAAACCCAGTCGGTGGCGCCATTCAGCACCTTGTTCCATGCGCCGTCGGTGGTCACGCGGGTCTCCTTCATGCTGGCCAGGTCCACCACGTAGAGGTCGTTGTCGCGCACGAAGGCGGCCTTGCTGCCATCGGGGCTGAAGGTGGCCAGGCGCTGCTTGGGGCCCTTGGGGTCGCTTAGCGGACGCAGGCTGCGGGTGCCACGGTCGAACACGTAGTGCTGGGCGAAGTAGCTGTAGCGGTACAGCGGCTCGCTGCCGGTCTCGATCATCAGCATGCGCTCATCGCCGCTGAAGCTGTAGCCGTCCATCTCCACCGGCTCCTTGGCACCGGCCGGCACCAGCTCGCTGCCGCGCAGCACCACGTCCACCACCTCGCCGCTGCGGTACGCGTAGCGCTTGATCACCGGCCCCTGCTCGTCGGCTTCCAGGGCCGTGTAGTGCTCGCCATCGTTCATGCTGGCCAGCCCCCCCACGAACTCCGCACTGAACAGCGGACTGTACCAGATGTCGCGGTTGGTGAGTTCCTTCTGGGCGTGCAGGGCGGGGCTGAGCAGCAGGGCAAGGCCAAGTGCTGCTGTTGCGAAGGCGGTACGTTGTAGCATGGGGCGAATATCGGGCACGGCGCGGCAATGACCGTACCGGAGGGGTGGGTATGACCGATCCGAGGATCCTGCATGCGTCGCAGGCCTGGGTTTGGTGATGGAATAGGAGGAAGTACGATCGGATGTTCCTTCCAAGGCGAACATCAGCGCACCAAGGTGATCAATCCACTGCGCTGTTCGCCATCCACCGAATGACGTGCGATCACTTCGTAGTAGTCCGTGCCACCCGGTATGAAGCACGGGTTGCAGACCTCCCTCTCCCGCACTAATCCATCCACCCGATAACTGCGTCCGATCCGCGGAAAAATGATCTCCCGTTGCAGGTCTGGGTTCTTCAGGTCAGGGACGTATAGGCTCAGGTCAGGCAATGTGAAGTAGGATCCAGCCCCTCCTTGGGACAGTGTGGTATCCGACCATCCTTGGGTCATGGAGCGGCTCACCACCACCACACTATCTGCTTCCTCCAAGGTGAAGCCTTGCAGCTTGATGACTTCGCTGTTCATATCGATACACCCTCGTCGGCAACAGCATCCAGGCGCCATCATAAGCGCCAGTGCGCCGATGATAAGGTTGGTGCGGGTAGCGTGCATGACCATCAAAACTAAGTGCTCCGAGACCGAGGCAAGTAGTATGATGGCCTACATCGGCACATACTCATACGTGGCCTGCAAGCCCAGCGGCAGCCCCAGCGCCCAGTAGGCCAGCAGGAAGAGCGTCCACAGCAGCAGGAAGGTGGCGGAGTAGGGGAGCATCATGCTGGTGAGCGTGCCGATGCCGGTGCTCTTCACGTAGCGCTGGCAGTACACCACCACCAGCGGGAAGTAGGGCATGAGCGGGGTTACGATGTTGCTCACCGAATCGCCCACGCGGTAGCTGGCCTGGGTAAGGTCGGGCGAGATGCCGAGTTGCATGAGCATGGGCACGAAGATGGGCGCGATCAAGGCCCACTTGGCGCTGGCCGATCCGATGAAGAGGTTGACGAAGGCCGTGAGCAGGATGATGCCCACGATGGTGACGCCGCCCGGCAGCTGCATGGCTTGCAGCGAGGCCGCACCCTTCAGCGCCAGCAAGGCGCCCAGGTTGCTTTTGTTGAAGGCGTCGATGAAGAGCGCGCAGAAGAAGGCCATCACGATGTAGTAGCTCATGCCGCTCATGCTCTTGCTCATGTGCGCCACCACCTCCTTGGTGCTGCGGTAGGTGCCCGCCAGGTAGCCGTACAGGATGCCCGGCACCAGGAACACCACCAGGATGATGGGTACGATGGAGCGCATCAGCGGGGCCGCGAAGGCCGCGAGTTCTCCCTTCTCGGAGCGCAGCGCGGAATCGCCGGGTGCCGCCCACAGGAAGAGGCCGCCCAGGAGCAGCAGCATGCTCAGCGTGGCCACCCGGAAGGCGGTCTTCTCGCGCGGCGTAAGGGCCTCCATGGTGGTGCCGCTGTCCGTAGGGTCCAGTTGCACGGGCACCTTCTTCAGGCGCGGCTCCACCACCCGGTCGGTGAGGTACCAGCCCACCAGCACGATCAGCAGGCAGCTGGCACTGGTGAAGTACCAGTTGTTCAGCGGGTTCAGCTCCATGCCGGGCTGTATGATGCGGGCCGCCTCCTGCGTGAAACCCTGCAACAGCGGATCCAGGCTGCTGGGAACGAAGTTGGCGCTGAAGCCGCCGCTCACGCCCGCGAAGGCCGCTGCGATGCCCGCCAAGGGATGCCGACCGGCCGCATGGAAGATGACGCCGCCCAAGGGGATCACCAGCACATAGCCGGCATCGGTGGCGGTGTGCGACACGATGGCCACCAAGATCAGCATGGGGGTGAGCAGCGCCTGGGGCGTCACCTTCAACATGCTCTTCAAGCCGGCATTGATGAAACCGGAATGCTCCGCCACGCCCACGCCCAGCATGGCCACGAGCACGATGCCCAGTGGCGCGAAGCTGGTGAAGGTGGTCACCATGTTCGCCAGGAAGTTGGCGATGGCCTTGCCGGTGAGCAGGTCGTTCACCACGATGGCGGCGCCCGTGCGCGGATCCACCTCGCTGAAACTGAAGGTGGAGAAGATGGCCGAGAGCACCCAGATTAGCAGCATCAGGCCCAGGAACAGCGCCGCTGGATCGGGCAGCTTGTTCCCGCCTTTCTCGATCAGGTCCAGTACCCTACTGGATCCACCCTTGGTGTTCGTCTTGCTCATGGGGCTGTGTTGTGGCGGCAAGTAAGGCAATGCCGGGGGAATTCCAGGCACCTGTAGCAGCTACAGGTCGACCCCCGCTTCGACCCTGCTTCGACTCCGCTCAGCGTGGGTCGACGCTACAGGTGCGCATCTGCTAGGGAGGTGCAGCCGGCCCACATCTCCACATCCGCACATTTCCACATCGTCCTCATCCTCACATCTGTCATTCCGAGCAAAGCGAAGGAACACATCCTCTCATCCTCTCATCTCCACATCTCTCCTTACTCCTCCACAAAATCCATCTCCCTGCTGAACGTCTCCTGCACGCGCAGCGTGGCCCAAATGGCGGCGCCGATGCACACCAAGCCCACCACCAAAGCACCGGTGATGTTGCCCAGGGGCAGTGCCAGGAACTTGAAGGCGTTGGTGATGGGCCACACGCTGCCCCGCACGAAGTTGGGCGTGGTGGTGGCGGCCGTTGCGCGGATGTTGGTGCCGAACTGCTCGCTGCTCACCGTAACGAAGAGCACCCAGTAGCCCGTGGCGATGCCCAGCGCCAGGCAGGTCCAGTTGTAGGTGGCTATGGTGGCGCCCTGCAGCCCGAAGAGGAAGAAGAGCGTGAGCACCAGGTTGAGGCCGAGGTAAAGCAGGATCACCTTCTTGCGGCTGCGCCATAGCTGGCTGAGCAGGGCGCTGAGCAGGTCGCCGATGCTGAGGCCGATGTAGGCGTACTTGATGGCCGTACCGTTGATCCGGCGCATGCCATCGGCGTCCAGCGCACTGGTGTCGATGCCCAGTTGGGGCACGAAGACATCCTGCGAGAGGTTCACCAGCACTCCGATCACGTACCAGATGGGCACGCCGATGAGGATGCAGCTGAGGTAGCGCAGGAAACGCTTGCGGTCGTTGAAGAGCAGCCGCACATCGCCCTGCCGCACCACCTTGTCCTTCAGTTGGTTGAAGAGGCCGCTCTCGAAGGTGCCCAGCCGCAGGACCAGCAGCGCCACGCCCATGAGGCCGCCCACGATGTAGGCCACCTGCCAGTTCATGAACTCCCGGCCGGTGAGGGCGCTGAGCAGGCCGCCGATGCGCTGGCCCTGGTCGTTCACTTCCGCAGCGAACACGGCCCCCAGCGCGCCGAACACCACCACGATCATGGTGCCGTAGCCGCGTTTCTCGCGGGGCATGGTCTCGGTGATCAGCGTGATGCCTGCACCCAGCTCGCCCGCCAGGCCCACCCCGGCAATGAAGCGCACGATGGCGTAGCTGGTGAGGTCGAAGGTGAAGGCGTTGGCGATGTTGGCGATGGAGTAGAGCAGGATGCTGCCGAAGAGCACGGTGATGCGCCCCTGCTTATCGCCCCACACGCCCCACAGGATGCCGCCCACCAGCATGCCCAGCATCTGCCAGTTGAAGAGGGAGATGCCCACGTCCTTGATCCGCGGGTCGCCCACGCCCAGGATGAACTCCAGGCTCTCGCGCTTCACCACGTTGAAGAGCACCAGGTCGTAGATGTCCACGAAATAGCCCAGCGCCGCCACGGTGATGAGCAGGGCAACGCGGGGGGTGGAAGTGCCGGTGAGGGAGGCCATGGTGGCGGTGCGGGTCTGGCCCGTGGTGGCAAGAATAGTGAACAGGCGGGTGTCAGCATTGAGCGGCCGGCCCCGGCGGGTGGCCCGGCAGGGTGGGGAAGGGCCTGCTGGTGCGGCAGTTGACGAATTTCCCGGAGGCGGATCAACAGCGGGCTATTGGTAATCACCGGGAGCGGCGGGATGGGGGCGCAGCGGCGTGCCGGATCTTGGCGGCATGGGAGCAGCGGTCTTTGAAGCGCGGTACAACCGCATCCTGCGTTCGCGGGAACAGGGCTACGAGGAGCTCACGGACCACCTTGGTCGGCACGCAAGTCTGGGGCCTTTGGTGCGCCTCGGCCTTTTGCGTCGTCGCGAGGAGAACGGCGAGTTCCAACGGTACAATGGTTATGTGCCCACGGAGGCCGGCCAGGAGATGCTGCTCTACATCCCCGAGAAGGAATTGATCCTGGTGAGGCCCGGCATGAGCGCCGTGCTGCACAAGGCCCTGCAGGCCGACCCCGCGCCTGCGGCACCGTTCAAGGAGACCTACGCGGAGCCCACGGCCACGCAATTCGCCGCAGTGAAGCACATGCGCGATCAGGCCGGCCGTGACCTGTGGCGCACCCAACGCGCCGACGAACTGCGCAAGCGTCTGCTGCAAGGCTACATGGACCTGCGCGCGTTCACCACCCGTACCGGCGTGGGCGAGGGGGCCTTGCTCCGCCTGGAATTCGTGCAGGCCCGCAGCGAAAAGCCCCACGAGCATGCCCTGCACCTGGAGGTGACCAAGGAGGGCGCCAAGTACCTGGAGGTCTGCGATCCCTGGGAATTGTTGCTCGTGAAGCCCGGTATGGAGTTGCCGCTCTACGCCCGCTGCGAGCCGGAGAAGGCCAGCTACTGGTGCACGTTGCCGTAGGTGGATGAGGTTCCTCTGACAGAACGCCTGCTGCGACGCCCTTCGGGGTCGAATACCGCTGGGGTTGGCATAATACTACATGCTGCGACGCCCTTCGGGGTCGAATACCGCTGGGGTTGGCATAATACTACATGCTGCGATGCCCTTCGGGGTCGAATACCGCTGGGGTTGGCATAATACTACATGCTGCGACGCCCTTCGGGGTCGAATACCGCTGGGGTTGGCATGATGCAACATGCTGCGTCCGGTGAATATCGGACACCCTTCGGGGTCGAATACCGCTGGGGTGGCATTGTGCTACATGCTGCGTCCGATGAATATCGGACGTCCTTCGGGGTCGTAAACCGCTGGGGTTGGCATGATGCTACATGCGGCTTCCGATGAATATCGGACACCCTTCGGGGTCGACTACCGTTCGGGTGAGGAATGACCCTGGAAGGGTCACAGCATATAGCCCTAAGAACGCGCAAGCTCCCCCGACCCCGAAGGGCGTCGCAGCCGATGTTCATCGCTATCTGCTATTCTTCCCCTTTCCAACTTGGAAGTCCCCAGCCTCGAAGCGCCGGAGCAGTTCCGCCACCCGTTTGGCCTGCGTGGCTTCGGTCTTGGCGCTGCCCACCCAGTAGCACATGCTGCGGTGCATGCCGGGCGTCAGTGCCTCCCAAGCGGTTTTCATGTCGGGTAGGAAGTCCAGTGTTTCAGCCAGCGCTTCGGGCAGGTCCAACTCATCCGGGTTCGGGTGCTTCCAGAACTCCACCTGCACCGGGTCGCCGATGCGCTTCAACTTGGCCGCTCGGCGGATCTCGCCACCCAGGATGATGATGTGTACGCCGCTCTTCTGGGGCATCAGCGCGCGGTCCACCGCCACACCGTTCACCGTGCCCAACACCCGCACACGCCCCCGGGTTCCGAACTCCTGCTCCACATCGATGGGCACCTCCACGTACATGAAGGCCATCTGCGCGTTCATCTTTTCCAGCGGGGCGGTGAAGCGGTAGGTCTTGGGCTTCTTCATGAATTGATGAATAGCAAGATCAAGTTGTCAGTTGTCCGTTGTCCGGACGCCACCGACAACTGTCATCACCCATCTGACAACTACCCTCCCGCCTTCTTCGCTTTGTAGCCCTTCTCCACCAGGTAAGCCATCACCTTGTCGCGGTGGTCGCCCTGCAGCAGGATAACGCCATCCTTGGTGTTGCCGCCCACACCGCACTTGCTCTTCAGCGCGCGGCCCAGGTCGTCCAGGTCGCCGGGCTTGCCCACGAAACCCACGATGCGCGTCACCTCCTTGTTGCCCTTCAAACGGTCCAGGTGGATGCGGAGGTCCTGTTGCTGCGGGGGTAGGGTGGCGGGTTCCCGTGAAGTGCTGAGGTTCTTGTTGGTGCTGTACACCAGGCCACCGAGGCCGCTGGGTGGGCGCTTCTTCATGAATGCAATGCTAGTGAATGGAATTTGGTCAATGGTGAATGGGAAATGCCGCCGGGGTGAGCGTTCCATTCACCAACTCCCATTCGCCATTCACCGCACTCACTTCCACCAGGTGATCAACGGCCTTGTCATCTCCAACCCGAACCTTCGCGCATCCTCCAGCTTGAACGGCCCGTGCATCTTCAGGTAGATGTCGAACACGATCGGTCCTTCCTGGTCGGCCTTGAAGTTGGTGTGCCAGTAGTTGTTGAGGGCGTAGAGGTAGATGGTGCTGCTGCTCTTCGCTTCGGTCTTCCAAGCCTTGTAGTACTCGGGGTTCGTGCCCTTGCCGGGGTTCACTTTGCGCTCGTCCACCATTTCGCCCACCTCCCAGATCGCGCCTTGCGGGCACACGATGGTGACGCCCATGCTGTCGTTGCTCACATCGATCCAGCGCTGGGCACAGAAGAAGTCGTTGTTGCTGCCGGGGATGCGGCCGCTCTCGGGCGTCACGCAGGTATCGCCGATGCCGATGCGGACGGTGGCGTTGGGGATGTTGAAGGGGAGGGGGATGTGGAGGGACTCCTTCGATCGAACCTTGGTCTTGTCGAACCAATATGATAGGCGAACCCGGTTGTAGTCATGGTCATAAGATACGTTCACACTGTCAAAACCAGGAAGGTTACTCCATCGCTCACCGCCACCTCCTCTTTCTTGTGAATTAGGCTTCAATGAAGGCATGGGTGGTTGATCACTGTAAGCAGTGATTTCCGGCTCCGTTGTTCCTGAAGCGACTAGCCACTCAGAGTTAAGGACATTCCACTCATTCTTGAAGTCTGGCGGTACGGGTCGCTTACCCATGATGGCACAACCTTCTTGGCGACATCGGGTGCGTCGGATACGTCGACGGGCATTCGATGTAAATAGAACAGAGTCCATTGCTCCGACTTCTACTAGATCATAAGTGCCGTATAGTGAATGGAGTACTTCCCAATGCCAATCCTGACCCGCTTCAGGTATTTTGTAGAAGAAGCGCCCCCGCTGTTGTGCGCCTTCTACATGGCCTTCTCTTCCCCAAGGCAACGTGTTTAAAACGAGAACTGTATCTGCAAGGGTTGTATACGGTACCAATTGTTCTACGATCGCGTCCACATACCACCCCGCACTATCCGCGAAGGCCTTCTTCACCCGCCACTGGTCGGTGGTGAAGTGCGCATCCGGATCGCTTATGCTGCACCACGCGCCCCAGGTGTGCTCGTGCCACATGACGATGCTGCGCTTGGCGCGGGAGAGCAGGTGCGGGTCGATGGGCTTGTTCAGGATCTTGGCAGCATCGATCAGGTTGGTGAGCCGTGCGCTGAGCACACGCACACTGCCTTCTTCCGCCGCCGTGCTGTACGCGCCATCCTCCCAATACGGAGTGAAGTCGCCGCTCCAGGTGGGGATCTGCTGGCCGTACTTCGATTCAAACTCTTGCATCATCGTGCCCGCGTTGGCGATGATCAAGCGCGGTGAGGCGTACTTCTCGTTCCAGTCGCGCACGAAATCGCTGAGGGTGCTGTCCACCGGGCCGTTGTCGCTCACGATGTTGTAGCGCCATTGTACCATGTCGTAGGGATAGCCCTTCGCGGCGAGCTCGTTCATGTAGGCGGCGATCTTCCGTGTGCCGCGTTCCTTGATCGCTCCGGCCGTGTAGCCGTGCCAGCCGCCGTATCCCTGGCCGGCCGTCCACACAAGGATGCTGTCCTTGCCGGTGGTGCCCTTCCACCAGTAGGGCTTGTCGCCTTGTTCGCGCAGCGTGCTGCCGATGCGGTCGCCGCCGTCGGGCATGTCAGGGATGTAGTTCGGCCCTTGGCTCAGGTGGCGGATGCCATGCGCGGCGTAGGCGTCCACCATGCTCCAGCTCATGCCGGGGATGTCGGTCTGCATCGCCATGGTGATCGGCAGGTCGTACCACTTCCGCAGCGAATCGGCGTACTCCACGATCCAATGCATCTCCTCGGGCGTGCACAGGCCGGTGAGGATGTTCGCGTAGTTCGCACTGAGGGCGATGCTCCTGCTCTTCACCGCCGCGATGAAACGTTGCTTGTCCGCCTCGCTGGCGATGCCCAGGAAATTCTCCACGGCCCAGAGGCTCTCCACGTTCCATACGAATCGGCTGCCTTCGGGATAGTCCTTCGTGCGGTCGATCAGCTCCAGCGCCTTCCAGATGTTGTTGTTCTGGATCGTCTCCACCTCGGCCAGCAGGTGGCTGTAGCCGATGTCGGTGTGGCTGTGGTGGACGAGGTGGATGTCGCGGTGGATGATGGGGGACAGTTGAATGGTAGTATCGAGCACGACTGAACCAAGTTCTGCTCGAATCGGAAACGACATGCTGGTCGAATTGTAAGGAACGTGCTTGTCGATGAGGTTGATACCGTTGTTTATTGGATAGACGACGGAATACTCGCCCTCCTTGTCATTGTAACGAACCCTCATGGTTGTGGAGGAGCCGAAGTGCATCACATTGAATCGAATCATCCACTGAGGCCCATTCAGCCTCCGAACAAAAGGCAGTACTTCCACCTCCACCTTCTCCTCGAACGTGTACCGAAAGGTCATGAACCAGTCCGGGCTGTTCTGCGCGTGGCCAACGACTTTCAACCGAAGCGACTGGCCGGGTGTGATGTACTTCCGCGGCACCCGCAGATGCGCGAAGCCGTGCGCATCGCCGTGGCGGTCCATCTTGCTGAACTCGAAAACGAGCTTCACACCGTCGGAGCCTTCCGCTTCCCATGTAGCGGGCTTGGTGGTATGATGCGTGGTGAAGGTGAGCGCCTTCTGATCCCCAATGAACAGATCGAAGCTCCGATCCCCGCCGCTGGTGGTGCTGTTGTGCGCGGCGATCCAGCTGAAGTAGTAGTACTCACTCGACTTGCGTTCGAGTGGCAATGAAGCCGTTTCCCACGCGATCGCTTTCTTACCATCGGTGCAACGTGTCAGCAGCGCCGTGGTGGCATGCTCGGGGTACACGCTGAAGTAGGAGAGGACCTCGCCCTCCACATCCTTGGCGTAGCCGTTGATCACGTGCTGCTTGCCGAAGACAGGGAGGTCGACCTGGGCGGAGATGGGACCGGTCAGCAGTAGCGCCGTGTGAAGAGCAATGGTTCTCACCCTTGCAATGTAAAGACGCTTAGAACGCGTACCGCAATCCCGTGTTCAGCACCATGCTGCGCGTCAATCCGTCCGGGCGTTCCTCGCGGACGATGAGTGGCGAGCCGTAGGCCAGCTCTATGGTCCAGCGGTCGGAAAGCGCGTATGCCGCATCCAGCGTTAGGTTCAGGGTGAGGCCCTCACTGCCTTCGACCTTTACACGCGTGGGCAGAACGGGCATGCCGGCGGGGTCTGGTGCAGCCTCCAGGCGGGTATCCTGCCCCAGGTGTTGGATGGCGAGAAGGCCGGGCTGTACGGCGAATTTGCCGAAGGGCAGGCGATATTGGAACCTCAGCACGGCATCCGGCGCGCGCTCAAGGAAGGCGCTCTCGAAATAGCCCCTGGCCGCAGGTTCCAACAGCCATGCAGCATGGTTGAACTGGTTCTCGTTGCCCTGGTCCAGCGGCAGTTGGAAGGCCAGTGCGGTGTTGAAGCGATGGAAGCGGTAGTTCACCCCGAAAAGCAGATCGGTGGTGCCCAGGCTGGTCTGGTAGGGCATGGGCAGGGGCCTGTCGTTCACCGTGGCGTTGGCGGTGTTGGCAGGTAGTTTCACGCCGAACAGAAAGTCCACCCGGCGGGCTCCGCGCCACCGCATTGTGCGGCCGTCGCGCAATTCGGCATCCCTCTTCCAAGCCATGTAGTTCAGTGTTAGCACAGGGTCTCCAATGGCCGAATGATCGCCCAGGTCGCATTTGGTCGTTTGGTAAGGAACACGGAGCCCCGCTGATAGGCGATCGCTAAGGCCGAAGCTGAGTTCGGCGATGGCCATTCGGATGGTTGTGCGTTGCTCGCCCACAGCATACCCCATGGTGAGCCTACCAAAGTGCCGAGTGCTTGCCACATGGCCCACACTGTCAGCGCCCACGTGAAGTTCACCGATCGGCCCCGCCGTGCATACACCGGCATCGCTGCAGCCTTGTGCGGAAAGTCCGGAGCAAGTTGCGAGAGACAGTGCCATCAAGAGCACCTTCGGAAGGTGTGCACGCATGGAAAAGCTGATGTTCATGAAGAATGTCCGTGGGGTTGTGACCAAGGTAGTGTGCAGTTGTGGCAACGGATCGGGGAAGCACTTCCCCAAGTGGATGAAGCGCACCTCGCGGGAACGCCACTTTCACCGGTGGTAGTAAGGCACGGAGAGGTCTTTGTGTTGGGAAGGGTGTCGCTATCCAAAAGAACCAATAGAGAACTACCATGAAACACATGATCCTGATACCAGCCATGCTCACCGCCGCTTTCGCGCTTGCACAACAAGCCCACCACATCACCTTGGAACAGGATGTCTTCCATCCTGAATTCCTGGTGGTGGAGGCCGGTGACCCGATCTCCATATCCATCCACGGAGCACATACGCTCACGGAAGTTTCCGCCACCACCTTCCGGGCAGGTGGCATTACACCGAACGGCGGTATCCACATTGGTGCGGGCACTGCGCTCGACCACGACTCGGCCACCTTTTCACTGAACGAGACGGGTGAGTACTACTTCATCTCCGAAGGGTACAACGCGCCACAAGCCAAGCTGCATATCGTTGTGATCTCCGCCACCAACACGGGGATAACGGCCAATGTGGATGCCACCATGCCAGCCATGTTCCCCAACCCGGCCGATGACCACGTGCGCTTTCCGGCACATGAGCATCTGGACATGATGAGCGTGGAGGCTTTCGACCAAAGCGGTCGTTTGGTGCTGCAAGCCGTGGTGCGCGGAAACGAACCGCTCAATCTCATGTCCCTGCCTTCAGGCCACTACACGCTACGCCTCACCGATGGCATGTCCACCGTGTTCAGCACGGAACGGCTCATCATCAACCGCAAGGGCCTCGGTTCCTGAACGGGATCGCGAACGGGAGCACGCCGCCTCAGCGCGCCAGGTACCCGCCGTCCACCGCGTAGTACGCGCCGGTTACGAAGCTGGCCTTATCGCTCGCCAGCCACAGTACCAGTTCGGCCACCTCCTCCGGCGTTCCCAAGCGACCAATGGGGTGCATGGTCGCGATCCCTTCAAGCTGTTCTTCACTCAGGTTCTTGGTGAGCAGCGGTGTGCGGATGAAGGCCGGTCCCACGCTGTTCACGCGGATGCCCTGCGTGGCATACTCCACCGCGGCGTTCTTGCTCAGGCCCACCACGCCGTGTTTGGCCGCCACATAGGCGCTGGCCGTGGCGAAGCTCACCTGCCCCAGGATGGAACTCATGTTGATGATGCTGCCTCCGCCGCTCTTCAGCATGGCGGGTATCTGGTAGCGCATGCCGTAGAACACGCCGTTCAGGTTCACGTTGATCACTTGCTCCCAGCCTTCCAGCGGGTAATCGCCCGTTAGCGCTGCCGGACCGGCGATGCCAGCATTGTTCACGGCGATGTCCAAACGCCCGAAAGCTTCCATGGCCACCTTCACTTGGTGCTCATTGTCCATGGCGCGGCTCACATCGCTGCGCACTTCGATGCCCGTGCCACCGGCCTGTTCAATGGCCTTCAGCACGCGGTCGGCATCCTCGCCCACAATGTCGCTCACCACCACCTTGGCACCTTCGCGTGCGAACGCCAACGCGCACGCCTCACCGATGCCCGATCCGGCCCCGGTCACCAAGGCCACTTTTCCCTCGAACTGTTTCATCTGCTCCATGGTTTGTGCAGCCATCGGCCGCAGGTTCTTCGTCAGCGCCGAAGCTATCGGCCGTCCGTTGGCGCAACCCTGATGAAACTCATCAATGGCAAGGGGGCGCGGCTAACTTTGCGATCCTTAACGAACGCACACATGCCCGGTACGGAACTATTCGGCGAAGAGGAACGCAAGGAGGTAATGGATGTGCTGGAGACCGGCGTCCTCTTCCGCTACAACCACGATGCACAGCGCAAAGGCCATTGGAAGGCGAAGGACTTCGAGGCGGAGATCGCCCAGTTCACCGGTGCCAAGCATGCGCTGGCGGTAAGCAGTGGTAGTACTGCGGTGAGCACCATGCTTGCGGCTTGCGGTGTAGGCTATGGCGACCACGTCATCGTGCCGCCCTTCACCTTCGTGGCCACCATAGAGGCCGTGCTCTGGGCCGGCGCCATCCCGGTATTCGCCGAGATCGACGATACGCTCTGCCTAAGCGCCGAGGGCATCCGCAAGGCCATCACGCCCAACACCAAGGCCGTGCTGCTGGTACACATGTGCGGCGCCTCCGCCGATCTGGATGGCATCCTGGCCGTGTGCAAGGAGCACAACATCATGCTCATTGAGGACACCGCCCAAGCGCTCGGGGCCACCTACAAGGGCAAGCACCTCGGGCTCTATGGCAAAATGGGCAGCTTCAGCTTCGACTTCTTCAAGATCAACACCTGCGGCGAGGGCGGCGTGATCATCACCGACGATGAGCAGCTGATCAAGAACGCCGAGTACCTCAGCGACCACGGCCACAGCCACGAGGGCGACAACCGCGGCATGGAGCCCCACCCGATCCTCGGCACCAACTTCCGCATAGGCGAGATCAACGCCGCCATCGGCCTGGCCCAGGCGCGCAAGCTGCCCTACATCATCAGCCAACAGCGTAAGCACAAGGCCATCATCCAGGAGCGCCTCGGCAAGATCCCCGGTCTGGCATTCCGCCGCCAATGCGACGATGCCGGCGACAGTGCCACCTTCTTCCACCTGCTGCTGCCCAACGAACAGGTGGCACGTGCCACCGCGAAACACTTCGCCGAGGCAGGCATCCCATACGGTTACTGGTACGACAACATGTACCACTACATCAAGCAGTGGGACCAGGTGAAGAACCTCAGCATGCCCTTCCGCATGGTGGCCCACGAGCTCGGCCTGCCGCAGGACCTACACACCCTCAAGTTCCCGCAGAGCGATGCGGTGATGTGCCGCCTCATCAGCTTCAACATCCGCGTCACGTGGGCAGAGGAGGAGTTGGATGCAATGCTCACCAAGATGGAGGGGGCGTTGAGGAAGGCGATGGAAGGGGTGAGCGTGTAGATGTTCGGGGCGTTCCCCTCGCAAAGCCTCGGGTCGGGCTATCCGCTGCAAGTCCGCACTCGTCGTTCCTCCTCGCTTGCGGGCTTTCCGCTGCTATCCCTAACGCGGAATACCGGCGGCGCTTTAGATTCGTCGAACGATGAGGCTGTTCGTCCTGTTGCTCGTGATTTCCGCGCCGTTCGTCCTCCCGCGGGCTACAGCGCAGAACGCTCGTCATGATGCCTTTTTCAAGGGAACAGTGGTCGACGCAGTTTCTGGTGAACCAATCTCCTTCGCTCACATCAATGTTCACCGACCGGATCGATCATGGGATAGCCAGTGTGACTTCGATGGGTGGTTCTTTATTCGATGTTCCAAGAATTGGCTATTTGTTGAGGTCAGTTGGGAGGGTTATGAGACACAACGTTTCGTCGTTGATCTTTCCAGCGGTTATGTCGATATCCCCATCGCATTGAAGCCCGTGGCGGAGCGATGATGATCGCGTAGGTTGGTCAGTCATTCAGAGGTGTCCTTATCTGCTGCCTGCCGTCAGGCAGGTCCTCGCTCGTCGCCCCGAAAATTATCGGGGGTTCTCGCTTGCGAGCTATCCGCTGCTATGCCTAACGCTGCGCTCGCAGCTGCCGTACCTTGTACGCTATACGGATCGCCTTGCTTGTTCTTGCCCTGTTGATCAATGGCGCTTGCTACCAACTATCCGCGCAGCATGCCAGCGACGATGCGTTCTTCCGCGGTGTGGTTGTGGATGCGGTGAGCGGTGACTCGATCCCGTTCGTGAGCATCGACTCGTACCGTCCGGATCAGCACTGGACCGGAGCAAGCGATTTCGATGGAGCTTTCATGGTCAGACTGCCCAAGAATTGGCTGTTCGTGGAAGTGAAGGCCACGGGTTACCGCACCGAACGCTTCGTGGTGGACTTACGATCGGGTTGGTTGGAGCTGCGGGTCGCGTTGCAACCGGTGGGGCAGTAGTACTCGGCCAGTACGATTGAACTTGTAACACCGACGCCCAGCGAGCGGCTGGCGCATCTGCTCCGGAAATTGCGATACCCCGGAACGAGAAGACCCCGGCCGTGGCCAGGGTCTCCTTGTTCGCGCTTGCGGGCGCTTATTTCTTCAGCGAGTCGCGGATCTCCATCAGCAACTTGTCGGTGCTGCTGGGCTCGGGCGGAGCGGCTGGTGCGGCCTCCTCCTTCTTCTTGCTGGCGTTGATCGCCTTGATGGCCAGGAAGATCACGAAGGCGATGATGATGAAATCGAGGATGTTGCCAAGGAAGGCACCGATCTTCACACCGGGTCCAACTTCCATCTCTTTCCAATCACCACCGGGGATGAGCGGATTGATCAAAGGCATCACTACATCGTTCACGAACGATCCGACGATCTTGCCGAATGCGCCACCAATGATGACACCGACCGCGAGGTCGATGACATTGCCTTTCATGGCGAACTCTTTGAACTCCTTCATCATGCCCATGGTCGTGTGGTTTTGGTTAGGGAGCGAAATGTAATCAAGTGCCCGACATGATCGCTTCGGTCGTCATTTGCCTTGCCACCCCGTTGGTTCACTGTGCGCGCAGTATGGTTATGGCACGGATGGAAACGCTGCGCGTGTTCTCCAAGCCCACCAGGCGCACCAGCACGGCACTTGGTCTGCCGGATCTACCGCTGGCCGGGGTCGGCATAGTGGTGTAGGTGATGGGCCGGTCGCGCTCGCGCGGCCAGAGTAGCACGGGTCTGGTAAATGCCACGGTGTCGCGTTCGGTGATCAGCGCCACCACTTCCACAGGCAGCGCATGCACGTTGGCCACCGACACGCGGTCACCAGTGCTGTTGGGGTAGGCCAGCACCAGGTCACGAGGCGATAGGTTCTGCTGTATCAGCGTGCGGCAATGCTCGGCTATATCCACCTCGAATTTGCTTCCGGGCAATTCCGCCGAAAGGATCTTCTCCAGGCTTGCCAGAACTTCCGCATTGCGCTCCAACAGACCTTCCAGCCAACCCGGCCGGCTGAACGTATCCAGGTAGGCCACATAATGTTGGTAGATGATCGGGTCGTACAGAATGCGATCCACGAAGTCGCTGGATGGAGGACCCTGCCGCATGGAGCGACCGCTGCGAAGGGCTTGCAGGTTCCGTATTGGCTCGCCGGAATGCCCGCGTTGGGGGAGCGGCAGGAGTTTTCCGCTCACACTGTCGGCCAGGAAACGCAGGTTCCACCAGTTCATGGCATCGGCAGCGCCCAGCAGGTCGCTCAGTGCCAGCAAACGCGCAAAGCCTTTGGCGTCGAACACCTCCGATGCAGGCACCGTGCCCGATCGGAAGCTTTCCAAAGCGGCCATGGCACTGCGGAAACGTGCTGCGTGAACGGGGTTGCTGAGCACGGTGTTCATCCGCGATGCCAGGATCGGTGCGCTCAACCATTCCGATTGTGGTGGTGGGTCGCTCGGGTATCGCCTTGCGCTCATGGCCAGTTCGGCCTGGTTGCGGAGGCCATCATCAAACCGCATCACCGGCCCGATGCCGTGTCCCCAATGCTTCAGCAAGGTGCTGTCCACCCGTCCTTCCAGCGCATACAACCCCAGGTCTCTGCCGTTCAATTTCAGGTCGCTCAGCGCCACGGGAAAGGCGGGTGCACCTTCCTCGCCTACGGCTTGTTGAAAGAGCCAGGCATACAAGGGGGCAGCGTTCCGAACGGCCTGTAGGTCGAAGCTCTCCATGCCCAGCAGGGTGTCTCCGGGCGCCAGGCGCAGGTGGAAAGGCCAGCGATCATCGCTCAGGCGATCGGCGTGGCCTTCGCGCAAGGCCAGTGTAGCCACTTTGTAGGCTTTGCCCGAGTGCAGCTTCACCGGCACAGGATGGGCCATTTGGGCTTCCACCCAGCCGGCCTCCAAGGCGCGGTCGCGCATGCTCCACAGACTGTCCAATGCATCATCCTCCAAGCGGATGTCCAACAAGGGCACGGCCGGTGGCTTGCCCCGGAACGCGTTCAGCACCGGGTTGGTCACCCGTTTCAGGTTGGGGTCCAGCACCTGCTCCACGAAGCCGGTGCGCTCGGAGTAGATGCCCAGGTAGTACAGCAGCCCGAGGAGCATCAACGCCACCAACGGGATCAGCCGCTCGGCCAAGCGCGGCCCCTTGGTCCGCAACCAAGACCAGTTGATCCTGCGCATGTGCTAAAGCGACCCGCTTCTGCGGGTGAATTGGAAGGACTCCTCGCGGTGCAGGCCCTGGTCCGTGCCATCGATCACCACGCGCCAGGTATCGGCTTCCCATTGGTAGCCCAATCGCTGCGGGAAATCGTGCCCCTTGTTCTCGAAGATCAGTTCGCGCTCGCTCGCCAGCACCAAGCGGAATGGAATTGTGCGGCCGCCGTTCTGGGCTGGTATGCGCACCTCGTACGTGGCGCCCGTATCGTTCCAGTGGATGTGCAGGTGCTCGATCCACACGGTGTCGCGGCCGCTCATCACGAAGCCCATGCCGCGTAGTGCGTCATCGCTGCGCTGCCACTGCTCGTTGAACACGGTGCTGTCCTTCACCGAACGTTGCTCCCATTGCCCTTCCAGGTGTTCGATCAACGCCAGGAAGGCGCCCATGTCCGGCGCTGGCGCTGCCGGAGCGGGTTCGCTGGTGGTAGGGGCTGGCGTATTGGTGCAGGCGCAGATCAGGAGCGCCACCAAAGCGGTGTTTACGCGGCGTACGGACATGGGTGCAAGTTACAGCCGCTGCAGGTCCGCGATCGCCCTGCGCACTTCGGGCGTTACCGGCACCTTGTGGTACGCCTTGTAGTCGTACATCACCTGCACGCTGCTGCCGGTCGCCACCACGTCGTCATGTTCGTCCAGCACTTCGTAGACCAGGGTGAAGCTGGTGTTGCCGATCGCGGTGCATCCGGTGCGAACGCGCAGGTGCATGGGCCAGATCACCGGTTTCAGGAATTGGCAGGTGGTGGTGGCCAGGATCACCCCGATGCCTTGCTCCTGGTGCGAGCGCAACACGCCAATTTGCTCCAGGAAGTACATGCGCACGTTCTCGAAATAGCGGAACTGCACCACGTTGTTCAGGTGCCCGAAAGCGTCCTGCTCACCCCAGGCAACGGGGATGTCGATCTCCAGCACGAAAGGGGGATGCAGCGGGCTCACCGCAGCTCCTTCAGCAGTTCCTTGTGCTGCCCCTTCAGGCGCTCCACATCGCGGGCCAGCTTCTCGATCTTCTTCTCCATCTCCTTCTTCATGGCCTCGCCACTGGAGCTCTTGAAGTTGAACATGCCCATGTTGCGTTCCATCTGGCGCATCTCGTTCTCCAACTCCTCGATCTTGCGCTTGATGAAGCGGCTCTCCCGCTCAATGCGGTCCTTGCCGTCCTCCCCGCTGCGCAGGGTCTCCACGTGGTTCTGGAACTGCATGCGGCGGCGCTCCTCGGATTCCATCTTCAACTGGCCGTAGTGCTTGTCCAGCGCGTTGCGGTAGCGTTCGCTGTAGGCTTCGTAATGCTTGGGCGATACGCGGCCGGAATTCATCCAGCGCACGGAGAAGGCCTTCAGCGCTTCAATGTCCTTGTTGCGGTCGCCGCTGGGCGTGAAGCCCTCGATCTCGGCGATAAGCGCGTCCTTCTCTTTCTGGTGCACGGCGTTCTCGGCGTCCAACTGCTCGAAGGCCGATTTACGAGCCTTGAAGAAAGCGTCGCAAGCTTCGCGGAAGCGGTTCCAGAGCTTGTGCTCGTCACGCGGCCCAGCGCTGCCGGCTTCCTTCCACTGCTGTTGCAGGTGCTTCAGCTTGTCGGCGGTCTTGCGCCATTCGGTGCTCTCCTTCAGTGCTATGGCCTCTTCCAGCAATGACTGCTTCTTCTCCCGCGCGCTCCGGTATTGGTCGCGCAGCTTGTCGAAGTGGGCTTGTTTGGCATCGAAGAAGGCATTGCAAGCACCTCGGAAATCCTTCCAGATGCGCTCGTTGTCCTTCTTGGTGGCGAAGCCGATGTTCTTCCACGCCTGCTGGAACTCCAGCACCTGGTCGGTCAGCGCCTTCCAGTCCTTGGTGGCCATCTGCTCCATTTCGGCGGTGAGCGTGCGCACCTTTTCGATCAGCACCTGTTTGGCTTCCAGGTTGGCTTCGTGCTCGGCGCGGCGTGCCTTGTAGTGCTCGTGGATCTTGTCGTAAACGGCCTGCGTGGCGGCGCGAAAACGATCGCGGATGGCTTCCCACTCCTCATGCACCACAGCGCCCACCTGGTGCCACTTCTCCTGGTATTCCTTCACCAAGGACTCCAACTCCTTGATGTTGTCCTTGGCACCAAGGCTCTCCATGTCGCTGATCAGTGCCTGTTTCAGCGCGGTGTTCTTGCGCAGGTCGTGATCGCGGAGTTCCTTGTAGATGCGGATGTGGTAGAAGAACTCGTCCAGCAGGTGGCTGTAGTCGCTCTGCAGTTCGCGGTAGGCTTGCTGCGGTACGGGGCCGATCTGCTTCCACTTCTCCTGCAGGTCCTTGAACTGCTGGAAGGCGTTGCCGATGTTCTCCTCGCCGGTGATGAGCGCTTTCAGCTCATCCATTACACCCTTCTTGGCGGCCAGGTTGTCGGCTTCCTCACGTGCTTTCTTGCGGCGGATGTCGTTCACCCGCTGGTTGAAGGCATCGAGCAATTGCTTGAAGCGCTTGTCCTCTTCATCGTGCAATGGTGCCGACTCGATGGGTAGCGCACCGGCTTGTTCGCCACTGCCTTCGGGAGCGGGCTCGGGAGCTTCCTCCTGGGCTGCCTGTTGGGCTGCGGCCACCAGTGCCTCGTAAGCTTCCTTTACGCCTTCCACTTGCTCGGATGCGGTTTCCACATCCTCCAAGGAGATCAGTTCCTCGAGCCGGGCGATCAGCTCATTCTTCGTTGCCATGCAGGGTACGTTGCTTCCGCTGTTCCGCGTGAAGCCGCCCAAAGATAGGGGAGTGATGCGATCGGGAAGGTCTTACACGGCGATGCCCAAAAGGCACACGTCATCCACCTGCTCCTTGTTCCCCTTCCAATCCAGGAAGGCGCGCTCCAGTACATCGCGCTGATCGGCCATGTTCCGGGTGCGGTGCTCATCGAGCAAAGCGTGCAGGCGCGTGCTCATGAAACGCTGTCCTTCCGGGCCGCCGAACTGGTCCACATAACCATCGCTGAAGAGGTAGATGCGGTCGCCGGGCTCGGTGGCGAGGCGGTGGCAGGTGTACTTGCGTTCCAACTCCTGGTGCGCACCGCCGATGGGCCTGCGATCACCATTGATGACGGTGAGCCGATCGCGGTGCGACCAATACAGGGGCCGAAAAGCGCCTGCGAAGAGGATCGTGTTGTTGCGCTTGTCGATGCGGCACAAGGCCACGTCCATGCCATCGCCACCGCCGCGCTTTCGGCCTTGTTGGTGCAGCGTGGTCACCAGGCGGGTGTTCAGCATGCCCAGCAGCTCGGCCGGGTCCTTCTCCGCATGGTTGGGTACGATCTCGTTGAGCAGGGAACAGCCGATGGCCGCCATCATGGCGCCAGGCAATCCATGGCCGGTGCAATCGGCCGCGGCCACGTAGGTGGTGTGCTCGTCCACGCGGTACACCCAGTGGAAATCGCCGCTCACCAGGTCCTTGGGGCGATCGATCACGAAGGCATCGCCGAAGATCTCCGAGTAGACCTGCGGGGCGGGTACCAATGCGCGCTGGATCTTGCCGGCATAGGCGATGCTGTCTGCCATGCTGCTGTGCCGCTCCTGCAAGGCGTCGTGTGCTGCGGCATCACGGCTTACCCAGCGGCCCACCGATGCGAACAGGGCGCTGCCCGCGATCAGCAGCAGTACGATGGCGAGTATGATGTTGCGCCACAGGGAAGCTTGTGCACCGGCACTGGCCGCTGCAACGCTGGTCTCGCCCAGCACATAAGCCACGGTGTTCCCATGCTCATCGGTAAGCGCTTCGAAGGCCAACAGGGTCCTGTCGTTGATCCGCACTTCGCCGGCCATGCGTCCTAGTACATGCGTGTTCAGGTCGGGCAGATCGGTCAATGGGCTGCGGTATGTGGGGCGCACATCAGCTGTTACCACCACCTGCATGCCTCCACGCAGGCTGTCGGGGGCCACAATACGCATGGGGCGCTCCAAGGCCAGGCGTTCGGTGCTGCGGCGCAGGTGATCGTGCAGCACGTAGTACCAGGCATCCTGGGTGTGCTTGATGATGAGGCCGGGCTCGCCGTATTTGGCCAGCAGTTTCGCCACCTGCTCGCCGTTCAGCTGAGCTGCCAGGGTGGCCGTTGCAGAACTCAGACGCCCCAATGTGGCGGCTTGCTGGCTGCGCTGCTCGTTCACATGGGTAAGCGCGATGACCACCGTGCAGAGCACCACCAGCATGGCCATTACGGCCATCATCACTTTGCGTGCAGTGCGAATGCGGGGGGCTGACAAACGTGCGCTGCCCGCTGGAAATGGAGCGGGCGTGCGTTCCTACGGATGGATGCAAGCAAGGTTCCTTCCCCGAGGTACATGTATCAGTTCGGCTGCACTACCACCCGTGAGCATAGGCGTTGCTGTCCGTTCCTTGTGATGCTTTGAACGAGGTAGGTGCCTGGGGGCAAATGGCTCAGATCCAAGCTGTGTATTTCACCGAGCATGGTTCCCGGTTCTGACACCGTGCGCCCAAGCAGGTCGGTCACGAGATCCACTTTGAAGGGGATGCCTGGTGAGGATATCGTGACGTATCCGCTACTGGGGTTGGGATGGATGGAAAGGGAAGGAAAGGGAGCGATCGCCTCCACGGAACTGGGTCCGGTTAAAATGATCGAGGTCTTGGGGTCCCCGATCATCTGGTAGTTCCACGATAGATGAGGAATGAAGGCGTAGATGGCTTCAGCAGCGTTGAATTGCAGGGTTGGATCCAAGTAGCGCTGCATGATCGCTCCTGATTGGAACCATGGACCAGCATAAAGGATACCGACGGAACCCAACGCAACTGTTGCACCGCTGGATATATGTCTTGCTATCCGTTGTTGTGCGATGGATACTCCGCTCAAGCTTTGGTCCAACGCTGTTTCCATATGCCATTCCACCGCAATGGCGCCAGGCGTCCAAGTGATCGAAGGGTGCCAATCCACATCCGGGTAGTTCATTCCCATGTATGTCAGCACATGCTCAAGGTCGTCCAAACGATCGTCCCCGAAGTCCACCAGGGTATTCCAGCCATCGTTCGTGAACGGTGCCATTACGTTCTGTAGCGTAGCTTCAAAAATGCCCTGCACACCTGACGTGGTATCCGTCACATTCAGGTCTCCGACCAGCAGGGCTGCGGTGGTGTCCAAGCCGATCCCGGGCCCACTGCGGTCTATCAGCGCGATGACATCATTCAAGGTTGGAGCGCTCAATCTGGATACCAGGTAGATGCCATGTGTGGAACGTTGGTGGTTCACGACTGACCCGGCAAAAGGATTTTGCACCACGCCCTGGGCCACAATGCCATTGGCCAAGGGCCCAAGGATCAAAGCCAGTTCGGTATCCAAGGAGCTGCAACGTGATCCTATGAGTTCTGCGCAACCTCCGTTGTCCAGCCGTAGCGGAACTCCTTTGGTCGTTACCAGGTAGTTCAGGCTATCCACCAGTTGGTGGGTCTGCAAATGCGCCTCCACCTGCGCCTGGATCGGAAGGAAATCAATTGGGGGGATGTTGATGGTGGTATCCGCGATAATGGTGATCAAGCGGTTGGCTGGAATGTTCCGAGCCTGCATGAAATAGGCCCCGATCTGCATGGAGGTTGGGCTATTGGCATTCACGATCACGCCAACGTCGTTGTAGTTCACGCTTTGAGCGGACATGCTCAGGAATGCGGAACATAGGAAGACCGAGATGGCTATACGCATGATCGCAACTGCCATTGGTGGACATCGCTTGCTCAACGACGCACACTACCACGTATTGCCCGACCGGAGAACACGGTCAACGCCGGAAGGGCTCAGAAATGTGCTTTCGCTCAGCCCAGGAAGGGGTAGCGGTGGTCGGTGGGCGGAACGAAGTTCTCCTTGATGGTGCGAGCGTTCACCCAACGGATCAGGTTCAGGTAGCTGCCGGCCTTGTCGTTGGTTCCGCTGCCGCGGGCGCCTCCGAAGGGCTGCTGGCCCACCACGGCACCGGTGGGCTTGTCGTTGATGTAGAAGTTGCCGGCCGCATTGCGCAGCGCATCGGTGGCTTCCACAATGGCCTGGCGGTCCTGGCTGAACACCGCGCCGGTAAGTGCATAGGGGCTGGTGCTGTCCACGAGCTTCAGCGTCTTGCTCCACTCGTTCTCCGGATACACGTAGATGGTGAGCACCGGCCCGAAGATCTCCTCCTGCATGGTGGTGCTCTTCGGATCCTTGGTTACGGCCACGGTGGGCGCAATGAAGTAGCCGAGCTTCTTGTCGTAGGTGCCTCCAGCGATGATCTGGATGTTCTTCCGGTCCTTCTTCAGGGCATCGATGTAGGCCGCGATCTTGTCGAAGGCCTTCTCATCGATCACGGCGTTCACGAAGTTGCGCATGTCGCGCGGGTCGCCCATGCGGAAGCTGTTCAGGTCGGCGAGCAGTTCCTTCTTCACTGCGGGCCACAGGTTGCTGGGGATGTAGGCGCGGCTGGCGGCGCTGCACTTCTGGCCTTGGAACTCGAAGGCGCCGCGGCTCAGTGCGGTGGCCACCTGCAGCGGGTCGGCGCTGGGGTGCGCGATCACGAAGTCCTTGCCACCGGTCTCGCCCACGATGCGCGGGTAGCTCTTGTACTTGGTGATGTTGGCGCCGATGGTGGCCCAGATGGTCTGGAACACGGCGGTGCTGCCGGTGAAGTGGATGCCGGCGAAATCGGGGTGGCTGAAGATGACCTCTCCGGCGTCCTTGCCGCTCACATGGATGAGGTTGATGACACCGCCGGGCAGGCCGGACAGGCGGAAAATGTCCATGATCACCTGCGCGCTGTAGATCTGGCTGTCGGCACACTTCCACACCACGGTGTTGCCCATCAAGGCCGCGCTGCTGGGCAGGTTGCCAGCGATGGCGGTGAAGTTGAAGGGGGTGAGGGCGAACACGAAGCCTTCCAGCGGACGGTACTCCACACGGTTCCAGGTCTGCGCGGGGCTGTAGGGCTGGTCGCGGTAGATCTGCTGCATGTACTGCACGTTGAAGCGCAGGAAATCGGCGAATTCGCAGGCCGCATCGATCTCGGCTTGGAAGGCGTTCTTGCCCTGGCCCAGCATGGTGGCCGCATTGATGGTGGCACGGTAGGGGCCTGCGATCAGGTCGGCGGCTTTCAGGAAGATGGCCGCGCGGTCCTCCCAGCGCATCTGCTCCCAATCCTTCTTCGCTTTCAGCGCGGCATTGATTGCGGCCTTCACATGGCTTTTGTCGCCGTGGTGGCTGTGGCCGATGATGCGCTTCAGTTCATGCGGCGGACGCACCACCCGGCGGTCCTTCGTTTCCACGGCCTTGCCTCCGATCCACATGGGCAACTCGCGTTTCTGCTTGGCCATGCGGTCGTACTCGGCCAGCAGTTCGGTGCGCTCCTTGGTGCCTGGGGCATAGGAGAGCACGGTTTCGTTGATGGGAGCAGGGCTGTGGAAGATGGCGTCGGTCATGGCTCGGGTGGTCTGTAAAACGTGCACGACCGCTCCGGTAACCGGAACGGCCGTGCAAAGATATCCGCAAGGGGTGTGCGCTCAGCCCACCGATACGGAGCCTTGTTCCAGTTCGTACTGATCGCGTGTTACGCCGAGGTCCTTTATGAGGCCATTGTGCAGGCCATATACCCAGCCGTGCACTTTGATCTTGCGGCCGGCATTCCAGGCCTCACGCAGCAGGGAGGTGCGGCTCAGGTCGTACACCTGTTCCGCCACGTTCAATTCCACCAAACGGTCGAAACGCTCCTCCTCGTTGGCGATGGCGTTGAGCTCCTGCTCATGAAGCCGGATCACATCGCGGATGTTGCGCACCCAGTTGGCGGCGTATCCATTGAACTCGTCGCCCATGGCGGCTTTCACACCTCCGCATCCGTAGTGGCCGCAGATGATGATGTGATCGATGCCCAGCGCGTTCACGCCATAGTCCACCACGCTCAGCAGGTTCATGTCCGTGTGCACCACCATGTTGGCGATGTTGCGGTGTATGAACATGTCTCCCGGCATGGTGCCGGTTATCTGGTTGGGCGGCACCCGGCTGTCGCTGCAGCCGATCCACAGGAAGAAGGGGTTTTGGTGTTTGGCCAGTTCGGTGAAGAGTTCGGGGTTCTCTTCACGCATTTGCGCGCTCCAGCTTTTATTGTTCTCCAGAAGTGAGCGGTGCAGGTCTTGGGCGTTCTTGTCCATGGCGTCGGGTATCAAGCGTTGATCGCGTTGGCGAGTTCCACCACACCGGTCTCCACATCGTACATGGCACCCACGATCATGATCTCGTTCTTTTCGAGCATCTCTTTCAGAATGGGGCTTCGCTGGGGGATCTGTTCCATGGCCAGTTGCACGTTGCGCAGGGCCACGTCTTCCACGAAAGGTGCGTTGCTGCTGTTGCGCTCTCCGCTGGTGCGGGTATCGTCCACCGCAGGACGCAGTTTGGTTAGCAAGGCGGTCAGGTTCCCCATGCGCACATCATCGCAAGCTCCTTTGATGGCACCGCACTTGGAGTGGCCGAGAACAAGGATCAACTTGGAGCCGGCCACCTTGCAGGCGAATTCCATGCTGCCCAGAATGTCTTCGTTCACACAGTTGCCCGCAATGCGGATGCTGAAGATGTCCCCCAAGCCCTGGTCGAAAACGAGCTCGGCGCTGGTTCTGCTGTCTATGCAACTGAGCACGGCTGCAAAGGGGAACTGACCGGTGCTGGTCTCGTTCACTTGTTTCAGCAGGTCGCGGTTTGCTTTCAGGTTGTTCACAAAGCGCTTGTTGCCCTCCAAAAGGATGTCCAGCGCACGCTGGGGGCTCAAGTGCTCCTGGGTTTCTTTGGTCTGGGTTCTCATGTTCGGTATCGGTGCTTAAGTTTTGGTTGCCGGGCCCGTTGGCTGGTTCAATGCTCGCTGCCCTGACCATGGGCTGCCGCCTTAACGGCGCGCTCCAATTCGGCAGGTTTGCTGCCGTGTTCACCCAGGCGTCGGAAGCCCACCATTTCCACGGTGACGCTCCGCTTGGGCGCTTCATCCACGAACTCGTCGATGATCTCTTGCACATCGGGGTCCAGGTCAACGGTGCGCCGTGCATCGATGACCACCTTGGCTCCATCGGGGAGCTGGTTCAATGTGCGTTTGATGCCTGCTTTGTTCAGGAAGGTGACGTCCTCACTAAGCTCTATGTGTATGGGCATACCCGGCAGGTGCTTGGCGGGATCGAAGTGGAAGGGCGTGCTGTAGTTCTTCCAAAGGATATGCACGATGGCCACCGCCAGGCCCAGGAAAACGCCGGTAAGCAGGTCCACCGCGGCCACACCCACCACGGTCACCAGGAAGGGTATGAACTGCATGGTGCCCGCCTTCCACATGTCCACGAATTGCGAGGGCTTGGCGAGTTTGTAGCCCACCAGCAATAGAACTGCGGCCAGGCTGGCCATGGGGATCAACATCAGAACACCGGGTATCGCCAATACGCAGACCAACAGCAGCACACCGTGCAATATTGCGCTCATTTTGGTGCGACCACCGCTTTGTATGTTGGCGGAGCTGCGCACCACCACCTGTGTTATGGGGAGGCCACCAATGAGACCGCTCAAGGCATTGCCGATGCCCTGCGCATGCAACTCGCGATTGGCGGGTGTTACACGTTTCCAAGGGTCCATTTTATCGGCGGCTTCCACGCAGAGCAAGGTCTCCAGGCTGGCCACAATGGCCAAGGTGAAGGCCACCATCCAGAATTTGTAGGAAAGCACGGCGCCAAAGTCGGGTGTTGTGATGAGCCCGCTGATATCGAATGTGCTCAGGTTATCCAAGTTGGGGAGCGTAGGCAGGGTAACAAAGTGCCCTGCACCGACTTCCAACAGGGAATGTCCGTGGAAGAGCAGCGCCAGGATGATGCCTGAGATCACTGCCATCAATGAGCCGGGGATCATGGCCAGTGCTTTGATCCGTTTGATGAAAGGACGGTCCCACAGCATCAGCAAGACCACGCCCACCAAGGTGATGACCACCGCACCCGGCGTGATGTTGGCCATCATATTGCTGAATTCGGTGGCTTGGTCGTAATGGTCGGCTTCCTCGAACGTGAGGTGTTCAACGGAGTGCACATCGTAGCCCACCGCCGGGAAGATCTGTTTGCGCAAGATCAGGATGCCGATGCCTGCCAGCATACCCTTGATCACGGAGTTCGGGAAGTAGTATGCGATGATCCCTCCTTTCAGGAAGCCAAGTGCGATCTGGATGACACCGGCCATCACCACCGCAGCGAGGAACAACTCGTATGAGCCGAGGTCCTCCACCGCGCTGAGTACGATGGCGATCAAGCCTGCCGCCGGACCACTTACGCCCAGGGGGGAGCCGCTAATGGCGCCCACCACGATGCCGCCCACAATGCCGGCTATGAGACCAGCTATGGGTGGTGCACCCGATGCTGCGGCAATGCCCAGGCAAAGCGGCAAGGCTACCAGGAAAACGACCAAGGATGCAGGTGCATCCTGCTTAAGGTCGGCAAAAAGGGAGGTGTTCTTCATGTACCGGATCAGGAAGTGGAAGGAAGTGGACGAGATCCGCAAGGCGTTGATGCGCTTGCAGATCGGTCACGGAGTGCCCCAACAGCGTGGGGTGAGCCATCAAAAGCGCCAGGGCGGCGGATGGGGCACTTCGCCATGTGCCGCCAAGAGCGGACTTTCCTCCGTATGCGGGGCACGTCCGGGCAATCCTTGCGGTGCCAGTGTGGTCAGCACATGCGCGAACAACTCCAAGGCATCGGCGTGCTTCACTTCCTCCTCGTTCACCGGTGAGGTACGTCCCGTCATCTCATCGGGTGTGCCCAAGTTGCGTGCATTCAGCATCTGAGGCATCATCCACAGACCGCAAGCCAGTACCAAGGCCATCGCACGCACGGCGAGGTTGCCGCACTGCTGGCGCATGGAGGTGGAAGTGGAATGGGACATTGGAACAGCGGTAAAGCTATTCGAGCGCTGGTGAACGGAACCCTGCTTGGCACAAATTAACAGCGCCTGCCGATCAATTGGCCATGTACGGGTAGGCCAACAGGAATTCCGGGATGGTCACTTCGAAGCGCATACCATCGGCCAATCGCTTCATCAGGTAGGTGCCTTGCATGCGGCCCATGGAACTGCGCAGGTCGCAGGCACTGGCGTAGGTGAACGACTCTCCCGGTCGAAGCACCGGGGTCTCGCCGACCACGCCTTCACCCTCCACCTCGCGAGGCTCGGTCAGGCTGTCGGTTATGTACCAATGTCGACGTAAGAGTTGCACGGCAGCATCACTCTCGTTGGTGATGGTGATGCGGTAGATATGCAGGAAGCGGCCACTGCGCATATCACTACGCGCTTCATCGAAACGGCTGCGCACCGTGATGCTGATCCCGTTGGTGACCGCAGTTGCCATGGTACAAGGTTAACGAGCATGTGCGGACTTTCGTTCATCTTCTTCTTCCATGAGTGACATGCCCGTTCGGCAATAGTGCCACGCACGACCATCAAAGGGTGGCGGGGTTAAAGTGGTTATGGAACTAAAGGAGAACGCGAGTCCCCTCACATCCTGCATATCTCTCACACCCTCTCCATCGGTCACATCTTCACATTGGACACATCTCCACATCCCCCACCTGAGTTCCGGCTGATCAGTCCAGCCAAGCGAACAACCTCGCTGATCATCGGCCTACCTTGGCGCCCCAATTCAAAAAGACCGCTATGCGCCATTTGCTCTTCGCTGCCGCGTTTTCGTTCGCTGCCTGTTCCGGTTCAGCCCAATACCAAGGGCCTGAAAGCGTGGAATATGATGCGGCCAACGACCGCTACCTGGTGAGCAACACGCAAAGCAGCTCGATCAAAGCGCGTTCACAGTCCGGTACGGTCACCGATTTCGCCAGCGGCTTTGGCGGGGCTCCTTATGGCTTGGAGATCATGGGTGATGTGCTCTATGCATGCGTGGGTGGTGGTATCCGTGGGTTCGAACTGGCCACCGGGCAACAGGTGTACACACGCTCTCTGGGTGGCACCTTCAACAACGGCATCACCACCGATGGACAGTTCCTCTACGTTACTGATTTCAGCGCACAGCACATCTACAAGGTGGACCCCGTGGCCGACACGCACAGCACCTTGGTAACTGCCACTGCCGGAACACCCAATGGCATCGTTTGGGATCCCGTCGGGGAGCGCTTGATCACGGTGTTCTGGGGATCCAATGCACCGATCAAGGCCTTCGATCGCAATACCGGAGCAGCCACCACCTTGGTCGCCAACACGGGTCTGGGCAACATTGATGGGGTTACCATCGACTGCTTCGGCAATGTGCTGGTCGCATCCTGGAGCCCGGCGCGCATCACCAGCTATGTACCCAGCTTCGATCAGCCCGGCGTCAATTTGGGGATCACGGGCCTCTCCAATCCGGCGGACATTGATTTTGATGAGGTGAACAAGCGCATCTGCATACCCAACAGCGGTAACAACACGGTCACTTTGGTGGATGTGGCCTGCTCCGCTGGTATGCACGATGTTGCCCACAAGCAAGTGCGTGTGTTCCCGAACCCTGCAACGAACAACGTACGTGTGGAAGGTGCTGCACCCAACGAGCGCTACGAACTCATTGATATGCAGGGTAGGGTGGTGGCCAGTGGTGTGCTGGGAGAAGATGGCCTGCTGGATATCGGCAGTGTGCTGGCGGGCAACTACATGCTTCACCTGCCGGAGCAAGGCCTTCGGGCGCAGGTTGTGAAGCAGTGATCGGTCGTTTCAGACCAGGATCTCCTCCACGTTCCCTTTGATAACCGCGGCCAATCGCTCCATTGGTAGGTCATTGGCATCCGTACCGAACGGGTCTTCGATCTCTTCGGCGATGAGCTCCAAGCTGGCCATCACGTAGAAGATGAACATCGTTACCGGAATGGCGATGTACCCCAGGGAGAAAACGAACCCGAAGGGCAGCGTGAGCACATAGACCACGATGAACTTCTTGATGAAGCTGCTGTAGGAGTAGGGTATGGGGGTGTTCTTGATGCGCTCGCACGATCCGCAGATCTCCATGAATTGGACCAGTTCCTTGTCCAGCACAAGCAGTTGTTCGCCGGTGATCTCGCCTTCGCGCTGCATACGCACAGTGCGTTCCTGCATTACGCGCACCACTTGTGCCGGCACGTGTTTGCTGCGGTCGAAGTCGGGAATTTCCGGGTGGGGTTTACCATCCAGCGCAAGGCGCGTTTTTTCCAGTTGCAGGTGTAGTCGCAGTTCATGTGCGAACAGGGCTATGGAACGCGCGAACAGCGAGCGGGTGCTCACATCCGCTCCGTCCACGTGGGCATCGATCTTCAAAGCCAGGTTGCGACTGGTATTGACCAACTGCCCCCAGAGCTTGCGCCCTTCCCACCAGCGGTCGTATGCCGTGTTGGTACGGAACACCAGCAACATACTGATGGCGAAACCGAGTATGCTGTGCATGATCGGCAGGTTGCTCACCAAGCTGTTGGAGGAGAGTTTCAGGTGCTTCATTTCCAACCACCCCACGCCCCACGTGAACAGCCCCACCAACACAAGCAATGGCAGCAGCTTGCGGAAGGTGTCCGAGCGGTGCAAGGCAAGTGCCTTGAACCAGTTCTGCGGATCGTAGGTGGTCATGGACTACTCGTAGTGTTTCCGCACCATGCCCATGAACATGCGTCCGGGCAACACCTTGCGCAGTTGAACGCTGAGCTTCTGCATGCCCTGGGCCACGATGTAGGTGACCTTGGGTTTGGGCGTGGCCATGATGCGGGCCACAACGCGAGCGAGTTCGTCGGGGTCGCGGCTGTAATGCATGCTGCCGCCCAATACTTCCATGGCCCGCTCGTAGCCTGGGCGATGGGCTTCGGAGATGACGGAAGGGGTGATCCGTCCATTCTTGATGTTGGTGTTGAACTCGCCGGGTTGCACGGTGACCACCGTTATGCCGAAACGCTCCACCTCGGTGCTCAAGGCTTCGGCATAGCGGTCGAGTGCGGCCTTGCTCGCGCTGTAAAAGCTGCGGTAGGGTAGGCCGAAGTTGGCGGCCACGCTGCTGATGTTGATGATGAGGCCCAGCTTCCGCTCGCGCATATGTGGCAATACGGCCCTGCACATGCGGTGTGGTCCGAACACGTTGGTGTCGAAGAGGCGCATGGCATCGGCTACCGGTATGTCCTCCGCAGGGCCTTGGATGCCCAGTCCCGCATTGTTGATCAGCACATCTATGCGACCCTCGCGTTCGATAAGATCTGCCACGGCAGCATTCACGCTCGTCTCGTCTGTCACATCCATTGCCAGCATGCTGTAGCCGTTGGGCTGGTCACTTTCGTCCGCCTTTCTGCTGGTTCCGTAGACCTTATGCCCCATGGCCGCAAGCCGCGAACAGATGGCTTTCCCCAGGCCGCTGGAACCGCCGGTGACCAGCACCACCTTCATGTATTCGGACATGGGTGCCAAGGTAATTTGTGCGCTCCTTGCCAGGATCAGGTGCAACTTTTCGCCCCTCGACAAGCTCGGATATGGGCAAAATAAGTGGGGCAAGCGACCCGCATCGCACCGCTCAACCGCCTGCCCTTGCTTCCTTCCGGACCTGGGGGATTCAGCGGGAGCTGGTCGTACGGGACTTGCCCCGGCGCAAAGGTAGAAGAATGAAGATCGGGATGGTGGTTCGGGTGAAGAATAGGGAGGGGGTAATGGTGGACCAGTGGAACCGATGATGGAGCTTGTAGGTCATTTGCTTGTACAAGCAAATGATTACATTTGATCTCATGGAATCGCCACTGTCGCCTTACAGCCACTGTATCCTATTCACTTCCAACGCTTTTGCACGCACGCTTTCCAAGATCTCCGAGCCCTTTTTCGCGGAACTTGGCTTGACCACTACGCAGGCTTTTCTGCTCATGAGCATCGTGCGTGAGCCAGGTATATCGGCTGGCAAACTGTCCGAGGAACTCATCTTGGAACCTTCGACCATAACGCGCGCGCTGGACAAGATGGAACTGAAGCGTCTCATCTATCGAGAGTACAGTGGAGCATCGACCATAGTGTTCGCAGGCCCAGAAGGGACCAAGCTGGAGAAGGACGCAGCTGCAGCATGGGGAAAGATCAGGCTCTACTATGAGGGTAGGTTCTCGAAAGAGATCACTGATCGCTGGGCATCGGACCTGGACTTTGGAACTGCCTCATTAAGGAACGACCTGAAACCGTGATCATTTGCTTGTACAAGCAAATGACTTGAGGGCCTCAACTCAGTGCCTGAATCCCTCACACCTTCCACCTCCACCACGTATCCTTGCACCATGGACCTTTCCATTGTGATCCCCTTGCTCAACGAGCATGAATCGTTGCCCATATTGGTGGGGCGGCTGCACCATGTGATTGGCAGTATGGGTATCCGATATGAGGTCATTCTGGTCGATGATGGCAGCACCGATGGCTCATGGTCGGTGATCAGGTCCTTGACGGAAGCCGATACACGGGTGAAAGGGATTCGTTTCGGTCGCAACTACGGCAAGAGCCCCGCGCTGAACGAGGGGTTCAAGGCTGCTGCGGGTGCGGTGGTGATCACCATGGATGCCGACCTGCAGGACGATCCGGACGAGGTGCCGGAACTCTACCGCATGATCCGGGAGGATGGCTTCGACCTGGTGAGCGGTTGGAAGAAGAAGCGCTATGACCCCCTGTCCAAGACCTTGCCCACCAAACTCTTCAATTGGACCACGCGGCGGGTGAGCGGCGTGATGCTGCACGATTTCAATTGCGGGCTGAAGGCCTACCGCGGCGAGGTGGTGAAGAGCATCGAGGTGTTCGGTGAGATGCACCGCTACATCCCATTCATCGCCAAGAAGGAGGGCTTCCGGAAGATCGGGGAGAAGGTGGTGAAGCACCATCCGCGGAAGTACGGATCCACCAAGTTCGGCTTCGACCGCTTCATCAACGGGTTCCTGGACCTGCTCACCATCACCTTCGTATTCCGCTTCGGGCGCAAGCCCATGCACTTCTTCGGTGCCGTGGGGACTTTCATGTTCGTGGTCGGTTTCCTGTCCACTGCTTGGGTGGTGGGCGAGAAGCTTTGGCATGTTTACGTAATGCACGGGTCGGCACCACGGGTGGCCGATCAAGGGCTCTTTTTCGTGGCTCTCACCGCCATGGTTATCGGGGTGCAACTCTTCACCATGGGCTTCGTGGCTGAACTAGTTAGCCGCAGCGCATCGGACCGCAACCATTATCGCGTGCAGGAACGCATCGCCTGCTGACCGCACAGACCGGACGACATGGGCCAGCAACGGTCAGCTTGGATCTTGTTGCTGGTGTTGCTTGCCTTGTTCTCCCGCCACATCTGGCTAGCGGCTTACGCCCATCCGTACCTGGACGACTTCGGTTATGCCGTGGCAACACGCGATACGACCCTGCTGGATCGACTTTGGCGTGAGTACCAGCACTGGAACGGACGCTGGTTCTCGAACGTCCTGGTCCTCCGTGGACCGCTTCTGCTGGGTGTGGATCGCGGGCTGGTGGCATACCGGATCATGCCCCTCGTGCTTATGGCGCTCACATTGGGCGCCCTGTACCTGCTGATCCGCAAAGCGGCTTCGGGCCACTTGGACAGGCTGCGCTCTTGGTCGGTGGCATTGCTCGGTCTGTTGTTGTTCATGCACACCATGCCGGACACCTGGGAAGGATTCTATTGGTACACCGGCGCCATCAGCTACCAACTGCCCAATGCTTTGGCCCTGCTGATGCTGGCCTTGTTATGGAGAAGCAGTACCGAATCACGGGTCCCGTGGTGGAGATCACTGATCCAATGCGCGCTGGTGGCGGCCATCTGTGGAAGTACCGAAGTACACATGGCCTTGACGATCACTGTGCTTGGTGGCATGTTGGTACGGACGCGGGTATCGGATCATCGTTGGGACGGTCACCTTGCCTTGTTGCTGGTCATTGCCTTGGTGGCCGGGGCGATCATGATGGTGGCGCCCGGCAATGCGGTACGCACTTCCCTGTTCACACAGCCCCATGATCCGGTGAGGAGTGTGGTGCTGTCCATCCTACAAACAGGCCGTTTCCTGGCGATATGGTTTGCAACGCCGGCGGTACTAATCGCATCCTTGTTCTTCCTGGCCTGGCGCCGTGGAATGGGTATCCGATACACTGGTCCAGGTCCTTTACCGCTGGCACTTGGGATAGTGCTGCTCGTATCCTTCTGCATGTTCCTGCCCTACTGGTCCACGGGCTTGTTGGGCCAGCACCGCACGGTGAACGTGGCCTGCCTGGTATTCCTCGTACTCTGGCCCTTCCTGCTTGCTGCTCTGGATGATGGGTTCTTCAAGCGCAATGGCTGGTCGATACCCTTGATGGATGTCCGATCGAAGCCATGGATGTTCGCTTTGCTGGCCTTCTTTCTTGTGGTGCACAAGTGGGATGGAGCACTTACTGGCGACCTGCTTGATGGTACCGCGCGGCGCTATGATCAAGCCATGCGCATGCGTCATGATCGGATGAAGGAGGCCGTCCGGGTCGGGCTGGAGGAGATCGTTCTGCCCCGCGCCGAACCGATACCGCGCAGTATGCGTGTGCTGGGGCCGGGACCGGATCCGAACGCGCATTGGAACCGGGTGATGGCCGCTTACTATGGCAACCCGGATCTGCGGATCAGGATACTCGGTGCAGCTACACGCACCGATGCGTGAAAGAAGAATGCAGCGATCCGGCTGTTCGCCTTGCCGCAGTTCGCTTTAGCTCGCCAAGGCTGGCTCCACCAGGAACAGTTCGCGGGCAAGCGTGGCGTCCAGTCCGTAGATGTCATCCCTGAACTGCAGCCTTCCTTCAGCATCCACCCACGCGGTGAAATAGCCAATGGTCACAGGGCGCTTTTCCTTCAAACGCACAAAGGTCTCCTTGCCGCCGAACATGGCTTTTTTGATCTTGTCCGTGGTCCAAGTGCTATCGTTCCGTAGCAGGTACTCGGCGAGTTCCTGCGGTTGACTGAGACGGATGCAACCATGGCTGAATGCCCGGCTTTCGCGTGCGAAGAAGCTCTTGGAGGGCGTGTCGTGGAAGTAGATGCTGTAGCTGTTCGGGAATAGGAATTTCACGCGGCCAAGCGCGTTGCTCGCTCCCGGCTTCTGGCGGATCACCGGGTTGCTGGCACTTCCGCCGATGATCTCCATGTTCTTCTTCCGCAAGTAGTCGGGGTCCTTTTTCATGGCCGGAAGGATCTCCCCACGTGTAATGCTCGCTGGCACTGTCCAGGTGGGACTGAATACGATGTGTGACAAGGAATCACTGAAAATGACTGTACGGGTGGCCGTGGAACCTACCACCACCACCATGCTCATCACCTCCTTTCCCTGCTCGTACACGTGCAGCTTGAACTCGGGAATGTTCACCAGCAACAGGTCCGGAGCGTTGTGTTCCGGCACCCAGCGCAGGCGCTCCATGTTCACCAATAGAGTGTGCAGCCTCTGCTGCGGGGTAATGTTCAGTTGCTTCAGAACACCCTGCCCGATCACCGCATCGGGGTGAAGGCCGTGGCGCTCTTGAAAACGCTGCATGGCACTTACCAAGGTGCTGTCATAAACCTCGGAAAGCATGACCGAGCTATCGTTCGGAGCGTTGTGGTCGCCGAGGTGTACGAGCCGCTTCCGGATAAGCGGAATGGACGGGTGCTTGGCCTTGGGCTCCAGCTTGCGCTCCTTGCCGATGTCGATAACAGGCCATGGCAGTGTATCCAGGTCACGGTACTTCCTCAATTCGGTCTTCAACCGTGCATATTGGGGGTGAAGCGGCTCAATGAGGCTCAGGTCCATACTGCCAGCGGTCAAGGAGTCCAGCAATGATCCATAGTTCTTCTTGCTCCGCGGTATGTACCAGTTCAGGTCGGCCAGTTCCTTGCCTACCAGACCGCTGTATCGCTTGTCGGCAAAGCGGAAGAACTGTCCGGTAAGGGTCAATTCAAGGCGTTCAATGCAACTGTCACAGGCAAAGGGCGCCGCACCATTGCTTCCGTTGGCGACCAGTATCTCCTGCAATCGCTGCCGCAGGAAACGCACTTCGCGGTAGGTGGTGTCCGCGCTGAGCACCATGTTGTGGAAGCCAGCCGCTGCTTGGGAGAGCGTGTCGTTCACGAACCACGCGTACTGGAAATGCCTGCGTGCATAGAAATCGCGAATGGCGGTGCTGTCTTTCCGGAACTCGCCATGGGCAAGAAGGAACTCCTCCAAACGCAGGCTGTCCAGGTGGCGAACACTGTATGCCACGGGAGTTTCGAAAACCTCGGTCAGGGTAAGCACCTGGTCCACGGGGGCCTCGGTCGGTTGATCGCTTGTGCCGCAGGCCATTAGTGCCGTGGCGAATAGAACGGGCAGAAGTATTCGGATGTGCATGGTGGATCACCGGCAATGAGCGGGCCGGATCGCAGAGGAAGAGAGGCTACTGGTTCCCGTGGATATACATCAGACCACCGTCGGCCAGAAGCTCGATGACCCGGGCCATATCCGTACGCGGCACCGCAGGGCAGCCCCAACTGCGCCCCAAACGACCATGCTCCTGTATGAACGTTTCACTCACATAGTCCGCACCGTGTATGATCACCTCGCGGGCCAGCGCTTGGTCGTTCAGACCTTTATCGAGGCCATGCAACAGCAGGGCGGCTCCGTGTTTGGGGCTTACGATCTCCATGCCCACGCGGTAAAGCCCCAGGCTGGTCTGGTGTGAACCATGCTTGTTGCTGAAGCGCTCGGCCATCAATTCACCGGTGTTCTGGCCATGTGCCACCCACGTGTTCAGCAGTACCTCTCGGGCGATCGGGTCTATGATGAACAGCCGCTTTTCGGTGCTCGGCCGGGTCATATCCGCCACTGCGATCAGGGCATGCGCGCCTTGCTCCGAGCGTACGCGTCCATAACTGGTAGTAAAGGCCTCACGGGACAAGCCTTCGCTCACCTCGAGGGCATCGTAAATGCCAGCGATCTCGTCTTCCGCCACAGCCGATGCTGGCGCAAGAGGCAATGGCTCAGCTGGCAGTAACCAGGCGAAAAGCCAAAGAATGAGCATTGGTAAACTTACCATGGGTGAGCTTGCAGGCATCCCGGCAGCCGGTCATCGCGAGGTTCCAGATCGCTATGGTGGCACGGGGGGCTAAAGGTAATCGCGCGGAACACAGGAACTTACTACGGAGATCCGGTGCTGAAGTTCGTCATGCATCAGAACGATACGCCGAGCACATATCGTGTTGCGACCTTCGGTATCATTGTTGCCTGCACGCCGTATCAAAGGCTATACACCATGCGTTACCCATCATTCCTGCTATTCGCCCTCTTGCTCCTGTTCACGGCCTGCCGCAAAGAGGAGAGCGATACCCTTCCGGAGGATACCTCCATCTACCAGGACTACAAAGTGGTCTTCGACAAGGCGGACAACCGAACGCGGGCCTTTGCCACCTTCCGCAAGAGCAACTCGTGGGGTGTTCGCCTTCAGCTTACCGGTGGTGCATCGATCACCTTCAACGGCAACGCGCACACCACCTACACGGAGATCGACAACTATTTCTACCGCTGGAGCACCAATGGCTTGGTGGATGTCAACTTCCGCTTCACCCGCTCGGACGGGGCCTGGTTCGCGAACAGCATCCAACGCACCGATACCAACGATGTGTCCGTTCCCTCGGGCCTCACGCTCTCACGCACCAACGGCGCACTGGTAACCTGGATCGGGCAGCCCCTGCTCCAAGGCGAACGCATGGAGGTGTGGGTACGTCAGAACGGGTCCAACACGAGCAAGACCACCATGGATGTTGCGGGCACCAGTGCCATCTTCATTCCGAACAACGTGCTGAACGGGCTCACCACCGGCACGGCGGACCTTTACTTCAACAGGAGCCGCACGGTCGCACTGAACGAGGGCGATGGCAACGCTGGTGGCCGCCGGATCATTGAAGTGGAAGCGCGGGGTACGGTTACGATAGAATAGTGCCTGTCAGCTAGCCAGCACCGCCTTTGCGTAGTTCTCCCAGCTCATCGTCTTCGTAGCCTCCACCACGTTCTCACGTGGAATGGGCTGGTCGATGCTTGCGTTCATCACGCGCACCATGTCGCTGATGTCCTTCGGGGTGGCCAGGTAGCCGTTGAAGCCATCGGTGATGGTCTCCGGGAAATGCCCAACGCGCGTTGCCACGGCCGGTAGCTTGAAGTTGTAGCTGAGGCTTTCCACCCCGCTGGGTGTGGCCGTTTCGTAGAAGAGCACGATGGTGTCGGCCGCTTGGAAGTACGGGGGCACCTCCTCGTTGGGGATGAATCGGTCCACCACGAGCGTGCGGTCGTTGAGGCCAAGGGAATCCACCAGCGCCAGCGGATCGTAGTCGCGCTCATCATCAGCCTTCTTCAGGAAGAGTTTCTTCAGCGTACCGAACACCGCGTTCTTCAGCTTGGTGCTGAGCTTGCTTTGGTCCACCGTCTGCCAGAAGCGCTCGCCAACGATCATCAGGCTCACATCATCGCGCAGCTTCGTCAGTTCCGCGAAGGCCTCGATGCAGTAATGAAGTCCCTTGTATTTGCGAATGAAGCCGAAGAAAAGGAAGACGTGCTTCCGCAGGTTGTGCTGGGCTTTCCATGCCTCCTTATCGAACGAAGGATCGGGCTTGAAGAGGGTGTAGATGGGGTGGTATAGCTTGAGTATTGAGTGAATGGGAGTTGGTGAATGGTGAATGGGTAGCTCATTCTGCTCTGGGCGCTCTTCGCCATTCGCCATTCGCCATTGACCATTCGCCCTCTTCCCGTCCAACGTCACCGCGAACTCCCGCTCCGGCATCAAGGCCTTCAACTCCTCCGCCGTTTTGTAGGCATGCACGATGAAGCTGTGCCCGTGCCGCAGGGCCATGCGCGTAAGGCGGGCGTCCAAGCTGCTTTGTTCCTTGGCGGCCACGAAGTGCAGGTCGAAGAGGATCTCGGCCTTCGTGTGCTTCCGCAGGTATTTCGCGATGGTGTTGAGCGGAATGCCCTGCGTGGGGTTGTACCACTGGATGATCACCTTGTCCGGCTTCAGCGCTGCGATGGCCTTGGCGGTAGCGCTCCATGTGCGCGGGTCGTTCCAGTTGGTGAGGTACTTCACCGGAATGTCGTAGCCCTCCAGGAAGTCGCTGCGGCTGGCCTTGTCCACGAACTCGCGCGGGATGATCGCCGGGTATTGCTGCGTCCAGCTGACAATGGTGACCTGCGCTCCTTCATCCTTCAGTGCACGCGCCAACGCGGTGTTGTACTGCGCAATGCCGCCCTTGAACTTGGGGCCTGGGCCGAAGCAGATGATGTGGGGGGAGCTCACGGGAAATGCAGGTTAACCGCGACGACGCGACGACGCGACGGGAACACAGAAGATAATGCTCTGATGGGAAATGCGAGGTGGCCGCGACGACGCGACGACGCGACAGGAATGCAGAAAATAGCGTGATGATGTGAAATTCGGGTTGACCGCGACGACGCGACGACGCAGCGGAAATGCAATTTCGGGCTGAACGAGGGTGCGGCGATGGATAGCTAGGTCCGTCATAGCTTGTTGACCACACGTTGCATAGCATCCTTCAGCAGCGGGCTGTTGAAGTTGATAACCCGACCCAGTTTATTGCCGGTCAGCTTTAGATAGGTCAGCATTTGAGCAAGATGGATGGGATGGAGTTCGCTTACCGCTTTGACCTCGATGATGTACTTGCGCTCCACCCAGATATCAAGCCGATAGCCCACATCGAGTTTCACCTCCCGGTAGACCAGGGGAAGTGATACCTGTGTTTCGATGTTCAGGCCCATCTTCACCAGTTCATACGCCAAACAGGCTTCATAGGCGCTTTCCAGTAAGCCGGGTCCAAAGTGGCGGTGCACCCGGAAGGCGGCCTCGATCACGTGGTCATCGATTTCGTTCTCGTGCATCACTCTTGCGGCTACTGAACGTTGCGTCGTCGCGTCGTCGCGGTTCAAATTCTCTTCAACGCTGCGTCGTAAACCCGCCGCATCCCTTCCTCGATGCTGATCTTCGCCTTCCATCCAAGGTTCTCTTCCACCCACGTCATGTCGCAGTAGCGGCTGTGAACGCCCACGGGTTTGTCGAGCAAAGGTTTGATGGTCGGCTTGTAGCCCGCGAAACCGGTGAAGACCTCGATCAGCTCCAGAAAGCTGGTGAGCCGCCCCATGCCGATGTTGATGGCTGTGCCGTCGCTGATCTTGTCCATGGCGAGGAGTGTGAGGTCGAGCACGTCGTCGATGTGGACGAAGTCGCGGCCCTGTTTGCCGGTCCCCCAGACCTCGAAGGGGTTCTCTTTCTTGGCGGCGCGTGCAGCGATGGCTGGCACGGGATAGGAGAGGTCCTGATCCTCACCGTAGCCGCTGAAGGGGCGGATGCAGGTGACGTGTACGCCGTAGTGGCTGGCGGCGATCTTGGCCAGGAACTCGCCGGTGAGTTTGCTCCAGCCGTAAGTCATGTCCGGCTCGCCCATCTTCTTGAAGTCGATGTCGCTCTCCTTCAGTTGCAGGGTGTTGCTCTCGGTCTGCAGGTCGATGGGGTAGGCAGCGCTGCTGCTGGGATAGAGGAAGCGGTCCGGCTTGTTGCGGCACACGTAGAGGAAGATCTCCGCATCGATGCTCAGGTCCTGCGCCACGAGCATGGGATCACCGTCGATCTTACTGCGCCCACCTACGATGGCGGCGAAGTGGAAGATGTCCTTGAAGCGCACCACGTCCAGACCGTACTGCTTTACCAAGTGCTCAGGGTCCTTGTTCAGTTCGCGGAGCACGTCGCGCAGGTCGGCATGGAGGAAGAGCACGCGCCCATCGCCGTAAACGGTGATGCCGCGATCGGTGCCATCGCATTTCCAGGGTGCCCAGGTGTCCGGGTGGGTGCCCACGCTGAGGTCGTCGATGAGCAGGATCCGGTCGGAGGTGGTGTTGAACAGCCGCTGGACCATGTTGCGGCCCACGAATCCGCAGCCGCCGGTAACGAGGTGTGTTGCCATCGGCGCAAAGATGCGGCGGAACACCGGAACGCCTTCAGCCCTTCAACGCGTCGAGGAAACGGGAGCGGAGTTCGGGCGTGGGGATCATGCAGGTCTCGCGCTGGCCGAACCACTTGTAGCGGTTGCGCGCCACCCAGCCATACACGGCGTTGCGGATGAACGGCGGGACCACGATGAACACGAAGGCCAGCGACCACCAGCCACCAAGGTCCTTCACCACGTACAGCGCCGCCGTGGATCGCGAGAGCACCTTGCCCTGGCGCAGGTAGAGCACAGTGCTCAGGTCCTTCGGGTCGAGCGGATGCCCGCGCAACAGTTCACTGGCTTGGTCGGATTGCAGGGCGCCGAAGCGGAAGCGGGCCTTCGGGTCACGTTGGATGATGAACTGTACGAAGCCATTGCACAGGTTGCACACGCCATCGAACAGCACCACCTGCCCACCACCCGGATGTTCATTCACTACGCCCATTGCGGAGGCAAAGGTAGCCGCTGCCTTCAGCGGTATTGTTGCAGCAGCGCCGATCGACAGCACGCTCCGTCGACCCCAGTCTCAGCGCACCTCCGCCGTGATGGTGGTCTCGGTGTTGCCTTTGCGGCCTTCCACGGAATAGCTGCCGTTGGTGCTGTGCACCGATCGCACCGGCCAGCCCTTGTTGGTGTCCATGGTGATCGTGGTGCTTGTGCTCAGGTCGAAGACCATGCTCGCCAGCACGCTGTCCATTTCCTGCTGCTGCTGCTTGGTCATCTTGTCGCCGGCCATGCTTTTCACCACGCTTTCCATCATGGCGCGCATGGCGTTGCGGAAGGCTTCGGTGTCCATCTTCTCATCGATCCGCACGGTGGCGCGGCCGTTCTCCCGGTCGAAAGCGTCCAAGTGGTAGGTGGAGTTCATCGTCAATTGGGGGCCGGAGGGATCGAAGGGGTTGCCAGCGGTCTCCACGGTTTCCAAGGGCTTGCCTTCGTTCAGCGGCTTGTAGAGGCAGGCCGTGAGGAAGTTCAGTTGGTTGGCGAAGAGGGACTCCACCACTTCCTGCTTCCGGTAGAGTTCGATGATCGGGGTGAGCGTCGCGTCGAGCATCGGTACCATCTCGGGTTCCGTTTTCCGGATGCTGCGCCGCACCTGCTCGTAACTGCTGAGGATGCGCTCGCTCACGTCCTCCCAATTGAAGAGCGTGGTGCTTCCGTCGTTCTTGTCGATCCGGTAACGCAGGATCAAGCGCTTCCACGGATCGAGCTCAGCGCCCAGTTTGTCGCTCAACTCCATGAACTGCTTCAACATGGCGTTGCGTATGTCCACCTCCAGCATGATGCGTTCGGCGTCCTCGCTCATCACCTTCACCTTGGCGTCCAAGCGCTCTTCCTTCTCTTCGGTGAGTACGCCATCCTCGTAGGACTTGCTCACCTCGGTCAACCAGACGGTGCGGGTCTCGCCAGCCTTCCACTTGGGTTTGATGACGAGTTCCTGGCTGATGGCCGGGCTCAGGAGCAGCAGGCTGAAAGCGGCCGCGAAGGGCCAACGAAGCGTGGAAAAGCGCATGTGAGGGAGCGGGTTGGGCCGGAAAGTTAGCCGGGCACCCGCTTGTGGACAAGCTACTTGAAGGAGTCCACGTTTTGCGCGCGCTGGAAGTGCTCAGGCGATGCGCCGGATGCTGGCCTCACGCTTGGTGCCTGCCCTGCGCTCCAAACGATCCAGTGCCTCCGGCAGCGCATCGTGCATGCCCACTTCGTACTGGTCCATGGGGCATTCGGGGCCTGAGCGCGCCCAATCGCGCAAGGCGTCCACCAATTCATCGCGCTCGGCGCTGAGCATGTCGATCTCCAACTGGGCGGACTGCAGCTTGCGGCGCAGTGTATCCACTTCGGCCTGCAACGCTGTCAGGTTGGCTGCGGTGGGAGCTTTGGAGGCCAGGTCGATGATCACGTTCTTGGACATGTGGTAATGGGCTTGGAGGCCCTGTTACGTGGCTCTGGCAGAAGCAGTTGCACGATCAGTTCGTGCGCGTCGCCAGTTCCTCCGCCAGCGTACTTCCTGCATGCCCCTCTTTGGGAGGCACCAAACCCATCGCATACTCGCTCAGCGCAGTGATCGTCAGGCTGGGGTTCACGCCCAGGTTGGCGGGGATGATGGAGCCGTCCAGGATGCGCATGTTGGGATAGCCGAACACCTCGAAACGCTCGTTCACCACGCCGTTGGAGGCATCGGTGCCCATGGGACAGCCACCCAGGATGTGCGCCGTGCTGCTCATGTTGAAGAGCACCTCGGTGGTGGCGTTCATGGCCACGCCGCCGGTCTTCTCCGCGTAGCGGTGCATCACCTCCTGGCCCACGCCGATGTAGGCCGGCACGCGTTCGTTGGCCCCGTCCACCACCTGCAGCTTGCGGCCGAAGAGTCCGCGCTTCCAGCGCATGGTAACCGCATTGTCCAAGCTCTGCATCACCAGCAGGATGATGGAGTGGCGCCCGAAATCGCGGCGCATGATACGCCACACCTTACGCGGACTGGTCAGCGTGTTCCACAGCATCTTGGCGGTGCGCACGATGGGGTGGCCCGGCCCGGCGGCGATCACGGCCAGGGGCGAGGTGCCGCCGGAGCCATCGTTGTATTTCACCAGCTCGATGTGCGTGTGCGGGTCCGGCTCGAACACGCGGCTGATGGCCACGCCGTGGTTCATCTTCTGCGGGATGCCCGAGATGCCGCACAGCGATTCGCTGTTGGTGCGCAGGCTGCCGCCCAGCGTGTCGCTCAGGTGGGGCAGGCTGCGCAGGTCGTGCTTTTGGCGGAACAGCAGCCGCAGCGTGCCCAGCACACCCGCGCTCACCACCAGTCCCTTGGAGCGGAACACCCGCCGCTGGCCGCCGCCCCAGGCCGTGATGCTTCGCGTATGCACGTAGTAGATGCCGTCGATGTGCTCGATGCGCTCCACCAGCGTCTCCGCCTCGATGCGCGCGCCATAACGTTCCGCGAACCAGAGGTAGTTCTTGTCCAGCGTGTTCTTGGCGTGGTAGCGGCAGCCCACCATGCAGCCCGCGCATTCAATGCAGCCCTTGCGCTCCGGCCCCAGTCCCTTGAAGTAGGGGTCGGTGGCTTTCTGGGGATCGCCGAGGTACACGCCGATGTGGTCCACCGGCTTGTAGGTATCGGCCTTGCCCATGTCGCGGGCGATGTCGGCCAGCACCTGGTCCTCGGGTCCTTCCTTCTCGTAGCGTGTGCTGCCCAGCATGAAGCGCGCGGTGGCGTAGTGGGGCATCAGCCGTTCCTTCCAATTGCCGAAGCGCGACCAGGCGGGGTGGCCGAAGAAGGCATCGCCGGGCATCATGTGGGTGTTGGCGTAGATCAGGCTGCCACCGCCCACGCCCGCACCGCTCAGGATCATGATGCGGTTGAGGATGTCGATCCGCTGCGGCCCGAAACAGCGCAGCAGCGGCGCCCACAGGTACTTCCGCACGTCCCAGTTGGTCTTGGGGAAGTCGTCCGCTGCCCAGCGCTTGCCCTTCTCCAGCACCAGCACGCTGTAGCCCTTCTCGGCCAGCCGCATGGCGCTCACACTGCCACCGAAGCCGGAGCCGATGACGATGTGGTCGTGGATGATGGGTTCCTGTTTCACTGGGAAAACGAGGTGCGGGAGGCAGGGGAGGAGAAGGAGGTAAGGGAGGTCATGGAAGCGAAGCAGGGCCTTAATCTAGGGAGCATGTCCTCCCATGCCTCCTTCACTTCCTTCACCATTCTTGCCACCCTCAGAATTGGAAAAATGAACGGCACTATCGACGCCCTCACCGTCCGGTAGGTCACCAATACCAATGTCATACAGATCAAGGCCGGACGCCTAAGGCTGTACGCTCATCGTTCTCCCATGCGGGCCAACACGGTTCATTGCACGATCATCCGCAGGGCAACAGGGCCTGTTGCTGCACTGGACCGCACGATGTACAGGCCTGGGGCCAGGTCGGGAGCAAAGATGTTATCCCCGGCTTGCGCGCGCTTTTCATGCACTTTCCGCCCAAGCTCATCGTGTATCTCGATCAAGCCGGCTTCTTGTGCCCGTATGCTGAAGGTGCCGTTGTTGGGGTTGGGGTGCACTTGCAAATGGGTGGTGCGGGCCGGCTCTGCGATGCCAACGGAAATGGAGAGCGCATTGAAGGCGTTCAAGCGGCCATGCCCGTGGTAGGGGTCCCAGCCAGCCACGTCCTCCAAGGGGTCGCCCACTTGGTCATCGGCGGTGCTGCGGATGATGTCGGCGATCTCCGCAACGGTGCGTGTTGGGTCTTGAGCGATCAACAATGCCGCAACCCCGGCCACGTGCGGAGCAGCTTGCGAGGTGCCCGACCAGTAGGTGTTGATCGCCGTGTTGGAAAGGTGATTGAGCCCGTAGGTGTAGTTGCCCGGTGCGATCACATCGATGTGTGGACCGAAGTTGCTGCCGCTGCTGGAACTCCAGGGGAATGGCACTGCCCGGCGATCGTTCGGTGACGTGGCGCCCACGGAGAAGACCCCGTTCAGTGCCGCAGGGATGTAGGGTACGCTGGAGTTGGTGTTCATCATGCACGCCACCACCATCACGTTGTTCTGCAAGGCATAGTCCACTGCCGTCTGCATTTCCGGTGAGCCCAGCGTTCCTCCCAAGGACATGTTCATGATGTTGGCACCATTGTCCACGGCGTAGTACATGGCCTCGATCCACCAGCTGTAGTACCCTTGGTTGGCGGAGTTCAATGCTTTCAAGGTCATCAACTTGCAATTGAGGTCCACGCCGGTGTACGCCAGATCGTTGTTGCCTGCCGCACCGACAATGCCGGCTACATTGGTGCCATGGCCCTGGTCGTCGGTGGGGTCGTTGTCCACGTTGGCGAAGTCCCATCCGTACACATCATCCACGAAGCCATTGCCATCATCGTCCATCCCGTTGCCGGGTATCTCTCCGGCATTGATCCACAAGCGCCCCTCGAATTCGGGGTGTTGGAGGCGGGTGCCGGAGTCTATGATGGCCACTACCACATCCGGGCTCCCCTGCTCGATCTCCCACGCGCTCTCCATGTCGATATCCGCGCCCGGCGTGGCAGCGAACAGGCTGAAGCTGCCATCGTTCTTCAGACCCCATTGGCGGAAGTAGTAGGGGTCGTTCGGTACGAAGCTGCGGTCACCGCCACCGTGCCCCATGGCATCGGCTTCCACGTGGGCAACAGTGGACGATGAACGATAGGCCGCCAGGATCGGCGCCAGGTCGGTGCCTTCCGGGTATTGCACCACGTACACACTCGGCCCATTGCCTTTCCGTCCTGCGATCTGCCGGGTTCGCAGTGCACCCATGCGCATGCTTACACGGTCCACCGCCTCGGCACCAATGGCGCAGGGGTGGCTCATATTAAGGTCCTTGAGTTGAGCATCCTGCCCAAGCCGAAGGATGATCCTGCCGCCATCCTGAGCGTGCGTGAATAGCCCGAGGATGGAAAGGCATGCTGCGGAGAGTATTGTCTTCATCATGGCACCGGCATCCATCCGCGGAGCGATATGCCGCGGATCGAGGACCGAAATTAACGATGTGACCATGCGATGCACACCACGCTGTCAGATTCTTAGAACTGGAAGTAGATGAAGGGCACGAGTTCCGCGGTAACGGTTTGGAAGAGCGCCACCACCACCACTACGCAAACCAACGCCATGGCCCACAAGGGCAACGCGATGAAACGCTCGCGGTACCACTGCTTGGTGCTGGTGGGCAGCCAGTGGATGACGAAGCCGGCAAGCATCACCAGCATCACGTTGCTGAATCCATGAAGCACATCGCCCATCAACGCCCAACCGAAATCGTTGGTGATCTGGTGGAACATCTCCTCGATGTCATCTTGGCTCCTGCCTCGGAACCAGAAGCGTGTGAAGGAGATGAAGGTGAACGTGATGGCGATGGCCTGGAAGCGCGCGAACCAGTGCTCGCTCTTCCCCCAAGGGCTTATTCGCGACCAGCCCTTGTACACCAACAAACCAAGGCCGTTCAGCCCGCCCCAGATCACGAACATCCAACTGGCGCCGTGCCACAGCCCGCCGATGAGCATGGTGAGCATCAGGTTGATGTTGGTGGTGATCATGTTGCGGAAGGGCGGCCACCAATTGGCGATCAAGACAAAGAGCGCGATGGCGCTGAGCGCGAGGAAGGGCAGGAGCAACTCGCCGGTGAGCAGGGTGAACATCAGGATCACCACGCCGGTCATGATCCAGCTGAAGAGCGAACCGCCACGGTTGCCGCCCATGGGGATGTAGAGGTAGTCGCGCAGCCAGGTGCTCAGGCTCATGTGCCAGCGCTTCCAGAACTCCGCCGTACTGCGCGCTTTGTAGGGGCTGTTGAAGTTCACCGGCAGCGTGAAGCCCATCAGCAACGCCACACCGATCGCGATGTCCGTGTAGCCGCTGAAGTCCGCGTACACCTGCAGCGAGTACCCGAAGATCGCCAGCACGTTCTCGAAACCCGTGAAGCGCAGGGGATCATCGAACACGCGGTCGATGAAGTTCACGGCGATGTAGTCGCCGATGAGCATCTTCTTCGCCAGGCCGTTCAGGATCCAGAACAGGGCCAGCCCGAACTGTGCCCTTGTGAGCTTGAAGTCCTCGTAGAGCTGCGGGATGAACTCCGCAGCGCGCACGATGGGGCCCGCCACCAGCTGCGGGAAGAAGCTCACGTAGAATCCGAAATCGAGCAGGTTGCGCACGGGCTTCACGTGGCCGCGGTACACGTCCACCGCATAGCTGATGGTCTGGAAGGTGAAGAAGCTGATGCCCACCGGCAGCAGCACCTTGTCCGCGATGAAGGTGGTGTCCCACACCAGGTTGGTCCAGTGCGCGAAGTAGTTCACCGCCTGGAAGCTGGTGCCGAAGAGCGCGTTGATGTTGTCCACCACGAAGTGGGCGTACTTGAAGAAGCCCAGCACGCCGAGGTTGAGGAAGATGCTCAACGCCAGCAGCCACTTGCGTTTCGTTCCCGACCGCGCATCATGGATACCCTGGCCGATATAGAAGTCGGTGACCGTGCTGAACAGCAGGATGGTGACGAAGGCGCCGCTGGTCTTCCAGTAGAAGAAGAGGCTGGCGAAGAAGAGGAAGGCATTGCGCAGCGCCCGCCGCTTGTACACCATGCTGTAGATGGCCAGCACCACGGCGAAGAAGCCCCAGAAGAAGAAGCGGGTGAAGATGAGCGGCTCCTCCGCTTCGTAGCCGATGATCCCTGCGAGGGCACTGAGGATGTTGACACTTGCTGCCATGCTCACGGCCTCACGTTCCGCTTTAGATGTTCACTATATGCCTCCATCAATGCCGCCACCTGCAGATCCCCCAGCAGCATGTAGCCTTGGCGGTTGAAGTGGATGCGGTCTTTCTGTGCCAGTCCGGCGCTTTCCCATTTGGCGATGGAGCCGAGCCCGCCCATCACGGTGAAGATGTCCCACACGGCCACGCCCTGTTCTGCGCTCAGTTCCAACATCGCCTCCCGCACTTTGTAGGCATTGCGGTTGGCCACTTTGCGCTTGAAGTAGCTGTCCGTGTTGGTGGTGAGCAGGATGGCCGCATCGGGTTTGGCCTGCCGGACGCGGGCGATGAGGTCGGTGTAATTGCGCTTGAAGCGTTTGGGGTCGAACTCGCTGTCGTGGGCGTCGTTGATGCCCACGGAGAATACCACCAGATCGGGCTTCACTTGGGCGAGGTGGTCCACGAAACGCTGGCAGCGCAGGTAGCTCTTGGTGGCGGCGCCGTTCACGCCGATGGCATGGTAGACGATGCCGGGGTCGTCGCTCTCCAGGATGATGCCGTGCAGCCGGAAGCGCACCTGCGTGGTGTCGGTGCGGCGGAAGCGCAGCCGCAGCGTGTCCATGTAGCGGCTGTAGTGGACGGTGGTGATGCCCATGGCGGCATCGAGGCTGTGGTCGATGGTCACCGTGCTGTCGCGCGACCAGGCCTGCACGGCATAGCTGCTGTCGATCCCGTGCAGCACCTTCACGCGGTTGAACTGGTATCCGGGATACTGGTCGCCACGGAAGCTCACCGCCAGTTCGGTGAGGGTGTCGCGGGTGGTGACGGAGATGCCGCTGAGTCCGAGGCTGCTGGTGTCGGTGCGGGTCACGTTGCGCACGGCCGTCCAGTTGCCGCTGTGCTTCACCTCGTACCAATACGGGTTGTTGGTCTTGGCCATGGTGAAGGGGAAGATGAAGCCGCGGCCGGCACGCACGCCCGGTGCCACATGTTGCAGCCGGTGCCGCACCTGCATGCTCCACATGTCGGCCTGGATGTGCGAGCCCCCGATGTGTACCACGTTCAGCTGGCCCTCACCCTCCAGCATCAGCCGGTCCAGTTTGGAGTGCCAGGCCGCGAAGCCGCTGCTGTCGCCCCGGTGTAGGATGTGGTTGGCGCCGAGGTCCACGAAGTGCGGGGCGCTCACACGCAGCGGATCGGGCTGCGCGAGTGCGGTGAGGGGGAGGAGGAGGGGGAGGAGGTGGCGCATGCTGGTAAGTCGACCCGGAGGGTCGACGGTGCCGGAGGTGTATCAGGGCGCTTTCGTGGGGAGGGGAGCTTTTTCGGCTTTGGATGCTTGGTCTTTCTTCTCAGGAGATGCAGGCCTCGCCTTAGCAGCGCTGGGCGCGCTGCTGAGCCATTCGGCGTAGTCGTTGATCAGTGCGGTGTAGAAGAGCTCGCCGATCTTCTTCGATCCGGCGGGGCTGAAGTGCGTGTAGTCGGTTGCGGCCAGTGGCGGATCGGCCTCCACCCAGCTCACCATGCTGCCGCGCCCACCCATGGCGGTGTACATGTCCCAGAACGCGGCGCCCTGCTCCAGGCTGTGCTGTTTCATGGCATCGCGCACATCTTCCAGGAAGGGCCGCGTAACGTACTGTTCCCCGTCCTTGATGCTCATGTCGCTGGGCCCGATCACGATCACCGAGAGGCCGGGGATCATCTTCTTGAAACGCGCGATCTGCCCACCGAAGAAGCGGCCGTACTGCCACGCTTCCTCCACGCTCTTGATGTTGGGCAGCACATTGCCACCGTATTGCAGGATCAGCAGCTTCACGCCGAGGTCATCGTACATGGACTGCAGGAGTTGCTGATCCATCTTGCGGAACTCGTAGCCCGCACCACCACGCGCGGCGATGTTGTCCATGGCCACACCACTGGCACCTTCCAACGACACGCCGAACACATCCGGGCTGTCCGTGCCCCGCAGGGTGATCGTCACCTCTTCCGAAGGACCGGCGAAACGCCACTCGCGCATGCGCATACGGGCGCCTGGCTGTATAGTCTCGGTGTTCACCAACTCGCCATTGCGCGCCACCTCGATCACCACCGGAGCACGGTGCCAGCCGAAGTACAGCCGGCAAACTGTCCAATCGCGTGCACGGGCGTAAGAGCGCTTGTGCGGTTTCAGGGTGATGGTGGCCGTGTGCACTACGGTGTCCGGCGCAAGGCTGTCAGGCAAAATGGGCGTGAAGCGCGAGAAGCTGCCCAATGCACCGAAACGGTCGTGTGTGAGGCTGCTGTCCCTGCGCCCCATGATGCTGAAGCGCTGCCAATTGGGGCTCAGGATGCGCTCCACGGAGAAGTTGGGCACGATGTCGGCCACGCTCACCAGCCCCGGTCCCTGCCCACCGAACTGCGATTGCAGTTTGTTGCGCACGTAGTTGGTGATGCGGTCGCCTTCCAGTTGCGAATCGCCGTAGTGCATGATCCGCATAGGACGCTTGCCTTGTGCGGCCTTGGTGAGCGCTTCAAAAAAGGGGTGCAGCGCGGACTTGCCGGTGGTGGGGTAGTGGAGCACGATGCGTTCTTCCAAGGGCGGTATCCGCGAAGGATCGAAACGCACATCCTCGAAGTTCGCGGGCAGGGTATCCATGCCCGCTGTGTCCACGCCATTGATCAAGTCATCCACGGTGGTCAGCAGGGCGAGTTCAGCTGCTTCGTTCTCATCCGTTGGCATGGCCAGGATGTCGCTGATATCCACCTTCTGCTGCTTCTCTGCGAAGAGCACTTCCTGCGCGGAAGGGAAGCGGATCGTGAGGCCGGCCACGTTCAATCCTTCGGAAGGGATCAGCGCGCCCACCAGAGCCAGCACCAGCAGAACGGCCAGCAGGAAGAGAAGGATCTGCGGCGGCCTCATCGCTTGGGGATCTTGATCTTCTGGCCGGGCCGGATGTCGGCTCCGATCCGGTTGTGGCGCATCAGGTCATCGGCCGAAACGCCGGGATACTTCTTCGCGATCAGGAAGAGTGAGTCGCCCGAACGCACGGTGTAGGTGATAAATTCGGGATCCTCCATGGGTGTATCCTTCACCTTGTTGCGCGGAATCTCCGGAGGCAGCGTTGCCACATTCACCGTGTCACCTTCATAGCGCAGCCGTTCCGCACGGGGCAGGTAAATGATCAGGGTGTTGCCCAATTCCAGGGGGGCATCGCTCAACTCGTTCCATGCGGTGATGTCCTCGGCCTTCACACCGAATCGCTCGGCGATGCAATTGATGCAGTCCCCTTCAGTGATGCGATAGAGCGTGGCTTCCCGGCCATCGGGCAGCTTGTCTATGGGCTCCTCTTCCTTGCGGAGCTCGGTCGCTGCCTGGCGTGGCCGCGTACTCTGCGCCTCCAGCACCACGAAGGCGAGGTCCGGGAAACGCTGTGCCTCACTGCGCGGGAGCAGGAAGGGCACGCCCGCAGGCACTACGCCGCCGATGAAGGTTGGGTTGATCGCCCGGAAACGTGAAGGCCGGGTTCCCACCACGCGCGTCAATGCATTGATCTGCAGCGTGCTGTCGAAGCGCACGGTGTCGTTGGGTTCCGTGATCCGTATTGGCAGGGGAGCAAGGTCCAATTGCTCAGCGTTCATGGCCAGGTAGGTGAAGGCCATGAGACGCGGAAGGATGCTTCGGTGTGCCGGGGAGAAGTGTGGGTAAAGCAGGCGTGGATCGCGGTCGCTGCCGCTGCGAAGCCGTGCACGTGTGAGGTTTGCAGGGCCGCACGTGAAAGCCATCAATGCAGTTGGCCAATCGCCGTAGTGGCCGTGCAGGTCCTGCAACCAGCGCATGGCGGCCTCGGTGCTCTTGCTCGGATCGCGTCGTTCATCCAGCGTGGCACTTACCGTCAAGCCTTGCTTCAAAGCCACGGGGTAGGTGAGCATCCACAGTCCGGCCTCGCCGCTGTTGCCCGCCGCCTGCGGGTTGTAGGCGCTGAGCGCGAAGGGCAGGTACTTCAACTCGTTGGGCAGTCCATGGCGCGCCAGTTCGCGTTCGATCATGGGCAGATGCTCTTTCGCAGCGGTGAGCACAGCGCGGAAATGCTCGCGACGCAGCGTGGCGAAGAGCGCTATCGTTCGGTCCACCTCCTCGTCCGCGAATACAGGTAGCGCGGGTGTTTCGCGCTTCAGTTGCTGGTACAACTGCTCCGTGTCCGGCACGGTGCCGACCTTGGGCTTGGTGCGTTGCTCCTGCATATGCACGTGCAAGGGCCAGGTGTTCAGCAGGCTGTCCACCGGCCAGGCATCCTGTGCCTGCGCGCATGGCAGCCCGGCGAGCAACAGCAGCAGCGTGATATGGGATCGTGTGGCGCGCACGTCAAAGCGTAAAACAAGGCCCTTCAAGCAAGCAACGGGCCGCCTCGCTGCGGAAGTCTTCCACGCGCGGTTGTTGGAGCAGCGAACACTCCATCAGTATGTTCGTTCCTTTGTGCCATGCACAACACCGGCCGGTCCTTCCGAGGAGCATTCAGCATGCTTGCCTTGTCCGTGTTGCTTCCGGCATGTGCCCAACAGCCCCCAAGCCCGGCATTGCCCACGGCTGCTGAGGAAACCCCTACCGCTATCCACAAGCCCATGACCATCGAGATCTGGAGTGATGTCGTCTGTCCTTTCTGCTACATCGGCAAGCGTGAGTTCGAGCATGCATTGGAGCGTTTTCCGCATCGCGACAGTGTGCAGGTGATCTGGCGCTCCTTCGAGTTGGATCCTAATGCGCCCGCAAAGAGCGAACTGGACATGTACGGGATGCTCGTTGAGAAGTACGGCGGCACGCGCGAGGATGCCAAGACCCGCGTGGCCGGTGTGGTGCAGCGCGCAAAGACCGTGGGCCTGGATTACAACATGGACATCGCCGTTATCGGCAACAGCTTCGATGCCCACCGCCTGCTGCAATACGCCAAGAGCCTCGGACAGGGCGGTGCCATGAAGGAGCGGCTCTTCAAGGCCTATTTCACTGAGGGTGCGCAACTGGCGGATGTGCCCACGCTCATCCGCCTGGGTGCTGAAGCAGGACTGGATGGCGGCGAGGTTGCGCGCGTGCTAAGCACCACGGAATTCACCGATGAAGTGCGGCGCGATGAGCAGGAAGCTCGAAAGATCGGTGTGCGCGGCGTGCCCTTCTTCGTGATCGACCGACGCTTGAGCGTGAACGGGGCACAGACCAGTGATGTGTTCTATGGGGCTTTGCAGCAGGGGTGGGAGGCGCGTTAGTGGGGGCAAGCGGAGCACTTGGTCATTTGCTTGTACAAGCAAATGAATACATGATCAGGGTCGCTTTGCTGTCATTACGACAAGTAGGGCCATGAACAATCACTTGAACGCTGAATCATCGGATCCGCAACGCTTTGATGCGATTGATCTCGATCCGTGAATAGCTGGAGTAATCCCACATCATTTGCTTGTACAAGCAAATGATGTTACTGACCCATCCGCTTCTTCCAATACGCTTTCCCATACCCCACGAACACTTCCCCACCGGCCTTTATCGAACGGGTCGCCACGATGCAGGGCCGGTCCTCCTCATCCAGCGTTATCACCGCATTGTTGCGAAGCCGGGAGTTCCCGGGACCTTCCACATCGTTGGCATACTTCGCGAAACAATCGGTGTGCATGCTGTCCAGCGTGCCGCCATCCAGCAGGGTCACGAAGTAGGCATCTTCGCCGGCGTCCGAGCGACGTTCGGCTTCGACGTCGGTAAGTTGTTCTCCCAGGAATACGGCGATCACATCACCGCGGTGCAAGGAGATGGCGGTGAACAGGCCCATGCCGGCGTGCGGGATGCGGGAGGGCTGCACATAGAGGTAGTCGGCCTCGGGTGCGTCAATGGGAGTTGGCTCTGGGATCTCCATACCGACCTAATTACAAGGACACCCCTTTTCGGACCACGATCGGCGAACCTTCGGCAAGCATGACGGACAACGGTTCCTGCATCCTCAGATCGGCGAAGTTGGGGCCGTAGATCAAGCCGAAGTCAACATCCATGGAATGCCCGATGACCGGATACACCTTCCAGCGCGGGTGTTCCACAGCGTAGCTGTTGGTGTGTTGTGGGGTAAGTCGGGTGTAGCCCCAGTAGTGTTCCGTGATGAACTCCGCCTCGCTGCCTTCGGCCATCTCTACCGGATCGCCTTGGGCAGTCACTGTGAATGCATGCCACCTGCTCTTGCGCCAGGCATATCGGACCGTCAGTTGGTCATCCTGCTGGAGCCAGTTGTGTTGCATGGGCAGGGTGCGGTAGTGTTCGCCGTACAGGGTGTTCGCCACCAAGGTGAGGGCCACACGAGGCACGATCTCTTGGATGAACACCACTCCGCGACGCCATTCTTCGCCCTCCTTTCGACGCACATAGAAGCGCAGATTCACCTCCGGGAAGTTGATGTGGAATGGGACCGGCACGCCGAGCACGCGGGTCCTTTGGAACATGAATCCAACAAGGCTCACGTAGCAGTTGCCGTTCCATAAGTCGAGCTCGGTGCCGAAGGGGAGGTAGGGTTCCAGCAGCTTCGGGTGCACGGCATAGTTGGCGATGGCCAACTTGCGCCACTCGGCACGGAGGAAGGCGCGTTGGTTCATCGGTCCGCCGTAGGCCTCACTTACCCGCCAACACGCCACACAAATGCCAAAGCATCCTGGCTCCCACGTTGGCGTCCCACTCGTCGTGCTTGCCGGGCGTCACTTCCACCAGGTCGAAACCGATCACGGTGCGCTTGGCGGCGAGGCGGGAGAGTAGGTATGTGGCCTCCTCGAACTGGAAACCGCCGGGCACCGGTGTGCCGGTGTTGGGGCATAGCGTGGGATCGAGCCCATCGATGTCGAAGGTGATGTGCACCTTCTCCGGCAGGGCATCGATGATGGCGTCGCATTGCTCGCGCCAGGTGATGCCGCCATACTGCTGGCGGCGGATGTCAGCGCTGCGCACGATCCGTACCCGGCCTTTCTCCTTCAGAAAGACCTGGTTCTCCTGCTCGCAGAAATCGCGGATGCCCACGCAGCTGATGGTCTTCACCTGTTTCAGCGGCAGGGTGTTGTAGAGAATGCTGGCGTGGCTGTAAGTGAAACCTTCGTAAGCGATGCGCAGGTCGAGGTGCGCATCGATGTGCAGGATGCCGAACTCCTTGTGGCGCTTGGCCTGCGCGCGGAAAAGGCCAAGCGGTGTGCTGTGGTCACCACCCAGCAAAGCCACCTTCTTGCCCTGGTCCATCCAGAAACTGCAGCGCTGTTCCACCCAGTCGTTCAGCACGGCGCACTCGGCATTCACCAGATCAAGCGCCTTCTTCGCGCGTGCCTGTTTCTTGGCATCGCCGCCTTCAACCAGCACATCGATCACGCGTTGTGCCTCCTTCTTCAGTGCATCGCTTTGCTCCAACAGGGCTTCGGGGATCTCGTCCAGCCAGATGCCGCGCTTCCACAACTCGGGGAACTCGGGGTGGAAGAGGTCCACCTGCATGGATGCCTCGCGGATGGCCGCCGGGCCGCGCGATGTTCCGCCACCATAGCTTGTGGTCACTTCCCAAGGCACCGGCACAACAACGATGTCGCACTCCTCAGCGGTGAACGGAAGGCCATACAGACCGGCATTGGCGCTGGCTGGGCTGTTGGGGTCGAACTGCTTGATCTTGGTGGCTTTGGACATGGTGCTGGGTGACATGGAATGGTGCGAAGGTAGGATGGGGTCATTTGGTCGGCCGGTTGACCCGGTCGGTGGTTATCCTATCTTCGACGGACCAATCCCCACTCTATGAGATCACGGTACTCTTTCCCATTTGCAGCTGCACTCCTTTGCACGCTGGTTTCCACCCAGGCCGATGCCCAAAACGCCTACCTGCAAAACCTTTCCATTGCACGCTACATCAAGACGAACACCAATTACCCGGTCAGCGCTTGGGTGCGCAACAGCACAGGCACGGCGTTCACACAGTTTCGCATGGGCTGGCGTTGGAATGGTGGTACGGTGAACCTGGGACCCGTGCAGAGCGTGGGCGGTGGTGGCATCGTTACAGGCAACTACCTGAACTACACGCACCCGGTGCAATTGAACGTGCCTACACAAGGCGCGGGCACCTTGAAGGTTTGGGTGCAGGTGACCGGTGATACCGACCAAAGCAACGATACCATCACCATCACGGTGAAGCCGATCACCAACTGGGCCACCAAAACGGTGATGATGGATACCAAGACCGCCATCTGGTGCCAATACTGCCCGGCCGCAAACACGGTTGGAAATACCATCGATAGCGACCCGCTGGCGGTGATCGCCAAGTTCCACGCGAACGATGCGCTGAGCAGCACGAGCGGAACCTCCTACATGTCCGCTAACATGAACGTGACCTTCACGCCGGCCGGCCTGTTGGAAAAAGGTGAATACGGCAGCTATACGGTCAATTCCCAGCACAACACCTGGGAGACGGCCGTGGCCGCCCGCCTGCTGTCGGTTTCCCCGGTCACCGTCACGGCTACACCGAGCTTCAACGCCACCACCCGCTTGCTCACGGTTCCCGTAACCGCCAATTTCACCTTTGCGGAGGCTGGTCAATACACCCTCAATGCCTACATCCTGGAGAACGGTGTGCTTGGTGCACAGACCAACGGCGGTGCAGGGAACAACTACGTGCACAACCAAGTGGTGCGCGAAGTGTTGGGTGGCAACGGTGGTACCACTGGTGTCATCCCATCCAACCCGGTCGCAGGTACGCCCTACACGCACACCTACTCCTTCACCCTGCCCGCCGGTTGGAACGCCTCCAATGTGCAAGTGATGGCCTACGTGACGCGTATTGAGACCGGTGGCGCACTTTCGCTGAACGCCACCAAGGTGTCCATCCTGCCGGTGGGCATCGAGGAGGCCAATGCTCTGCAGGCTTCCCTCAACGTATCCCCCAACCCCTTCATGGACGCTTTGCAGGTGGAACTTGCCGCGGATGCCACCCCGGCCTTCGTGGAACTCTACAGCCTGGATGGCCGCGTGTTGGCCCAGTGGGAGCGCGTGTTCGCAGGCGAGCCCCAGCGCTTCGATGGACTGGGCAGCTTGGCCGCCGGTGCCTACGTGCTGCGCGTGCAACGTGGCGGCCTGGTAGCCAACTTCCGCCTGGTGAAGGAGAACTAAGGCACTCTGACAGCAGTCTTTGCGGGGCGCAGCGAGCGATCGTTGCGCCCCGTTCTTTTTGCGGCCTGCTGAGGGCTTGTATGGAAAGGCGACGCCCTGTCCACACGAGGCGGACAGGGCGGCCTGTTGGTCCGATCGCGCCACCCTCGTTGCGCCATGGACCGATGAACCACTGGGGCTCAGGTATTCGGACGGAGCACCGTGAACAGGCAGGGCAGGATCATCAAAGGGCCCTTGCTGCTGCTGGTCATGGATATGCGGGCTGGCGTTGCTACTTCATCAGTTACCGGTGCATCGGCCGGCTTGGCGGGTTCCTCGGCCGGGGCGCTGCTCAGGCCTTTGGAGGTCATGGTCCAGGTGCGGCCCACCATGTCGCGGTCCAAAGTGCCGTTCACGTTCCGCACGTTGTCCAGCATGAAGCCGATGTCCTGAGAGAGGTGTACCGACTTTCCTTCAGGCACCTGCACAACGAACCTCAGTTCCTGGAAACGCATCTTGTTCTCTTTGTGGAAGCGCAACCAGGGGGAGAAGGAGAGTTTCCCGTCGCCCTGTTCGATCTGGTAGTTGATGTTGGCGGCACGGTACATGGAGCCCTTGGTGGAGCGGCCGCGTGCACGGCGTTCCACGATCAGGTGGTAGTCGCTGTCCGGGCTTTTGCGCACATCCAACTGAGCCCAAGCACCCTGCACCGTATCGTCCGAGGTCACCAGCCCATCGAACTCCCAGTTCACCCGGCCGCGCTTGTAGCTCACCGACCAGTGCTGGGTGCTGAGGCTGTCGCCCAAGGTGCCGAGGTGCAGCACGTTGCCGGTGGGTTGTTGGATCGCCACTTCCGAGCGCAGGGGTTCGCCGCGCTTCATGTCGTTGCCCAAGCGGAGGCCGATGATGCTGATCACCACGATGGAGGCGATCCAGATGGGGGCCAGGGTCCAGCCCAGCCAGCGCGGTGCACGCATGCCCAGCACCAGTTCCAAGCCCGCGCTCAGCAAGCCAATGACCGGTATCAGCAGGAATACAGTGAGGGCTCCCATGAACCAAAGTGACTGCTCGTTGCTGGCGAAAAGCAGCCCGCCCAAGTCCAGCAGGTCGGCGCTGTGCTGGCCGCTGTAGCTGTCCATGGTAAGGGTGCCGCCGCCGATGAGAGCACCCAGGAAGGCGATGCCCAACGCACTGCCCAGCAGGATCAGGAAGAGCCCCACGGTCTTGGCGAGCACGGAGCCGACCGTGCCAGCTACGTTCCGTGCACCGCTGCGCACGCGATCTTCGGCTTTGCGCCAGTTCTCACTCTTGGACCAGCGTTGGCCCAACTCTTCCGCCTCTTTGGCGAAGCGGTCGGTGCCTTCCTCGAACGCCTTTTTCAAGTTGTCCACGGTAACGGGCTCGCCACCCATCATAAGCCGGTCGGCGGCGCTTGTGGCCGGTGGCACCAGTATCCACAGGAGCACATAGATGAAGATGGGTGTGCCGATGCCCAGCACCACCAGCATGATGAACGCGATCCGCAGCCAGAGGACCTCGGTGCCCACGTACGCTGCGATGCCACTCAATACGCCACCCAGCCAGCGGTCCTCCGGATCGCGGAACAAGCGCTTTTGTGAGCGGCCCCGGAAGGTGCTGTGCGCCGTGCTGCTGCTGGCGGCTTCGCCCGCTTCGCCATCGCCGTATTCCTCGGGACGGCCCATCACCTGTTCGATGTGCTCCACGTCGGCCATCAGCACTACCTGCCTGCGGCCCGCCATCCGTTCGGTGAACAACTCTGCGATGCGCGACTCGATATCCATCATGATCTCATCGCCACCGGTGCCACCGGCGAACTGCTGCCGGATGGTGGAGAGGTAACGCTGCAAGCGGTCGTAGGCATCCTCCTCCATGTGGAATACCGTACCGCTGATGTTGGCTGTGAGGGTCTTTTTCATCGTTCGAACGCCGAAGCGTGGTTTTGCTTGGTGGGTGGTTCTTTAGTTACGACGGGTGGTCTTCTTCACGGCTTGTGAAAGCTCTTCCCAGGTCTGGTCCAGTTCGCCCAGGAAGCGTTCTCCCAAAGGCGTAAGACTGTAATACTTGCGGGGGGGGCCGGAGCGCGATTCCTCCCAGCGGTAGGTGAGGAGCCCTGCTTCCTTGAGGCGCGTGAGCAAGGGATACAGCGTGCCTTCCACCACGATCAGCTTGGCCGACTTCAGCCGCAGGATGATGTCCGATGGATACAACTCCCCCTGCGACAGCACGCCCAGGATGCAGTACTCCAGAACGCCCTTCCGCATCTGTGCCTTGGTGTTCTCTACGTTCATGGTGCTCGGTGCCGTTCTGGTTATCGACATGGCAAAGATATGGGCATTGGCCTGGTACTATGCAACACATAGTACCTTTTTATTACAAGTGGTCGTCCGACGGTGATGAGCGGTCCCGAAGCACTTTTCGGCCCGCCTTCAACATGTGTGTCGGCCCACTACCTTTCCTGCCTTATTCCAACACCATGCGCAAGCACCTTTGGAAGGTCATCCTCATCCTGCTCATCGTCCTCGCTGGCGGCGCTTTCTTCCGATACTACTGGGTGTTCGGCACGGGTGTTAAGTCCGGTGAGCTGAACTACGTGGTGCACAAAGGCTTCCTCTTCAAGACCTACGAGGGCAAAATGATCCAGACCGGCATCCGCAGCCAGAACGGCACCTTGGAGAGCTTCGAGTTCGAGTTCTCGGTGAACGATGAAGCGGTGGCGCAGCAGTTGATGGTGAATAGCGGCAAGCAGTTCAACCTGCATTACAGCGAATACCTGGGCGCGCTTCCGTGGCGCGGGCACAGCCGCTATGTGGTGGACAGCATCATCTCCATGGAAGCGGTCACCCGCTGATAGCGCGAGTTGGGTCCCCTTTGATACCTTGCCGGGATGTACCGCTCGGCCGCTTTTTTCGGCATACTGGCGCTGTGCTTCGGTTTGTTCGCAGCCGTGGCATGGTGGGGGAGCACCTGGCCCTATGCGGAGGCTGCCGCATACCTGAACTCCGTGGCCCCGGATGGTGATGTGGAATCCTACACCGCGATCCGCCACGAGGGGATCCGGAAGCGCTCCGTCTGGGCGGCCGCAGGTCTTGCATGCTTGTCTCTGTTACTCGCTTGGGGGGGCGTGCAAAGCGCATTGCGCAACGGTTCTCCCGCCATCGTATCCAACGCGTTCCGGGTGGATCTGAAAGAGGTGCTCGGCCGTTATGCTCGGCGCACCTCTTCCAGCCACAAGGCGTGGGTGGCCGCACTACTTGTTGGGGCTGCACTCCTGCGCGGGTGGATGCTCTTTGAACCCATCACCTACGACGAGGCCTTCACCTGGACCTATTATGCGAGCCGCCCCTGGCATGTGGCCTTGGCCGACTATTCCTACCCCAACAACCACATCCTGCACACCCTGCTGGCCAAGCTCAGCACTCAGCTTTTCGGGGTGGGGCCCTTGGCGCTCAGGCTTCCGGCATACCTGCTGTCCCTACTGGTGCTTCCGCTCTACTACCTCTTCGTGCGGGCCACTTTCAACCGCTACATCGCCCTGCTGGCCCTGGCCTTGGTGGCCGCCGATGGCAGCTTGGTGGAATACGGCGCATTGGCGCGTGGCTACTCCCTGACCTGGGCCTGTATGGTGGCGGCCTTGGTGCTGGGGCGCTACCTCCTGCGCAGCGCCGATCGCTTCACCGCGGTGCTGCTGGGGCTGGTCTGTGCCTTGGGCATGTGGGCTGTCCCTACCATGATCTACGCTGTCGCCTTCGTCTTCATCTGGCTCATGCTCTACGTGCTGCTGCGTTTCCACGAAGGGCAGGTGGAACGATGGCGGGCACTCTTCCTGGCCGGCGCGGTGTTCGTGGCCACCACGGCCCTGCTCTACCTGCCCATCTTGGTGCTGTACGGGCCCGGCCAGCTCACTGCGCATCCCGAATTGCCTGCACCCGGCTGGCAGGCCATGCAGGAAGGTCTGGCGGATTCGGTGCTGGGACTGGGTGCCTACCTGAGCGATCCCGCGCCGCGTGTGTTGTTCGTGCTTGGCGTGTTGTCCTTCTTTTTCGCGGCCTACACCTCCGTGAAGTACCGCCTGATGGTGGTGGCCCTTTTGCTCGCCACGGTACCGCAGGTGTTGCTCCAACAGGCAGTGGCGCCTCCGCGCGTGTGGCTCTTCATCCTCTACGTGCTGCACCTGGGTACCGCCATCGGCCTCTTTTACCTGCTGAAGGCCGTTCAGGAAAGGTGGTTCACCAAGCTGGGGAAACGCACCCGCACATCGCTGGCCGCTGCGGTGCTGTTCCTGTCGTTCGCCGTCACGGGCATCCTTGCGCTCCCTGGGCGCCATTGGCGCTTCGCGGAAGCACCGGATGTGGCCGAAGTGCTGATGCGCGAACTGCGACCCGGGGACCGCGTCTACACCCTCTTCCCCTGGGAAGCTCCGCTGGAATTCCATGCCGTGGCCGCCGGGTTGGACCGCAGTTATTTCCACCTCGGACCTGATCCCGGCAGCAAGGCTTTCGTGGTGGTAGCACCCACCTTCGGACAGTCGGTGGAAACGGCCCTGAAGCACCATGGAGCGGACACTTCACGCCTCGGAACCTTCGAGATCGTCAAAGCGATCGATCGAACAAAGATCTTTGCGGCCCCGTTCGGACCTCCGACCGGACCCTGACAAGACCCCAAAACGTTACGGACATGGCTGAAGAAGGCAGGCAGATCATTTACAACATGGTGAAGGTGGGCAAGACCCTGCCTTCCGGAAAGAAGATCCTCAACGACATCTACCTGGGCTTCTACTACGGCGCCAAGATCGGCATCCTCGGTCTTAACGGCTCCGGTAAGTCCACGCTCATGCGCATTATCGCGGGCAAGGACAAGAACTTCGATGGTGATGTGCATCTCACCCCGGGCTACACCATCGGCCACCTGGAGCAGGAACCCGATCTGGACGAAAGCAAGACCGTGATCGAGATCGTGCGCGAAGGCGTGCAGCCCATCATGGACCTGCTGAAGGAGTATGAGGACGTGAACAACAAGTTCGCCGACGAGGACATCCTGAACGACCCGGACAAGATGGACAAGCTCATCGCACGTCAGGGTGTGCTGCAGGACAAGATCGAGGCGGTGGGTGCTTGGGAGATCGACCAGAAGCTGGACATCGCCATGGACGCCCTGCGCTGCCCCGAACCCGATCAGAAGATCAGCGTGCTCTCCGGTGGTGAGCGCCGCCGCGTGGCCCTGTGCCGCCTGCTGCTGCAAAGCCCCGACATCCTGCTGCTGGACGAACCCACCAACCACCTTGACGCCGAGAGCGTGGCCTGGCTGGAGCAGCACTTGGCCGCTTACAAGGGCACGGTCATCGCCATCACCCACGACCGTTACTTCCTGGACAATGTGGCCGGCTGGATCCTGGAGTTGGACCGCGGCGAGGGCATTCCCTACAAGGGCAACTACACCAACTGGCTGGAGCAGAAGACCGCCCGACTGGCGCAGGAGGAGAAGCAGGAGAGCAAGCGCCAGCGTGTGCTGAAGCAGGAATTGGAGTGGGTGCGCAGCAATGCCAGCGCCCGCCGCACCAAGAGCAAGGCCCGTCTCGCCAACTACGAGAAAATGCAGGGCGAGAGCGTGAAGGAGAAGGAAGCCAAGCTGGAGATCTTCATCCCCAACGGACCCCGTCTGGGCGACAAGGTGATCGAGTTCAAGAACGTGAGCAAAGGCTTTGGCGACCGCCTGCTGATCGATGACCTCAGCTTCGCGCTTCCGCCCGCCGGCATCGTGGGCATCATCGGTCCCAACGGTGCTGGTAAGACCACGCTCTTCCGCATGGTCATGGGGCAGGAGCCCGCCGATAGTGGTACCATAACCATCGGCGAGACCGTGCAAGTGGCTTACGTGGACCAGAGCCACAAGGACCTTCACCCGGACAAGACCGTGTACGAGGTGCTCACAGGAGGTCTGGAGAACATCACCTTCGGCAACGTGGTGATGAACTCACGCGCCTACCTGAGCCGCTTCAACTTCAGCGGCACCGACCAGAACAAGAAGGTGGGCATCCTCTCCGGAGGTGAACGCAACCGCCTGCACCTGGCCATGACCGTGAAGCAGAGCAGCAACGTGCTCCTCCTTGACGAACCCACCAACGATCTGGACGTGAACACGCTCCGGGCCTTGGAGGAAGCCATCCAGGACTACAGCGGCTGCGCGGTCATCATCAGCCACGACCGCTGGTTCATGGACCGCGTCTGCACCCACATCCTCGCCTTCGAGGGCGATAGCAAGGTGTACTGGTTCGAGGGCGGCTTCAGCGACTACGAGGAGAACTACAAGAAGCGCGTGGGCGACATCGTACCGAAGCGCCTGAAGTACAAGAAGCTGGTGCGGGGGTAGGACTGATCGGATGATCGGACGATAAGCAAATGGGAAGCCCGGTGATGAGCCGGGCTTTCTTGTTGAAAGGGCCATCCGACCTTAACTTTCGGGCATGTCCAAGAAGCTAATTCTGGAGATCCCTGATTCAGTGGAGGTCGACCTACAAGAGTTGCGCATGATGCTCGCTGCGCAACTTTATGACCGCGGCCAATTGGCCATGGGTAAGGCTGCGGCGTTCGCAGGTCTGGACAAGCGTGCCTTCATGGAGCGGTTGGGTAAGTACGGCGTATCCGTATTCAATTACCCAGCAACGGACCTTGAGCAGGACCTGCGGAATGCCTGAGGTCATCATTTCCGACAGCAGTTGCCTCATCACGCTTACCAACGCTGGGCACTTGGAGCTGCTCAAGCATGTGTATGGGCAGATCACAACCACTTCCATAGTGGCACAAGAGTTCGGTCTGCCTCTTCCTGTTTGGGTTGTACTCAAGGATCCGATCGATGAGAAGCTGGTCGCACGTTTTATGGATCTCGTGGATGGTGGTGAGGCGAGTGCCATAGCCTTGGCCATGGAAACAGAACGCAGCGTTGTGATCCTCGATGATCTTGCCGCTCGTCGCTTGGCCACCGACCTGGAGATACCGCATACAGGAACGATAGGCGTGCTGCTAAAGGCAAAGACCCAAAGCTTGATCCCCGCATTGGAGCCTGTTCTCAGCGATCTCAAAAGTGTGGGCTTCCGGATCTCCTCTGATCTGGAGGAAAAGGCTCTTCGGTTGGCGGGTGAACGATAGAGTTGTCATCCTCGCCGGAGCCTGTCCCGCTGAAATGCGGGGAGGGCGACAGCAAGGTGTACTGGTCCGGAGCGGCTTCGCGACCATTTCAGAGAACTACAAGAAGCGCGTGGGGGACATCGTACCGAAGCGCCTGAAGTATAAGAAGCTGGTGCGGGGGTAGGACCGTTCGGAAAATGAGCAAATGGGAAGCCTGGTGATGAGCCGGGCTTCTTTCTTTGGAACTCAATCACCTCTTACAAGCTCTGCGTAGCTTCGGGACCCGCCATGCCTGCCGTCCTTTCACCCTTCCCGTTCCACGTTCAACTGCGCGATCACTTCAAGTTGCGCGAGCGCACGTGGAAGTGGTTCAGCGAGCAGCAGGTGAAGGAGGAGCAGGCGAAGGCGCATCGCACGGCCCTGCTCAAGAACACCTATCGACTCGATCCGGCCACCTATGCCACGGCTTACGCATCGGCTGCACAGGCGGTGAAAGCACTGAACATCGATGCGGAGGTGACGCTCTATCAGGAGCAGAATACCACCCAGTTGAACGCCGGCATCTCCATCCTCGGCAAGGAAGCGCACATCGTGCTCAGTGGCCGCTTGATGGAATTGCTCACCGAGAAGGAACTGCTCGCCTTGCTGGGTCACGAGTTGGCGCACTACCTCTTCTACGCCTTGGATGGCGGCGAGCATGAGATCACCAACCGGGTGGTCTATGCCATTGCGAACGATGAGCGCAGTGAGGATGTGCATGTCGAGACCGCGCGCCTCTACAGCCTTTACATGGAGCTGTTCTGCGATCGCGGCGCCATGCTGGCCGCGCAAGATGTTGAAGCCGTGCTCAGTTGCCTGATCAAGCTGCACACGGGCTTGGCGCAGGTGAACACCACCAGCTATGTGCAGCAGGCCGAAGAAGTGGTGACCGCCGCGAACGAAGGCAGTGAGGCCGCCACGCATCCCGAGAACTACCTGCGCTGCCTGGCGCTGCACTACTGGCACAACGATCCGGTTGCCAGCACCGAGCGCATCGAGCGCTTGATCCGTGGGCCATTGGACATCAACAACCTGGATCTCTTCCGGCAGAAGGAGCTGCAGGCGCTCACGCAGGACGTGTTGCTGTTGGCGGTGAAGCCCGGCTGGATCTTCAGTACGGCAGTGGGCGCCTTGTGCCGATCGTATTTCCCTGAGCTGAAGCGCAGGCCCGATGCCTACGTGACCGATGCCCTGCGTGAGCAAGTGAAGAACGCCGCCAAGGACACGCGCAATTACCTCTGCTATGTGCTGCTCGATGTGGCCCGTTGCGACAGCGAACAAGAGGAAGTGCCTATGGGCCATATGCTGGAACTGGCGGAACTGCTGGGCTTGACCACGGAGTTCGATGCCATACTGCGGAAGGAACTGAAGCTGGGCGCACGTGAACTGAAGCAGTTGAAGGACCGCGCCATGGAAAGCCTCTCGAAGATGAAGGACGTGGGTGAGGAAAGCCTGCAAGAAGAATAAGCGATGAACGAGGTGCTGGACTTCAGAGGCTTCCTGCGGTACTGCGATGAACAGGGCGGCCTGCGCACGGATGACGTGATCGCGGTGGCCATGCCCTTGCTCGAGGCGCTGCACGGCGTCCACATCGAAGGACGTGTGGCTCGCTTGCGCAACGCGGATGCCGTACGGGTGGAGGAAGGGCGCCTCTATCTGGACCTTGGTCGCACCAGTGGCACGATCTCCAACGCACGCCACCTCTTCGCGAAGCCCAAACAGGAAGGCCCGGTGGTGGTCACACGTGAGGTGACCGAAGTTGACGACGATGATCATCGCCTCTATCGCAATGCGCTGATCCGCGCGGAAGGCGAGACCCTCAGCACGCCGAAGTACGTGGTGGGTTATGCAGCGTGGGACCTGGAGATCGGCCATCATGATCCGATCACCGATATCCACATCTGCGGGCTCATCCTGGCCAGCCTTGCGTTCGGCCTGGACTTCAACGACCCCGAGGACCTTGAGACCTTCGTTGAGCGCCGCGACAACCTCTTCGCGCTGAACGATCAGGTGCATCCCACACTGGTGGGCGTGATCACGGAATGCACGCAGCTCTATCGTGAGGACCGTCCACGCAGTCTTGATGAGGTCATTGCCAAGCTGAAGAATTTCAGGCAATACGACCCGGATAACTACATGGACCTTACGCGCACGGCCGGGTTCCGCCAACAGGACCTCAGCTCGCGCGACAATTGGATCTTGGCCAAGCTCAAGGCGCGACTTTTCGATCTGAGCCGGCGCAACAGGCTGCTCTATTTCAGGGATACCGAGGGCTTCGTGAACCTCACCGTGGCCAGCGTGCCGCCTCTGCTGGACCACAAGAACATCGATCCGGCCTCGCTGATCACGTGGAGCCGTTCGGTGCGCGACAAGGTGATCGGCAAGAAACGTTTGGTCCTCACCGGTTACCTCGATCTGAAGGAGCGCCCAACCTTGCCCGCGCGCTTGGACAAGGTGCGCAGCGAGGCCCGCAAAGCGGTGAACGAATACGGCGTGGATCCACTTCGGCTCGTGATCGCCTTCCTGCGGTGGACCAACTTCAAGGACTACGGCAACGAGAAGATCAGCACACCGCTGCTCCTGCTGCCCGTGGAACTGGTGAAGCGCAAAGGCGTGAAGGACCAGTACGTGCTGGAATGTCCGACTGCGGAAGCCGAGGTGAACCCGGTGCTGGTCCACTATTTCCGCGAGCTCTACGGCATCGAATTGCCGGACATGATCGATCTGGAGGAATCCAGTGTGGAGGACCTCGTAAGCAGCATACGCCAGCAGGCGAAGAGCAGCGGATCGGAGATCGAGCTCGATCTGGTGGACAAGCCACGCATCGAACTGGTGCATGCCGCTGCACGACAAGCGTTCTCGCGCACACTGCGTCGTACACGAAGGCATGCGAGCGGTCTGGATCCGCGCAGCTTCAGTTACTCCTACGGCAGCGATGGCTTCACGCCACTGGGCCTGCAACTGTACCAGCGCAAGGTGCGTCCCGCCGCAAGCACCTTCGAGTACATCATCAACGAGGACATCCGTCCTGGTGTCGATCATGCCAAGGGCAATGGCGGCCGCAGCTTCTACAACACGGTGGAAGAGGGCGACGCGAATCCTTATCACTGGGAAGTGGACCTCTGCAACGTCACGTTGGGCAACTTCAATGCGCGGCGCATGTCCTTGGTGCAAGACTACGATCACATCATCGAAGCCAACGCCAAGGACGATGTGTTCAATATGCTTTTCAGCGACCAGCCGCGACCGTTGCAGGAGGAGGCTCCAACGCGTGCTCCACTCGCTGAGCGTTTCCCGATCATCCAGGCCGATCCCACGCAAACGCGCGCCATCGAACAGGCTGCGGGTGGTGGGAGCTACATCATCCAAGGGCCGCCGGGCACGGGCAAGTCGCAGACCATCACCAACCTCATCGCCTACTATGTGGGTGCGGGCAAGAAGGTGCTCTTCGTCTGCGAGAAACGTGCGGCGCTCGATGTCGTCTTCCACCGCTTGAAGCAGCGCGAGCTCGATGAGGTATGCTGCCGCGTACACGACTCGCAGGCGGACAAGAAGACCTTCATCCAGGACCTGAAGCAGACTTACGAGACCTTCCTGAAGAGCACCATGGACGAGGCCTCCATCGCGCGGGAGCGTGCCTCGGTGATCGGCCGAATGGAGGAGGAGATCGGTCGCTTGGAGCATTTCCACCAGCGGATGCGCGAGGCCCACGCTTCCACGGGAATACCGCTTCATAACTTGTTGGACCGCTTGATCGCGCAGCGCGACGACAGCCTGCACGAAGCGGATGCCGTCGCTTTGGAGCGCATCCCCGATCATGCTTCGTGGTTGTCCGTGGAGCGTTTGGTGCGCGAGCTATCCGTAGCTCTGAAGGACCTCGGTCGTTCGCTCATCGCGGCGGAGCATCCGTTGATCGCCGTGCAAGCACAGCTCCTGAACGATGATCAGCCCTTCGGTCGCATTGCTGAAGTATGGGAGAAAGCCTCACCGGTGTGGGAGCGCATCAGCGAACAACTGGATGCCATCGACCTGCCGCCAGGTATGCGCCCCACGCTGGGCGAGCTGGTCATGCTGGCCGGTGGAGCGCGCCAACTGGGGCCGGTGGCTGCGCGCGACAAGCTGGGCATCTTCGAGAGCAGGCATGAGGAAGCGCGTCGCTACGATGCCGATGTGGAAGCCATCGAAAAGCAGAAGAAGTCGGTTGCGAAGGCAGCCAAAGCCACGGTGCATTGGAAGCAGAAGCCCAACGCGGTGGATGCGCAAGCCGCGCGCGAGCAATGGCAGCGTGTGAACAAGGGTTTCTTCAAGTTCCTCAACGGCACCTACCGCCGCATCAAGGCGATGGTGGCGAACAGTTACGACCTCAGCAAGCACCAGGTAACGCCGGAGATCGCGCGCCTGCTCGACGACCTGTGTGCCGAGCATTAGGCACTGGATAAGCTCACTGCATTGGAGCAAGGCATGCACGATCGTTATGGCTTGGAGGAAAATGCCCTCAGCCGCGAATTGGTGCGTGCGCTGCGTGATCGTCAGCGCGATGCGAAGTGGAACGCACTTCTCGCCATGCCGGCATCGGAGATCACTGAGCTGGTGGAACTCGGCGCCGACCTGGATCGCTTCACCGCACAGGCACGCTTACTGAACGCTTACTGTGATGAACTTCCGCTGAACGGCGTGGAGCGCTGGATGCAGGAGGTGAAAGCCGCGCTGAACGGCTTCAGTGGCCTGGTGCCCTACCTGCGCGAGATCGCCGCTATGGAACCACGCTTGCATGCTTTTGTCACCAAGCAGCGCATCAGTGCCGATGCCATGGCCTACCTCACGGCCTACAAGTCGCTGCGCGAGGTGTATCGCAATGATCGGCTCTTCGATCGCCTCGATGGCTTGGCGATCCTGCATAGCGTGAAGCAGCTCAACGCACTGGAGAAACGCTACCTCGATGTGAACGTGGACATGATCCGTTCATCGGTGCGTGCCCGCTTCAAGCAGCACGTGCGGATCTCCGATACGAGCGTATCGGGCATGGGGCCGGAGGAGCGCGCCATCAAGAAGAAGTGGACCGTGGGTCGCCGCATCCTCGAGAACGAGTTCGGCAAATCGATGCGCTACAAGAGCGTGCGCGAGCTGATCGGGAAGGAGAGCGGGCCGGTGGTGATGGGCCTGAAGCCCGTTTGGCTCATGAGCCCGCAGAGCGTGTCGGACATCCTGCCATTGGACACCAAGCTCTTCGATGTGGTCATCTACGACGAGGCCAGCCAGATCACCTTGGAGGAAGGGGTGCCCGCCTTGTTCCGCACCGCGCAGACCATCATTGTGGGCGACGAGATGCAGATGCCGCCCACTAATTTCTTCAACACCACCAGCGGCGACGTGGACGAGGAAGAGGACGCAACCGAGGAACGCATCGGCATCGCCCTTGATGCGGACAGCCTGCTGAGCCAGGGCGTGCGCAAGCTTCCGGGCGTGATGCTCGGCTGGCATTACCGCAGCCGCCACGAGAGCCTCATCAGCTTCAGCAATGCGGCGTTCTATGGCCGTGACCTGCTCACCATCCCTGACCAGCAACTGCTGCAAGCCCAGCAAACGCCCATCAGCGTGGCGGATGCCGCCGAAGCCGTGCAGCATGCGAGCGCGCTTTCCGATCGTCCGATCAGTTTCCACCATGTGCGCAACGGCGTGTACCACGAGCGCCGAAACAGTCAGGAGGCGCGGTACATCGCACTGCTCATTCAGCAGATGCTCGGTCAAGGGCGCAGCATCGGCGTCGTGGCCTTCTCCATCGAGCAGCAGTCGGCCATTGAAGAGGCCTTGCAGGAATTGGCCGCTGCGGACAAGGCCTTCGAGGCTAGGTTGGAGGAGGAATACCAGCGCGTGGAGGACGACCAGTTCGTGGGCCTCTTCATCAAGAACCTGGAGAACGTGCAGGGCGATGAGCGCGATGTGATCATCATGAGCGTGTGCTACGCGCCCAACGCCAACGGACGCATGCTCATGAACTTCGGTCCGATCAACCGGAGGGGCGGGGAGAAGCGCCTGAACGTGATCTTCTCACGTGCGAAGCGACATATGGCCGTGGTGAGCAGCATCACCGCCAACGACATCAAGAACGAACACAACGAGGGCGCCAACTACCTGCGCCGTTTCCTGCAATACGCCGAACGGTTGTCCGCCGGTGAACAGGATGGTGCGTCCACGGTGCTCGATAGCCTCTCGTTACGCGGCGCAGAGCACAGCAGCGATCAGGTGGCCGCCGTTACCGTGCGCATCGCGGAACGGCTCCAGTCCCAGGGCCATCACGTGGACCGCAACGTGGGCAGTTCCTACTTCCGCTGCGACCTTGCCGTGCGTGCCAGCGATGGCAAGGGTTACCGCCTCGGCATCCTCATCGATTCCGATGTTCACTACCGCAACGACGATGTGCTGGAGCAGTACTGCCAGCGTCCGGCCTTGCTGCGCGCATTCGGTTGGGAGGTGATCAGCATCCTCGCCAAGGACTGGTTCAATGATCCGGATCAGCTGATGGCGCGTGTGGAGCGCGTGCTCGCAGGAAAAGAGGAAGCAGCGCCGGAGGTGGTTGTGGAGCCCTTGCCTGTTCCAGAGCCGAAGCCGATCACTGTTGCACCAGATGCTTCGGAGCCCTCACCCAGCGTGGTTGAACCTCCGCCGGAGCCGATCGCCTCTACCAACGACGCGTCCTTCGAGCGCTACGAATGCGTGGAGGATGGCAGCAGCAAGTTCTGGGAGGTGAAGGTGGAAGGCGCTGCTTACACCGTGCGCTACGGCCGCATCGGTACCGCCGGCCAATCACTCATCAAACAATTCGCCGACGAGGCCACAGCGCGCCGCGAAATGGAGAAGGTGAGGGGGAAGAAGGTGGAGAAGGGGTATAGGCGGGTGTGAGCAATACTGAGGCGACACAAAAGCGGTCGGTAGGGAACTTGTTTCTGGGAAGAGCGGAAAGTGAATGATGTATGCCCCAGCGCAGCCTTCCTTGACCTCAATTTCGCTCATTGCAGGACTTCCTGCGCTGCGTGTCTTCACTACCGAGAAAGGGTTCACTCGAAATTTTCCGAGCAAGGCGCCACACTTAACCCGCTCACCAATTCAGCGGGGGAGGAGCATGGAATTCACCCGGCCCATCGCAAGGGCCATTGCCTACGATGTCGCGCACAAGCAGCGTGCCCGTTCGGATGCGCTTCAACTTCAATTGGGCAGGTGGCGATAGCGCAACACCTGGGTTGATCCACTCGGCCATGAGCTTGCCTTTGGAGAGCACGGCCACGGAGTAGGAGATCACCTCGTTCTTCGTCAATGCGCTCCTGCCCGTGCTGGAACTCAGGTGCAAGCTGCCCTCCGCAGGGTTGCGGGACTTGCCACCAGCATGCTCGAAGAGCGGGCTGAGGCGGGAGTCCTCCGTGTACCAATAGGTCTCCTTGGGTGCTATGGGTAGCACATGGACGCCCCAGGTCTCGTGCCGCAGTGTGTCGCCATCGCGCACCACGATCACGCGCAGGTCCAACGTGTCACCGGGTTCCGCGCAGGTGCTGATGCGGATGAAGCGCTGCCGCTTGTCCGTCGTTACCCCGTTCACGCTGCTGAATCTGGAGAAGCGGCCTTCCGAGCGCTGGAAGTTCTCCCCGAGCACGAAGAGTTCACTCTCCTCCAGATCATCCACACGCACCACTTCCAGCGCCTTGCCACGCGCCAGGCCTACCAGCGTATCGCGTTGCACGGACTGCGCTTGTGCCATGCTCAGCAAAGGCCATGCACACGCGAAGAGCAACACACGCAGCAGCATGCCAGCAGGTCCGGGGCAGAGAGGCATCGGGTGTGTCACTTCTTGGTGTAGTCGTACAGCCCTTTGATGAACTGGATGGCCCCGAACACGATGGCACCCCAGAAGATGTAACCGATGTCCGCCAGGGTCGCCACGGTACCTCCTGCGCACCACAAAGCGCCGTAGAGCATGTTCTTCGAAGCCTCATTCTCGTGTGCTTCGGCCAACTCCGCGTTGATCCGCTCCAACACGCTGTTGGCCACTGCCTCATCAATGCCTTGCTCCACCAACGCGCGTTTGGTGTTGTGCGGCGATCGTTGCTCTTGCGCCATCATCATCAGGGCGAGTGAATAGGCTTCCTGTTCGGCCTTGTCCGGTGCTTCTTCGACCATGATGGTTGGGTTTGCTTGTTGTTCGAAGGTAGCAGCCGCGCCGCTTCCGACAAGGCGACCGGGATAACTTGGGCCGACCTCCACCGCCGAACGCCGCCCGCTGCCCTTGCTTCGTAGCGGCGCAAGCCCTTCCGATCGTCATGTCAAGCACGCTCATCCTGCTGGTGGTCCTGGCCTACTTCCTGTTGCTGGCGGTCATCGCGCGCATCACGGGCAAGGGTGCGGGCAACAGCAGCTTCTTCCTCGGCGATCGCAAGTCGCCCTGGTACATCGTGGCCTTCGGCATGATCGGTGCCTCGCTCAGCGGGGTCACCTTCATCAGCGTGCCGGGCATGGTGGGCAACGACCAGTTCAGCTACCTGCAGATGGTGCTGGGCTACCTGCCGGGCTATGCGGTGATCGCCTTCGTGCTGATGCCGCTCTACTACCGCCTGCAGCTTACCAGCATCTACGGCTACCTCGGCCAGCGCTTCGGGCGCAACAGCTACCTCGCAGGGGCTTGGTTCTTCCTGCTCAGCAGGAGCCTGGGCTCGGCGGCCCGCTTGTACCTGGTGGCGGTGGTGCTGCAGTTCCTGCTCTTCGATGCCTGGGGCATTCCCTTCTGGGCCACCGTGGTGCTCACCATCGCGCTCATCTGGTCCTACACCCAGCGCGGCGGCATCCGCACCATCATCTGGACGGATACCCTGCAGACGCTCTTCATGCTGGTGGCCGTGTGCGTTACAGTGGTGCTGGTGGGGCAGAAGCTGGGCTGGAGCCTGGGTGAGGCGCTGGCGCAAGTGCGGTCCAGCGACTTCAGCCGCGTGTTCTTTTTCGATGATCCCAAGCCCGGCACCTACTTCTGGAAACAGTTCCTCGGCGGCATGTTCATCGCCATTGCCATGACCGGGCTCGACCAGGACATGATGCAGAAGAACCTCAGCTGCCGCAACATCCGCGAGGCCCAGAAGAACATGGTCTCCTTCAGCCTTGTGCTCGTGGTGGTCAACCTCGTTTTCCTGGCGCTGGGCGCGCTGCTCTGGCGCTACATGCAGGAGTACCACATCGTGCCACACCGCCCTGACCAGATCTACCCCATGCTCGCCACCGATGGCTGGTTGCCGGTATCCGTGGGACTGCTTTTCATCCTGGGCCTCATTGCCGCGGCCTACTCCAGTGCCGATAGCGCACTCACCGCGCTCACCACCAGCGCGTGCGTGGACATCCTGGAGATCGACAAGCGGCCGGAGGAACAACGTGTGGCACTGCGCCGTCGCGTACACGTGCTCGTAAGCATTGTCATGGTGCTGCTCATCCTGGCCTTCAAGGCGCTCAACGACGACAGTGTAATCAAGACCGTGTTCCGTGTGGCAGGCTTCACCTACGGACCACTGCTGGGCCTTTTCGCCTTCGGCATGTTCACCACCTGGGCCGTGAAGGACCGCTGGGTGCCGCTGGTGGCAGTGCTCGCACCGGTGCTCACCTACGTGCTGGACCGCTACAGCAACGAGCTCTTCGGCGGCTACACCTTCGGCTTCGAGCTGCTGCTGGTGAACGGCGCGCTCACTTTCCTGGGATTGGTGCTGTTGCGGCAGAGGTCCAGCTGATCACCGCTCCATCACGAAACGGGTCACCACTGCGTGCCCATCCACCACAACTCGCAACAGGTAGACTCCTGGCGGCCATCCGCCCACATCGATCGGATGCCTGTCACCGAGCAGCGTTCCTTGCATCAGCAGGCGTCCAAGCGCATCATGTACTTCGTAGGGAGCGGGCAGGTCCGAGTTGCGTTGCACCGTTATCACGCCTGAGCCGGGATTCGGGAACAGGGTGAACCCATCGTTTACCGGGACTTCGCCTGTTCCTGTGCTCGCGCTGCAGATCAAGGCGCGCATCCATTGCAAGGTTTCCAGCAGCACGCCCACCGGATCATGTATGTCGTGCGCGTTGCCGCTGTGCAGGTTGAAGTGGTAGCGACCCGGTGCGAAGCCAAGGTGCTGAATCCGCGTATCGATGGAGCAGGAGCCGTGCACCCAGGGGTAGTTGTCCGGCACCCCAAGGCCGATACCCCAATACGGACGTTGGAGCCCGCAGCCCACCACGGGGTCCAGCGTCTGGTGGTAGCTGTAGAGCGCGGGATCGTTCGGGCTTTCGATGTACGTGGTGTCCAGCACTGCGCCGTACATGTTCACCACACCGAGCACGGTGGCATCGTGGGTGCCGAGGTTCAGCGTGCCTTCCACCGTACCGAGGTCGGGGCGCGGGTAGAAGTTGAGGAAGTGCTGCACCTGCCCGATCGCGTTGGCAGCCGCGGGTTTCTCGTTGGGCTGGTCCAGGTAGGCGGCGTGCATGGCCGTGAAAGCACCGGCACTGAAGCCCACCAGCAGCACCTTGTTGGTGCTGGTGCTGTCCTGCGCGCTGCGGCCCTTCAGGTAGCGGATGGCGCCCTTGGTGTCCTGCATGGCCCGGTAGGTGGCGCGGCGGACCTCGTTGGGGTCGTAGGCATAGGGCGGGTCCAACAGGCCGGTGCCGTAGAAGCCCAGGCGGTAGCTGATGGTGGCGCAGGACCAGCCCATGCTCGCCAGCGTGTTGCAGAACTGGTCCATCTCGCCGCGGTTGCCCGCGCTGAAGCCCCCGCCGTGTATGGCGATCACCAGCGGACGCTCCACCTGCCCATCACCTGCGGGTTTGAAGAGGTTGAGCCGCAGACTGTCCGTGGCACCATTGAAGCGGATGGCGTTCCCATACCACAGGTCCGCTTCGGCCTGCACCGGGAACAAGGGTTGCGTGAAGGGAAGGGTGCAGTCCTGGGCGGCGCACATGCTGGAGAGCAGTGTCGCACAAAGGGCTGTAAGAAGGTGGTTAGACATGCGCTGGACGGGGCTGCTGCCGAACGAAAGCTAAGCAAAGCCCAGATCGATACGTCCCAGCATGTGTTTCGACAAGCGCTGCTCTGCGGAGACGTTCTTCACTTTAGCCACGATGCTTCCGCGCTTCCTGCGAGCAACGAAGATCATCTCTTCATCCTCCTCATCGTCGTCCTCGAAATGTTCCGTACTCACATGCTCCACATGCAGTGGGACCGCCGTGCAGGCCTCATCGGAACTCACGTACAAAGACTTTCCTTCCACCTTGAACACCTGCAGTTCCAGCAGCGGAAGCAATTCATCCAGCTCCTCATCGCTTACCAGCAACTGCCCATCGGTGAGCAGCCCGCAATACAGGAACTCACCTTGTATGCAGTGGTACGTGCGCTCCAGGTCCAAGGCCCCGCAGTTCGACTCGTACTCCAGATGGATGGCATGTATACCGACGAAATGAAGGGTGCTCTCAGGCTTGTATTCGAACATTCAATGGGTGTTAAGTACCCCTTGAAGATACGACAATGATCGCCTCGTAGTGCGCTATAATTCCCCCGTCTGCCAAGGGGATCTACGCAATCGAGCAGGCAGAAAAGCGGCCTTCCATCCCGCTCACATCCTCTCATTTGTCATTCCGAGCCGTCATTGCGAGGCTTGCCGAAGCAAAGCGAAGGAACACATCCCTCACGCTGAGCGAAGTCGAAGCGTCCACATCCTCACATCCCTCACATCCTCACATCTGTCATTCCGAGCGAAGCGAAGGAACACATCCTCTCATCCCTCACATCCCTCTCATCCTCACATCTCCACATCTAAACATCTCCACATCTAAACATCTCCACATCCCCACATCCCCCCTAATCCTGCCTCGCCCAGTTCCTTTCGATCACCTCCAGCAACTCCGTATGGATGGCGCTGTTGGTGGCCACGATCTCCTCGTCGAACACCGGGTCCTTCGTGATGCGGAAGCCGCTCACCTTGCCGCCTGCCTCGCGCACCAGCAGCACGCCGGCGGCCACGTCCCAGCTGTTCAGGCCGTACTCGTAGAAGGCCTCGAAACGGCCGCAGGCCACGTAGGCCAGGTCGGCCGCGGCACTGCCCAGCCTGCGGATGCCGCGGGTGCGGTGCATCAGCTCGCGCAGCAGGTCCATGTACTCGGTCTCGTAGCCGAAGTCGTCGTAGGGGAAGCCGGTGGCCAGCAAGCTGTCCTGTAGTTCCTTGCGGCCGGAAACGCGGATGGGGCTGCCGTTCAAGTAGGCCCCGCCGCCCTTCCATGCGGTGAAGCGTTCGTCGCGCGTCACCTCCAGCACCACGCCGAGGATGGGTTCCGTGCCGTCCACCAGCGCAATGCTGATGCAGTAGCAGGGCACGCCGTGCACGAAGTTGGTGGTGCCGTCCAGCGGGTCGATCACCCAGTTGAGCCCCTGGCCCTGCACGCCGCTGCCTTCCTCGGCAATGAAGCCGGCCTCGGGCAGGATGCGCTCCAGCGCTTCCACGATGCGGTCTTCGGCCGTGTGGTCCACGTGCGTCACCAGGTTGTTGGCGCTCTTGCTGCTCACACCGGCCTCGGTGAGCTTCGGTGCTTCCTCGCGGATGAATGCGGCGATCTCCACGCAGATCGCTTCGACCTGCCGGGTAAGTTGTTCAAGTTGGCTCTTGTCCATGGTCCTAATGTTCTATGCAGCGCTGCTGCTTTCCGTTCCCTGCTTGTTCCTGCTGCGCAGCCACACCATGCCGGCGATACCGGCCAGCATCAGCACGCTGGAGATGATCTCCGCCTGGGTGATGTCGCCCAGCACCTTCACGTTCACGCGGATCTTCTCCACCCAGAAGCGCTCCAGGCCGTTCAGGAAGAGGAAGGCGAAGAAGATCATGCCGGCGGGCTGCAGGCGTTTGCGCAAGGCCCACAGCAGGAAGAAGAAGCCCACGCACACGATGGTCTCGTACAGCGGGGTGGGGAACACGGTCTGCGGAAGCACGGTGCAGTAGCCCTCGAAACAGGGGCGCCCATCGGCCAGCGGCAGGCCCACGCCGTTCACGTTGTTGGGGTAGTCGTATTGCCACAACCACGTGGGGCCGGGACCGAGGAAGGTGGTGTTCACGATGCCCCAGTCGCCATCGCCGCTCACCTGGCAGCCCATGCGGCCCACGCCGTAGGCCAGCATCACGCCGGGCGCGGCACTGTCGGCCCCGTGCCACACGGGTATGCCGTGCTTCGCGAAGTAGCGGATCACCATGGCACCGGCCACGATGAGCCCGCCGTACATGGTAAGGCCACTGAAGATGGCGTCGCCACCGGGGTTCTTCAGGAAGGCCACGAACTCCGAGGGGTTCTCCAACCAGTGGAAGAGCTTGGCGCCGATCAGTCCCCACAGGGCGGCCACCAGGGTGATGTTGCCCGCGTGCTCGTGGGGCTGCATCGTCACTTCTTCCGTGCGCGGTTTCGCCAGCTTCTGCTTGTCCTTCTCGCGCCACTTGGCCCAGGCCATCAGGCCGCCACCGAGCAGGCCGCCCAGGAACATGCCCTTGCCGCTGAGCAGGAAGCCTTGCGGATCGCTGGTGGCCTCGCTGAAGTTGAGCAGCAGGTACAGGCCCTTCCAGCCCAGCAGGAAACCCAGCAGACCACTGCTGACCAGTTCCATCGGCGTGGCCGGAAGCCCCACGGTCACCGTGCGCTTGCTGGGCCGCAGCAGGCCCTGTGCAGCCTTGCGACGCAGTTCCAGGCCCAAGGTCCAACTGGCCAGTATGAAGGATACCGCCACGAAGAACCCGAAGCTGTTCAGGAATTTCAGGAAGGGCAGGTCCAATCCCGTCAGGTCCAGTAAGGCGTGGTACAGCGTGGGGTACATGGGGTCAGTCGGCAACGGTTTCGTTCGCTACAGGGATCCTGTAACCGCGACCCTCGCTGAGCGGAGTCGAAGCGGGGTCGACTAATGGCGTATCATCCGTACGGATCATCCCCACCACCTGCCCATCGCCGTTGATCCGCTCCAGCGCCACGGGCACCAGGCGGTTCACCAACGCGGGGTCATGGGGCAGCACCACGCGGATGTAGTTGTCCGTATAGCCTTCCAGGTGGTCACCGCCTTCCCCCAGCTCGAACAGCACGGGACGCACACTGCCCAAGTGCCGCTCATGGAAGGCGCGTTGCAGCTTGCTGCTCAGGATGCGCAGTTGCTTGGTGCGCTCGCGGCGCAGTTCCATCGGCACGCTGTCCTCCATGCGCACGGCCGTGGTGTTGGCCCGCTCGCTGTAGGTGAACACGTGCAGGTAGTCCACCGCTATGCTGCGCAGGAAGGCGTGGGTCTTCTGGAATTCCTCCTCCGTTTCGCCGGGTGTGCCGGTGATCACGTCCACCCCGATGCAAGCGTGGGGCATGCGCTCCTTGATCCGCTGTACGCGTTCGGCATAGAGCGCCGTGTCGTAGCGGCGGCGCATGCGTTCCAGGATGGCGTCGCTGCCGCTCTGCAGTGGCATGTGGAAGTGTGGTGCAAAACGTTTGCTGCCGGCCACGAAGTCGATGATGCCGTCGTGGCAGAGGTTGGGTTCGATGCTGCTGATGCGGAAACGCTCAATGCCCTCCACCTGGTCCAGCGCCTGGATCAGGCCCAGGAAGTCCTCTGCGGGCCTGCCCTGAGCGGAGTCGGCGGGCCTGCCCTGAGCGGAGTCGGCGGGCTTGCCCTGAGCGGAGTCGAAGGGCTTGCCCTGAGCAGGGTCGAAGGGCGCCCGCCCGAAATCGCCGGTGTTCACGCCCGTCAACACGATCTCCTTCACGCCCGTTGCCGCGATGCGCTCGGCAATGGCCACGGTCTCCGCAATGGTGCCGCTGCGGCTGCGCCCACGCGCCAAGGGAATGGTGCAGAAGGAGCAGAAGTAGTCGCAGCCGTCCTGCACCTTCAAAAAGGTGCGCGTGCGGTCGTTGGCGTTGTAGGAGGGGATGAAGCGCTTCACCTCCTTGATCGCCCCTGCCTTCACAACGCCGCCAGGCGTTGTCACACCGGGCACCTCGTCCTTTGTCACACCGGGCTCGACCCGGTGTCGCACCACGCCACCCGCGTTTGTCACACCGGGCTCGACCCGGTGTCGCACCGATCCTTCCTCCTCTCCATAAGCTTGCGACTCCGGCTCAAGGCCGGAGTGACAAGCTGCGAGGACCTCCTCGATGTGCGCAGCCAGGTCGAACTTCTCGTTGGCACCCAGCACCAGGTCCACGCCGGGTATGGCGGCGATCTCCTGCGGCTTCAGTTGGGCGTAGCAGCCCACCACGGCAACGAAGGCCCCGGGGTTGATGCGCTGGAACCTGCGCACCCACTGGCGGCACTCCTTGTCGGCGTTCTCCGTCACGCTGCAGGTGTTCAGCACGAACACGTCAGGGCGCTCTTCCTGCCGCACCCGCGCGTAACCGGCCTCCTCAAGCGAACGGGCCAGGGTGCTGGTCTCGCTGAAGTTCAGCTTGCAGCCCAGGGTGTGGAAGGCGACCGTGCGGGGGGAGCTCATGGCGGGCTTGGCCTCCGTGCGGGTCGGGGCGGGGCACCGGTGTGCGGCCTGCTTTCCGATCGCTTGCGCGGAGCGGCGCCAAAGGTAGCCCGGCACAGCCGATCACCGTTCCTCGTTTTCCAGCGCTTGGAAGCATCGCGGAGCGGTTATTGCAGTACCTTCATCCTCACCAACATACCTATACTCCCATGCGTGCACTTATCCTCCTTCCGGCCTTGTCGCTTTTGGGTACCGCGGCCAACGCGGAGTTCCACATCGTGGTGCGCACCACGGATGCGGTGGAGAACCGTATTTACCGCGATTGCCAGCGCATCGACCAGGACATCCAGGAACCCATGGACGTGTTCATCGAACGCAAACCGGGCAGCGCCTCCTGGCATCCCGTGGGCGGTGTGGCTCCTTACCGCGTGGTGCGCGAACGCTCCGAAGCGAACGGCTACGTGTGTTTCACCGTGGTGGACGCCGAGGGCAACCAGGCCGAGGGCTGTGGCGTGATCGGCATGCGCCATGTGGAGAGCACCATCCCTTGCAACGACAAGTGGCCCGGCTCCATGCCTTTGAAGCAGGACAGTATCGCACCCGGTAAAAAAGGGGCGGAGGCGTCCGGCACACAACCGGTGCGGCCCACCAGCAAGCCGTACCGGCCCATGGATTCACGCCCCACCACCCGGGTGGGCCCCCAAATGCGTGATCGCGATGGGGGCGGCGGTACCGGCAACCCCGGCCCCCGCACGGCCACGCCGCGTGAAGGCCCATCGCGCACCGAGCCCTCCAACGGCGGCGGTACGGTCAGGCCCAGCCCATCACCCGTGCAGCGATACTGAGCGGCGCACGCACCTCGGCTGCGCGTTGGCGCTGCTCCGGAACGTGCACTGCCGCCGCGGGCCTTCTCCGATCATCTCGTTTGCGCTCCTACAAGCCCTTGGTGAACAAGGGCTTGTCTTTTTGGGTCAAAGAAAATTTGCGCCATCGGCAACCAGCAGGGGCAACCCTTTCAAGGGGCCGCGTCTTTGCAATACTCTGACCAGAACCGACCCATGGAACGCACTCGACCCGCCCCCCGCGCCCAAGTGATCAAATTGAGCATGGTACTGTTCACCGCCTTGTCCGTGCTCTCGTTCGCCCTCTCCCGCCTGCCTTGGTAGGCCCCCGCTCCGCCAAAGCTTCCGCGCCCGCTACATTTCGGGCATGAAGCGCAGTACCTCCGTCCTTCTTCTCGCACTCTCCCTCGCCTCGGCACTGGCACAGCCCACGCCGCAGGCGCTGCTCTGGACCGTTTCCGGCAACGAGCTGGCCGCACCCGGCTACCTCTACGGCACGGTGCACAGCAAGCAGGAACGCGCCTACACCTACAGCATGCACGTGATGGGGGCCATGGACGGCATGCACAGCGTGGCCGGCGAGTTGGACTTCACCGAGGTGGGCAAGTCCTCCCTGGCCATCATGAGCATGATGATGATGCCCAACGGGCAGCGCCTGGAGGACCTTTACAGCAAGAAGCAGTGGAAGGAAGTGGAACCCGTGCTACGCGAGCGGCTGGGTATGATGGCCGGCATGCTCATGCGCATGAAACCCTTCTTCGTGATGGCCATGCTCTCCGAAAGCAGCGTGGGCACCGATCGGCCGGAAGTGCTGGATGCCTACCTCATGGAACACGGCCGGCAGTTGGACAAGCGGGTGTTCGGCCTGGAGACCATGAAGGAGCAGGTGGCCGCCGTGGATGCCCTGCCCGTGAAGGAGCAGGCCAAGGCCCTGCTGGCCCACCTGCGCAGCGATGGCACTGCCGAAATGAACGAATTGCTCGATGCCTATGCCCGCCAGGACCTCGACCTGCTCCTGCGCCTCATGGCCGAAAGCCCCTCCATGCCCAGCGGCCTGCAGAAGTCCCTCATCGTAGACCGCAACCGGGTGATGGCCCACCGCATGGACAGCGTGCTCCGCGTGGACGGGCCTTCCATGTTCATGGTGGGCGCGGGCCACTTGCCCGGCAAGGAAGGCGTGATCGAACAGCTGCGGGCGCGCGGTTACACGGTGGATCCGGTGGACATGATCCCGGACGAAGAGCATCCGGGGAAGCTGGCCAATGCCAATTCCTTGTTCCGCAACGACACACTGGATTTTGAGGTGCTCCTGCCTCCTGCACGGATGAAGCTGACGCAGGATTTCAGCGCGCAGGGTGGGGGACGCATGGTCACCTGGCTTGCTGAACAGGAGGATGGCAGCGCTTTCCAAGTACACACCCTGGATCTGGCCGAGAGCGATCTTTCCATTACCAGCGACAGCCTCGTGCAGCGCATGGTGGCCCGCGATGGCAGACGAAGTCTGCAATTGATCGGGCAACGCGAGATCCTTACACAGCAGGGCTCCATGCTGGAGGTAGACCTGCTGCATGCCAAAAGCGGTATGGAGTCCCGCATGTGGGTATACCGTTGGGAGCGGGAGCGCGCCTATGTGCTTATGGCCGGATGGCGCACCAAGGCCGGGCAACGCGATGCACAGAGCTTCCTGGACAGTTTCAGGGTGATCCACGAATGAGCAAGCACCTTATTCCCGCGCTGGTTTGCGCCGCACTGCTCTGCGCTTGCGGCCCGGAGCGCAGTGGCGAAACCCGCAGCGTGTTCCGCTTCAACCAGGCGGCCGCGCTCACCAACCTCGATCCCGCCTTCGCCAGCCACATGCAGAACGTGAAGGTGGGCGACCAGTTCTTCGACGGGCTGGTGGAGATGGACAGCGCCCTGCGTGTGCGCCCGGCCATCGCCCGGCACTGGACCATTGCCGACAGCGGCCGGCTCTACACCTTCCACCTCCGCAACGATGTGCGTTTCCACGATTCCGAGGCCTTCCCCGGCGGCATCGGACGCCCTGTGGTGGCCGCCGATGTGCAGTACAGCTTCGAGCGCATCCGCGATCCCCGCGTGGCCTCGCCAGGCCGCTGGATCTTCGATCCCGTGCTGCCCGGTGAGGCCGGTTTCCACGTGGTGGACGACAGCACCTTCGCCATCCGCCTCACACGGCCCTTCCCGCCCTTCCTCGGCATACTGGCCATGGTCTACGCCAGCGTGGTGCCCCACGAGGCCGTGGCCCATTTCGGGGGCGAGTGGCGCAGCAATCCGGTGGGAGCGGGGCCCTTCCGCTTCTTCCACTGGGAGGAGGGCGTGAAGCTGGCCATGCAGCGCAACGCCCACTATTACCAGCGCGATGAGCAGGGCACCCCATTGCCATATCTGGATGCCGTCACCATTTCCTTCGTGAAGGACCGCAACGCCGAGCTGCTCTCCCTGCTGAAAGGCGAGCTGGACATGATGAGCGGCGTGGAGGGCGGCGCTGCCAACGAACTGCTCGATCCCTTGGGCCGCATCCGCCCCAAGTACGCCGACCGCATCCACCTGGTGCGCGCGCCATCGCTGGAGACCAGCTACCTGGGCTTCCTCATGAACGCCGACCCCAAGCTGCTCGGTCCCTGGGCCGATGTGCGCCTGCGCCGTGCGCTGGGCATGGCCATCGATCGGCAGCGCATCATCACCCACCTCCAACACGGCATCGGCGTGCCCGCGCTCAGCATGCTGCCCCCCGCGTTGCCCGGCGCTTCCGGACGTGGGCAGGGTTTCGATCCCCAGGCCGTGCGTGCCCTGCTGGCGGAGGCCGGCTTTCCCGGAGGGAAGGGCCTGCCGCCGCTTTCCGTGGCCACCACCGCCACCGGGCTGGAGCTCTGCGAATTCATCCAGCACGACCTCGCCGCCTTCGGCATCCGCCTGGAGGTGAACGTGCTGCCCCTCAGCACCCACATCTCCGGCGTGGCCAACCGCGAGCATGCCTTCTTCCGCAAGAACTGGTCGGCCGACTACCCCGATGCGGAGAACTTCCTCATGCTCTTCGCCAGCGCCAACAGCACCCCGGCCGGACCCAACTACACCTGCTTCAACAGCCCCGCCTACGACGCCCTCTACGCCGCCGCCCAACAAGCCGTGGACGACAGCCTGCGCATCGCCTATTACCAGCGCATGGACAGCCTCGTCATCGATGCGGCACCGGCCATCTACCTCACGCACAACGAGGTGGTCCACTTCCTCCGCAACACCGTCACCGGCCTCCCCGCAGACCCCATGAGCCAGCTGGACCTGCGCCGGGTGCGGAAGTAGATCGGTCAATTCCGCGCTGGAACAACAGCCGCTGCGACCCCTTCAGGGTCGGAATGCCGCACAGGGGTATTTTCGAGCTACATGCTGCGACCCCTTCAGGGTCGTTCCTCACCGACCGCACATAGCACGTGATCGTTGGGAGATGGATAGCGGTTGCCGCCCATCCCACACCAGCTGTATTTCGACCCCGAAGGGCGTCGCAGCATGTAGCACGCGCCCATCCCACACCAGCTGTATTTCGACCCTGAAGGGGGCGCAGCATGTAGCGTGCATTTCGACCCTGAAGGGGTCGCAGCATGTAGCCTGTATTTCGACCCCGAAGGGCGTCGCAGCATGTAGCCCGGATCGCGCCCATCCCACACAAGCTGCATTTCGACCCTGAAGGGGTCGCAGCATGTAGCGTGCATTTCGACCCCGAAGGGTGTCGCAGCATGTAGCCCGTATCGCGCCCATCCCACACCAGCTGTATTTCGACCCCGAAGGGTGTCGCAGCCTGTAACAAGCAATTCACCCCCTCATTCCACCCCCAACACGCACGAGATCGCGCGGTGGTCGCTCAGCACCTCGCGGTGGGTGGTGAAATCCCACGAACGGATCCGGGGATCATGCAGGATGTGGTCGATCCGCAGGCTGGGCAGCTTGCCGATGTAGGTGCCCCCGCTGCCGCTGCCGCTCTCGCGGAAGGCATCGCGCATGTCGCCGCGCAGCAGGTGGTAGCCGTAGCTCATCGGCACATCGTTCATGTCGCCGCAATACACCACCGGGTGGGGGCTTTCGGCCATGTGCTCGGCGATGCGCCGCACCTCGCTGGCCCGCTGTTTCATGCCGGCCCGCAGCAGCTTCAGGATCCGCAGGCCACCGCGCTTCAGGGCCTCGCTCTCCCGCACCGTGTCAAGCCCGGCAATGAAGTCCACATCCTTGTCGCCCAGGTGGTAGCTGGCCAGGTGCGCATTGTACACGCGGATGGTGTCCGCCCCTAGGGCGATGTCGCTCCAGATGCACTGGTTGTTGGGGTTGTCCGGGAAGGCGATGTGCCCCTTGGCCACGATCGGGTGCGCGCTGAAGGTGGCGATGCCGAAGTGTTGGTCGAAACGCGTCTTCTGGCTGTAGCGCTCGTGCAGGTGGCCGTAGCGGAAGTCCTTCATCAGCGCCGACCGCGTCTTGAAGTAGCGCTTGTCGCTGCTCTGGAAGAACTCCTGCAGGCACAGGATGTCGGCATCGGCGCGGTGCAGGGCGGCGAAGATGGAATCGCGCGTCACCTTGTTGCCGGTCCAGTTGTACAGGTCGAAGAGGCGCACGTTCCAGCTCATCAGCTTCACCGGACCGCTGCGCAATTCCGCCGGTGCGCTGCTGCTGCCCAGCAGTTGGTAGTGGTCGCCCACATGCCCCCAGCCCAGCGCCACCACGGCCACCGAGAGCAGCATGCGCCGCGGACGGAACAGCGCCCACCACAGCAGGAAACCCAGGTGTACCAGCAGCTGGTAAGGGTAGGCCAGGGCCAGCAGGCCCAGCATCCAGAAATGTTCCGGCGAGAGGTGTGGCGCCAGGTAGGTGAGCAGCAGCGCGCCGGCCGCCAGCCCATTGGCCCACCATAGGGGGTACTGCCACAAGGGGAAACGTTTGCGCAGCGGCGTGGCGGGCACAGCCTCGGGCCGTGCCGGATCCCTCATCGTGTTCGCGCGCTTGTTCTGCACGGATTCACTTGCTGGCCTTGAAGAGGAAGTCCTTCTCCTCCTTGCTCAGGCTGTCATAGCCACTGCGGCTGATCTTGTCCAGGATGTGGTCCACCCGCGCCTGCTGGTCGTTCTTCGCCGCGCGGAACGCCGCATCGCGGTCCACCACGCTGCGGCCGGGCTTCTTCGCCACCCGCATGCGCGGCCCCCGCTTCCGCTGGAAGAGGCTCCCCAGCTTCTCCAGCAGTTCCACGAAGCGCAGCGACCAGTCGTTCCCACGTTTCAACTGCTGCGCGGCCAGGAAACCGTAGAGCGCACCGCCGATGTGCGCCTCGTGCGCCACGCCGTCGCCCGTGCCGATGCCCATCAGGTCCAGCAGCACCACCACGGCGGCGATGTACATCAGCTTCACCGGACCGAAGAGCAGCAGGTGCACCACCATGGTGGGGCGGTAGGTGGCAATGCCCACCAGCACGCTCATCACCGCGGCCGAGGCGCCCATCACGGCCGGCATGGCCTGGCCCGCAGGCGTAGTGAGGTTGCTGCTTACGATGAAGAGCAGCAGCCCCGCGAAACCGCCCAGCAGGTAGTTGCCCAGCAGCCGCTTGCCGCCCAGCAGGTCCTGGAAGAGGCGGCCGGTCCACCACAGGATCAGCATGTTCCAGAAGATGTGGCCCACCCCCACGTGCAGGAACATGTAGGTGAGCACCGTCCACGGCCGCGTGGCCAGGGTGCCCAGGTCGGCGGTGCTCTGCAGCCACTGCAACACCCACGCGCTGCGCAGCGCCAGGGCGCCCTGCCCGCCGCCACCCGCGGGCAACAGCAGCAGGTAGGCCAGCACCATCAGCACGAACACGGCCACGTTCACCAGCAGCAGGCGCACGGTGGTGCCGCCTATCCGCCACTGCATCCGCAGGTCGTCCTTCAAGCTCATGGCCGGGTGTTCAATGGGCAACGTCTCCGTGCTGCGGATCCGTTCGTCCGCACAAAGTTCGCACGCGCGGCGCTCATTGCCAGAAGTTCCGCTGATCGCGGTGGCGCCACAGGCGGATCATCACGTAGCCCATGGCCATGCCGCCCAGGTGTGCCAGGTGCGCCACGTTGTCGCCATCGGCATTGATGTAGGCCATGGCCACCGCTATGCCGCCCAGGATCAGCACGAAGTACTTCGCCTTGATCGGGATGAAGAGCGGGAACACCATCAGCTCCACGTTGGGGTAGGTCATGCCGAAGGCCAGCAGTACCCCGTAGAGCGCACCGCTGGCGCCCACCATGGGCATGCTCAGCAGGCGGCCCAGGTCGTACATGGCCTCGGGGTAGCCGGTGTACCACACCTGGCTCACCACGCGGTCCTTCACTTCGGCCACCTCGGCGGGGCTCAGCAGCTCCACCAGGCGGAAGTACTCGAAGGCGTGGGCGCCGCTGTACAGCAGTCCGGCGCCGATGCCCGTCACCATGTAGAAGGTGAGGAAGCGCTGCGAGCCCCAGCGGTACTCCAGGGGCGGTCCCAGCATGAAGAGGCCCAGCATGTTCAGCGCCAGGTGCCCCAGCCCGCCGTGCATGAACATATGCGTTACCAGCTGCCAGGGCTGGAAGAGGGGCGAGGCGAAGTAGTGCAGGCCGAGCAGCTTCGTCATGGACTGCCCCATGATGTTGCCCATGCCGGTGTACATCAGCAGGAACATGATCACGTTGATGATCAGCAGGTTCTTCACCACGGTGGGCAGGGCCGAGAAATTCATCAGCGTTGGAAGCGTTCGTTGAGCTCATCGAGCCCGTAAGTGATCAGAGTGGGTTTGCCGCTGGGCGATACCGTGGGCATGGCGCAGGCGAAGAGCTGGTCGATCAGCTCGTGCATGGCGCTGCTGCTCAGCACGCGGCCGGGGCGCATGGCCATGCTGCGCGCCATGCCGCGCGCCAGGGCCTGGTGGCGCTCGTTGCGCAGTGCCCCGCGCTCGTGCTTCAGCTGCTCCAGCACGCTCTCCAGCAGCTGGGCCGGGTCATCGTCCGGCGCTTCGGCCGGCATGCCGTTCACCTGCAGCGTGCGGCCGCCGAAGGGTTGCAGGTCCATGCCCAGGGCCCGCAGCTCGGGCAGCAGGTCCTCCACCAGCGCCAGGTCGGCCGGGGGCAGGTCCACGTTGCGCGGAAAGAGCAGCGTCTGGCTCAGCCCCGCACCCTGTTCCAGGTGGCGCAGGTTGCGTTCGTACAGGATCCGCTCGTGGGCGCGCTGCTGGTCGATCACCATGAAACCGCTGCGCAGCTGGGCCATGATGTACGTACCGTGCAGCTGGAACACGGGCCGCTCGCCGGGCAAGCCCTCGTGCTCGCGCATGGGCAACACGCGGGCCGTGGCGGGTGTTGCATCGGGCAGGGGCACCTCCGCGCCGGCTGTCTGGCCCGCACCCAGGTCGAAGAGCTGCTGCCAGCCCTCGGCGCGCTGGCGCGGTGGCTGGCTGAAGGCCCCCAGGTCCTGCGGACGCCACGCGGGCACCGACGCCGGGGCCGCTGCCGCGCCGCCGCCGCTGAAGGCCGCGATGATCGCCGGTTCGGGCTCGAAATCGAGGCTGGGCACGATGTTGAAACGCCCCAGCGCGCGCCGCACCGCCGCATGCACGATGGCGTACACCAGGCGGTCGTCGCGGAACTTGATCTCCGTCTTGGTGGGGTGTATGTTGATGTCGATCTGCGCCGGATCGAGCTCCAGGAAGAGGAACCACGAGGGGAAGTTCTCGCGCGTCACCAGCTCGTCGTAAGCCTTGCGCAGCGCGTGCTCCAGGTAGGCGCTGCGGATGTAGCGGCGGTTCACGAAGAAGTACTGCTCGCCCCGGCTGCGCCGCGCGAACTCGGGCTTGCCCACGAAACCGCTCACCCCCAGCACCTCGGTGGCGTCCTCCACCGGCACCAGCCGCTCGTCGAACTTGCGGCCGAAGAGCCCCACGATCCGCTGCCGGTGGTTGGCCGGCGGCAGATTGAACTCCTCCTGCTCGTTGTTGATCAGCTTGAAGGCGATCTCCGGATGCGCCAGCGCCACCCGCTGGAACTCCTCCACCACGTGCTTCAGCTCCACCCCGTCGCTCTTCAGGAACTGGCGCCGCGCCGGCACGTTGTAGAACAGGCTGCGCACCGCGATGCTCGTGCCCGGCGCACCGGCGAAGGCCTCCTGCGTGCGCACCCGGCTGCCCTCGATCACGATCCGCGTGCCCAGTTCCTGCTCGTGCTCCCGCGTCTTCAGCTCCACCTGGGCCACCGCCGCTATGCTCGCCAGCGCCTCCCCGCGGAAACCCTTGGTCACCACGCTGTTCAGGTCGTCGGCCACGCGGATCTTGCTGGTGGCGTGCCGCTCCCAGCACATGCGCGCATCGGTGGGGCTCATGCCCTTGCCATCGTCGCTCACCTGCACCAGCGTGCGGCCCGCATCGCGCACCACCAGCGTGATGCGCGTGGCGCCACTGTCCACGCTGTTCTCCAACAGCTCCTTCACCACGCTGGCGGGGCGCTGCACCACCTCGCCGGCCGCGATCTGGTTCGCCACATGGTCGGGCAACAGCCTGATGATGTCGGCCATCCCCCTTAGATCAGCTGGAATCGTTTGGCCAGGGCGTACAGGATCACCAGCACCACCCCCAGGATCAGCAGCAAGCGCAGCACCGAGGCCCGCTCGCTGCCGCTCCGCTGCCACGAGTGGCGCATCCGCGCCCCCAGCAGCTCGCGGTCGGCCGCGCGCACCGCCTCCGCATCGGCCTCGGCACGCACCCGCTTCAGCCGCTCATCGCGCGCCTCCTTCAGCGGGTCGTAATAGCGCGTCACCAGATCGAAGCCGCGCGGCTGCCGCAGCTTGAAGATGGAGAACTTGGCCGTTACGCGTGGAACTGACATCGCTGTGCAAAGGTAGCGATGGGGGGGGAAGGGGGAGGGGGGCTGTTCGAGGCCGTGGTGTTGGTGGGGCGGCTCTGAGCGGGCGCGGGTTGAAGCCGGAGCGGCCGCTACGGGAGACCAGCGATGCTTCAATGGCCGAGCAGCACCACGCACCTGAAGGCCTGGTCCTTCCACGTTCAATGCCCTTCTCTTTCGGAACGCACAATGCGAACGACCGCGCCGCGGGCCCTAATCAGCGGCCAGCCCTTGCAGGTCGCCCCGCTTTACCTTGGCGTAATGATCGTCGAAGATCTGCAGCGTGCGACGCACCACACCCAAGGGAACGAATTCATCACTCTGCACCAACTGTTGCCAGTGCCGCCGTGGATCGCCGCACAAATGGAGCATTAGGTGCTCCTGGTCGTGGCGGTGCACGCTAACGCTCAACGCGCCATATCGGGAAAGTTCCACGTGTGCTTTGTAGCGTATGGGGCCATTGGTGAAGTCTATGGTACGCATGGCAGGGTGTGGTTATACCCAAAGGAAGTAGCGTGGTGCTGCGGATCGAAGTGCTACACGCCACAGGTTGCGAACAGCAAGCTGTGAACGTGGTAATGCCCGCACACCCCGGCCAGCGACTCTTGAACGTGTGGCATTGGGTTAGCCGCAGGGTCCACTGCGTGAGACCCTGCGCCGGTCTGAGGTTCATCTGCTACCTTCCATACGTCTGCTGGAACACCGCATCGCTCAACCACCGCCTGAAGCCGTCGTTGTCGCTGAACTGCTTGAAGAGCTCCGTCTCGTCCTTCATCAGGCCGATCATCACGCGGAGCAGGGCCTTGTCCATCTCGATGCGGGCGTTCTGCTTGTCGCTGTTCTTGATGGCGTTCTGGTAGGCTTGATCGGCAGCGACTTTCTGCGGAACTTCCACGGTTAGACGCTGTGTGATCCGGTCCTTGTCCTCCCAAGGGATATTCCCCCACGCATCGTTGAAGCTGCGGAGGATGGCGCTCAACCGTTCCAGTTCCGGCTCTTGCCTACGGCCGCCACCAGCAGTGGGCACAGGTTCGATCTCCGTTTCCTGGTCGGGAAGGCTGATCTGTTGGATGGCCTTCTTCTCCACCCGGTAGCTATCCATGTCGATGGCCTCCAGAATGCCGCGTGAAAGGTCTTCTTCAACAGGCGCAGGTAGCTTCGGGATGAGGAAGTTGAGGAAGATGCTCAGCTTCTCCCATTCGGGCTTGGCGTAGGGCAACACACCGCTGAGGAAGCCATAGGTGCGGGTGAAGGCCTTGGCCTTGCTCTTGAAATCCACCTGACCGTCCTCGTCCAGTTGCAGGTAGATGTCGCGGCACAGGTCCAGGATGGGGTCCAGTTGGTCGCGCTGGGCGCCGCCGAGATAGCGGGCTACGAGGTCATCCACTTGATGCCAGGCGTACACCTCGGCACGGTCCAGATCGGCTTTCAGGTCGTGCAGCTTGTTGGGGTCGGTCTCGCCGGCCAGAATGGTGGTGCGGTAGAACTCGGCGAAGGCGGCCTGGATGGTGTCCACATCGTTCATGAAGTCGAGCACGAACACGTCGTGCTTCTTCGGGTGGGCACGGTTCAGGCGGCTCAGCGTCTGCACGGCCTTGATCCCGCTCAGCGTCTTGTCCACGTACATGGTGTGGAGCAAGGGCTGGTCGTAGCCGGTCTGGAACTTGTCGGCCGCGATGAGGAAGCGGTAGGGATCCTGCTCCACCATGACTTCGATGTCCTTGCTAGGGAAACCGTTCAGCATGGCCTCGGTCACCTTCGCGCCGTCCAGTTCCTTCTCGCCGCTGAAGGCCACGATGGCCTTGTAGGGGCTCTTGCGCTCGGTGAGGTAGGCGTTGAAGGCCTGGAAGTACTGGATGGCCCTGTCGATGCCGTTGGTGACCACCATGGCGCGGGCCTGACCGCCCACCTTGTTCTGGGCTAGCACCTGCTCATGGAAGTGGTCCACCATGATCTCGGCCTTCATCCGGATGGCGTGCTCGTGGCCCTCCACATAGCGCCGCAGCTTCTTATTCGCGCGCTTACTGTCGAACTCCGGGTCGTCCTCCACACGCTTCACCAGCTTGTAATAGCTGTCCACCGGCGTGTAGTACTTCAGCACGTCCATGATGAAGCCTTCCTGAATGGCCTGCTTCATGGTGTAGCTGTGGAAGGGACGGAACTTCTTCTTTTCGCCGTCCTGGTAGGGCGTACCGAAGATCTCCAGCGTCTTGTTCTTCGGCGTGGCGGTGAAGGCGAAGTAGCTGGCATTGGGCAGCAGCTTCTTGGCCTCGATCAGGGCATTGATGCGGTCCTCGATGTCGAGCTCCTCGTCATCCTCCACACCGCTGAGGGCCTGCGCCATGGCCGCAGCGGTGCGCCCGCCCTGGCTGCTGTGCGCCTCGTCGATGAGGATGGCGAAGCGGCGCCCGCTGTGCTCACTGCCGATCTCGTCCAGCACGAAGGGGAACTTCTGCACCGTGGTGATGATGATCTTCTTGCCCTCGGTGATGAAGCGTCGAAGGTCACCGCTGCGGTCGGCGTGGCCGACGGTGCTGCCCACCTGCATGAACTGCCGGATGGTCTGGTTGATCTGCGTATCCAGGTTGCGGCGGTCCGTGACCACGATGATGCTGTCGAAAAGGACGCCGCCGCCATGCTCCAGGCCGTTGAGCTGGTGGGCCAGCCAGGCAATGCTGTTGCTCTTGCCGCTGCCCGCGCTGTGCTGGATCAGGTAGCGCTGCCCGGCGCCATGCTCCCGTGCGTGGGCCAGCAGCGCACGCACCACATCGAACTGGTGGTAGCGCGGCCAGATCTGGCTCTCCTTCTTCTTGTTGGTCTTGGGGTCAGTGAGCTTCACCACCTGGGCGTAGTTCTCCAGCAGGTCGCTCAGGCTGTGCGGGGCCAGCACTTGCCTCCACAGGTAGTCGGTCTTCAGGCCGAGGGGATTGGGCGGATTGCCGGCCCCATCCTGGTGGCCCTTGTTGAAGGGCAGGAACCAGCTGGCCTTGCCCTTTAGCTCGGTGCAGAAGCGCACCTGGTCATCGTCCACCGCGAAGTGCACCACGCAGCGGCCGAACTGGAAGAGCAGTTCCTTGGGGTCGCGGTCGCGCTTGTACTGCTCCACGGCATCCTCCACTGTCTGCTTGGTGAGGCTGTTCTTCAGCTCGAAGGTGGCGATGGGCAGGCCGTTGAGGAAGCAGCACAGGTCCAGCGAGAGCTTGGTGTTGTCCTTGCTGAAGTGCAGTTGCCGCGTAACGCTGAAGCGGTTAGCGTTGTAGCGCTCGGAGGCAGCGGTGTTACCCGGTGTGGGGCGCGGGTAGTACAGGTCGATGTGAAGCGGACCATCGTCGAGGCCTTTGCGCAGCACCTGTATCACGCCCTCCTTGGCGATCACACCTTGCAGGCGGGCCAGGAAGCTGCGGCGCTTGTGGCTGTCGGTATCCAGGTCCAGCTCGGCGGCCACGCGGGGCTGGGTGGCCTCCAGGAAGAGGCGCAGCTGCCGCAGGTCCACCGCGTGGTCCTTGTCGTAGTCAGTGGGGCTTCCGGGTATCCAGCACTGGCCATAGGTGGCTTGGCCATCGGCTGCCATGGCGGACAGGCCTTCGGTGGCGGAGCCATTGGGCTTCGCGGTCATCTGGGCCACGATCAGGCTTTCGAGGCCTTTTTCAGAGGTATCGGTGGTCATGGCTTCGGCTTCGCCTTCTTTTTCGGCTTCTTCTTCACCTTCTTGAAGAGCCGCTTATCGAAAGTGTAGGGATCAACGACCTTCCACGTCACATGCTTCGCATCGGGATGGTCCGGATTGAGCAGGTAATTCTGATCGGTGGTGGTGATGGCGGATGGCACACGCAGCAGCAAGGCCTTTCCTTCGTTCACGAAGGTGTCACCTACAGCTTGCGTGGCAGTGTGGTAATCCAAGGCCTTCCACGTTGCCGGCAATCGTCCAGGATCCGCGATGACCACGTCATCCGGCACGTCCATGATCACCAACACATGGTTCTCGGGGGCCTCTTCGGCGTGTGCGAGCACTTCCAACAGCGTGGAAGCCTCTGCCGCGCAACAATAGACCACGCGGGTACCGGGGCTGTTCCAGCGTCCGCCGTTCTTCGCCGCTCCCTTTCCATTCAGGTCGTTGGCGTACTTCCGGTCCGTGAAGCGGTACAGGATCATGCGAACACCCCGGCTTCGATCCTGTCCAGCTCCGCCATCGCTTTGGCGATGCCCTCTATGCTTCCCAACAACTCCACGGGTGCCTTATTGCCCAGGTAGGGGTTCGCGCGCTTCAACCAGCGCTCCGCTTTCCCCTTATCACCGTACACTTCAATGCTCCGATCCACCAACTGGTCCACGAGCTTCAACCGATCGGAGCGCAGCACGTCCAGATCCTTCCGACTTTCGTTGAGCCGCGACCACTCGGTGGGCTTCAGGTCAATGGCCTTCAGGATCTGCGTTTGGCTGATGAACGAAGTCTGCATCGCATTGCGCACAGCTGTCGCGCTCATGGTAGTGCCCCACTTGCGGTTTGCGGAAAGACTCAGCCGAATGACGAGGTCCAATTTCGGTGCCCGCTTCGACGCTCGTTTGGCGGTCTTCTTGGTCGCTACGGTTCGCTTGGTTGCTACTGCTGTCTTGCCCATGTTAAGTGCGTGTAGTCTTCAAAGTTAGTTCGTCATTGACCCTCCTCGCCATACTCCGCCTCCCCCTCCGCCGCCATGCTCAACGGCTCTTCCTCCATCATCTGATCTTCTGATCGCCCGATCATCTGATCCTCATCCGGCAACATGACCGCCGCCTCCCGCACATCCACCGCGCCCGTCACCACATCCGCGATCAGGCGCGTGTGGTACTCCTGGATGACGTCAATCTCACGTGCAACTCGGGTCATAGCTTCCTCTGTGCTGATTATGGCCTCTCTAATGTGGAGGGCGATTCCTCGTTGTTCATCATGGGGTGGCAATGGCAGCGGAACCTTGCTGAAATCAGCGAAGTTCAAGTCCTGGCCGTCCCTAATGAAGTCAGCCGTAGACTGAAGTGCCTTTATGTACCCGGGTGCCTTAAGGACATACGTGAAAAAGTCAACATCAACTTCCGCCAAAGGCTTGAGTATCACATAAGACGACCGGATAGCACCGGCCGCCCACGCTCGCTCGAGACCACCCTGAAAGCTGCGCATGCTTATGACAAAATCATCAAGCTCAACGTGCTTCCGCTTTTCCAAGTGCATCGAGATCTTCACCACGCGCCTTCCCACTCGTGCTTCAAACTCGTCTTGTGGTATCACCCCATAGGCTTGGGTGGCAGACAGCTGAACATCGCTCGGCCGAGCCAACTCCTTTCTTTCACGGAAGAGTGTTTTACTTCTCCTCACCTCCCAATGCTCCGGCACCTCCCCCAGCCACTCCACGCCGCTGGGCTTCAGCTTCACGTTGGGGTCCAGCCCTCGCGTAACGGCCCGCTGGATGATGGCCTGCTTCTGCTCCTGCAAGGCAGCGATGAGCTTGCGCTTGGTGCGGATGTAGCGCTTCACCTTGGCGTCCAGGGCGCGCAGGTAGCGGACGATGAGGTGTTGTTCGTCTTTAGGAGGAAGCACAACAGGAATCCTTCGCATACCGTGGATCGAAAGGTCCCATTGCCCAATACGAACTCCATCGGAGTAGCGTGCAAAGGCACCGACGTATGGCTTGCTGCGCAGTAGCGCATGGCCGTACATAGGTTCCGCAACATGTAGGGCGAACACATAATACGCGGGACTCACAATGCCATCAACTGGCGCAATACCCAAAGAGCCTTGCCAGGCCTTCATCTTATTGATGACCAGGTTGCCCTTCCGGACATACTTGTAGTTTCTCAGGTCATCCGGGATCCGGTTGTGGTTCTCATCATCACTCATGGATGAACGGAGGATCACACCCTTCTCGCGAACCACCGAAAGCAACGGCAGGTCCGTGCGATTCCGGCCGGTCACAGCCGTTGTGAGCGAGCCAAGGCTTTGTACCTCCCAATGCTCCGGAGCTTGAGGGAGCCAGGGGATGCCGGTGGGCTTGTAGGCGGTGTAGGTTGTTGGCGAATGGCTGCTCATCATATCATCTCCTTTGCAATGATCCGTACAATGCTAGCCCTCGCTTTTGCTCGGTTGGCCATCAGGAGCGCCTCGCCTGTTTCATCCAGCCAATCCATGAACCGTTGGACGGCATGCTTGGTGGAGGATGGATCTTGGCAATGGGTAAGGAAAACGAATTGGACCTTATTGATACGGTCAGCAACGAACACCCCGAACGGTGCTGAAATGATCGTTGCATCGGGAAAGCCAAGGAGTGCGGCAGCTTGGTTCTCTGTAGCATTCTTGTGGCACGCGATCACGTGGACCGGACCGCCGCGTCCACGGCTCAATGAAGGCGCCAACCGATGGTCATTCAAGAAGGGCTGACCCACCAATTCACGTGCTGGACCAACACCAAATGCGGCAGGTATGGCATGCGGCACCATCAGAACCTTATGCCCGCCGAACTCGACAACCACATTAGATCCCTCTTCCTTCGAACCCGGTCGATCGAACAGCGCTTTATGAAGCACCGCCACCATGGCATCCCGTCGTGCCTTGAAATCAAGGCGTGTCCAGTCCAATGCTGCACCATTGTGGTTCCTTCCTTTTGAAGCTTCTACCACGCCAGATTGCGTGAGCTTCACTATTGCCTCGCTGAGCGCACCAAGCACAAGTTCCTTGGCGTCCGCCTCAGTGCTTGCGATCTTACCGCCACGAAATGGTCCCAAGCGCTTGACATAATCCTCAAAGGCCTTGTTTCTTTTGCCTGCTGCGCCTTTCCTCGCTGGCTTGCCCTCCAACTGGACCACATACACCTTGGCTGTAGTAGAACTGAATGCTTGCTCCAGTTCAGCATGGCACACTCCAAGGTCACTGGCATGCTTGGGGCGCGCCCATCCCGCATCACCATTGCACAATGCGATGAAGATGTCACACTCTCGTGCCGCATCAAGGCAAACTTCCCATGCGTTCGCATTGCCACTTTGAGGTGGCGTGTCCTCGTTGATCCAAACCTCGAACAAATCGCGCTCGCCGATCTTGATCGCTTCAATCTCCTGCTTCAAGTCCTTCCGCAGGTCGGACAGTTTGCGCTTGGTCTGACCAATAGGGAAGGAATCGTTACATCGACTCGAGAGCATTACGCGGAGTTTACTGGACTTGGCCATGGTCAAGCACTGATGATCTCGTTCAACAAGCCCTCCGTCTCCTTCTCCAACGCCACGATGTCCTTTCGGATCTCTTCCAAGCTGCGCAGCGGCTGCGGCTTGTAGAAGTAGCGGTTGAAGCTGACCTCGTAGCCCACCTTGGTGGCGCCCTCATCCACCCAGGCATCGGGGGCGTAGGGCAGCACCTCGCGGCGGATGAAGGCCTCGATGCCGCCTTCCTTTAGGAGCGGGATCTGCTCGTGGTCGCGCAGCTCGCTGTCCGGCTCGTACTCCACCACGGCGGGCTTGCCATCCACGGTGGCCTCGAAGAGCCCATGGATGGGGTCGGCCTTTGCTTTGCCGGGCTTGTAAACCTTCTTGATCACGGGCGGGGCGCTTTCGTCGCGGTAGCTTACAGCGTTCACCAGCAGCTTGCGCTCGGCTTTGCCCAGGTCCAGCTTCAGCTTCTTCTCCGCAGCGTCCAGTTCGCGGTCCAGCTCCTCCAGGTCGTTGAACACGCGGTCGCCGAAGTGCTTCAGCAGCCGGGTGGCGGTGTCAGCCAACCGCAGGTCGCGTTCCCAGGTCTTGGGGTCCAGCAGTTTCTTGCGCTTCTTTTCGGGGATGGACTTTGCCTTGGGTGCGTCCTCGTCGCCTTCGGCCTCCTCGGGCTCGTTGCCTTGGGCATCCAGCCAGGCTTCCACGGCCTTGCGCACGCTGCCGAAGTTGGTGCCGAGTTCATCGCCGAACTCCTCATACAACGCGCTACGCAACTCCTCATCGCCGCTGCCAAAGCGCAGGGCATCCACCGCCTCGCGGGTGAAACGGGCACGCAGCTTCAGGGGGCGCTCCACCTTCACCTTCCAATAGCCGAAGGCCTTGTTGGGGAAGATCTTGCTGTGCTCGGTCTCCTTGAACTGAAGGAAGAGGTCCACGATGCGCTGGATGTCGTCCTCGCCCAGCTCACAGTTCTTGCTGCCCAGGTTCTTGCGCAGCGGCTTGTACCACTGCGTAGCGTCGATGAGCTGCACATGGCCCTTGCGGTGGGCGGGCTTGCGGTTGGTGAGCACCCAGATGTAAGTGGCGATGCCGGTGTTGTAGAAGATGTTGAGCGGCAGGGCCACGATGGCTTCCAGCCAGTCGTTCTCGATGATCCAGCGGCGGATGTTGCTTTCGCCCTGCCCGGCATCACCGGTGAAGAGTGAACTGCCGTTGTGGATCTCGGCGATGCGGCTGCCCAGCGGCGTGTTCCGCTTCATCTTGCTGAGCATGTTGGCCAGGAAGAGCATCTGGCCGTCGCTGCTGCGCGTGACGAGGGAGTACTCCTGATCGCCGTCGTGCTCGATGATGAAGCGCGGGTCGCGCATTCCGCCTTTGCCGCCCATGCGCTCCTGGTCCTTCTTCCAGCTCTTGCCGTAGGGCGGGTTGGCCAGCATGAAGTCGAACTCCTTGCCGGGGAAGGCATCGTTGCTGAGGGTGCTGTGCTCACCGCCACCCACGATGTTGTCGGCGTTGTCGCCCTCGCCCTTCATCAGCATGTCCGCCTTGCAGATGGCGTAGGTCTCGTCGTTGATCTCCTGCCCGTAGAGGTGGGTGGCCACCTGCTTCTTGTGCTGGGTGGCGAGCTCCTTCAGTGTCTCTTCCGCCACGGTGAGCATGCCGCCGGTGCCGCAGGCACAATCGTAGAGCAGGTAGGTGCCGCTCTCGATCTTGTCGGCGATGGGCACGAACATCAGGCGCGTCATCAGCTTCACGATGTCGCGCGGGGTCCAGTGCTCGCCGGCCTCCTCGTTGTTCTCCTCGTTGAACTTGCGGACCAGCTCCTCGAAGATGGTGCCCATGGCGTGGTTGTCCAGGCCGGGCAGGTTGCCCACCGGATGCGGGCTGAGGTTGATGGTGGGGTCGAGGTACTTCTCGATCACATAGCCCAGCGCATCCGCCTTGGCCAGCTTGGGCACCTGGGTGTGGAAGCCGAAGTTGAGCAGGATGTCCTGCACGTTGGGGCTGAAGCCGGCGAGGTAGGCCTCGAAGTCGGCCTTCAGCGTCTGGGCGTTGGCGCGGTTCTTCAGGTCGCGCAGGGTGAAGGGGCTGGTGTTGTAGAAGGCCTGCTGGGCGGCGGCGCGCAGGGCCTCGTCCTGGTTCACGATGCCCTGCTTGTCCAGCATGGCCTTCATGTCCAGCACGGCCTTCTTGGTGGGCTCCAGCACGGCGTCCAGTCGGCGCAGCACGGTGAAGGGCAGGATGACATCGCGGTACTTGCCGCGGGTGTACACATCGCGGAGCACATCATCGGCGATGCCCCAGATGAAGGAAACGATGCGGGTGTGTTGGGCGTGGTCCATGGTTCAGGGGCTCAAAATAGTTGTTCCACGGATCGGGTACCGCTGGCAAGTGGCTTGATCGTCTTTCTTCTATTTCCGCAATGAGCTGGAGCGGCTGATTATTGGCTTGGGTCATTTGCGTCCCGAGGATGCCTATGATGGTAGATCGTCCCGAGGTCTGATGTGAAAAGGCCAATAATTCCCGGCGCCGATGGCCTGAGAACCCATGGCCCAATGCCGTGAAGCCCCAAAGGCCATAGAGCACCCGGCATTGAAGTGAACTTAGGCCTGAAGCCTAAATGCCCAAGGCCCCTAAGCTCAAGCCCTTGCTGCGCACCTAAAAACCACCGCCCCATAACCCGTGTGCCGCCGCTGCAAGAGCCGGTCGGGGCTGTATAGAAGCGGAAGAAATTGGCAGGGGAGGAAGCGGGGAGGGAGCGAAGGCTGTCTATTTTCAACCGCACACCTGCTGCCGGCATGCGGCCCGTGCGCTGCCGGTGGCGCAAAACAGAGTTGGCCATGATAGCTGAGAAGTCGCTACGTATTGCTGTGATCGAGGACTTTGCGTTGACGCGCCGGGGGATCGTGGATACGGTGCGGGAGTGGCCCTATACCCTGGAGGTGTTGGAGGCGGAGGATGGGGTGGACTATGCGGAGCGCTGCGCGGACTGGGGGCATGTGCACCTGGCCTTGGTGGATGTGCGGATGCCCCGGCGCGACGGCTACGAAACGATGCGCTGGATGCACAAGCACCAGCCGCGCACCAAGGCCCTGGCCATCACCTACGACCCGGCGCCCGCCGTGGTGCGCAAGGCGCTGCAGAGCCACGCCTGCACGGTGCTGGGCAAGGGCGTTGGCCTGAAGGAGCTGCACCGCGCCATGAACGCGGTGATGAGCACGGGCTACTACGTGAACCAGTACGTGAGCCGCGACCTGTTGCGCACGGTGGAGGCGGAAGGCGAGCGGCCGGCCGAGCGCTGGGGCACGCTCTGCCCCCGCGAGCAGGAGCTGCTGCTGCTTTATGTGAGCGAAGGGGTGCGCGACCTGGCCGAGGTGGCCACGCGCCTGGGCATTGCTCTCCACACCGCCGAAACGCACCGCCGCAACGGCTACAAGAAGCTGGGCATCCACGGGAAGGATGAGCTGATGCGCTTGGTGTTGTTGAATGGGTTGAGGGAGAGTTGATCAGCGTGATGTGAAGATGTGAGGATGTGAGGATGTGAGGATGTGATGATGTGATGATGTGATGATGTGATGATGTGATGATGTGATGATGTGATGATGTGAAGATGTGTTGCTTCGCTTTGCTCGCAATGACAGATGTGATGATGTGAAAATGTGAGGATGTGAAGATTATTGGATGTGAAGATGTGAAGATGTGATGACGCTTCGACTTCGCTCAGCGTTCGACTTCGCTCAGCGTTCGACTTCGCTCAGCGTTCGACTTCGCTCAGCGTTCGACTTCGCTCAGCGTTCGACTTCGCTCAGCGTTCGCCTGCGCTCAGCGTAGGAGAACGCTCACACTGAGCGGAGTCGAAGTGGAGCGAAGTCGAAGTGGAGCGGAGTCGAAGTGAGAGCGGATAAGCCCCGTAGGGGCGACATGTGGATAGCTATCGAATTGTCGGTTCTTGTATAAACCCGCAGGGCCGGCAGGTGGGTAATGGGAATGTGCGCCACCCTGGTGGTCCATGGCTTGGCTGCTGGATGGTGGTGGGGAGGGTGCGGCGCTCGTTGCCTGCGGGCTGTGAAGCGCCATTTTGCGGCACGCTGCTGCCAGGAGAACAGTGTATGCTGCGCTGAGGCACGTGTATGACAGCGCGTGCCGCTTGCTGCGTGGCGTGTGACGCGTGCCTCTTAACGTGTGACGCGTGCCTCGCTTCGGGTGACACGTGCCGTGTGGCGTGTGACGCGTGCCTCGTGCGCTGTGACCTGTGCCTCGCGCGCTGTGACGCGTGCCTTGCGCCGTGTGACACGTGCCTCGTGGCGTGTGATTCTTGCCTCGCGTTGTGTGTCGCGCGCCTTGTGGCGTGTGACGCGTGCCTCGCGGCGTGTGACGCGCGCCTCGTGGCGTGTGCCATGTGCCTTGCGGCGTATGCCGCGTGTCCCGTGGCGTGCGTCGCGTGCCGCGCGGCGTGATACCCGGTACCGCTGAGCACGGAAGGGGAGGCGGGGGTGCTTCCCGGGCTGCTGGACCGCTGCGGCAACTGCGGAAAATGAGCAGGACAGGAAGAATTGCTGCAGGCCACTGTTAACGGGGTTTACAGCGCTTCGACTACCGGGTATCCGGTAGTTGTTTGACTACCGGGTATCCGGTAGTGCGCCAACCCGGCCTTGTTCTGCTGCGGATAAGGGCCCCTAACCAACGCTTTTGTGGGTACAGCATGACAGGCCCTCGCACCATGAAGAAGCAGTATTATGTAGTGAAGCTCGGGCACTCCCGGGTAGGTTTCGAGAAGCTGGTGGACATGACGGGCACCAACGTGAGCATGCTCACGGGCAACGCCGCGTTCCCCACGCCCAGCCCCACGCTGGCCGCGCTTACGGCCGCTGCGGCCCGGTTGGAAGCGGCCACGCAGGCCTACCTGTTCAGCCGCAGCCGGCTTGACAAGCAGGAGCGCGACATCGCCTTCCGCGAGCTGAAGTTGCTGCGCCAGGACCTCGGTGGCTACGTGCAGACCACCAGCAACGGGGATCCGGAGCTGATCACCAGTGCCGGTTTCGAGATGGCCGCCAGCCCCAAGCCGGTGGGCCTGCTGCCCGCTCCCAAGGATGTGCTGGCCCTGGTGCGCCCCTTCCCCGGCAGCTTGGAAGTGCGCTTCGGCGGGGTGAAGCGCCGCCTGGCCTACCAGCTCTACATCTGCGACAGCGACCCGCTGGTGGAGGCCAACTGGCGCCTGCACACCGTAACGGGCAAGACCCGTGTGCAGGTGGACGGCCTGGAGAGCGGCAAGAGCTACTTCTTCCGCGTGGAGGCCCTGGGCGCCGCTGGCGTGAGCCCGGTAAGCGACATCACCAGCGCCAAAGCCGCCTGATGTCATGACAACGATGACCAAGGCCCCGGCGCTGCAATTGGGCATGCCGGGGCCGCGGTCGTTGTGCACCACCACACCTCCAACGAGCCGCAGGGTCCCTTGCAGGAGACCCGGCGCAGGTAACGAAGTCGAACACTGAGCGGAGTCGAAGTGGAGCGGAGTCGAAGTGGAGCGAAGTCGAAGTGGAGCGAAGTCGAAGCGCCCCCATCTCCCCATCACGCTGAGCGAAGTCGAAGCGTCCACATTCTCTCATCCCCCCATTTTCTCATCTCCACATTTTCTCATTTTCTCATCCCCCACCCCCATGCACCTCTGGCACCCCCATACCGAGCAGGACCTGCTGAGCCTCCTGCGCCACTGCACCGCCCCACCGCCCCGGCTGTTGGGGCATTTGCGCTGGTGCCTGCACACGCCCCAGGCCCACGTGCTGGTGGCCCGCGCACAGGGCCGCGCACAGGCGCTGGCCACGGTGCTGCACCACGGCGATGGCCTGCAGGTGCTGCGCTGGCTGCGCTGCCACCCCGCCGCCACCGACAACGCGCTGCACGTGCTGCTGCAAGGGCTGCTGGCGCTGCGCCGCGCGGCCGGCCAGGTGCCGCTGGTGTTGCAGGCCCTGCCGGCCGATGCCTGCTGGTGGCAGCAGGCCGGCTTCGTGGAACAGGCCGCGCTGGAGACCTGGGAGCCCGACCCCGAGGAACGCTTCGCCGAGGCCGAGCGCGCCGAGGTGGTGCCGCTGGAAGCGGTGCACAGCATGGCGCTGCTCCGCCTCCATCACCGCGCCACCGGCCAGCAGCACACGCAATTGCTGCTGGAGCACAGCTACGCGTCACGCGTGTACGCCACCGCACAGGGCGTGCACGGCGTGCTATTGCCCCTGCTGGGCGATGGCCTCATTGTGGCCGACCACCCCGCCGCCGGCCTGGAACTGCAACGCTGGCTGCTGCCCGCGCAAGCGCACCTGGTGGTGCCCGAAGGCAACCGCGCCGCCGCCGCCCAGTTGGAGGGCTGGGGCTACTGCGTAGCGAGCACCAGCCTGCGCCTGGTGCTGGGCACCCCGCCCCCCTTCCGCCCGGAACTGATCTACGCATGGCCCTGGCCATGAAGCCCCGAAGTGCTGCTGAGCAAGGGACCCTGGCGGAAGCCGGGGTTTTTTGTTGGGGAGGTGGTGAAGATGTGAAGATGTGAAGATGAGAGGATGTGAAGATGTGATGATGTGATGATGTGAAGATGAGAGGATGTGAGGATGTGAAGATGAGAGGATGTGAGGATGAGAGGATGTGTTGCCTCGCTTCTGCTCAGCGTCAGGGGGCTCTGTTCACAGCAAGGGGGCGAGGTGCTCCAGGACCCAGGAGTGGCATGGTAAGGATCCAGTTATTCACGATCGCTGATTGGATTGAACTCGTCTTGCTGGAAGTTATTAACATGCTAATGTGCCTTATTAAGATCTCATTACCTTTCGAGAGCAATGAACAAGAGCATGAAAACCCAAGCTGTAAGTCCTTTCTCGAAGGCGGAGCTGAGCCATCAGCAGAAGGAGTTCGATGAAAGCGAACTCAATCAGGCGGCAGCCTTCACGATCAAATACCGGAAGGTCCTTGAGCCGGTCGATCATGTAGAGGCCGCGATGCGTATGGGGGCATCTGAGCGGAGAAGTAGAAAGAAGGTGGTGAGCTTCAACTTGGATGTTTCCTTGATCGCGAAGCTCCGCGAGCGAGCCGCCTCGGAGAACCGCTCGGCGAGCAACCTGCTGGAAGTGATCATCACTCAAGCCTTTGCGAAGAAATGATCGCTGTTCACACACCTTCATGAGCACCGTTCCCTGCATAGCAATTGAGCCCATGGTCTGCCGCCACCCGAGTGATACGGCGTGGGCCTGCTCTGTTCGTGCAGGTAGGGAATGGAAGGATGTGGGATCGTGTGGATGGCGAAAGAAAAAGGCCGCGGTGCGAACCGCGGCCCTGGTAGTGCCCCCCTTTATGCCTGGCAGCGATCAGGGGAGGCGCCATTCCATAATGGAGGCCAAATGTACGTGTTCGACATCAATAGGGTTCTCCGCCTCCGCGGTACCCCTCGTGTGGTCGGCACATTGGCCATCTATCGCGTGGAATGGTCGGTTCAGTAGCTCAACGTACTCAACACCATTTCCACCATGTACCAATTTACTCCCTCCCCTTACCGCAATGCAGTAGCCATCGTCCAGACCCGTGCAAGAACGCAGGCGGATGAAGCGATCAGTTCGATACGACGCTCGGGTCTCGCGTTGAGCAGCCGACGTCAATGCGTGGACCGCTACTTCCAAGTAGTTACTCCAATACTTGCCGCGATCGATACCGGGGAGAGCGACCTGGAAGCTTATTCGAATGGATGGCGCGAAGCTGATCTGCAACAGGCGATCCTGGGTGTGCTGGAGCAGGATCCAGTTCGCAAGGTGAACGTTGAATCGGAAGTGTACGGAGCTCATCGCAAGGAAAGGGAGCTTTGCCACAAAGCATTGTCCCGTGAGCGGAGTGCGGTCCAGAGGAAGGTCTGGATGGCCATCAGGCACAGTGCAAAGTGCGAACTCAGCAGAGAAATACCGAGAAATCCATCGTCTCTACGGCGTCGCAAGAAGGATGAACCGCCGAGTATCCCGGATGGATCGAAGGGCAAGAAGAGCGGTGCTCGATCTCCCCTCCCACAGCGCATCATTGCAACCGTGTTCCTCTTCGTAGCGCCGGCCACGGGGGCTCACGCCGCAACGGATATCATTAAGGATCCGCATGCGAAGTACATTTTCGTGCCAGTTCTGCTCTATGTGTACTGGAAACGCTTCGGACACGAGATCCTTGGGTCGCAGCCGTTCTACAGGTCTGAACGCTCTGCGAATTTGATGGTCGGTGTTTTCGCAGGGTTCCTCATCGTAGCCTTGGTGGCGAAGGAGTGGCTGGCATTGGACATGACCATAGTGGACGTTACAGCCTTCGCGGTCGCCACGATATGTGCCGAACTGGTGCACCGGGTCTGATAGGGTAACCACAGTGTCCTGCCTGGAGTGTGATCGGGTCTGTACAACAACCCATGAAGGTCCATAGCGTTCGTGACACTGCGATCCTGCGCTTCTCGCCAGCGCGAACGAGAAGCTTGCCCCCCTTACACCCCCAGTTGCATCCAATAAGGCCGGTGGTCGCTGATGTAGTAGCGCATGTAGCTCCGGAAGCCGCGCTTGTCGGCGGTCCAGAGGTCGGGGAAGAGGGCGTTGTCCATGTCGTAGATGCCGGCTTGGCGCAGGCGCCCCCGGAGGCCGGGCAGGAAGGCGATCTGGTCGTATTGTTTGTCGTCGGTGATGTTGCTGTACACCTTGCTGGTGTGCTCGGGCAGCAGCAGGCCGCGTTTGCGTAGTGCCTCGTAGATGGGGTCGCCCGTTGCCACTTTGGGCAGGTTGAAATCGCCCATGACGAGGATGTCGCTGCTGTAGGCATGTCGGCTGCGGCTTTCGAGGTCGGCCCAGCGGCCCACGGCGAAGGTCTCCAAGGCGCGGCGGTCCAGGTCGGCCGGGTCGCTGTCCGATCCGAAGAAGCTGTGTACCGTTACCATGCTGAAGGTGCGGTCGCGCCACCCGAAGCTGGCAATGAAGGGATTGCGATCGAAACCCGCGAAGGCTTGCTGCACCCCCGGCAGCTTGATGTGCCGGAAATCGCTGGGCGGCACAGCCACTTCGCCCACCAGTTCCAGCAGGCTGAGCACCGAGGCATCGTACACGAAGCAGCTCCGCTCGTTGTTGCCGCCCGCATCGGTGAACACGCAGGCGTAATGCGCTGGCAGGTGCCGCTGGATGGCGCGCAAGCCACCCAGGTCCACGTTCACCTCCTGGATGGCCACCAGGTCGAAACGGCCAATGATGTCGGCCAGGAGCTGATAGTGCACCTCATCGCGTTCCTGCAAGCCCAGGTTGGCGATGTTCCAGGTGGCCAGCAGCAGGTGGTCCTTATCCCGCGCGGGCACCTGCCGGTGGGTGGCATGTGCACGCAGGTGTCGCCGCTCAGCGGCCAGATCCACGGTGTAGGTGATGCGGGGCTTGGGGAAGGGTGGCATGGCGCGCGCTTTCGTTGGGTTGGTAGGGAGGTTGAACTTACAACATCGGGTGGGCGGGTGTTGCGCATTCCCTTCCCCCCCCGATGCATATCGAGCAGACCTCTTCCCATCGCCCCTGTTCAAAACTGCCACCCCACCCGCCCAAGCGCCCCTGCGGGTCCCGGTAGCTTTGGTCCCTGGCGCGGGGCATGGTGCTTGCGAGTGCTGCTGCGCGCCGGGTACTTGTCCCGTTCTTCCTTGCGTTGTTCCGAAACCTATGCAGGTCTCATGAGGTACGAGGGGACCCTGCATGCAACGGATCCCACGAAACGCAGGGGGCCTTTCAGGAGAGGCAGCGGAGGTGTGGAGGGCTGAGGGTATTGCATCAGCGGTCCGCAGGTGTGCCCCGGTTCAAGCGCTCCTTCAGTTTGAGCACCAAGGCCTCAAGGTCCACCAGTGTTCGGCGTTGTTCGTGGATCTTCTTGTCCCGCAAGGCCTTTTCCTTCACAGCCTCCACGCGTTGGGCCTTCTCCTTTGCCTGTGCCTGTTCCAAGGCGCTCTTCAAGCGTACACTTTCGGAACGGTAGGCGGCCGCTCGCTGTTCAGCCTCTGCCAAGCGTTCCTTCAAGCGCTCGGCCTGCTGCTGTTTGGCCAAGGCTGAGGTGAGTTTCTGCACCTGTTCGCGCAGGGAGATCAGCTGGACACGCTGTTCGTCCAACCGCTTTTCGCGGCTGGCAAGTTGCAACTTGCGTTCATTCTCCAAGCAGCGCAACTTACTTTCCAGATGCCTTGAGCTCGGGTTGCGCTCATGGGCCCGGTCGAGTTCTTCCTTTGCCTGTGCCAAGTCTCGCTTCAGGGCACCCACATAGGATACCAGCAGCCGCATACGCTCAGCGTCGGTGAGTGCATCACCAACGAACAAGCGGCTTTCCGTGGGCAGTTGATCAAGTGGTGGCAACTCGCTCATGCGCTCGATGCTGCTTGCAACATAGGCCCAGCGCGATACCCAAGTTTCCGGCCCCAGCGCTTCGCCGTTCTGTTGCACCCAACCGTCCTTGTATCGGAGCACATCGTAGCGGTAATGCGCACCCTTTCGGAAAAGCAGCACCAAACACCACTCGGCCGGATCGTCCGGTAAGTTCGGAGGGGTATGCCAAGGGCCCGTGGCGAAGGACATGAGCGCTTGAAAGTACGCATTGATCGTGATCGCTTTCACTGCATGATCTGCCACACCCTGATGTTTGCACCTTGCTGCTGTGGGCCGCATAGGCAGCGGCGCACACGGACAGGCATGCGCCAGTGAATTCAAGGTGCGATGGACCGCAACCGCCCGGACCCTCCGCATGGCTCTCCCGAGGTACGAGGGGGCCCTGCATGCAACGGATGCCATGAGGCGCAGGGTACTTTACAGGAGAGCCAACGAAGGTGCGGGGGCACGTCGCTTCCCCAAACGCCCCTGTTCAAAACTGCCGCCCCACCCGCCCAAGCGCCCCTGCGGGCCCCGGTAGCTTTGGTCCCTGGCGCGGGGCATGGTGCTTGCGAGTACTGCTGCGCGCCGGGTACTTGTCCCGTTCTTCCTTGCGTTGTTCCGATGATGGTCCGTTCCTCCTTGCTTCTGTTGCTTTCCGCCGTCACCCTGGGCATGGGTGGGCAGGCGCCGCCCGAGCGCGGTGCCGATCCCGGTGCGCCGCCCTTTCTGGACCGTGCCACGCCCTGGGCGGATTCGGTGTACGCCACGCTCTCGCTGGATGAGCGCATCGCGCAGCTGATGATGGTGGCGGCCTACAGCAACAAGGACGCGAAGCACGAAGCGGAGATCGAGCAACTGGTGAAGGAGCGCAACATCGGCGGCCTCATCTTCTTCCAGGGCGGTCCGCACCGCCAGGCGAAGCTCACCAACCGCTACCAGGCCCTTGCCAAGACGCCCCTGATGCTGGGCATGGACCTGGAGTGGGGGCTGGCCATGCGCTTGGACAGCACGATCCGCTTTCCGCGCCAGATGGCCTTGGGCGCGCTGCGCAACGAGGCGCTGGTGGAGGAGATGGGCCTGGAGATCGCCCGGCAGATGAAACGCCTGGGCGTGCACGTGAGCTTCAGCCCGGTGGTGGACGTGAACAACAACCCGAAGAACCCGGTGATCAACGACCGCAGCTTCGGGGAAGGTGTGGACAACGTGGCGCGCAAGGGCATCGCCTACATGCGCGGCCTGCAGCGCGGCGGGGTGCTCGCCACGGCCAAGCACTTCCCCGGTCACGGCGACACGGACAGCGATTCGCACCACGCCCTGCCCTTCATCGCGCACGGCCGCGGCCGCCTGGATTCCATGGAACTGGAGCCCTTCCGCCGGATCGTGAACGCCGGCCTGGGCGCCCTGATGGTGGCCCACCTGGAGGTGCCCGCGCTGGACCCCGCCAAGGGTGTGCCGAGCACGCTGAGCAAGGCCATCGTCACCGAACTGCTGGGCAAGCAACTGGGTTTCCGCGGACTGGTCTTCACCGATGCGCTGAACATGAAGGGCGTGGCCAACGCCGACAAGCCGGGCGAGATCGAGCTGCGCGCGCTGCTGGCCGGCAACGACGTGATGCTCTTCCCGCAGGACCCCGTGAAGGCGATCGAACGCATCAAGCTGGCGGTGGCCAATGGCGAAGTGGACAGCACGATCATCGACAGCCGCTGCCTGAAGCTGCTGCGCGCCAAGGAGTGGGCGGGGCTGGCCGAGCGCAAGCCCATTGAGCTGAAGGGCCTGCACGAGGACCTGAACACGCCCTACGGGCAGGAGTTGCGGCGCTCGCTCTACGGCGCGGCCATCACCGTGGCCAAGGACCACTACGGCCTGCTGCCGATCCGCGAGCTCGATACCCTGCGCATCGCCTCGGTGGTGATCGGCGACGAGCTGGACAATGCCTTCCAGAAGCACCTGAAGCGCTACGCCGAGGTAACGCTCTTCCGTGCCGACAAGGCCATGAAGGCCGACAGCCTGGCCGGCCTATTGAAGCAGCTCAAGGGCTTCAACCGCGTGGTGGTCTCCGTGCACGGCACCACCTTCCGGGTGAACAAGGATTTCGGGGTACCCGCCAGCAGCCACGAGATCATCCGCGCCATCGCACAACAGCAGCCCACGGTGCTGGCGCTCTTCGCCAACCCCTACAGCCTGGCCAAAGCCGTGGGGCCGGAGATGCTGGCCACGGTGGTGGTGGCCTACGAGGAGACCGACGACACGCAGGACCTGGTGGCGCAGGTGATCTTCGGCGCACGCAACGCCGACGGGGCGCTGCCGGTCACCGCTTCCGCCTTCTATGCCGCGGGCGATGGGGTGGTGGTGAAGGCCCTGCCGCGCCTGGGTTATGCGGCGCCCGAAGCGGTGGGCATCCGCTCGGCGGAACTGCGTGCCATCGACGACATCGTGAAGCGCGGCATCGAGGGGCAGGCCTACCCCGGTTGCCAGGTGCTGGTGGCCGTGGATGGGCAGGTGATCATGAACAAGGCCTATGGGCACCAGACCTACGAGAAGAAGCGGGCCGTGCGCACCGACGACCTCTACGACCTGGCCTCCATCACCAAGGTGGCCGCCACCACGCTGGCCTTGATGAAGCTGGTGGACCAGGGCAGCCTGGACCTGGACCAGCGCCTGGGGCATTACCTGCCGGAGCTCGCGGCCGAATACCCGGCGCACGCCAAGATGCAGCTGCGCGACATCCTCACCCACCAGGCCGGCCTGAAGGCCTTCGTGCCCTTCCACCTGCGGCTGATGAAGGACGGTAAGTTCAAGCCCAACACGGTGAGCCCCACGGCCTCGGACACCTTTCCCACGCGCATCGCCGAAGGGCTCTACCTGCACCGCGCCTACACGGACAGCCTGCTGCCGTGGGTGCTGCGCACGCCGCTGGGCACGCGCGGCGAATACGTGTACAGCGACATGGGCTACTACCTGCTGCAGGCCACCGTGGAACGCATCACCCAAAAGCCGCTGCAGGACTTCCTGCAACAGGAGTTCTACCGTCCGCTGGGCGCTGCGGGCATGGGCTACCAGCCTTGGAAGCGGTTCCCGAAGGAGCGCATCGCACCCACGGAATACGATGTGGCCTTCCGCCAGCGCCAGATACAGGGTGATGTGCACGACCCTGGTGCGGCCCTGAAAGGCGGCGTGGCCGGTCATGCCGGGCTCTTCAGCAGTGCCAACGACCTGGCCATCCTCATGCAGCTGCTGCTGAACGGCGGTACCTACGGCGGGCGGCGCTACATCAGCGAGGCGGTCATCACGGAGTTCACCAAGTGCCAGTTCTGCAAGCCCGATGGCAGCGGCAACCGCAGGGCGCTGGGCTTCGACAAACCGGCGCGCAGCGGCAAGGGCCCCACCTGCGATTGCGTGAGCTATGCCAGCTTCGGCCACACGGGCTTCACCGGCACCATGGTCTGGGCCGATCCCGAGCACGGGGTGATCTACGTGTTCCTCAGCAACCGGGTGTACCCCAACGCGGAGCGCAACAAGCTGGTGGAGCTGGGCATCCGCACCAAGATCCAGGAGGTGGTGCACGCCGCAGTGGCGGCCCGCATCAAGCCCGAGCGCATGTCGGTTGGGGCGCGGTGAGGAGTTGCAGCGCCTTGCAACACAGGGTGGGTAATGCTTTAACCACGGTGCTTCGGTCTGCATCACGAAGCCTCGCGGGAGGGGCTCGCCCTTCGGGCTCGTAATTTTTAACCGCGGATGACGCGGATGGTCCGATGCATATCGGACGCGGATCGGGCTCACACAGCAGCTCTGAGCGTCTTCGTCGGGTAGGCGACCATCGATGCTGCCAATGCAGGCTTTCATCCGCGTAGATCTGCGTCATCCGCGGTTCCTTGTATTCTGCACCGAATGGCGCTGTTGCGATATTGGCCAGGTCGGCGACTTGCTGCCGATCGCGTATTACTTCCATGCACTCCCGACCATCGTCCATTACGATCCGGATCCGCCGCACGGCGGATCGCAGGAAAAGAGGCGATGACCCTGCGGTGGTCATGCCCCATTGATCCAAGGTTCCGCACCTTCGCGCCATGCCCTTCACCCTCACCAGCCACGGCGCCGCCGGCACCGTTACCGGAAGCAAGCACCTGCTCGAACTGACCCGCAGCGATGGCAGCAGCTCCCGCATCCTGATGGATTGCGGCATGTTCCAAGGCGAAGCGTTGCAGGGGCCCGGCGGCAAGGACCGCAACCGCCGCTTCGGCTTCGACCCGGCTTCGGTGGATGTGCTGGTGCTCAGCCACGCGCACATCGACCACAGCGGCCTCATTCCCCGTTTGGTGCGCGAAGGTTTCCGTGGACCGATCTACGCCACGGCCGCCACGCGCGACCTCTGCGCCATCATGCTGGAGGACAGCGCCCGGATACAGGAATATGACACCGAGTACGACCGCAAGCGTGCCAAGAAACGCGGGCAGCCCACCAGGGACCTGCAGCCGCTCTACACGGTGGAGGATGTGAAACCGGCCATGGCCCTCTTCCAGGTGGTGGACATCAACGAGACCATCACCATCGCACCGGGCGTGCACCTGGCCTTCACCGAGGCGGGCCACATCCTGGGCAGTGCGGCGATCCAACTGGTGCTCGATGACGGCGAGCGTGTGCTGCGCCTCTCGAACACCGCCGATGTGGGGCGCTATGTGGAACGCATCCTGCCCGAGCCCGCACCCTTCCCGCAGGCCGACGTGATCCTCTGCGAAAGCACCTACGGCGATCGCGATCACATGCCGATCAAGGATGCCGAGGAGGAGCTGCTGCGCCATGTGCATCAGGTCTGCGTGGAGCAGCAGGGCGCCTTGATCATCCCCGCATTCAGCATCGGCAAAACGCAGGAGGTGCTCTACACCCTGAACAGCCTGAGCAATGCCGGCCGCCTGCCCCGCGTGCCCGTGTTCGTGGACAGTCCGTTGGCGATCAGCGCCACGCACATCGCACGCCAGTACCCGCAGTTGCTGCGTGAAGCCGTGCGCGCCGAGTTGGAGCACGACCCCGACCTCTTCACCTTTCCCGGTGTGGAGTACGTGCGCGAGCCCAAGCGCAGCATGCAGCTCAACGGCATGAAGGGCCCGCGCATCGTGATCGCGGCCAGCGGCATGATGGAGGCGGGCCGGGTGCGCCACCACCTCTTCCACGGGCTGGCACACGCGGAGAACGCCGTGCTGGCCATCGGCTTCTGCGCGCCGGGCACGCTGGGTGCAGCGCTGCTCGGCGGTGCGCGCGAGGTGCACATCTTCGGCGAGCTGGTGCCGGTGAAGGCCGCCATCCACCGCATGGAGTTCTACAGCGCCCACGCCGACCGCAACGAACTGCTACGCTACCTCGCCTGCCAGGATGCCGCGGTGGTGGAGAAGCTGATCCTGGTGCACGGAATCGACCAAGCGCGCGAGTCCTTGCGCGAGCGTTGCCTGCAAGCCGGCTTCAAGCAGGTGCTGCTGCCCCGCATGCGGGAAGTCGTGGAGCTCTGAGCGCCGTTCCTTGCTTGGGTCGCCTGCACAGCGTCTTGCGGTGTGGTGGGTTGAAATGCAGGAACCACAGTGCTTCGCTACGCTCGCCCTTCGTGCTCTTATGCAGTATTAACCGCGGATGACGCAGATGGGCGCGGATGGGGCTCACCCCAATGCGCTGCGCGACCACGCCAGGTTAGCGATCATCCATGCTGCCATGGAGGCATTCATCCGCGTCCGATATGCATCGGACCATCCGAGTCATCCGCGGTTTGTATTCTTCACCAGCGCGCCCGCAGGGCGTGCCCGGATAGATAACGTACCGCTGCCCTTGCGCAGCGCACTCATCCGCGTCCGATATGTATCGGACCATCCGCGTCATCTGCGGTTTGTATTCCTCACCAGCGCGCCCGCAGGGCGTGCTCCAAACACCTCGTTCCTCGTTCCGCCACTGCCCGTATGCGGCAAGCGGATACCTTGGTGCGAGCGAACGCTTTGGTCCACCGGGTGTTCCCAAGGTCGATGAACGCTGCACCTGCACTCCGCAACACCGCCCTGGCGCTCGCCCTTGTGGCCTGCGGAGGGGCGCTCGCCCAGTTCCCACTGCAATTGGTGGTGGACAGCTCCCTGGCCCTGGGGGCCGCCATGAACGGCTACGTGACCGAGGGCTTCGGGCAGGTGATCCGCGCGCAGCAGGCCAACGCCCTGGAGTACCGCGCCTTCGATGTGGAAGGCCTGCCGCTCTGGCAACGCCGTTTCGAGACCGATTGGAGCGATTGGGTCTTCGGTGAGTTGGTGCCTTCCGGCGATTCCGGCAGCATCGCCTGCAGTTCGCCGCTGCTGTCGCTCGTACCCGAACAGAACGAACTGGAACTGGCCCTGCTCGCTGTGGATGCCACCGGCAATGCCGCTTGGGGCAAACGCCTGGCCCTGGGCCTGCCCACCGAGCAGCCACCGGCACCGCGCTTGAAGTGTTTCCCCAGTGCCGACCAGGGCATCTTCATCCTGCAGTACACCGTGGCGCCCGGCGATCCCGTGCTCAACGTGCTGAAGGTCTCCGCCAACGGTGAGCTGCTCTGGGCCTACGCGCTCAGCCAAAGCAATGCGGCCGGCACCACGGCTTGGGGCGACGGTTTCACACGCGCTGCGCCCGATCCCAACGGCGGCATCCTGCTGGCGCGTTCCGAGCAGGCGCTGGGTCACCTGGATCTGGTGCACCTGGCAGCGGATGGCACATTGGCCGCAGCACAGCGCCTCCAGAACCTATCGGAGTACGGGGTGGAACTGTACGACCTGGTCTTCGAGACCGGAACGCGTGTGCTGCTCCTGGGGCGTCTCGCCGCGTCGACCGCACCGTCAGGCGGCATGCTCATGGCCTTGAATGAGAACTGGGAGGTGGACCGCCTCACGCGTTACCAGTTCGACATCGGCAGGCGGCTCTTTCTGGTGCCGGGCAATGGTGCGGTGGTGATGGACGCACCCTGGATCTACCGCCTGCAGGAGGAAGGGGAGGTGTTGCGCGCCTGGGTGCTGCAGAACTGGACGATGGACACCTACGGCTACACGCGATCGCTGAACAGCTTGGCGGTGAAGGACGGCATGCTGTGGATGCAGGGCGTTCTGCAGCAGATCCTCATCCAGTTCAACACCCAGCGCATCATGCCGCACTTCGCCCTGCACTTGCTGGACGATCCCAGCGGCTGCCAGCTCGACGAGGTGCAGGGCTTCGGCTTCACCCGCATGGACCCCGCTTCGTTGGCGGCCACCACGCCGGCACCGGTGCTGCTCACGGACCTGTTGCCCAGCATCACGTGGTCGGACCTCTTCGTGTCCGTCAGCGACTTGGAAGCACGGGTGCCGATCGACCTCTGCCTCTTCACCGTGGGGCTTGAAGAGGAGGGAAGGGAGCCGGGGTTCCAGGTGAACGGCACGGTGGTGGAAGCGGGCATGCCGATCCAGCTGAGCGGCCTGAAGCCCGGTGTCTTGAGCTTGCACGATGCAGTCGGACGTGTTCTCTGGAGCGGCGCGGTGCAAGCTGGCGATGGAAGGCTTGAACTGCAACCTCCTACGCGAACTCCTGGAGTGTACCTGATCCGCTGGACGGCGAAGGATGGGAGCGAGGGGCAGGTGGTGCGGGTGGTGGTGGGGTGAGGAAGGGAGCAGGGTTCAAGTTTCAAGTCGCAAGTGTCAAGGTCACAAGCTTCAAGGTCACAAGCTTCAAGGTCACAAGATTCAAGACACAAGTCTGAAGGTCACAAGCTTCAAATCACAAGCTTCAAGGCTCAAGTGTCAAGCTTCAAGACATAAGTCTCAAGGTCATAAGTTTCAAATCACAAGCATCAAGCTTCAAGTTACAAGCTTCAAATCACAAGCATCAAGCTTCAAGACATAAGCCTCAAGGTCACAAGCTTCAAATCACAAGCAACAAGCTTCAAATCACAAGCTTCAAGGCTCAAGTATCAAGCTTCAAGCCTCAAGGGTATAAGCTTCAAGTATCAAGACCCAAGTCACAAGCTTCAAGGATCAAATCACAAGACCCAAATCACAAGCTTCAAGTCACAAGGCTCAAGAGTCAATAATCAACGGACAAGTTTCACAGCTCAAGACCCAAGATCCCCCCAAAAAAACTCTTCAACTCTTCAACTCTTCAACCTCTCAACCCCTCAACTCATCAACCTCTCAACCTCTCAACCTCTCAACTCCTCAACCTCATCAACTCCTCAACTCCTCAACTCCTCAACCTCTGAACCTCTCAACCTCTCAACTCCTCAACCTCTCAACTCCTTCTCATCCCCCTTCGCAACTCCGCGCGCAATTCCGACCTTGGCTCCCCCTGCACATGCGATTACTCTTCACCGCCTTACTTCTGTTGCTGCTGGTAAGCCTCAACGCGTTCCTTGGAACACGGCTGGAACTGGGCGGCGCGCCGTTGCCTCCCATGGGTCGTTTCCTGTCGCCGCAGGAAGGTTTTTGGCGCAACGCGGAACCTGTTGCTGCGAAGCGTCCGGCGGAACTGCGGCTGAGCGGGCTGGCGGAAGCGGTGCAGGTGGCGTGGGATGAGAGCGGCGTGCCGCACCTCTTCGCCCGCAACGACAGCGACCTGTACCGTGCACAAGGCTACGTGGTGGCGCAACTGCGGCTGTGGCAGCTGGACTTCATCGCGCGTGCTGCGGCAGGGCGCATCAGCGAGGTGGTGGGCGCCACGGCCTTGGAGTTCGATCGCGGGCAGCGGCGGAAGGGCATGCTGCTCGGTGCAGAACGCAGCGCCGCGGCACTTGCGGCGGACAGCATCATGGGGCCCCTGCTGAACGCCTATGCCGATGGCGTGAACCAGTACATCGCCACGCTGCGCTACCGCGACCTGCCGGTGGAATACAAGCTGCTGCACTACCGCCCCGAGGAATGGACGCCCCTGCGCTCGGCGCTGATCCAGCAATACATGGTGGACAACCTGAGCGGCTGGGACCGCGATGTGGAGGACACCCACGCGCGTGCCATCCTGGGCGAGCCGCTCTTCGAGCTGCTCTTCCCCGAACGCCCGCCCGGCGTGGTGCCCACCGTGCCCACCGACAAGCCCTGGGACTTCGTGCCAGAGACCGTGGCGCCGCCGCCCGCCTACGACCCCGGTGCGGGCTTCACCGTGGATGGACAACGCAGCGACCCCACCAACGGCAGCAACAACTGGGCGGTGCACGGCAGCCGCACCGAGAGCGGTTCGCCCCTGCTGGCCAACGACACGCACCTGGGCCTCAACTTCCCGCCCATCTGGATCCCCATGCAGTTGGCCACGCCCGAGCACCGCGTGTTCGGCTTCACCATCCCCGGCGCTTGTGGTGTCATCATCGGCCACAACGAACATGCGGCCTTCGGGGTCACCAATGCCCCGCGCGACACCCGCGACTGGTACCGCGTAACCTGGCAGGATGAACGCCGGCTGGCCTACCGCCACAACGACGCATGGCTGCCCGTGGAACACCGCGTGGAGGTGTACAAGGTGCGCGGCGACAAGCCCTTCACGGACAGCATCCGCGTTACCCACCTGGGTCCGGTGATGTACGATGAGCATTTCGGGCAGGCCCCGGCGCGCGCGCAACTGGCCCTGCGCTGGCTGGGCCACGATGCCAGCCTCACCCAGAAGGCCCTCTACCTGATGAACCGCGTGAAGGACCATGCGGGATACGTGGAGGCCCTGCGCTACTTCGAGGCACCGGCGCAGAACTGGGTCTTCGCCAGCACCGAGGGCAGCATCGCCATGCGTGTGCAGGGCCGCTTCCCCAACAAGTGGAAAGGGCAGGGGCGCTTCGTGCTCGATGCCGCCGACCCCGCACACGCCTGGCAGAGCTTCATTCCCCATGAGCACAACGCCACGCAGGTGGATCCCGAGCGCGGTTTCGTGAGCAGCGCCAACCAGCACAGCGTGGACGAGCAGTACCCCTACTGGTTCTACAACGGCCACCTGGAGTACTACCGCAATCGCTCGGTGAACAACAGCCTGGCCGAACAGCGCCCCTGGACCGTGCAGGACATGCAGGCCCTGCAGCACAGCGGCCTGGACCTCCGCTCGCGCGAAGGGCTGGCAGCCCTGCTGCCGCTGCTGGACACCGCCGCGCTAAGCGCCGATGCCGCCGAGGTGTACCGCCTGCTGCGCAGCTGGGACCACGTGGTGGACCACCAGCGCGAGGAGGAGGCGCTCTTCCAACTGTGGTTCGACAGCACGCGCACGGCACTGTGGCAGCCCTTGCAGAAGCACCCGCTGCCCCTGGGTGAACCCACGGCCTACAACACCATCCGCATCCTGGCGGACAGCAGCCTGCGCCACACCGTGGAACAGGCCCTGGGCGTGGATGCCCGGGCGCTCGTGCAAAGCACTTTCGTGGCAACCGTGGAGCAGCGCAAGGCGGAGGGCAGCATCACCTGGCAGGCGCTGAACAACGCGCGAGTGATGCACCTGGCCCGGCTGCCGGCCTTCAGCCTCGAGAACCTGCCCGTGAACGGCAGTGGCACCGCCATCAATGCGCAACGGGGCAACCACGGTCCCTCGCAACGTTTCGTGGTGGAGCTCAGCTCGCCGCCCAAGGCCTGGTTCCAGCTGCCCGGCGGGCTCAGCGGCAACCCCGGCAGCCCGCGCTACGACGACCTGCTGGCCGAGTGGCACACCAGCACCTACCGCCCGGTCCACTTCCTCAGCACCGCACGCCAGGCCGCCGACCAGGGTTTCGCCATCACCACCTTCAAACCATGAGGACCCTCCTTGCCGCTCTCATCAATGCCGCGCTCGCTTACGTGCTCGGCCTTTGGCTGCCCTACTGGAGCCTCTCGCTGGCCGCGCTCCTGGTGGGCTTCCTCATCCATCCCGGCGGCTGGCGCGCCTTCGTGGCCGGGCTGTTGGGTGCGGGCCTGCTCTGGGGCATCCTCGCCTGGAGCGCCGACAGTGCTAATGCGCACATCCTCGCCACCCGCATCGGCACGCTCTTCAGCACCAGCGCCACGGGCATGGTGCTCATCACCGCCGCCCTCGGTGGACTGCTCGGCGGCCTCGGGGTCCTCGTCGGCGATCGGGTCCGCAATGCGGTGAGCTGATCGATCGGTCAACCCCGCTTCGACTCCGCTCAGCGAGGGTCGAGGGGTGGGCAGGTGGTGGTGGTAGGTCGATCCCACTTCGACTCCGCTCAGTGTGGGTCGACGCTACGGGTGCCACCGATCAGGTCGGAGGCACCCGCCGAATTCAACAGCGTAGGGCAGGTGACGGTTGGTCGCCCCCGCTTCGCCCCCGCTTCGACTCCGCTCAGCGAGGGTCGAGGGGGTTTGGGCAGGTGCGTGGTAGGTCGCCCCCGCTTCGACTCCGCTCAGCGAGGGTCGAGACGGTCGTGGTTGGTCGTCCCCGCTTCGCCCCTCGACCAGAGCTCGTGACAGTTCAGCGAGGGTCTACGCTTCAGGTGCGTAGGAGATCCCACATCTCCACATTCGGCACATTTTCACATTCCTACATTTCCCCTCACCCTCCGAATCCAACCGCCCGTTTCAGGGCCTGGGGCAGGGCGGGCAATTTGCGGCGCTCGAAGAGGAAACTGCTCAAGTCGGCGATCTCGCTGAAGATGTAATGGCTGTCCATGGCGCCTTTCAGGTAGGCTTTGCCGGTGCTGCCGCCGGTGCCCACGCGCAGGCCGATCATGCGGTGCACCATGTTGATGTGCCGGTTCCGCCATGCGGCCAGTCCCTCGTCGATGTCGAGCAGGGACTGCAGGAAACGGAAGGCCTGCTGGAAGATGGGCTCATCGCGGTAGAGCATGATGAACAGTGCACTGCGCGCTGCGGCGGGCGATAGTTGCCGCTCGGGATCGCCATCCACGAAGAGCTTGCGCCACAGGGCCGCATTGCCCTCCTCGCCCTGTACCAGGCTGGCGGTGTAGCGCTCCTCCAGGTGCACGAAGAAGGGCTTCTCCTGCCCCGGCCAATACTGGGCATCCAGGAAGGGCATGCGCTCCAGCCAGCGGTTCACCAGTTCCAGCAGCGTGGGCAGGGCTTCCAGCGCCTCGATCTCCGCCTTGTGCTCGGGCTTCAGTTGGCTGGTGTAGTACTGCTTGCCGAAGCGCTTCTCCATGCGCAGTCCCAGCCGGGCCTCCAGCACCTTGAACTGCATGCTCTGGAAACCGCTCGCCGGGCGCAGCAGGTCGCGGAAATCCAAAAAGTCCAGCGGCGTCATCGTTTCCATGATGTCCATCTGGTGCACCAGCACCCCCAGGATCGTCTTCACGCGCTCCAGCCGGTGTACCGCGATGTTCAGCTCGCCACCGTTGTCGTCCACGTGCTCGTCGGCAAAGAGCTCGATCACGCTGCCCACCTCGTGCAACACCTGTTTGAACCACAGCTCGTAGGCCTGGTGGATCACGATGAAGAGCATCTCGTCGTGCGCTTTCACGCCGTGCTTGTCGCTCTCGGGGGCCTGCGCGCCGAGGATCTTGTCCAGCTGCAGGTAGTCGGGGTAGTACACGTTGCTCATCGGTGCGGAAGCCCGTTGCTGGGCAGGCGCCAAATGTAGCTGCCCCCGCTTGGGCGAGGTTGAGGATGATCAGGTGGGGGGGATGTGATGTACACTTTGGCTACGATCGATCACCCTGTGCAATGCCCCGGCGATCGGACCATCCCGTTCCATCAACCATTCCTCTCGCTTCGTCCACTTGGTTTCGTCGGACGCATTGGTGTAGGAATACGTTCGCATCAGCAAACGCATACGGCCATGAACCCTGCCCGCTCCTTCCTCCCTACCGGCATCTTCTTCAAGCTTTTTGTTCTGCTTGTCGTCATCGGATCGTTCACCGCTTGCAAGCGGGACGATGTGGTAGCACCTTCCTCCGCGGGTAGTGGTCAGTACGATGATAACGGTGGTCATGGCAACGACGATCCTCCGGGTGACGACCACGGCGGCAACTGATCCACTTCAATTCCGGCATGCGCAATCGGCATCCGGTCGCAGCGCCGATCATGAGCTTGCGGCTTGCACAAACGCTACATGTGGCCCGCAGTGCGAGATCGAGATGGATGCACAAGTGTTCTACCTTTAAGCCATGCGCCCGCTGCATCTTCTGTTCGCCGTTTGCTGCACTGCGCTGGCCAGTGCGCAAGAGAGCGTGCCCGCGTTGCGTGGCTCGTCGGATGCCGGGCAAGGGGTCTTTGAGCGCCGGGTGATGAACACCGCCGTGCCGCGCGATACGGTGATCCATGATGCTGCGGAGGTGGAGGTGCAGCCGGTGTATCCGGAAGGCGACCAGGCCTTGCTGCGGCAGATGGGCCACGCGCCGGATTGTGCGCTCAGCGATCTGGATGAAGCGTGCTACACCACCACGCGTGTGTTGCTCTCCTTCGTGGTGGAGCGTGATGGCCGTGTTTCCCAGGTGCAGGTGGAGCCGGGTGTTTGTCCGGAGCTGATGGCCTATGCACGCTGTGCTGCCAAGGGTCTCGGTCGTTTCACCCCGGGCCGCAAGGATGGGCATGCGGTGCGTGTGCGGATGCGGATACCGATGCGATACGAGTTGCGGTGAGGGAGGGGGATGGAGGGGATGGAGGAGAGGGAGGAGAGGGAGGAGAAGGAGGAGAAGGAGGAGAAGGAGAAGGAAGAGAGGGAGGAGAGGGAGGGGTAAGGAAGTGAGGGAGGAAAGGGAAGAGATGGAGGAAAGGGAAGAGATGGAGGAAATGGAAGAGATGGAGGTGTAGTGGGCCGAGGTCTTTCAGGTGAGCATCCGAACAACATGGAACAATGAACGCAACGAACGACCCCACTTATCGGGACTGGAACATCGAAGGCTACTTTGAGCCGGGTGGAACTATATCCGTTCTGTCGGAGCCAGAGGGACGTACAGTGTATGGCTTCAAGGAATTGTGGGTCTGGAAGCAAGGCATGGTGCTGACCAGCAGTATCTATAAGCTGACCCGGAAATTCCCCAAGGATGAGATCTATGGCCTTACGTCACAATTGCGAAGAGCGGCTGTTTCCGTTCCATCCAACGTGGCAGAGGGTTGGGCACGCAACCGGATGGGCTACTTTCAGATGGGGCTCACCTATGCGCGTGGTTCGGTGGCGGAGATCGAAACCCAGTTGCTCATCGCCGTGGATCAGGAGTACATCACCATGGAGGAGGCACAATCTGTCATCGATCTTCTGAACGGTCTCAGCGCTGCATTGCTCAAGTTCTTGGTGAAGTTGGAGGGGAGAAAGGGGAAGTGATGGAGGGGTAGGAGGGGATGGAGGGGATGGAGGAGATGCAGGAGATGGAGGGAATGGAGGAGATGCAGGAGATGGAAGGGATGGAGGAGAAGGCCTCCCTTACCTCCCTTACCTCCCTTACCTCCCTTACTTCCCTTACTTCCCTTACCTCCCTTCGCTACAGCAGCTTAGCGTGCACGAAGCCTGTGAACTCCAGCTGTTGTTTGTCGGCTTTGCCGTTGGCCAGCCGCGGTTGCGCGGTGAATGCCATGGCGGCGATCAGCACGTATCGGTCGTTCGGGATGGTGTCGTTGGCGCGGTGCGGGCGGATGAGCAGCGCGTGGTTGTCGGCACCGTCGAAGGGGATGGCGCGGTCGGGACGGAAGAGGTACCAGTCCTTGTCATCATCCATGATCACGCGCTGGCTGAGGCTGCCTTCCAGGGGCAGCATGCGGTGCAGGGTCATGTAGTGGCGGGCGTCGGAGCGTTTTTCGGGGATGCGCAACAGCAGCCGTTTGCCGCTGAGGTCCTCGCCCCATTGCACCACGGGCATCAGCAGGCGCCACACATCGCCCTTGGGACGGAAGGGTGCGATGTAGCCCGGCACGAAACGGAAGCTGCTGAAGCTGATGGCCAGGAAGAGCAGGGTGGCGGCCATGGTGAAGCCTTGCCCGGCCAGCAGTTCGTCAGCGGCATCGCTCCCTTCCAGCAGGAACTTCAGCACGTAGGTGCAGAGGAAGATGGCCAGCAGCGCGTTGATCATGCGGTAGCGGAACATCACGGGCTGGGGCAGCATGTCCGCGCGGTAGTGTGGGGAGAGGTTCACGAGCGTGGTCTTCATGGCCACCCACAGGTGTATGCTGGCCAGGAAGAAGAGCAGTGTGAGCAGCCCCGGACGTGCGGGCGAGAGCAGCCAGAAGTCGTAGTAGCCGTGTGCGAAGGAGGCCAGCACCAGCCCACCGGCGCCATAGAGCAGCACCGAATGCCCACGATGCCGTGCCAATGCGATGGCGTAAGCGATGATGGAGCTGAAGAACATGTGTGCCACACTGGCGTAGAGCACGCGGCCGCCCACGGCGTGCAGGCTGCTGTTGCTCAGGTACAGGGTGTTCTCCACGAAGGCGAAGCCCAGCGCGCTGATGCTGCCGTAGAGGATGAGGTCGAAGGGCTCGTCGGCCTGCTTGGTGAAGAGGAGCAGCAGCACCAAGGGCAGCAGCTTCACGCTTTCTTCCACCAGCCCGATGCCGATCACGCAGTACCACCAATCGTTGACCATGCTGCCGTCCAAGCGCAAGCCCAATGTGGGCACCACCAGGTCGGTGAGCGGGTAGGTGAGGAAGGTGCATGCGCTGCCCACCAGGAACACGGCCAGTTCCCAGCGCCGCGATTCGCGCTCGAACTTGTCCAGCCAGGTGAGGTAGCGGTACCAGGTGTAGGAGATGAGCAGGGAAAGGCTGGCCACCACGGCCAACAGGCCCTCCTTGCCCAGGTGCAGCTGCGCGCCCAGGCCGCTGTATTGCACGAAAAGCGCTGGCACGAAGAGCAGCAGTACGAACACGAGCCCCGCGCGCTTGATGGGGGAGTGCAGCACATCGGCCGGTGCCAGACGGTCCACCATGCGGATGTCGCGCCGCAGTTGGGTGATGGTGAGCGCCACCAAGGCCAGGAAGGGAAGCAGTGCGAACATGGTCGGGGCAAGATAGCGTTGCTGCTGTGAGCCCGATGCGTGCAAGGATGCCGTACCACGCCTTGGTGGAGTGCGTGCGATCGCGCACCTTCGGGGGCGTAAATACATCCGGACATGCAACAACACCTTTTCGCCGGCACTGCGCTGGCACTGCTATTCGCCATGCCCACCACTGCTTTGCATGCCCAGGTGGATGCGCCGGTGCACGAGCCGATCATCGAAGTGCCGCGCCACGCTGTGGAGGAAGAGCAGGATGTCATTTACACCATCGTGGAAGTGATGCCCGAATTCCCCGGAGGAAAGGAGGCCTTGTTGGAGTACCTACAGAAGAACGTGGTGTACCCGCCCAAGGCCCAGGCGGCAGGGATCAGCGGTACGGTCTATGTCACCTTCGTGGTGCGCCCCGATGGCAGCATCACGGATGCCAAGGTGCTGCGCGGCATTGGCGGTGGTTGCGACGAGGAGGCCCAACGCGTGGTGAAGAGTATGCCCAACTGGAAACCCGGTACGCAACGTGGCGTAGCCGTTCCGGTGCAATACAACCTGCCGGTCCGCTTCAAATAATGAGCACCATGCGCCTGCTTCGATCCCTACCGCTGCTGATGTGCCTGGCCCTTGCACCGCTGCTGCATGCCCAGGATGACCTTATCCCCGAGCCGGACAAAAAGGGCGATGGCGAGGTCTTCACCATGGTGGAGGTGATGCCCGAGTACCCGGGAGGTCAGGAGGCTTTGTACCGCTATCTCGGTTCCAACATCAAGTACCCCGAGGAGGCGCTTGATGCGGGCATCTCAGGCACGGTGTACGTCACTTTCGTGGTGAACAAGGAGGGCGAGATCACCGATGCCAAGGTGCTGCGCGGTATTGGTGGCGGCTGCGACGAGGAGGCCCTGCGTGTGGTGCGCGCAATGCCCCGCTGGAAGCCCGGTATTCAACGTGGCAAGCCGGTGCTGGTGCAGTACAACCTGCCGATCAAGTACACCCTGACCGGAGGTGGTGTGCCGCGTGAAGACAGGCTCTTTTCGGAAGTGGACGTGCTGGCCCGTTTCCCCGGTGGCGAAGCGGCCCTGCAGCAATACTTGAAGGACAATGCCACGCACGACAAGGCCGCGCGCAAGGTGAGCGGCGTGGTGAAAGTGCGTTTCGAGGTGGACCGCGACGGCAACGTGCGCAACCCCGTGGTGGTAGGCAGCCTGCATCCGAAGCTGGATACGGAGGCTCTGTTGGTGGTGAGCGCCATGCCGCAATGGCAACCGGCGCTGGTGAAGACGCGCACCGTGCGTTCGTTGGTGGAGGTGGATGTGCCTTTCCCCAAGTACACGAAGAAGTAGCGGCTGTGACCCGTTAACGAAAGCGGCCCGTGCAGGATCTGCACGGGCCGCTTCTGTTCTCAGACGTGTCGATCAGCCTTTGCGCTGGCCGGGTTCGCGGCCTTGGCGCTCTTGGTGTTTGGCTTTCCGTTCGGCCTTCAACGCTTGCAGCCGCTCCTGTTGTGCGGCGGTCAGCACGGCTTCCAGGGCTTTCTGTTGGGAGGTGTGTACCTCGTGCATGGCCTTGCGGCGCTGCTCCTCGTCGGGCATGCTGCGGATGTGCTCCATCTTGCCCAGGTGCTGCACGTGTATGGCTTTCACCTTGGCCGCTTGATCACCGGAGAGTTCCAGCTCCTTGGTCAACCATTCGGTGCGCCGCTCGGCACGCTCCTCCACGCTGGCCTTTTCGCTGTGCCTGCCTTTGTGCTCCTGCATGCGCTCCTTGCGCATTGCTTCGGCTTTGGCCTGTTGCTCCGGGCTCAGAACGGCTTGGATCGCTGCGTGCTTCTCCTCATGCATGGCCTTGCGCGCTTTCAGTTGTGCGTCCTTGTCTTCCATGGCGCGGATCGCTTGCGCCTTTTCCGCATAGGCCTTTTCGATGGCCTTCATGCGGTCGTTCTGTTCCTGGCTTAGGCCAAGCTCTTGGCTCATGCGTTCCATGCGGGCCGCGCGCTCCTTGCCTTCCTCTTTTCCTTCCTGCGCACGCACCGGCACTGCCGGCACCAACACAGCGCACAGCAGGGCTGCGCTCATCACTTGCTTTATCGTTCTCATGGTCGTGTGCATTTGAAAGGTTGGATGCAACAACGTCGCCAAGGTTCGATCGGCAGCACCGGATGAGCTGTTAAGTTCTGTGAAGCAGCAGTGGAAGTGGTGCAAACGGGCATTGGGAGGAATGTTGACATGCGTGATCGGTTGGGCAGGATATGGCCATGACCGTACTGCTGAATGGGTTGTGATGGATGGCTTTGGGCGGACCATCCGAGGTGCGTGAATACGAACAGCGGCTGCGACACCCTTCGGGGTCGATCGAACGTGCGATGTGCCAATGCTACATGCTGCGACACCCTTCGGGGTCGAAATGCAGCTGGTGTTGGAATGGCGCGATCTGGCTACATGCTGCGACGCCCTTCGGTGTCGAAATGCAGCTGGTGTGGGATTGGCGCGATCTGGCTACATGCTGCGACACCCTTCGG
>JAHBUK010000003.1 GCA_019638115.1 Flavobacteriales bacterium | reverse complement strand
CGCAAATGGACGGTGAACGCGTTCTTCGACCAATGGCGCACGCCCTGGTTGCGCTACCAGGTGGATGCACCAAGCAACGGGTACGACTGGCTGGGGCAGGTTACATGGCGCCCCAAGCGTGGCACCGAACTCTACTTCCGCGTGCGGCAACGCAGCCGACCTTACAACACCGCCGAAAGCGTGGACCGCATCCGCAACGTGGTGGCACAGGAACAAGTGAACTACCGCTTGAACGCCAGTTACAAGGTGAGCCCCAGTGTAAGCCTCCGCACCCGCGTGGAAACGGTGGACTACCAGCGCGGCAGCGCCTCTTTGAAACACGGCTTCCTCATCTATCAGGACATTGTACACCGTCCGCTCTCAAGTCCTGTGGAACTCACCCTGCGCTTCGCACTCTTCGAGACGGACAGCTACGATGCGCGCATCTACGCCTACGAGAACGACTTGATCGGGGTGTTCAGCATTCCGCCCTACTCCGGCCGTGGCATCCGCTGGTACGGCATGGCGCGCTTCACCCCGCTGCGCCGCGTGGACCTCTGGGTGCGTTACGGAGCCTGGATCTTCCAGGATGTGCAAAGCATCAGCAGTGGCTTGCAGGAGATCCCCGGCAACATGCGCAGCGATATCAAGGTGCAGATGCGTTGGCGGTTTTGAAGATGTGGAGATGTGGAGATGTGAAGATGTGAAGATGTGGAGATGTGGAGATGTGAAGATGTGAAGATGTGGAGATGTGGAGATGTGAAGATGTGAAGATGTGAAGATGTGGAGATGTGGAGATGTGGACGCTTCGACTCCGCTCAGCGTGATGTGTTGCTTCGCTTTGCTCGCAATGACAGATGTGTTGCTTCGCGGAGCTTCGCAATGACAGATGTGAGAATGGGATTGGAGATGAAGGTGGGCGCATGAGACCGATCCACATAGTGTTCGATCGCGGGCAGGGGGAGGCGCGCTTTTCCGGTGCGGCCATGCCTCGGCTGGAGTTCCGGCAGGCGCTGTTCCGCTCACCGCTGCCGGGTTGGCAACGGCGCCTTTATCCTGCAACCTTGTTGGTGACCACCACCGCCATTGGCGACGACGGCCGCAAGCTCATGGTGGACAACCAGTCCATGCGCTTCAGCCTGCTCTACAACAGCACCTGGCCCGATCCGGTGTTCCTGCACATCCGCGCTTGGCACTACAAGCCGGTGGAGCTGCGCAAGGGCCTGCGCGTTGCTGAATGGACCGTGGAGATGCGCCTGCGCGACCTGCGCCTGGGGCCCGAGGAAGTGATGGAGATAATGGTGCTGGGCTGAGCCGGGCTGGATCCTACTTGGCTTCCTCTGCGCCCTGCGCGGGCTTGGTGGGCAAAACCAAGCCAAGAAGCAGGTAGCCCATCACGGCACCGTACGCGGAACTGGTCCACCATTGCCCGGTAATGGCGCAACCGTTGGTGCAACCGTACCAGTTCCAATAGGCCCAGCCGCCCAAGGCACCCAAGGCCACGAAGAGGGTATACAAGATCCAACGCTTCATGGGTGCAAAGATCGGCGTGTTATGCCATGGCGCGTGTGACCATGGTCACCGGCACGATGCTCAGCGGCCATTGCATAGTGCGAAGCGCACGGGCAGGTTGTACTGCATGGCGATCGGCTTGCCGTGCAGGGTGGCGGGCTCCCAAGGTGGCATGGCCTGCACCACGCGCACAGCTTCCGCATCCAACGCAGGGTGTACACCGCGCAGCACTCGCACATCGCTGACCGTGCCGTCCACCTCCACCACGAACGTGAGGTAGATGGGCCTCACTTTCACATCCCGCTCGATGCCTTCCACTTGGCGCAGGTTCTTTGCCAGGTACATGCGCATGGCCGCATCACCACCGGGGAACATCGCATGCACTTCGTGGCGCACACCGATCAAGCGTTCCTGGTCCAGGCTATCGTTTTGCTGCGCATTGATGCCTGTTGCACACAACAGGAGCAGGAGCGGCAGGAGGCGTTTCATTTCTTCCTCTTCACCTTGCCCGGAGTGAACTTGATGGGCATGTTGTACTGCACCCGCACCGGCTTGCCACGCTGTGTGCCGGGTGTCCAGCGGGGCATGGAACGCACCACGCGTTCAGCCTCGGCATCGAGCAAGGGATGCACTCCGCGGAGGGTGCGCACATTTTGCACATTGCCCTCCGCATCGATCTCGAAGGTGACGTACACTGTGCCACCGATGCCCTGCTTGGCCAACTCCTTGGGGTACTCGGCCTCCCTGGCGAGGTACTTGAACAAAGCGGCTTCGCCACCGGGGAAACCGGGCATCGTCTCAATGTAGGTCGTGGTGGTCTCCGCGGTATCGGCGGGTTCCTGGGCCATGGAAAAGCCCGGGGCCATGGCCACCAAAGCGAACACGAGCAGCTTGCGAAGCGCGATCATGGCACAAACAGTTTCCAGGTTCGCTCACCGTAGGCCGTGCGCACACGCAACAAGCGCATGCCACCCGCAGGCCCTGCATCGCGGATCAGCACACCATCCGCAGTGAACTCAGGGGCAGCACCCACCGAACGACCGAGCAGATCGGTGAAAAGCACCTCCTCCAAGCCCGGCAGATCGCGCACAACGAAGGCGTTTGAAAGAGCATCGTACAGCAGCGTGCCACCGATCGTAGTGGTGTACGAAACGGCGGTGATGCAATCTGGCGCGGGATCGCCGGGCACTACACTGAACTGGCCTTGCAGCACGCTCCAGCTCTCCCACGTACCGCCGCTGCCCGAGCGCCAATCGTTCAGGTCGAAGGTGTTGGTGCCTTGCATGGTGCCTGCCACCTTGTACACCTTCACGGCCTCGCCACCGTGGTTCCAAGTGAGCGGCACACCGGCCTGCACCATCTCCGGGCCATCGCTGTGCAGGCAGTTGATCTGCAGGAAGTAGGCGAACTCCGGATAAGCCGGCCATTCGCCATAGACGCGTGCAATGCCATCGGTATCGATGCACACGGCCGTGTACTCGTTGCATGCAATGCCCTTCACATCAAGTCCCCAATCGCGTTTGGCGCGCGCCATGAAGGCCACGTGTCGGCCCCGGCGATCGGGATTGTCGTAATGCGAGTCGGTGACCACCTCGGCCAGGAAGGGCACCTGCAGAAAGGGCTGGTTGCTCACCGCCATGGATGCGTTGTAGGGGTTGAGCAAGGCGGCGTTGCTGGTGACCGAACCGTTTTGCGCGGAGAAGTACACACCGCCCAGAATGGCCAGTCCGGCGCTGGTACCACCGATCACGATGTTGCGTTCGTTGATGGCGACATTGATGAGGCTGTCGATGGGTGTATTGCGCCAGAAGTTCACGTAGTTCCATTGGTCACCACCGGCGAACCAGATGGCCTCGGCGCGCCTTATTCGATCTTGCACGTAAGTGGAATTGGCCGCAGTGGCATTGTCGAAACGGATGGTCTCCACGCTGTTAACGGGGATGCCGAGCTCGCTGTGGAAGTAGTTCTGGTAACCGTTGCTGCCACTGGCGCGCAGCACGAGCACATCGCCACCGTTGGCACGTTGCAGGAACCAGCGCATGGCATCATCGTGCTCGGTGGCCCCGCCCATGAGGCAGCTACCGCCCAGCGCCTGCACCACGGCATCTTCCGCGTTGCCCACGAACCAGTTGGTGTAGCCCTGTGCCCAAGCCGCACTTGGCAGCATCAGGCCCACAACGAACGCAAGGTGTTTTCCCATGCCCTAAAGATCGACAACTACTTTTACCCGACCATTCCCCAGCTATGCGCATCCTCTTCTCCCTGCTTCTGGTCCTCAGCACCCTCAACGGCCGCGCGCAGCTGAACAATTGGGACCCGAGCTGGTATCCCACGGACAGCACGCTGGTGTTCCACGACGATCTGGACTACTACCTGAACGCTTACAGCACCAAGGACATCAAGGCCATGCGCAAGCAGGTGAACATCTGGCGCATGAACTTCGACAAGCTTATGCGCCAGACCATCCGCGAGATCCGCACCTACAGCGAAGGCGGTGGCATGGTGCCGCGCACGCACGACTTCACCCTGCCAGATGCGAACTCCGACGCGCCCTACACGCTCTCCGCCAACGAGGGCAAGATCCGCGCGTTCATGTTGGTGAGCATCACCAGCCCCATGGCTCGCGTGCAGATGGAGCGCTGGAGCCGCCTGCTGAAGAAGTACCGCAATGACGAGGTGCAGCTCTTCACCATCTACTGCCGCGAACTGCACCCCTCGGACAAGAAGAAGTTCAAGGTCTACCCCCTGCCCAAGTCGCAACAGGAGAAGACCGCCTACGCCATGCAATTCGCCAAGCTGGGCCAGCTCCCCGTGCTGGTGGACGACATGAACGACACCGTGTTCAACCTTTACGGCAGGGCACCCAACGGCGCTTACCTGATCGATGCCGATGGCAACATGGTGTTCCGTGGCACCTGGGCCGACGACCGCAAGATGGAGCACATGATCGACACGCTCCTGAAGTGGTACAAAGCAGGCAGGCCGAAAGGGTATGAGGCGAAGTGAGGGGAGATGTGGAGATGTGGAGATGGGAGAATGTGAGAATGTGGAGATGCGGAGATGGGGGAATGTGAGAATGCGAGAATGTGGGCATGGCCTTGGGCGAGTCGGTTGATCCGATGACCATCACCTTATCCCATGTCCTCGATCATTTTCAATTCTTCACATCTTCAAAATGATCTCCGCATTCCCTCATCCGCCTTGCGGCTACACCTGCACCAACTTCCACCTACCGCGCCGGAAGACCGCAGCGCTGAGCAAGGCCAGGATGCTCTCGCTGATGGCGATGGATGCGAAGACGCCGTTGGCGCCCCAGCCCAGGGTACGCGCAAGGAACCAGGCCAGGGGGATCTCGATGATCCAGAAGCAGACGATGTTCATCCACGTGGGTGTGAGCGTATCGCCGGCGCCGTTGAAGGCCTGCGCGAGCACCATGCCGTAGGCGTAGAAGAAGTAGCCCAGGGTGATGATGCGCAAGGCCTCCACGCCGTAGCGTGTCACTACCGGATCGGTGGTGAAGAAGTGCATGATCCACGGCGCGGTGATCCAGAAGAAGATGGCCACGCCCACCATGAAGAACATGTTGTAATGCCCGATGAGCCAGGCGCTGCGCTCCGCACGGTCCGGTTGTTTGGCACCCAGGTTCTGACCCACCAACGTGCTGGCCGCATTGGCCATGCCCCAGGCCGGCATGATGCTGAACATGATGACGCGCACGGCAATGGTGTAGCCCGCCACCGCCGCACTGCCGAAGACCGCCACGATGCGCACCAGGAACACCCAGCTCAACGAGGGGATGATGAACTGCGCCACACCACCCGCGCTCACCTTCACGATCGTCCATAACACGGCGGGATCCAGGCGCACTTCCGAGCGCAGCAGCACGATGCGGCCCTTGGGGCGGGACAAGGCCCAGAGCTGGTAGAGCACCGCCGTGCCCCGGCCGATGGTGGTGGCCACCGCCGCACCCGTTACGCCCAGTTCCGGGAAGGGACCGATGCCGAAGATGAGCAGCGGATCAAGCACCAGGTTGATGCCGTTGGCCACCGCCAGCACGCGCATGGCCATGGCCGCATCGCCCGCACCGCGGTAGATGGCGTTGTTCACGAAGAGCAGCAGGATCACCACGTTGCTGGCGATCATGAGCTGGGCATAGCCCGTGCCCACGGCCAGCACACCTTCCTCGGCACCCATCAACTGCAGTACCCGTTCCGCGTGGAAGTAGCCCGGCACGGCGATCAGCAGACCGAGCACCGTGGCCAGCAGGATGCCTTGCATGGCGGAGCGCGAGGCACCGCGGTCGTCCTTCTCGCCCGAGCGGCGCGACACCACTGCGGTGACGCCCATGCCCAAGCCCCAGGCGAGCGAGTAGATGATCATCATCACGCTCTCGGTGAGGCCCACCGTGGCGATCGCATCCACGCCCAAGCGGCTCACATAGAAAGCGTCCACCAAAGCGAACACGCTCTCCATGCCCATCTCCAGCACCATGGGGATGCTGAGCAGCACGATCGCGCGCCGCAGTCCCATGCCGGTGTAGTCCTGGTCCTCACCACCACGGATGGCATCGCCAATAAGTTTGATGGTGCTGCGGAACGACACGGGGAGGATGGTTGCTGGGTTGCGAAGACGACCGAGCGGGCGGCGAAGTTACCTGTGGAAAAAGTGCTGGCGCCTTTCATACAAGAAGCTGTTGAAACCCGGCCCGGAACTTGCCCGGCGGCCGCATCACCGCCCGGTAATTTCGCACGCATGCAACTTCGCCCGTACTGCCTCGCAGCGCTTGTCGCCTTAGCCGCCGCCCCTCTTTCCGCTCAGAACCTGGTGCAGCGCACGCTGCAGAACGACACCATGCCCAACCTGGTGCCCAACCCCGGTTTCGAGGAGTACGCGAAACCCTTCTGCGGCTGGACCCAGAACGTGGAGAAGTTCAACACCAACGTGGTGGGCTGGAACTCGCCCACGCAGACCACGCCGGACCTCTACAGTACCAAGAACGACCCCGATTGCTGGGGCCATCCCAACAAACACAGCAGCGGCAAGCAGAGCACGCGCACCGGGCACGGCATGGCAGGCATCAAGATCTACGGCAAGGGGAACACGCCCACCTACTGGCACGAATACCTGCAGATCGAACTGCCGGAACCCCTGCAAGCCGGGGTACGCTACATCGCTGAATGCTGGGTGCTCCGTGCCGTGCGCAGCAACGAGGCCAGCAACAACATCGGCCTGCTGCTCACCGACAAAGCCGTGAGCACGCGCGACTGCCTGCCGCTCTACATCACCCCCACGGTGAACGAGGACAAAGTGGTGAAGAAGGGCACCTGGCATAAGGTGAGCGGTGTGTTCGAGGCCACGGGTAACGAGCGCTTCCTGCTTATCGGCAACTTCTACGGCGACGAGGTGACCACCAACGAGAAAATGCCCGACGGCGAGCGTGGCGCCTACTATTACATCGACGATGTGAACGTGCGCATTGCCCCGCCCGGCATGGCGCTCAGCCCCAAGCCGCGCGCCAGCAACCCGCCGCCACCGCGTCCCGTGCCACCGCCCCACGCCAGCAGCAACAGCGTGGACATCCATGCCATTGAGCCCGCAGTGGGCACACGCATGCGTTTGGACAACGTGCAGTTCGAGTTCGACAAGGCAACGCTGCTACCCGGCTACGAGAAGGAGTTGAATAAGCTGGTGGACCTGATGACCGACTTCCCCTTTCTCCGCGTGGAGATCGGCGGGCACACCGACGACCAAGGCAGCGATGCCTACAACGACAAGCTGAGCAACGACCGCGCAAAAGCCGTGGCGGACTACCTGATGAAGAAGAAGATCGCCGCGGACCGCATCACTTGGAAAGGCTACGGCAAACGTCAACCCTTGGTGCCAAACACCAGCGAGGAGAATCGCGCCACCAACCGGCGCGTGGAGTTCCAGGTCTTGGAACGGTAATGTCCGACAGGCTTCCAGCCTTTCGATGCAGGTCGGTTGAGAGGTTGGTTGAGGTTGAGGGGTTGAGGGGTTGAGAGGTTGGTTGAGGTTGAGGGGTTGAGGGGTTGAGAGGTTGGTTGAGGTTGAGGGGTTGAGGGGTTGAGAGGTTGGTTGAGGTTGAGGGGTTGAGGGGTTGAGGGGTTGAGGGGTTGCCCATTGACACGTAGGCAAAAAGAAAGCGGCCCGTGCATACAGACCGCTTCCTCTCCACCCGCGGGTGGTCTTCTTCTTACCGGGCAGGCACTACGCCGTGGCGTGTTCCTCGCTGAGGATCTGCTGCGCGATCTCCAGGATCCGGGTATCGTCCAGGGCCACTATGCCGCCATCGGGCCCTTCTTCCAAATGCACACCCATCGGTTTGCCGTTGGGGTGGCTGTAGCCGCCGAAGTAGTTCCAAACCGTTTCCACGTTCAGGTCCAGCTCGCGGGCTATGCGATGAATGCTCCCATCGGGCAGGTTGTCCTTGATCCGCCGCAGTTCATTGAAGGTGATGTTCATGATGGGAAGGTTTAGGGTTGGTGCCGTTGAAGGTAATGCCGTATGCGACGGATCCCAAATGCGATCGGCATGATGCGTGTACGCGGCGCTATCTTTCCAGCCATGCTGCGCCGTCTCTCCCCGCTCATCTGCTGCCTGCTCCATGCAGCCGTGGCCGGCGCACAGCAGTACGACATCCGCAACTTCTCCCTGGAAGAAGGCCTGCCCAGCGCCGTGCTGCACGGGCTCTGCGAAGACCACGACGGCTTTCTGTGGGTGGCCACCGACGAAGGGGCGGCGCGCAGTGAAGGCCTCGCTTTCGAGACCATCGGCCGCAGGCAAGGTCTGCCTTCCGACGAAGTGACCGCCATCTTCTGCGACCGCCAAGGCCGCGTGTGGATGGGCAACCGAAAAGGGCAGGTGGCCATGTGGCAGGATGGCTCCGTTACCGTGCTCCCCAGTGTGCCCGGCATGGCCAAAGCGCAGGTGCGCGCATTCACCCAAGACAGTAACGACGCCATTTGGTGGGCCACCGATGGGCAGGGCCTGATCCACTACAACAACGGCACCTTCGAGCGGCACGGACGCCCCCAAGGTCTCCCCTCCTACGCGGCCTTCGCACTGGCACAAGACCGCTTTGGACACCTGCTGGCCGGTACCGACAGTGGGCTGTACCGCCATGCCAACGGCCGCTGGCAGCCCTGCGACCTGGAGCACCTGGGCAACGTGCGCATAAATGCCCTCTTCGCCGATGAGCGCGGCGTGCTGGTGGGCACCTCGCGCGGCTACCTGGAGCTGGACAGCAACCTGGTGCCCTTGCCTCCCGCCGAACGTTTCACCGCCTCCTTCCCCATCTCCCTGCCCGATCCGCGCGTGCTCTCCGTGGCCCGCGCTCGCAACGGCGACCTCTGGCTGGGAACGCCCGCCGGCCTGGTACACCTGCACTACCGCAGCGGCCAGCCCGCCATGAAGCTCATTACCGAAGCCAACGGCCTGGGCCACGACCTGGTGCGCGCGGTGATGCAGGACCGCAGTGGCGCCATCTGGGCCGGCACCGGTTTCGGCGGTGCCAGCAAGTTCATGAGCGATGCCTTCACCCACTTCACCGATCGCGACGGCCTGCGCTCACGCATCGTAAGCGCCATACACCGCACACCCGACGGCTACCTGTGGATGGCCACCCTGGGCGGCGGACTGGCCCGCTGGGATGGACGATCGCTTAGCACCTTCGGCAAAGAGCACGGCCTGGACGATCCCTATGTGCTCGCCCTTGGCGAAGACGAACAAGGTTACCTGCTCGTGGGCACCGCTTCCAACGGCCTGTACCGCCTGCACGGCAAAACCTTCGTGGAAGAAGGCAGCCGCCGCGGCCTGCGCCCCGTGCGCATCAACGCCATCCACCGCGATACCCACGGCAAGGTGTGGCTGGCCACGGACAAGGGCATCCACCGCGCCACGCAGGGCGGTCCCTTCCAAAGCATCGGCCCCAACAACCTGCGCATGAACGCGCTTACCGTGGTACACGACACGGTTTGGGCCGCCAGCGATGCGGGACTCTACTTCGGCCATGGCGATGGTACCCAACTGCTGCCCTCGCCCCTGCTGGGCAACGTGCTGCTCACCGCGCTGGCGTACGACAGTGGCGCCAACCTCTGGATCGGCTCCGAAGGGCACGGCCTGTACCGCCTGAACGGCACCCGCCTGGACAGTATACAACCGGGCGATGGGCTCAGCTCATCGGCCGTGGAACAGGTGCTGCTGGACGCCTACGAGAACATCTGGCTGGGTACCCGGCGCGGCATCGACATGCTGGAACTGGACGTGCTGCAGGAACGGGTGCTCAGCATACGGCACCACGGCAGCGACGAAGGCTTCATCGGCATTGAGAACTTCCGCAACGCCGCCTTCCTCGATGTGGACAGCACCCTGTGGTTCGGCACCGTGCGTGGCGCCACCCGCTACGATCCCCGTCTGGTGCTCAGCGATGAGCGCGAACCCCTCGTACACCTCACCGATCTGCGCCTCTTCTTCGAGCGGCCCGATTGGCTGCCCTGGTGCTCCGCCATCGGGCGCGGCGGCATACCGCAAGACCTGGTGCTGCCACACAACAAGAACCACCTCACCTTCACCTACACCGGCGTTTCGTTGGCCTACCCCGAACGCGTTCGCTACCGCTACATCCTGGAAGGCTACGACCCCGACTGGTCCCCCATCACCGCGCTGGACCGCATCACCTATAGCAACATCCCGCCGGGCGAGTACACCTTCAAGGTGATGGCACGCAACGGCAGCGGCATCTGGACCGAAGCCCCCATCACCTACAGCTTCCGCGTAGCACCGCCCTTCTGGCGCACCATGCCCTTCCAGCTCGGTTCCGGCGCCTTCCTGCTGTTGGGGCTCGGCGGCTTCATCCGCATGCGCGAACGCAGCCTGCGCAAAGACCGCGAACGCCTGGAACGCATGGTGGCCACACGCACCCGCGAACTGGCCACCGAAAAGGACCGCAGCGAACGCCTGCTCCTCAACATCCTGCCCGCCTCCACCGCCGATGAGCTGATGCGCAAAGGCGCCGCCGAAGCCAAGCGCCACAACAACTGCTCGGTGCTCTTCAGCGATTTCACCGGCTTCACCGGCTACAGCAGCCTTATGGACAGCAGCACCGTGGTGGCCGAGCTGGACCACTTCTTCCGCCTCTTCGATCGCATCTGCGACAAGTACGGCGTGGAGAAGATCAAGACCATCGGCGACGCCTACATGTGCGCCAGCGGCCTGCCCGAACCCAAAGCCAGCCATGCCCTGGACCTGGTGCTGATGGCGCTGGAGATGATCGATGCCGTGGAGCGCACCAACACCGAACGACGCGCCAAGGGCCTGCAGGAATGGCACGTGCGCATCGGCATGCACAGCGGTCCCGTGGTAAGCGGCGTGGTGGGCGAAAAGAAGTTCGCCTACGACATCTGGGGCGATACCGTGAACCTGGCCAGCCGCATGGAAAGCAACGGCCAACCCGGCCACCTCAACGTGAGCGGCAGCACCTATGCCCAGATCATGGACTTCGTGGAAGCCCGCCCGCGCGGCCCCATCAAGGTGAAAGGCAAGGGCGAAGTGCAGATGTACTTCGTGGAACGCCTCAGGCCCGCATACGCCGCGGATGCCGATGGGCGCATACCCAACGAGGCCTTGCTGGAATTGCGGAGGGGGATGTGAGGGGCACCGAACAGGGGCAACACGCGCACTCAGGTTTCTCCGCCATAGTGCTGATGCAACTTGAACCCCGCATCCGGCCTGTCCATGTAGTGCTCTATGTAAGCATCGAAGCTGGGGTTTCCGGGCACCAGCAATTCCACACATACAAAGCACTGCTCCCAAGGCTCCAGTTCGGGTGCCGTATAGGCCACGTAGGCGTATAGCAACATGCCGTGGTCTATCAGGTTGGCCAGCGCAATGTTCTCGCCCATGGGCAGGTAGCCAAGTTTGTGCCCCTGCCAGTGTATGCTCACCGCATTCGGGTCGTGCGCGTTGGCGTGCTCACGCACCAGATCCAACTCATCGCGGTCCCGCATGCGTGCTATCACCTGCGCCCCATCGTAGTGCGAAAAACCACGCACATGGCAGTCGTACAAGAAGAGGTGGCGGCATTTCTTGGTCCAGGCAAGACGACCCTGTTCTGTGGGCGGCAGCAACTCCCACGGCGGCAGGGTTAGTAGCGCGGTGCTGCCGAGTAAAGTGCGGAGGAAGGTGGGGCGGTCCATGGGGGGAGTTTTCAACAATCTGGAACAAACCAATAAAGATCTTCGACCTTGTCAAAAGCAATAGTGTCAAATTGTTTGTCAAATCATGTACAAAGCACATATAGCGAAACTCGAACTCGGTTCCTGGCGCGAGCCCCACGACCTGCTTGAACACCTGAACGGTGTGGCCACTCTCGCTAGTGAATATGCTGAATCCTTCGGATCTAGCCAATGGGCACATCTATCAGCAATGTTGCATGACCTCGGAAAGTACCAACCCGAATGGCAACAGTATTTGACAAAGGTGAGCGGCTACGAGGCCGAGAACGCCCACATCGAAGGAACTGGCGGACACCCGAACCACTCCACTGCTGGGGCTCTTTGGGCGCACGAGAACCTTGGTCCCGCAGGCAAAGTGATAGCCTATCTCATTGCAGGACACCATGCGGGACTTAGTGATTGGAACACTGAGAACTCAAGCCTGGAAAGTCGCCTGGGGCTTGAAGAGAGCAAGAGAGAACTGAACGAGAGCCTCAGAGGAGCACCACCCGAGTTGTTGAACAAAGCTCCCTTGCCTTCCCTTCAAACTGTTCCCGGCACCAAGAACGGCTTTGCACTTTGGGTCCGCATGCTCTTCTCTTGCCTGGTGGATGCTGACTTCCTCGACACGGAGGGGTATATGGACCCTGACAAGCTCGACACGCGTGGGAATTGGCCAGAACTCTCTGCCCTCCATTGCGCCTTCGATGAATTCATGGCTGAGAAGACCAAAGGCGCGGAAGACACGGATGTGAATCGAGCGCGTACTGATGTGCTTGTTCAATGTCGCACCAAAGCGAGCGAGGCACCAGGTCTTTTCTCCCTGACCGTGCCGACCGGCGGTGGAAAGACGCTTTCCTCGATGGCCTTCGCGTTGGAGCACGCCAAGCATCATGGGAAGCATCGCATCATCTACGTCATCCCATACACCAGCATTATCGAGCAGACCGCTGACGTGTTCCGCAATGCGTTCGCAGCGGTTGGTGAAGAAGTGCTGATCGAGCACCACAGCAACGCCGAGGCCGACCCCAAGCAGGAGAATAGTCGAAGCCGCTTGGCGACTGAAAATTGGGATGCGCCGGTCATCGTCACTACCAGCGTTCAATTCTTTGAGTCGTTGTTCGCAGCCAAGACCTCGCGTTGCCGCAAGCTCCACAACATCTGCAACAGTATCGTGGTGCTGGACGAAGCGCAGCTACTTCCGCCTGAATACCTCCAACCCATTCTGGACGTGCTCAACCTGCTGAGCAAGCACTATGGCGTTACGGTCGTGCTCTCTACCGCAACGCAACCTGCGCTGGCAACGGTGAACGACTACCTCGACCCCAAGAAGCACATCAACGGATTGGACAACGTCCGCGAGATCATTGCCGACACGGATTCGCTCTACAAGACTCTGAAACGTGTCGAAGTCGAGTTACCGGCCGACATGAACCAGCACCAGACATGGGATGAGGTCGCCAAACAGGTCAGCACACACAAAAGCGCTCTCGCCATCGTGAACACCCGCAAGGATGCACGCGAACTGCATAGCCGCTTGCCCAAAGGAACCCTGCACCTGTCCGCGCTGATGTGCGGTGCCCATCGCAGCGTGGTGATCAACGATATCAAACAACGAACGAAGGCGGGCACACCTACCCGCGTGGTATCCACCCAACTGGTCGAAGCGGGTGTGGACATCGATTTCCCGGTCGTGTATCGCGCCATGGCGGGCCTCGATTCCATTGCCCAAGCCGCTGGAAGGTGCAACCGTGAAGGAAAGTTGGATCATGGCAAGGTGGTTGTGTTCGTGCCGCCGAAAGACCCACCGAAGGGACTTCTACTGAAAGGAGCCAATGCCTGCAAGAGCGTACTCCATGGCCACGCCGCCGACCCACTGGAGCGGTCGCTGTTCGAGGCGTACTTCCGCAAACTATACTACGAGTGCGACCTCGACAAGAAAGGAATCTGCAAAGACCTACTGACGGACGATTTCGATAGAACCCTTGCCGTGAACTTCCGCACCGCCGCCGAGAAATTCAAGCTGATCGAGGATGGCGATCAGGTGGCGGTGGTTGTGCGCTACTTAATTCCTGATAAGGAAGGCAATACCGTCGAAGATTGGATCCGTGTGCTGCGCAAAGGCAAGCCGGAGCGCTGGCTCATGCGCAAGCTCCAACGCTACATCGTGCGCATCCATCACCGCTACGCCGAACCGATGCGGCAGCACGGGGACATCGAAGAACTCATGCCCGGCCTCTTCGTGCAGGTGGCCGATGGCCTCTACAACCCCGAATTCGGTCTGCAACTGGACCATGTGCAACTCACCCCTGACCAATACGTGATCTCTAACGAACCATGAAACCATACTGCCTTGAAGTCTCCGGCGACTACGCCTGCTTCACGCGGCCCGAAATGAAGGTGGAGCGCGTGAGCTACGATGTGATCACGCCCTCGGCCGCGCGCGCCGTGTTCGAGGCCATTCTGTGGAAGCCCGCCGTACGCTGGCATGTGCGCAAGATCGAAGTGCTCAAACCTGTCCGCTGGATGAACCTGCGGCGCAATGAAGTGGCCACCGTGGTGAGCGTGAGCAACGTGAAAAGCGCCATGAACAAAGGCACCGGCGATCTGGGCCTGTATATCGAAGCTGATCGCTTACAACGCGCCGGCCTATTTCTCCGCGATGTGGCCTACCGCCTCCATGCCGACCTGGAGTTCATCCGTGACAAGGACAAGGAAGGCAACGCGCGCAAGTACGAGGAGATGTTCGAGCGCCGCGCCCAGAAAGGCCAATGCGTGAACCAACCCTACCTCGGCTGCCGCGAGTTCGCCGCGCACTTCCGTCTGGTCGAGGACACCACCAAGGAACCCGCACCCATCGGCATGGACGAACAGCTTGGCTACATGCTCCACGACCTGGACTTCTCAAACCCGAACGACCCGCAACCGAAGTTCTTCCGGGCTGAAGTGAAGGGCGGGGTAATGGAGGTTCCGGAATTAGACCATAACACTGTACGCGCATGATCCTGCAAGCACTCAACGACTACTACCGTCGCTCTGCGGATCTTCCCCGTGAAGGGTGGGTGCGACGTGGTGTGGACTATCTGTTGGTGTTGGACAAAGAAGGGAAGTGCATCAACATGGAATGCATCCAAGACCAAGAGAAGGGGAGACCAATCGCACATCAAATGTTGGTCCCGTCCATTGGCAAGCAGGCCATGAAACACAACAACAGCGGCAAAGATGCCAACCTACTTTGGGACAACGGAAGCTTCGTTCTCGGCGGCGAAGGCAAGGGTGCGGTTAAAGTGGGTGCCTTCGTGAATGCCCTTGAACAATGGCTTGAAGGTGTCAGTGATGAAGGACTCTCAGCGGTACTCGCGTTCGCTAAGTCCGTGCAAACCAGACCAGAGACAAGGAATGAAGTGCTTTCCAAGTTTGGTCTGAAGGAGTTGTTCGATGAGCGCGATTACATCATCGCATTCAAGCTACATGGTGACGTCGAACCGTTGCACAACAGACCCGCTATCCGGGGTGCGTACGAGCGCAAAATGACGGCACCAGTTGCGGACGGGCAAGTCCTCGGCAACTGCCTCGTAACAGGGGCGATCCAAGTTCCCATTGCGCTGAATGAAACAGTCATCAAAGGCATATTCCGGGAACAAACCTCAGGGGTCAATTTGGTCTCGTTCAATGCCCGTTCATTTGACTCCTATGGAAAGCGCAAAGGGGCGAACGCTCCCGTAAGTCTTGCGGCATCATTTGCCTATACCACCGCACTGAAAGGTCTGTTGTCGTCAAGCAAGCAGAAGCTGCAAATTGCCGACGCAACCACAGTCTTTTGGGCGGAGGAACAGCATGAGTTGGAAGGTCTATTCGGAGACATTTTGAGGGATGATCCTGAACGCGGAACCCAAGCGCTACAGGCGCTCCTCAAAGCTGCCACCACGGGTAAATTCAATCTTGGCAGCAATACGGGTAAGTTCCATGTTACTGGATTGGGCGCACCGGCCAAATCCAGAGTCTCGGTACGATTCTATGTCTGCGCACCGGCTGAAAAGATTGCAGGACACCTGGTCCAACATTTCAAGGACTTGGAATTGAAATCCAGTTCAGACGGACCACAGTACCTCTCTATCAGCCGCATCTTGAAGGCTGTGAGCCGCAAGTCGAACAGTCGAAAGGCTATCGATGGATATGACATCCAGCCCCGGTTAAGTGGTGAGGTTATGGATGCAGTCGTAAAAGCTCAGCCCTACCCGACAACATTGCTCAACATGGCCGTGCTCCGCTGCCGTGCGGAGCAAGCCAACCGAGACAAGCAGGCTTGGCAGAATGTGCCGATGGCGCGCGCAGCGGTCATCAAAGCCTGTCTCAACCGCAGCATCCGCACCTACAATCAGAACACCGCCGAACCCGAAACCCAATTCACCCCCATGCTCGACCCGACCAACCCCAGCCACGCCTATCGCTTAGGCCGACTCTTCGCAACCTTCGAGAAGGTCCAAGAAGAAGCCAACCGGCTCGACGGCAGATTGAACGCTACGATTCGCGACAAGTACTACGGTGCCGCATCGAGTACACCTGGCGCAGTGTTCAGCACCTTGATCCGGTTGAACAAGCACCATCTGAGCAAGCTGGGTAAGGAGAGCAGGGGTCTCAGCGTTGTCCGCGAGAAGCTCATTCAAGAAATAGCTAACGGACTGAACGACTTCCCGACCCATTTAACCCTTCCCGATCAGGGCCGATTCGCGCTCGGCTACTACCACCAACGCCAAGCGCTCTTTACCAGTCCCGACAAACCCACCGAACCCGCCAACAACTAAATCCGCAAGACCCATGAGCCTTACCAACCGCTATGACTTCGTCCTGATCTTCGATGTGAAGGACGGCAACCCCAACGGCGATCCCGATGCCGGCAACTTGCCACGCCTTGATGCCGAGACCGGCCACGGCCTCGTGACCGATGTATCGCTCAAGCGCAAGGTGCGCAACTACGTCAGCTTGGTGAAGCCAGAGACTGATGATGACAACTCGGCGAATTATGCTGAGGGTAAGGACACGAAAGCGCGGTATCACATATTCGTTCGAGAGAAGGGCATTCTCAACAACGAGATCGAGAAGGCCTACGCACTGAGCCCAGCCGTAAAGGCCGGTGTGGAAGCCTGGCAGAAATGGAAGCAGAACAGCAAGAAGAAGGACAAGGGTGCTGAGAAAGCTGCGAAACCCTCAAGGCACTATGAAGACCTCGCACGGGATTGGATGTGCCACAACTTCTACGACATCCGAACCTTTGGCGCGGTAATGTCAACGGGCGACGAGAAGGAGTCCGGTGAAGGTGAGGAAGCCAGCAAACTCAAACGCACGGCAGGTCAGGTGCGTGGTCCGGTCCAACTCACGTTCGCTCGTTCCATTGATCCCATCGTCGCTCTGGAACACTCCATCACGCGTATGGCCGTTACCAACGAGAAGGACCTCGAGAAGGAGCGCACCATGGGCCGCAAGCACACCGTGCCTTACGGCGTGTATCGTTCCCACGGCTTCGTCTCATCCTTCCTGGCCAAGCAGACCGGGTTCAGCGAAGTTGACCTGAAGCTGCTCTGGGATGCGCTGAAGATGATGTTCGAGCAGGACCGCAGCGCCGCACGCGGCCAAATGGCCACCCGAGGCCTCTACGTGTTCCAGCACGAAAGCGAACTGGGCAACGCTCCTGCCCACGACCTCTTCAACCGCATCACCGTGCGCAAGAAGGAGGGCGTTGAGGTTGCTCGCGACTTCAGCGACTACGAGGTACTGGTGAACGAGAACAACCTACCACAAGGCGTAAAGCTGCTGAAGGTCTACGTGCCCGAAGTTTTGGAAGTGGCGTAATGTTTCGTGGATGGATGCCCTCGACCCCATCCCCATCTCCGCCCTGCAACACTGGATGTACTGCCCCCGGCAGTGCGCCTTGATCCATGTGGAGCAGGTGTTCGCGGACAACGTGCATACCGCGCGCGGCAACGCCGTGCATGCACTGGTGGACGAACCGGGGTACGAGTTGAGAAGAGGTGTTCGGGCCGAGCGGTCGCTCCCCTTGTGGAGCGACCGCATCGGCCTCATCGGCAAAGCCGACCTGGTGGAGTTCCATCCGGATGGCAGCGTGTTCCCGGTGGAGTTCAAGCACGGCCCGAAGCGCAAACACACCCACGACGACATCCAGTTGGCGGCGCAGGCCATGTGCTTGGAAGAGATGTTGGGCAAGCCGGTAACGCGCGGTGCCATCTACCACGCCAGCAGTAAACGGCGGCGCGAGGTGGACATCGACCAAGGGCTTCGCACGCTGGTGCAGGTGACCACCCAGGCCTTGCGTGCAGCCATTGCGGCAGGCACAATACCGCCCCCGGTAAACGACGAGCGCTGCGAAAACTGCTCCCTGAAGACGATCTGCCAGCCGGAGGTGATGGACGACAAGCACACACAAGCCTACCTACGGGACAAACTTTACGAAGCCGATAGCTGATGCACCAGTTGGAGAACACCCTCTATGTGATGACCCCGAACGCCTACGCGCATTTGGAGAATGCCACCGTGCGCATCGACGTGGAGCGCGTGAAGAAACTGCAAGTTCCACTTCATCACTTGGCGGGACTTGTCACTTTCGGCAATGTGGTGGTCTCCCCTGCTTTGATGCACAAACTGGCCGACGAAGGCAAGAGCTTGGTGCTTCTGGACATGAACGGCCGCTTCAAGGCGCGGCTGGAAGGGGGTGTAAGCGGCAACATCCTGCTGCGTAAGGCACAGTACAAAGCTGCCGACGACCCAGCCGTGGTACTGGAGCTTGCGCGCGCCATCATAGCGGGCAAGGTGCGCAACAGCCGCACGGTGCTCATGCGTGGCGCACGCGAAACGGACAATGCACCGGAAGCCGAACGCCTCGAAGCCGTGGCCCTGAGCCTGGCCCAGACGCTAAGCAACTTGAAACACGCCACCGACGTGGACACCGTGCGGGGCCTGGAGGGCGAAGCTGCCAAGAACTATTTCTCGGTACTGCCGCTCATCATCAAACCGCAATACCGCGAGGCCTTTGCGCTCAACGGCCGCACCCGCCGCCCGCCCCTTGACCGCACCAACGCGCTGCTCTCCTTCCTCTATGCCATGCTGATGAACGATTGCCGTAGCGCCTTGGAAGCTGTTGGCCTGGACCCGCAACTCGGGTTCCTGCATACCGTACGGCCGGGCCGTGCCGCCTTGGCCCTGGACCTTCAAGAGGAGTTCCGTTCGGTGGTGGTGGACCGGCTGGCGCTCACCCTGATCAATCGCGGACAAGTGCAGGCCGACGACTTCGACACCCGTGAAGGTGGTGCTGTATCGCTCACAGAAAAAGGACGCAAGGCCGTTGTGGTCGCTTGGCAGGAACGCAAACAAGAGCTCATCCAACACCCGCTTACCGGAACGAAGATGCCTATTGGCCTGCTCCCGTTCATGCAAGCGCGGTTTTTGGCCCGCACCATCCGGGGTGAGATGGAAGGCTACATCCCCTATCTGAACAAGTAGATGCTCATCATCGCCAGCTACGACGTTTCCACCTTGACCCGAGCAGGGCGCAAGCGTCTGCGGCGCGTGGCCAAGATCTGCGAACGCATGGGCCAACGTGTGCAGAAGAGTGTATTTGAGATCGAGGTGGACCAGATGCAGTATGAGCAGCTGGAGCGTGAGCTGCTGGCAGAGATCGATGAGCTGGAGGATAGCCTTCGCTTCTACCGTCTGACCGAACCTGCACACCTGCGCGTGAAACAGTTCGGAAATTTCAAGAGCACCGACTTCGACAAGCCATTGATCGTGTAACTTGAGGCAACGCACCTTGCGCGAACCACAAGTGACCATGAAAACCCGGCCGGTTCGCGGAACCACCAACCCCTTGACCAGCAATGGATCCAGCCGACCGGCCCTAACGCTCTTTGTTTCTTGTTCCTACGGCGCGATTACTTTCGCGCCAACATGCTCTGCTAAGCAAGCGCCACAAGCGTTTGAGGTGGCGCGGTCGCGAGGCGCTCCGGCGCTTCGCGCGGATTGAAACATGACGGTGCAGTTCAGCAACCCCACGTTAGCGCGTCGCGAGGTGATAGGGCGCTCGGCGTGGATGTCGGAATAACGCAAGATGCTTCGCCGGGTCCTTGTCAAAGATCAGCTTGAGATCCACCAAGTCCATCGCCCTCAACGCCCCCTCAGCTCAACCCCGTGATCCTTCCCTCCCCATCGATGTCCATGCCTTCGCTGGCGGGCACTTCGGGCAGGCCGGGCATGCGCATGATCTCGCCGCAGATGGGTACGACGAAACCGGCACCGGCACTGATCTCGATGTCGCGCACGGTGATGCGGAAGCCGGTGGGTGCGGCGCGCAGGGCCACGTTGTCGCTGAAGCTGTACTGCGTTTTGGCCATGCAGATGGGCACGTGGTTGAGGCCGAGCTTGTCGATGCGGCGCAGGGCCGTTTCCGCATCGTTGCTGTAGTCCACCCCATCGGCGCGGTAGATCTCGCGGGCAATGGTGGCGATCTTCTCCTTGATGGGGAGCGCCAGGTCGTAGAGCGGATTGAAGTCGCTCTTGCCTTCGTCCACCACACGCAGCACGGCTTCGGCGAGGTCGGTCATGCCTGCACCGCCTTTCGCGAAGCCTTGTGCCAGCACGGCTTCGGCGCCGCGTTCCGCGCAGAAGGCCTTGATCATGTCGATCTCCTCGGGCGTGTCCGTGGGGAAGTGGTTGATGGCCACCACGGCCTTCACGCCGAACTTGGCCACGTTCTCGATGTGGCGGCCCAGGTTGGCGAGGCCGGTCTTCAGCTTGTCGGGCGCTGCGTTGTTCACCTCCTTCACGTCCACACCGCCATGGTAGCGCAAGGCACGCACCGTGGCCACGATCACGGCGGCACTGGGCTTCAGGCCCGCCGCGCGGCACTTGATGTCGAAGAATTTTTCGGCACCGAGGTCGGCACCGAAACCGGCCTCCGTCACCACGTAGTCGCCGAGGCTCAGGCCCATCTTGGTGGCCAGCACGCTGTTCACGCCCTGCGCGATGTTGGCGAAGGGGCCACCGTGCAGGATGGCGGGGTTACCTTCAAGCGTTTGCACCAGGTTGGGCTTGATGGCGTCCTTCAGCAGGATGGCCATGGCGGACTCCGCCTTCAGGTCGCGGGCATAGACGGGCGTGCGGTCCCAGCGCTGGCCCACGTAGATGTCGCCGAGGCGTTTCTTGAGGTCCTCGAAATCGGTGGCGAGGCAGAGGATGGCCATCACCTCGCTGGCAGGGGTGATGTTGAAACCGTCCTCGCGCGGGATGCCGTTGCCGGTGCCGCCCAGACCGATGGTGATCCTGCGCAGGGCACGGTCGTTCATGTCCATCACGCGTTTCCAAGCGATGGTGCGCGGATCGATGCCGAGGGAACGCTTGCGGCTCTGCAGGTTGTTGTCGATGAGCGCGGCGAGCAGGTTGTTGGCCTTTTCGATGGCCGCGAAATCGCCGGTGAAATGGAGGTTGATGTCCTCCATGGGCACCACCTGGGCGTAGCCGCCGCCGGCCGCACCGCCCTTCATGCCGAACACGGGCCCGAGCGAGGGTTCGCGCAGCACCACCACGCTCTTCTTGCCGAGCTTGTTGAGGCCCTCATGCAGGCCGATGCTGGTGGTGGTCTTGCCTTCGCCGGCAGGCGTGGGGCTGATGGCCGTTACCAGGATCAGCTTGCTCTTGGCTGCCTTGTCCTCGTTGATGAGCGACAGGGGCAATTTGGCCTTGTAGTGGCCATAAGGCTCGATGGTCTCCTGGTCGATGCCCAGGCGTTGTGCCACGCGGCCAATGGGGAGCATGCTTGCCGCTTGGGCGATCTCGAGGTCTGTGGGGAAGGGCATGGGGGATGTGGAGATGTGGGGATGCGAAGATGTGAAGATGTTGCTCCGCAGAGCTTCGCAATGACGGATGTGTTGCTTCGCGGAGCCTCGCAATGACAGATGCGAAGATGTGAACGCTTCCACTTCGCTCTGCGTGATGTGAAGATGGGAAATGTGGGGGAGCTGGTGAGCGACCCTGGTTTCAGTGTTGGAGTTCCACGCCGAAGCCTGCTTTGCGCAGGTCCTCCCAGAAGGCGGGGTAGCTCTTGTCCACCACGTTGGGGTCTTGGATGGTGAGCTGGCCGAGGAGGGCAACGAGCGGTGCCACGGACATGGCCATGCGGTGGTCGATGGAGGGATCGAAGGCGGTGTCGAAGGGCTTCAATGTGGTAGTACCCGCCTGCAGGTTGAAGGTGCCGTTGAGCACGGCGGAAGAGCGGCCGAGCTGTTCGAGCGCATCGTGTACGGCTTTCAGGCGGTCGGTCTCCTTCACACGCAGGTTGTCCAGGCCTTCGAGCACCGCTGCTTCGCCGCGCGCCGCCAGGGTGAAGGCCAGTGCCTGGTAGAGGTCGGGCACGTGCTTCAGGTTCACCGGACGGGCGCCGGGGTGCAGGCTTTCCCAGGGTTGCGGATCGCTACGGTGGGTGAGCAGGAGGCCATCGTCGGTAACGCTGGTGTTCACCCAGGGCGACCAGAGGAAGCGCGCTTCGCGATCGCCTTGCAGGGTGTCATCGTCCAGGCCGGGCAGCAGGATCTCGGCGCCGGGTGAGAGGGCCACCACTTCGTACCAGAAGGCCGCAGCGCTCCAGTCGGGCGGCACGTCCAGCGTGGCGGGCAGGTAATCGCCGGGCGGCACGCGCACGCCGTCCAGTTCCATCACGGGGAACACCCCGAACTGGGCGAGCATCTTCAGGGTCATGTGCACGAAGGGCTCGCTGAGGCGGGTGCCGGTCCAGCGCAATTGGATGCCCTGCTCCATGCGCGGCGCAACGAGCAACAGCGCACTGAGGTATTGGCTGCTGATGGGCGAATCGAAATGCACTTCACCACCTGGCATGCGCCGGCCGCGCACCAGGTAGCCATCGGCCTTGCGCTCGATGTCGGCGCCCAAGGTGCGAAGGGCGTTCACCAGGTCGTCGTGCGGACGTTCCAGCAGGCGGGGGATGCCGGTGATGAGGTGCTCCTCGCCTTCCTGCACCGCGGCCCAGGCGAGCAGGAAGCGGAAGGTGGTGCCACCGGCCCCGCAATGCATCACGGCCGGCCGATCGCGGAGCAGCTCGTGCAGCAAGCGTGTATCGTCGCCGTCGCTAAGGTGGCGTACAGCGCCCAGGTCGCCCAGCAGGGATGCCATGATGAGCGCGCGGTTGCTGACGCTCTTGCTGCGCGGCAGGTGTATGGTGGCCCGCACAGCATCCGTGGGGGCGGTGAGTTTCACGAAGGACATGGCGCAAAGGTGCGAAGCATGCTGCCTCCCCCATCCCCTCATCCGCAGCTACTTCCGCACCAGCAGGCGGTAATACTCCAAGGCTTCCTGCACCTGGGCGGCGGTAACGGGCACATCGTAGCGCGCGCTGCCAATGGCGTTCAGCAGGGTGAATCGGAACCCGCCGTCGGCGTTCTTCTTGTCGTTGCGCATCAGCTCCAGGATGCGGTGGTTGTCCGAGCTTTCCAGGTGGTGGGCGGGGTAGAGCTTCAGCAGCACCTCGGCGATGCGGTCGCACTGTTCGCGGTCCAGCAGTTCCATGCGCCAGCTGAGCCAGGCCTCGGCCACCATGCCAATGGCGATGGCTTCGCCATGCAGCAGCGCCCGCCCCTGCCCTTCCCACGCATGCGCTTCGATGCCGTGGCCGATGCTGTGCCCGAAGTTGAGCACCTTGCGCAGGCCGCTCTCGCGCGGATCATCGCGCACCACAGCGGCCTTGATGGCGGCAGAGCGCTGGATGAGCGGGGCCAGTGCATCGAGGTCGTGCAGCGCGGCGTTGGCGATCTGCTCGAAGTGCTCGGCATCGGCCACCAGGCCATGCTTCAGCATCTCGGCGAGGCCGTTCAGCAGTTCGCGCTTGCCCAGGGTGCGGAGAAAGGGCACATGCACATACACGCCCAGCGGCGGGTGGAAGGCACCGATCAAGTTCTTCACGCCGGCGAGGTCGATGCCGGTCTTGCCACCGATGGCGGCATCCACCATGCCCATGAGCGTGGTGGGTACGTTGATGCTGCGGATGCCGCGCTTGTAGGTGGCCGCCACGAATCCGCCCAGGTCGGTGACCACACCACCTCCGAGGGTCACCAGCAGCGCCTGCCGGTCGGCGGCGAGGTCAAGCAGGTGGTTCCAGATCACCTGGCACACCTCCAAGCTCTTGGCGCCTTCGCCGGGTTCCACGGCAATTGTTGCAGCGCCGCGCAGGCTGGGCACGTGGGCCAGCAGCTCGGGCAGGCAGTGCTGCAGGGTATTGTGGTCGCCGAGCACCAGGGGCATCACGCCTTTCAGGGGCTGCAGCTGCTTTTCCAGCGTGTGCAGCACGGCGGCACCCAGCAGCACCGGATGTCCGCCGGCATCCAGCTCCGTGATCTCCTGTGGCGTTGTACCCATTGCTACTTTTGGCGGCCCTTCGGCGCTCCCACCAAAGGAACGAAGGAAGCGGCCAACTCCGCCATGTTGAGCGCAAGCCGGACCGACCGGTCACAGACCCTGCCCGATATGGGCAACACCGCCATCGCCTTCGCGGACCGCAGCAACGCGGACCTCTGGCGCGCCACCTGGCTGTTCCGCATCATCGGCAACCCCACCGTGTCGGGCATCGGGCAAGCCTTCACCAAGGCGGCATTGGCGCTGCGCCTGCCGATCAGGGGCGCCATCAAGGCCACCATCTTCAAGCAGTTCTGCGGCGGGGAGAACATCAACGAGAGCCTGGCCACGGCCGCGCGCCTGGCGCAGAGCGGCATCGGCACCATCCTGGACTACAGCGTGGAAGGGCAGGAAGATGATGACTCGCTGGACAAGGCCATGGAGGAGATCCTGCGCACCATCGCCATGGCGGGACAACGGCCGGACATCCCCTTCAGCGTGTTCAAGGTGAGCGGGATCTCGCCCACGCAGTTGCTGGAGCTGGCCAGCGAGGACCGGATCAGCGCTGCCGAGGATGTGCGCGAATGGGAACTGGTGCAAGGCCGTGTGCTGCGCATCTCCCAGGCCGCGTATGATGCCGGTGTGCCGGTGATGATCGATGCCGAGGAGAGCTGGTTGCAACCTGCGATCGATGCCTTGGCCACGCGCATGATGGAGCGCTTCAACCGCGAGCGGCCGGTGGTGTTCAACACCATACAGCTCTACCGCCACGATCGCCTGGCCTTCCTGAAGGCCTCGCTGGAAGCGGCCGAGCGCGGCAACTACCACCTGGGCTTGAAGCTGGTGCGCGGGGCCTACATGGAGAAGGAACGCGAGCTCGCCGCCAAGGATGGCCGCCCCTCGCCCATCCACGCGAACAAACAGGCCGTGGACCGCGACTACGATGCGGCCATCCGGTTCTGCATGGAGCACCTGGACCGCATCGCCTTCATGGCCGGCACGCACAACGAACAAAGCACCCTGCTGTTGGCGCAGCTGCTGGATGCGCGCGGCATGGCCCGCAACGATCGCCGCGCCTGGTCGGCACAACTGCTGGGCATGAGCGACAACATCAGCTACAACATGGCGCACGCCGGCTACAACGTGGCCAAGTACGTGCCCTACGGTCCGGTGCGTGAGGTGCTGCCCTACCTCATCCGCCGCGCGGCGGAGAACACCAGTGTGAAGGGACAGACGGGACGCGAGCTGGGCTTGTTGTTGGCCGAGCGGAAGCGGCGGAAGCAGACCCCCTGAACGTTGAACGGCGGCCCGCAAAGGACCGCCGTTCAGCGTTGTTCATCGCTCTGCACCCTACCGCACCTTCACGGCCCGCTTCACCAGCGGCTCACCGTCCAGGAGCAGGGTAACGTAGTACACGCCCGGCGCCAGCTGGGCGGTGCTCCAGGTGTAGTTGTACTGGCCCTCGCTGCGCACACCCTCCTCCAACACTTGCAGGTGCTTGCCATCGCTGCTGTTCACCAGCAGTTGGGCACGGCCGCCGCGCTCCAGGGTGTAGCTCACCGTGGTGCGGTCTGTGAAGGGGTTGGGCGCGATGGTGAGGAGGCGTTCGCTGGCGGGGTCTGAGAGTTGGCTGTTGTCGATGCTGCCGCTGCGCTGGTCGGCATCGTTGCCATGGGCAGCGCAGCAGTTGGCGAGGGCGGTTTCAAGCTGGGAGAGGCGTTGGTGAAGATCCTCCAACGTACCCTGTAGCGTCTCATTGGCAACAAGCTGTTCGTCCAACTGCACTTGTTGCTCCTGCATGCCAGCAATAAGCAGTGGGATAAGTCCCAGGTAGTTCACCATCCTCATCTCCTGCGCTGCATGGGTCATCGCCCCTAGGGTATCATAGGCCGCAGGATGGGTGGTACGCTGCACCAGTTGGGGCAACACTTGCTCCAGTTCCTGCGCAACCAGGCCGAACTGCGTTCCCGATGGCAAGACCAGTCCGGGGTGATCAACACCTATGAATTCATAGGACTTGGGGCGCAAGGCCGCGATCAATTCCGATGCTTCGATAATGTCCTGCACGTTCGTCTTGAACTGTCCGTCAGAGGTCACGTACACGTTGCCGTTCACGTAGGCGTTCTGCGTGACCTTCAGTTTGCCTTGGAAGAAGCCCGCCCATATCGTGGCCATGGAACTGGTATCGGCATCCCCCGGGACCTGGCCGTACACGCCATACAGGTTGGTGAAGGACGCGCCATCCGCCCTGCGCGCTTCTCCCTTTAGGCCATAGGCGTTCGTTGCGTTGGTGGAGGATGCAATGGTGGCCAGGCCGAACCCGCCGTACAGGTTGGTCACAGTGGTACCACTGCCAGAGGTGGAACCAGTGCCATGTATACCATAGCCATTGGTCAAGCTCGATCCTTCCTGCGTACGGCTTGTGCCGACCACCCCGAACGAAGTGGAACCCGTACTGCCCCCGTTCAGTGTGGCCCGTGATATGACACCGTGGATCCGTTCGGAGGCGTTCTCGGCTTCCACCACAAGCCCATTGGACTCATCACCAACGTGCCCGGTGGTGGGTGAGGAAAGTATGTTGGCACCTGTATACACTCCCCCGCCACCCAAGGTGCGCACGTTCAGCCCTTGCACATTGGAGGTGCCGACCGGCTCGCGCCTTACCATCAGCTTGGCCGCAGTGGGGGTATTGGTACCGATCCCCACGTTGTTGTCCCTACCGGGGCAACCCGGACTACCGGCGCCGAAAGCGGTCACCACGTTCAAGTTCGAGGCCGGGTTCTGGAATCGCCATTCGCAGTTATCGGGCAGGGATGCCACAGGCCGCCAACCCAGCACACCATCCTCGTTCACCACCACGAATTTCTCCACTGTGTCCGCCTCCAGTTCAGTAGGTAGTTGCCTGATCCGTACCCGGCCGTCCAGCACGTCCAATCGTTCGCTTGGCCGAATATTAAATCCACCGTCCACTGATGCTTTGAAGAAATCGCCGACACCAACGAATATGGAGGTGTCATTCACCGGATACAAGCGCATGCCTTCGGCACCTTCCAAACTACGGGCTCCGGTCTGCCGTGTACTGTCATAGCCGCCGGTGAAAATGAACCGCAGGTAGTCCGGCGCGAATTGTGCGGCACCCACATCGTTAGCCCAGTGGATCACCATGTCCGTAAGGTCCAGCGTATTGAACTTCTGCCCGATGTAGCCGTGGTCCGCATTGCCGGTGAAGGTGACGCCGTTGCGTTGCCAGGGTCGGAAACTGCCGGACTGTGCATAGATGTTAGGCACGTTGTTCCCGATGGAGTCCACCAAATGCAAGCGGCTGAATGGGCCAGGCGTGTCCGTGAAGAACTCCGGACGGGCACTTAAACCAAGGAAGCCACTGTTCCGCAATCGGAAAACACCGAGGCTGTCGTTAATGGTGGTTGTGGGATACAGCCGCATCCGGAACAGGCTGTCCGTGCGGAAGTTCAAGGGCACATTGTCGTTCGTGCCGATGTAGTTATCTACATTATCCAACCCGGCATTCCCTCCAATATCCCAAGGCTGGGCATGTGCGCCCATCAAGCTCAGGCCCATGGCCCAAAGCATCATTGTTCGTTTCATTGTGCGAGTGTTCTCGCTCGCGGTCACTCCTTCCCCTTGACAACCTTGACCACCGCCCGTGCCCGTGGGCCGATAGCCTGAACGATGTACAAGCCTTCCGCATCCAGCGGGCCATTGATGCGCACCACCGGCCCGCCCGAACGCAACCCGTGCTCCAGTACGATCCGGCCCAGCGCATCGCTCACCACGATCCGGTCGAATGGGTGTGCATCAGGCAAGCGTACGTTCAAGCCATCAATGCCCCACCACGCCTGTAGGTCCACCTGACCTACACCCTTGATCGGCCCGATCTCCCGTACCTCCACCTGGTCTATGAAGTAGTAGGCGTAAGGGGAGAGCGAAGACTGCGCGAAAATCCCGTCCACTGAATCGGCCACATCGAAATTCCCGATCACCATCCATTGTTCGCCGCCTTCTGCCACCAGGGTGTCCACAAGCCGCGTCCATTCGTGGCCTTCCAGCAGATAGGGTGCCGCAGGGTCCCGTAGCCTCACCTGCGGGGTCACGCTCAGCCACCAGGTGGTGTTCTGCCACAGACTATCCGGCCCGAACCACACACCGATGTGGTCCACCGCATAGCGCATTCGCCTGCGCACTACCCACAAGGACACTTCGTATGCGGATCCAGCCAGCATAGGCTCTATCAGCCGAACCCCGAGATATTCCCGGGTATTTGAACTTCCCGGTCCATACCAGCAGTAGATCCCCGCATGGCGGGAGCCCTCGTAGGCGTACTGGAATAGCTGATTGCCTCCTGCCGGGGACATGGCCATGCCGCAGAGGCGGTCCAGGTCGCAGTCCCAAACATCGGGGGTGGCGTTGTTGGGGTTGTACCAGTGGGTTGCCTTATTGATACTCGCTGTGGAAACACTACAATTCACGGTATCCTCGAAGCCCGGGTTGGGCACCAGGTTGAGCTGTGCCGTCGCTGTCGCAGCGATGGCAAGGATCGTCAAGGAAAGAAGGAGTGCTTTGAGCATGTTGTTTCTCCTTTTGTTGTGGCGCTCCTGGGTACCGGGTAGACAGCCCATCACGTGAATGTGCTGCCTGCCCGTTGCGGGCGTGCCTGTGGCCGCCCGCTGTACCCGGCGCCCCTGGGGCAAGCGCCGTGCTCCCCAAGGGTCTGTACCTTTGTGCTAGCTCGTATTCATCTTCTTTCGCGAGTTGGTGGGACATGAGCTACCGAGGCCCCTGGTGTTAGTAGCACTGGGGGCTTCTTCATTCGGCGTAACCCACATGGGTCTACCATGCTTGGCTTTAGCATGCGGTCCGCTGGTCCGCTGGTCCGCTGACGCAAAGCGATGCGATACGATCGTTGACCCTTGGGGTGATATGTCAATTGCTCCATCGCCATGGTAATTACCACGCCTGCCTTGTCCGAATACACTGCGCCGGGAGTGGACCAGGGTGGAGCAACTGGTCTTACCTGCTACCGACGGATGGTCGAACTTAATGCCTCGGTCGCCATTCTCCAAATTGCAGCATCGCGCCGTTCAGCGCGATACACCATACGGTCTGGCAGGAAAGGATGTGAGCGAGGTGCAGGATGAAAAGCAGTCGCGGAGGTCCAATGATTCCGCGTTCAGGAAATTCATGCGCTTCCCCCGTTCAATTCAACGGAACTCTCAGAAGGTGGAACAGTGTAGTATCGATCCATCAATAACAAGCCACCGGGACCAAGGTGACGAACTGTGGATGCACCGGTCGAACTCCACCCGCGTGACAGGGTGGTCCTCCGCAGCAGAGCAGATGTGGATCTGGCCGCCATGCGGGGGGCTGCCCATGCTTCCGTTAACGGCCAGCGATCGATGCGGGGCAGAGGCTGTTCCGTATGCCTGGGTCACTGCTCTCACGAGCCCTCAACGCGCTTTCAACTCCCAAAGCGTAGCGGTGCTGTCGCGATCGAAATCGCGCAGGCCCACCACCACCAGGCGCGCGGCCTTGCCGGCCACCGTACCGTCGAGTGCGTAGTAGATGCTGTCCGGCGTGCGCACGCTTTGGCCGAAGGATACCGTGGCGGTGGGGATCGCCTTGCGCACTTGCTCCAGATCGGCGGGCCAGGCCTGCAATTGCACCTGGGCTTGTGGCGCGGCCTTCAGCAGGGTGCTCCCCAAGCGCTGCTTCACCTTGTTCTCGGGCAACCAGGCACCACCGGTAAGGCGATCGCCATAGTACCAGTATGCAACACCGCCTCCGATGATGAGGCCGAAGAGGTAGAGGGTGAGGCGACGTTGGAGATTCATTGTGATATCATGTGCTCATCCCGCTTCACGGGACAAGTCGTGCCCATGTGTTCATGTGCCCATTTACGCGCCTACAAAGGTGGTGCGATCCGAGGGCTTGGAGAACTCCGATCGGCGGCAAATGCACAATCAGCTCTTCTTGCGCTTGTCTGCCCGTTCCTTGGTCTGCCTGGCGATGGAGGTGCTGAGGATCGCATTGAGGAGCGGGAAGAGGGCTTTGGTGCGACGAACAAGTTCCGCATCGTGCGGGTAATGCGCTTTGATGTGGCACAGGTCCAATCGAAATTCGGTCTCCTCCAACTCCTGATGGGCCATTTTCATCTTGTTGATGAAGGCTTTCAGGCTCTGCGCCCCCTGCCCCTCGCGCACGTGCGAACCCACAGAAGTGCCGCTGCGCAATATCTGGTCCGCGAAAGTTGCGTTGACCGTAATGAGCCGTTCACAGTAGTCCATCACACGACTGGCCATCTCGAAGGTCTCGTCCACCACCGGATTCGGCTTTCTTCGCTGCGTGCCGTATGGCACGGTAGGCTCAGCCACCTCACCTTCCCAAAAGGAAGCCAGCCAAGCATTGGCATCAAATTCATTCATCGCTGCTGGAATTCGTTGTTCTGCTAAAACTATGAACGGCACCTGTACCTCCACTCGTTGAACGCGGACTTCTGCAATTTCCGAGTTCGGCTGAACTTCTGATGGGCTCGCTTGCCGACCGACATAGCATCGACGCTCCTACATACCCCATCCTACCAAACCAAGATCGAAGCACGCATTCATGGGCACATGAGCACATGCTCACATGGGCACATGTCCACTCAAAACGCTGCCAACAAAATATCCAGGTCCTTGTAGGGCAGTTTGAAGGCTTCGCCGAGGATGGGGCTGGTGAGGCTGCCGTTGTAGAGGTACACGCCGTGGCGTACACCGAGGTCGGTCTTGATGAGGTCCTCGAAGCCGCCCATTTCGCCCATGTTGAGGAGCATGGGGCCGAAGATGTTGCTGAGGGCGGTGCTGGCGGTGCGGGGCACGCGGCTGGCGATGTTGGGCACGCCGTAGTGGATCACGCCGTACTTCTTGAAGACGGGGTCGGTGTGGGTGGTCACTTCGCTGGTCTCGAAGCAGCCGCCGCGGTCTATGCTCACGTCCACGATCACGCTGCCGCTCTTCATATCCTTCACCATCTCCTCGGTGACCACCATGGGCGTGCGACCTTGCTCGGGGCGCAGGGCACCGATGGCGACATCGGCGTGTGCCAGGGCCTTCTTCAGTTCGGAGGGCTGGATGACGCTGGTCCATACGCGCTGCCCGATGTCCGTCTGTAGGCGGCGCAGGCGGTAGATGCTCTTGTCGAAGACCTTCACGGAAGCACCAAGGCCCAAGGCTGCACGGGTGGCGAACTCGCCCACGGTACCGGCGCCGATGATCACCACTTCCGCAGGGGCCACGCCGCTGATGCCGCCGAGCATGAGGCCCTGCCCGCCCTTGTCGGCGCTGAGGTACTCGCTGGCGATCTGGATGCTGGTGTTGCCAGCGATCTCGCCCATGGCGCGGATGATCGGGTAGATGCCCTCGCGGTCCTTGATGAAGTCCCAGGCCACGGCGGTCATGCGCTTCTCCATCATGCGCTTCAGGGTGTCCTTGGGCTGCACGGTGAGTTGGAGGGCGGAGATGAGCGTTTGTTTGTGGCGCAGGTGCTCGATCTCGGCGTGGGTGGGGGGCGCCACCTTCAGGATCAGGTCGGCCTTGAAGACCTCCTCCGGGCTGTCCACCACCATGGCGCCAGCCTCGCTGTAGTCGTTATCCTGGAACTGGGCGGGTTCACCGGCACCGCGCTGGATCACCACCTCGTGCCCCCGGCCAACGAGCACGGCCACGGCGCTGGGTGTAAGCGGTACCCGGTGCTCTTGAAAGACGACCTCTTTGGGGATGCCGATGAAGAGGCTCTTCTTGCGGCGGCCCACCTCCATCACCTGTTCCTGGGGCATCATGGCCGACTGCCGGGCCAGTTGTTTCAGCAGATCGGAGGAGGTGCTCATGGGGTGGGCTTGAACCGCGAATGTACGGGGAGAGAGGCGAGTGCCACCACGCAAGGCCAACGCTCTAAGTGGCGAGTAGCGAGTGGCGAGTGGGCAACTGCACTCCGGCCCACTCGCCACTCGCTACTCGCCACTCGCCACTCGTCACTCTTCCCGAGCAAGCCCCCCCCTAACCAAAGTTCTATTGTGCCGCCAAGGGCAGGCTGACACTTTTGCCAGCGCTCAAATCCTGCACCTATGACCAAAGCAAGTACCCTGATCGTTTTCCTGTTGTCCAGCACGCTTACCGGCCTTGACCTGAACGCCCAAGGTTTCGAATGGGCCAGTAGTGGCGGATCGGCAGGCCCAGGCAACTCCTTCTCCGGCGCGCTGGACCTGGCCCGCGACCCGCAGGGCAACCTCTTCCTCTTCAACGATGGCAACACGCCGCAACAATGCCAAGGCGATACGGTCTTCCCCAGCGGCGGACCGGGCAGCGTGAACGCCTTCGTACACAAGTTCAACAACGCCGGTGAATTGCAGTGGATCCGTCCCGTGGGGCCGCAGTTCCAGCCCTACAGCATCCGAGCCGATGAGGCGGGCAACGCCTATTTCCTGGGCCGCACGCTGGTGAACACCCTCATTGTGGGCGACAGCACCCTGAGCGTGACCACCTCCCGCAACTACCTGTTGAAGTTCTCACCCGAAGGCGACTTCGTTTGGGCGTATAATACCGGCATGCCCTCCACCGGTGGTTTGGGGCGCACCACCATGCTGCACTACGCCAACGGACTGCTCTACTTCCAAAGTGGCAACCTGCAGATGTCGAGCATCAATACGGATGGCATCCCCCAAACAACACTTGCCGCAAGCTCCTACACACCGACCACGGCCTTTCCCAACCTGTGGTTCAAGAACGCCGTCAGCCTGAGCAATGGCGACATCATCATCACCGGCGAGCACCGCGGCGAGCTCGCCTTCGGCACCGAGCCGAGCCAGCCGGGCGACGCACAAGCCGCAGCCTTGAACCGCTACTTCTTCCTGCGTTGCAGCGCCGATCTGATAACGACCCACTGGTACCGCTCACACGGCAATTTCCAGGACCGCTTCATCCACAACATCCCGCTGGTGGTGGACGCGGCCGACAACATCTACGCCTGCGCCACGCTCGGCTTCAACACGCCCATCCCCTTCGGGCCTGATGTGATCACCAATACCACGTTGGTGAACGGCATCGATGCCGTGCTGAAGATGGATGCGGACGGCACCCCATTGTGGATGCGCCAACTCAACTCCACGGCAGGCGCTTTTGCCTACGGCCTCATCGTAAAGGACGATGGCAACAGCCTCTACCTCTGCGGGCAGCATGGATCTTCCACCCTCACATTCGGTAGTGCGGTGATCACGGCATCGGCCACGGGCAAGGGCTTTGTTGGGGAGATCAACACGAATGGTGAGTTCCTCACCGGCTTCCACACCGGTGTACCGGCACAGTTGCCGAACGCGCTACAGAGTTTCGCCTTCGCGCTTGTTGCCCAGGGCGATGGCCACTATGTGGTGTGCGGCCAGCTGAACACCCTTTCGCCATGGGTGCTGAGCTGTGTGGAGCGCATCCAGAACAGGGGCTTCTTCGTGACGGAGTTCACCGGGCTGCCGGACGAGGTGCCGCAGCCAGCGATCGCACAGGACGGTATCACGCTCATAGCAACACCGGCATTCAGCGGAGCGATCCAATGGTTCCTGAACGACGAGCCGATCGCCGGTGCCAACGGCCAGAGCTACGTGCCCACGGTGAACGGATCATACAGCGTGAGCTACACCAACGAGGACGGCTGCGTGGGTTCCGCAACTTCGGAAGTGCTGGTGGTCATCAACACCGGGCTTGACCGGAACAACACACCGGAACAAGGCTTGCAGGCCTGGCCCAACCCCACTGAAGCGCAACTTCTGCTGAGCGGTCTGCCACCCAACGGCACCGTGCAGATCACCATCCTCGACGCCATGGGGCGGACCGTGCATGCTTTCAACACCACGGGCAGCATCGCCAGCATGGACATGGGAGCAATGCAGAGCGGTGTGTACTGGTTGCGCGCAAATGTTGACAATGCCCAGCAGGTGCTGCGCATCGTGAAGCAATAAGGCTCATCCTACTATGCGGCTTCCGTGAGGGTAATGGTGCGGGCACCGTTAGCGGTCTCCTCCAGCTTCACGTGCATCGCATCCACCGGCAGCAGTTCCCCGGCCAGTTCGGGCCATTCGATGAAGCAGTAGTGGCCGCTGTCCACGTACTCGGTGAAGCCGATGGCATCGAGTTCTCCCGCATCCTTCAAGCGGTAGAGGTCGAAGTGGTACACGGGCTCACCGTTGGCCGCGCGGTACTCGTTCACAATGGCGAAGCTGGGGCTGCTGGTGCCGTCCTCAACGCCCAATGCCTGGCAGAAAGCCTTGATGAGCGTGGTCTTGCCCGCGCCAAGATCACCGTGCAACGCGAAGACACGATGCTGCGGATAGCCATCCAGGATGAGGCGCGCGATGGCCGGTGCCTCGGAGGGTTTGCGAAGGGTGAGAGTGCTGATCACAGGGGGTGAAGATGTGGAAATGATCACGATGTGAAGATGTATCCCGACCTGTCATCACATTCCCGCATCATCACATCTCCACATCTGTCATTGCGAGGCTCCGCGAAGCAACACATCTCCACATCGCCCTTACCTCGCTTTCATCACCACCCAAGGCACCATCATCTCCTCCATGCTAATGCCGCCGTGTTGGAAGGTGTGGCGGAAGTAGGTGACGAAGTGGTTGTAGTTGTTGGGGTACACGAAAAACTTGTCCTGCTTGGCGAAGATGTACACGGTGCTCACGTTCACGCGGGGCAGGAAGGCCTTGGCGGGGTCCTTCACCACCAGCACATCGCGGTCCTCGTAGCTGAGGTTGCGGCCGAACTTGTAGCGCAGGTTGGAGTTGGTGTTGCGGTCGCCCACCACCTTGCTGGGTTCGCCCACGCGGATGGTGCCGTGGTCGGTGGTTATCACCATGCGGCCGCCGCGCTCGGCAATGCCCTTGATGATGTCGAACAAGGGTGAGTGCTCGAACCAGCTCTTGGTGAGGCTGCGGTAGGCGGCATCGTCGTCGGCCAGCTCGCGGATCACCTCCATCTCGGTGCGCGCATGGCTCAGCATGTCCACGAAGTTGTAGACCACCACGTTGAGCGCGTTGCCCATCAGGTTGTCCAGGCTTTCGGCGAGTTTGCGGCCGGCGTTGAGGTTGAGGATCTTGTGGTAGCTGTACTTCACGTTCTTGCCCAAGCTCTTCAACTGCCCACCGATGAACTCCTCCTCGTGTGCGTTCTTGCTGCCTTCGTGTTCCTCGCTCACCCATTTGCCGGGGTAACGCTTTTCTATCTCGCTGGGCATCATGCCGGCAAAGAGCGCGTTGCGCGCATACTGTGTGGCGGTGGGCAGGATGCTGTAGAACATGCCCTGCTCTTCCGTGCGGAAGAACTCGCCCACGATGGGTTCCAGCACGCGCCATTGGTCGAGCCGCAGGTTGTCGATCAGCACCAGGAAGAGCGGTGCTTGTTTCTCATCGATCAGCGGTGCCACCTTGGCCTTGAAGAGCTGGTGGCTCATCAGGGGCGCATCGCTGCCGGGCTTGTTCAGCCAATCCAGGTAGTTCTTCTCCACGAAACGGCAGAACTGGTCGTTGGCCTCGTTCCACTGGCTGCGCAGGATCTCGGTCATGCCTTGGTCCTGGCCGCCCACCAGGTCCAGTTCCCACTTCACCAACTCGCTGTAGAGCTGTTTCCATTCCTCGGCATCCATGCGGTCGCCCAGGCGCATGCCCAGTTGGCGGAACTGCTGCTGGTAGCTGCTGGTGGTCTTCTCGCTCACCAGCCTTCGGCCTTCCAAGTGCTTCTTCAGCGAGAGCAGTATCTGGTTGGGGTTCACGGGCTTGATCAGGTAGTCGTTGATCTTGCCACCGATGGCCTCCTCCATGATGTGCTCCTCCTCGCTCTTAGTGATCATGATGATGGGCACGTGCGGTTGCGCGGCCTTGATCCGGTTGAGCGTCTCCAGCCCGCTGAGGCCGGGCATGTTCTCATCGAGAAAGATGATATCGTACTCCTTGGCGGCGGAACGCTCCACGGCGTCCAGCCCGTTGTTCACGGTATCTACTACGTAGCCTTTGGCCTGGAGGAAAAGTACGTGTGGGCGCAACAGATCGATCTCATCGTCGGCCCAAAGGATGTTGGCGGTCATGGTGGGAATGGGTGTACCGGTAGGTACGCGGACTTCGTTCTTGGTCGTGGACATGAACGGACAACGTGGATCCGGGAGCGGTGTTGTCCGGCGGGGTGAAGGTAGCGCCACCTGTGGAGGCACCGCTAACTTCGCACTCCCTGCAAGCACGTGAAGACCATGAAGATGCGTACCCTGGCCACCGGCCTGTTGCTGTTGAGCGTTAGTGCCCCGACCCTTGCCCAACAGTGGGTGGACCTGATGATGGACGATGCCACCAACCTGCACGAGGTGAAGGCCGCCTTCGATGCCGAATGGGAAGGGCGTGGGTACGAGCGCGGCAAGGGCTGGAAGCAGTTCCAGCGCTGGTACTGGTTCCACGAGCAGCGCACCTGGCCCAGCGGCGAACGGCTGGACCCGGCCGCGTTCCTGGAAGCCATGCAGGAGGTGGAGGCCATGCGCGCCGCCCGCAGCAACACGCGCGACATCTCCCAGTGGGAGCCGATGGGTCCCATGCAGTGGGTGAGCTTCTCCTACAACCCCGGCAACGGCCGCGTGAACTGCATCGCATTGGACCCTGTGGACCCCACCACCATCTATGTGGGCACGCCCAGCAGCGGCCTCTGGCGCAGCCGCGACGATGGCAACACCTGGGTCCCGCTCTTCACCAACCTGCCCTCCATGGGTGTTTCCGGCATCGCCATCCACCCCACGGAGACCGACATCATCTACATCGCCACCGGTGATGGTGACGGCGCCGACACCTACAGCGCCGGCGTGCTCAAGAGCACCGATGGCGGCGCCACCTGGCAGACCACCGGCCTCGACTGGAACATCAGCCAGAGCCGAACCACCCGCGCCCTGCGCATGGCCCCCAACAACCCCGATGTACTGTACTGCGCCACCAGCAACGGCCTTTGGGCCACCACGGATGCGGGCGACTCCTGGCTGCAAATGCTCTCCGGATCTTTCCGCGATGTGGAATTCATGCCCGGCGATAGCAGCATCGTGATCGCTTGCGGCACCACGTTCTTCCGCAGCCAGCCTGGCGGCACCAACTTCCAGCAGATCACCAACGGCTTACCAAGCAGCCAGGTGGGGCGCATGGCCATTGCCGTGACCCCTGCCGACCCACAGATGGTTTACGCCCTCTGCAGCAACAGCCAGGACAACGGTTTCCTTGGCCTTTACCGCAGCACCGATGGCGGGCTCACCTTCGAGACCCGCTCCACCATGCCCAACATATTCGGCTACAGCGAGGACGGAACGGAAGAAGGCGGACAGGCATGGTATGACATGGCATTGGCCGTGGATACCGAAGACCCCGAACTGGTCTACGCCGGTGGCATCAACGTGTGGAGGAGCATCAACGGGGGCGCGTCGTGGAACATCCGTTCGCACTGGGTGTACCCGGCGATCATCGGCTACACCCATGCCGACATCCACTCGCTGGACGTGTTGCAGGGACGCTTGTTCTGCGGGTCCGATGGCGGCATTTATGTGAGCAACAACAACGGCACCACGTGGAGCAACCGGAGCTTCGGACTGGACATCACACAGTTCTACCGCATGGGTGGCAGCGAGATGCTGCCCAACCTGGTAATGGCCGGTGCACAGGACAATGGCAGCAACCGTTTGCTCAATGGCGAGTGGGCGCATGTGTTCGGTGCGGATGGCATGGAAGCCGCCGTGGACATGGCCGTGCCCACCATCCTCTACGCCTCCTTCCAGAACGGTGGCCTCATGCGCTCCGACGACAACGGCATGAACTTCAACGGCATCACCACCGGCATCGACGAGGATGGTGATTGGGTGACCCCCTTCGCACTGGACCCGCAGTTCCCCACCCGCATGGTGGCCGGTTTCAAGAACGTGTGGGTGAGCGAGGACCGCGGCAACAACTGGTACCAGACCACCTTCTGGCCTGCCAACCAATCCGTGCGCTGCATGACCTTCGCACCCAGCGATGGCAACGTGCTCTACGTGGGCCGCAGCGACCGCGCGCAACGCAGCATGGACGGTGGCTTCACGTGGGAGAACATCAGGCCAGGGTTGCCCAACCTCACACCCACCTCCTTCGCCGTGGACCATGCCGACCCCATGCACGTGTGGGTGAGCTTCTCCGGCACCAACGCCGGCCAGAAGGTGTACGAAAGCCTCGATGGCGGCGCGACCTGGATCAACCGCAGCGCAGGCCTGCCCAACGTGCCGGTGAACAGCATCGTAACCCAGGCCAACTCGCCCAACGCCGTTTACATCGGCACCGACATGGGCGTGTTCTACCGCGACGACTTCAATACCGAGTGGCAGGTGTTCGGCGATGGACTGCCCAACGTGGTGGTGAGCGAACTGGAGGTGAACCACGCCAGCGGGAAACTGCGCGCCGCAACGTTCGGTCGCGGCATCTGGCAGGCCGATCTGTACCTCTCGCCTTTCGCCAGCATCGATGAGCGCATGGCCCTGAGCGGACCCAAACTGATCCCGCAGAACGAGCATGGCCTCTACCAGATCCAACTCGAAGATTCGCATGGCCGACTGCTCGAAGTGCGCGTAGTGGATGCCCTCGGACGCATGGTGCCGAACGCGCGCGGCCAACGCCATACTGTGGACCTGCGCCAGAGCGCGAACGGCGCGTACAACGTGGTGATCATTACCGACCGCGGAACGTGGGTGCGGCGGGCTGCGCAATGGGTGAGATGAATGTAGATGTGGAAATGTGGAGATTTGAAGATGTGTTGCTTCGGCAAGCCTCGCAATGACAGATGTGTTGCTTCGCTTTGCTCGCAATGACAGATTTGAGGATGTGGAGATTTGAAGATGTGAGGATGTGGACGCTTCGACTCCGCTCAGCGTTCGACTCCGCTCAGCGTTCGACTCCGCTCAGCGTTCGACTCCGCTCAGCGTTCGACTCCGCTCAGTGTGGGGATTTGGAGATGAGATGTGTGATGTGTGATGTGTGAGATGTAAGGTGTGAAGTGAGAAACATGAAGATCCTGAACGACCCCATTTACGGTTTCATCAGTGTGCCGCACCCGGTGGTGTTGCGGCTGATCGACCATCCGTGGTTCCAGCGGCTGCGGTACATCAAGCAATTGGGGCTTGGGCACTTGGTGTACCCCGGAGCCTTGCACACGCGCTTCCACCATGCCTTGGGGGCGATGCACCTGATGGGCGAGGCCATCGCAACGCTTCGTGCCAAAGGGCATGACATCACTGAAGAAGAAGCGCTCGGTGCCCGCATCGCCATTCTGTTGCACGATGTGGGGCACGGGCCCTTCAGCCACGCGCTGGAGCACAGCCTGGTGGAGGGCATCGGTCACGAAGCGGTGAGCGCCCTGGTGATGGACGCGCTCAATGCCGAGTTCGGTGGCGCGCTGGACCTCGGCATCCGCATCTTCCGCAACCAATATCCCAAGCACTTCCTGCACCAGTTGGTGAGCAGCCAGCTGGATGTGGACCGCCTGGACTACCTGAACCGCGACAGCTTCTACACCGGCGTCAGCGAAGGCGTGATCGGCGGGGAGCGCATCCTGAAAATGCTGCAAGTGGTGGACGACCGCTTGGTGGTGGAAGAGAAGGCGATCTACAGCATCGAAAAGTTCCTGGTGGCGCGGCGGCTGATGTACTGGCAGGTGTACCTGCACAAGACCGTGGTGGCCTGCGAGATGATGTTGGTGGAAACGCTGCGCCGCGCGAAAGAGCTGGCACTGCAAGGCACGCCGCTCTTCGCCTCCCCTGCCCTGCTGCGCTTCCTCAGCGCCCGCCTGGACCGCGCCAGCTTCAACGACCCCGCCGTGCTGGCCGACTTCCTGAAGCTGGACGACCACGACATCATGGGTGCCGTGAAGGTGTGGTGCGATCACCCGGACAAGGTGCTGGCCCATCTCGCCACCGATCTGGTACACCGCCGCAACCTGCGCATCCGGCTGCAGAACATCCCCTGGGAGGATACGCGTGTGGCCGAACTACGCCAACAGGTGTCGGTGCTCTTGGGCATCCCCGTGGCGGATGCGGCCCACTTCGTGATCACCGGCAGCATCGTGAACAACGCCTACGATCCCGCCAAGGACCGCATCGAGCTCCTCTACAAGGATGGCACGCTGCGCGACATTGCCGAGGCCAGCGACAACCTGGGCATACAGGCGCTGGCGCGGCCGGTAACGAAGTGGTACTTGGCGTGGCCGCGGTGGGTAGGTGCATGAAGAAGGTCGGAAAAGTGGAAAGGAACGTGGTTGGCAAGTCGCGGTTACATCGCTTGTTGTTCAGCACGCACGACCCACTCCCTGTTCGTTTGATCTATGTGCTCGTAATTATTGGCGGTCTCACTTCGGTCCTCGACACCAACTTGCCGACACACAGGCGAGCAACCGTGATCGTCCAAGTTTCCGAATTCGGATCGTTCGAAGGTCGGCACTACGGAGTTGGTTCGGGCCATATGCGCTATTGGTCGAATATTTACCTGTTGAACGGAAGCCGAATCTGGACACAACGTACAGCGAACAATTTCGCCGTCGGTGATTCCATAGATGTCGACCTCAGCGCCATCACGAGCAAGGTGGTACGTTATCGCAGCTACAGGACCTCATCTACCAAGTGGTACCCCACAGAAAGCGTAAAAGAGCAATACAGGCCATTCCCATTCACCGCTCTCCTCTTTGCGATCCTGCTCTTGTTTCCAAGATGGTCTCCAGAAACACGGATGCTCCTGCGGGGTATTCTCTTTGTCGTCGTAATTGCCTGGCTGGTCACGCTCATCGCAACCGGTGGATGATGATCGCCGAAGCCAGCGACAACCAGGGTATAATGGCGCTGGCGAGGCCGGTAACGAAGTGGTACTTGGCGTGGCCGCGGTGGGTGTGATGCGCAGCCCTCTATCGCTCTTTATCTTTGAAGACCATGAAGAAGCGCACCGCACAAGCCACGCTCAAGTCCATGCCCGATGAGTTCCAGTTGGATGAGCTCCTGGAGCGCTTGGTCTTCATTGAGCAGGTGGAAAAGGGGCTTGCTGAACTGAAGGACGGCAAGGGTATACCGCACGAGAAGGTCATGGCCTCATTCAAGCGCAAATGGCGTAAGTGACATGGTCCCCCAGTGCCAAGCGAGACCTGCATGCGATCCATGACACGATCGCACTCGATTCCCCCTAAAACGCCCGTCGCTTCGTAGAACGGCTGATGGAGCGTGTCCAATTCCTGGGAGCACATCCGATGACCGGGCATATGGTGAGAGAATTCAAGGACCGTTCTATCCGAGAGATCGCGTTCGGGCCTTATCGCATCATACACCGTATCACTGCCATGGAACTCCAGATCGTACGGATCTTCCATGGGAAACGTGAGTTACGACGCAAGCATCTCGAATGACCCGGCCAATGACCGGTGTGACATCGCCGAGGCCAGCGACAACCTGGGCATTCAGGCGCTGGCGCGGCCGGTAACGAAGTGGTATTTGGCGTGGCCGAGGTGGGTGGGCGATTAAATTCGATGCATGGTATTCCATCGGCTTGTTATTGCAACAGCTGCGATCATCTGCTCGGCGATGCTGCTCTCTTCGTGCTCATCCCCGATCGAAGACGGTGCTCGACAATTGGAGCTCGAGCAAAAATTACCTGACCATCCTTTGGATATGATCGTGGGTGACAAGGTCCTCGACCCGATCACCGGCGATATCCGGCCGAACAATTTCAAGGACCTCATCGGCCTGCCTGAACGAGACGTTGCAATGGCGACCAAGCTCTATGAGTCGTCCAAGTTGAATGACAGCATTTACGTTCTCACTCAAGCGAAGAGCTATACGGAAGCACGGGCCTTCTCATTACTTCTAAAGGTCAGGGACAGCTTGGTGACGGACTACTTCGTTTTGAATGACCATCGACTGAGCTATACATCCATCCATATTGACGAGAACGGCCTTCTACTTCTTTGTGATGACTCAAGGAACAACAATCTCCATTGGAAAAGGCAAGACAACATTTTGGTGATCAGTCTGGATGCTCATTTCGGTGAACGATGGAGGTACGCACCCAGGCCAGGGACCTATGCCATCATGGCGCATTCCATAAGGAAAGACCAGGACATCGTGGTTCAAGCTAAGGTGATAACCGGCTGCACGATCTGCTACAACGTTGTAGAACTGATCTTGGAAGAGAACGGCAGCTGCACTCAGGTGAAGGAAGTAGGGCTTCACAACAGCAGTCGATCCGTTGCACAGGAAGTCTTGAACGAAGTCTTCTTGGGCTCTCGGAGCATCACTCCATAGACAACCACCTACCAAGTCCGCTCACCGGCAGCATCGTCAACAACGCCTACGACCCCGCCAAGGACCGCATCGAACTGCTCTACAAGGACGGCAGCACGCACGACATTGCCGAGGCCAGCGACAACCTGGGCATACAGGCGCTGGCGCGGCCGGTAACGAAGTGGTATTTGGCTTGGCCGCGGTGGATGTGAGGTCGCACAGGCATCCGACAGTAGCACACCGAACGCAGCCCCGAGCGCGAGTATCCGGGGATCACGAACCGCTTCTCTTGTGGGTCGAAAAGTGTGGTCATGGATAACGACCATACACGTTGCGGCTGTAACTTCGATCGACCATGAGCGTACACTTGATAGGATGTTCAGCAATGATCTGCTGTGGGCTCCTGCTTGAGAGTTCCGTCAGCGCACAATCCGTGTCTCCACTTCCTTGGTGGAAGGAGGAACTACACGTGCAGGGAGAAGGCGGCATCGTATGGCGCAGTCCGGAGCTGCTAGCACCCGCTCAGCGTATCGGCACAGGCATGCATACCGATGGCTTCTGGGGCATTGGCGGCCGTGTGGCTCTGGGCAACACCATGCTTTCCCTCGGCTGGATGCGCCACAAGCAATCGCAATACTGCACAGTGCACGACCTGGGCGTGGCCACCCACAAGAACACCACACCGCTTTTGTCCTACACAAGCCTTCCTTTGCGCATCGGTCAGCGCTTTCCTCTATGGTCCAAGCGCATTGCTTTCATCCCCCATGTTTCCATGGTCTGGTCGTTCATGGATGAAGGTGCGCTCACGCAAGGCGGGGGGTCACGTTCCTCCGGAACGCACATCGACAATAACATTGGCGACACGGTGTACACGACCACCTGGATGAGCGCCACTGTTCTTCAGCGCAACACCTTCACGCTGGGTGCCGGCGCGGAGCTGACCGCCACTTTCGGGCGCTTCACTGCGTTGGCCGGACTGGAGTACCTGTGGAGTGATGAAGGCTTGGTGGAGTACACGGTGGCCTACGCACGGACCAGCACGCTCCACGGATATTACTACGAGCAAGCCACCATACAAGGCACACCCACGGTCTGGGCGATGCGCTGGGGGCTGCTCTATCGCCTTTGGCAACCCAAGGAGCCGGAAGCCGGGCGGTGGTGAGGCCGCCCCACTTCCAATATGATCCCCGGCACGTGCGCCTCAATGAACAGGGCAACTCCAGCGCGGCGTTCAGCACTGCCACACCAGCAATACCCGCTCAGGCATGGTGCGGGGACATTCGATCACTGCACCGGGTCAACAACTCCCCAGAAGCACGTACACCAGAACGAAGATGAGGATGGTGCTGAAACAGCCACCGCCCCATTTGGCAGCCGCGCCACCAGCGAGAATTCCACGCAATAGGTTGTTCATGGGAAAGCAGGATTTGCCGATGAGCAAGCCCTGAAGGAAAGGGCAGGCACAAGCACAGGCCAACAACGATGCCCGACCGTCGCTCCCTTCATCTCCAACTGCGGACCTACTCGCCTTTCTCTCTTTGCTTTTCCCGTTTCAGGCTGTCAATGCGATCCTGGTCCGGAGCGTTGTGCGCCGGTGCGGTCTGTGGATCACCATGTGCTCCGCGTTCACGCTGGGGGGCGTCCGCAGCACCTCCCGTGTTGGCGTTCTTCCCATTGCCACAGGCGAAGAGCAAGAACACCAGAGCAGGCAGCAGGTTATTGTACAATGATCGTTGCATGGCCAATGATGGAGTTGTTACCGCGAAGGATGAGTTGGTAGGTGCCCGAAGAAAGCGCTGCTCGGTTGAAGGAAAAGAGGTATTCGCCGGGCCGGCGCGTATCCTCGTGGAGGAGCTTTACCAGCGCACCTTGCACATCCAGGAGTTCCACGCGCAGTGCGGTGGTCTCCGCCAATGTGAATTGCAGTTGGAAGCGGTCCATCACCGGGTTCGGATAGACCCGCATATCACGACCGGCAGGAAGTTCATCCATACCGACCTGCGATACACCGCCCACTTCGGCCACCCATGTCTTGTAGGTGTTGTTCTGGTTGCCCGGCACGTTTGCGCCATAACAGGCGGCCAGCCAAACACGTGGTGAAGAGGCGTTGTGCTTGCGTGCAATACCGGTGTAGTCACCCCAGCGGGCCACGTTGTTCTGTTGCAGGAAACTGGAGTAGGTCTCCCCGGCCTTCACCAGCACGCCGTTGCTCCATTGCATGTTCTGATCGCAGTTCACCACCCGCACCTCCGGAAAAACACCCGGCGAGCTGCGCAGAAAAGCGATCATCACATCCTGATCCGAGGGAACACTGCCGAACGAGGCCACTGCCGGATAGGAAAGATCGCTACCTCCCTGGTTACCTAAGTTGGCCGTGGTCGTTTGCAGGTTGGAGACGTTCACTCGACCGTACCGCACACCGTTCCAGCCACCGCCGATGTCCGTGCTGTGCGTGTAGTGCACTTTGCCGTCGAGGTAGAAGGCGTTCATCACTCGGCAATCCCCATTGTCCAGAAGAACGCTGGTCCCTTGTTGGTTGGCATTGGCCGCAGGCGAATAGTTGGGTACCGTGGTGTTGTATGAATTGATGACCGGGTTTGACGAAACGTTGTTGGTGATCTCCCATACGCGCATGACACTACCACCACCGGAGTTGTTGCTGATAAGCAGCATGCCCGGCCCGTAGTTGCCTTGCTGGCCCCACGTAGCTGGTTGAAGCGTGAAGGCCGGAAATGGTGAGGCGGTGAGGTTGGACCAGTACAGGTAGTTGAGGTTCTGGCCGGCATAACCTTGTGCCTTGCCCACTTGGAATATGATCGCCTGGTTGAACTGATTGGCCCCGCTACTGAACAGGTTGCCGGAAACGAAAACATCGCTGTTGGAGATGCCGATGCTCGGATAATCGAACCACGTGTTGTTGTTGAGGATGTTCCCTTGAAGACCGTACACGTGCCACCCACCGGTCAAGGGGTTGTTGGTCTGTGAGAAGCAGAGCAGTACGATGGAATTCGACGCCGTGCTTCCGTGGAGAACGGTCATGATGAAACGATCGGCCTGGCTGTCGTACACCACTTTGGGGTCGTAGATGTTCGCATTCAGGTTGGGGTTGCTGAAGAAATCCTGCCAACCGTAGAACTGGAGCAAGTTGCCCGAAGTGTTCATGTACAGCACTTCGTCATTGTTGGCGGTAACGATGATCCCTCCATTTGAAATGGCCATGCTGTTGTCCGGCGGAGTTTGTGCCACGGACCAGTTTGCCTCGAAGTTGGCGCCAATGGTAGGCTCTGTCACTTTCAATAGACCGAACTGTTCGGTGGCCTCCGGATCATAGCTGTCCTGTTTGCTCGCCAGTTTGGCAGCTTTGATGGCCGCCACTTCGGGCAAGCCATGATCACGCGGCGTGAACCGCGCGAGTTTGGAGGACCAGCGCACCGCAGGCTCACCCAGGCCGGCCACACCAAGCGGTTCGGCATGCAGTATCAAAGAGCGCTCACCATCACCCGTGGGAAAAGCCCGTTCGCCCGAAACGGCAGGCAGTTTCGGCATGGGGTACTGTGCCACTGCATGTGGCACGAAGAAGATGAACAACAATACGCTCAGGACTAAGCCTGGCACATCAACGAACGGTAGGGGTCGGCGCATGGCGATATGGTTTTCTGGAAGCACATCGGAGTCCCCCCTCGGATGTGAACACAAGTTACCGAAAGTGCTGTGGATACTACAGCATCAGCTACTTTACTGCTCCATAAAGCAAGCCCCGTATGCCAAAGCTCCACCTCGCCACACCGCCCCTTGCCCCTTCCGTACAAGCGCCGGGTTTTGATGATGGCCATGGTCGTGGAAATACGCTCACCAGACAGCGCTGCTCGCAAGACCGTGCTACTCACGCACCACCAAAGCATGGAGAGACCTCTGTACGCGACCCACACGGATGATGGACCACCGACGTGAGAGCACCGACAACGCACGGTCCATGGAAGCACCATCATACCACTGCCAGGCCTACCGCATCAGCACCAAGCGCTGGGTGCCTGTACCTCCATCCGCGAAGTTGATCGATACGGTGTAGGTTCCTGCAGCCAGGCCACTGAGGTCCAATGCCAGAGAGGTGCCCTGACCCAGCGTAACGCGCTGTCGATGTACCACGCGGCCTTGTGCATCCCGCACTGCAAGCTCCGATCCGTGGAAGCCCTGAGCAGCTGTGATGTGAACGATGCCCTCCGCAGGGTTGGGATGGATCACGAAGGGGGTCCAGTTCCGTTCCGGGATACCCACGGTGGCGCAACTCTGCTCCGTCACCCACAGTTTGTAGGCGTGGCAACTATTTCCAGCGACATGCACCACCATGCTTCCTTGTGTGTAGCAGTTTATCAAGAGGCTGTCGCGCACCGGCACTTGGTAGGTTGTGCTGGTGGCCCGGTATCCCAGGATCGCTTGTGAAGGGCTGTATGGCGTTATCTGGAACGAGCCGGCCCCGGTGGTGCCCATGGTAGCCTCCCATTCGATCCGCACGTTCATGGAGTCCGACAGGTCCAATGTGTAGTAGTCGGATGGATCGACAGGACTCGCATTGGAATGCCAGATATGCCCATAGATCGTATCGCCCACCACAAGGGGTTGTGCCTGAATGAAGGTGTTGTTGGGCTCCTGCTCCTCATTGGCCTGCACATCCACCATTCGATAGCTGAGCCGGTAGTTGCCACACGCCCCCCCTTCCACCCGGAAGAAGTAGTTGCCCGGCGCGATACAGCGGAAAGTGAAGGTGTTCGACAGGGTGGCACCGGCAGGCACCGTAAGGGTGTTGAAACCGCTGCCTTGTGTGATGCCATCGTTCTGGTAGGTGACGAAGTCGTAGAAGGTGATGCCGTTGGATGTGTTGGTGGCTTCGAAATACACTTCCACGGTACCATGCTCCGGTAGTTCGGCCCGCCACCAATCGTACTGGTCATAGGCCACGTTCGTGTACGCGATGTGCCCGCGTGCCGTGTCGCCATCGGCGATCAAGTTCGCCTGCGTGAACACAGCGTTCGGCTCCTGTTCATTGGCCACGAAGGTGTCCAGAAGCCGGTAGCGCAACTTGTACGCACCGCATGCGCCCGCCTCCACCCGTAGGAAGTAGTTGCCCGGCGCGATGCAGCGGAAGGTGAAGGTGTTCGACAGGGTGGCACCGGCAGGCACCGTGAGGGTATTGAAACCACTGCCTTGGGTAATGCCATCGTCCTGGTAGGTGACGAAGTCGTAGAAGGTGATGCCGCTGGATGTGTTGGTGGCTTCGAAATACACTTCCACGGTACCATGCGTAGGAAGGCTTACGCGCCACCAATCGTACACGTCCAAGGCTGCGTTCAGGTAGAATATGTTGCCTCGTGCGGTATCCATTTCGGCCAGGAAAGTGGCTTGACCGAAGGTGCCGTTCGGTTCCACCTCATTGGTGGTCGCCGCTGGGATCCAGTTCATGCACAGGCGATAGGTGACACAATCACTGTATCCCCTGATCTGGGCCCAGTAATCACCACTGCCATTGCACAATGCCAACCCTGAGAGCACCACGGTGGATGCGGGCGGGACCACCTCGAAAGCGTTGGTGATCTGGGTAGCGCCATTGGTGCTGCTGTAGATCAGGATATCCGCCAATACCGGAACCAATCCGGGATTGGTCACCTCCAGCCAGAAGGTAACCCGGCCTTCCACGGCTGATGTGGTCCGGAACCAATCCTCCTCCGCGCACGACACACCGCTGATGGTATCCTGCAGCGCAACGAAATTGGCCAACTGCTGCGTGTCGTTCGGTTCCTGCTCCACCTGTGCAAAAGAGACGGCGGGCAGGAAAAAGACGGAGGAAGAAAGAATGAAGGAACGGAGGAGCCGTAGGGAGCGAGGCATGGCGATCGGGATTGTGTGCATGCAAAGGGACTTGGAACGGCCCCGGCATGCACCGCCCTGAAGGATGGTATCGCACCACCCGAAAGGGTGGAACGGGTCTTTGCATCCAACACACAGGTAGTTTTGGAAAGTGCTTTGGCCATTCCTTCACATCCAACGAGCAATGGGTCCCAGTTCTTGGTCCCGGGCCGTGATGGCCTTGTCCTTTGCACTGCTCGCGGCACCGGAACTTTCCGGTCAATGGCCGCCGTTCTTCCGCCACTTCACCCCCGCGCATGGCCTTGCCGACCGCGAGGTGGGCCAAGTGCTGCAGGATGCCGAGGGCTTCATCTGGGTGGCCACCAACGATGGCTTGAACCGCTTCGATGGCCGCGAGTGGCTCACCTTCCGGCGTGATCCGCAAGACCCGCACAGCCTGCCGGGCAACCGCATCACCGCGCTGGCCAGCGCTGCCGATGGCCGTTTGTGGATCGGCACGGCCGACGGCGGACTGTGCAGCAAAGCGCCCGGCCAACTGCGCTTCGAGCGGCATGCCATCCCCGCGAACACATCGCCAGTGCATATCGTGGCCGTGCATGTGGAACGCGATGGAGCTGTGTTGGCCAGTGTGGAAAAGAAGGGTGTTTTCCGTCGTGCGGTGGGGTCGGTCCCGTTTGTGGCATTCCCTCAACTCTCCTGGAAGGACCACAACCGTATCCTCTGTTTTGCGGATGGTGCCCAGGGTACTTTGGCCAGTTGCATGGGTCTGGGACTTGTTCGTGCTGGTGCCGATGCAGCGCTGCCCATCAGCGACACCACCGCGCAATACCCGTGGCCTGGCCAGATCATCAGCACCATTTGGAACGATGGGCACGGCGTACTTTGGATGGGCGCGTGGGACAACGGGCTCTACCGCTACGACCCCACCGGGGACAGAATACGCCGCGTGGTCACCTTGGAGCATGTGCCATTCACCGCCAGCGGCGAGGAGATCACCGCCATCACCGGTGCACCCGGTGGCCTGTGGCTCGGCACGAAGAACAGCGGCCTCTTCCACCTGGACACCACCACGCTGCGCTTCACCCGGCACGAGCACCGTTTCATCGACCGCGCGAGCATCACCTCCAACAGCATCCGCAGCCTGTACACCGACCGCGCCGGACGCGTGTGGATCGGCACCGACAACGGACTGGACCTCATCGATCCGCAGGCCCAGCACTTCCGCACCTTGTGGCTCGGCGGAAGCATTGATGCGGCCGACCTCGGCGATCGCGTAACGGGCATCGCGCACCATGCGGGATCGATACATGTCGCCTCAACCAAGGGACTGTGGCGCGGAACGGACCATGGCCTTGAGGCACTTCGCTTGAGCGGCATACCGGCCAACGCCCGCTTCCATGCCATGCACGCTTCAACCGCTGGCGCACTGCTGGTGGGCAGCGACCGCAGCCTGCACCTGTTGGAGTCCGGTGATCGCTCGGTGCCGATGCGGGGCTTCCACCTATTGAAGGGTGAGGAAGGCGGAGCACCGGACCCTTTCGATCTGCCTTCATCGCGCGTGGTGGCCGTGGCCGATGCGCACATCCTGGACAGGCCGGTGTGGCTCGCTTCCGTGATCGGCCATGGGATCCTGCTGGTGGATCGCAGCACGCGTGTGGGCCTCATGGAGCATGTACTGATGCCCTCCGGCCCTTTCGAGAACATGTTCAGCGGCTTCCACACCGACAGCAAGGGTCGCCTATGGCTCCTCGGTCGCAATACCGGCCTGTCGCAAGGGATCGGCTTCGAGCGGAACGAGCGGGTGCTCCATGTGCTGCGCGATGCGGACCGGTGCAGGGGCAGCTGCCCCGAAAAGGTGTACTTCACCCTGCAGGCGCAGCAGCACTACAGCGATGAACAGGCACCGCGCAACATCACCGGCATGGTGGAGCTGCCCGATGGCACCTTCCATGTGGCCAGCGCCGACCGTGGACTGTTGCACTTCGACCCCGCGAGGACACCTCCGTTCATATCGCTGAGCGCACCGCACAACAAGGTGGAGGGCATCGCACGCGACCTGCTGGGCCGCACCTGGTGCGTGGCCGGAGGCGGTTTCGATGTGTACGACCCGCAACAGGGCACGTGGATGCGGATCGATCCCGCCGACGGACTTCCGGAGAAAGGCGTGCAGGGCCACATCGAAGTGCTCGGCCCGAACGACTTCGCGGTCGGGAGCTTCGGCTGCATCGTGCGCTTCGATCCAGCGGCCGTTCGATTTCCTGCTGCAGCGCCTGTCGTGCACATCACGCACTTCCGCCTCTTCGATCGCGATGCCGACAGCCTGCTCACCAGCGGAGCGATACGCCTGCACCACACGCAGAACTTCCTCAGCATCGCCTTCACCTCCTTTGCCTTCGGCAGCGCCGACAAGCACCGGCACCACTGGCAGCTGCTCGGCGTGGATCCCGAGCCGGTGGACGGCGGCACACGCACCGAGGCCACCTACACCAACCTCAAGGGCGGCGATCTGCGCTTCCACGTGTGGGCCGTGAACAGTGCGGGCATCGCTTCCGATCCGGTGGAACTGGCACTCACCATCGTGCCGCCGTTCTGGGAGCGTTGGTGGTTCTTCGTACTGATCGCCGTGCTCATCGCCGCACTCGTTTACACGGCCTATCGCTACCGCATCGCCCAACTGCAGCGCGTGCAGCAATTGCGGCTCACCGCGGAGATCGAAGCGCAGGAGAAGGAACGCAAGCGCATAGCCCGCGACCTGCACGACGACCTGGGCACGCGCATCAGCACCCTGAAGCTCTACATGGGCGGCCTGCGCGGCTACCTGGTGCCCGGCGAGGAAGCGCGCGAGGTGGAGCGCAACGCCGTGGAGATCCTCGATGAGAGCGTGAGCGACCTGCGCAACATGCTCAACGACCTGAGTCCCGAGACCGTATCGCGCTACGGCTATGTGCGGGCGGTGGAGGAACTGGCGCAGCGCATCAGCAACAGCCGCGTGATCGAAGCCGATGTGGCCGTGGCCGGAACACCGCCGCGCATGGACGGCGCGCGGGAACTGGCGCTCTACCGCGTCACACAGGAACTCTTCAACAACAGCATCAAGCACAGCAGCTGTTCGCGCATCCACCTGCGCATCCTGCACCAGCAGGGCCGGCTGGAAGTGCTCTACGAGGACAACGGCAAAGGCATGGCGATCACCGGCAACGGCAGTGGCCACGGCCTGCGCAACATCACCAACCGGCTCCAGCTCATCGGCGGCACCATCACCTGGGACAGCGCACCGGGCCAGGGGCTGCGGGCCATCATCCACCTGCACACATGAGCGAAGTCAACACCATCCGCGTGGCCATCTGCGACGATCACCGCATCGTGGCCGATGGCATCCGCGCGCTGCTGCGGCACCAGTCAGGCTACCAAGTGGTGGGCGAGGCGCTCACCGGTGATGCCTTGCTGCACCTGCTGAACGACACCGCTGTGGACGTGGTGCTCATGGACCTCAACCTCGGCGAAGAGAGCGGCATCGAGCTCACGACGAAGATGCTGCGCAAGCATCCCGGCGTGCGGGTGCTCGGCCTCACCATGCGCAACGACATTGCCTCGGTAAGCGAACTCTTCGCTGCGGGCGCACACGGCTACCTGCTGAAGAACACCAGCGTGGAGGAGCTGTGCAACGCCATCCGCACCGTGCATGAAGGCGGCCGTTACACCGCCGGCGAGATCACCGAACGCCTGCTGGACCGGATCAATAACCCCGGCGCGAAAGGCACCCAGCTCAACGACCGCGAGCGCGCCATCCTGCAGCACCTCAGCGACGGCCTCACCACCAAGGCCATCGCCGATCGCATCTTCCTCAGCGAGGACACCGTGAAGTGGTACCGCAAGAACCTGCTGGCACGCTTCGAGCAGCCCAATGTGGCCGCGTTGGTGAAGTGGGCGGTGAAGGAGGGTGTGGTGAAGTGAGCGAGCTTTGGGGCATGGGAAAGACCATCCTCATCACCGGCGCCACCGCCGGCTTCGGCGAAGCCACTGCCCGCCGCTTTGCTGCCGAAGGCTGGCGCGTCATCATCACCGGCCGCCGCCGCGACCGACTTGACGCCTTGAAGCGCGAGCTGCAGGGCTTGCATGGGCCGCTTGAAGGCGGCAACGTGCATGCACTACGCTTCGATGTGCGCGACAACGCCGAAGTGGAGCGCGCCTTCGCCTCGCTGCCCGATGAGTGGCGCAACATCGACCTGCTGGTGAACAATGCCGGGCTTGCCGCCGGGCTCGACCCCATCCAAACAGGCAGCATGGATGACTGGAACGCGATGCTCGACACCAACGTGAAGGGCCTGCTGCACGTGAGCCGCGCGGTGATCCCCGGCATGATCGCACGCGGCAAAGGGCACATCGTCAACATCGGCAGTGTGGCGGGCAAGGAGGTGTACCCCAAGGGCAACGTGTATTGCGCCAGCAAACATGCCGTGGACGCCCTCAGCAAGGCCATGCGCCAGGACCTGCTCCCGCATGGTATCAAGGTGACGCAGATCGCGCCCGGATTGGCGGAGACCGAGTTCAGCATGGTGCGCTTCAAGGGAGATGAGCGCCTGGCCAAGGTTCCCTACCAAGGCATGCAGCCCCTGCGCGGCGACGACATTGCCAACCTGGTCTGGTTCGCGGCCACGCTGCCAGCACACGTGTGCATCAACGATCTGGTGGTCACACCCACCGCCCAAGCAAGCAGCACGCAGGTACACCGCCAAGCCTGATCTACCTTTCGCCACCGACACATCCGAAACATCGGGAACCGCATCATGTCAAAGCTCCTTCGCATCCTCCTCATCGTCATCGGCGCACTGCTCATCCTCGGCTTCATCGGCATGCGCGTGATGATGGACCGTACCAAGCAGCACAGCCCCGAGGAGCAGGTGAGCCTCACCGCCGATGGACTGGAGGTGCAGGTGCGCTATTGCCGGCCCTACAAGAAGGGCCGCCAGATCTTCGGTGGCTTGGTGCCCTACGACCAAGTGTGGCGCACCGGTGCCAACGAGGCCACCACGCTCCGCACCGATCATGAACTCGACTTCGGTGGCACGCGCGTTCCGGCCGGCACGTACACCTTGTGGACCATCCCAGGCCCCGATACTTGGAAGGTGATCCTGAACAGCAAACGATACGGCTGGGGCGTTTCCTGGGGTGGCGTGGCCAGCCGCGAGGCCGAGCACGATGTGGCCAGCGTATCCGCGCCTGTGGAAAGCGTGGATGCTCCCGTGGAACAGTTCACCATCCGCTTCACCGAGGAGCCCCAGGCCTTGGTGTTGGAATGGGACCGCACCAGCGTTTCCGTGCCTCTGGCCCGCTGATCCACCGGCCATCCCAAGCGGCACTTCCATCGGCACCAGCATTCGGTACCTTCGCGGCCAATAGCCCACCATGCAGTTCACCGCCGCACAGATCGCAGAGCTCTTACAAGGAGAAGTGGATGGCGACCCACAGGTGCTGGTGAACGACCTGGCCAAGATCGAGGAGGCCCGCAGCGGCACCCTCACCTTTTTGGCCAATACGCGCTACACCGAATTCCTGTACACCACCAAGGCCACCATCGCCATCGTGGGCCGGGAATTCCAAGCTACCAAGGTCCTTCCCAAGAGCCTAACCCTGATCCGCGTGGCCGATCCGCGCATGGCATTCACGCAGTTGCTGGAGCGTAACTACCAGCTGCAGTACGAGAAGAAGGGCATTGAACAGCCCAGCTACGTGAGCCCCACGGCCAAGCTGGGCAAGGGCGTGTACATCGGCGCCTTCTGCTACATCAGCGACGGCGTGGTGCTGGAGGATGGCGTGAAGGTCTTCCCCAACAGCTTCATCGGCGAGCGCACGCAGGTGGGCAAGGGCAGCCGCATCCATGCCGGCGTGAAGATCTACCACCAGACCATGATCGGCGAGCGCTGCGTGATCCACAGCGGTGCGGTGATCGGCGCGGATGGTTTCGGATTCGTGCCCAACACCGAAGGCATCTATGAAAAGATGCCGCAGGTGGGCAATGTGATCCTGGAGAGCGATGTGGAGATCGGGGCCAACACCACGGTGGACCGCGCCACCATCGGCCACACCATCATCCGCCAGGGCACCAAGCTGGACAACCTGATCCAGATCGGCCACAACGCGGAGATCGGCAGGCACAACGTGATCGTATCGCAGACCGGCATTGCGGGCAGCACCAAGGTGGGCGACCACAACCAGATCGGTGGGCAGGTGGGCATCGCGGGCCATCTCACCATCGGCAACAAGGTGCGCATAGCGGCACAGAGCGGCATCGGGTCGCACCTGCCCGACGATAGCATGGTGCAGGGATCGCCCGCCTTCCCCAAAGGGCTCTACGACCGCAGCTACGTGGTGTTCCGCAAGCTGCCCGAGCTGAAGCAACGCATCGAGGCACTGGAGCGGGAACTGGCCGCACTGAAGGCCCGCGGAACCATCGAATAAGCGCCCCCCATGCTTCAGAAGGTACTCGTACTCCTCGCCATACTCGTAGGAACTGGCAACGCATGCGCTCAGGAAGCGACACCATTCCGGGTATCCGTTGAACAGGATGGGATCACGCTGGAGCAGGTGGATGGCCGGGTAAGCTTGAAGCCCGCGCCCTTCGACCTGGTGCTGCACCTCCCCCAGTCCATGGGCGTCCTGGTACACGCATCCCTGGATGGCACCACGCACCGCTTGGCCACCGAGGGCGCGGCCATGGAGGCCCTGCCCGGCTTCGCGGAGACCGGCATGGCCGAAGGGCTCTTGAATACCGAATTGGAACTGTTGCTCTCGCCCGATGCCCCCAACTACCTGTTCTACGACAACGACCAGGAACACCGATTCAATGCCGTGAGCGGCTCGCCGGAGGAAGGCTACCGCTGCGTGCGCACGGTGGCCAGCTTGTACGAGGTGGAGGCGGGATCGCGCGTTGCGCTCAGCACGCTGAAGGCACCCTTGTACCTGGTGCTTATCCACCGCGTGTGGGGCGAGCCCGAGCAGCAACGGGTCACGTTGGTACTCGACCCCGATACCCCGTAGGCCCCCGCGCCCTACCTTCGCCGGGCAAGACCGGCGGTACACAGTGTGCCCGGTCGGCACCGCAGCATGAGCGACGTTCAACACACCCTGAAGAGCGAGGCCACCTTGAACGGCGTGGGCCTGCACACCGGCATTCCCGTGGAACTCACCCTGTGCCCCGCACCGGTGGGCCACGGCTACAAATTCCAGCGCACCGACCTGGAAGGCCAACCCATCATCGATGCCGATGCGGACCTGGTGGTGAGCACCGCGCGCGGCACCACGCTGGGCAAGGGCGAAGCCATGGTGAACACCACCGAGCACGTGCTCAGCGCACTCTATGCCTTGGGCGTGGACAACTGCCTGCTGAAGCTCAGCGGTCCGGAGGTGCCCATCATGGACGGCAGCGCGTTGCCCTTCGTACACGCCATTGAAGGCGTTGGCCTGCAAGCGCAGGACGCCCCCCGCAACTGGTTCGTGCTGAAGGAGCCCATCTGGTTCGAGACGCAAGAGCGTGGTACCGAGATGCTCGGTGTGCCCACCCCCGGCGGTGAGTTCCGCGTTACCGTCATGGTGGACTACAACAGCCCCGTGCTGGGCACCCAGCATGCGAGCATGTACCGTGCGGAGGAGTTCAAGGATGAGATCGCACCCTGCCGCACCTTCGTGTTCCTGCGCGAACTGGAGCAACTGGCCAAGGCCGGGCTCATCAAGGGCGGCGACCTGGACAATGCGATCGTGCTGGAGGACCGCGAAGGCACCACGCAGGAGGACCTGAAAGCCGTGGCCGCCGCGCTGAACAAGCCCTACCACGAAGTGGAGATCCGCCGCAACGGCGTGCTGAACACCACCGACCTGAAGTTCTTCAACGAGCCCGCACGGCACAAGCTGATGGACATCATCGGCGACCTGGCCTTGGTGGGCCGCCCCATCAAGGGCCACATCCTCGCCGCGCGTCCAGGCCACTTCGGCAACACCAGCTTCGCCAAGCGAATCAAGGAAAAGATCCGCGAAGAGGAGAAGAACCCCGTGGCCCACGTGGACCTCACCAAGGAGCCGCTCTACGACATCCAGGCCATCGAGAAGATGCTCCCGCACCGCTACCCCTTCCTGTTGGTGGACAAGGTGATGAGCATGGACAAGGACAGCATCATCGGCGTGAAGAACGTGACGATGAACGAGCCGCACTTCACCGGCCACTTCCCCGGCAACCCGGTGATGCCGGGCGTGCTGCAGGTGGAGGCCATGGCCCAGGTGGGCGGCATCTTCGCACTGAGCCAGGTGCCCGACCCGGAGAACTACACCACCTACTTCCTGAAGACCGATGGCATACGCTACCGCCGCAAGGTGATCCCCGGCGATACGCTGGTGTTCCACCTGTCGCTGATCACGCCCATCCGCCGCGGCCTGGTGCACATGCAGGGGCGCGGATACGTGAACGGACAGCTTGCGGTGGAGGCCGAGATGATGGCCCAGATCGTACGCGACAAAGCACCCGCCGTTGCCACCGAAAAAGCCTCGGCCTGAATCCGATGAGCATCTCCCCCCTCGCCTACGTACACCCCGACGCCAAGATCGGGCAGAACGTCACCGTTGAACCCTTCGCATCCATCTACGGCAATGTGGAGGTGGGCGACGGCACCTGGATCGGCCCCAACGCCGTGCTGATGGACGGTGCGCGCATCGGCAGCAACTGCCGCATCTTCCCCGGAGCGGTGATCAGCGCCATTCCGCAGGACCTGAAATTCGCCGGCGAGAAAACCACCGCGGAAGTAGGCGATGGCACCACCATCCGCGAGTGCGTCACCATCAACCGAGGTACCGCCGATCGCCTGAAGACCGCCGTGGGCAGCAACTGCCTGCTGATGGCCTATGTACACCTGGCGCACGACTGCATTGTGGGCGACAACGTGGTGATCGCCAACAGCGTGAACCTGGCCGGCCACGTCACCATTGACGACTGGGCCATACTTGAAGGCAACGTGGCGGTGCAGCAGTTCATCCACATCGGTGCGCACAGCTTCATCGCCGGTGCATCGTTGGTGCGCAAGAACGTGCCGCCCTTCGTGAAGGCCGCACGCGAACCGCTGAGCTACGTGGGCGTGAACGTGGTGGGCCTGCGCCGCCGGGGCTATAGCGACGAACAGATCACCCGAATCGAGGACATCTACCGCGAGATCTTCGTGCGCAACAGCAACGTGGACCGCGCTGTGCAGAACGTGGAGCAAGGCTTGCCCCGCAGCCCGGAGCGTGGCCTCATTCTCGACTTCATCCGCAACAGCCCAAAGGGGATTATGCGCGGCTTGACGGAGTGAGCGAACACACATGTGCCCATGCGAACATGTGAACATGTGCTCATGAATGCGCCTTCGGGCATAGCTCCTGCAAGTCGTCATCGGTCGATCTTCGATCACGTGTCAAATACCATCAACGCAACCGGATCGCACGACACCAGTAGGTCCGGCCATGGGCACATGAGCACATGGGCATATGAGCACATGCTCTAATGCAACTCCTCCTCACCGACATCACCAAACACTTCGGCCGCGAAGTGGTGTTCCAGGGCCTTACGCATAGCCTGGCGAGCGGCAGTCGTACGGCGATCCTGGGTGCGAACGGAAGTGGGAAGAGCACGCTGTTGCAAGTGCTTGGCGGTGCGCTCACCCCTACCACGGGTAGCATCGTACATCGGGTGGAAGGGCGCGACATTCCGCAGGAAGCGGTGTACCGCCACGTGAGCATCGCGGCGCCCTACCTCGGGCTTTACGAGGACCTCAGCCTAAAGCAGGCGGTGGAGTTCCACGCACGTTTCAAGCCGCTCCGCAAGGGCATCACACCTGCCGAGGTGGCGCGCATCGCCTACCTGGAACATGCGTTGGAAAAGCCCGTGCTCAACTTCAGCAGCGGCATGAAGCAGCGCTTGAAACTGGCCCTCGCGATCCTGAGCGACACGCCCCTGCTGCTCTTGGATGAACCGGCCAGCAACCTGGACGCGGAAGCCATTGCCTGGTACCGCGAACTGCTGCGGGCCCATGTGGAGGGTCGCACCCTGGTGGTGGCCAGCAACCGGCAGCAGGCCGAGCACGACCTGTGTACCGAGCTCCTGGAGATCGAGCGCTGGAAGCCGTCCGCCGCGTAGGGGTCACGTCCTCAGCCCCGCATCGTCGCACATGCGCTCGAAGCAGGCCCACAGCGCGGTCGCCGCATTGTCCCAGGTGTAACGTTGCGAACGTTTGATGCCCGCGGTGCTGAGGCCTTCGCGCAGCACGGCATCACCGGCCATCTCGTGCAAGGCACGCGCAATGTCCTTCACGCTGAAAGGATCGCAATAGAGCGCGGCATCGCCGGCCACTTCCGGCAGGCAGGTGGCTTCTGCGGCCACCACGGGCACACCGCAACGCATGGCCTCCGCCACGGGAATGCCGAAGCCCTCGAAGTAGCTGACGAAAGCGAGGGCCAACGCACCACCCAAAGCCTGGCTCAACTGCTCCGGTCCCAGGCGCCCGGTGAAATGCACGCGGTCCGCATGGGCCATGCCCTTGTAGGCATCCTCCATGCGCTGGTCCCACCAGAAACGCTCGCCCACGATCACCAGCCGCAGGTCGGAAGGATGGTGCGTGAGCATGCGATCGAAAGCCTGCAGCAGGCGTGCGATGTTCTTGCGGGGGTGCAGGGAGCCGACGCAGATGAAGTAGGGAGCGCCCTGCGCGTAGGTGTTGCGTGCCGCTGCACGGCCGGCCTCATCCAAGGGTTTGAACATCTCCCCCACGCCGTTGTACACCACGTCGATGTGCGAATGGCGCACCGCATAGCGAGATCCGATGTCGCGGCGGCTGAACTCGCTCACCGTGGCCAGGCGGGCCGCATGCCGGGCGAAGCGGGGGAAATAACTGCGGTAGTAGTTGCTGTAAGCAGGCGGCAGGTCCTCCGGATAGTGCTCGAAGTTGAGGTCGTGGACCACCGCCAGCGTGGGCACGTTGCTGTTCAGCGCCAGGAACCCATCGGGGCTGATGAAGGCATCCGCGCGCAGGGCCTTCAACTTGCGCGGCAGCAGAAAGTCGAACCACACCCGGTACAGCAGCGGATGGCGCGTGGGCGGCCACATCACCACCGGCGTAACGTTCGGGGCGTAGATGAAGCGCCGATCGTACTTCCGATCGAAGAGGAAGATGAACTCGTGCTCGGGGTGGGCCTTCACGATGCGCGACAGGGTCTCGTGCGTGAACCAGCCGATGCCCTCCAACCTATCGGGCAGCAGCAGGCGGGTGTTCACAACGATGCGCATGGCGGATGCCGGTAGCTCCGGCTGTGCAAATGTGGGAATGTGCCGCTTGCCAGCACATGACGATCATCGGACAGCGCTTTGACCCTAGCGAATGGTGAAGCGGATGGGCAGGTTGTACTGGAAGCGAACGGCCTGCCCCCGGTGCCTGGCCGGTTCCCAGCGCGGCATGGTGCCCACCACGCGCAAGGCCTCGTTGTCCAGGCTGTGGTGAACGCCCCGCAGCACCCGCACATCCGCCAGTTCACCGTGCTCACCCACCACGAAGGTGACGTACACCGTGCCCATCAAACCGGCATCCAAGGCGTACTCCGGATACCGGGTGCTGCGGCCCAGGAACTTGTACAATTCCGTTTCTCCACCGATGAAAGAGGCGGTCTTCTCGCACATGAAGAAGACCGTATCGCGTTCGCTGGTGGAGATGATGATGTGCAAACTGTCGCTTGCATCGTAGAGCTTGTGGGTGGTGCGCCCCGTGGCGCGGGCCCAGGTGCGCTGCACGTTGGTGGTGCCGCTGTATGCGGATCCCGAGAGACCGGACCCGGCATAAGCAACACTGTCCTCGCGCAGGCACCAGTTCGGCCATTCTTCGGCGTGCTGCCCCCGATCGCTCCTGGACAGGCCGCCGAACTGGGCACAGAAGCCGGCGGTATCCTGCAGCGCCAGCAGGAGCAGGCCACGTTTCCGGACCAGTGCCTTGTCCCGTTTCAGGAGCAGGGCCTGCGCATAACGCTCTTCGGCCACTGCCGCATCACCCCGTGCTTCGGCCTGTTCGCCCTCGGTCACCAGTTCCTGGAAACGCTGCGCTTCCAGTTCGTAGGCCGTGGGTGCCTTCCCCTTCTTCTGGGCATGCACCACCATGCCCGAGCAGATGGCGATGATCAACATGAGCTGTCGCATGGCGGCAAGATAGTGCGGCGCCGTGCAGCACTATCGGGCCGCAGGTGCAGTCGGACCGGCCACGGTAGTGGTGGACCGTTGCGGGCGTTCCAACCACTTCGGTGCTGCGGCTCGGCCATGTGCGGAACATGCCGTGAAACTAAGGCCACCGAGTATGCTTGGGAATACCGTTGCTCGTTACTCCACCACCACGCGTTGCTTGGCCATCCTTCGGCCATCGCCCCACAACTCCAGCAGGTACACCCCTGGAGCCAGGCCCTGCACGGCCAGCGTGTTGTAATGCCCGGCCACACGCTGTTGCAGCACTTCGCGCCCCAGGGCATCGCGCAGCAGCAGCACTGCGCCGGGCAGCTGGTGCTCCAACTGCACGGTGAGCTGCGTGCTGGCCGGGTTTGGGAACACCTCCAAACGTAACTGCTCCTGCTCCGGCACGCCCACGTTAAGGCCATACAAGCGGCTTACCATGCGCTGTTGCGTGTCGTTGGTGGTGCCGTCATTGTAACCGTGGTAGCTGCCCCAGATGTAGTAGTTGCCGTCACCATCCGGTACAATGCCGGACACGCTGCGTTTGATCAGCCCCTGGTCATTCCAACTTCCGCAACCGCCCTCTCCGAACCAATCATCCAGCAGATTCCCCGCCGTGTCGATCAACGCAATGGCTCCGCGAGGCTGCTCGTCAATTGCTTCGAATGCACCGTAGACGATGAAGCGGTCCGGTGTAATGGGATACAATCCACCCCATGGTCTTTCGGAACCTCCTTGGGTTGTCCATGACCTCAGATGGTTATTGAAGCTTTCATCCCGTTGCCCATCGGGCATCAATCGCACCAGGTGCAGTGTATCGGGATCGCCCTGGAAAAGGAAACGGCCAGCGGCGATCACCTTGCCATCGGCCTGTTGGTGGTAACCCACGGCCTGGCCCCAATGGATGGTGGTCTGGAAGGTGGTGTCCAAAGCACCATCGGCATGCACGCGGAAGATGCGCCCCACAGGAGTACCCTCGTAGGTGCTGAGCACCCCGCTGAGCAGGAACTTGCCATCGGGCAAAGGTTCGATATCGTACACCGCACCGTTGCATTTGCGGTGTATGCGGGTGGTGTCCAACTGCCCTGTGTTGGTGAACCACACCAGGCAATGCGACCCGCTGAAGCCTCCCGGTGGGTAGTTCACCGCATGCACTCCGCTCAGCAGCACACGGCCATCGGGGAACACATGGTAGTCGCCGCCTTGGTTGGATCCGAAGTAAGGACTGCTGTTCATGCTAACAAAGGAGGGGTCCACAAGTCCAGCAGCGGTCAAACGACGCACCGTTGCTGCGGTCATCACATAGTATTGGTCGTTCCAACGACGTATCGGTCCTCCTCCTGTTGTTTGCGGAAAGGTCGGGAAGGTCAAGTCTTGCTGTCCATTGGACAATAGTTTGGCGCTTCCACGGAAATTCTGATCGCCGGGGAACTTAATCCTACCAGACAAGAAGATTCCGCCATCTCCGAGTACTGCTATCGAATTCACATAATTCTCTTGTATGACCGTCCTGAAACTCGGGTCCAAGTCGAAGGGTTGTTGCGCCGCAAGGCTGGTGGTGGCCAAGAGGGCCACCACCAGTACCATGCGTTGTTTGCGCTTCAGCCTCATGGCTGCACGATCAGTTTTTGGGTGAGCAAGCGTTGGCCTGCGTTGTGCAGTTCAACCGTGTACACACCGGCAGGTAACCTTCGGGTGTCGATCACCACCTGGCCTTCCGCATTCCCAAGCACCTGCATGTTCACCTCTCGGCCACCCAGGTCGCGTACCAACAAGTAGGCCCGGTCCGCTGCTGCTTTCAGGTCGTAGTTAACTGCCACGTACACAGAAGCAGGGTTCGGCAAGAGGCCGAGCTGCGGTCCTTCAACCACTCCTTCGGTGTTCTCCAAACGCGGGAAGGCCTTGGGTGTGCTGCTCTTGCCACCGGTGTGCGGCGGGCTGCAAAGCCCGTAATGGAAGCACAGCAGGTTCTGCGCCCACACTGCGGGCCGGTCGTGCTTGCCAGCGATCAGGCTTTGCAGTTGTGCCACTTCGGTGCTGTCCAGTTCATTCAATTCGCGGCCGCTCACATGCACACTTTCGAGGAAGGAAATGTAGCCCAGCATCCGGTCCTTTTCCGAAAGGTACTTATGGTTGAGCCGTTTATGCTCTTGTGGAATGGTTTGCACCGCGTACGCCGCGTTGGTGTATCGCCCGCGTTCCAGGTATCCCAATGCCTCTGAGTAGCGGGCTGCTGGTGTGCGGATCTCCTGCCAGGTGGTGATCAAGCTGTCCAAGTGGTCATAGGTGCTATCCGCCGCGTGGTAGCTGAGCAAGCGTGTAGCGGCCTGGCTCATGGCGGAGTGGAAATGCCCCATGTCGTTCTCCAAGGTGTATCGGTAGGTCCGTTGGTCCCAACTGGCCACGATCTGCGCCACCATGTAGGTGGGAAGAAGCTCTTCGGCAAGGATCCAGGGCACGATGCCATGGAAGAACACTCCTTCGGGGTTGGCGATCAGGATCTCGGTCTTTATGGCATCGGGGACCGTGGGCGAGTTGGTCAATTTGCGCAGTGTGGTATCGCTCAGGTAGGGGCTCATGGCCAGGAGTTGGTCGCGCAGGTCCCAAACATCCTGCGGCCAGGAATCCACGATCTGCTGCACCACTTCGTCCGTGTTCCCGCCATCCAGCAACTGTTCGTACTGGTAGCGGGTATTGCCATAGGCCAGCTTCATTTCCTTCAGGTGCTCTCCGGCGATCACCATGCCCGGTGGGTCTTCGGTAACGATCACCAACATGCGTGAGGCGCAGGGCTCCTCCATACCACCCACAACGGGGAACAGGCCGATCAGGTCCGCATTGTAGTCGGCAGGTTGGTACTCGGTGTTCTCCCCTTCGTAGAAGTAAACGAAGGCCCGCTCCGTGTCGTTGCGGTAATCGCTATCGTCCAGCACCGTCAGGTCCCGGTCGAAGGTGTTGCCAGCGGCGCGGTAATTGTCGCCTTGGGAAGCACGAATACCATGACTTGGCCATTCATCCAAGTCAGCGCTCAAAGCGATCCGAGCGGTCAGGTTGTAAGCGTTGATCTCGTTGTCATTGCAGAGCAGCTGCAAGCCGATGTTCGGTCCTTCCGGATCAAGCGAAAGACAGATGCCCTCACCCACGTAGGCATTGTCGATGTCTTCGGCCGAATTGCCGAAGACCATGTCGTTGTTATCCCGGCTGTAGCCGATCACAATGCCTTCGGCCTGCGCAGGGCCGCTACGGTCGAAGTGGTTGAAGTCGGGGATGAAGGCGTGGCCGGTGTAGGAATACAAGCCACGGTGATGGTCATCCCAGAACTCCTCAATTGAATTCGTCAGATCCACATTCCTACCCCCCACCTCAAAGAGGCTGTGTACCACTTTGTATCCGATTACGCCTTCGGTGTACACCCCTGCAATGTTGTCGGTGAATTGAGCACGGTCCACGGTGAAGTTACGCAAGGTGGTGCCGGTGCGGGCGTGTATGCCGTGGTCCAGCCCTTGGAAGAGGGTGGGGTTGTGTTCGCCCACCGGGCAGGCTTGGCCGGGGCCGGGCGGCGGGTTGGCGGTGCATTGGGCCTGCACGCGGTAATCGGCATCCAGGCTGTAGATGCCGTAGCCCAGGTATTGGCTGCCGGGGTAGCTGCCGGTGGAGGCAAAGAAGTTATCGGCCAGTTCGTTCTTGAAGGCACAGGCCGTTATCTGGATTCCATCCACGCGCCACAGCTGCATGTGGTGCATGAAGTCGTAGTTGGTGTTGCGCTCCGGATAGTCGGCGTTCACCGTGAAGGTGGTGTTGTTGAAGCGGCTGAGGTTGCGCAGCTTCACACCGGTGGTGGGGTTGAAGTTCTGGTAGGGCCGGAAGAACACGCCCTGGCGGTTGTTCTCGAAACGGGTGCCGTTCAGCGTGCGGAGCACACCACCCTCCTTGGTCTTCACGATGTTGCCTTGTGCATTGCGATGCGCCACCAGCACACCGATCTCGGCATTCTTCACCGTGCTGTTGTTCAGCAGCAGAAAGCCTTGGTGCTCCGGATAGGGGAAACCGCCTTGGTGCTGTGCGAAGTTGCCATGGAGTTCGATGCCCTTCCAGCGTTCATCGCAGGGGTTGTTGCGGAAGGTGCAGGTGGTAAGTACCACTGGCCAATGCGGGTGCATCAAGGGTGTGGACGATCCCATCGGGATGACCGCCCTTGGGTAGCGCTTGTTCGAGCACCAACCTGCCCGCTGCATCCAGCACCACCACGCGCAACGGGCCTTTGGCGGCGAACTCCGGCGGTGGGGTGAAGCTGAGCGAGAGCGGCGTGCCGCTGGCCACGGGGTTGGGCCACACGTGCAGGTGCTCGTTGAGGTCCAACAGGTACTCCTCCACGCCCACGGTGTGGCAGCCGGGCACCACGCAGCCCAGGCTGTCGGTCTTTACCACCCAGATCATCTGGCTGGTCTGGTATTGGGGATCCAATGGAAAGTAACGGTCTGCTGCGCCTGTGCAGACAAAGCCGCCATCACTGGTGGGCTCCACATCGAAGAACTTATGGAGGTCGTTGGTGTAGCTATATCCCCTTGACCAAAGGCTGTCGCCTTCAGCGGAGAATTTGATCAGCACACCTTGCAGGAATGCGGTGCCCGTAGCCACCATCGAACCATCATCCAACAGCTCAAGGTCGTAGGTTCCAACAAAGCGGTTGTAGTTCACCTTGCGCTGCCAAACAAGGTTACCCTCTTGGTCCCATTTGCTCAGCATCATCTGTTGCCAGAGCGATGGCCATTGAGGATCCCTGTATTCACTCCATGTGAAGATGCTGCCATCGGCTGCAACACGAACAGCGCCATTCACGTCTGCCCGGTTGCCAAAGAAGCGCCGCCATAGTTCATTGCCTTCCGCATCGGTTCGGATCAAGAAACCTTTATCCAAACTTGGCGGACCGATCCGATAGCCGGTAAGGAGATACCCGCCATCGAAATACTCGGCAACTCCCACTGCGGTATACGCCTGTCCTGCAGCCCCGAATTTTCGGGTCCAGAGCGTGTCGCCATTGTTATCAGACCGCCCGATCAGGGCACGCGTGTTCGTATTGGAGATGGCATGAAAGCCACACCATACATGCCCTCCATCAGTGGTGGAACGAAGCTGCCGAACGGCCAGTGTTATCGAATCTGAAAAGGGGTAGGAGAGGATGAAGGACCGGCCGATGGTGTCTCCGCTTTGGTCGAAACGGTAAAGCCAATGTTCGGCGTCGTATCCACGCCCTTCATTGATAACGGCAGAGAATGAACCATCCACGTTGGAGGCCACCGCATCGATGTACCCCAGGTCGAAGCGGCGATCGTCACCCGCCCAGTGATCCAGTTGATACTGGTAGTTACCCTCCGGATCCAACTTGCGGATGTAAATGTGCTCCTTATTGAAATATTCAAAGGACCACTGCTGGGTGAACAGCAAATACCCATCAGGCAAGGTTCTTACTGAAGTAGCAAAGCCATTTCGGCCAGCTTGAATGGTGTCCAGGTGCACAATGAAGCCGCTTTGGGCGGAGGCAACTAAGCCTCCGCCCAAAGTGAACAACAGCGTTTGTAAGAGCCTCATCGAGCGACCGTGAATCGAACAGCCCCTAAGTTAAGACCATCGAACGAAAGGCGTGCGACGTACAAACCAGGTACGAGGTGCTTGACACTACTTTCGGTTAAACCGCGTTGGCCTTGCAGCAACAAGGTCTGTACAAGGCGACCTTGGCCATCAAAGATCTGCAGCTCGCCACGCTCCATGCCTTCCGGATAGGCGAAGGCAATGCGATCGCTCGCCGGGTTGGGCAGTACACGCAGTACCTCTTGAAGGCTCGGTGCATTGCCCGTGCGGCGTGGTTGCCAGAGGTTCTTGAACAAGGCCGGGGGTTCTGGACTGGGGATACTATCCCAAACACCAGCCTCCAAGAGGCTCGCCCATGCAAGTGCAGATGCTTTGCTGTCCTGATCCAAAGCAAGGTCCATGAGCTGTGCCACTTGCACGCTGTCGGCCAACGACCAATCGCCACCAAGGGCAGTGTGGAGTTGCCCCCAACTCACAAGGTCCGCGTCGCGCCGGTCATACAGGTACTGGTGCATGTTATTCGCAGCTGCTGGGTCATACTCCAGGCGATGCATGAACAGGTCGCGGTACCCATCGCTTAAACTGTCGGCGAGGTAGATGGCTGCAAATGCATCCTGTTTGCCTGAAGATACGCTGTCCTGTGCCCAAGCATAGAGCAGTTCATGCATCAGGCGCGTACGCTCCTGCTGGCGCAGCACCACTTCCAATTCCAGTGTTCCGCGCAAACCGATGCCGTTCTGGTGCTGGCGCAGCAGATCAAGGAAATAGGGAGACAAGGGTTGAACATGATCCAGGTAGCCCCACACCCACCTCGTTAGCGGACTGTTCTGCAACAACACCTGGGTCAGGTGCCACTCATCCATGGGCTCCGTGCGGAAGATGAGCGATTTCATCACGGAGTCGCTCAAGGGGTAATTGCCCATCAGGCTGTCGCGCAGTGTGTGACTGGGGTGCCAGGGTTGATGGTCGATCATCCCGACAAGATCGCCCGTGCGCATCTTATCCACATTGCCGGTATATTGAGCGTATGCACTGGCGAGTTCCTGTTGTTTCAGGAGGTATTCCTGGGTAAGCTCCGGAATACGTTCCGGGCCAGGGCCTTGGCGCACATGATCGTGGTCCGCGCAGTGTACTTCCCTATTGAAAGGTACTCCCTCGTTTACGGGTTGGAGCTTGTAGAACCACTCCCCGATGAAGCTGATCGGATTCCCTTGTGCGTCTTGGATACAATCCGGTCGCAATTGCGGGCTGCTCAGGTTCTGGTAGACGTAGTAGTACACCTCCAATGGGTAGTTGCCGAAAGGCGAGAGCACGAAGGGGTGGAAGCTTGGGTTGTTGCCGCTGGTGTTGCAATCCACCGCGCTATTGAAGGTGTTGTTGGCGGTTGTATTTCCGCCACTGGGTAAGCCTTGCCGATATCGGACATATCCGGTCTGGCCCAGTATCAGTTGGTCCACTTGATTGTTTTCGTGTTGACCACACAGCAATTGAAGCCCTGGTGCAATGTCTTGGGACATACCCTCCGCTAAGTGCCTGCCCTCCACTACGCAGCCGAAGTTGAGGTCGGTGAAGTCGTTGTCGTAGATGCGGTTGTCGGACTGGGTTGGCCCAGTGAACCAGATACCCGTACTCGGGACGGAGTTGCCCGGGCTGGTGAAGGTGTTCTTCTCCACGGCATAGCGTTCCGTTTGGAAGAGTTGGATGCCGATGCTGGTCTGGGTGATGGTGCCGGATGGCGCTTGCAGGGTGCTGAAGCTGTTGTCCACGATCACACCATCGCGTCCGGCAAGGTCCACCACTCCCTTGAAGTTGTTCACGAACTCGCCACCGCGGATCGTGTAGCTCACATCGGGTAGGTAGGAGCTGCTGTAAACCCCCACATGCAAGTTCTCGAAACGGCTTGCTGGATCTGCCGTGGTGGCTAAGCAATGGAAACCTGCCATTCTTGCTTGGATGCCCATGCCCCGATGCGCTGGGTTGCTGAACAGCTCGGGAATTTCGTTCACGAATGAACAATCCACGAACATGATCCCATTCACTCGGAACAAATGTGCGCCACGAGCAGGGTTGCCGCCGCGCCACGCACTGGTCGTGCGGAACTGGCAACCGGAGAATTCATTGGCATTCGGAGTCTCCTGGCCCGACCCGGACAGGCGACGGTAGTTCTCAAAGTGAACACCGTTCACACAATCGCGGAATACACTGTTGCGCGCTACCACCCAGCCGCCGAAATACAAGTTGTTCGGCGGGAAGGATAGCTGCCTGCCGCCATAGATGCCGGTTACGGCATGTTCCACCGTGCAGCCAATGAACTGCAGGCGGCCATGCCCAGCACCTTCCTGCTCCGGGTCATTGGTGGTACCCTCCACCCGGATACCCGGCCAGCGGGTATTGCACTCAATGGCTGTGAAAGTGGAGTTATTGCCGATCAGCCGCGCACCTCGCTGGACCACGAGTTTCGCGTTGGGGCCGAAGCGTATGGTCATGTTATTGATGGTCAAGCCCGCACCTGAAGGAATGACCAGATCGCTGGCAAAGGTTACTTCCGCGACATTGCCGAATGGATTATTGGTGGGGCTCCACGTGGTTATACCAGCCGCTTCATAACCCGGCTCCGCATCCAGCAAGGTGTAGTATGCGCAACAGTATCCACTGAAGTCGCCCAAGGCGTTCACCACATAGTCGTCCTTGGTGATCTGGGTATTGAGGAAGATGGGTTGCAAGAAGCCTGATGAGGTTCCTGCGGGCAACTCAAGTTGATGGGCTGCGCTCAGTCCGGACGTTGCCAGCGTTGGCACGAACTGGATGTTCCCGCTGTTCTCCACATCCAGCAATGCGGCCACATTGCCGGTGGTGCCCGAGATCGGGTAGGGCATGTACACCGCAAGTGCATTGCTGCCGGGCATGCGGTTGCGATGCAGCCGCGAGCGCACGTACTTCACAGGGTCGGCAATGTTCAAAGTGGTCACGAGGTCTTCCCAAGTCTGGGTGGCAAGGTCGTAGATGCCAATGGTGGGTTCCCAGCCGGTGTTGGTGGCATTCACGCGTTCCCCCGTAAAAAGCACTTGGGTGGCGTTGTTGATGAACGCAAGGCCATTCAGACCGGGGCGCACGTTAGGGGCGGGCGCTGTAGGCTCAACAGAACAGATCATATCCGGTTTGCCACTGCTGCCATCGAAATTGTGCCCGGTAGCATTGATGAAGGCACCGGTGTTGGCATTGAATCGCAGCACGAGCAGTTGATGGAAGCCATTGGTCTGTCCGGTATTGGCATCGAACACGCTCAAGTGGCAATCTCCCATGACCAGTGCGACCCGACCATCTCCGTCCATGGCCACATCAGCATCTCGCATGTAACTTTTTTGTCCCAAGGGCTGGGGTGTGAAGTAGGTGGGTATGGCCCCACTGTTACCGGTGTTCACCAAGTGGATGCCGGTGGCATCAATGCGATAGGCCAACACTTTGTCCTTCAACACAAAGTACATCCAGTAGAGACTGCCATCGCCGTCCGGGTCGATCACCCGGATCATCGGAGAGCTCAACTTCACGTCGTACTGCTCGGGCACGCTCAACAGCGCTGAAAAATCGCTCTGGGAATTAGGATTGGTGTCGAACAGATCGCTTTCCCAGTCTGCAAATGCCGGGAAGGAATTTGTAAGCCCTCCATCCAACAGACCAACGAGTGCTCCAGACCGACCTGGCCAGTAGATATTGGGTCGGTTCATGTCCAGGATGCTCACACTTATCTGTGTGTTCAGACCCGGTTCAGATACGGCCAGGTTACTGGCTAGCAGGTAGAAGATCCCGCAGGTACCCGGCACAGGAACAGCCAGCATTTCCATGATGCCAGGCTCCACGCATTCCTGGCAATTGGCCCCGGATGCATCCGCGATGAGATACCCATCGGCATCGTAGATGTTCCCATCCACGGCGAAGAACAGCAAGTTGCCATCGCCATCGCTCCGCGTAAGTTGGCTGCGAAGTGCAGGCGTTCCATTGTAGCGGTTGGGAAGCGCAGAGGTGGGTAGGCTGGTCACCGGCCAAGTGCCGGTTTGTTGGGCGCCATACAAGTCCACCCACTGCGAGCCTACCACCCAAGCGTCGCTCTGGGCGTTAGCTGTGGGGTGCATGCTCGGGAAACCCTTGTCACCCAAGGGTTCTATAGGGGGGGGGGGGTATCAGGAAAGGCGCTACCAGCAAGGCTTTCAGAAGGTCTCTTTTGTTCTTCATGGCTCTTGTGTCGGATCTTGTGAACCAACACTGACGAAGGAAGGGTCTTCTGAGATAGCGGGACCTGTGAAAAATACCCATTGCACAGGTTATATGTTTTGCTATTTAGAACGCGCAGCTCCTTGAGGTCTACCGAAAAGACGTGGTGCTATCGTTGCTCGTTCTCACTCCACCAGCAACGACGATGATCGGATAGGCCAGGTGTGACGTGCCCCCCATGCGATCCGTGCTACATCCGCCGGACTCCCCATCTTCACGGCGCCGAACGGCCACCCATGCAACGCACCTTCCTTTCCAACCTGGCCCTGGTGCTGGTGCTGAACCTGCTGGTGAAGCCCTTCTACATCCTGGGGATCGACGCCGGGGTGCAGCAGGCCGTGGGCAGTGCCAGCTACGGCACTTACGCCGCGTTGCTGAGCCTCAGTTTCCTGCTGAACATCGTGCTGGACCTGGGGATCACCAACTACAACACGCGGAACGTGGCCCGGCACACGCACCTGATGGACAAGTACCTGAGGGGCATCGTGGGCGTGCGGGTGCTGCTGGTGCTGCTCTATGCCTTGCTGACCGTGGGCGGTGGCCTGCTGCTGGGCTACTCCGGTGCCGAACTGGGCATGCTGGGCTGGCTGGTGCTGAACCAGGCGCTGGCCGCCACCCTGCTCTACCTGCGCAGCAACATCGCCGGCGCGCAGCGGTTCCGGCAGGACAGCCTGCTGAGCGTGCTGGACCGCGTGCTGCTGATCGGCCTGGTGGGCTGGCTCTTGTGGGGGCGTGCCAGCGGATCCCCCTTCCGGATCGAGTGGTTCGTGTGGGCGCAGACCGCGGCCTACGGCTTCAGTGTGCTGGTGGCGGTGGTGCTGGTGATGCGGCTCGGGGGGCGGGTGCTGCCCCGCTGGCGTCCGGCGCTGAGCCTGCTGATGGTGCGCCAAAGCCTGCCCTACGCTTTGTTGATCCTGCTGATGACCTTCTACTACCGCACCGACACCTTGATGCTGGAGCGGATGCTGCCCGATGGTGCCTTGCAGGCGGGCATCTACGCACAAGGCTTCCGCTTCTTCGAGGCGCTCAACATGTTCGGCTTCCTCTTCGCGGGGCTGCTGCTGCCCCTGTTCAGCCGCATGCTGGGCGGACGGGAGGATGTTTCGGCACTGGTGTCCCTCGCCTTCCGGCTGGTGATGGCCGGTGCCTTGGCCGTGGCGGTGGCGGGCACCGTGCACGCCTCCGCCCTGATGGAGCTGGTGTACCACGAGCACACGGAGCGGAGCGCACCCGTGCTGGCCATCCTGCTGTGGTGTTTCGTGGCCGTGAGCAGCACCTACATCTTCGGCACCCTGCTCACGGCCCGGGGCGACCTGCGCCGCCTGAACCTGATGGCCGGGGCGGGCGCGGTGCTCAACATCGGCCTCAACCTCTACTGCATCCCGCGCTGGCAGGTGGAAGGGGCCGCGTGGGCCAGCCTGATCACCCAGGTGGCCACGGCCCTGGTACAACTGGGCCTGGCGGCCGCCCTGGTGGAGCGCTCCAAGCTGCTGGGCGCCCTGGGCCGCGCGGCACTTTATGCCGGGGGCCTGTTCCTGCTGCTGCACCTGTGCAATCGGCTCCTGCCCAGCACCGGCGCGGGCTTCGGCCTGTATGCCGCCGCCGCGCTGGCCTGGGTCTTCGGCAGTGGCCTGGTGCAGGTGAAGGACCTTCGGGCAATGCCGCTCCCCGGAACGCGTTGATGCCCCCGTGGCAGGCACTTCCGCCCGGCCTGAACGGTTACATTTGGCCCTCTTTCGAAGCACCCCCTCCATGCAGGACAAGCGCAGCACCGCCGATCTGGATTCCTTCGACCTGATCCTCTTCCTCTGGGCACGACGGCGGCTCATCATCGGCGTAACGCTACTGGGCATGATCACCGGTGTGATCGCCGCCTTCGTGATCCGCCCCCTCTATGAGAGCGAGGTGATCATGTTCCCGGCGATCACCAACTCCATTTCCAAGGCACTGTTGAGCGAGCAAAGCACCGGGCGCGACGACATTCTTGCGCTGGGCGATGAGCAGGACGCCGAGCAGTTGTTGCAGATGCTGGAGAGCGACCGCGTGCGCGACCGTGTTTCCGAGACCTTCGAGCTGATGGAGGTGTACCGCATCAAGCCCGACGCCAAGCACCGGATGAGCGACCTGCAGAAAGCCTACGACGAGCACATCAAGTTCGAGTACACCAAGTTCGGCAGCGTGCGGGTCACGGTGCGCGACCCCAAGGCAGAGCGTGCCGCGGACATCGCCAACTACATAGCCGACCAGGTGGACAGCGTGTGGAAGGAGATGGCCCAGGAACGTGCGGATAAGGGCTTTGCGGTGGTGGAGCGCAAGGTGAAGCAGTTGGAGGACAACATCCGGATGATGGACGACAGCCTGCGGCAATTGCGCCAACTGGGCGTGCACGATTACCACACCCAGAGCGAGCGTTACAACGAATACCTCGGCGCGGCCATCGTGAAAGGCGACCAGCGCGCCATCCGCGAGTTCGAGGACCGCTTCAAGGTGCTGGCCGAGCACGGCGGTGCCTACGTCACCATCCAGGACCGCATCTTCAACGAGACCAAGCGCTTGAGCATCCTGCGCATGAAGTTGGAGCAGGCGCAGGCCGACCGCGACAGCGACTTGCCCCACAAGTTCGTGGTGAACCGTGCGCAGGCGTCCGATAAAAAGGCATACCCCATCCGCTGGTTGGTGGTCGCCATCAGCACCATTGCCGCCCTCCTGCTGGCCCTGCTGCTGATCGTGGTGCAGGAGAACATCCGGAAGATCCGAGCCAGCCATGTCGCATGAACTATCCTTCCGCGGGTTCTTTGATCTGGCCCGCACCAAGTGGCGCACCTTCCTGCTGGTAGGCGCCGCTGCGGTGGTGCTTTCCACCGTGTTCAGTTCAACCTGGTTCATCAAGCCCAAGTACCGCTCCACCGCCGTGGTGTACCCGGTGCACCTCACCCCCTACAGCACCGAAACGCGCACCGACCAGCTTCTGCAGCTGCTGGAGAGCAACAGCATCCGCGACACGCTCATCCAGCGCTTCGACCTGATGACCGCCTATGAGGTGGACACCACGGCCCGCGGCGGCTACTTCGCGCTGTACAACGAGTACAAGGACCGCGTGCAGGTGAGCAAGACCAAGCTCGAATCGGTGACCATCGACGTGGTGGACGAGGTGCCTACAAGGGCGCGTGACATGGTGAACGAGATCCTGCACCAGACCAATCTGCTGGCCCGCAGGCTGCAACGCGAGAAATCCTACGAGGTGCTGGCCATCGCCAAGCGGTCCATGGAGCACGAGCGCGCCAAGCTGGACAGCGTGGAGGCCCGCTTGAACACCCTGCGGCGTGATGCCGGCCTGCTGGACTACAGCGCCCAGGTGAAGGAACTGACCAAGGGTTACGTGCGGATGCTGCAGAGCGGGGCGCCGGCCAACCGCCTGGCGGAAGTGCAGGCCATGATCAAGGAGGTGGAGGAGAAAGGCGGCGAGTTCAACGAGTTGAGCGAACTGGCAAGCCTGTTCCGCAACAACTACGACCGCATGATCAGCGAGTACGAACGCGCGGTGAACGACGTTACCAAGGAGCTCACCTACACCAACGTGGTGGTCTATCCGGAAGTGAGCGACAAGAAGGTGTACCCGGTGCGCTGGCTGATCGTGATGGTGAGCACCTTCTCGGCCCTTTTCCTCTGTTTCGTGCTGCTGGTGTGGCGCGACCAACGCTCCTGAGCCATGGTCGCACGCGTTCTGAAGGAGCATTGGATCGCCGCCGCCTGCGTGGTGTTCGTGCTGCTGAACGCCCTGCTGGTGGCCCGTGAGATCTACTGGCTGAACCTGCTGCCCGCTGTGCTGCTGATCGTGTGGGCCATGATCGCCTCGCTGGAACGCCTGGTGCTCTTCATCGCCTTCGCCACACCACTCTCCATCAACCTGGAGGAGATGGAACTGGGTGGCCTGGGCATCGCACTGCCCACCGAGCCTTTGATGGTGGGGATCATGCTTCTGTTCCTGCTGAAGTTATCGGTGGAGCGCAACGTGATCGACGCGGCCTTCTGGCGCCATCCCATCACCTGGGTGATCGGCCTGCAACTGCTGTGGATGCTCATCTGCATCGTGCCCAGCAGCATGCCGCTGGTATCGGTGAAATACTTCACGGCCCGCCTGTGGTTCGTAAGCACCATGTACTTCGTGGCCAGCCGCCTCTTCCTGCGGCCGGGCGCCATGCACAGCTTCATCTGGGCCTCGCTCAGCGGCCTCATCATCGTGGTCACCTATACGGTGATACGCCACTCCACCTACGATTTCGCGCACGATCCCGGCCACTGGGTGATGGAGCCCTTCTTCAAGGACCACACGAGCTATGGGGCCGTGATCGCCATGTTCCTGCCATTCGGGATCACCGCCTCGCTGCTCACCGGCTACTCGCGCACCCGGCGCGGCATCGCCACGCTGTTGCTGGGCATCCTTATCGTCGGCCTCATCTTCTCCTACACCCGTGCCGCTTGGGTGAGCCTGGTGGGTGCGCTGGGGCTCTTTCTGGTGATGCGTTTGCGCATCCCCTTCTGGGTGCTGGCCGTGAGCGCCATCACCTTGGGCGGCCTCTATTGGGCCAACCAGGAGCAGATCACCCTGGCCCTGGAACGCAACCGCGAGGAATCCAGCGATGACCTCGGCGAGCACGTGAAGTCCATCTCCAACATCTCCAGCGACGCATCCAACCTGGAGCGCATCAACCGCTGGAATTCCGCTTTGCGCATGTGGGAGGAACGCCCGGTGTTCGGCTGGGGACCGGGCACCTACATGTTCCAATACGCCCCCTTCCAAGCCTCGGCGGACCGCACGATCATCAGCACCAACTTCGGACTTCAGGGCAACGCACACAGCGAATACCTCGGTCCCTTGTCGGAGCAAGGTGTTCCGGGCCTCTTGCTGATGGCGGCCTTGGTGCTTGTAACCACCATCACGGCCATGCGCCTCTATGCACGGATGCCGCGTGGCATGGACCGCCAGTTGCTCATGGCCGTATACCTCGGCCTGGTCACCTACTACCTGCACGGGGTGCTCAACAACTTCCTGGACCTGGACAAGGCCTCGGTGCCGTTCTGGGCCTTCACGGCGATGGTGGTGCTGCTCGACCTGAAGTACCCCAAGGAGCAGGCGGAGCCCAAGGCACTGGTTGAAGCGCAATAGCGCTCCGGGCCGGTCACGCTATCGGAAGCGGGCCGTCAAAACGGCGATATCGTCGAGGAAAGGACTTCCATCGCGGTGCATCTCAAAGGCGGTGATCAGCGCCTCGTTCACGCTGCGGGCGCCACTGGCCGATAGGTCGCCAAGGATCCGCTCCATGCGCGCCATGCCGAACTCCTTGCCGTGCCGGTCCTCCTGCTCCACCAGCCCATCGGTGTAGCAGAGCAGGGTACTATCAGCGGGTAGTTCCACTTCGCCGATCTTCAGGAAAGGCAGCATGGGCATCATGCCCAGAGCGATGCTACCGTCCTTCAATTCAGTGCTCTGGCCACGGTGGTGCAGCAGTGCAGGGTTGTGGCCGGCGTTCACGAAACGCAAGCGGCGCGTGCGCAGGTCCACGATGCCGAGGAAGAGGGTGATGAAACGCTCGCCACGCGCATTGGAGAACACCACCCGGTTCAGGTCGTGTATGAGCTGGGTAAGGTCGGCGGTGTGGGTGATGGCCGCGCGCAGGTTCGCCTGGAAGTTGCTCATGAGCAGCGCTGCCGCGAAGCCTTTCCCGCTCACGTCAGCCACGCAGAGGGCGAGTTCATCGTTGCTGATGCGCACCAGGTCGTAGTAGTCGCCACCCACCTGGCTGTGGGGCTGGTACCAGGCCGCCACCTCGATCTGGTCGTTGTAGGGCAGCTCACGCGGCACCAGCATGCTCTGCATCTCGGCCGCCAGTTCCAGGTCGCGGCGCTCGCGCTCTTGTTGCAGGGCCTTCCTCGCCAGGCGCTTGTTCTCCAAGGCCACCACGATGAGGTTGGTGAGCGTTTGGATGAAGTTGAGGTGCTTCACCGTGGGGCTCATGCGCTGCTCGTCCTCATCGATGTCGCCGATCAGCAGGAAGGCCAGGGGGCGCTCCTGGTGGTACACGGGCACGGCCACATCGAAGGCCCCCAGCCCGCCGGTGATCTCCGGGCCGATCACCTGGATGTCCTTGAAATCGCTGAAGGCCGCCTCCACATCGACCTCCACCTCGCGCCCATCGGTACCGAAGGCCAGGATGTGCTTCCACCCTTCGTCGCGATCGAAGAGGATGAGGCGGGTGATGCCCAGTTCCTCGCGCACGATCTTCTCATAGAGCACCAGCAGTTCGCTGCGCTCCATGTTGCTGTTGATGGCCTTGGTCACATCCAGCAAGGCGCGCAGCTGGAACTCCTTCAGCTCCAGGCGCTCCACGATGCGTTCCAGGCGGGCCATGCGATCAGTCCTTCAATTTCTTGAACAGTTCGGGCAGCTTGCCGAGCAGGGCGATCTCGCGCATCTTCTGTTTCCATTCGCCGGCCGGGCTGCCGAAATAGGTGCGCCCGCCTTCCACCGAGGCGATGAGGCCGCTCTGGCCAAGCACGGTGGCTCCGGCTCCGATCCGCAGCTTGCTGGGCACGCCCACCTGCCCCCACAGGGTCACGTTGTCCTCCACCACCACCGCACCGCTGATGCCCACGTGCGAGGCGATCAGGCAATGCTTGCCGATCAAGGTATCGTGGCCCACCTGCACATGGTTGTCCAGCTTGGTGCCCTGCCCGATGCGCGTGTCGGCGCTCACCCCACGGTCGATGGTGCAGAGGGCACCGATCTCCACATCGTCCTCGATGACCACACTGCCCCCGGGAGGCATCTTGTCGTAGCCGCTGGGGCGCTTCTTGTAGTAGAACGGGTCGCCACCGATCACGGTGTTGGCGTGAATGATGACGCGATCGCCGATGGTGGTGTGCTCATAGATCACCACGCCGGGGCTGATGATGCAATCGCGGCCGATGGTGACGTTCGCTCCGAGGACCACGCTGTGGTGCACTTCGCTCCCTTCGCCGACGTGGATGCCCTGTTGCGCCCAACCGGCACGCGGCATGAAATGACGCACGAGCCGGTTGTAATCACCGCAAGGGTCGTTGCTGATGATCAAAGCCTTGCCTGCCGGCGCCTCCATCTCCTTGTCGATCAGGATGGTGGTGGCCGCACTGTTCAGCGCTTTGTCGTAGTACTTCGGATGGTCCACGAAGACCAGGTCACCCTCTTCCACGCGGTTGATCTCGTTGATGCCGGTGACCATGCGCCGGGGATCGCCGGTCACTTGGGCGCCCAGCCATTGGGCCACTTCGGCTGCGGTAAGGGAAGGTGAAAGTCGCACGCGGGGTGAACGATAAGGTCCCAAAAGTACACGCGGCACCTGCGCGGACATGCATGAACGCGAACGCCCCGTTGCCGGCTTCGGCATCGGGGCGTTCCAGATCGGGGGTGGAAGAACTACTTCTTCACCCGGTCCATGTAGGCTCCGGTCTCGGTGTCCACGCGCACCACGGTGCCGATGTCCACGAAGCTGGGCACGCTGATCTCCACGCCGGTCTCCAGGGTGGCGGCCTTCATCACCTTGTTGCTGGTATCGCCCTTCACGGCGTTCTCGGTGTAGGTCACCTCCAGTTCCACCACTTTGGGCGGGCGGGCCAGGATCGGGGTATCGCTCTCGAAGCCCACCTGCACCACCATCTCCTCCTTCAGGAAACCGAGGGCATCGCCGAAGAGGGTGACGGGCACGTACTTCTGCTCGAAGCTCTCGGGGTCCATGCACACCAGGTTGTCACCATCGCGGTAGAGGTACTGGAGCTCGTGCACTTCCACGCGGAGCACCTCGATGGTCTCGCCGCTGCGGAAGCGGTTCTCAGCGAGTTTGCCGTTGCGCAGGTTGCGCATTTTGCACTGGTAGAAAGCGCGCAGGTTGCCGGGGGTGCGGTGCATCCATTCCATCACCTGGCAGATCTCGCCGTTGAAGCGGATGAAGGAACCGACGTTCACATCGGAAGTAGTGGCCATGACAAGTGGTTCTTTGAGGGTCGCGAATGTAAGGCGCTTCGGCGGAAGGCGGAACGAACGCGATGGCGCGGCCTACCTTCGGCGCCATGCCCGCCCTTGCCCCCTACCTGAAGCCCGGACTGCTGGAAGCCGGTTGTGATGAGGCCGGGCGCGGTTGCCTGGCCGGCCCCGTGGTGGCCGCAGCGGTGATCCTGGCGCCGGGCACACGCATACCGGGCCTGGACGACAGCAAGAAGCTGAGCGCCGCGCGCCGCGAAGCCCTGCACCAACTGATCGAAGCGCGCGCGTTGGCCTGGTCCGTGGCCATGGTGTGGCCCGAGGAGATCGACCGCATCAACATCCTGCAGGCCTCCTTCGCGGCCATGCACCGCGCCGTGGACCGCCTGTGCCGCAAGCCCGAGCTACTGTTGGTGGACGGCAACCGCTTCCTGCCCTACCTCGGCATCGCGCACAGTTGCCAGGTGAAGGGCGACGGACGTTTCCGGAGCATCGCTGCGGCCAGCATACTGGCGAAGACCCACCGCGATGCCGAGATGGCGGTCCTGCATGAGCAATACCCCCAGTACCGCTGGAACGTGAACAAGGGCTACCCTACGGCGGATCATCGTACCGCGATACTCGAGCACGGGCCCTGCGAGCTGCACCGGCAAAGCTTCCGCTTGCTGCCCGAGCCGGTCTGAGCGCCTGTTCACAGCGGCGTGTGCACATGGCAGTGCCAGGCACACCAAGCGCCCTGTGCAAGGCCGGTACCTTTGGTGGCCTTGCCGATGCGCCGCGTTCTCTCCGCGATAGTCCTGCTGGCCCTGTTGGGGGCCGTTCTGTGGACGCTCTTCACCTGGCGTCAGCGCAGCAGCACCGCCGCCGACCCCTGGCAGGCCATCCCCACACAAAGCGCGGCCATCGTGGTGCTGCCCAACGCGGTGGCCACCTGGGACAAGGCCACCCAGACCGCCCAACTGTGGCGCAGCCTGGAGCAGTTGCCAGCCGCCGCTGCCACCGGCAGGGTGATGAGCAGCCTGCACGCCCGCATGGAGCAGGATGCCGCCTTGCGCGAAGCTTTGCACGGGCGCGACGCCTTGCTGGCCCTGCTCCGCGCCGGTGGTGATGGCATGGGCTGGCTGCTGGTGATGGCCCCTGCGCCCGGCAGCATGACACCCACCGATGCCCTGGGCGAAGTGCTCGGCACCGATGCGGCCACCACGCAGGCTCTGCACAACGGCAAGGTCGTGGTAGTGCGACCCGATACCGCACTCCCGGCCCTTTCCTTCTGCATCCGCGAAGGGCTCTGCCTGCTCGCTTCCAGCAGCGCTGTGTTGGATGAAGCGCTGCTGCAACTGGGCAGTGCCGCGAACATCACCCAAGAGCCTGCGCTCTCAGAGGCCCTCAGCACCCTCGGTGGCGGATCCGATGCGCACCTGCTGGTGCATGCCACCCGGGGCCAGGGTCTGCTGCACACCTGGTGGGACCCTGAAGCCGTGGAGCGCTGGGAACTGCCCGACGGTTGGGCCGCCTTGGATGTGCGCGTGAGGCCCGATGCCTTGCTGCTCAGCGGCCTCTTCTTCCCCACCGCCGAGGATGCCACCCTGAAGGCCATGGCCGCACAAGGCAGCGGTGACCATGCCCTGGGCCGTGTGTTGCCTGCAAGCGTGAGCATGATGGAGGTGCAACACATCAGCGATGCCGCACAATGGTCGCAGGACCGCGCAATTGCGGGCGAAAGCGATGAAGCCTTGGCTCTGGCGTTGTTCTCCTGGGTGGATGGTCCCATCGGCCTGGCCACCGCGCCTGCCAACAACGGAATGCCCGCCATGCGCTGGGGCCTCTTCACCACTGCGGATAGCACACTCGCCGTGGAAGCCCTGATGGGCCTTTGCACGGAAGGCTGCGACACATTGCGCTACCGCGGCCAGCGGCTCACCCGCCTGCCCCGGAGCAGTGCCCACGAGCGCATTCTCGGCAAGCCCTTCGACCGCTTGGAAAGGCCGTGGTGGACGCTGCTGGGTGATGTGGTGCTCTTCAGCGACGAACCCCGTGCCCTGCAATCCAGCATCGATGCCTGGAACGATGGTCGCTCCCTGGCCGAGGACGACCGTACCAGTACCTGGCGTTCGCGGATGAGCGCCAGTGCCGGCCGCTCCTTCTGGTGCGATGTGGCGCGCTCGCGCAGCCTCTACCAAGATCATCTGCGCAGTGCCAGGAACGGCAACACCGCTTCCACGGACAGCCTGTGGAACAGCCTCGGAGGGCTTTCCGTGCAGATCGCACCCGGACAACGTGGCCACTTCCACCTTACCGTGGGCCTGCAGCACGCCCCCTTGGCAGCACCTACCAGCGGCACCTTGTGGAGCACTGAACTGGGCGCCCAAGTGCACGGCACGCCGCATCTGCTGCGCAACCACGTGAACAACAGCAACGAGGTGCTGGTGCAGGACGTGCGCAACCGCATCCACCTGCTGAGCAGCTCCGGCAAATCGTTGTGGACCAGGCAGCTCGATGGCCCCATCCTCGGCGGCGTGCATCAAGTGGACCGCTTCCGGAACGGGAAACTGCAGATGCTCTTCAACACCGCCCGCAGCGTGTACCTGGTGGACCGCAACGGCAAGGATGTGGGCGGGTTCCCGATCGCACTGAAGCAGGATGCCACGGCTCCCTTGGCCGTGTTCGATTACGACAACGAGCGTGACTACCGCGTGCTGGTGATGAGCGCTGATGCGCGCCTGCTCAACTTCGGTCTGGATGGCCAGGCGGTGAAGGGTTGGGAGGCCCCGAAGCTTGCGGCGGCCAGCACCAACAGCCCGCGCCACTTACGCATCCGCAACAAGGACTACCTGTTGGTGATCGACGGCCAGGGCAACACCCTGCTGCTCGACCGGCGCGGCACCCAACGCGAGAAGACCAGCCTGGAACTCGGTAGCGATGCGGTACTGCGTGCGCTGGTGCCCGGCAGCGAAGTGCTCGAAAGCGAGCTCACCTGGCACACACCCGATGGCGCCTTGATGCACGGCACGCTTGCGGGAACAGCGAGCACGTTGATGCCTGCCCAAGCAGCGGGTTGGCATCCGCTTGCGGCAGCACCGGAAGAGAGTCTGTACATGCGCGTTCACGGCGATAGCCTGTTGGTGCAGCACAACGGCAGCATCCGCTTCGCGCGCAGTTTCGGTAGCCCGGTGATGGCCCCGGCACAGGGACATGCCCTGGGCGATGGCCAATACCTGCTGAGCGCGGTGGTGCCGGGCAGCGAGCAAGTGCACCTGCTGGATACCAAAGGCTATCCGGTCGCCGGTTCGCCCTTCCTGGGCGCTGTGCCGGCACTGATCGCGGACCTGGATGGTGACGGCCGTCTGGAACTGATCACGGCCACTTCCACTGGTACCGTGCTGGCCCATCGCATCGATGGCAAGCCGTTGCATAAACAGTAGAAGTCAGCTCGAAATGGTTTTTGGTAGCGAGCCTGCCTGGCCGGCAGGCAGGCCGGAGGGTTTTCACGGCCAGCCGAGGCGTGAAACCCGCGCATAGCTGGACGCTCTGTAAGGGTTGAACAACGAAGGATGGCCGGGAAAGGCCCCGGCGCAGCCCGAAAGAATATTTTGAGATGGCTTCTCAGCACTTGCAAGGGACGGCGGCACCGATAGCTTTACCGCCGCATTCCATGCCAGGGGCGGCAACCTTCGCCCCGGCCCCATGAGACAAAACCTGCTTCGAACGGTACTGCGCAAAGAGGTGGTCGGCCTGGCCCGCATCACCGTCATCATACTTGCGTGTTTCCTGTTCCTGCTGGAGTTCGGCTACCAGGGCAACACGGCCATGGCCGAGCGCATGGACCAGCTCAGCTACGGCTTGGTGATCGCGGCAGCCTTCGTAACGCTGGGCAGCTTGTTGCGCGTGGCTTTGCGCAAAGAGCACCAACGCAAGGCCGAAGTGCTCTGGTTCCTCATCGCGCTTTTCCTCATCATCGGCAGGCCCCTGGGCCTAACGGTATGGGCCGAGACCGCCAGCTGGCCCTACCAGGTCTTCCTGGTCATCTTCGTCTTCATCGAATTCTCCCGGCTGGAGATCGGGCGCAACAGCAGGCTCTTCAACCCGGCGCTGCTCTTCGTGGCCAGCTTCGTGATAACCATCGCCATCGGCACGGCGCTGTTCATGCTGCCCAACGCATCCACGCGGCCGCTGTCCCTCACTGAATCCCTGTTCACCGCCACCTCGGCCGTGTGCGTTACCGGCCTCAGCGTGCTGGATGTTTCGCAGGAACTCACGCGCAGCGGGCAATGGCTGCTCCTGATCCTCTTCCAAGTGGGTGGCCTGGGGGTGATGACCTTCACCAGCTTCTTCGCCTTTTTCTTCAAGGGCCGCTCCTCGTTGGAGGAACAGTTGCGCATCCGCGACATCGCCAACACCTCACTGGGTTCCGCACGTTCGTTCATCATCCAGGTCATCCTCTTCACGCTCGGCCTGGAGCTTTTCGGTGCGGCACTGGTCTACTTCAACACCGATGCGGAGCACTTCCCCAGCTTCGGCGAGCACGTGTTCTTCTCGGTGTTCCACGCCATATCGGCGTTCAACAACGCAGGCTTCAGCACTTGGGGCAACGGCATGTACAACGATCTGCTGCGCTTCAACTACCCGCTCATGTGGGTGATGGCCGGCCTCATCATCTTCGGTGGCTTGGGCTTCGGCATCATCTTCAACTTCAGCCGCTATGTGCGCTTCTATGTCACCGAACGCGTGCGGCGACTGCGCACCGGCACGCCCTGCAAACGCTTCCCGCGCGAGGTAACCGTTAGTACCCGCATCGTATTGAAGACCACCGTGCTGTTGCTGGTGCTCGGTTGTGCCACCTTGATCTTCCTGGAATGGAACCGCGCGGACCTGGCCGGTCACAGCACCTGGGGCAAGATCAGTGTCACCTTCTTCACAAGTGCCGCGTCACGCACGGCCGGGTTCAACGTGGTCGACTTCAACCTCATGACCATGCCCGCGATCATGGTCACCCTGTTGTTGATGTACGTGGGCGGCTCGCCGGGCAGCACGGCGGGTGGCATCAAGACCACCACCTTCGCGTTGGCCACGCTCAACATCTTCGCCACGGCACGCGGCCGCCGGCGTGTGGAGTTCGCCGGGCGCGAGATCAGCAACCTCAGCATGCGGCGCGCCTTCGCCACCATCGTGCTGTCGCTAATCTTTCTGGGCATCTCCGTTACCGTGGTGGCCTCACTGGAACCGGAAATCCCCTTGCTTCCCGTGGCTTTCGAGTGCTTCAGCGCCTTTGCCACCGTGGGGCAGAGCATGGGCATCACCGCCTCACTGGGTGATGATACCCGCCTCTTCCTGGTGGTGATCATGTTCGTGGGCCGGGTGAGCGGGCTTACCTTGCTGGTGAGCGTGCTGCGCCAGATCCAGACCACGCCATACCGTTACCCCAAAGAGGACATCCTCATCAACTGATCCGCCATGAAAGTCGCAGTGTTCGGTCTCGGCAACTTCGGTCGTTCCCTTTCCGTGAAGCTCACCCAGATGGGCCATGAGGTGATCGCCATCGACCACGATATGGCCAAGGTGGAGGGCATCAAGAACGAGGTGTCGCTCGCCGTGTGCCTGGAGAGCAACGATCCGCTGGCCATGAGCAGCCTGCCGCTCAACGACGTGGACACCGCCGTGGTGGCGATCGGCGAGAACGAGGGCGCCAACATCATGACCACCGCGCTGCTGGTGAACCTGAAGGTGAAGCGCGTGATCAGCCGCGCGATCAACCCGCTGCACGAGATGGTACTGAACTCCATGGGCGTTACCGAGGTGATGCACCCCGAGGAGAAGGCCGCCGATGGCCTGGCCCGCAAGCTGAACCTGCGCCGCCTGGTGGACCAGTTCGAGCTGCCCGGGGGCTTCATCATCGTGGAGATCGTGGTGCCCGACCGTTTCGTGGGCAAACCCCTGAACCGCATCGAAGAGCTCACGAAGCGTCAGCTGGGCTTGGTCACCGTGTTGCGCAAGGAAAGCGAGAAAAGCTTCATGGGCCGCCGCACCATCAAGTTGGGCGCGCTTGGCGTAATGGACCCCGACTTCGTGCCGCAGAAAGGCGACATCCTGGTGCTCTTCGGGACGAAGGATGAGGTTGGGCGGTTTACTGGGGAGAATGATTGAGTGTCCGGCTGACATTGGTCAAAGTCCGGAGTATCGGGATGGCAGACCTTCGGATCCATGCTCACCGACATCACTACTACTTCAGATGTCCACCGCTTGATCGCGGCCTTTTATGCCAAGGCACGTTACGATCGGATGCTGGCACACTTCTTTACGCACGTGGATTGGGAACACCACACGCCACGGATCGAAGCCTTCTGGAATTCCATCCTCTTCGGAACGCCCGGTTATGTAGGCGACCCCATGAGCGCCCACGTGCAGGTGAACCGCAGAACGCCCATGCTGGACGAGCATTTCAAGCGCTGGGTGGAATTGTTCTCCGCAGCGGTGGATGAACTCTTTGCCGGACCGAAGGCAGAGGAGGCGAAACAGCGGGCGGGGAGCATTGCGGGGGTGATGGCGTACAAAGTGGGGCGCTGAACCGGGAAGGCATTCCGCACGGATAACTCTCACACGGAGGCACTGAGACACGGAGGATGGCTGAAGCCCCCCTAACGTTGATCATCTCCGTGCCTCCGTGTCTCCGTGTGAGGCGGTGTTCACTGCAAAGCACCGCAGCACCTACCGCTTCGGCTTCCTCAAATGCACCTTCTGCCCAGCGCTCAGGCGGGCATCAGCAGAGAGTCCGTTGTACTTGGCCAGTTTGGCCAGCTTTACGCCGTACTCCTGGCTCACGCTCCAGAGGCTTTCGCCATCGCGGGCACTGTGGGTGGCGCTGGCCTTGCTGGCGTTCCGCTTGGGTTGGGTGAACACGCGCTGACCCTCGGTGAGCTTGGCGTTCTTGTCCAGGTCGTTCCAGCGGGCCAGCATGCCGGGTGTCATCTCCAGCTCGCGGGCCAGTTTGGCCAGGTCATCACCGGCCTTGGCACGCACGAACTTGATGCGCCCATCGAAGACCTCCAACGGTCGCCCGCCACCGATGATGATGGTCTCCCCACCCGCCGCAGGACGCTTGCCACCCCGCGCAGGTGCAGCCTTGGGCTCCTGCTTGGCGGCCGGCTTGTAGGTCACGTCCACACCCCGATCGAACTTGTCCAGTTCGTATCGCTCGATGAGGCTGATGAGCTTCGGCGCATAGTTGGGGTCGGTGGCGTAGCCGGCCTTCTTCAGGCCATGCGCCCAGCCCTTGTAGTCGGTGGGCTTCAGTTCGAAAAGGGACGCATAGCGCGGGCGTTGCAGGAATTTGGCGTGGTCCTCGAAGCTCTGTGCCGCATCCTTGTACTTGCGGAAGCACTCGCCCTTGGCATCGTCGTCGTGGTAGCTCTTACCGCCGGTCCAATCCGGGGTGCATTTGATCCCGAAGTGGTTGTTGGCATCACGCGCCAGCTTGCTGTTGCCGTTGCCGCTCTCCAAGAGTCCCTGCGCCAGGGTGATGGAAGCCGGGATGCCGTGCTCCTTCATCTTGCGCACCGCCACGTCCTTCCACATGGTGATGTATTCCTCCGCCGTGTAGCGCTTCTCACTGGGCTGCCCCTCCGCGCTCAGGAAGCCGGAGCAGGTAAGGGCAAATGCCAATGTGGTGGTTCGGAGCAGGGAGGTGCGGAGCATGGTTCAAAAGGTCTTCGCGTACGACCCGCCAAATTACCCGGGCTACAAGGGCGCTTTGGGCGGCGCAATGCGGAAGCTTCCCACGGTGCAATGTGAAAAGAACGTGCCACGGGGCTTGGCCAACATGCGCTCGTGGTGAAACTTCGTGCCACGCTGCGAACCGCTTCCGGTTATCGCGTGTTTGCCTAAGTGGATCAGCCAGAGAACGCGGATATGGACGGTCAGGAACAGCGCCAACGCTCCGAACGCTTGCAACGCTTGGGGCTTGAAGAGGGTGACTATTACTTCAGCCCGGAAGGCTACCTGGTGTTCACCGAGCAGTACCACCTAAAGCGCGGCTATTGCTGCCAGAGCGGCTGCAGGCACTGCCCTTATGGGTTCAATGCGAAGCGGAAACCCAAGTGACCGGCTTTGTGCCGCCATGGCGATCTTTGCCACCATGTCAACGGCCATCAGCACCGACCTCCAGCAGTTCCAACAGACCATCCGCGAAGGAATTCCGGATGTGCTTCCGCCCACCCAGCCTCTGGTTCCGAGCGTAAGCCACGCCCCCAAGCGCAAGGACATCCTTACTCCCGAGGAGAAGAAGCTGGCCCTGCGCAACGCCCTGCGCTACTTCCACCCAAAACACCACGCCACGCTGGCGCCCGAGTTCGCACAGGAACTGCAGGAGCACGGCCGCATCTACATGTATCGCCTGCGGCCCGAGCATCCCATGCACGCGCGGCCCATCGACCACTACCCCGCCAAGAGCAGGCAGGCCGCGGCCATCATGCTGATGATCCAGAACAACCTGGACCCGGCCGTGGCACAGCACCCGCACGAGCTGATCACCTACGGCGGCAATGGCGCGGTGTTCCAGAACTGGGCGCAGTACCGCCTGGTGATGCAGTACCTGAGCGAGATGACGGACGAGCAAACGCTGGTGATGTACAGCGGCCATCCGCTCGGCCTCTTCCCCAGTCATGCCGATGCCCCGCGCGTGGTGGTGACGAACGGGATGATGATCCCCAACTACAGCAAGCCCGACGACTGGGAGCGCTTCAACGCGCTTGGCGTAACGCAGTACGGCCAGATGACCGCCGGCAGCTACATGTACATCGGGCCGCAGGGCATCGTGCATGGCACCACCATCACGGTACTGAATGCCTGCCGGATGATCGCAGCGGGGGCACCCTTCTCCTTGGGAGAGGGGCCGGGGGTGAGGTCGGGGGCCGGGGGGCAGCGCCCCCTGTTCATCACTTCAGGTCTCGGTGGCATGAGCGGCGCCCAGCCCAAGGCCGGTAACATCGCGGGCGTGGTGACCATTTGCGCCGAAGTGAATGCCACCGCCGCCTACAAGCGCCACAGCCAGGGCTGGGTGGATGAAGTGATCACCGACGTGAATGCCTGCATCGATGCCGCACTGGCCTGGCAGCAGAAGGGCGAAGCCCACAGCATCGCCTACCTCGGCAATATCGTGGACCTGTGGGAGCGCCTCGCTGCGCGGAAGGTTCACGTGGACCTGGGCAGCGACCAGACAAGCCTGCACAACCCGTGGGCTGGTGGCTACTACCCCGTGGGCCTCAGCTACGAGGAGAGCAACGCGTTGATGGTGCAGGATCCCGCTGCCTTCAAACAGCGCGTGCAAGAGACCCTGCGTCGCCATGTGACCGCGGTGAACACGCTCGTGGGCCACGGGATGTACTTCTTCGACTACGGCAATGCCTTCTTGCTGGAAAGCAAGCGCGCCGGTGCGGAGATCGGTGGCTTGCATGGCGAGGAGTTCAGGTATCCCAGTTATGTAGAGGACATCATGGGACCCCTGTGCTTCGACCACGGCTTCGGGCCGTTCCGATGGGTGTGCGCCAGTGGCGATCCGAAGGACCTGGCCACCAGCGACCGCATCGCCGGCGACGTGCTGGAAGCCATGCTGAAGGAGGCGCCCGCCGAGATCGGCCAGCAGATCGCCGACAACCTGCACTGGATCCGCAGTGCGCAGGAGAACAAGCTCGTGGTGGGCAGCCAGGCGCGCATCCTCTACGCCGACAGCGAAGGACGCATCCGCATCGCGGAGGCCTTCAACGAGGCCATCAAGCGCGGGGAGATAAGCGCACCCATTGTGCTGGGCCGCGACCACCACGACGTGAGCGGCACCGACAGCCCCTACCGCGAGACCAGCAACATCCGCGATGGCAGCCGCTTCACTGCCGACATGGCCGTGCAGAACTTCGTGGGTGATGCCTTCCGCGGCGCTACCTGGATCAGTCTGCACAACGGCGGCGGCGTGGGCTGGGGCGAAGTGATGAACGGCGGCTTCGGCATGGTGCTCGACGGAAGCGCCGACAGCGACCGTCGCCTGAAGAGCATGCTGCACTGGGACGTGAACAACGGCATCGCGCGCCGCGCCTGGGCCCGCAACCCCAACGCCGTGTGGAGCATCGAACAGGAGATGAAGCGCACGCCACTGCTGAGGGTGACCTTACCGAACGAGGCGGAGGATGGGCTGATCGATAGCGCAGTGGGAGCTTGAGGGCAACTGCGAACAAGGATGGAACTGATCTTCCAAGTAAGCGCTGACCCGAAACGGGTCTTCGATCACCTGAGCGATATGGAGCTGTTCGTTGGCGTACATCCGCTTATCGAACGCATGGAGCCCATCGGCGAGAACACATTCCGGGTCCATGAACGCGTTCAGCTGGGCCCCATTCCCTACCGCTTCCGGTACAAAGCCACGGTTACCGCCGATGCCAACAACGCCCGTGTGACCATCGTGGCCAATGTGATGGGGCTTACCCACATCACCATGCTGTTCAAGCTGGAGGCCATATCCACGGGCACACGCATCGTGGAGGACCTTGAAGTGCGCTCCGTATTACCGATCGAACGCTACATGCATCGGCTGTTCAAGGAGCAGCACACGATCCTATTCCGGAACATCGACCAAGCAACGCGGTAGTTGAAGCGCGCAGGCGCCCCACGTGGCCAGTTCGTCGGTTCCATTGACCGTACGATAAGCGGCTCGTTTTTTTTGTGGGCACCCAACCCCGGCCCCCGATCGTCCGTGTAGGGAGATGAACGCGGATATCGCGCCACGATCCAAACCCTTCAACCATGTTCTCTTTACGCTCAACACTACTGGTCATCGCCACCGCAGCGGCTTCGGCGCTTATGGCCCAGGTTCAGTACTTCGTGAACATCAGCGGGCATCATACCCCCTGCGACGCCACGGTACAGAACTCATTTGTCCATATCGAATCGGTGCCTGGCACCTTTCCGGCCATCGATATCGACGTACCGATCAACGACAACTGCTACTACACCGTTACGTTGGAATTGAACAGCTTGGCCTACGGCTTCATGATCACTTCGGGCTGTGCCACGCCGACCACCACAACGGTCTTGGACAGTTTGCCCACAGCACCACCACCGGGCACCACATTGGTGATGGTGGTGGATTTCGATTGTAGTGTTTCGCCCGTTGACTGTCTCGGCATACCCGGCGGTAGTGCATTGCCAGGCACCTCCTGCATCACCGACATCGGTGTCGTAGGGATGTGGTCGGCAAACTGCCAGTGCATGCCGACCGCACCCAACTGCCAGGCCTGCTTCATGGTCGGCCAAGCTTCGGATGGCGGTGGCAACCTCGTACCATACCAAGCGGTCTTCACCAGTTGCAGTGTTGAAGATGGAGGCAATTACAACTACAACTGGGTGTTCCCCGATGGATCCGCGGGGGTCGGCGCAAACACCACTTGGACTGTGCCCGGAGAAGGTATTTACCCCGTCTGTCTTTGGATGGAAGGCACCGACAACAATTGTGTGAACACCTTCTGCGATACGATCTATGTGGATGCGAACGGTACCATTCAAAGTGGCCCCCCATCCAACTACGACTGCCTGGGCGTTTTGAACGGTCCGGATCTGCCGGGAGCACCTTGCACTGTGTCCGGAACGGGCCTACTCGGGACCTGGAACGCCATGTGCGAGTGCATACCCAACGTTTCCCTGCCTTGCGAAGCCGCTTTCTGGGTGATGCAAGCCTATGAGTTGGTGACCATCGGCAACGATACGACCATGGTGCAGCCCATCCCCTTCGAACTCTGGATCTGGAACCAAAGCAGTGGAGGCACGGGCAACTTCCAGTTCAGCTGGGATTTCGGTGATGGCACGGTGAGCACCGACGCCTTCCCCACACACGTTTACGGTGCCAGCGGGCCTTACGAGATCTGCCTCACCATGACCGATGATGCGGGCTGCACCGACACGTTCTGTGACGAAGTCAACGTGGACCAGGACGGCATCCTGGGCATGATCACCGGCGGTGAAGTGCGGTCCGCGCTCACGGTGAAGGTGATCGATTCACTGCCCACCAGCGTAAGCGAACAAGCCAGCCTGGAAGCCACCAACCTGTGGCCCAACCCGGTGAACGAAGGCTTCACCTTGGCACTGAACAGTTCGCGCAGCGGCACGCTCACCTTCGACGTGGTGGACCTGCAAGGCAAAGTGGTGCGCAGCCAGCAGTTCGGTGTAAGCACCGGCAGCAACCGCCTCACCATGGATACCCATGGCATTGACGCTGGTCTTTACATGCTCCGTGTAAGCAATGGACAGCACAGCACCAGCCTGCGTTTCGTGAAGCAATAAGGCGCACGATGTATCTTCCGAAGGGTCCCTGCCGCTTGGTGGGGACCCTTCGGCACATCGGAACCATGGTCACTGAAAGCCTGATAGCACGGTGCATACGCGCAGAGGCCAAGGCCCAGTATGAGTTGTACCGGGTCTTGTACGCACCGCTCATGGGCATCTGCTCCCGCTACGTACGCAACAAGCAGGACGCGGTGGCACGGCTTAACGATGGCTTTCTGAAGATCCTGACCAACCTGCCCGAGCGCAGGTCCGAAGTGCCTTTTGAGCCCTGGGCGCGCCGCATCATGATCAACACCGTGATCGACGAATTCCGCAAGGACCGTAAGCGGAAGGCGATGGAGAACATCGATGCACCGCTGGATAGCGGAACACTGCTGGAGGTGAACGAATTCCTGCGGCACATGGAAGCCGATGCCTTCGCGGAGCTCTTGCGCCAGGTGCCGGACATGTCGCGCAAGGTCTTCAACCTCTTCGCCATCGATGGCTATGCACATGCAGAGATCGCCGAGGAATTGGGGATCAGTGAAGGAACATCCAAATGGCATGTGGCGCACGCGCGCCAGGTGCTTCAAAAGGCGCTTGCCCGATCGGCCGGGCAGGAAGCCGTAAAGACCGCAGTACGATGAGACCCGACGAGCAATTCGACGAGCTGGCCCGGCAGAAGCTGGATGCACGCTCCTTCCCCTTTGAGGAAGCGCACTGGGCAGCTGCGCAAGCACTCCTTGACCAGCAGCGAGCAGGTAAGCGCCGTGGCTTCTGGTACTTCGGTGGCATTGCCGCACTGTTGATCGGCGTGGGCATCTGGTGGCTCGCGAGCCCCTCTGCTCCCGTTCCGCCCACCGAAGAAGTGCGATCCATCAGCGCCACCCCTCCTACCGGTGATAGCCACCAAGATCGACAAGAGCCCAAACAGACGATCGTGGAGCAACCTGGCACCACTGCCACCAGCGCACCAAGCAAGCAGAACAGTACAACGAACGAACCACTGGACGGCCGGAACGCAACGATGACCAATTCCGCACAACCTGCAGTGGCACAACGCTCCAAACAAACAACCGCGCCCGGTCCGGATACCGCCGCCAAGGGCCATCAGACGGCAAGTGCACCAAGCACAATGAACACCAGTGCTGATGCAAGCCAAGAAGCAGAACTACAAAGTGGATCACACCAGCACCGAAGCACCGACACCGTTCACACAGCAGATACCGGTATTGCGGACCACGGCGCGGAAGCTCCAACTACGCACACACGAACCACCACTTCCACAAGCTTGAATGAGAGCACGGCCCCAGCACCGGAAACGATCACTGAAGCGGCTAACACGGCAGCAATAAGTGCCGAAGGCACAAGCAGTGAAGCGGATGAGGATAGCATCATGCTGGATGCAGCGACACTTTCCACAGCACGTGATACGGCGGAGCAACTCGTGGTCCAGCAGCCGCTACTATCAGCCGTTGCGCGCTCACCATGGGAACTAAGCTTGTGGGGCGGGCTATTCAACACCAGCAGCCGATACGGCGCCCAAGATGCCGCCAACGAAGTGCAAGTGAGTGGCGCGGAAACGCGCTGGGGAGTCGGCTTCGAGGCCGTGCACATGGGCAGGAACTTCGGCCTGGGCACCGGCCTGCACTACGGCACTTATGCGGATGCGATCGCATTGGATGAACGCAACCGGATCGACATCACATCCTCGCGCTACTGGTTCCTGGCACCGGTGACCACCACCATCCTCGTGGTCACCGACACGGTATTCCTGAATGGCGCACCGTACTTCGTTGGCCAGTCCGTGGACACCACCGTGCTCGTGATCCAATCGGCCTATGAGAACGACACCAGCACCACGCGCCTGCGGGATGCGCTTTCCACGGTGACCACGAGCAGCTACTTCGAAGTGCCCTTGCTGTTGGATGCACACCTAACGCAAGGCCGGTGGAGCCTGGGCTTCCGTGGCGGACCCACGGTGGCCTTGCTCAGTGGTCGCAGTGGCATATTGCCGAACAGCTCCGGCTTCGATGTGGCCCCCGTCAGCGAGCAGACCTTCCGCCAGGTGATGTTCGGCTACACGGCAAGAGCCTATATCCGCTACCGTTGGAACGCGGCCTGGTCCGTTGGGTTGGAACCCCTGTTACGTGGCCAGTTCGGCAACGGCCTGAACAGCGATGCACTGAGCCGCCAAAGCAGCGCGGCCGGCGTGGTCATGAGCGTGAGCTACCGGATGAGGTAGGTGACCGATCCGCTTCTCAACTGCACCACACCCCTTCTCCAGCCCTACCGGATGTGGCCCATGGCCTCGTACACCGCTGCGTTGGGGGCACTCCAACAGGCGGGGCGCCAGTTGGACTAGCCCCGCAACTCCGCTCCCACCTCCTTCTCCAGCGCCTGGCGGATGCGGCCCATGGCCTTGTCCACCTGCTCGTCGGTGAGGGTCTTGGTGGTATCGAGCAGGATGAAGCTCATCGCGTAGCTCTTCTTGCCAGCGGGCAGCTTGTCGCCTTGGTACACATCGAACAGGCCCACCTCCTGGAGCAGTTTGCGCTCTGCTTGCAGGACCAGTTTGCGGAGGGTCTCAAAGCGCACGCCTTCATCCAGCAGCAGGCTGAGGTCGCGACGCACACTGGGGAAGCGCGACACTTCGGTGTAGCCGATCTCTTGCGCGCGGCAGGCGTCCAGCAGGGCCTCTTCATCCAACTCGGCGAAGAAGACCGGCTGGGAGACCTCAGCGGCTTTCAGCACGGGCTTGCTCACTTCGCCCAGTAGGCCGCAGCGGCGACCCTTGATGTGCAGCGCATGGGCATTACTCAACAACGCATGCTCGATCGGTTCCCAAGTGGCCAGCGCGTTCAGGCCAAGACGACCGAGCAGCGCTTCCACTTCCTCCTTGGCATCGAAGAGTTCGGTCTTGCGCGAAGCACTGCGCCAGTTCTCTGCGAAGCGGCGGCCGGTGAGCAACAGACCAAGCGTTTCAGTCTCAATGGTCTTCTCCCCCTTGCGGCGGTAGATGCGACCACGCTCGAAGAAAGCGAGGTCGCGCTGCTGGCGGTTGATGTTGTGCGCCACCGGACCCAGCATACTGAAGAGCATGGTGGGCCGCAGCACATCGAGCTCGGAACTGAGCGGATTGGCCAGCGTGACGAGTTCCTCCGCTGCGGCGACACCGCTCTTCACGCAGCGCTCGCCGTTCACCAGCGAGGGGGTCATCACTTCGCGCAGGCCTCGTGCAGCAAGGTGCGCAGCGCTTTGGTGGCGCAGACTTTCCAGCGTGAGCGCATCGTGCAACACGGGCGGCATCATCAGATGCCTGGGCAAGGGTACCTGGTCGTAGCCGTGGATGCGGAGCAACTCCTCGATCACATCGGCGGGGCGGTACACGTCGGTGCGGTAGGCGGGCACCACGGCATGCAGGCCCTGTGCGTTGCGCTCGCGGATGCGGAAGTCCAGCAGTTCCAGGATGCGCACGATGTCGTCCGGGGCCATGCGCACGCCGCTGAGCTTTTCCACCTCGGTGAAGCTCAGTTGCACTTCACGGGCAACATGTGGCTTGTTGTCCAGGTCGGTGATGTCTGAAGCGATACGCGCACCAGCAACTTCCTTCAGCAGCAAGGCCGCACGCTTGAGGGCGTACACCGTGAGTTCGGGGTCCACGCCACGCTCGAAGCGGAAGGAGGCATCGGTGTTGAGGCCGTGGCGGCGCGCGGTACGGCGCACGTGCGAGGGGTCGAACCAGGCGCTCTCCAGGAACACCGTGGTGGTGGCTTCGGAAACGCCGCTCTTCAGCCCCCCGAACACGCCAGCGATGCAGGCCGGCTTCTCCGCATCAGCGATCACCAGGTCGCCGGCGTCAAGCTTGCGCTCCTTTTCATCCAGCGTGGTGAAGTGCTCGTTGGCATTCGCCATGCGCACCACTATGCGGCGACCGGCCAGATGGTCGGCATCGAAGGCATGGAGCGGCTGGGCGAGTTCGTGCTGCACGTAGTTGGTCACGTCCACCACATTGTTGATCGGCTTCAGGCTAATGGCCAGCAGGCGATCCTGCAGCCATTGTGGCGATGGGCCAACGCGCACATCGCTGAGCGTGATGCCGGCATAGCGCGGCGCGGCCACGGGGGCCTGCACTTCCACCTTCACAACATCGCCCTCGTGGTCCTGTGCATAGGCCGACACATCGGGCAGTTTCAGTTCCAGCGAAAGGCCGCGGCGGTGGTTGAGCGCGGCAATGAGGTCGCGCGCAACGCCCACATGGCCCATGGCATCGGTGCGGTTGGGCGTAAGACCGATCTCCAGCACATGGTCGCTGGTAAGTTGCAGGTGTTCAGCGGCCGTTGTTCCTACTACAGCGGAAGGATCAAGCACCAGGATCCCGTCGTGGCTCTGGCCCAGGCCCAGTTCATCCTCGGCGCAGATCATGCCGTGGCTCTCCACCCCGCGGATCTTGCTCTTCTTGATGACGAGGCTGCCGCCATCGCTCATGTACAAGGTGGTGCCAACAGTGGCCACCAGCACCTTCTGCCCGGCGGCCACATTGGGCGCACCGCATACGATCTGCGCCTGTTGCCCGCCGAGGTCCACCACGGTAACGCTGAGGCGGTCGGCATCGGGGTGCTTGCCGCATTCCAGCACCTGGCCCACCACCACACCGGCCAGCATGCCCTTGATGGGCTCGAAGGCCTCCACACTTTCCACCTCCAAACCGGTGCTGGTGAGGATCTCGGCAGCCTGCTGAGGTGTGAGGTTCGTATCGACGTACTGGGAAAGCCAGTTCCAGGAGATGCGCATGGGTGGGGGTGAAGAAGGCGCGAAGTTATCCGAAAGGCTTAGGCGGTTGGTCCGCGGCCTGTGTCCGTAAATTTGAACGTCGAACCATGGACTACATCGCCCTCGCCATCCCCCTCTTCTTCCTGCTCATGGGCATTGAACTGGCCTGGAGCGCATGGAGCAACCGCAAGGTCTACCGCTTCAACGATTTCGTGGCGAACATGGGCTGCGGCATCGGCTCACAGGTGGTGGGGGCCTTTACCAAGGCGGGCATCTTCGCCGTGTACCTGGCGGTGTACGACAACTGGCGGCTGTTCACGCTGGAGAACTCGGTGCTCACGTGGATCGTCACCTTCCTGCTGATCGACCTGCTCTACTACTGGTTCCACCGCTTGAGCCACGAGATCAACTTCCTGTGGGCGGCGCACATCGTGCACCATCAGAGCGAGGAATACAACCTGAGCGTGGCGCTGCGCCAGAGCTGGTGGCAGGGGCTCTTCAGCTTTTGGTTCTATGTGCCTGTCGCCTTCCTCGGCGTTGACCCCATCACCATCGTTACGGTGGGCGCCTTCGTTACGCTCTACCAGTTCTGGATCCACACCAAGGCGCTTGGCAAACTGGGGCCGCTTGAATGGCTCTTCAACACCCCAAGCCACCACCGTGTACACCACGGCAGCGACCCCAAGTACATCGACAGGAACCACGCGGGCACGCTGATCATTTGGGACAAGATCTTCGGCACCTACCAAGTGGAGGAGGAAGAGCCGACGTATGGTATTACCACGCCGCTCAATACTTGGGACCCTTTGAAAGCCAACTTCCACTACTACCAGGATCTGTTCCGTTGGGCCAGGCAAGCGCGGAATTGGAAGGACAAGGTGCGTTTCTTCCTTAAGCCACCGGGGTGGATGCCCGACTACATGGGCGGTTTCCAGGCGCCCAAGGAAGTGGACCGGGCCACCTACCGCAAGTACGACACCGATGCGAACTCGCGCACCGTGGCCTACGTGGTCATGCAATTCACGGTGCTGTTGGTGGTGACCACCTTTTTCCTCTTCCAGCAAGAACAGTTGGGCGATGTGCGCAAGTGGACCACGGCGGCCCTGATCGTGATCTGGGTGATGGACCTGGGCCTGTTGCTGGAAGGTGGGCGCCACTGGGTACGCTGGGCGGAAGTGTTGCGGATACTGGTGCTGGCGGCCTTGTTGTTGGTTAGCACGGACCTGCTTCAGGGCGCGGTAGCCACCGCCGGCATCGTATTGTTCACGACGCTTTCGCTCCTTGGCCTGTGGTGGAGCTACCGGCCGCAAGCAGGAGCGCTCCGAGCTGCCTGAGCAGGGCCGAAATAGGCACCGGAGCACCACGGTTGAAGTACCGTGCTAAATTGGCGCCGCTCCACCCACTGGTTCCCGATCGGGACAAGAACAGAACGCTCCATGGATATCCGGAAGAACACCTGGTTGAACGGAGGACTTTTTGCCGCCGCATTGATCGGCACCATGGTCGCCCAGAAGCAGGAGCTGCACACCTTGGAGTACATCTGCAAACCGGCCTTGCTGCTCATCCTGTCCAGCTGGTTCTTCTTCAACAGCAGGCGCGTGGGCGACCGCTTCACGCTGCTGGTGCAGGCAGGTCTCTTCTTCTCGCTGGTGGGCGATGTGGCGCTGATGCTGCTGCACATCGACCAGTTCAACTTCCTCATCGGCCTCGGTGCGTTCCTGCTGGCGCACATCTGCTACATCATGGCCTTCGCGGATAACGTGGCGGCCAACAGTTCCGAGGGAAGGACTTGGCCATCGTGGCTCATTGGTAGCCTCCTCGTGGTGTACGGCTACTTCTTCAGTCTGCTGGTGGTGCCCAAGGTGGATGATGGCATCGCACTACCGGTCATCGCCTATGCGGTCACCATCACCATCATGGGGATCCTTGCCGGTTTCCGGCTGGGGCGCACCTACCCGCGCAGTTTCGTGATGGTACTGGCTGGAGCCCTGCTCTTCATCGCATCCGACAGCCTACTGGCCTACAACCGTTTCGTGAAGCCGCTGGACGAATGGGCTTGGGCCGTGATGGTGACCTACGCACTGGGCCAGTTCATGATCGCTGCCGGATGCCTGCTGCATGTGCTGGATCCCGAGGAGATCCGCCGAAAGGCAGCCCTGACCACGTGAACGTTCAGCTTAGCTGATGCGCCCCCAGACCATGTTGTCCTTCATGCGGTCGTCCATGGCGCGGGCGATGGGCGCGTTGCGTGGCTCGGCCAGGCCGGGGTCCACGTCCAGGATGCGCATGGCCGCCTGACGCGCCTGCTGCACCAGGCCGGCATCCTCAACCAGATCGGCGATATACATCTTGGGCAGGCCGCTCTGTTGGGTGCCCATCAGATCGCCCGGTCCACGCAGGCGCAAGTCCACCTCGGCGATCTCGAAACCGTCGTTGGTGCGCACCATGGTGCCGATGCGCTCGCGGGCGTCGTTGCCCAGCTTGTCGCCGGTCATCAGGATGCAGAAGCTCTGCTCGGCACCACGCCCCACGCGGCCACGCAGCTGATGCAGTTGGCTCAACCCGAATCGCTCCGCGTTCTCGATCACCATCACGCTGGCGTTGGGCACGTCCACCCCCACCTCGATCACCGTGGTGGCCACCAAAATGTTGGTCTCGCCCTTCTTGAAGCGGGCCATCTCGTAGTCCTTGGTGGCTTGGTCCATGCGGCCGTGTACCATGCTCACGGCGTACTTCGGCAGCGGGAAGCGACGCGTGATGCTCTCGAAACCATCGGTAAGGTCCTTCAGTTCCACGCCGCGCATCTTGTCCGGATCACCCTCCTCGATGAGCGGATACACCACATACACCTGGCGGCCCTTGGCGATCTCCTGCTCCATGAACCCGAACACGGCATTGCGCGAGGAGTCGAAGCGGTGCACGGTGCGAATGGGCTTGCGGCCCGGCGGAAGCTCATCGATCACGCTGGTGTCCAGATCGCCATAGAGCGTCATGGCCAGCGTTCTCGGAATGGGCGTGGCGGTCATCACCAACACATGTGGTGGCACATCGGCCTTGGCCCACAAACGGGCCCGTTGCGCCACACCGAAACGGTGCTGCTCATCGATCACGGCCAGGCCCAGGCGCTTGAAGACGACACGGTCCTCCAGCAAAGCGTGCGTGCCCACCAGAATGTGCACCTCGCCGGCCTGCAGATCGGCCAGCACACGTTTGCGCTCGGCACTGCGCGAGCTTCCGGTAAGCCGCCGCACCACCACCGGCATGCCTTCCAAAAAGCGGCTTATGGTGGCGTAGTGCTGCTGCGCCAAGATCTCCGTGGGAGCCATCAGCGCGCTCTGGAAACCGTTGTCCAGGGCGATGAGCATGCAGAGCAGGCCAACAAGCGTTTTGCCACTGCCTACATCCCCTTGCACCAGCCGGTTCATCTGGCGACCGGTGCCCATGTCCTTGCGTACCTCCTTCACCACACGCTTCTGTGCCCCGGTGAGTTGGAAGGGCAGGTGCTCGTTGTAGAAGGTGTTGAAGTACTCCCCGACCTGGGTGAAGACGTTGCCTCGCAGGTCCTGTTGCAGGAGCTGCTTCTGCCGCAGGATCTGCATCTGCAGGAAGAAGAGCTCCTCGAATTTCAGGCGCTTTCTGGCAAGGGCCAGCTTGTGCTCATCCTGCGGCGCATGCACCTGGCGGAAAGCCTCTTCACGAGGAACGCCGCCCACCCATTCCACCAGTTCGTTGCTGAGGGTCTCCACCAACTGCCCTTTCACGTGCAGCAGCAGGTTCTTCTGCAAGCCCCAGATGGCGCGGCTGCTGAGCCCCTTGGCGGTGAGCTTCTCGGTGGTGCTGTACACCGGTTGAAGGGAAGCTTCCAGGCCCTGTTCCCAAGTGGCGGCAAGCTCCAGTTCGGGGTGCGCGAAATTCACCCGGCCCTTGTAGGCGGAAGGCTTCGCGAAGAGGATGTATTCCTGCCCCGGCCGGAGCGAGGCCTGCAGCCAGCGGATGCCCTTGAACCAGACCAGTTCCACGCTGCCGCTGCCGTCGGTGAAGGTGGCGGTGAGCCGCCTCCCCTTCTTCTCGCCCACGGTCTTCAGCGCCCCGAGCATGCCGCGCAGTTGCACCTGCGGCATCTCCTCGTGCACCTCGGCGATCTTGTGGAAACGGCTGCGATCCACATAACGAAAGGGAAAATGGCGCAACAGGTCGCTGAAGGTGGCAATGCCGAGCTCCTTGCGCAGCAGCTCGCCACGCAAAGGCCCCACGCCCTTGAGGAATTCGATGGGTGTCTCCAGCACATGCACCATGCCGCCGGCAAAGTAAGTAGGCCGCATGCCTGCGGATGCATGGAACTGATGGCGGTTAACCCGCACTTCACATGGCTGCTTTATTTTCCCGGCATGGCCTTCCTACTTGCTGGACACGGACGCGACCTATTGGAGGAGTTCCGCGTGGCACTCGCCGAAGCCAGTGCCAAGCCCGGCGAAAAGCACATCCACGGGTTGCGCGTGCGCATGAAGAAGCTGCGCAGCCTGCTCCGCTTGGCCGATGCCATGAATACGGGCAACACCGCCCCCAAAGGCGCCATGCGCCGCATGAAGGCCCTGTTCAAGACGGCTGGCGAACATCGGGAACTCGTCATATCGGCCGGCGTGGTGGCCGCGCTGGCCACGGAGGATGGGCAAGAGGCCGAAGCCTACCTCCTGCACCTGGGCACCCGCGAGCGCAAAGCGCTGAAGGCGCTGCGCCGGGCCTTGCAGGATGTACGGGAGAAGGACATCGTAAAGCTGCGCACCCACCTTTCCGTGGTGGCCAATGCCCACACACGCTCGCAGGAGCGACGGACCGCACGCAACCACGTGGACCGCGAAATGCGCAAGGCACGGCAACTGGTGCAGGAAGGCGCGCGCGGCGAAGCATTGCACGATGTGCGCAAGCACTTGAAGAACGCCTGGCACACCCTGCGCCTGCTTGGCGATGCCGATACGCTGACCGAGCGGCAGGGCGACCTGCTCCAGCGTTTGGGCAGCATACAGGAGAGCATTGGCGAATGGCACGACCTGCAAGTGGTGTACGATGACCTGGAAGAACATCAGCCAGCAGAGGAAGTGGCGGTACTTAGGAAGGCCGTTGGCAGCAAGCTCAGGGGCCAACGCACAAGACTGATGCGGGAACTGAAGCGCCTTGGGGCCGCTTGATCATTTTATACCTTTTGGTATAATACCATTTGGTATAATACCTCTTGGTAGAATATCTTCGCGAGCATGTTCCAGGAGGCACCCGTATCCCCCTTCGATTTCGGCAGCACGGTGAACCAGGTGAAGTTCACCAACCGCACAGCGGACCTTGCCCGACTGAAGGCCAATATGGCTTCGGGCATCAATACCATCCTCATCAGCCCACGCCGTTGGGGCAAAAGCTCGCTGGTCGAGCAGGCGGCCATCGAGCTGCGTACCGAGCGCAAGAATGCCCGCGTGGCCATTCTGGACATGTTCGCATGCCACACGTTCGAGGAATTCCTGGAGAGCCTGAGCCGCGAGGTGATCGCTGCCAGCAGCACCAAGTGGCAGGAGCGCATGAACAACGCCAAGTCCTTCTTCAAGGCCGTGGCGCCACGCATCTCCATGGGCACCGAGCTGGAGGGCGAGTTCTCCGTGGGCTTCGATTGGAAGGAGGCCCGCAAACACGTGGGCGAGATCCTTGACCTGCCCGAACGCATCGCCGAGGCGAAGAAGTTGCGGATAGTGGTGTGCATCGACGAGTTCCAGAACCTGGACAATTGGGAGGAGGACCTGCGGATGCAAAAGCTGATGCGCGCCCACTGGCAGCGCCACAAACACGTTACCTACGTGCTCTACGGCAGCAAACGCCACATGATGGCCACGCTCTTCGATGACAGTGCCAGCCCCTTCTACCGCTTCGGCGACATCATTTGGCTGCAACGCATAGCGGTGGAGCACTGGTCGCCCTTCATCGTGGAGCGCTTCAAGAGCACGGGCAAGAGCATCACTCCCGCGTTGGCCACTGCACTGGCACTCACCATGGGTTGCCACAGTTGGTACGTACAGCAACTGGCCCACTTCACCTGGTCGCTCACCAAGAAGAAAGCCGGGCCGGAAGCGCTGGAAGCCGCATTGCAATTGGTGATGGACGCCAACACGCCCCTGTACCAGCTCACCTGCGAAACGCTGAGCAACACCGCCATTAACCTGCTGAAGGCCATCGCCAGCGGAGAGAGCCAGCTGACCTCCGCCGAGGTGATGCGCACCTTCCGCATCGGCACCCCACGCAACGTGACCAAGACCCGCGATATGCTGGAAGGCAAGGACATCATCGAACGCACCGAAGCTGGTTACGCCTTCCTCGATCCCGGTTTTGAACTGTGGTTCAAGCGGGAGTTTTTGGGGAAGAAGGTGCGGGTGGCGGAGGTGCTGTAGTACGTCCCGGACTTCGTCAGGGTCCAGACCTCGGCAGGGTCTCACGAAGTGGACCCTGCCGGCAACACTGATGAATGCGGCAGGGTCCCTTCGTTCCTCAGGAGACCCTACCGAGGTCGAAAGAAATAGCCTGATCGCTTCACAATACAGTGATGGGACCTACGTAGGAGCCGTTCACTATGTTGAAGCTCTGTCCGCTGTCGTTCCGCATGACGCAGGAGAAGGTGAACCTCACCTGTCTTGTTGTTCCGCTGGTAAGACCTGTGACAACAGCCTCCGTAACAGCGAAATTCCCCCCAGTGGAACCAAAGGCGCGATCACTGGACCATGCCACCCCTGCGGCATCTACTCCACGCGCACACCCTCATTTACCGTGTACGAGGAATCGGTATCGTTCCATAGAAAGCGGCCAAAGAAGTAGGTATTCACATAAGCCATGGACCCCAATGCCGTTGATGAGGGAAGCACACCGCCCGGTGTGATAAAGGTTCCCACGAATCCTATCCTCCACTGCTCAATGGGATCGGCGGTATTTGTGATCACTGCCTCTTGCAGCGCGTGGTGATACTCGACACCATTGGCCTCTTGCACGGTGGACGCGGAACTGAAGCTCCATGATGGTACGGTCTGGTTGTAGGTCTGGCCCGATCTGGTATAGGAGAAAGAAGGTGTCCAGATCGTCACAGCCGGGCCGGTCGGCAGCGGTGCGGTGGGTGGCTCCTCCTTCTTACAAGCCGATATCAGCACGATCGACAGGATGGCATAGGGAATGGTCCTCATGGCGTGTGGATTTGACCACACAATCTAATAGTATCCGCAGGATCTGCGAAAGTCCTTCCATCCAGACCTCGGCAGGGTCTCACGAAGTTCAGACCTCGGCAGGGTCTCACGCAGTGGACCCTGCCGTTAACGGTGATGAATGCGGCAGGGTCCCTTCGTTCTTCAGGAGAGCCTGCCGAGGTCGAAAGCGCTCACATTGTAGCTGTCGGTCTCGCACCGAGTTCACGTACCAAGCGATAGCCCGCGTATATCATGAAACCAAGCAGGAGTGTGATCGCCCAAACATGTGCATGCGCCAACGGATGTAGCAAAGGATCAAGAACTTGATGGGCAATGCTCCAAGGTTCGGTCCACACATCCCAACTGTTCATCCGGTGGTAGCGGCCCAAGTAGATCCCATAGGCCGCAGCGAACGTGCACACCAATGATCCCACCACAGCGAACGCGCGATCGAAGAGGCGCTCCAGAACGGACTCGACCATGACCAAGGAAATGTAGCCAAGGAAAAGCCCATTAAGTCCGAAGGATAAGAGCATCACCATATCATACCACAATGGCATGGCGGCGCGAGGCTTCAAATGCAGCAGGTCGGTAAGTATGTATGGTGCATTCGGGAAGAACAAGAGCCAAGGCACCAGGAACAGCAGCGAGAGCAACTTCCAGCGTGACCTGCTCACCAGCCACGCGACCGCACTGAACGCGACCGGCACAAGCGCCAGGAAAAGGTTCCAAAGCAAGAAGCTGAAGTAGATGGTGCCCGTGCGCTCCATCCGGTATAGAACGAGGCAAATGCTGAAGGCACAAGCCAGGCTTATCCACAGGCCGAGGGTGAGACGGTGGCGTAGGGATCCGGACATGGCGTTTGGAATGCAAATGCAACGTCGACCATGGCGCGATAGTACGTCCACTGCACCGCGGACGGTTTTGCGAGCATCCAAGGGGCATTCAGCCCCCTCAGATCGCCCCCACCCCCAACATCAGCGCCGGCTCCTCCATCAGCGCCTTGAAGGTGTTGAGGAACTCGGCACCGGTAACGCCATCCACCACGCGGTGATCGCAGCTCAAGGTCACCTTCATGGTGTGGCCGGGCACGATCTGGCCGTTGCGCACCACAGGTTTCTCATGGATGCCACCCACGGCCAGGATGCAAGCATCGGGCGGGTTGATGATGGCGGTGAACTCCTCGATGCCGTACATGCCCAGGTTGGAGATGGTGAAGGTGTTGCCTTCCCAATCCGCTGGCTGGAGTTTCTTGGACTTGGCCTTCTTGGCGAAATCGCGCACTTCCGCGCCAATGGTGCGCAGCGGCTTGCCATCGGCGAAACGTACCACAGGCACCAGCAGTCCTTCTTCCACAGCCACGGCCACGCCGATGTGTACGTGTTGGTTGAAACGGATACGGTCGCCGAGCCAGGAGCTGTTCACCTTGGGGTGCTGCTTCAGGGCCAAAGCAGCGGCTTTGATGACCAGATCGTTGAAGGAGATCTTGTCCGGAGCGATCTGCTTGTTGATGGCATCGCGCACCTGCATGGCGCGCTCCATGGCGATCTCCAGCGTGAGGTAGAAGTGCGGCGCACTGAACTTGCTTTCGGCCAAACGCTTGGCGATGGTCTTGCGCATCTGGCTTACGGCCACCTCCTCGAAGGCTTCCACCTGCGGCACATTGTACGACCCGGTTCCTCCGGAGAACTCCTCAATATCACGCTTGGTGATGCGCCCCTCGGGACCCGAACCTTGCACACGCCCAAGCTCGATGCCTTTCTCCTCCGCCAAACGGCGCGCGAGTGGACTTGCAGTTACGCGACCATTGCCCGACGCCGGTGAGGCCGTATTGCTTGGCGCCCCTCCGAACAAGGACTTCGCAGCAGGCGCCTTGGCTGATGATGACACCGGTGCAGGTGTAGGCTTCACGCTGAGCGGAGTCGAAGCGTCCTCCTTCTTTGCAGGAGCCTTTGCCACCTGCTCTTGCTCCTGCACTTTAGGCTCCTTCTTCACTTCTGCTTCCGCCTTCGGCTCCTCGGCCGCTGCATCCGCCAGCAACTTGGTGATATCCTCACCCTCCTTGCCCAGCACGGCAAGCACACTATCCACGGGAGCAGCACTGCCAGGCTGCACTCCGATGTGGAGCAGCACACCATCGGTGAAGCTCTCGAATTCCATGGTGGCCTTGTCGGTCTCGATCTCGGCAAGCACTTCGCCGCTCTTCACCTTATCACCCACTTTCTTATGCCATGCGCTCACCACCCCTTCGGTCATGGTGTCGCTCAACTTGGGCATACGTACGATCTCGGCCATCTTGCGGCAGTTGGATTAGTTGATCTTGACGCCTTTGAAATCCAATCGAAGGCTGTGACTAAGCGCCAGGAAATTGTATCTACTGAAGACCAGGGAATCCTGTTCATCCACGAGAATGAAGTCCCCGGTGAAGTAATACTGACTGCCTGGAGAGAGCGAGGACCGATGAAAGTGGTGTACACTATCGACGCCTACATGATCTCGTAGCCCCCCCCCCCAATAGAAGCACAATTCATCAGGAAAGATGGCGGGGTTACAGACCTCTACACGAACGGTTGTGACATACGTGGTATCCACATTCACAGACGTACTGCTGCCTCCTGACCAACCATAAAAATGATATGTACCCACATAGTCACCCTCGAAAGCAAGCAAGGGATTTACCGGGGGTGAAGGGGGCGATGGGGGTATGGGATCCAAATCCCGGTCGTGCTTGCAACCCAGTGCCAGCAGACAGATGATCAACATTCCTTCGCTGGTGCGCATGGTTCAGTCCTTTAGAAATGGATAATCGGTCTGGTGGTACACGTCGGTGTACAGTTCGTCATCGGGCAAGGCAGGGCTGTCCTCTGCGAACTTCACGGCTTCTTCCACCTCTTTCTTGGCGGCATCGTCCATGGCCTCCAACTCTTTTTCGCTGGCCCACTTCTTCTCCAACAAGGTGGCGCGCACCTGCTCAATGGGGTCCTGCTGCTTGTAGCTCTCCACCTCCTCCTTGGTGCGGTACTTCTGGGGGTCGCTCATGCTGTGCCCCTTGTAGCGGTAAGTCTTGATGTCGAGCAGATAGGGTCCGTTGCCGCTGCGCACGTGGGCGCAAGCCATGGCGATGGCCTCATGCACATCCTCGCACCGCATGCCGTTCACGCCCAGGCCGGGCATGTCGTAGCTCTCGCCCAGGGTGCTCAGGTCGTGCACGTTGCTGGTGCGCTCCACGCTGGTACCCATCGCGTAGTTGTTGTTCTCAATGATGAACACGACCGGTAGTTTCCAGGTCATGGCCATGTTGAATGTCTCGTGCAGGATGCCTTGGCGCACGGCACCATCACCCATGAAGCAGAGGGTCACGTGGTCCTCCCCGCGATACTTATCAGCGAAGGCGATCCCGGCCCCCAGGCCGATCTGCCCGCCCACGATACCGTGGCCACCGAAGAGATTGCGCTGCTTGTCGAAGTAGTGCATGCTGCCCCCTTTGCCCTTGCTGGTGCCGGTGGCCTTGCCGTAGAGTTCCGCCATCACGTTCTTGGCGGGCGTGCCCAACACCAAGGGGTGGGCATGGTCGCGGTAGCCTGTTATGAAACGGTCCGTGGGGCGCACCGCGGTGATCATGCCAGCGAGGATGGCCTCCTGCCCGATGTAGAGGTGGCAGAAACCGCCGAACTTCTGCATGGTGTAGAGCTGGCCGGTCTTCTCCTCGAAGCGGCGCATGAGGATCATTTCCTTGAACCAACGGAGGTAGGTCTCCTTGCCGAAGCCAGCGGCCTCACCGTTCACCTTGCCTTTGGATGCGGCAGCGGGTGCCGACTTGGAGGATGCTTTCGCCTTGGTGCTCATACGCTCAGCGCCATTGCTGCGGGGCCTTTTACCGTGCAGCATGGACGGGGCAAATATAGCCCCGGGTGCACCGTCCCCAAGGCCTTTCAGGACCTCAGGAAAGAAGCATCGAAGGACATGGGCAGCAACTGGCCGGCGCGCTTCACCTCGAAGACCGGCCCTTGGAGGATGGCCATGAGCAAACGCAGGGGGGCGTTCTGGCGGAACTCCTGTTCCAGCAGGGCTTGCCGGCAAATGCCACAGGGGCTCACCGCGCGGTCGCCCGTAATGGAAGGCACCACGATGGCCATATCCACCACCACGCCTTCGGGCCATTGCGACATGGCCGCATGCAATGCGGTACGCTCGGCGCATATCCCTGCGGGGAAGGAGGCATTCTCCTGGTTGTTGCCGGTCACCACGGTCCCATCCGCCATGCGCAGCGCCGCTCCTACCTGGAAGTTGCTGTAACGTGCATAGGCCCGCAGTGCAGCTTCGTGGGCAAGTCGCACCAGTTCACGATCGGGTTCCGGCAAGGCATCCACGGACGCATGCTTCAGCACCGGGGTGATGATCTCCACTGGTTCGGCCATTTCCACTTGATGGGCCGTAAATCTACCGTGCCGATCTGAACCCGCAGCTATTGCAAGCGTCCTAGCCCCCCGTTCAGTAAGTTTGGCGGCCCTGTGTGGGCCAACTCCGCTTTGTCACAGCTCATCGACCGCTTCGCTCCCATCACGCTCGCCGAAATGGACGGCGTGAAGCTCCAGGACCGGATGGACACGAAATACGTGTTCTCCGGCGATGCGCTGGACGGGATACTGGAAGCCATGCTCCCCGAGTACCGGATCTTGGAAGTGAAGAATGTGCGTGGAACCGCCTACCGTAGCCTGTACCTGGATACTCCCGGCCTGCAGCACTACCTGGACCACCACAACCGCAAGACCTTCCGTTACAAGGTGCGCTTTCGGGAATACGTGGGCAGCGGCCTGGCCTTCCTGGAGGTGAAGCGCAAGACCGGGCGTGGTGGCACGGACAAGGTGCGGATGCAGGTGCCGACCATTCCTGAGCAACTGACCCCGGAGCAGGCGGATTTCGTGCGCAAGGCCTCAGGCGCGGACCAAACACTGAAGCCCAGTCTTTGGAACCACTTCACGCGCTACACCTTCGTTCATCGGCAACGGCCTGAGCGACTGACCATGGATATCGGCCTGCGATTCTCCGATACGGACGGTGATCGCCCCTTGGGCAACATCGTGGTGGCCGAATTGAAGGAGGAACGCGCCGACCGCAATTCACCCTTCGCACACATCATGCGCGACCGCGGACTGCGACCGGCCGGAATGAGCAAATACTGCGTGGGCGTGCTCCTTTTGGGCCGGCCCGTCAAATACAACGCCTTCAAACCCGTGCTGCTCCAGTTGGACCGGATCCGTACAGCAGCCTGACCATACGTTCCCAGCTTAGCACATGAAAGTCTTCGGCATGCCCCTCTTCCACAACGACATGTGGGAGCTCCTCTTCAAATTCGGTGTGAACACCTTGGTGCTGTTCATCCTCATCCGGCTCATCTACTACCCCATCCACCGGAAGAAGGACTACTTGTTCACCTACTTCCTGTTCAACATCCTCATCTTCTTCCTCTGCGTGCTGCTCAATAGCGTGAAGCTCAGCATCGGCTTCGCATTCGGCCTGTTCGCCATTTTCGGCGTGCTGCGCTACCGCACTGAGCAGATCAGCATCAAGGACATGACCTACCTGTTCGCGGTGATCACCATCGCAGTGATCAATTCGCTGGCCAGCAAGAAGGTGAGCCTGAGCGAGCTGCTCTTCACCGACGGCATGATACTGTTGGTGACCTATGCTTTGGAACACCTCTGGCTTACCCGGCATGAAGCGATGCGCCAGATCATATACGAGCGTATCGAGCTGATCAAACCCGGTAACAGGGCGGCACTCTACGCGGACCTCCAAGAGCGTTTGGGGGTGAAGGTCTCGCGCGTGGAGATCGGCAAGATCGACCTGCTGCGGGACACTGCCCAGATGCGCGTGTTCTACTACGAGGATGAGCAATCGCACAGCTCCTTCAACGAGCTCGCTGCGGACGACGGGGACGATTGAGTTCGCTTAGGCCGTGCGGTACACAAGGGCCACCGCATGGGCACAGGCCCCTTCCTCCCGCCCCACATAGCCCAGCTTCTCGTTGGTGGTCGCCTTGATGCTGACGGCATCTTCCGCCACTTCCAGCAGTGTGGCCATGGTGGTGCGCATGGCCGGTACATGGGGCATGATCTTGGGGCGCTCCATCACCAATGTGCAATCCACATTGCCCACTGCCCAGCCAGCCTGTTTCACCAGGGCAACCACTGCGGAGAGCAACTTCTTGCTATCGGCGCCCTTCCAGGCCATGTCCGTATCCGGGAAGTGTTTGCCGATATCACCCAAGGCAAGTGCACCAAGCAGCGCGTCACAAACGGCGTGCAGCAGAACATCCGCGTCGGAATGCCCCAGGAGGCCGGTGCCATGCGGTATCCGGATACCACCCAGCCAGAGCTCACGCCCTTCCGCCAAGCGATGTACATCGTATCCGAACCCGATCCGGAAAGGAGGAGGTGCACTCATACCGATCACACGTCACCTTCCTTCTTCTTGGGTTTGCCGTCGAAACGGAAGCCCAGGGTGAAGCGGAGGGTATTCGCCAAGGGGCTGCGCTGAGCGTTGGCGATCAGGTAGCTGAGATCGAGGGAGAATTTGCTGTAGCGCACGCCGGCACCCAGGGTGAAATACTTCCTGTTCCCCTTGGTGTAGTGCTCCCAGAAGTAGCCGCCGCGGAAGGCGAACTGCTTATCGTACCAATACTCGAAACCACCGGCGAGGTTGAACTCACGCATTTCTTCGCGGAACACGCTACCCGATTCGACAACGGGGTTGCCGTTAACATCATAGCTCACGTTGCCGGGGGCATCGGTGAACGACCCGAAGATCCCCGTGGCAACACCCACGTTGGGGTCACGTCCGCTGGCCACTGCTGGGCGCGATGTAACAGGGTCGATAACAACGGCACCGTTCTGGTCCAATAGATACACTGGTGGGGTGGGCACAAGCAGCTTGTTCACATCCATGTTGAAGGTAATGCTGTTGTACTTGTCCATGTCGTACGTGAATGCAGGACCAAGACGCAGGTTGATGGGGATGAAATCCTGCGCGGCGGTTTCGGTGTAGGACATCTTGGCGCCCACGTTGGAGATGTTCAGACCGAAGGCGAAGTGCCCTTCCTGTCCGGACTTCTTGCCCATCTGGATATCCGGCTTGGTGTAGAAGAAGGACACATCGGCAGCCACCGATTGGCCCGCTTTCGAGTTTGCGCCCTGCACACTGATGCCTCCCGTTAGGTTGCTGTTCACATAGCGAATGGTAACGCCGCCTGAGAAGTTCTCGCCGAACTGCTGAGCGAATGCCAGATCGAGTGCGAACTCGGCCGGTTTGAAGTCGCGGATGGTGGACCCGTTGATGTCCGTGAAGAGGATGCTGCCCAGGTTGAAATAGCGCAGGGAACCACCAATGGTGCTGCGCTTGTTGCTGAGGCGCTTGAAACCTGCGAGGTAGGCGAGGCTCATGTCGGGAACCAAATTCCTCAGCCAAGGGCTGTAGCTCATGGAGAACTCGGCATCGTTCTCGGCGAAGGCCAGTTTTGCCGGGTTCCAATGAATGGCATTAGCATCCGCGGAAACGGCCACACCGGCGTCTCCCATGCCACCAGCGCGCGAATCGGGCGATATGAGCAGGAACGGTACCGCCGTGGTGATGGTATTGAGCTGATCACCACACTGTTGGCCCGCCGCTTGGAACTGGGGGTCACAGGGTTGGGCCATCACCATCTGGGTGGAAAGCACCGCACACAGGCCAAGGACAGCGGGAAGTGTTCGACGAAGAGAACGCATGAGGGGGTGGTTCAGGGAAAAGGACGGCAAATATACGGGGCAGGGGGGGCTGTTATTGCCCTGCCTACCTGAGGATCACAAGCTTCTCGAACTTCTCGGCCTTTTCCCCTTCCGGGGTAACCACGTTCAATCGGTACACATAGACGCCCCGGGCCAGCTTATCCCCGAAATCATCGCGTCCATCCCATGCCATGGGCTCGCTCCGGAAGCCATCGCAGGCCAACTGCCGACTGATGGTCTTCACCAAACGGCCGCTAACGGTGAACACCTGCACTTGCACGTTCAACGTGGTACATGGCCGGTTGTGCTCAAAGAAGAACTCCGTGTACGTGGTGAACGGGTTGGGGTAGTTCAGCACGCGCTCCAAGGCAAGTTCCTCGGATGAGGCCACAATGAACTCGGTGGTGCTTTCGGAGGAATTGTTGAAGACATCCCAAGCTTTCAACCTCAGGGTATGTGGCCCCTCCGGCAGGTCCTTCAAGCGGTATCGCACGGTTCCGCTCTTGTAGGTGTCTAGATCCGCTTCGTACAGGTCGTTGAGCACAATGGAACGATCGGTGTTCTCATTGAGGGTGGCGAGCAGATCGTGGCCAATGCTGTTGCCCACCGTGTTGATGCCGTTCTCATCAAAGAGCTTGGCGTAGATCAAGGGGTTCTCATCCGTTATGCCACCGCGCACGAAACGGTCGTCGTTCATGAACAGCTCGATACGCGGCCCTTGCTCGTCCAGCGCAATGTCATCCGCCGTTCCACCCACGATGGGGTCGTTCGTATAGCCACAGGCATTGAGGTTCCAACTTTCCGCATAACAGCTCACACGCCCGGTACCGAACTCGTAGTTGATGTCCTTGGGCACTACGAAGGTGAAACTGAATTGCCCGTTGGTCACAGTGGCCCTGCCACGGTAAATGATGTTCTTTCGGATCTTGAAGTTGAAGGGATTGCCCCCATCATTGGCCAGGGTGGCCTGTGGCAATTCCTTGTCGTAAACCGTAGGGATCACAAGCCCATTGAAATCGGCCATGGGTTGCCCGTTGCCAGCATCAATGAACCCGGTGATGCGAATGGTGGACAAGGCCTTGATGGAATCCAGGGGATTTCCGAGGGTGTCCGTAATGCTCATGATACGAGCTTGGGCGCGCGGCATGGCGAGGCGCTGGCTGGGATCGCCCAAGAGGGAGAAATTCCGGTGGTTCACACTGCTGGGCGATACCTGTGCGGTTATGGCCCGTTTGGTCTCCCGGAACACATCACCCAGGTTGAAGATGCGGCCTTGGCTGTCCGTTGTTCGGAAAGCGTGGTCATAGAACCGTTGGCCCAGCGCGAAGTTCTGGTCCGAGTAAGCAAGGCGGGTGGTGGTCATCAGTGCGATCCCACCTCCATTCGCATTCAGCAGAACGAATTCACCGGCAGAGGTGCGCCCCGGATCGTCCCAGCGGGAAAACTCGCAAGTGGCCGTCATGAACAGGGGCAGGCGATCACGGTTGGTCCAACCCAGAATGGTGGGGTTGTCCAGAAAGCGCTCGTGGGCCCAACCTACTTCACCGCCATGCCCAACGTAGTTCACCAGCAGGGTGCCCTTCTGCACCTTGTCCTTCAGGTCTTGGCTGGCTTGGAAATAGCGCTGGCCTCCGGGAGTACTGACCTGCTGATACGCATCGAGGTAGATCTTGTCCACGTTGAAGCAGGGTTGCTCGTTCTCAACACGGCGCGCCAGAAAATCACTTTGGGACATGTGAACGGCACCCTCGAATCCAGCTCCGTCCTGGTCGTCCGAGGTGAACAACACATGTGTGCGCCAGTCGGCAATGCCTCCATCGCCGGTAACCGTGCAAACTGCGCCGGAACTGCTGAGCAATTGCAGGCGGTCGTAGTTCAGGATCTTGTCCACTACTTCACGCGCTTGTTGCAAGCTGGACACGGGTAGGCGCCCCACTCCTATATCCACAAGTTCACTGGGCAACTCGCTCTCTCCTTCATCCAGCAGGCCGAAGTAATCGTCCGAGGTGTAGGACTGGGAGAAGTTCACGGAATTCCTGGTCTGGTAGGATGGGATCCAGTTCTGGTTGGTCTCCGCAAGCGAGATGTTGTTGTAGGAGCCATCGCCGAACAAGAGCAGGTAGCGGGGCATGAGCATGGGGTCCTGCCCGGCGCGGTCATAAAGCATGCGCATGTATCGCTTGATGGCGGTAGCATCGCGGGCGCCGGAGCTGAACTCATTGAATATTTGCTGAGGGCTGACCATCACCACGCTCAGCCCGTCGTTCACCCGCTGATCAGCCAAACGCTGTGCTGCGCTTTGGAATGCCGGAGGGCAAACGATGACCAGTTCCGTTCCTACCGGAGTGGCATGAAGGTCTTGGTTGGCCACCCGGCCTACCCGGGTAGGGGTCAGGTAGCCTCCATCGCGGAATGCGATGAAATGGCGCACACTATCGGTTCGCATCCTGAAACTCCGCTGCTGGCCATCCGAATTGAACGGTACGTTCCGCACGTTGCGTGGGTCGGTTATCTCCCACACCCGATGCACTGTGGGAGACTGGTCCATGATGAATTCAGCTATGTTCCCAACCCCAACGGATTGCAGGTCTTGAAAGTGAAGTTGATCCCCGATCATGCGGAGGTCACGCCGGCAATTGAGCACCAAGTAGTTCATGTAACCAATGGAGGTTACCGGATCGAACTTGTTGAACGTGATGGAGATGGGCACACTACTGCCCGTTGGTTGAAAATTGAAAACCTGGTTGAATTCACGTGCGAAATCGCCGGAGTAACTACTGCCCACCCCGGAAACCGGGAAGGTATTGCTCAAAGCAGCACCCGATGTAATGGTAAAGGTGCTGGAGTTGCTGGTAAGGCCACTGTTCAATGTGCGGGCCGCTCCATCGAAAACCAAGGTGGCGGGTTCATCGGCCACCAGAAATGGTGTTTCGAAGTTGAAGTTGTAGGTGGTGATGTTGTCGAACACTTCGCCATATGCGGTTCGTCCGGATTTGATGAGGTTCACCAGATCGCGATCGATGAACTGCCGATCATTGAAGCGGGTTACCGTATGGCTGGGGTTGTCGGTACTGGTTTGCGCGTTGGATATCCGGTAAGGCGGATCGATGCCGATGCCCAGGAAGTAGGATGCGGAATCGCTGTACACGTTCTTAACGTGTGCGTACCGTCCATTCTGGAAGCGCCACCGCTGGGGGCCAGAGGCATAGAACAGGATGTGGTCCCCCGGGCCGAACGTTCCATCGCCACCGTCCACCACCTCAATGGCATTGGGTATCAGGTCCGTTGGAAGAAACGGACTGTTCTCGAACGGAAGCATGCCATAGTGGCTACCATATATGTTTATCTGGTCGGATGGTGTGCTGGTCTGTCCTGTCAAGTCTCGGTAGAACTCATAGGACATGCGGTACACCCCATCGCGAACCAAGGTGAAGCGGAACCAATCACCACTTGCCAACTTGGAAGTTTCCGGATAGGTGGAACGCCCGTTCTTGGCCCCCCCACCTTGCTCTTCCCCGAACACCAAGCGGAAACTCAGCAGTCGTTCAAAGCCTCCAGTGGTCATATTCCGGCGGAAAGGATAGATGCTTACCTGGGCCTGCGGCTGCTTCTGGTACCAACCCAGTTGCGAAACCACCTCCACATCGGTCCCCATGTCGGCAAGCGCGGACCACAGCGATGCATCCCCAGCAGGCACCGGCTCATAGCGGGTATCCGCCAAGCTGACCGTGAAGGCGGAAGTGCCGTTTGAAAGGCCGATCACCTCGGAATAGTATGGAAGCCCATCGCGTCCCATGTCCATGAACGCTCCTTCGAAGGGAGCCATCCGATAGACCTCTTTGGAAACCGTTCGTCCCTCCTCGGGCTGATCCTTGGTCTGGGCATCTGAAGCCTGCGAGCTTTGCCCCCGCAAGGTGCGCCCAACTTCATCCGTTGAAAGAACCCGACCGGCATCCACATACGTATACCAGGTCAGCGTGCGTTGCACAGAGCGTTGGGCGTTCAGCACTAAGGCCATACCCAAGGAGACGATGAGCAGAACAGATCGGGAACGGGTCATAAGCAAGCTTGGGGGCGGTTTTCAGGGAACAGGACCGAAAAGTACTACCTTCGACCTTCGTGTACGGAACATCCGAGCAACGTCCCCGGTTCGGCAATATTGCTGGTTCGAACGAACCGCAATGCAAAGTGATCCGTATACTTGGCGCCGGGACCAGAGCCTTGACCGATCGAGAGCATGATGGAATGGACCATTAGGCGTGCAGCCTTGGGCGTTGCACTGGGTGTGTTCGCTTGTTTGAGCGTCAACGCGCAAGACCCGCAATTCACGCAGTTCTACGCGAACCCGCTGTACCTGAACCCGGCCTTCGCAGGTTCGGCCAGGTGCCCCCGGGTGGTGATGAACTACCGCAACCAGTGGCCTGCGCTCACTGGCACCTTTGTGACCACCAGCGTTAGTTACGACCAGCACGTGGATGCCATGCAGGGCGGACTGGGCTTGTTGGTGACCAACGACCAGGCAGGCAAGGGCACGCTGAACACCACCACGGTAAGCGGCATGTATGCCTACCAGCAGGCCTTGAGCAAAAAGTTCTCCCTGCGTGCCGGCTTCCAAGCAACCTACTTCCAAAAATCTTTGGACTGGTCCAAACTCACCTTCGGCGACCAGATCGACCCCCGACGCGGCTTCATCTACAATACGAATGATGTGCCCCGTGGAGGCAGTGTGGGCAATGCGGACTTCAGCGCAGGCCTGATGGGCTACAGTGACATCTTCTATGTGGGCTTTGCAGCGCACCACCTCACGGAACCCAATGAATCCCTCATCGTGGGAACCAGCAAGCTGCCCATGAAGCTGACCGGACATGCCGGTGCCAGCATTCCCGTGGGCATGCAGGGCAAGTACGGAGAGGCCAAGACGCGCATCTCTCCCAACGTACTATACCAGCAACAAGCTGCGTTCAGACAACTGAACTTGGGATTGTACGTAGACCATGGTCCGGTAACCGCCGGTGTGTGGGTACGGGCCAACGATGCGTTCATTGCTTCGCTCGGCTTCCAGACCGACAAGTTCAAATTCGGATACAGCTACGACGTGACCACTTCCAAGCTTACCACTTCCACCGCTGGCTCGCACGAGATCAGCCTGCAAATGCAGTTCGCGTGCAAAGCCAAAACGAAGAAGTTCCGGAAGGTCCCCTGCCCCACTTTCTGATCCAGACCAGCAACGAATTCCCACAAGACCATGAGCCTTGCCAGGAACATCGCAATAGCCGCCATCGCCCCCCTGTTGTTCGGTGCATGCCAGTTCGAAAAGAGCGGTGCCACCGGTTGGAACTACAACGATTCCAAGAACGGGGGCTTCGAGAAGGTGGGCTTTGACGAACAAGAGACCGGTCCCGGACTGGTGTTGATCGAAGGTGGCCAGTTCACCATGGGCCGGGTAACGGACGACCTGACCCACGATTGGAACAACATCCCGCGGAACGTAACGGTTTCTTCCTTCTATATGGATGAAGTGGAAGTGACCAACTTCTACTGGCTGGAATACATCTACTGGCTGGACCGCGTGTTCGCAGCGGATTACCCCGAGATCTACAAGAAGGCCCTGCCCGACACGTTGGTATGGCGCAGCAAACTGGCTTTCAACGAGCCTTATGTGGAGTACTACCTTCGCCACCCGGCCTACCGCGACTACCCCGTGGTTGGTGTCAACTGGCTGCAGGCCAATGACTACTGCGCTTGGCGGACCGACCGTGTGAACGAGATCATCGTGATCCGCGAAGGCCTCTTCGAGCACTACCCCAACCAGATCAACGAGGACCACTTCACCACCGATGCCTACCTGGCCGGCCAGTACGAGAGCGGCAAGAAGGTGGACGGTGTGATGGACTTCAACCCGAACAAGGACCGCCGCAACCTGCGCATGGAGGACGGCGTGCTGCTCCCCCGCTACCGCCTGCCTACCGAGGCCGAATGGGAATATGCCGCACTCGGCTTGGTGGGCAACACCGTGGATGAGCGCATCGTGGAGCGCCGCATCTATCCTTGGAACGGCCACTGGGTGCGCTATGACAGCCGCAAGAAGGGAGGCCAGTTCTACGGTGACTTCCGCGGCAACTTCATGCGTGGCAAGGGTGACTACATGGGTGTGGCCGGCAGCTTGAACGACAACGCCGATGTGACCGCTCCCGTGTTCAGCTACTGGCCCAACGATTACGGCCTGTACAACATGGCCGGCAACGTGAGCGAGTGGGTGATGGACGTGTACCGCCCGCTGAGCCCCGAGGACAAGGACGATTTCCGCCCCTTCCGTGGCAACGTGTTCAAGACCAAAGTGCTGAACAGCGACGGCGTGATCCAGGACAAGCATGACCTGGTGAACTACGATGTGGACGGCATCAAGTACTACCTCACCGAGTTCCAGACCGCCATGCAAGGCCGCGCCACCGATGAGGAGGCCACCCTCATCGATGCCCTGCTGACCGACATCGACGAGGCCATCGAGTTCTACAACACCCGCAAGCAGGATGCAGCCATGCAGCGCGTGCAGGACATGATCGACAAGATCAAGGGCCAGGACTTGGAGATCAGCCCGAAACTGCTGGGGGGCATCAGCGATTACCAAAGCGACCAGCCTGGTGACCTGCGCTGGCGCAACGTGACGGTTGAGGAGAACATCGACCGCCGCAACTACCGCATCTCCGACAACATCAACTACCTCGACGGCGACATCGATAGCAGCATCCGCTTCGAGGACCCCAGCTTTGAGGGAAATGCCATGTACGATTGGGGTAAGACCACCTTGGTGAACGATCGCAGCCGCGTTTACAAAGGCGCAAGCTGGGCCGACCGCATCTACTGGGCCAACCCGGCCACACGCCGCCACTTGGACGAGCGTCAGAGCACGGCCACCATTGGTTTCCGTTGTGCCATGACCCGCGTAGGCAGCCCCCGTGGCATGGGCGACGACAAGCGCCGCGACAAGCTGAAGCGCTAAGCACACACACCCGCTAACTTTCGAGCCCCCGACCATGGTCGGGGGCTCTTTCGTTCATGACCACCACGGATACCCTCCACGCCCACTTCCTGAACAGCACCGGTGCTTGCACGGATACCCGGGCCATTAGCAACGGGTGCATGTTCTTCGCACTGAAAGGACCGAATTTTAATGCCAACGCCTTCGCGCGTGAGGCCTTCGACAAGGGCGCACGTTGGGCCGTGGTGGACGATCCTGCCGTGGTTACGGATGAGCGCTTCCTATTGGTAACCGATGCCTTGCAAGCCTTGCAGCACTTGGCCACACACCACCGGCGAACCTTCGACATACCTGTGATCGGCATCACCGGCACGAACGGCAAGACCACCACCAAGGAACTGGTGCATGCCGTATTGGCCGCGGACCGGTCCACCCTGGCCACCACCGGTAACCTGAACAACCACATCGGCGTGCCCCTGACCTTGCTCCGAATGAGCAAAGAACATCGGATCGCCATCATCGAAATGGGCGCGAACAAGGTGGGCGACATCAAGGAACTGGTGGATATCGCCGAACCCACCCACGGTATGATCACCAACGTAGGTAAGGCGCATCTCGAAGGCTTCGGAAGCTATGAGGGTGTGATCACCGCCAAGACCGAGATGTACGCTTACCTCGGCAGCCACTCAGGAACGGTGTTCGTCAACTCGGACGACGTATTGCTGATGGAGCGAAGTGCCGGTATCGAACGCATCACCTACGGCCACACACCCGAAGCGGATACCTCCGGCGATACCGCCTCATCCGGCCCCTTCATGGAACTCGTATTCGCCGGGCGGGATGAACGCGCATACCATGTGAAAACGCAGGTGATCGGTGACTACAACCTGCCCAATGCGCTTGCGGCCGTGGCCATGGGCCAGCATTTTGGTGTGCCTGATGAACGTATCGCCCAGGCGCTGTCCGATTACGCGCCCAGCAACAACCGGTCGCAGTTCTCCGATACCGGGCGCAATCAGTTGGTCCTCGATGCCTACAACGCCAACCCCACCAGCATGGCCGCCGCACTGCGGAACTTCGCGGGCATGGCCACCGACCGGCCCAAGCTCGCGATCCTCGGCGACATGCTGGAACTGGGCGCGGACAGCCGGAAGGAGCACGACACCATCGTTCAGCTGATCGATGAACTGCGATTGGATGCCCGCTTCGTGGGTCCGGAGTTCCAACGCAGCACCTCCGAACGTTCCTACCCGGATGCCGCCACCTTGCTGCAGGCCCTGAAGGCCGAAGGCCTAACCGGGTACTTGGTACTGGTGAAAGGCTCGCGGGGCATCAAGCTGGAGACGGTGTTGGAGGCGCTGTGATGTGTCGACCCTGCTTCGACTCTGCTCAGCATGTGGTCGACCTGCTACCGGCAGGCAGGCGGTGCAGGTGCGCGTGCAAGAGGGTTGAGCGCACCGATCAGCCTTTCAGCACGCCACGGCTGATCACGATGCGCTGCACCTCGCTGGTGCCTTCGTAGATCTGGGTGATCTTGGCGTCGCGCATCAGGCGCTCCACGTGGTACTCCTTCACAAAGCCGTATCCACCATGGATCTGCACGGCTTCCACCGTGGTCTTCATGGCCACTTCGCTGGCGAAGACCTTGGCCATGGCGCTGGCTTGGTCGTAGTTCAGGTGCTGGTCTTTCAACCACGCGGCCTTAAGGCAGAGCAAGCGCGCTGCCTCGATCTCCGTGGCCATGTCGGCCAGTTTGAAGGCGATGGCCTGGTGCTCACTGATCGCTTTTCCGAAAGCCTTACGCTCTTTGCTGTAGGCGAGCGCCAATTCGTAGGCACCGCTTGCGATACCAAGGGCCTGTGATGCGATCCCGATGCGTCCGCCGCTCAAGGTCTTCATGGCGAAGGTGAACCCAAAACCATCCTCGCCGATGCGGTTCTCCTTGGGCACCTTCACATCTTGGAACATCAGGGTGTGGGTGTCGCTACCACGGATACCGAGCTTGTCCTCCTTGGCACCTACCACGAAGCCGGGCATGCCTTTTTCCACGATGAGGCAGTTGATGCCCTTGTGTCCTTTGGCAGCATCGGTCTGTGCAATGACCAGATAGGTGCTTGCGGTGCCACCGTTGGTGATCCAGTTCTTGGTACCATTCAGCAGGTAGTGGTCGCCCATGTCGATGGCGGTGGTGCGCTGGCTGGTGGCATCGCTGCCGGCCTCGGGCTCGCTGAGGCAGAATGCCCCGATCTTCTCGCCCTTGGCCAATGGCACCAGGTACTTCTGCTTCTGCTCTTCGGTGCCATAATTCTCCAGGCCGTAGCACACCAGGCTGTTGTTCACGCTCACTACTACGCTGGCGCTGGCGTCCACCTTGCTCAACTCCTCCATCACCAGCACGTAGCTGATGGTGTCCATGCCGCCGCCGCCATACTTGGGGTCCACCATCATGCCCAGGAAACCGAGTTCACCGAGCTGCTTGATCTCCTCGGCCGGAAAGCGCTGCTCGCGGTCGCGGTCGATCACGCCGGGCTTCAGCACGTTCTGGGCGAAATCACGGGCGGCATCGCGTGCTGCGAGCTGCTCTTCGGAGAGTTCGAAATTGAGGCCTGCGAGGGTGGCGGTGTCTTGCATGGTCGGTCTGTTCTGGGGTTGGCAAAAGTAGCGGGTAACTTCGCGCCGTGGAAGCACAAAAGCGCACCTGGGAAGCAGTGGGCGTCATGAGCGGTAGTTCGCTCGATGGCTTGGACCTCGCATGGTGCAACTTCCAACTGGAGGAAGGTACTTGGAGCTTCAACATCCGCGAGGCCCGCACGGTTCCCTACACGCCCGCTTTCCGACAACGGCTGCTGCAAGTCATGGACGGCAGCGCGCTGGAGGCCGCCCGCCTGCACCGCGACCTCGGCATCCTCATCGGCGAAGCCTGCCGAGAACTGCTCGCAGGCGCCACCGTGGACCTGATCGCCTCCCACGGCCACACGCTCTTCCACAAGCCGGAGGAAGGCCTCACCACACAACTCGGCTGCGGGGCGCACATCGCGGCCATCAGCGGCATGCCCACCGTGTGCGACTTCCGCAGCAAGGACGTGGCACTGGGTGGACAGGGCGCGCCGCTGGTGCCCTTGGGCGAGCGGCTCCTCTTCCCCGCGTACCAGGCCTTCCTCAACATCGGTGGCATCTGCAACATCGGCCTGCATGGCGCGGAGGGCATCCTCGGATACGACGTCTGCATTGGCAACCAGGCGCTGGACTTCCTGGCACAGGAAGCCGGACTGGTCTACGATGCCGAAGGGGCACTGGCGCGAAGCGGTCACTTGAACAGCGAACTTCTGCAGGCTCTTGATGCCCTCCCCTTCCACCGCCATCCCCCACCCCGCTCCTTGGGCCGCGAGTGGTTCGATGCCGCCGTGAAGCCCCTGATCTCCGATGCCCATATCCCTGTTGCCGACCGACTACGCAGCACGGTGGAGCACATCGCCGGACAACTCGCCCGTGCATTGGAACCTGCCGATGGTCCCGTGCTCGTGACCGGCGGAGGAGCGCACAATAGCTTCCTCGTGGAGCGGCTGAAGGCGCTGGCCCAGGTGCCGGTGGAGGTGCCGGACCAGAAGCTGGTGGACTTCAAGGAAGCGCTGGTCTTCGCGCTGCTGGGGGTGTTGCGCATGCGGGGAGAGGCCACCGCATTGGCCACCGTGACCGGCGCGCGAGGGGATAGTGTGGGCGGCACAGCGTATCGCGCATAGCAGCATTCAGGATAGTCTCCATGCCCCATGCCTACCTTGGCTGATACTTCGATCTGAAAACTCCTCACAACATGACCAAAACGACCAGGTACTTCGCCTTCCTTCTGGCTTGTGCTGCTGCGGCGCCATCGATGGCAACAACCTTCAGGGGAGGGGAAATCCGCTATGCGCCGGTGGACGGGAACCCACTGACTTATCAGATCGAAGTCGATGTATACACCAAGTTGACGGCTTGGGACTTCCTGGAGATCACCGTTGACTTCGGAGATGGCAATGAAGGCGTTGTACCCAGAACGAGCATCATTGACTTCCCAAACCGCGATATCCGACTGAGCACGTACGCGATCATCCACACCTACTCGTCCTTTGGCTCTTACACGGTAAATTTCGATGGATACAACCGTATCCCAGGTATAATCAATATCCCGAACTCCAGTTCCCAAAGCGCATGCATAAGTGCGCTGATCGTGATCGATCCGACTCTCGACCCCAATCATTCGATCGGATTCGACACGCTTCAATTCATGATCCGGAGGAATGGCTGGGTCATCGTTCATGATCCGGGATACTATGAGGTGGATGGCGACAGCGTGGTGTTCGAGTTGACCCCAGCTCTTGGGTTAGGTTGTGTGCCTGTGGGTGGATATAGCTTGCCGCCAGCAACGAATTCCTTCGAGCTCGACCCGGTGAATGGGGAATTACTCTGGGACGCGGCTTTTGTGATCGGCGAGTACAACGTCAATATCCGAGGTTCCGAATACCGAAATGGTCAGCTCATCGGGCAAGTGACCAGGGACATGTCAATCACCGTGTTCGTCATGCCCATAGGGCTGGATGAAGTGAACGACTCGGATCCATTCAGCCTTTTCCCCACAGTAACGGAAGGGGATGTGACCGTACTCAACCGTTCGAACGGTCCGCTCTTGCTGCACTTGATCGCCGCCAATGGTGCGCTGGCGGGCACATTCAGAGCGGAGCAGGAGTCCAGTCCTATCCAACTCGGACACATAGCGCCGGGACTCTACGCCGTGCAAGCGCTTACCATGGATGGGGTGGTGCTGGGTCACACCCGCTTGGTTAGGCAGTGAGCCCAACTTGGGGCCTCCCCAATTAACACCAGCGCCATGGATAACCTGCCCCCTGCGGCAGGCCCTCCGCACAGGTGCCGGTTACCTTTGGCCTCGCCTTAGCGGAATTGTGCGATGAGAGATGCCCTGAAGCGCTTCGAGGAGCGTGCCCCCGAGATCGTCTTTGAATGGAACGATGCCCCCACCGGCGCCAAAGGTTGGGTGGTGATCAACAGCCTGCGGGGTGGTGCGGCGGGCGGAGGAACGCGCATGCGCAAGGGGCTGGACAAGCGCGAGGTGGAGAGCCTGGCCAAGACCATGGAAGTGAAGTTCAGCGTGTGCGGCCCTGCGATCGGTGGTGCCAAGAGCGGCATCGACTTCGACCCCACCGATCCGCGCAAGAACGCCGTGCTGGACCGCTGGTACAAAGCCGTGATGCCCCTGCTCAAGACCTACTACGGCACCGGCGGCGACATGAACGTGGACGAGGTACACGACGTGATCCCCATCACCGAGCGCTACGGCCTGCGCCATCCGCAGGAGGGCGTGGTGAACGGCCACATCGGCACGCAGGAGGAGGTGAAGCTGCAGGCCATCGCCCAGCTGCGTGAAGGCGTGAGCAAGATCGTGGACGACACCGCCTACGTGCCCCTTGCCGGCAAGTACACCGTGAGCGACATGATCACCGGCTGGGGCGTGGCCGAGAGCGTACGCCACCACTACCGCGTGTACGGCGGCGAATTGAAGGGCAAGCGCGTGATCGTACAAGGCTGGGGCAACGTGGCCGCTGCTGCGGGATACTACCTGGCTCAGGAAGGCGCGCTCATCACCGGCATCATCGACCGGCACGGCGGCGCCATCAAACCCGAGGGCTTCACTGCCGACGAGGTACGCCAACTCTTCATGGACAAGGACGGCAACAAGCTGCGCGTGCAAGACATGCTGCCTTTTGAGGAGGTGAACGAACGTGTATGGGACGTGGGCGCGGAGATCTTCCTGCCCTGCGCGGCCAGCCGTTTGGTTACGCAGGACCAGGTGGACCGCATGGTGGCGGGCGGACTGGAGGTGATCAGCAGCGGGGCCAACGTGCCTTTCGCCGATCCGCAGATCTTTTACGGCCCCATTGCCGAACACGCCGACCACAAGGTGAGCGTGATCCCCGACTTCATCGCCAACTGCGGCATGGCCCGCGTGTTCGCTTACTGCATGCAGCCCGGCAATACGCTCACGGACCAGGCCATCTTCCAGGATGTGAGCACCGTGATCGGCAAGGCGCTGGAGGACTGCCACGCCCGCCATCCGCATCGCCTGCACCTTACGCGTACCGCCTTCGAGATCGCCCTCGCCAAACTGATCTGATGAAATTTTCCGGGGCCCTGCTCCGTTCCATCCCAACCAGCTCAATCCGATGCACATCCCGCTCTTCGCACAGCTTCAGGACAACACCGATGCAGCCCGCCAGCTGCTGCAGCAGACCGCGGCGGCCGCGAACGTGGAACCCGTGATCGAGACCATCTCCGTTTGGGAACTCATCCAGAACGGCGGTTGGTACATCATGGGGCCGCTGGGCGCCATGTCGGTGCTCGCCATTTACATCATCATCGAACGAGCCCTCGCCATCCGCCGCGCACTGCGCTCGGAGAAGGACTTCATGAACAAGATCCGCGACTACATCCACGAGGGCAAGATCGATTCCGCACGCAACCTCTGCGCGCAGAACACATCGCCCATCTCGCGCATGCTGGACAAGGGCATCAGCCGCATCGGCAAGCCCCTGAAGGACATCGAGGTGAGCATTGAGAACGCCGGCAAGCTGGAGGTGTACCAGTTGGAGAAGGGACTCAGCATCCTGGCCACCATCTCCGGTGCAGCGCCCATGATCGGCTTCCTCGGTACTGTGATCGGTATGATCGTCACCTTCCACACCATGAAGATCAGTGGTGCCGGTGTGGAGATCGCACAGCTCAGCGGTGGCATCATGCAAGCCATGGTCACCACGGTGGCCGGTCTGGTGATCGGCATCGTCGCTTATGTGGCCTACAACACTTTGGTGGCCCGCGTGAACAAGGTGGTGCAGAACATGGAAGCCACCAGCATCGCCTTCATGGACGTGCTGGATTCACCCGCCAAATAAGGGGGCGCCATGGGCATGCGGAGCGCGCACCGGATCAACGCGGGGTTCAACATGAGCTCCATGACGGACCTCGTGTTCCTGTTGCTGATCTTCTTCGTGATCGTAAGCACCTTGGTAAGCCCTTACGCGCTGCCGGTGGACCTGCCCAAGGGCCAGTCCAGTGCGGCCAAGAAGCCCGCCGTGTCGATCCGGATCAACGCCGATAAAGCCATCAGCGTGAACAGCCAGCCGGTGAGCGAAGAGCAATTGGAAGCCGTGCTCCGGAGCGAGATGGAAGGACGGCCGGAGGAGCCCATTGTGCTCCAAGTGGAGCGCAGCGTGCCCACAGGCATGATGGTGATGGTGCTTGATGTGGCCAAGCGCAACCGCTGGAAGATCGCCCTGGCCACCCGAACGGAAAGCTGACGGAACATGGGAATGCGCAGTTCACATAAGATCGACGCGGGGTTCAGCATGAGCTCCATGACCGACCTGGTATTCCTGCTGCTCATCTTCTTCGTGATCGTGAGCACCCTGGTGAGCCCCTACGCCCTGCCGGTGGATCTGCCCAAGAGCGCCAACCAGACCAAGGAGAAGCCCAAGGTGGCCGTACGCATAGACACCGAGGAGAATTTCAGTGTGAACAACCAACTGATCGAACGCGGCCAACTGGAGAGTGTACTGCAGCAGGAGATGAGCAAACTGCCGCCCGACCAAGCCATCGTATTACACGTGGACCAGAGCGTGGCCACCGGGGTCACCGTGGAAGTGCTGGACGTGGCCAAGCGGAACAAGTGGCGCATCATTCTTGCAACGAAGCCGAAGTAGCGCTACTTCAACACAACCACCATGAGCAGCATAGCCATCGAGCAGCAGCAGAGCGATAAGCGCACAGGCGCCATCGTCACCGTGGTGTTCCACATCCTGCTGGCCATCCTCTTCCTCTTCCTGGGCCTGAAGCAGCCGGACCCCCTGCCCAAGGACGAGCCCATTGAATTGGTGATGGAGGACATGGGCGGTGGTGGTGGAAGCATCGCTGCACCGACGCCCGGCAACCCACAGCCCACACCTTCCACAGCACCGGCCACCGCACAGCCCGAGGACGTGGCCACCCAGGACGACAGTCCGGTGGAACAGCCCAAGCCCGTGAAGCCGCAGCCGAAACCCAAGCCTGCACCCACCACACCGGCCCCGCCACAACCGAACCCCAACGCGTTGTTCACGCCTTCCAACACACAGCCCACCACACAGACCGGACCTCCGGGTGGCAGCAATCCTGCCGATCGCCCAGGCGCAGGGGGAACCGGCAGTTTCCATGGAAAAGGATTCGAAGGACGTTTGGATGGCCGTGGTCTCTCCAAGACCCCTTCATTCGGGAACGACAACACGGAGGCCGGAAAGGTGGCGGTCGACATTCGTGTGGACCCCACGGGGAAAGTGGTTTACGCAAAAGGCCGCCTGGGCTCACCCACCACCACCACATCTAGCCAGTTGCACCGCTTGGCGGAAGGCTATGCCCGTCAGTTCTCCTTCACGGCCAACGCGGGCGCCAGCAACGACCAGGCGGGCTTCATCGTGTTCGAGTTCACACTGCAATAAGCCGTGACCTACCCGGCGACGCTGGCGTACCTCTACGCGCAGCTCCCCATGTTCCAGCGCATCGGCAAGGCGGCCTACAAAGCCGACCTGGGCAACACCCATGCGCTGATGGAACTGCTGGGTCATCCTGAGCAAGGCCTGCGCTGTGTGCATGTGGCCGGCACCAACGGCAAGGGCAGCACCAGCCACCTGCTGGCAAGCGCCCTGCAGGAAGCCGGCTATCGGGTGGGGTTGCACACCTCACCGCACCTGAAGGACTTCCGCGAGCGCTTCCGGATCAACGGCACCATGATCCCCGAAGCGGAGGTGGTGCGTTTCGTGGAAGCGTACCGCAGTGGCTTCGAACCCATACAAGCCTCATTCTTCGAGTGGGGTGTGGCGCTGGCCTTCTGGTGGTTCCGCCAGGAGCAGGTGGACATTGCCGTGATCGAGACCGGCATGGGGGGACGTTTGGACAGCACCAATGTGGTCACACCAGAAGTAAGCGTGATCACCAACGTGGGATGGGACCACATGGACTTCCTCGGCAATACGCTCGAAGCCATTGCGGGTGAGAAGGCCGGGATCATCAAGCGCGGTGTGCCCGCTGTGGTCGGTGAAGCGGAGCCCTCCATTGCCGCGGTCTTCCGTCGCAAAGCGGAAACGGAAGGTGCAGAACTGATGCTGGTGGATCAGCAAGAGCCACTGCCCTACCCCAGCGCCCTGCACGGCGAGCACCAGGAACGCAACGCACGCACGGCCCTGGCCGCATTGGAGATCCTTGCTGCCAAGGGTTGGAAGCTGCCTACCGACGCCATTCGGGAAGGCTTCGCCAAGGTGATCACCAACACCGGCCTGCGTGGTCGCTGGGAGGTGCTGGACCGGCAACCACTCACCATCGCTGATGTGGCGCACAACGTGGACGGCCTCCGCGTGGTGCGTGGAATGTTAGGCCGAACACCGCACCGCCAGTTGCACATCGTGCTGGGCATGGTGAACGACAAGGACCTCGGCCGTGTGCTTGCGGAACTCCCCAAGGAAGCCAGCTACTACTTCTGCAAGGCGGACATACCGCGTGGACTGGAAGCGGATGTGCTGCGCACACAGGCTGCTACACATGAGCTGCACGGAGAGGTCTTCCTCTCGGTAAGGGCTGCGTTCGAAGAGGCACGTGCGCAGGCAGCGTCGGATGACCTGGTGCTGGTGACCGGCAGTGTGTTCGTGGTGGCCGAAGTGCTCTGATCGGGAACACCAGCCGCCATCCAACACTACCTTTCGGCTCCTGAGATCATACCCATGGCCGCACGTTTCCGTTCCCTCGTCCTCGCTTCGCTGATGCTACCGCTCTCCCTGTGGAGCCAAGTATCCATGCCTTCCACCACCCGCATCGGGCTTGAGGAACTGGAGCACATGTCACGCAAATTCGATGACCCAGCGCGCCTGACAACGGAAACCCAGGGAGCATATCCCACCGCACTTCTCCAGGGGCGTTGCATGGTGGGCTTTCTGGGCCGTGTGAGCAGCGCCTTCGATGCCTCCGGGACCACCGGGCAACACGTCTTGATCGGCGCACAAGTGGGCAACATCCTGTCGTTCCGCGTGGACGCCGCACACTTGGGCAGCATCCACCAGATACCCGGCCTGCAGTATGTGGAACTGGCCGGCAAGGTCGCCCCGGACCTGGACAAGCTGGTGGTATCCACCCGGGCGGACAGCGTGCATGCGGGCATTCACCTACCACAGGGCTACTCCGGCGAGGGCGTGCTGATCGGCATCACCGACTGGGGATTCGATTACACCCACCCCATGTTCCGCGACACGAGCCTGAGCGCGCCACGGATCAGGGCGGCGTGGGACCATTACCGGCAAGCCGGTCCGGCACCCAGTGGCTTCGCTTATGGCACTGAATTGAGCGATCAAGCTGCCTTGCTCGCGGCAGGCTCCGATACGGCCAACATATACAGCTACTCCACCCACGGCAGCCACGTGGCGGGCATCGCTGGTGGCAGCGGCATCGGCACGGCCTACCGGGGCGTGGCATTCGGCGCCCAGTTCCTGTTCAACACCTTCCTGGTGGATGCCGCCGCGGTGATCGATGCCTTCGTGTGGATGAAGAACATCGCGGACCAGGACCAGAAGCGCCTGGTGGTGAACATGAGTTGGGGCCTCTACCACATGGGCACGCTTGATGGTACCTCGCTCGTCAGCCAGGCCATCGATCAACTCTCCGACGAGGGCGTGGTGTTCGTCACCTCGGGAGGCAACAACGGCAATGTCAATTTTCACATCCGGAAGAACTTCAGTGGCGATGTGCTGCGTTCGCGGATCCAGTTCTACCCGTACAGCGCGCATCCTCGGATGTGGGGCCAGAGCATCAGCATGTGGGGCGAGCCCGGGCGGGACTTCTCGGCCGGCTTCAGCATCGCCAACAGCGCCAACCAGATCCTGCAGGAAAGTCCGCTGTACCACACGGCCACCCAAGCCTACTACCTCGATTCCATGCTGGTGCAGGGCAACGATACCGTGTTCTTCAACCTGACCGCCGATGCGGCACACCCACTGAACGGACGGCCCCATTTCCGGCTACGAATCAAGAACACCAACACCCAGTTGAACATCGTGCTGAAGGCGACCGCGAGCGAAGGCACCGTGCATTTCTGGAACGTGACCGAACTGACCAACGACGTGGGCAATTGGGGCCAGGCTTTCCTGACCGGCGCGAGCGGTTGGACCGCAGGCGACAGGAACTACGGCATCGGTGAGCCAGCATGCACGGAAAAGACGATCACCGTGGCTGCCTACAACTCGGAGACCTACACCACGGGCGGATCGGTCGTTGGCGGAGCCATCGCGGGTTTCTCATCCTACGGCCCCACGTTGGACGAACGGATGAAACCCGACATCGCAGCGCCCGGCATGAACGTGGCGTCTTCCATCAGTTCCTTCACCGATGCGAGCTACAGTGCCATACAGACCGTGGAGTTCGAAGGCCGCCAGTATCCCTTCGCACGCTTCTCAGGCACCAGCATGTCATCACCGGCAGTAGCTGGCATTGCGGCCTTGCTGCTCCAGGCCGACCCGGACCTGAGCCCGGCCGAGCTACGCGAACTCCTGCGACAGACCGCCCGCACGGACAACCAGACCGGGACCATCCCAGTGGGCGGCGATACCCGCTGGGGGGCCGGGAAAGCCAATGCCTACCGGGCAATGGTGGAATTGTTGGGCTTGGTGGGCATCACTGAACAACAAGATCAAGCAGTGCGCGTCTGGCCAAATCCGGCCAAGGATGAACTGAACCTCGTGCCCACCGTGGAAGGTGTTCCGGCTTGGGTCACCATCGTGGACGTGACCGGACGGGAGGTCTACCGGGCTTTCCATGCACATGCCGGTGTGATCACCCTTTCCGTGCAAGGCTTGGCACCCGGGCTTTTCCTGCTTACCAGCGAACAGAACGGGACGCGCAGCAGCACGCGTTTCATCCATCAGTAAGCACGCGGCTTGCCGTATGGGAACAAGGACTATATTTGCCGCCCGTTCGCAGCAGAACCTGCTTCGACGCAGTTCTTTGGATCGGTAATGGAGGCATAGCTCAGCTGGTTCAGAGCATCCCGCCCCACGGGCGGGAGGGTCGCTGGTCCGGTTCGTTCTTTGGATTTAGGTAATGGAGGCATAGCTCAGCTGGTTCAGAGCATCCCGCCCCACGGGCGGGAGGGTCGCTGATCCGGTTCGTTCTTTGGATTTAGGTAATGGAGGCATAGCTCAGCTGGTTCAGAGCATCTGCCTTACAAGCAGAGGGTCGCTGGTTCGAATCCGGCTGCCTCCACCATTACCTCGGGATGTTAGCTCAGCTGGTTTAGAGCGCATGCTTCACACGCATGAGGTCACTGGTTCGAATCCAGTACGTCCCACTAAAGCCCCGCACTTGCGGGGCTTTTTCGTTTGCCAATAGGTTCAGCTGGTTCAGAGCGTCCCGCCTCGCAGGCGGGAAGGTCACTGGTGGATCCAGTACGTCCCACCAAAGCCCCGCACTTGCGGGGCTTTTTCGTTTGCCAACAGGTTTAGCTGGTTTAGAGCGTCCCGCCTCGCAGGCGGGAAGGTCACTGGTGGATCCAGTACGTCCCACTAAAGCCCTGCACTTGCAGGGCTTTTTCGTTTGCCAACAGGTTCAGCTGGTTCAGTGCATCCCGCCTCAAAGACGGGAGAATCGCTGGTTCGCCCCGCTGGATATCGGGGCCTGCTGCCTCTTCAGAACTCCACCATCACACCAATGCTTGGCAGCCGTGTCGTGGAGATGTTCTCGACCAACTTGGTCTGGTAGCGGCTGGGATCGTTGGGGTCCACCAATGGTAGGCCGGCCGCATCGCGCACCACATCGAGGAACGGCGAACCGGTAAGCGGGCTGCCCAGGATGTTCTCGATATCGAAGTAGAGGTTGAGGGTCCAGCGCTCGTAGTACCAGCGCTTGTCCACCCGAGCATTGAGTTGGTTGAACGATGAGAGACGCAGGGTGTTGATGCGCGACCAATCGGGAATTCCCTGTTGTGCAGCATCCCAGACCGGAATGAGCGAGGAAGTGCCTACATCAAAGGGTGTGTAGGGCCCTCCGCCCTGGAAGCGCCAATTGACGCCCACCTCCCAATTCTTGGGCAAGCGCTTTCCGCCGGTCAGGTTCACGATGTGTCCAAAGTCCCAACTGCTGGGCACATAACTGCCATCCGCATTGGTGAACTCGCTCTTTACATAAGTGTAGGACAGGATACCGTAGAAGCCCTTGTATAGGCGCTGCTGCACCAGGAACTCCACGCCATAGGCGCGACCGTCGCTGGTGGGTACGGCAAGTTCGTTGCCCACCACACCGAAATCGCCGCCCAGGTTGGCCAGGCTGACCCCTTTGGCCACCAACAGGGGATAACGATCGTACCACTTGTGGAAGCCCTCCACGCTGAACTTGGTGCTGAAGCTGGTGAAGTACTCAACCCCTGCTACCACATGGTCCGCACGGATGTAGCCGATGCCATTGTCGATGTTGGCCAATTGATCCCCGATGCGGTAGCCCAGCACGGTGTAAGGCGGCAACTGGAAGAAGCGCCCCACATTAGCATTGATGTTCACCGCATCGCTCACGGCGTAGGAAAGTGAAAGGCGCGGGGAGAACTGTTGCAAGGGATCTCCCAATTCACCACCGAGGCCCGTCCAATCCGTGCGCAGGCCCAGGCTGGCCGAGAGCTTATTGAACGAACGACCGATCTGCGCGAACGCAGCATACTTGTCGAACGTGAGCTTGCTATCGTAATCGACGATCAGCGGCACACCGGACACCACCCGTTGGGTGTACGTATCGGTGGTGTAGCGGGCACGCTCATAGCCCGCGCCGCCGATGAAGCGCCAGGCCCCGAAATTCATGGTGGCCTCGTAGCGCAACTTGTTCTCGGCCTCCTGGCTCTCGTAATCGAGCAGTAACCCGGATGCGTCGCTCGGATCGTTGTAGCGGTACTTCTGCGAGGTGTTCGAGAGCATGCTCCGGCTGGCGACGAAAGTGTGGAAGCCCTTGGTGACGAAGCGATCGTAGCGGGCACCCACGGTATAGTTCCACTGCACGTTCTCCGGCAGGTTGCCCAGTATATACTGGTTGCGCTCGATCGTCACCGGATCGGTCACCCCATCCAAGGAGGAGCGGTTCAAATCGAGGTTGTCGTATGCACCGAGGCCCAGGAAGGTGAGGCGGCCTTTGTCGCCCATCCGGATCGTATGCTTGAACTGGGCATCGTTGTAAATGGGCAAGAAAGGCAGTTTCAGCGCTTGGAAAAGGAACTGTAGGTAACTGCGCCGGATGCTCAGGATCGTGCTTGCGTTGGGACCAGTGGGTCCATCGAAGGTGAAGCCCGCATCGCTACTGCCCAGCATGAAGGTCATGGTGCGCTTCTCGGTGTTGCCCTCCGGCTGCTTGAACTCGAACACCGAGCTCAACGTGTTGCCCCGGGCAGCAGGGAATGCGCCGGTGATGACATCCACCTCCCGGATGAAGTTGACGTTGATCAAGCCCACCGGCCCGCCGCTGGAGCCCTGCGTACTGAAGTGATTGATGGTGGGCACCTCGATGCCGTCCAGGAAGAAGCGGTTCTCGTTCGGTGCACCGCCACGAATGATGATGTCGTTGCGGAAACTGGGCGTGCTGGCCACACCGGGCAGGGCACGCACCACCCGGCTGATGTCACGGTTTCCGCCCGGATTGCGCATGATCTCCGCACTCCCGATGGTGCGCACGGATAGCGGGCTTTCCACGGTGCGCTGGAAAGGCTGTCTGGTGATCTCCACCACCTCCAGTTCCGTAGCGGATGGCTTCAACTCCAACTCCAACACGGTGGGTCGCGCAGAGCTTAGCTGCACTTCAAAGACCGTAAGCCGCTCATAGCCCACACTGCTCACCAGCACATTGTAGAGACCGGGCCGCACACCCGCGATGGTGAATCGTCCCTCCAGATCCGTGGTGGCACCCAAGGTGGTGCCTTCCAGCAACACGTTCACGAAGGGCAGCACTTCACGGGTACGCGCATCCTTCACCGTGCCCTTCACCGTTGCCTGTCCGATCAGGAGCATCGGCCAGAACATCAGGAGAGCCAAGGTGGCCGACCTGGAATGGCATGCTATACTCATGTCCTTTTGTTCAAGACAACAAAGGTATTGACTGAACAACATATCAAGCCCTTGGAAGACATGCCCAAATTCTCCAGAGCCATCCATGAAGCCCCGGCCACCCTTGACCCGACTAACCAGACCCAGAGTAATTGGGCAACATCGGATGACCTGGCGCTGGATGAAGTTGCCTGACGGTTGAAAACTATTTGTTCATCGAAAAGCTTTCACGGATCAAACAAATGACATTCCTTTGTTGAGCCATTCAGGAATAACCCTAAACAAAACAGCGCCATGTCGACCCTCGAGTTCAACCAGCAGCTTATCGGCCTGCGGCAGCAGCTGTACTACTTCGCACTCAGCCTGACCAAGGACCGGGACAACGCCCATGATCTTCTTCAAGAGAGCATGATGCGCGCGATCACCTACCGGGACAAGTTCCGGGACAACACCAACTTCAAGGCTTGGGTGTACACGATCATGAAGAACACCTTCATCAATGATCACCGCCGCGCAAAGCGAACGAAGACCTTGATGGATACAGTGGACCGTGAGCGCGACCAGGTGCGTCGCATCCAAACGCCCGCATCCGCAGAGGCAAGTGTGAAGATGAGCGAGATCAGCCGTAGCTTGGAGCGCTTGGACGCCACTTTCCGGGAGCCCTTCCTCATGCACCACGAAGGGTACAAGTACCACGAGATCGCCGAACACTTGAACATCCCCATCGGCACGGTGAAAAGCCGGATCTTCCAAGCACGCCAGCGGCTCATGGGCATGCTCACCGACAAGCACATCAACAACTGATGAAGACAGCTCTGGTCATCGGCACCGGTTTCGCCGGTTTGGCCGCTGCCGCCTCGCTGGCGCGGAGAGGCTTCCGTGTGACCGTGGTGGAGAAGAACGCCGAACCCGGCGGCCGCGCACGGGTATGGCGCGACCGGGGCTTCACCTTCGACATGGGGCCATCCTTCTATTGGATGCCCGAGGTCTTCGAGCGCTTCCTGGCCGAGTTCGGCGAGCGCGTGGAGGACCATTACGACCTGGTGCGGCTCGACCCCTCATATTCCGTGGTCTTCGGCCCCGGCGACAAGTGGTCCATCCCTGCCGACCCCATCGCCCTGCGCGCATTCTTCGAGAGCAAGGAGAAAGGTGCAGGCGCCCAGTTGGACCGCTTCCTGGCCGAAGCCAAGCTGAAGTACGACCTGGGCATGGGCGAATTGGTATACCGTCCTTCGCTGAGCTGGGGCGAGTACATGCACCCGGGCTTGATCGGTGGCTTGTTGAAGACCAATGTGTTCCGCAGCCTTCGCAAGCACGTGCAGGGCCACTTCAGCGATGAGCGCCTGCGCCTGCTGATGGAGTTCCCTGTGCTTTTCCTGGGCGCCGCGCCGCAGAACACCCCCGCGCTCTACAGCCTGATGAACTACGCCGACATGGAGCTTGGTACTTGGTACCCCATGGGCGGCATGGGCAAAGTGGTGGACGCCTTCGTGCGCGTTGCCGAAAAACAGGGAGCCACCATCCGATGCAACGAGCCGGTGAAGCGCATAGTGATCGAGAACGGCAAGGCGGTGGGCGTGGAGACCACCAACGGCATGCTGCGCGCAGACATCGTGGTGGCCGGTGCCGATTACCACCACGTGGACCAGGAGCTTCTGCCTGCCGAAGCGCGCGGCTACAGCGATGGCTACTGGAAGAAGCGTACGATGGCCCCAAGCGGCCTGCTCTTCTACCTGGGCTTCGACCGCCAGCTGCCCGACCTGGAGCACCACACCCTTTTCTTCGACGAGTCGCTGGACAAGCACTCGGCGGAGATCTATGACAAGCCCGAATGGCCCAGCAGGCCGCTGTTCTACACCAGCTGCGCCAGCAAGACCGACCCCAGCGTGGCCCCGGCGGGCAAGGAGAACATGGTCATCCTGATCCCCATTGCGCCAGGACTGGACGACCGCGAGGAGACGCGCGAGCGCTACTACAACGTGGTGATGGAGCGCTTGGGCAAACACCTCGGCTTCGATCCGCGCCCCCACGTGGAACTGAAACGCAGCTACAGCATCAACGACCTAAGGGCCGACTACAACGCCTTCCGTGGCAACGCCTATGGTATGGCCAACACCATTATGCAGACGGGCCCCTTACGCCCCAGCATGAAGAGCAGCAAAGTGAAAGGGCTCTATTACACCGGGCAACTCACCGTGCCCGGTCCCGGCGTTCCGCCTGCCATCATCAGCGGGCAGGTGGTGGCCGAATTGATCGAGAAGGAAACAGCACGCAAACCCACCAAGGCATGAATACCATCGCATTGTACGATAAGGTGTGCCTGAAGGCGAGCAGGCACACCACCTACAGCTACAGCACCTCGTTCTCCCTGGGCATCCGTTCGCTGGACAAACGCTTGCACGGGCCGATCCACGCCATCTATGGTTTCGTGCGCTTCGCCGATGAGATCGTGGACACCTTCCATGGGTTCGATAAAGAGGACCTGCTGAAGCGCTTCCGCGAGGACACTTACCGCGCTGTCGCCGAGGGCATCAGCCTGAACCCCATCTTGCACAGTTTCCAGAAGGTGGTGAACGAATTCCACATTGAGCAGGAACTCTACGACACCTTTCTGGACAGCATGGCCATGGACCTGACGGACACGGCCCACGACCAGCACAGCTACGAGACCTACATCCTGGGCAGCGCCGAGGTGGTGGGCCTGATGTGCCTGCGCGTGTTCTGCGAAGGCGATGATGTCCTTTACCAGCGCCTGAAGCCCGCCGCCATGAAACTGGGCGCCGCTTTCCAGAAGGTGAACTTCCTGCGCGACCTGAAGGACGACCACCAGAACCTCGGCCGCACCTACTTCCCCGGCATCGACCTGCGCAACTGGAACGCCGAGACCAAACGCACCATCGAGGAAGACATTCAGGGTGACTTCGATGCGGCACTTACAGGCATCCGCCAGCTTCCAAAAGGTGCGCGTTTCGGGGTTTACATGGCGTACATCTACTACCTGAACCTGTTCCGCAAGATCAAGGCGCTGCCCTGTGACCGCATCATGAGGGAACGTGTGCGTGTACGCAACCGCAGGAAGATCGCACTGCTCACCACCAGCTATTTGCGCCACAGCTTCGGACTGCTCTGAATCATGTATGCGGATACCGCCCCCGAGGAACAAGTGCTGCTCGTTAATGAGCATGACCAACCCGTAGGAACCATGGGCAAACTGGAGGCCCACCAGGTGGGTGCACTGCACCGCGCCTTCTCGGTGTTCCTGTTCGATGACCAGGGACGCCTGCTCGTGCAAAAGCGCGCGGCCGGCAAGTACCACAGCGCCGGCCTCTGGACCAATACCTGCTGCAGCCATCCACGTCCGCAGGAAGCCGTGGCCGATGCCGCGCGCCGCCGCCTGATGGAGGAGATGGGGATCGACACGCCCGTGGAACACCGCTTCAGCTTCCTATACAAGGCCGAGTTCGACAACGGCCTCACCGAACACGAGTTGGACCACGTCTTCTTCGGCCGCTGGAACGGATCTGCCGAACCACACCCCGAGGAGGCCGACGATTGGAAGTACATGACGCCGGAGGAACTGGAGCAGGACCTGCACCAGCACCCCGAGCGCTACACCGTGTGGCTGCGCACCTGCTGGGACCAGGTACGCGCGCAATTGAACGGCAGCCACTAACGTCCCCCACTGGACTTACCGCCATGTTGATGAAGAAGAACGGCGTGCACGTCGCCACTGCCGACGACCTCGAAACGCTGACCCACCTGAAAGCGGTGGACACGCCCATGCGCCCCGATGCCTTCCTGATGAGCCCCGACCAGAAGGTGGAGCGCATCGCCCAGCACTTCAAGGCGATCATGGAAACACTGGGCCTGGACCTGAGCGACGACAGCCTGCAGGGCACCCCCAAGCGCGTGGCCAAGATGTTCGTGAACGAAGTGTTCAGCGGGCTGGATCCGGAGAACAAGCCCGAGCCCACGCTCTTCGCCAACAAGTTCGGCTACAAGGGCATGCTGGTGGAGCGCGACATCACCGTTCACAGCTTCTGCGAGCACCACTTCGTACCCATCATCGGCAAGGCCACCGTGGCCTACTTCAGCAGTGGCCAGGTGGTGGGCCTGAGCAAGCTGGACCGCATCGTGAAGTACTACTCCGCCCGGCCCCAGGTGCAGGAGCGCCTTACCGAGCAGATCGCCGCCGAGCTGAAACTGGTGCTGGAGACCGACGACGTGGCCGTGCTGATCGATGCCGAGCACATGTGCGTGAAGCTGCGCGGCGTGAAGGACGAATGCAGCAGCACCGTCACCAGCCACTACAGTGGCCGTTTCCAGGATGCGGAAGTGCGGAACGAGTTCCTGACGTATTTGAAGCACTAACGATAACTTCTCGATCACCGCGGCAGCGTCGACCCCATGCTGAGCGGAGTCGAAGCAGGGTCGACCTACCTACGCGGTGACCGACCGTACAACCCCATGAAACCACGCCTTTCCATCCACTGGTTCCGACGCGATCTGCGTCTTGCGGACAACCACGGCTTCTTCCGGGCGTTGAGCGAGCATGGCGACGTGCTGCCGCTCTTCATCTTCGACACGGAGATACTGGACAAGTTGGAAGACAAGGCCGATCGACGGGTGGACTTCATCCATCGCGCCCTGAGCGGTATGCAGGAGGAACTCCTGAAGCGCGGCTCCACGCTGCTCGTTGAACACGGCAAGCCCATCGAGGTCTGGAAGCGCCTGATGGAGCGCTTCGAGATCACGGCCGTAACCACCAACCACGATCACGAGCCCTACGCCAACGCCCGGGACACCGCCGTGGGCGAGCTGTTGGCCGCGCATGGTGTGCCCTTCCGCACCTTCAAGGACATCAGCATCTTCGAGCGGGGCGAGGTGTTGAAGGACGATGGCGGCCCATACACCGTGTACACCCCGTACATGAGGAAATGGCGGGCACAATTCTCCCCGTCCATGGCGAACGCCTTCCCCAGTGGGGAAAACCTGCACCGACTTTGGCAAAGGGAAGCCTTCGCTCTTCCTGGTCTGGCCGAGATCGGTTTCCGCCCCACCGATCTGGACGTGCCACCGAAGGACGTGGAGGACAGCCTTTTGCGCCATTATGACCGAACGCGCGACCTGCCTGCCATTCCAGGTACGAGCCGAATGAGCGTGCACCTGCGCTTTGGTACCGTAAGTCCACGGGCCTTGGTGAGGCAAAGTCTCGCCATCAGCGACAAATACCTCAACGAGCTGATCTGGAGGGAGTTCTACATGCAGATCCTCTGGCATTTCCCGCATGTGGAGCGGGCCTTCAAGCCAGCGTACGACAACATCGAATGGCGGCACGACGAACGTGAGTTCAAGGCCTGGTGCGAAGGGCGGACGGGCTATCCGATGGTGGATGCGGGCATGCGCGAACTGAACGCCACCGGCCTGATGCACAACCGGGTACGCATGGTGGTGGCCAGTTTCCTCACCAAGCACCTGCTGCTGGATTGGCGCTGGGGCGAGGCCTATTTCGCGGCCAAGCTGCTTGACTTCGAACTGAGCAGCAACAACGGAGGGTGGCAATGGGCCTCAGGCTCAGGCTGTGACGCTGCTCCCTACTTCCGGGTATTCAATCCCCGCCTGCAATTGGAGAAGTTCGACCCCCAGTTAAAGTATGTGAAGAAATGGCTGCCTGAGCATGGATCGGCAAACTATGTGCCCCCGATGGTCGTTCACGAGAAAGCTCGTGCAAGGGCCATCGCAACCTACAAGGCAGGCTTGGATGGCACGCGGATCGCAGCAAAAGCAAACAACGACCTATTCGCATAGCCATGCCACGCAAAAAGAAAACGCTCATCCTCACCCAGCCGGTGAAGGAGGGCATCAAACAGATCAAAGTGCGCCTGGACGCACGCACCATCATCACCTTGGCCAGTAACAAGGCTTTGGACTTCTGGCGGCAACGCTACCCGAAGTTGGAGGTGATCGGTTAAGCAGAATACCACATGCCGAGAAAGAAGCCCCAGATCATCCTTGAACGTCCCATCAAAGAAGGCGTGAAAGAGATCAAGGTGCGTTTGGATGCCCGCACCGTCATCACCGTATCCACCAAGAAGGCACTTGAAAGCTGGCGCCTGCGTTACCCCAAGCTGGAGGTGATCGGCTGATCGTCGCGCGCCTACGGGCGCTTGGCATGGCTGAGCTTCTCGCCGAAGGGCTTCATTTTCAGCCCTCCCCGCTTCCTCCGTTACAGGTGCTGATTTTTTCCGCGCCTTGGTCGAACAAAACGCCGCCTTGAGTGGTCTTCATCCGGTACCTCCGAACGGTACCAATTGAACATGGCGCGGCACATCTTGGAACGTGAACAGTTCCTACCCATCAGCTTGGAGCAAGCTTGGGGGTTCTTCAGCACACCACGCAACCTGGCCTTGATCACCCCGCCCGAAATGGGCTTCGTGATCCAGGAGCCCTTCGATGGGCGCGATGCCTACACCGGCCAGTTGATCCGGTACACGGTGAAGCCGCTACTTGGCATTCCGCTCACCTGGGTAACCCGCATCGAGGAGGTGCAGGCACCCACACGATTCGTGGATACGCAATTGCGGGGGCCCTACACGCTGTGGTGGCACCTGCACACCTTTGAGGAGGTGGACGGTGGCGTGCTGATGCGCGACCGGGTGGAGTACGAACTTCCGCTGGGTCCGCTCGGCGAATTGGCACATCGCCTGTTCGTCCGTCGCAAACTGGAACGCATCTTCGCGTATCGTTTTGCTGTGCTTGAGACCCGGTTCGGAAAGGATCCAAAACGCAGCGGACAACAAGCAGCATGAGCACCTGGGCAATACTCGCGATCGTACTGGGCACCGCCTTTTTCATGGAATTCGTGGCCTGGGCCACGCACAAATACGTGATGCACGGCTTCCTCTGGTACCTGCATTCGGACCACCACAAGAAGGACCACTACGACTTCCTGGAACGCAACGACGCCTTCTTCCTCATCTTCGCAATACCCTCCATGATCCTGTTCATCGTGGGCAGCATCCAAGGCCTGCACACGCCTTGGCTGTGGATCGGGCTGGGCATTCTCATCTACGGCATCCTCTACTTCTTCGTACACGAGGTCTTCATTCACCAGCGCATCAAGTGGCTGCGGAAGACCAACAACCCCTACTTCCTGGCCATCCGGAAGGCGCACAAGATCCACCACAAGCACCTTGGCAAGGAGGATGGTGAGTGCTTCGGCATGCTCATCGTGCCCTTCAAGTACTACCGCGAGGCCAAACGCACGCTCGCACAGCAGGGCAAGTGAGCCTGGCGCACTGAACACCGTGCTGTTGATCGCCGGAGCACCGGCAAGTGATGGCCTCGGCTAACGGTGCGGGTACATTTGTGCCCGGATCCATGCGCATGAGCGACACGCTGCACCACATCGGTAGTTATCTGGAGCACCTGGTGAAGGCCCGCACGCGGCACGGGGTTCACAGCCCCTTCGTGTACGAATTGATCGAGCGCGTGCTGCGGCCAGCGCCCGAAATGCCGGAAATGGCGGCCATCGAAGCGCTGCGGGAGCAAATGCTGCGCAGCGAGCGGACCATCCGCGTGAACGACCTCGGTGCAGGATCGCGCGTTTTCGACCTACCGGTCAGGCGTGTGTCCGAGATCGCCCGCACGGCGCTGAAACCCGCCCGCCATGCGCGTGTGCTCTTCCACCTGGCGCGCTACTTCAACGCCCGCGAAGTGCTGGAACTGGGCACCTCTTTCGGCATCTCCACGCTGTATCTGGCCAATGGTGCTGATGAAGGCCGTGTGACCACCATTGAAGGCTGTCCGCAGACGCACCGCATCGCCACGGACAACTTCGAGGCCCTGAAGCAGCGCAACATCAAGGCGGTGCTGGGCAGTTTCCGCCAGCGCCTGCCCGAGGTGCTTGCCGACCTGGAGCGCCTGGACCTCGCCTTCATCGATGGGCACCACGCCAAGGCCCCCACGCTGGAGCACTTCGAGCAATGCCTGGAGCGCGCGCACAACGACACCGTGTTCGTGTTCGACGACATCCATTGGAGCCGCGAGATGGACGAAGCCTGGACCGCGATCAAGGCGCATCCGCGGGTTACGGTGAGCATTGACCTCTACGACATGGGGCTCGTCTTCCTGCGCAGCGAGCAGGCCCGGGAGCATTTCGTGCTCCGTTACTGATCACGCAGGGCGAACAAGCCCGCCCACCGTACGTTTACCTAACGCGCAATGAGCGCAGGAACACGTCCAGCATGAAGATCTACACCCGCACCGGCGACAAAGGCGAGACCGGCCTGCTCGGTGGCACACGCGTGCCCAAGGACCACGCTCGCATTGAAGCCTACGGCACCGTGGATGAACTGAACAGCCACCTGGGCATGCTGCGCGATCTGGCAGCGCCCCACCACGGCGACGTTTTGCTTCGTGTGCAGAATCTGCTCTTCGTGATCGGTTCGCGCCTGGCCAGCAGCAGTGAAGCCGAAGCCGACCGCTTCAAGGTGCCGCCGATCACCGAGACCGACATCGCCGAGTTGGAAGCGCAGATGGATGCCATGGACCTGGAACTCGCTCCGATGCGCAATTTCATCCTGCCTGGCGGTCATCCGGCCATTTCGCAAGCGCACATCTGCCGCACCGTGTGCCGCCGCGCCGAGCGACGCGTTGTGCAACTGGCGGCCCAGGAAGTACTGCCCGCCGAGCTGGTGCGCTACCTGAACCGCTTGTCCGACATGCTTTTCGTGATGGCACGGCACCTCGGCGTGCTCAATGGTGTGAGCGACATCCCCTGGGTACCGCGCGGCTGATCCGAAGCCCGCACAATACCCGAGATCACAGGCGGTTGATAAGTCGGGATACGCGCGATCGGTATCCGTCTATATTTGCCGCCGATTTCACGGACCCCTCTCAACACGGCCCATCGATGTACTGGACTCTGGAACTGGCCTCCTACTTGGAAGATGCCCCTTGGCCTGCGACCAAGGACGAGCTTATCGACTTTGCAATGCGCACCGGCGCTCCCCTCGAAGTGGTGGAGAACCTCCAAGCCATCGAGGATGATGAGGAGGTCTTCGAATCCATCGAGGACATCTGGCCGGACTATCCTTCGAAGGAGGACTTCTTCTTCAACGAGGACGAATACTGATCCGCAACAACACCACCGAAAGCCCCCGCCAACACGGGGGCTTTTCCGTTGGCGGCCTGTGCGGTATGCCGCATTGGCAGATGCCCCCCTCTGGCAAGGTCCCTGCTGAGGGCCAAGCCGCTACCTTTGCCGACCTTTCGCGGGCAGTAGTCCCGCCTTTCCCTGTCATCCCAGCATACGCACCATGATCGGTTCCCTGACCAAAGCCCTGAAGAAAGTGTTCGGCGACAAGGCCCAACGCGACCTGAAGGAAGTACAACCCTTGGTGGAGGCCACCAAGACCGCCTTCGCCGCACTGAAGGACCTGAGCAACGACGAGCTCCGGCGCCGCACCAGCGAGCTGAAGGCCCGCATCGCGGAGCGGACCAAGGCGAACGATGAGCATGTGGCCGGCCTGCGCGCCGAGATCGACGAGGACCCGCGCATGGACATGCAGGAGCGCGAGCGCCGCTACGAGGAGATCGACCGCATCGAGGAGCAGAGCCTGAAGCTTATCGAGGAAGTGCTCCTGGAGATCCTCCCCGAAGCTTTCGCCGTGGTGAAGGAGACCGCCCGCCGATTCAGCGAGCGCTCCGAGATCGAAGTGAGCGCCAGCGAACTGGACCGCGAACTGGCCACGCAGCGCGAGCACGTGGAGATCCGCGGCGACCGCGCCGTGTGGAAGACCACCTGGATGGCCGCCGGCAACCCCGTGAAGTGGGACATGACGCACTACGATGTGCAGCTGATCGGTGGTGTGGCCCTGCACAAAGGCAAGATCGCCGAGATGAGCACCGGTGAGGGCAAGACCCTGGTAAGCACCCTGCCCGTGTTCCTGAACGCCCTGGCCGGCCGCGGCGTGCACGTGGTTACTGTGAACGACTACCTGGCCAAGCGCGATGCCGAATGGATGGGCCCCATCCACGAATTCCACGGCATGCGTGTGGACTGCATCGATAAGCACCAGCCCAACAGCCCCGAGCGCCGCAAAGCCTACCTGGCCGACATCACCTACGGCACCAACAACGAGTTCGGTTTCGATTACCTGCGCGACAACATGGCGCACGCGCCGAGCGCACTGGTGCAGCGCAAGCACCACTTCGCCATCGTGGACGAAGTGGATTCCGTGCTCATCGACGATGCCCGCACCCCGCTCATCATCAGCGGCCCCACGCCCAAGGGCGAGATCCATCAGTTCGACGAGTACAAGCCGCGCATCGAGCGTCTCTACACCGCCCAGCGCCAGTTGGTGACCAAGCTCCTGACCGAGGCCAAGGAGAACCTGAAGGGCCTTGGGGACGGCAGCGCCAGCAAGGAGCAACAGGAACGCGGCGGGTTGGCCCTGCTGCGCGCCCACCGTGGACTGCCGAAGAACAGCGCCCTCATCAAGTACCTCAGTGAGACCGGCGTGCGTGCCTTGTTGCAGAAGACCGAGAACTTCTACCTGCAGGACCAGGGCAAGGAGATGCCCAAGGTGGACGCCGAGCTCTTCTTCACCATCGATGAGAAGCAGCACGGCATCGAGCTCACCGAGAAGGGTGTAGACCTCATCAGTGGTGATGTGAACGACCCCGAGTTCTTCGTGATGCCCGATGTGGGCGGCACCATCGCCGAGATCGAGCGCAGCGCCGCCAGCACCGAGGACAAGGCACGCCGCAAGGACGAGCTCCTGCGCGACTTCGGCATCAAGAGCGAACGCATCCACACCGTGAACCAGCTGATCCGCGCTTATGCGCTCTACGAGAAGGACGTGGAGTACGTGGTGATGGACAGCAAGGTGAAGATCGTGGACGAGCAGACCGGCCGCATACTGGAAGGACGCCGCTACAGCGACGGCCTGCACCAGGCGATCGAGAGCAAGGAAAAAGTGAAGGTGGAAGCCGCCACGCAGACCTACGCAACGGTCACCCTGCAGAACTACTTCCGCATGTACCACAAGCTGGCGGGCATGACCGGCACTGCCGAGACCGAGGCCCAGGAGCTGTGGGACATCTACAAGCTGGACGTGATGGTGATCCCCACCAACCGTCCGGTGGTGCGGAAGGACGCGGAGGACATGGTCTTCAAGACCAAGCGCGAGAAGTACAACGGCGTGATCGATGAGATCGCCGCGTTGCGTGAGGCCGGCCGCCCCGTGCTGGTGGGCACCACCAGTGTGGAGGTGAGCGAGCTGATGAGCAAGATGCTCAAGATGCGCAACATCCCGCACAACGTACTGAACGCCAAACAGCACCAGCGTGAGGCCGAGATCGTGGCACAGGCGGGCCTGCCCGGCACGGTGACCATCGCCACCAACATGGCAGGGCGTGGTACCGACATCAAGCTTGGCCCCGGTGTGAAGGAGGCCGGCGGTCTGGCCATCATCGGCACTGAGAAGCACGACAGCCGTCGTGTGGACCGCCAGTTGCGCGGACGTGCCGGCCGCCAGGGCGACCCTGGCAGCAGCCAGTTCTACGTGAGCCTGGAGGACGACCTGATGCGCATGTTCAACAGCGAACGCATCGCCAAGCTGATGGACCGCTTGGGCATGAAGGAAGGCGAGGTGATCCAACACCGCATGGTGACCGACAGCATTGAGCGGGCACAGAAGAAGGTGGAGGAGAACAACTTCGGCATCCGCAAGCGCCTGCTGGAGTATGATGACGTGATGAACAGCCAGCGCACGGTGATCTACAAGCGCCGTCGCCACGCGCTCTTCGGCGAGCGCCTGAAGCTGGACATCCTCAACATGTTCCACGAGGTGGCCACCAACACGGTGCAGGAATACCACGGCGACCCCGATCCCGAGAGCTTCAGCGGCTTCGAGATGGACCTCTTCCGCAAGCTGGCGATCCCCAGCCCGGTAAGCCCCGAGCAGTTCCGCAGCATGAAGGCCGAAGCGGTGATCGACCAGGTGTTCAACACCGCCATGGATGCCTACGACCGCCACATTGCACGCCTGGCGGCACAGGCCATGCCCGTGATCACCGACGTGTTCCTGAACCAGGGCAAGCAGTACGAGAACATCGTGGTGCCCATTACCGATGGCAGCAAAACCATGCAGGTGGTGGCCAACCTGGAGCGTTGCTACAAGTCGCAGGGCATGGAGCTCAGCGCCAGCATCGAGAAGTACATCACCCTGGCGGTGATCGACAACGAGTGGAAGGAGCACCTGCGCGAAATGGACGAGCTGCGCCGCAACGTGCAGAACGCCGCCATCGAGCAGAAGGACCCGCTGCTGATCTACAAGCTGGAGAGCTACAACCTCTTCAAGGCCATGATCGATCGCGTAAGCGGCGAAGTGATCGGCTTCCTGGCCAAGGCCGGGTTGCCCAGCGCGGAGCCGCAAGTGCAACAGGCACAAGCCCCGCGCGCACCGCAACAACAACTGCAGACCGGCCGCTCCGAAGTGGGCTCACCCGCACCGCGCGTAGCCCCCCCGCGTGTGCCCGCCCCTGCAGCCAACGCACCGCGCGGCCCCATGCCCCCGCAAGGCCCGCCCCGCCCCGTGGCACCCGTACGGGTTGAAAAGGCCCCTGGGCGCAACGACCCCTGCCCCTGCGGCAGCGGCAAGAAGTACAAGCAGTGCCACGGCAAGAACGCGTAAGCGAGCGATGAGCGATATCCAAACAGCGAAGCCGGCCTTACGGGGCCGGCTTTGCCGCTTATGGTGTATGTGGTGTGGTTCAGAATTGGATCGGCATGCGCACATGCACACGCACGGGTTGGCCGCGTTCCATGCCGGGGCTCCAAGGCTCGGTACTGCGTATCACTTCGGCTACGCGGTCGTTCAGTTTGGGGTCGCGGCCTTCGGTCACTTTAAGGTCGGAGAGTGAACCGTCCTTCTCCACGATGAAGCTGGCGGTAACCTCGTCCTTGTGGCGCTTGCCCTGTGCAGGCTGCGCGTTGGTCTTGATGTAGCGCACCAGTTCGCGCTCATCGCCCGCCTGGCTGCGTGGCATGGTCTGCGCGCGGGTATGCACGATGTTGGCGAGCACTTCGGGGTTGTAGATCTTTACAGCGAGCGCCTGGCCTTGCGGACCGAAACGCTCCCACTCGCCCGTCTTGTTGCCGAGCTCGTATTCGCCACGGCTTTCCACGGCGCCGTTGGCATGGAAGAACACGAAGGAGCCATGTTCGATGGTGAGTTGCTCATCCATGTAGGTGCCTTCTGCCTTTAGCTTGCCATCCATGGTGTAGGTACGCCCGATGAAGAGTTCGTCGAGCTTTCCTTCCACGCTGCGGTAGTAGGCGGCCTGTTTGCGTGTGGTGGGTTCCAGCAACGCGCTCAGGTAGATGGGCTCAGGCGTTTGGGCATGGGCGACCAACGTACCTGAGGAACCTGCCAGCAGCAGCGCAATGAGGAGAGCGGGATACAAGGTTTTCACGGTGGTGGTGGGCTTTGTGCCCGAACCTTCCAACGCGATCCCGGTGCGAGGGTTACAGCATGTGCGTCAACCCGCCCAACCTTCCCGATCCAAGCTCCGGTACTGGATGGCCTCGGCCAAATGCTCCGTGCGGATGTCCGCGCTCCCTGCCATGTCGGCGATGGTGCGTGCCACTTTCAGGATGCGGTCGTAGGCGCGGGCGCTGAGGCCGAGGCGCTCCATGGCTTTTTCCAAAAGGGCTTTGCCGGCGGCATCGATGCGGCAGATCTCGCGCAGCTCCTTGCTGCCCATCTGTGCGTTGCAGTGCATGTTCTTACCGGCATAGCGCTGCTGCTGCACCTTGCGTGCGGTGATGACACGCTCACGCATGTCGGCACTGCGTTCGCTTTGGCGCTCGGCGCTCAGTTCAGCGAAGGGCACCGGTGTTACCTCGATGTGGATGTCGATGCGGTCCAGCAAGGGGCCGCTCACCTTGTTCAGGTACTTCTGCACCACGCCCGGGGCACACACACATTCCTTGTCCGGGTGATTGTAGTATCCGCAGGGGCAGGGGTTCATGGCGGCCACCAGCATGAAACTGGCTGGGTACTCCACGGTGAACTTGGCGCGGCTGATGGTGACCACGCGATCCTCCAGGGGCTGGCGCATCACCTCCAGCACCTGCCGCTTGAACTCGGGCAACTCATCGAGGAAGAGCACGCCGTTGTGCGCCAGGCTGATCTCGCCGGGCTGCGGATAGGAACCGCCGCCCACCAAGGCCACATCGCTGATGGTGTGGTGCGGACTGCGGTAGGGCCGCACGCTGAGCAGGCTGTCCTCCTTGCGGAGCTTGCCGGCCACGCTGTGGATCTTGGTGGTCTCCAGCGCCTCATCGATGTTCAGGGGCGGCAGGATGGTTGGCAGGCGCTTGGCGAGCATGGTCTTGCCGGCGCCGGGCGGCCCGATGAGGATGATGTTGTGCCCACCGGCCGCTGCTATCTCGAAGGCCCGCTTGATGTTCTCCTGGCCCTTCACATCGGCGATGTCCACGGGGTAGGTAAGGCTGCTGTTGGCGAACTCCGCTTCAATGTCCACCACGGTGGGTTGCACGCCCGATCGGCCGTGGAGCAGGTCCACCACCTGGCTGAGGTGCTCCACACCGTATACGGTGAGGCCGGTTACGATGGCGGCTTCGCGCGCGTTGGCAGCGGGCAGGATCACGCCTTTGAAGCCTTGCCGTTTGGCTTCGAGTGCAATGGGCAGGGCGCCTTTGATCGGGCGCACGCCGCCGTCGAGGCTCAGTTCACCCATCACCAGGTATTCCTCCAGCATGGCCGGTGGCACCTGCTCGGTGGCTGCCAACAGACCCACGGCAAGAGGCAGATCGTAGGCGGTGCCTTCCTTGCGGATATCGGCGGGTGCAAGGTTGATGGTGACGCCTTTGCCGCGCGGGAAGTAGAGGCCGTTGTTGCGCAGTGCGGCATCCATGCGCTGCTGGCTCTCCTTCACGGCACTATCCGGCAGACCTACGAGAAAGAAGAAGGCACCGTTCTCCACGTTCACTTCCGCGGTGACGATGGTGGCGTTGATGCCGAAGACTGCGCTGCCGAAGACCTTTACGAGCATAAGGAGTTGTGAGGGATGAGGGGGATGTGAGGGATGTGAAGATGAGAGGGATGTGAAGATGAGCAGATGTGAAGATGAGAGGGATGTGGAGATGAGGGGATGTGGAGATGTGAAGACGTGAAGATGAGGGGGATGTGGGGATGAGGACGTTTCGACTTCGCTCAGCGCGATTTGGAGATTAGGGGGATGTGTTCCTTCGCTTCGCTCGGAATGACAGATGTGTTGCTTCGCTTCGCTTGCTATGACGGGAAGTGCAGGGGCTATGCGTTCGGGTCTCTTCGGCGCGGTTCGGCGAGGTCGCGTTCGATGTGGTCGATGAAGGCGTGGATGACCTTGATGTGCACTTCCTGGATGCGGTCGGCGTAGCCGTTGTGGGGCACACGCACTTCCACGGTGCAGAGGTCGGCGAGTTTGCCGCCGTCCTTGCCGGTGAGGCCGATCACGTGCATGCCTTTCTCGCGGGCCACCTCGGCGGCGCGGAGCACGTTGGGGCTGTTGCCACTGGTGCTGATGGCGAGCAGTACGTCACCCTCGCGGCCGTGTGCCTGCACGAAACGCGCGAAGACCTGCTCGAAGCCGTGGTCGTTGCCCACGCAGGTAAGGTGGCTGGGATCGCTGATGCTCATGGCCGCAATGGGCGGTCGGTCATCGCGGTAACGGCCGGTGAGTTCCTCGGCGAAATGCATGGCGTCGCACATGCTGCCACCGTTCCCGCAGCTGATGATCTTGGCGCCCTGCTTCAGGCAGTAGCTCATGAAGGCGGCAGCCTGATCGACCGCGGCGATGTTGGCGGGGTCGGCGAGGAAGGCTTGGAGCACCTCGGCGGCCTCGGAGAAATGGGATCTAATGCGTTCGTCGCTCATCTTGTCAAAGATGCGTCAAACATCGTCGCCGCCTTTGTAGCCCAAGCGCTTTCGGTCCATGGCCGGCTTCTCCATCAGCTGCTTCACGGCCTCGAACAACTCCTGCAAGGCCTCCTCATGCTGTCCCTGTCGGTCTTCCATGCGTTCCAAGCGGTGCATCAGATCACGGTCGTTCATCAGGATCCGGTTCATGCGCACGAAGACCCGCATGATCCGGACCTGCCTGCCGGCAGGCAGGTGTTCACCGCGATGGCGCGTTCGCTGTTCAGCCCGCTGGAAAGCATCAGAACACCAAGCTCCGTGAAGGCAAAGGGAGGGCGACGACTACCGCCCCACGATCTTGAGGTCGCAAATTGCGACCTCAAGATGGACCATTCCTCTTCATCCAATTGGAACATGAAATCCTCCGGGAAACGCTCCCTGTTCCTTTTCACTTGTTCGTTGAGACGCTTCGTTGGCACCCCGTACCACCTCGCCAGATCATGGGCAAGCATCACTTTCTCACCACGTATCCAGTGGATCTGCGTAGCGATCACCGCATCGGGCAACATCAGTTCCTGTTCCATGGCAAGCCCGTCATGACGGATTATTCGTCACATGCCGGACGCACAATATGGCGCAAGGTTGACGAAAAAACAAGCGATCGTCTCCCACCCTTAGCGGAACGCGAATGAAGGGACGGCGACTTATCGACTGGCCTGGGCCTGCAGCACCTGCATGCCTTCCATACCGCGTTGCAGGAAACGGGCGTACTCGGCCTTGTCGGGCGTGTACCCCACGGGATCGGTGAGCAGCTTTCCTTCGGGGCTGAGCAGCACGTAGAGCGGCTGGCTCACACTGCCGAAGGTCTCGCTCTGCAGCGTGGCCCAGCGGTTCCCTTCAGTACGGATCAGCTTCTTCTGCCCACGGCAGCTGATGTACACATGCTGTTCCTCGGCGGGCAGTTCGCGCTTGTCGTCCACGTAGAGCGACACCAGTTCGTAGTTCTGGAGCAAGGCCAGGATGTCCGGTTCGGCCCACACGGTCTCCTCCATCTTGCGGCAGTTTACACAGGCCCAGCCGGTGTAATCCAACATCATGGGTTTGCCGCTTGCTGCGGATGCCCGCATGCCGTCCTCGATGGAATGGTGGCACACCAGCCCGAGCGGACATTCCGACTCCTGGTGGTAGAAGCTGTAGAACAGGGGCGGCGGGAACCCGCTGAGCAGTTTCAGGTTGCGCCAGGGGCCGTTGGTGAGGCCGGGCAGCAGGTAGAGCACAAAGGCGGTGGTGAGCACGCCGAGGCCCAGACGCACCGGGGGCAGCTTCTTCACGGGACTATCGTGCGGGAAACGGATAAGGCCGAAGAGGTAGAGGGCCAACCCGATGCCCACTACGATCCACAGGCCGATGAAGAGTTCGCGCTTCAGCAGGCCCCAGTTCATCACCAGGTCCGCATTGCTGAGGAACTTGATGGCGAGTGCCAGTTCAATGAAGCCGAGCACCACCTTCACGGTGTTGAGCCAGCTGCCGCTACGGGGCAGGCTGTTGAGCCACTGCGGGAACATGGCGAAGAGCGCGAAGGGCAGCGCCAGTGCCAAGCCGAAACCGCCCATACCGGCGGTAAGCTGCCATGCCCCACCTTCAGCGGTGAGCGCACCGGCCAGCAGCGAACCCAGGATGGGGCCCGTGCAGCTGAAGGACACCAGCGCCAGGGTGAGCGCCATGAAGAAGATGCCGATCATGCCCCCGAACTTGGAGGCGTTCTGGTCCATCCGGTTCACCCAACTGCTGGGCAGGGTGATCTCGAAGTAGCCGAAGAAGGAAATGGCGAAAACGATGAAGATGACGAAGAAGAAGATGTTGAGCCAGGGGTTGGTGCTGATCTCGTTGAAGATCTCCTCGTTGACGCTGCCCAGCACATGGAAGGGGATGCTGAAGATGAGGTAGATGAGCAGGATGAAGCCGCCGTAGGTGAGCGCATTGCGCATGCCCTTTGCGCGGTCCTCGCTGCCTTTGGTGAAGAAGCTTACCGTAAGGGGGATCATGGGGAATACGCAGGGCGTGAGCAGGGCCAGCAGGCCACCCACGAAGCCGAGGAAGAAGAGCATCCACAGGCTGGAGTTCTTCTCCAACACGCGCTCACCTTTCACCGCAGGCTCATCCAGGTTCACGGTGGCCAGGCGGTACACGCCATCGCTGCACGAGACCACTGCATACTTGGAGAGGTCGAAGGGCACGGTGCTGAGCTGGAAGGTGCCGCTGTCCGGGTTGGCCATGAAGTAGACGGTGGCCGGTGGCAGGCACATCTCGTCGTTGCAGGTCATGTACTCGAACCAGCCGGAAACGGGCAGTTCGGTGTCGGCCAGATCCACCATGCGCACGAAATCGACCTGCTCCTTGAACTTTCGCACAGCCATGTCGAAGACCGGATCATGGCCTTCGCTGGTGTGCTCGCTCACCTCCTGTGTGCCTTCGCTCACGCGCACGTGGGCCAGGGTATCGAAGCCGAAGCTGCTGGGCCAGGGACCGAGGTCGCCGAAGTTCTCGGTGGAATAGACGGACCATCCGGGGTCGATCTCGGCGCGGAAGGAGAATTTCCACTGATCGCCATCCACCAGCTCTGGGATCACGGCCCAGGCCACGCGATCCTGCTCAGCATCGAGCTTCACGGCACGCTCGTCACGCTCACCACGGGGGCCTTTACCACAGGCGGAGAACAGCAGGACGATCACCATGGCCAGTGGCCAGGCGAAGGGGAACTTTCGCATCATTTCTTAGGGCTCGTCCCCACCGGGACCTTGAATGGCACCGCCACCGGGGGCAGGCAGGTGCGATCGTTGCACAACATGTACTCCACCTCCCCCTCCACCTCGAAGGCCTTGTCGGTGCGGGCTTCCACGGTTACGGAGAAGGTGACCACGCCGGAATGGTGACGTACGACCACGCCGAAGTTGGGATCGTATTTCTCAACGGCTTCGGGCTCACCAGCGCTATCGGCCAACTCGAAAGCGGAGGAATGCTCCACGCGGATCACCGTGGGCAGGGGGCCTTCATTGCTTGGCAGTTCAAGCGCATAGATGTGCCAGCCCTCCTCCAAGGTAACGGTGAGGTCCACCCGGTGCTGCTTGTTGCCCAAGGCAGTGGCCGAGAAGGACCACGAAGCCGGATGCCCGGAAAGGCCGAGCAAGGGCAAGAGCGCGAGGAGCAGGGAGACGTTCATTGCGGGGTGTACAAAAGTAGCCCCCTACCCTACCAAAGATCCAGGGGCTTGCCCGGATCCTTGCGATCCCAAGAAGGCGGATCGACTATGGGAATTCAATGCGCAGGACCCGGGATACAGGGATGGTCATCCCGTATTTGAGTACGATGTTCTCCGGATCGAATGTCCAGATGGTGGTCTCCACGGCCTTCAGCCCTTCATCGTCCATGAACACGATGCGGCACTTGCCATGCTCGGCATTCCCCAAGCGTGTTGCCTCCAGCATGCGTTGTTGGATATCACGCCGTTCCTCTTCGCTTAACATCACCGGGCTTTTCGGGAAGCGCAACGAGGCAACAAGCTCCTTGGGGATAATGGTGGTGTTCGGGTGCAACATGGTCTTGGGAAATTGTGGACCCTGAAACTACGTCGATCCCGATGCGATCGGTACTTCCAGTGGAAAAAAATTGCTTGGATCAGGGGCGCGGAAGCCACTCCACCCGCAGCACTTCGGCGCTGTCCGGCCGGGCCTCGAAACCGCTTGCCACGCGGAACCCAACAAGCCACACAATGGTATTCCCAGCGCACAACACGAGCGCTTGGGCGCGTTCCGCAGAGGGCACCTTGGCATCGGTGAGCAGGTCGCTGATCAGCTTGGACCCGCCCAGCCCGATGGGCCGCATGCGGTCGCCGGCACGCCACCTTCGCAACTCCATGGGATAGTGCAACGCGGCGCGATCCAGCCAAGCCACATTCGGCCCTTGGCCAAGGTCCACGTGGGCTGCCTCATGCACGGACAGGCGCAGCGGTGCACCCACCGGCACTTGCTCCTCGCTTTCGACCAGCAGCGGAGCCTGCGCGGGCGGCGGCTGGTGCAGCACCAGCGTTTCGCGGTCCAGGTGAAGGGCGCGGCCATCGGCCAGGGGGAACACGGCTCCCACATGCTGCTCCTCCAAGGCTCGCAGTACTTCCGCCATGCGTTCGGGGTGCGGCGTGGCTTCGCCGAGCAGGGTGCGCAACAAGAGCGTGGGCATGCCGCTTTGCAGCAGCGCACCGGCGGGCAAGCGCACCACACCCTCCGCCGTTGGCGGGTACTGTGCCAGGAACTGCGCTGCCTGTAAAGCGGCCGCATGGCTCAGCTCGCGCAACAGGTCCAGATCGCGGCCCAACACACGGCGCCACCCGGAACGCAAGTCATCCAGCAGCGGCAGCACCTCGTGCCGCACACGGCTGCGCAGGTACTTGGGGTCGCTGTTGCTGGCATCCTCCCGGAAGGGGATGTCCTCCGTTCGCGCATAGTCCAAGATCGCGCTGCGCTCCACCGCCAGCAAGGGGCGGAAGAATGGGCCGCTCACGGGCGCGATGCCCTTCCAGCCGTGCACACCCTGTCCGCGCAGCAGGTGCAGGAAGAAGGTCTCGATGGCATCGTCGCGGTGGTGCGCCATGGCCAGCACCGGAGGACCTTGCGCCACGGCATCACGGAAAGCTTCGTAACGCAGCTCGCGGGCCGCCATCTGCACACTTCCACCGCTCGTGCTCGCACGCGTTCGCACATCCACACGCGCCACTGTACACGGGATGCCCAACTCTTCGCAATACGATACCACGAGCGCGCGGTCGGCATCGCTCTCGGCACCGCGAAGGCCATGGTCCACATGCAGCGCCTGGCAGCGGTGGCCCATGCGATACAGTACGTGCAGGAGCACCATGCTGTCCACGCCACCACTAACGGCCACCCAGGTGGGAGCGACGGGCGGGAGCATGCCCTGCCGTGCCATGCTGGTGCGGATGCGTTCGATCATGGCTGCAAGGCTTCGATCACCGAACGTGCTTTCAGTTGGCATTCCGCCCACTCCTGTCGCGGATCGCAAGTGGCGGTGAGCGCGCTGCCGGTGGTGAGCGAAGCCTTGCCGCTTGCCGCATCGTAGAGCACGGTGCGGATCACCACGTTCAGGTCGGCCGTGCCATCGGGTGCGAAAAAGCCCAGGCTTCCGCTGAAGAGGCCGCGCCGTTGTTCCTCCGCTGCATCGATCAGTTGCATGGCGCGGTACTTCGGTGCACCGGTCATGCTGGCCATGGGGAATGCGGCGAGCACCGCGTCGTAGGCTGTGTGGCCATCGCGCAGGCTGGCGGAAACGGTGCTCACCATCTGGTGTACGCGGGCATGGGCATGCACGGCGCAGAGTTCCTCCACCTGCACACTGCCACTGGCGGCGATGCGAGACAGGTCGTTCCGCATCACATCCAGCGCCATGATGTTCTCGCTGCGTTCCTTGGGGTCGTTGGCCAGTTCCTTTGCCAGGCGCCCATCCTCCGTGGGATCCGCCGAACGTGGACGGGTGCCTTTCATGGGCTGGCCCACCACCCGTCGATCCCGGAAGGCGAGGAAACGTTCCGGACTGGCACACAAGGCGAAATGATCACCACTGCGCAGGAAACCCGCGAAGGCGGCCTGGCTGCGTTGCAGAAGCCGCTCGAAAGCGCTGAAGGGATCCAGCCCGGGTGCCTCGGCCACACGTTCGGTGCAGTAGTTCACCTCGTAGATGTCGCCCCGGTGGATGTGGCGCATCAACTCGGCGCAGCGGGCCAGGTAGTGGGCCTCGTCCACGGTCTCGCGCCAAAGCAAGGGCTGCGCTGAAGCAGTTGCCTTTGCAGCGGGTGCGAAGAGCCGTTCCACCAGTGCGCGCCCCTCCTGCTCATCCTCCGGATGCACGTGCAGTTGCAAGCGACCCGGCGTCCACTCCAACACCCAGCGGGGCACGAACCATGCGGCGGTCGGGAGTTCGGAGATCGCAGGGTGTCGGGAGTGCAAGGGCTCCAAGCGTTCCAGCAGGTCATAGGCCAGGTGGCCGAAGGTCCAATCGCTCGCGCGTCCCAGTACATCGAACTGCGGCGCTTCGAGCGTGTGCCGCACACCCAAGCCGAGCACGGCCCGGTCCGCATCGGCCACACGGCGATAGAGCAGGGTCTGCACTTCGTTCAGTGCCCGCCAGTTCAAAGGCCGCGCAGGGTCCAGTTGAAGCGTAATGCGCATTGCGGCGGCAAGTTACCCGGAGGGGATGATGCGAATGTGAATGGCCCTGTGATCGCGGTTCTTCCCGGGAACGATCTGCACCACGGAGCATACGCTAGCCCTACCGCATTGGATGACAGAATGAATACTCCATCACTTCCGACGCAAGTCGCGCACGACACGCACGATCACCAACACGAGCATCAGCATGGCGAGCCACACCGCCACACGCCCAAGCAGATCACCATGACGGGCGAAGAAGGTGAGCTCGCTGTTGAGTTGCAGCTGCGCACGTTCGGCCGTGGGTACCCACCATGCCGTGGCTTGGCGGATGCTGCCGCGCTGGTCAACGAAACAGGAGGTGCCCGTGTTGGCCGAGCGGGCAATGGCGCGGCGCAATTCGATGGCGCGGAGCGAGGCGAAGCTGAGGTGCTGCCGATGGCCGGGTGAATGGCCCCACCAGCCATCGTTGGTCATGATGGCGATGAGGTTGCCGTTATTGCGGACATGCTCCGCGAGGTGTTCACCGAACACGGATTCGTAGCAGATGGCGGGCACGATGCGGAGGCCGCTGGTGGCTTCGACCAATACGCTGCGCACATCCTGGCGTCCCAGGGTCCCCATGGTACCACCGAGGTCTATGGCCAGCGCATCCAAGGGCCCCAGCCAACCCTCGAAGGGCATCAGCTCCACACCCGCCACCAGCTTGCTCTTGCGGTAGTGTTCCACGGGGCCTTGCGTAGGCATGAAGAGGGCCGCGTTGGTGGATTCGTAAAGTCGGTCGGTGCCGCGCAACTCGCGCATGCCGGGTCGGCGCACGGTGCCACGCGGCAGCAAGAGATTTGCGGACATGCCGGAGAGCACTGCGACACCGGGGTGTTCCTCCTGGAAGCGGCGGATGCGTTGTGCGCTGCGCGAGCTCGACAGGTCGTTCTCCCACAGGCCGTAGAGCGTAGGTGGGTCGGTGCTGAGGTCCACGTTGCTGCGTTCCTGCAGGGCCGTCTCGGGCAGCACCACCAGGGCCGTGCTGTCGGTCATCACCGCTTCGGCCAAGGCCAGCATGTGTTCCAGCTGCTCCATGGGGTCGATGCCACCGAACTTCTCTTCGTACGGGTCCACGTTGGGCTGCACCACCACCACTTCCACGGCAGGCCCACGCTCCTCGTGCTGCACCCAGCGGACCAGCGAGTAGGCCAAGGGTAGCCACAGCACGGCCGTGGCCCAGGCCAGCGCCGCCCGGCGCGTTCGCAACGGGGCAGCCGTGCGGTGTGCCTGGATGGCGTGGTCCAGCAGCAGGTTCACCAGCAGCACCCAGAGCGTGCCGCCCAGCACACCGCTGTACTCATACCACTGCACCCACGCTGGTTTGGTGGCGAACACATTGCCCAGCGCGAACCAAGGCCATTGCAGGTCCCAATTGTGCTGCAGCCGTTCCAACGAAAGCCAAAAGAGGATGAACGCGACCGCCGCCCACAGTGGACCGAAGCGGCGGAACACCACACCCGCCAACCATACCGGGACGGCCATCAGCAGGGTGTTCACCAGCATGGGTGCCAAGCCGCTCACCAGGCGCGTCGACCAAGGCTCGCTGACCAAGAAGAACCAGTAGGAGCTCGCGGCGTTCCAGATGAGGAAGGCGAGCATGGCGTAGGGCACGAAGGCACGGCGACGGCCCTCGGTGCGGGCGGTGTGCAAGCGTTGGGCGTGCAACAGGGGCAGCCAGGCCACGAAGGCCAGCGCCGTGAAGCCACCGATGGCGGGCCAGGCCAAAGCCCACAGCACGCCGGAAAGGGCGCTCCAGAGCAGAACACGCGAACGGGTGGGGAGCATGGTGCCCGCGAATGTACAGGGCCGCCTTAGCGCAGCAGGTACATCTTGCCGAAGCCTTTGGTGAAGTATTCCGAAGCACCGGTGGAACGGTACTCGATGTCCTCCCCATTGAGCTGAGCGATCACGCGGTAGAGGTACACGCCACGAGCCAGGCGGTCGCCGAACTCATCGGTGCCATCCCACGCGAACTCCGAAATGTTGCGGCCCACGCGGATGGGACCGAGCTCGTGCATCTTCACCTCACGGATCACACGGCCGGTCACGGTCATGATCTGGATCTTCATGTAGGTGGGCGGCTCCACGCCGGTTACGGTGAACACGAAGCGCGTATTGGTGGTGAAGGGATTGGGGTAGTTGAGCACCTCGGTGATGGTGGGCCGGTTGATCACCTCGAAGCCGATGCGGTAGTCGTTGTCGCCCGACTGGTTGTTGCTGAGGTCCTTGGCCTGCACGGTGAGCATGTACTTGCCATCCGTAGCGAAGTTGGGCCGGTAGAGGATGCGGGAGATGTTGTCCGGGCCGGTTGCCGGCAGGAACTGCATGTTCTCCACACCCGCTCCATCGCGGAAGTAGATGCGCTCCAAGGGCTGGTTCGGCCGTTGCAGGAAGACTTTGAAATTGGCCGTATCCGCTGGTGAGTTCAGCAGCAGCACGGTGTTCTCGTCGTTGAGGGAAACGGAGATCTCGGGGCGGGCGGAAACGATGTCGCCATCCAGGATATGGATGCCATCGAAGGTGACGTCGAGTAGCGGGTTCTGGCGATCCACCTCCACCGCGAAACGCATTTGCAGCACGTTGTTGAAGCGGTATTGCTCCACTTGGTCAAAGGCCGTGGTAAGGGTGTCGGTGGTGTTGGCCTCCACAATGAGCGTGTTTTCGCCCCCGAGGCCGAGGGTGGAGAACTGCACGGTATCGATGAGCACAGCGCCAGCGGGCAGGGGTGCATTGCGGCGGTAGTGCACGCGGTGGCGCACGTTGTTGCGGTCCACCACCCAGGCGCCCATCAGCAGGCTGTCCATGTCGAACTCACTGATGTTCTGTACGGCCACGGCCAGCTTGGCGGTCTGCCCTTGGAAGAGGTTCTCCAAGCCATTGTAGAAACCCAAGGGCGGGTGGATGGCGCATTCCGGCACGGGTGAACTGAGCAATTGCCAGCGCTCCATTTGCGCTGGAACGGGATCGGGATTGTCCAGGTCGAAGAAGCTTCCGCGGATGCGCAGTTTGGGGTAATCCGCCGCGTTCACCAAGCTTCCGAGGTCGGGCACGGAATCGAGCGGCGAGGGGAAGTTGAGGTTGGCCAGGGGCACTTCCACACCGAAGGGAGTGACGCCGATCAGGCTGATGCGCGTGCTGTCCGTAGGGGTCTGTGGCCGCTCGTTCCAGTAGAGGCCATGCCAGGCGGAGGCGGGCCCGGCTTCCATGGTGGTGATGGTGCCTTGGTCGCGGTCGCTATTGATCCAAATGGTCTTGGAAAGGATGCTGTTCTCCAGCCCGGCAATGGTATCGGTGAAGGTTCCGGGAAAGCCCTTGCGCACGTACCAGATGTAGGCCACGCTGTCCGGCATGGTGCTGAAGTTCATGCCACCGAGGGCTTCCATGGCAGGCATCAGCCCGGGCGCGTTCGCTGCCATGCCGGCCTTGTCCAAATGCCGCCAAGTGTAGAACAGCATGTGGTGGCCAACGGGCACTTGTGCCATCATGTTCTGCAGGCCCGCCAATTGGTTGGCGCTGTCCGTGCGGAAGATGAAGTGGTACTCCACGCGGTTGCGGCAGTTAATGCCGTCGTTGGCGTTGTTGTAGAAGTTCTGTGGGTTGAAGATCTGGCCGGTCTGGCTGTCGGTCCAGCGGGTGCCCCAGGGTTCGAAGGTGGAGGGGTCGATCACCACCACGTGCCAGGCGGGACGGGGGAAACAGCCGTTGTAGTCCTGCGGCACCAGGTCCATCTGCCAACCGGTGATGTTGCTGGAAACGCTGTCGTGCACCGTGGCGGTGATGCTGTTCTGCCCGGTGAAGAAATCGAAGTCGCGCTCGGGCCGGTCGTACACAATGCCGGAGTAGCCGTTGTTCTTGAACTGGAAGTAGTGGGCCTGCCCCCAGCCGTGCTTGCCGGTGATGTACTGGAAGGAGCGCTCGTACCAGTTGTAGCCGCCATTGCCGGTGCTATCAATGCTGCAACGCCAGTAGAACACGGTGCTGTCCTGCGTGCTGTTGAGCGCATAGATGGACTGCGGCTGCCAGCTGACCACACCACCTGGCGCGGACAGCATCACGCTCTCGCGCACGGGACTGTTGAAGAGGTCGGTGGTATCGATCTCGAACACGTAGTTGCGCACGGGTGCCAGGGGATCGCCGGTGCTGCCCTTCAGGGTGGGCGTGGGCTCCGGCACTATGGCGTAGTTGTAGGGGTACACCGGCACCAAGTCTCCGGAGGTGATCTGCAGGGTGGTGCTCAACTGGTTGTTGAAGGTGTTGTCCAGCTCATCGATCTGCTCGGGATCGAGGTCCACACGGATGTTCAAGTTGTTCAGTCCCTGCCCACCGCTGGTGCCCAGGGTGGGAATGTTGAACACCGCCGTATCGCGGAGGTAGACGTTGTTGAGCGTGGTGAGGTAATTCTGCTCAGGAAGCCCCGCAGTGTTCCGGTCGAGGGCCACGTTGAAGCCGCCACCAACGGCCTTACCGATGTTCTTCACCGCCACCCGAACTTGGAAGGTATCCACGTCGGCATTCACCGGAACGGGGTCGTAGGAGACGTCCTGCGGGGTGATCACATAATCCGGCTTGGGCCACGAATTCAGCACCAGCATGGGGTCACCCTGCAAGGTGAAGGTGTGCGAGTTGCTAACCCGGCGGATATCGTTGGAGAAAGAGAGCTGCTCGAACGTAGCATGCCGCATGTGCCTCCCGATACTGCGACCGTAGTTGACCGACCCGAAGCTGCGATAGAATTCACGGGAATACTCGGAAAGGAAAACGGGGTACCCGACATCCACACTGGCCAGGAACCCGACCGGGCCGGCAGCAGGCATCAGGGTCCATTGCTCACTGGTGCTCAGGTTGGAGTTGAGGTGTACGTTGCCGATGTAGCAGCTATTCCCCAGTATCAGGGGGTGCTTACCGTTCCAGTTGTAGTTGGCCGGGTTGTCTATGCTGATGTCGAAACCACTGGCATAGGCATGGGCCATGAAGGTCATCAGGGTAACGCCCTCGTCCTCGATATAGTGGCGAACGCTGTCTGCGGAGACCTGCTGGAAAATGGAGGAGGCGTTCTTGGAGAAGGTGATCACATTGCCACCGAAGCAGGTATCCTGGATGATGGTCTTGTAGCCGTTCATCAAGGCTTGGAAGAGCTGGTTCTCCGCGGAATTGAAGCCACCTCGGAAGTGCAGGATGTTCTTCATCCAAGCAGCGGGTTGCTGTGCCTCGAAAGCCTGCACTTTACCAAGGTAGGCGAGCACTTCCTGCGAAGAGCTTGCACTCAAGCGGCCAACGGGGATCTCCAGCACCCGGGGATCGAAACGCAGGCCGATGGCGAGGCAGGGATCGCTGGGAGGTTGGCCGTAGGTGGGCACCAGGCAACGCGCATAGGCTTCCTGCGTGGCCGCGGTGGTGGAGTTGTGCGAGCGTATGCCTTGGTTGCTGGCCGGGTAGGAAGCGGTCTGCACGGACTTGCCGATGAGGAAAAGGCCCTGCGGATCGGTGCTCCAGGTGTTCAGGAGATAGCGCCCATAGCGCCGTATGGCGAAGGAGTTCTTGGGGATACCACCACCGAACTGGTCGTAGAGCTCATCCACGTCCGCAAGCACCACGGGCGAGCGCCGATTTACCGGCTCCATCGGCGCCTGGTTCTCGCGGTAATTGGCGTACTGCATGGCCGCGTTCATCAGCGAGGCATGCGTTACGATCAGCAGCGCGCTATCGGCCTCAAGCAGGCTGAAGTCGGTGAAATAACCGGTGCCATTCACCCGCACCAGATCCAGCACCGGGCGCACGGTCTGCTGGCTGTGGATCATGATGCGTGTCTGGTCCTCCAGCCCGTCCGCCGGCACCATCGCTTTCCAGCGGTTGCCGGATTGGGTGGGAATGATGCGGCGCATTGGTTGCCCCCAGCTGTACAGCACCGGAGTGCCGGAGAACGTGCCAAAATCCACATGCGCCAGGTCGTCATTGGGGCTGTCCTGCAACCAGAGTTCGCGTTGCGCCACATTCTGCAGGTTGAAGTCGCGCCCATAGCGGACCTTCAGGTACGCAAGCGCCTGCCGATCGGTGTAGTTGGGTGTGGTGGAGCCGGCCTGGCCGAAACCGGTCAGGTCGTTCTGCGCCCTAAGACGGATCACCACATTGGCCCCCAGCGCGGTGTGCGGTATTCGCTTGGTGGAGCGGATCACCTCATAACTGCTGAAGATGGTATCCAGGAAAGTGGTGCCGGATGCTGCTCCATGACCGACCACCAAATGGTGATTGGTGAGCAGCTGCTGATCCCCGATGTGGTTGGCTCCTGCCACGATGGTATGCACCTCCGCTTCCGGAGCACCGGTGCCGGTGTACAAGCGCGGCGTGGGAACGGTGATGGACACCTCGGCGTTGTTCCCCGGAGCGAGCATGGCCTGGCTTCGCATCCACCCTTCGCCCTGGGTCATGAAGCCGCTGGAAACACCGTCCAAAGCAAAGCCCGGGTAATAGGCCCGGTTGAAGCCGGCCACCGCATCGCCCCACGCCCAAGCGGTCATGGGCACCGCAGTAAAATCCGTGTTGGAGTAAGGCTGCACGCGCTCTTTCGGAGCTGCCGGATCCCAAGTGAGGTAGTACCGAATGGAATCGTTGTGCAGGCTGAAGTAAGGATTGGGCTGGTGGCCGGGGTTGGTATACATCAGCGCGTCGAGCCAGCCATCGTTGGCGCGGCCCACGAACTCGATAAAATCGCCATCGTTGAACACCCCGTCATCACCACCTTCTATGTAGATGGGCACCTGCTGTTCGCGCGCAAAAAGCATAAGATCCGCCGGCGCAACACTGGCCAAGGGGAACCCGGCGTTGGCCAGTGTCAGCGAATCAATGCGGTAGATACCGTCCTCGTGGACCTGAAAGCGCCAGTACTGTCGGTCGTAGGCGATCCATTCGTTACCGAAACCCAACTGGGCCACAGCTGCGAAGGCGTTCAGCACAAGACAGACCGACAGTAGTGCTCTTATCATGAGTCCCGTTTGAAGAGGTCGAACTTCAATGAGAAGACATTGGAATACAAGGCCACACTGGCATCACCGATATCGGTCAGTGCGTAATCCAACGTAACGCTCTTTATGCGCAGTCCGAGGCCGATGTTGGGCTGCATCGTGAGGCGTTGTTTGTCCTGGATGTCAGACACATATTGGAAGTAGCTGAACCCGGTGCGCAGGTAAACGATGCCAGCGTAGCCCACCTCCAGGCCCACGCGCGGATCGCAGCTCCAGGTGCTGGACTTGATCAGCGTGTTGCGTCGCCCATCGAAGGTGTTCTCCAGGTCCACCGCGGCAATGATGTCGATCTTATCACCCACATCGAATTGGCGTGCGGCGCCGATCATCATGCGGGGCAGGGTCACTTCCACGCTGTTCTCCGGGATCTCGTTGTTGGTCTGCTGGAATACATCGACCGTACGTTGGTCCAGTGTGTAGCTCCAAGCGTTGAAGGTTCCGGTAACATCGCGTGCCACAGCACTGAAGCGCCACCGGTCACGGTCGTATTGCAAACCGCCATCCAACCCGAAGCCCCAAGCCTGTCCGAACTGGCCCACACGGCGGTAGATCACTTTGGCGTTACCACCCACACGGAGACCGGGTATGCCCAGCTTACGGGCGTAGGTAACGATGAAGGCATGGTCTGCCGAGCTGAATGAGGTGATGCGATCGTAATCGATGTTCCCGGAGGGGTCGATGAGATCGATGGTGTTGGGGATGTTGTCGATGCCGAATCGGATGAAGGTGAAGCCGATGGTGCTGTTGGAATCGATGGGCTTGGCCAGGCCGATGTAGTCGTACTTGGCAATGCCGGCGAAGTACTCACTGTGCATTAAGCCCACCTGCAGGTCGCCCTTCACGCCCAGGATGCCGGCGGGGTTCCAGTAGCCGCTGGTCACATCGTTCACCACGCTGGTGTATGCGCTGCCCATGCCCAAGGCGCGGGCGCCCACGCCGATCGCCAGGAACTCGTTGCTGTATTTGGGAGCATCGGTCTGCGCCAGTATGGCACCGTGCATGCCCAGCGTTACAACGGCTACTGTTGCGCTGCGCAAGGCGATCATTCCAAGAGTGTTCATCCGCTTCGTATTGACGCAGCTATTAACAGAAGGTGGCCTCGATCATTGCCCCGAAATTATCTGAACTTCGGCCCGCCGCTACCACCAAAGCGGAAGACCGCTCCCAAATGGCACGTTTGCCGCGTATTCCAGACCTACTTACCACCGCGAACCTATGCTGTGGGTTCGGCTCCATACTGCTGGCCTCCCAAGGACAGCTAACACTGGCGTGTTGGCTGGTGTTCGCCGGGGCGGTGTTCGATGTGTTCGATGGCCTTGCGGCCCGGGCATTGGGTGGCGGATCTCCCTTGGGCGCTCAGTTGGACAGCTTGGCGGACATGGTGACTTTTGGGGTGGCGCCGGGGATTATAATTGGCTACGCTGGGCTTCTATCAACAAGTGCTGTCACTAATGCCGAAGCCAGCTGGCGCGACCTGGAATATTCTTTCTTCAACGTTGTTAATAGGAACCCGGCGGACCTGACAATCTTAATTGTCACTCTCTTGGTCATTGTCGTGGCCTCGGCTTGGCGCTTGGCAAAATTCAATGTGGATACACGCCAGAGCAATGGTTTCTTAGGTCTACCAACGCCTGCCAACGCATTGTTCTGGGCTGCTTTAGTTCTAGCCTCCCAAGGTGAAGCGTTGCCTAAAGAAAGCGACTCCCAGTGGTGGTTACGGGATATTGTGGACAGCCTACTGGAAAGCCCGTCAGCGCTCTTCGCGGCCGGGCTGGCGATGGCCACCCTCATGCTCTCCGAACTCCCCCTCCCCTCCCTGAAGTTCAAGCACTTCCGCTGGCAGGGCAATGAGGTCATCTACCTGCTGGGGGGCGCCGGGGCGGTGCTGGTGGCACTCTACGGCATCCTGGCCGTTCCGCTTATCCTGGTCCTGTACATCCTCAGCCCATTCTGGGGGCGAGTGTTCAAGACCAAGTAGCAAGGGACAAGTGACAAGGGTTCAAGTCCTTCCGCCTATGCTCGCGCCTTGGCACTTCACACTTGTCACTTGACACTTGGCACTTCACCTGAACCTCCTGACCTTTGCACCCATGAAGACCTTCCGCGCCTCCATCGATGTAATGCCCCACGACAACCTGCTGGACCCCCAAGGCAAGGCGGTAACCGGCGCCATGAGCGGTCTGGGACTGCCGGAGATCAGCGGCGTGCGCATCGGCAAGCACATCACCCTGCACGTGGAAGCCGCCGACAAGAAAGCCGCCGAGGCCAAGGTGGACGAAGCCTGCAAGAAGCTGCTGGCCAACCAGGTGATGGAGAAGTACAGCTTCTCGGTGGAAGAGGCCTGACAAAGCATCAAGGACTCAAGCTGCAAGAGTTCAAGCTTCAAGGACTCAAGCTGCAAGAGTTCAAGCTTCAAGTACTCAAGCTTCAAGTACTCAAGCTTCAAGGACTCAAGCTTCAAGGACTCAAGCTTCAATAGTTCAAGCTGCAAGTACTCAAGCTGGAAGTACTCAAGCATCAAGAGTTCAAGCTTCAAGAGCTCAAGCATCAAGAGTTCAAGCTTCAAGAGTTCAAGCTTCAAGGACTCAAGCTTCAATGACTCAAGCTTCAAGGACTCAAGCTTCAATAGTTCAAGCTTCAAGGACTCAAGCCGGAAGAGTTCAAGCTTCAAGAACTCACGCTTCAAGAGTTCGTGCTGCAAGCCTTGAAGGATCGGTCTGAGAATGACCACGATCCAAGGACTCGGGTTCTAACCCCGTGAACCTCTTTTCTTAATGGCGATGATCTTGCCCATTATGCGGACAAGCTCTTCGCATTCTTGAATGAGCCATGCCACATCGGCATCCGTAAGCGGAATCAGCTTGGCAAGGATCTGAATACGGAGGTTGGTTCTGCTTTCCTTCAGCTCTTTGTGGGCGATCTTGCACTTATGAATGAAGTCGGCATCGGACTCGGCAGCTTGTGCCTCGCCATAATGCAGCGCAGGTGAGCCGGCACTTCGAAGCAATTGCCCACCGTAATACCTACCTGCGAGCGTGCGTGGCATGCGATCCACATGGACCACCACCCTGGCGGCGAACACCGCAAGCCTCTCCTCCAGATCATAAACGCGCTCCTCCATGTGTATCAGGCCCTACGACCCACCACCGCTGTGCCATTGTTGCCTTAACCTTGACCGTTGAACCTTGAGCCTATTGTTCTTGTCCTTTGATGCTTGAATTCTTGATGCTTGATAGTCGAGCCTTGATGCTTGAACTCTTGAAGCTTGATAGTTGTGCTTTGATGCTTGAAGCTTGATAGTTGTGTCCTTGTAGCTTGAGCCTTTCTGATCGAGCCTCGCTACACCTTTCTCCTAAGCACGAAGTTCCTACCCAAGTATTTCTCGCGCACCTGCTCGTCGCCAGCAAGATCCTCGGCGGTACCGTGTTTCAGGATACGGCCTTCGTACAGCAAGTACGCCCGGTCCGTGATGCTCAGCGTTTCCTGCACATTGTGGTCGGTGATCAGGATGCCGATGTTCTTCTCCTTCAGCTTGGCCACAATGCCCTGGATGTCCTCCACGGCGATGGGGTCCACACCGGCGAAGGGCTCATCGAGCAGGATGAACCGCGGATCGGTGGCCAGTGCGCGTGCGATCTCGGTGCGGCGTCGCTCTCCTCCGCTAAGCACATCACCCATGTTCTTGCGCACGTGTTGCAGGCCGAATTCGTCCAACAGTTCCTCCAATCTGCGAGCCTGCTCAGCGCGTGGCTTGCCGCTCAGTTCGAGGATCGCGCGGATGTTGTCCTCCACGCTGAGCTTACGGAACACACTGGCCTCCTGTGGCAGGTAGCCGATGCCTTGCTGCGCCCGCTTGTACATGGCCAGGTCGGTGATGTCGTGATCGTCCAGGTAAACGTGCCCCTCATTGGGTTTGATGAGCCCCACGATCATGTAGAAGGTGGTGGTCTTGCCGGCACCGTTGGGCCCGAGCAGGCCCACGATCTCGCCCTGGCGCACTTCCACGTTGGCGCCGCTTACCACGGTGCGGCGCTTGTAGCGCTTGATGAGTTCGACCGCCTTTAGCACGTTAGAAGGTGATGTTGAGGGTCAAACGTACGGCCCATGGGCGGGCCTTCGGGTGGTCCAGGTAGCTCAGGCGGCGAATGGCATCCACGCGCAACACTTTCAGGATGTTCTCCACGCCGAAGGAGGCTTCCATGTAGGGACCGCGCGAGAGATCGTACATGAACTCAAGCAGTTGCATCTCGCTGCGGTGCTTGTCGTCCAACTGGCCCACGGCCATTTTATAGCCCAGCACTTCGCGCCACTTCAACCTACGGAACAAGGGCACACGGTTGAAGAGCAGCCCCTCCAGGTGTTGCTCCAGGAAGAGCGAAGCCGTGCGGTCGTTTATGAACTCGAAGAAATTCATGGTGTTGAACGCCATGTCATCGAGGTAGAACGTTTCGTTACCGGCGTTTATGAGCAGCAGTGGATAGGGCAAGGTGCCCCACACCCGTGCACCGGTCAAGGTGTATCGCTGCCACCCGAGCACGCCCATGGCTATGCGCTGCTGCACACGCGCAATGGTTTTTGTGTAGGCGTAGTTGCTGTGCAACACCCCGTTCAGGCCCTGGGCCAGGTGCAACTCCAGCACCGGGTACTTGGTACCCAGGCTCACGCGCGAGAAATCGCCGCTCACGTATTTCTCCTTGTAGGCGAAACGTGTGTTGAGGATGACCTCGGCGGTGGTGATGCTGTTGACGCGGTCCACCACACCTTCCGTATCGAAGCGGATGTAGTCCAAGCTGCCGCGCGGGAACAGCGATCGGTGGCGGAGCATTAAGGTGTTGCTGAAGCCCATGAACCACTCGCGTTCCAAGTAGGCGCGGTATTCGTCCACCATGGTCAGCTTGTCGTTGGGCAGCACGCGCAACGCACTGGAGAGGATGTTGTCCTCGCGGAACGCGCCTGAGCTCTGGCCCAATTGTTCAATGTCGCGTTTGAAATAGGCACCACCGATCAGGCGCGGAGTACGGCTCAGGAAGAACTTGCCACCGAATCCGAACTTCACCTCGGTATCGCGCGTGCCATAGGCGGCATAGCCCTCCAGTTCCACATTGCGGCTCCATTGGCTGCTGGTACGCGCACCGATGCGGAACCGATTGCCTTCCACCGGATTGAAACTGTAAGCCGTGAAGTAGGGCCCAAGTTCCAGGTCGTTCAGCGGGTAGTAGCCCGTTACCACCGTTTGTATGATGTCCAGGTAGGTTCGGAAGCGCGGTATGGTCTTCATGGTATCGACCATGGCATAGATGGCGCTTTCCTTGGCGGATAGCTGCATGTGCCTGTTGCGGTCCCAGTAATCACCACCCAGGCTCAAGGGGTCGATGTCCATGACCACCTCCTCCACCCCGCTGTAGAAGGCATCTTCACGCGGTTGGTTGATCTTGAACTCGCGGTAGCTGGCCGTGCGCCTACCGTAGAGCCCCTGCACCGCGTTCTTGTTGGGTTTGCCCGTGTCGCGCACCACGTTCAGGTCGACCACCAGCTCGTCCTTGGTCAGCATCCACACCTCATCCTGCACTTGCTCGTACTGCTGGCGCACCAGAAAAGCATCCACGAAATTGAGGTTGGCACCTTCGTGAATGCCGGCCTCAATGCGGCGCACGGCATAGGTGGTGTCGTTGATCCACATTTCACCCTTGAAGGCGAGCTCCTGTGGCCGCTTGGGGCTGAACTCCAACTTGTAGCACCAGTACTTGCCAACGTAGGCGCTATCCGTCAGGTAGTAGTTGTAGAAACTTCGGCCACCGTCGGCAATGGGGCTCACGAAGTTCTTCCCGAAGATCTCCAGGAAGTTGTCGTAGATGTTCACGTTCTGGTACATGTCGCCCATGAACTGCGACACGCTTTCGTTCTCCACTCCGCTCACCTTGGTGCCACGGATCAGCTCTCGCCGGGCCTTGGGCTTCTGCCGGTAGAACACTTCGGAGAGGGTCTCCGTCATGAAGATGGGCAGATAGGGCTTGGTATCGGAGCTGTCTATGTTATCGAAGATGAACGCGAAAGGCTTGAAGAGCTTCTTCCGGGTGAACTCCTCGGTGATGTTGTTGAGGTCGAACTCCACCTTGTTGTATGCCTCGTATTCGTAGGCCGTGAGCTTTGCGCGGTTGTTCGCCGGTTTATGTTGCACCACCCGGCGCAGGATGGTGAAGGCCGGATTCTCACCACCGCCCACCACCACAAAGGTTTCCAGCTCCAGGCTGGTAGGCTCCAACTGGATATCGATCACTTGCACCTTGTCCTTCTTTACGCCGAAGGAGCGTGGCACATAGCCGATGAAGGAGACGCGAATGGAGTCCGTGGCGTAATAGGTATCGATGCTGTATTTGCCATCGATGTCCGTGGTGGTGCCCACCTTGCCATCCACGAACGCGATGTTCACGAAGGGCAGTGTTTCCCCGGTACGGGCATCGGTGACCTTGCCGGTAATGCGGGTGGTCTGCGCCATACCGGCCAGGTGGCACAACATGGCGAGGACCACAAGGCACGCATGCCCGGCAACAAGGCGACCCGCTCTCATGCCTTGGTGGTTGCGATTACACGGGCTGCGGCTTGGCGGGCTTCCATGCGCCTGATGGTGCGCGCGGAGAGCAGGATGCTGCCTTCGTAGAGCAGCATGAGCGGTCCGGCCACGATGAGCTGGCTCACCACATCGGGCGGGGTGATGATGGCCGAAGCAACGAGCACAATGACAAAGGCATGCTTGCGGTAGGTGCGCATGAAAGGCGGTGTCAGCAGCCCGGCCCGGGTAAGGAAGAGCACCACGATGGGCAGCTCGAACAAGATGCCGGTCCAGAGCGTGACGGATGTCACCATGGCGATGTAGCTATCCAAGGCTATGGCATTCGGCACCGAGCCGCTCACTTGGTAACCGCCGAAGAATTGCACGCTGAGCGGGGTGAGCATGTAGTAGCCGAAGGCCACCCCCAGCAGGAAGAGCGCGGATGCGAAAAGCACCACGCCCCGCAACGAGCGGCGCTCCGTAGGGTGCAGGCCGGGCGCCACAAAACGCCACAGCTCCCAGATCACAACAGGGAACGCCACCACCACACCAGCCACAAAGGAGACCATGAGGTGTGTGAAGAACTGCCCGCTCATGGTGATGTTCTGCAGGTTGATGACCATGTCCGAGGCACACAGTGCATCCCCCAGACCAACGCTTCGTCCCAAGGCGCAGAACGCCCGGTAGGTAATGAAGCCGGCCTCTTTGGGAGCGAGCACGATCTGGTCGAACACGAAGTCCTTGGCGATGAACGCTGCCACCATGGCGACGAGCACGGCAATGGCCATGCGCACCAAGGTCCACCGGAGCTCCTCCAAGTGGTCAAGGAAGCTCATCTCCTTGGTGCTGCTGTTGTGGGCCAAAACGTACTGTGGGTGCGGCCAAAGATAGCCGTGGGCGCTGGGGAAGACCGCTGCCTGCCCCCCAGTTTTCAACGGTCCGGCCAACTACACGTACGATTCTTACCAAGCGTTCCGAGGATGCTTCCGAAATTCGCGTCCCGTTAGAGGTGTATGGTGTACATTTAAGCCTCTGACCAAGGCCGGGCAAACCGGTCACCGCTCCACCATGATCCAAGTACCAACAGCAACGCCGCGCGAGGCACTCGAGCGCTATTTCGGCTTCAACAAGTTCAAGGGCGAACAGGAAGCAGTCATCAAAAGCATCCTCGAAGGGAAGGACACCTTCGTGATCATGCCAACCGGTGGCGGCAAGAGCCTGTGCTACCAACTTCCCGCGTTGATGAGCGAGGGCACCGCCATCGTGGTGAGCCCGCTGATCGCCCTGATGAAGAACCAGGTGGACGCCATCCGCTCCTTCAGCAACGAGGAGGGCGTGGCGCACTTCCTGAACAGCTCCCTCACCCGCAGCGAGGCTCAACGTGTGCGGCAGGACATCACCAGCGGCCAGACCAAGATCCTCTACGTGGCGCCCGAGTCGCTCACCAAGAAGGAGAACGTGGAGTTCCTGAGCGAGATCAAGATCAGCTTCTTCGCCATCGATGAGGCCCACTGCATCAGCGAATGGGGCCACGACTTCCGGCCCGAGTACCGCCGCTTGCGCACCATCTTCGACGAGATCCAACGCGTGCCGGTGATCGCACTTACCGCCACAGCCACCGAGAAGGTGCAGGAGGACATCCTGAAGAACCTGGACATCCCCGATGCCCGCACCTTCAAAGCCTCCTTCAACCGGCCCAACCTGTATTATGAAGTGCGCCCCAAGAAGGACGTGGGCCGCGAGATCATCCGCTTCATCCGCCAACACAGCGGCCGCAGCGGCATCATCTACTGCCTCAGCCGCAAAAAGGTGGAGGAGATGGCCGAGATGCTCAATGTGAACGGCATCAAAGCCTTGCCCTACCACGCCGGCATGGATGCCTCCACCCGCGCCAGCCACCAGGACCAATTCCTGATGGAGCAGGTGGACGTGATCGTGGCCACCATCGCCTTCGGCATGGGCATCGATAAACCCGATGTGCGCTTCGTGATCCACCACGACATCCCCAAGAGCCTGGAGAGCTACTACCAGGAGACCGGCCGCGGCGGCCGCGATGGTGGCGAAGGCAAATGCCTGGCCTTCTACAGCTACAAGGACATTGAGAAGCTGGAGAAGTTCCTGCAAGGAAAGCCCGTGGCCGAACAGGAGATCGGCAAGCAACTGCTGGCCGATACCGTGAGCTATGCCGAAACCAGCATGTGCCGCAGAAAATACCTGCTGCACTACTTCGGTGAGAGCTACGACGACTCCAAGTGCAACAACGGCTGCGACAACTGCGCCAACCCCAAGGAGCAGTTCGAGGGCAAGGATGACCTGGCCATGGTGCTACGCGCCGTGAAGGAGAGCAAGGAGCGCCACCGCGCCAAGTTCATCTGCGACCTGATCACCGGCACCGAAACGAGCGAGATCAAGAACTACAAGGGCGACAAGCTGAAGGTCTACGGCGAAGGGTCCGACAAGGACAACCACCATTGGATGGCCGTGGTGCGCCAGGCCAACGTGGGCGGGTTCCTGCACAAGGACATCGAGACCTACGGCAACCTGAGCCTTACGGAGGACGGCAAGAAGTTCCTTGCCAAACCCCGCTCCATCACCTTCGTGAAGGAGCGCGACTACAGCGACTACGAAGGGGCCGACGATGAACCGATCGTGCGCGGTGGAGGCGCTGCGGCCGACGAGAAGTTGATGGCCATGTTGAAAGACCTGCGGCGCAAGGAGGCGCAGAAACTGAAGCTACAGCCCTGGGTGCTCTTCGGCGATCCTTCTTTGGAGGAGATGACCATGCGCTACCCCACCACCATGGAGGAGTTGACGCAGGTGAGCGGCGTGGGACCCGGCAAGGCGCAGAAATTCGGCAAGCCCTTCCTGGAGCTGATCACACGTTATGTGGATGAGAACGACATCGAGCGCGCCGAGGAGGTCACCGTGCGCAGCGTGGTGAACAAGAGCGGGCACAAGGTCCACATCATCCAGAACATCGATAAGCGCCTTCCGTTGGATGCCATCGCCAGATCTCGCAACCTGAGCATGGGCGACCTGCTCACCGAGTTGGAGACCATTGTGCAGAGCGGCACCAAGCTGGACATCAACTACTACCTCAACGATGTACTCGAGTCCGACGCTCAGGAGGAGATCATGGACTACTTCCGCGATGCCGAGAGCGACGACCTGGACAAAGCGCACCAGGAATTCGATGGCGACTTCAGCGAAGAGGAGTTGCGCATGATGCGTTTGAAGTTCATGAGCGAGGTGGCGAACTAGGTACAACAGGCTTCTGAGCCTGATGTGCATAGGAAGCCACGCACTCCATGAGCCCCAACGACCTCACCCTCGTAGCCAAGCACGTGATGAAGCTGCTGGTGGAGCGGCGTTTCGATGAGTTGGAGGAAGCCTCTGGCGGTGAAGGCCTCAGCGCCTATGACATGGAAGAAGCCGTGGACGATGTGGGCAGCACACTGGTGATGCCGCCTGATACCGTTTGGCGCGATCTGCGCATCACCCCGGTGCGCAATTGGGCGGGTGCGTTCAACCTGAGGCTACCGCTCTGGAATGCCAACGGTCGTACCTCAAGCACCGTGGAACTCACCGTTCACAGCAGCAACGGAAGGCCCGTGATCGAGGTCGATGACATCATCGTAGGCTGAAGGCGGCTCCTGGAACTCCGTGACCCTCGTTCACTGCAGTTCACACACCGCCCCCCAGGCCATCATTCCTGCACCGATGCCCAACGCATCTTCATCCACATCGAAAGCTGCGGTGTGCAGGCCGCTTTGTGTGCCCGGCTTGGCGGCATTGCCTGTTCCCAGCCGGAAGAAGCATCCCGGCATCACGTGGGTGTAGTACGCGAAGTCCTCGGCGCCCATGCGGATGGGCATCTCCACCACCTTGTCGGCACCCACGAACTCCTCGGCCGCTGCACGCATCCGGGCGGTGAGCGCGGGATCGTTCTTCACCACTGGTGATCCCTTGACGATGCGGAACTCCAACGCACCGCCCAGTTCCCGCACCATGGTCACACCCAGGCGCACCAGATCGGCGTGCAGTTGTGCGCGTGTGCCTTCGTTGAAGGTGCGCAGCGTACCATCGATGTGTACCGTATCGGGAACGATGTTAGTGGCACCGTTCGCGACCACCTTGCCGAAGCTCAGCACCATGGGCTCGCCTGGGGGCGTAAGGCGTTCGGCGGCATCGTAGAGCGCTGGCAAGAGCTTGGCAGCGATCAGTATCGGGTCCACCAAGGTGGGGCGCACGGCCGCGTGTCCGCCTTTGCCTTGTATGGTGAGGTACAGTTCATCCGCAGCGGCCATGAAGGGGCCTTCGCGGAAACCGAGCATGCCGACTTCCAGCTCCGGTGTAACGTGTTGCGCCATGATCCCCGAAGGCTTGGGGTCGTTGAGCACCCCTTCCTTCACCAGCAGGGAAGCACCACCGGGCTCCTTCTCCTCACCGGGTTGGAACACCAGCATCACCGTGCCGCTCCACGCTTTGCGCAGGCGGTGCAGTGCGATGCCCGCGCCCAACACCATGGCAGTGTGCGCATCGTGGCCGCAGGCGTGCATAACACCGGGTGCGGTGGAACAGTAGTCGGGTTTGCCCACCTCGGTGATGGGCAGTGCATCGAGGTCCGCGCGCAACGCGAAACAGCGCTCGGAGGCTTGCGCTTCCCCATGTACCAATGCGATGAGCCCTGTACCTGGCGCATCCGCCGTAAGCTTCCCCACCCCTTCACGAACAGTGATGCCCTCCTGCTTCAGCACCTCGGCCACGAAGGCTGCGGTGTTATGCTCTTGGAACGACAGCTCTGGATGCCTGTGCAAGTGGCGCCGCCAGCGGACCATGTCCGCATGCAGTTCGGCGACCTGTTGCTTGATGCGCTGGATCACTTACCGAAGATGAGTTTGAAGGAAGCCACCAACATGATGGCGCCGAAGATGCGCTGCACCGTGGCCATGGGCAAGGCGAGCGACCATTTGCTGCCGTAATAGCCACCGATCACGAAAGCCAGGGCGATCACCAGCACCACCTTGGGGTCTATCATGCCAGCGCGGTAGTAGTTGCGCACGGCCATGAACACCACCGGGAACATGAGCACGGCCAGGCTGGTGCCCTGTGCCTGGTGCTGCGAGTAGCCCAGCAGCCAAACCATTGCCGGCACCATGATGATGCCTCCACCAACACCCACGAAGCCACTGAGAATGCCAGCGAGCAGGCCGGTGAGGATGAGCAAGCCGATGGTCTGCAGATCGAAGCTCATCAGATGTCCAGGCTCAGCGAGAAGTAGAACACCCGCGGGAGCACCACACCATCATCGATGCCCCAAGCCCAGTCGGCACGCACGAAGTAGCCGAGCAGACGGGTGCGGAGACCGAAGCCATAGCCGGCCACAATGGGTTCGCGCTGGCTGTTGATGGTGATGGTGAGCGGATTGCGCACCACGGTCACCTGGTTGAAACTGTTGTCCGACGCATAGGGATTGCCGCCGGTCCACGCAGTGCCCAGATCACCGAATGCGGCCACTTGCAGGTGGTTGAGCAGGTCCGAACGGATGGGGCGGTTCACGAGGTAACGAATAATGGGCACGCGGAATTCGCTGTTGATCACGGCGAAGCTGCTGCCGTTGCGTGCGTTGTAGAAGAAGCCGCGCATGGGCACGGCCATGGTCTGGTAGAAGTAGTTCTGGGTGAAGTCGATGGGGATGCTGTTATCCACCTTCTGGCCAAGCCAATTGTCCACCCCACCCAGGAAGTGGATGACTTTGCGGTTGCCAAAGGAACTGGCCCCTGCCAGTCGGTTCACCCAGATCAGTTCGCGGTGTATCTTCTGCGACACACGCAGATCGAGACCGAGCACTTGCATATCGCTTTCGCGCTGGTCGATCTGCTGGTAATACTCACCAAAGGCCTTGAATCGGATGCCGGTCCAGAGGTTCAGACCACGCGGCATGGAGCTGTCGTACACGTATTCCAGCTTGGCACCACCGATGTTCTCGTTGAAATTGGGGGCAATGAGGCTGAGGGGGTCGATGGCACGGAACACGAACCGATCGTTGCGGTACATCACCGAACCACGCAAGCTGGCCAGCTCGCTGAAGGGCCAACTGAGCTGGTAGCGCACATTGTGCGTGTGCACCTGCAGCACCGTGGTCTGCGTGAAGCCTTGGTAGGCTTGTCGCTGGAAACTGACGCGCTTGTCCAGGCGGCGTTTCACGTTCTCGTAGGCCAGCAGGTAATCGTTGTTGCTCAGGTCGAGCGACAAGCGGAAACCACCCAGCAAGCGATGGTCTTCAAAGAGGTCCGACGCACCCATACGGGTCAGCGCGCTCAGGCCCGGGTTAAGGGAACCGGCACCGGTAAAGGGTTGGTAGAACTGGTTGGAGTAGCTGTTGTCCACCTGCGTCACCACCTGGTCCACCGTGAAGTTGAGGTTGTAGTTGCGTTGTTCCGGGTAGGCGAAGGGCTTGCCCTGGAGGGTATCCACGGCGGCGGACCCGGTACTGAGCGTGCCTTGGCGGGGCTGCTCCGGAGCTCTGGCGGCGGGTTTGGCACCACCCGTTTCATCGAGGAACACGTAGTTGCGCGTATCCACTTGATCGGCACTGTTCGGCCGGGGCACTTGGGGGTCCACCTTCACCACCGGAGATAGTTCGCCGATACCGGCCGGCACTTGTTCCCCGTCCTTCACCACACCATTGGCCGCGGGCAGCGCCGCCAAACGCCCATCGCTGGTACGACCGGTATAGAACCGGTAGCGGCCCTGGTTGAATTGCAGTTGCGCGAACCGCCCTGTTCGTTCATGCACATCCTGCTCAAGGATGGAACGCCGCAGATCGGTGAGCCGTTCGTGGATGGTGAAGTAGCGGTAGTGGATGATGGTGTCGATGTGGCTCACCGCACTGTCATAGCGCACCAGCATACGGTTGAACAATCCATCCGCATCGGAGAGGTATGCGTAGTTCACGCTGTCGAACTGGGCCGGATGGAGCTCGTTCACGCCCGGTGTTCGGGTAAGCCTTGTCAGCACGGGTGAACGGGTGTCCACATCCAGCAGGAAAATGTCCTTGGTGCCGTTCACCAGAGCCACGTCCGCATTGGCCCTCAGCGTATCGTTCTGGCGATCGCTGCTGAAGATGACCTTGCGTCCACCGTCCGTGAACTGCGGGTGCAGGTCATCGAATTGGTCGTCGGTAAGCTGTTCCTGTCGGTTGCCGATCACGTAGTAGAGGTACAGGTCCGTGCGGCCCTCGCGCACCGCGCTGAATACGATGTTGCGCCCATCCGGCGAGTAGGCCATGCTGAGGATCTTCTTCAGCATGAACACCGGCTTGCTTACCGTCTTGCGATCATCCAGGGTGTAGGTACGCAGGGTCAGTTGCCCTTTGCGCTCCACGGCATAGCTGAGTGCTTTTCCGGAAGGATGCCAAGCGAGCACCGGATAGCTCCGGTCGATGATGCGATCGATCTTCTTCTCCCCTTTGGCGATGCGGCGCACTTTGCCGGTGGCCACCTCGTAGAGCCACACCTTGTACTGCCCCAATTCGTTGCTTACCCATGCCAACTGCCTGCCGTCGGGGCTCATTTTGAGCTGGGAGTAGGTGCGCGCCTTACGGGTCTTGATGGCGAGCGCTTCCTGGGGGATGTCCTGCCGGGCCCGTTCCTCGTCCGCAAAGCGCGCCCTGTAGTGGTCCATGCACTCCTTGGTCAAGGTCTTCAGCGATACGCCCAACACGAACAGGAAGCCGCTCTCCGCATTTCGGCTTACCCGGGTCATGTACAGGATGTTGGGGATCACTCCGGGCCCATAGACATCGGCCACGTATTTCCAGATGGCGTGGCCGGCCAGTCGAGCATCGTCGCCATCAAGGCGGTGCAGCTTATCGAAGCGCCCGTTCAGCACGGCATCGCGGATCTTGTTGTTCAGGTTGGCATCCCAATTCACGCCGTTGTAGGAGATGATCCCATCGGTATACCAGGACGGCAGGCTCATGAACGTGGCACTGCGCAACATTTCGCGCCAGTTGCCACCGAACATCATCTGGTCGATGATCACATGTGCGATGCCCGAGCGGATCTGCTGGTCGAGCAAGGCGTGGTCACCCTCGTAGTACACGAAGATCTTGGTGCCCACGATGCGTGTCATGCCCCCGATGTTGTTGTCGCCCTCCATGCCGGCGAGCCCGATGTTGCTCTGCCTGAAATCCGACAAGGAGTTGTAGACGATGAACTGCAGGCGCTCCTCCAGGGTGAAGTCGAAGCTGAGCTCAAGCTCCTTCAGGTGGCGCGATGCAGCTTGGGCGGTGTAACGCGCCAGGTCCCGCCCTTCCTTGTAGAAGTAGACCTCCATCTGTGGGAAGCGGTACTGCTGCCAGAAGAACTCCTGGTACTGCACCCGGTTCTTACCGAACTCCTGCTGGGAACCGGAATAGAACTGCGCCTGCACACCGAGCACGGCGAGCAACGCGGCGCTACAGAGGATGAGGCGGAAGGGATGAAGCCGGTGCACGCGATGAAGTTAGCTACTTTCGAGGCCCTGCCAGAGCGGGTTCCCGTGCAAATTTCCGGCTTTTATTTCCATGCTCAACGTCGCGTCATTCACCTTCAATCCCTTTCAGGAGAACACCTACGTGGTGCACAACGGTTCGCAAGCCCTGCTGGTGGACCCCGGCTGTTGGAACAGTGGCGAGGAGCGCGAGATGGAGGCCTGGTTGGCGGATAACGGCCTTACCCCCGAGCGTCTTGTGCTCACCCATGCACACATCGACCATGTGCTGGGCTGCGCCTGGGCGTGCCAGCGTTTCGGCCTGCTGCCGGAGATGCACCGCGCGGACCTGCCCCTGCTGGAGATGGCACCACGCCAAGGCCAACTCTACGGCGTGCCTTGCGAAGCATCACCAATGCCCGAGAAATTCCTGTCGGAAGGAGATGTGATCCGATTGGGAGCGGACGAACTGCAAGTTCTGTTCGTACCCGGCCATGCTCCCGGCCACATCGCGCTGCACGCCAAGGAAGAGCGATTCGTGATCTCCGGCGATGTGCTCTTCCACAACAGCATCGGCCGCACCGATCTGCCCGGCGGCGATCTGGACACCCTGCTGAACAGCATCCGGACCAAGCTCTTCCCATTGGGTGATGAGGTGCGGGTACACAGCGGACACGGACCGGACACCTTCATCGGGCGCGAGCGGCAGCACAACCCATTCCTGCGCTGACACCAAGGAGACCGCGCACAACGGAGCTGTTCGCTCAGGGGTGGTAGCTGTCCGGCTTGTAGACCTTGCGCTTACTGCGTTTCTCACCAGGCTGGCGCACGGGTGGCGGACAATCGATGCCACTGCGCGCACGCAACCACAGGAAGCGCACACTGAAGATCAGCGGCCGGTAGTTGCTGCTGAACCACTGAAGTTGCCCGAAGCCTTGGTCCTGCGGCGTGAAGCTGAAGACGGGCGTTTCAACAGCGGGGATGATGAGCATGCTGCCGGTAACCTTGAAACCGTAGCCCAGCTTGAAATGGGCCTGCGTGATGAGGTCCGGGGGGAAGCTGTGGCCGTTGAGAATGGGGTCGCCGGTGTGCTCATAGCTGCTGCCCAAGCGGTAATCCACGTTGGCACCCAGGCTGAGTTGGATGAACTGGTAGTCCGCCACCTGGATGAACTTGTTGGCATTGGCGTGGAAGGTGAGCAGGCGCTCGGCGAAAGCCCCTTCACCAGCGAATGGCGCAGTGCTGTCCGCACGGACATAGGTGCTTTCGAAAGCCTCCCGTCCGCGCAGGTTCTTGTAGGCCAGGCCCACATCGAAATAGTCCACCACCACGGGGTCGCGGGTGTACCATGAGAGGCCCCCTTCGAGGTAGATGCCCAAGCGTCCGTTGGGGTCGTAGAGCGCGGTGTAGCTCGTGTCGCCGCTGCGGAACACCTCTTCCTCCTCGTCCTTGAAGCGCGGCAGCGTGTAGGTGAGGCCGGGCGCCAGGTAGAAGCCCATGCGACGCGCCTTGCCATCCAGCGGGATCAGGTCTGGCCGCTTGCGCGACATGAGGCCCTGCCCGAAGGTGGGCAGCGCAAGCAGGACGATGAGCGATTGGAACAGCAGCCGTTGCATGGACACGAAAGTGCGGCGAGGCACCACCGGATAACGGGGCGGAGGAGGGCAAAGTGTCAACCAAGGCGTGTGGGGATCAGTGGCGCAGCATCTACAGGGGCACACCACTCGGGAAAATGAACCGCTGATCAATCATTCCCCAACAACCCCAACGCCACCTTCTCCACCTCCTCGCTCTCCCACTTCTCCTCAATACCCGGCATGGCCAGCACCTGTTCCATGATGCGGTCGTGGCGCAAGCCTTCGTCCCACGCTGCTTTGTAGCCGATGTCGCTGAACTTCACCTGGCTGTAGAGCGGCAGCCACTTGTCGGGGTGGCGCGCTTGCAGGCGCCCTTCGATCTTCTTGCGCAAAATGAATTGAGGATCAGCGACGAGGTCGCGCATCTCCACGAAGTTGCGGAGCGATAGGTCGGCGATGGCGTCGCCGTTGGGCTTGCGCGCTTTGTGGTAGGCGTCGAGCACCGTGCCCCAGTTGTCATCGCCGTGCTGGTCCAGGATGTCGTTGAGCACTTTGCAATCCTCGTAGCCGGCGTTCATGCCTTCGCCATAGAAAGGCACGATGGCGTGGGCCGCATCGCCGATCAGCGCCACCTTGTCCTTGTGTGTCCACGGGGAGCAGCGGATGATGGCGAGGTTGCTCTGCGGGTTGCGGAAGTACTGCTCTGCGAGGTCGGGCAGCATGGGGATGGCGTCCTTGAAGTGGTCGCCGAAGAAGCGCATGAGGTCCTTCTCGTCCTTGATGGTGTCGAAGGAGAACTCGCCCTCGTGCGGCATGAAGAGCGTGCCGGTGAAACCGCCGTCGGTGTTGGCGAGGCCCATCATCATGAACCAGCGGCGCGGCCAGATGTGCAGGCAGTGCGGGTCCATCTGCGGCGTGCCATCGGGCTTGGGCGCGAAGGCGATCTCTTTGTAATCGTGCTCGATGAAGGTTTGGCTGAAGGTGAAGCGTCCCTTCATCATCTCCTGCCGCACGGCGCTGGGTGCACCATCGCTACCGAAGACCAGGTCGGCCTTCACGGTGGTGGGCTCGCCTGCTTCGTTCTCGAATACGCAGGTGGCATGGTCAAGGTCCACAGCCGCGCAACGCTGGCCGAAGTGGAGCTTCACGTTGGGGAACATCTCCGCCTCGGTGAGCATCACCTTGTTCAGTTCGCCACGGCTCACACTGTGGATCGGCCGCTCGTCGATGCTGTAGGGCAGGCGCGTGGTGTTGCCTTCGCGGTCGTGTGTCATGCGCGCATGCACCGGCACCACGATCCGCTCCACGGCCTCGTGCACACCGGCTGCTTTCAAGGCGGTCCACCCGCGGTGGCTCACCACCAGGTTGATGCTGCGCCCCGCATACACGTTGGTCCTGCGCGGATCGGGACGACGCTCGTACACCGAAACGTTGTGGCCGCGCTTGGCGAGGAATACAGCAAGCAGGCTTCCAACGAGTCCGCCGCCGACGATGGTGATGGTTTTCATGGGTGAGGTACGCGTTCCGATAGGTATCGGTAGTTCATCAATGGAGGTCAGAAGGCGAATGGCGAATGGTCATTGGTGAATGGGAAGAAGCAAAGAGGTGTGGCTTGTGTTCCAAGGCCATCGCGCAATAGGTGAATGGCGACCGGTGCATGGTGAAGTGCAAGCGACCGCGTTGGAGGTAACGGCATTACCCATTCGCTATTCGACATTGACCATTCACCTTCTAGACCCATTCGCCATTCACCATCGACCATTCACCTGTTTTTCATCCATTCAAACATTCCGTCAATACCTCCCCGAAGCGCCAGACGTCCTCGAACGAGTTGTACATCGGGACGGGTGCAACACGGATCACGTTGGGTTCGCGCCAGTCGGCAATGACACCGCGCTCGGTGATGCGATTGAACAGGGCCTTGCCGTGGCCGTGCGCGAGGATGCTGAGCTGGCAGCCGCGTTGGGTGGGATCATTGGGGGTGATCACTTCGAGCTTGGTGCCGGTGGCGTTGGCCACTTCCGCGACAATGAAAGCCAGATAGGCGGTGAGTTGTTCGCTCTTGTTGCGCAGGTTGGCGATGCCCGCACGATCGAACTGTTCCAACGCCACGCGGTGCAAGGCCATGCTGAACACCGGTGCGTTGCTCACCTGCCACGCTTCAGCGGTCGGTATGGGCTTGAAGGTGCGCTCCATCTTGAAGCGCTCGGCCTTGTCGTGTCCCCACCAGCCGGCGAAGAGGGGTAGGCCCTTCCCGAGGTAAACCTCCGCAGGGCCTCCTGAAAGGGACCCGGATACCTCCGCAGGGTCTCCTGAAAGGGACCCTGCGGGATGTGTACGCAGGGTCCCCTCCTGCGTTGGGAGATCCTGCGCAGGTTTGGGTCCCAAATGCCGCTGATGCACGAAGGCTCCGGCCACACTGCCGGGTCCGCTGTTGAGGTACTTGTAGCTGCACCAGCAGGCGAAGTCCACGTTCCAGTCGTGGAGCTTCAGATGCAGATTACCGGCGGCATGGGCCAGATCGAAGCCGGCGATGGCGCCCACGGCATGTGCGGCCTTAGTGATGGCCGCCATGTCGAAGGCCTGACCGGTGTAGAAGTTGACGCCACCGAAGCAGACCAGCGCGAGTTCATCACCCAACTCGTTGATCTTGGCGATGATGTCCTCGGTGCGCAGGGTGTGCTCGCCAGCACGGGGTTGCACTTCGACGAGGTCGGTCTCCGGGTCACCACCGTGGAAGGCGATCTGCGATGCGAAAGCGTAGGTATCGCTGGGGAAGGGCCGCGTTTCCGTGAGGATCTTCTTCCGCCTTCCCCTGGGGCGGTAGAAGCTCACCATCAGGAAGTGCAGGTTGCTGGTGAGCTGGTTCATGGCCACCACCTCTTCGGGCAGCGCACCCACCAAACGGGCCAGCGAAGGCGTGAGTTCCTCATGATAACTGTACCACGGGTGCTTGGCATTGAAGTGCCCTTCCACCCCGAAGCGCGCCCAATCGTCGAGCTCCTGCTTCAGCGCATCGGCAGCGGCTTTCGGTTGGAGGCCGAGCGAGTTGCCGGTGAAATAGAGCACATCCTTAGCAACCTGCCCCGGGCCTGACCCGGGGTGCTGGGGAAAGTGGAACTCTGACCGGAAGGCGCGCAGTGGATCGGCGGCATCCCGGGTCTGGGCATAAGCAAGACTGTTCTCGAAGGGGTCCATGATGTCGGCCAAAAGTAGGCGCCACCCGCCCGACCATACTGACGATCGTTGCTTTTGGCCCCGATCAGAGGTTGGGGTTGATCACCAGTTGCCGCACGGCATAACCGGTCACCACACCTGCGGCCGTGGAGATCAGCGAACGGACCACACGCTTTCCGCGGCCCACCTTGGCATAACCCAAGGCATAGAACTCGTTGCCTTCCATGTAGGGGTCGCGCACCGAGCCGAAGGTGACATGTACCCGTGGCATGGCCATGATGCCTGCGTAGAGGGGTGGCAACAACAGTGCGTTCACCTCCAGGTCCAGTGCTGTGGTGAGGCCAGCCCCGAGCAGGAAGCCGCCCAGCACCGGCAACACGGGCTTGTAGCCGATGCGCGCATCCTGTTCCCCTTTGATGAACCAGCGCATCTGCTCAATGGTGAGGTCGTTGCCGAAAATGGTATCGTGGAAATACCAGATGCGCTCACGGCCCAGGCTGTCGGTAACGGAGAACACGCTGCTGGTGGGCTCACTGCGTTCGCGGATCAGGCCGCTGCGGCTGGTATCGAGGTAGCGCACCTCCAACGAGCTCTGGCCCATCACCTTGGTCTCAATGATCTGCCCGTTCATGAGCAGGATGCGGTCGGGAGCTGAAGGCGCCTGTGCGAACGCAACAATGCAGGAAAGAATGGCGAGGACCAGGGTCAGGGCGTGGCGCATGGCGGTGGCCAAAGATAGACGCCACAAGCAGCGCCGAACAGGGCGCCAAGGAAGGTTGTTCCAAGCCACCGAGCGCCCGGTCAAGATCACTGCACAGGGGGGCGCCGCAAGTATATTTGCCGGCCCTTCAACAGGAACCCAAAGCCACCACGCCAAACGCGCGGCACAGCACATGAACGTCGTCACCTACCAGGAACGCCACATCGGCCCCACCCCTACTGAGACCAAAGCCATGTTGCAGGCCATCGGCCTGAACTCGCTGGACGAGCTGATCGACCGCACGGTACCCAAGGGCATCCGCGCCCCGCAGGCGCTGGGCACGGGTGAAGCACTTACCGAGCGCGAGCACTTGGAACACATGCGTGCACTGGGTGCCCGCAACAAGGTCTACCGCAGCTACATCGGCCTGGGCTACAGCGGCACCGTGCTCCCGCCCGCCATTCAACGGAACATCTTCGAGAACCCCGGATGGTACACGGCTTACACGCCCTACCAAGCGGAGATCAGCCAGGGGCGCCTGGAAGCGCTGCTGAACTTCCAGACCGTGGTGAGCGAATTGAGCGGCCTACCCATAGCCAATGCCAGCCTGCTGGACGAGAGCACCGCCATTGCCGAGGCCATGCACATGCTGTATGCCGCACGCCCCAAAGAGCTGAGCGCCGCCAACAAGTTCTTCGCGGACAAGGGCCTGCTTCCGCAGAACATCGATGTGCTTCGCACGCGTTGCACCCCGATCGGTGTTGAGCTGGTGGTGGGCAATGCCCTTGAGATGGACCCTGCGGACGGCTATTTCGGAATGGCGCTGCAGTACCCAGCGCTGGACGGCAGTGTGAACGACTACCGCGAAGTGGTTGCCAAAGCCAAGGCAGCGGGCCTGCGCACAGCTGTATGCGCGGACCTGCTTTCGCTGGTGTTGCTAACGCCTCCGGGCGAGTGGGGGGCCGACGTGTGCGTGGGCAATAGCCAGCGTTTCGGGGTGCCCATGGGCTATGGTGGTCCGCACGCCGCCTTCTTCTGCACCACCGAAGAATTCAAGCGACTGATACCGGGCCGCATAATCGGTGTAAGCCAGGACCGACGCGGACGACGCGGCCTGCGCATGGCCCTGCAAACGCGCGAGCAACACATCCGCCGCGACAAGGCCACCAGCAACATCTGCACAGCGCAGGCACTGCTCGCCGTAATGGCCGGCATGTATGCCGTGTACCACGGTCCCGAGGGGCTTAAGCGCATTGCCCGCAACGTGCATGCACATACCCGAAGCCTTGCGGAAGCGGCCACGGCACTCGGATACAGCGTTGCCAATGCCAGCTTTTTCGACACCATCACCTTGCAGGCCGTGCCCGATGTGAACGCCGTGAAGACCGCGGCCGAGAAGCGTGGCATCAACTTCCGCTACGCAGGCAACAGCGTGAGCATTGCGCTGGACGAAACGGTGCGCAGCAGCGATGTGAACGATGTGGTGGCCGCACTGGCCGAGGCAGCAGGCAAAGCGGCACCCGCGCTCGGCGGAAACGGCGCCAGCATGGCCGTAGCTGCCGATCTGCAACGCAGTTCAAGCTTCCTGGCGCATCCGGTCTTCAACGCCTACCACACCGAACTGGAACTGCAGCGCTACATCAAGCGCTTGGAGAACAAGGATTTCAGCCTGATGCACGGCATGATCCCGTTGGGTTCGTGCACCATGAAACTCAACGCGGCCAGCACGCTGATGCCGCTGAGCTGGCCGGAATGGGGTGGCCTGCACCCCTTCGCCCCGGTGGAACAGACGGCAGGATACCAGGAGGTCTTCAATGAACTGAGCGACATCCTGGCCAAGGCCACCGGCTTTACGGCCGTAAGCCTTCAGCCCAACAGCGGCGCGCAGGGCGAATACGCCGGCCTGATGGTGATCCGCGCCTACCACGAAGCACGTGGCGACAAGAACCGCAACATCGCCCTGATCCCCAGCAGCGCGCACGGCACCAATCCCGCCAGCGCGGTGATGGCCGGCATGCAGGTGGTGGTGGTGAAGGCCGATGCAGAAGGCCATGTGGACGTGGCCGACCTGAAGGCCAAGGCCGAGCAGTACAAGGACACCCTGAGCTGCCTGATGGTGACCTACCCCAGTACGCACGGCGTGTACGAGGAGAGCATCAAGGAGATCACCAGCACCATACACGCCAACGGCGGCCTGGTATACATGGACGGCGCCAACATGAACGCGCAGGTGGGCCTTACGAGTCCCGGCGAGATCGGTGCCGATGTGTGCCACCTGAACCTGCACAAGACCTTCGCCATACCGCACGGCGGCGGCGGCCCTGGCATGGGCCCCATCTGCGTGAACGACAAACTGAAGCCCTTCCTGCCCGGCCACCCGCTGGTGAAGACCGGTGGCGAGCAAGCCATTTCCGCCGTGAGCGGCGCGCCATGGGGAAGCGCACTGATCCTGCTGATCAGCTATGGCTATAGCAAGATGCTGGGCGGCAACGGGCTCACCGATGCCACGCGCTACGCCATCCTCAATGCCAACTACATCAAGGCCAAACTGGAGAAGCACTACCCCATTCTCTATGTTGGCAGCGATGGCATGGTGGCGCACGAAATGATCCTGGACTGCCGCGAGTTCAAGCGCACTGCCGGGGTTGAAGTGGAGGACATCGCCAAGCGCTTGATGGACTACGGCTTCCATGCGCCCACGGTGAGTTTTCCGGTGGCGGGCACCCTGATGGTGGAACCCACGGAAAGCGAAGCCAAGGCCGAACTGGACCGCTTCATTGAGGCCATGATCGGCATACGCCAGGAGATCGCCGAGATCGAGAGCGGCAAGGCCGACAAAGCGGACAACGTGCTGAAGATGGCCCCGCACACCAGCGACGAGGTCTGCGCCGACACGTGGAGCCATGCCTACGGACGCGAAAAGGCCGCCTTCCCCGCCAGCGTGAACCGCGAGTGGAAGTATTGGCCCACCGCCAGCCGCGTGGACAATGCTTACGGCGACCGCAACCTGGTGTGCACCTGCCCGCCGGTGGAGGACTACGCGGCCTTGGAAGCCTGAGCGGGCAACGGAATCCGGGCCAACGGACCTACACGGGCTGCACTGCGCAGAACCGGTAAATTCGCGCCCGTTCCGTCCATTGGCGGAGCTTTTCGCCATACCTGCCCATGACCGTGCACGCCCTTCTTCCGATCAGCCTCCTGTCCATCGCACTGCTCGGGCCGCACTCCCGCATGCTGGGGCAGGACCGGGCAGCAGCGTGCTTTTTCTCCAGCGACTTCGAGACCGGCATACCGAGCGGTTGGGACATTGGCCCGGCCGTGGAACGGCAGGATCCCGACGGCAATGGACTGGAGGAGTTCGTTCCGGCATGGACCACCGGCACAGCGCAAGACGCCAATGCCGGAGGCTTCTTCCCGGTACCCGATGTGCCGGTCGGCAACCGCTCAGCCATGGCCAACGACGATGCCCCGCCCTGCAACTGCAACATGGCCGAGGTGATGCTCACCACCCCGGTGATCGACCTTTCCACCCGCAGTGGCGTAGGCCTGGAATGCCGGGTATTCCACGAGCAGAGCTTCGGTGGTGGCGAGGCCTTCGTGGAAGCCAACATCGGAAGTGGCTGGATCCTTATGGCGACCGTGCCGGTGCAAAGCGCTGTCTGGCAGACCCTGAGCGTGGACCTCAGCGCATTCGATGGCCAGGCCAACTTCCAACTGCGCTTCCGCTGGAGCGACAACGGCAACTGGGCAAGCGGCTTCGCGGTGGACGACATCTGCCTGCGCGAGCGCCTGCCCTTCGACATGTCCGTGATCGATGTGACCTTGGGCGACCATGCTGCCGACCCCTTCATCGATCCGGCGCGCACCCTGGCCTACTCCATGATGCCGCTGGAACATGCAGGCCCCTTCTTCGCCACGGTGACCATCATGAACCGAGGCATGCAGGTGGTGGATGTGACCGGCGTGGAAGCCCGCGTACTGTTCAACGGTGAGGAGCAACAGCTGGTCTCGCAGCAGCCCATCGGCCCCATGATCCCCGGGGAACAGCGCCGCGTGGTGCTACCGATCACCTGGACCTCCACCGGTGTTGGGCTGATGAGCGTGGAAGGACGGATCGGTGCGTTGACCCCGGATAACGACCCGAGCGACAACCAACTCAGCAAAAACCTGCGGATAACCGGCCCCGGATGGGAGAACGGCTATGGCGCCATGGCCCGCGATGCCGATGTGGTGCAAGGCGGTATTGGTGGCAGCCAGAACTTCATCACCTCCAACCGCATGGAACTGTTGAACAGCGGCACCGTGCGAGGCATCAGTGCGGTGCTCAGCGGCAATTCGCAGGTGGGTGCCCAGGTGCGCGGCATGCTGTTCGACAGCAACATGGCTTTTGTGGACAGTACTGCACGCCACACCCTTACGGAAGCCGACGTGCTGCAAGCTGGCGCTGCCCTGCCACTATACCTCGCCTTCGCCTCACCCGTAGACCTGGCCGCAGGCGACTATTTCGTTGGGATCCAGCACTTGGACGACGGGAACGAACTGTATGTATCGCTGAGCGGCAACGGCCCCATTGGCGGCAGCGTTATCATGGAAGGTGGCTCCTTCGTACTGAGCTACCTGCGCAGCGTTCCGATGGTGCGCTTGCACGTTTCGGATTACGGCGTAGGTGTAGCCGAACAGGCCGCGATCGAGCACGAGCAGTTGCTGATCTATCCGGTACCCATGAGCGAAAACGGTTGGTTGTCTTTCCAACTGTACGAACCCACGGAAGTGTTCTACACCATGGTCGATCTGCAAGGGCGGGTGCAGCGCACACAAGGCTTGGGCACCCTGGCTGCAGGCTCCCAACAAGTAGCCGTGGATGTGACCGGCCTATCAGCGGGTAGCTATGTTCTGAGCTTGCACGCCGGGGAGCGGTTGCTGACCCGCCGCTTCGTGGTGGCCGGACGCTGACCGTTGGCTTGGGCAGGCTCCTCATTGGTCAAGCACTTGCATCCGTTCCTATGAACGGGTGGTCCCTTGCCCAAGGCCCGGTTGAGGAAGATGGAGGACGAAGCCGTAGCTTGGTCCTCCGAACTTTCACTCAACAGAAATGACGCTACGTTACCTACCGCTCGTATCCGGTGTTCTGCTCACAACGCTCTGCTCCGCCCAGCGTGTGCAACCGATCACCCAGCCAGATCTCTCCCATTGGGAGGCCGAGGAACAACCTTGGTATGAGAACCCCAACGTGATCGCCTCAGCAGCGCGTGCAGGCGGGGACGTGATCTTCTCCGATGATTTCGCCAATGGCCTCGCAGGCAACAACGGCCTGGGTGCATGGACCGTAAGCGGCCCCAACGGGAACATGTGGATGTACGACACCGATGGCCCCAACGGTGACTTCAGCAGCACTGCCGAGCGCATCCAGAGCGAAAGTGTTGCCAACGGCTTCATGATCTTCGACAGCAACTTGGCGAACAACGCCTGCGTGAGCTGCACCTCTTGGGAAGGTTACCTGATCAGTCCGGTGATGGACCTGAGCGCCACGCCCTTCGCCCAGTTGGAATGGACCCAGCGCCTGCGTTGGTGCTGTGCCGGTGCCTCCTCGCATTTCGTGGAGGTGAGTCTCGATGGTGGTGCCACCTGGCCAACCAGTAACCGCATCGCAGCGATCCGCGACCAGTACGTGAATCTGGACATCGGCACGTACACCATGCGCGTGAACCTGAACGAGTTCATCGGCGCGAACGCCTCCAACGTGCGCATTCGTTGGGCCCATGATGGCAGTGCATCAAACATGACCCACTACCACTGGCAGATCGACGATGTGCGCGTAGTGGAGAGTTTCTCGAACGATGTGGGTATGCTGAACCCACGCATCAGCAGCTTCATACCACAGACCACGGACACCGATGTACTGGATTACACGGTTTACCCGTTCAGCCAGCTCCGTCCGCTTAGCCTTGGCAGCCCCGTGCGCAACGAAGGCTCCAGCACGGCCAACAACGTGAGCCTGGCCATGGAGGTGCGCGATGCCTCGAACGCCGTCGTTTTCTCGGCAAGCCCTAGCGCCTCCAGCATCGCCCCATCAGTGGTGAACGAAAACCTGCGTGCGGACTACACCCCGGCTGCACAAGCGGGCGTGTACACGGTGAACTACAACCTAAGCATGAGTGAAGAAGACGAGCGCCTGGTGGATAACACCGCACAGCGCAGCTTCAGCGTATCGCCCACCATCTACGCGTACGACAACGGATCCCGCAACGGCCAGTACGACCGTGCGCAATCCGGTGGTTCGTGGCCCGAGTACCAAGCTGGAAACCTGTTCTACATGGAGAACGATGCCCAGGCATTCGCTGTGCAGATCGCTTTGGCCCGAGGCTCCACCAACGTACCGGGCACACAGGTGGGTGCCATTTTCGATGGTGTCATTTACCGCTTCGACACGGATCCTCCCGAGCTGGTGGCCGAAACGGACATCACCTCAGTGACCGCCACCACCCAACTCACCCCTGCCAACGGTGCTATCTGGTTCAACCTGGACCTGCTCAGCCCCGTTACCCTGGAGGCTGGTGTGGAGTATGCGGTTTGCGTACGCACCTACGGCGGCGAACTGCGCACCCGCGTTGCCACTTCCGGCTTTGCTCGTCCGGTCTCTTCCTTGGTTTACCAGCCCGACCAAAGCACTTGGTTCACGCTCACGAACATCCCCATGGTGCGTTTGAGCTTCGCCCCCTTCGCAGGGATCGAGGACATTGACGCCACCAGTGGTGTTGGCCTTGGCCAGAGCTTCCCCAACCCGGCCACCAGCAGCGTGGTGATCCCTTACGAACTGACCAAGGAAGCCCGCGTGAGCCTGGAACTGCATGATGTGAGCGGCAAGCTGGTGATGGGCATCAACGAGGGACGACGCGCCGCTGGCGAGTACCGTGTTGACCTGAGCACCGAGGCCCTGCAGGAAGGCGTGTACTTCTACAGCCTGATCGCCGATGGCCACCGCGTGACCAAGCGCATGACGGTGATCCGCTAAGGGTTTCTTCATTTCGTGAAAGGCGATGTCGGTTGTCCGGCATCGCCTTTCGCTTTTTACTCCCCGGGCACCGATCCCGGATGAAGCGTTTATCTTGTCCTTCCAACCCTCGTATCAACCACGACCGAAAGAACCATGAAACACCTTTACCTACCTGTTCTAACGATCGGCCTGGCCTGCCTGCTGAATGATGCAAAGGCCCAGAGCAAAGCACTCAACGACCCGATCCAACATCGTGTGGCACCAAGCCGCGATGCCGTGCAAACCGCAGCGACTTCACGCAACAGCCGCGCAGCTCTTTGGAGCGACGACTTCTCCACACCGGGCACCTGGGTCACTGCGAACAATGCGGGTTCCTTCATGGTGCCCTGGCAGATCGGCCAAAACCTGCAATGCACCGGCGATTACCCGATCGCCACCATCCAGAGCAGCAGCGCGGACAACGGTTATGCGCTGTTGGACTCCGACGCCGGCAACAACAGCGTGGGCACCCTGGAAAGTGCAACCCTCACCACCGCCTCACCCATAGACCTGAGCGGACAGCCCAACGTGGTGATCCAGTTCGAGTCCTTCTACCGCAAGTGGACCAACGAGGAATGCTACCTGGTGATCAGCACCAACAACACCGATTGGCCTGCCCTCACCCCCACCACGAACATCTCGGGACTTCCCAACGTGTTCAAGGTGTGGCCCGACATGGCGGTGCAAGCCCCGGTTGCCAACCCCACCACCGTGCGCATCAACATATCCGATGCTGCTGGAGACCAACCCCAAGTTTGGGTGCGTTTCCATTGGACCGGTGTATGGGGCTATGCCTGGTTCCTGGACGATGTTGCGATCATTGAACAGCCTGCCAACGATGTGGTGATGGTGAACGGTTTTCTGAGCCACACCGGAGAAGGCGAGGAATACGGCCGCATCCCCGGCAACCAGTTGGGCAACACCATGCTGGTGGGTGGCGAAGTGCTCAACTTCGGCTACGAGATGCAGACCAATGTGCAGATCGCCATGGAAGTGCGCAACTCCGCGAATGCGCTGGTGTTCAGCTCCAACCAGGTGGTGGGCACCATGATGTCCGGTACCACGGCCCAATGGGAGACCGAGGTGGCACTTCCCAGCCTGCCGAACGACATTTACACAGGCACCTTCAACGTGGTCTCCAACCAGGAACAGGACGGCGACAACTTTGCCAACAACACCTACCTGCGCACCTTCTAGATCACCGACGAGCAGTACTCGCTGGACGGCCTTGGCATACACCCGGATGGCTACACCTCGCTCGGCTCGCTGGGCACCAACAGCTTCGCTGATGATGCCGATGGTTTCATCATGCTGGTGAACTACGTGGTGACTGCGCCGATAACCGTTTTCGGATTGGAGTTCCTGATCACTGAAAGCAGTGTGGCAGGTGCCGCCACCGTGGTGTCCTTGCACGTGGAGGACGATGTGTTGGCCGATGAGGTGGGTTTGCCCATCACCCAGAGCGGTATCGTGAGCATCACCCAGGCGCAAGTGGATGCCGGCCGCGTGCAGCAGCTCTTCCCCACGCCTTACACGCTGCAACCTGGCCGCTACTACGCCAGTGTGGAGATGTACAGCAACGGCAACACCAACGATGTGCGGATCCTGAACGACCAGACGGTGCCACAGCCCAGCCTGGCCAGCATGATCTACCTGCCCAGCGCAGGCGAGGCCTATACCAACGGCAACGCAGCGGCCATCCGCCTGATGACGGACCCTTCCATCGGCATTGCTGAAACGGGAATGCTCACAGGCATCAGCTTCCACCCCAACCCCAGCAACGGCCTGTTCCGCTTTGAAAGCGAGGAGCAGGGCGTGTTCGTGGTGGAAGTGGTGAGCCCGATCGGCGAGCTGGTGCGGAGCCTTACCGTGCAAGGCAACAGCAGCATCGACCTTTCCGATCTGGCGAAGGGCGCCTACATGCTGCGTGTATCCAACGCCCAGGCCAGCACCACCCAGCGCTTGGTACTGCAGTAGCTCTTGAACGAAGACGAAGCCCCCGCATGGTCCTGCATACAGGGTCATGCGGGGGCTTCGCTTTGCAGGATGCGCGTCAGTCTTTGCCCTTCAGGCTATCGCGCACTTGGCGCATGAGCGATCCGGCGAAGATGAAGTCGTTCAACTCCTGATTGTCGCTGCGTAGCAATTGGTCGCGCGTACCGCTCCAAGCATTGCGGCCCTTGTGGATGAACACGATGTTCTCACCGGTCTCCATCACCGAGTTCATATCGTGGGTGATCACGATGGTGGTGGTATCGAACTCTTCGGTGATCTCCTTGATCAGCTCATCGATCACGATGCTGGTCTGGGGATCGAGGCCGCTGTTGGGCTCGTCCACGAAGAGGTACTTGGGGTTCATGGCAATTGCGCGCGCAATGCCCACGCGCTTCTGCATCCCTCCGCTGATCTGCGCCGGGAACAGCTCATCCTTGTTGATGATGTTGACGCGTTCCAAGCATACATGGGCCCGGTCCTCCATTTCGGAGCGGCTCATTTTGGCGAACATGGAGAGCGGGAACATCACGTTCTCAAGCACAGTGAGGCTATCGAACAAGGCCGATCCCTGAAAGAGCATCCCGATCTCCTGGCGGATACTGCGCATGGCATCGCGATCCATATCGTGGAAGGACTTGCCTTCGTAGAGCACCTTTCCCTCCTCCGGCTTGTGCAAGCCCACCATGCACTTGGCCAGCACGCTTTTGCCGGACCCGCTCATGCCGATGATCTGGTTCACCTTGCCTTTCTCGAACCTGGCCGAGATATCGGTGAGCACCTGCAGCTCTCCGAAGCGCTTGTAAAGGCCCTGCACCTCTATCATAGCAGCAACAGTTGGGTGAGGGCGTAGTTGGCGATCAGGATCACCACGTTGCTATAGACCACCGCGCGGGTGCTGCTGATGCCCACTTCGCGCGTGCCACCGCGTGTGTAGTAGCCTTGGTAAGAGGCCACCGTGGCAATGATGAATGCGAAGACCACGGTCTTGATCAGGGCATAGGTGACCGTGTAGGGGTCGAAGTCGAACTGGATACCGTAGATGTAATCCACGGAACTGACGATGCCCGTGCCGACCCCGGCCAACCAGCCACCGAAAATGCTGAGGAACATGCTGATCATGACCAGGAAGGGGTTCATGAGCATGCTGGCCACGATCTTGGGCAGGATGAGGTACCCGGCGGAATTGACGCCCATGATGTCCAAGGCATCGATCTGCTCCTTTACCCGCATGGACCCGATCTCCGCAGCAATGTTGCTACCCACCTTACCGGCCAGGATGAGCGAAATAATGGTGGGGCTGAACTCCAGAATGGTGCTCTGCCTGGCGGTGAAGCCCACCACATAAGAAGGTATCCAGGCGGCATCGATGTTGGAGCTGGTCTGTATGGTGATGACCGCACCCATGAAAACGGACAGCAGCGCCACGATACCTAAACTCTTGACACCCAGGAGGTCCATCTCCTCCACAGTGCGTTTCCAATAGAGGGAAAGGCGCTCGGGTTTGCTGAACGTGTCCTTGATCAGCAGGAAATAGCGCCCGATGTGGAGTAGAAGCTGCATGCGTTGGCCAGGTCGGCCAAAATTAGGTCCTGCCGGGCTTGCCCGCCCCGAAGCCCACGCAGGCTGTTCACAATGGTCCGGGGGCTAACTTCGTTGCCCTCAGCAACAGTCCATGTACGCTCCGGCCCGAATCGGCACACTCCTACTTACTGCGTTGATAATCAGCGCATTGACTTCTTGTGGGAATCGGAACGGACTGTATAAGAAGAAAAAAGGCTGCGATTGCCCCAAATGGAACCACTACCAGGGGCCCACCGATCGGGGCACACATGCTAATTTCGACCCCGGAGTTCAGACACCGCGGTCGGCAGCTTACCCTGCTCCTCGGAGTTGATCAGCCCAAGTCGATCATCGTCATGCCCACCACCAGCGATCCCGAATTGCTCAGAAAGCATCTGCCAGCGTCAGCATGGCCGGTGGTGGTGCAGTTCATGCGTAGGCATGCGGTGGAAGTGCGGATCTCCAAACCGCGCACCACCAAGTTGGGCGACTTCCGCAGTGCCACACGTACGCAGCCGCACCGCGTAAGCGTGAACTCGGACCTTAACAAGTATGCCTTTCTGGTGACCTTGGTGCACGAGTTCGCGCACTACACCACCTACATCAAGACCCGCCGTTGGACGGCCCCCCACGGCAGTTATTGGAAGAGCGAATACCACCGGCTGATGCGTCCCTTCATGAGCCGCTCCGTGTTCCCTGCGGAACTGTTGCATGCCTTGGAGCACCACCTGTACGACGCTCCGGCCAGCAGCTGCACCGACCATGACCTGATGCGCGTGCTGCGGAAGTACGATCGCGACCCGCAGCCCATGCTGGAAGAGATCCCGGAGCGCGCCGTATTCCGTTTCAACGATCGCATTTATGTGAAGGGCCCCCAATTGCGCAAACGTTACAAGTGCCATTGTCTCAACGACCGGCGCATCTATCTCATCGACCCCCTTGCCCAGGTGCACGTGAACGGACCATTGGTCGTTCGCAAGGCATCCTGATCCAAGCGTGGTCGGCACCTTGCAATGACGAACGAACACACCTATTGCGTGATCATGGCAGGCGGCGTAGGAAGCCGCTTCTGGCCCATGAGCCGCACAGAGCACCCCAAGCAATTCCTGGATTTTCTGGGACTGGGGCGCACCCTGCTCCAACAGACCTACGACCGTTTCCTGAGCGTTTGCCCCGCCAACAACATTTTGGTGGTCACCAATGCACAGTATGCAGGCTTGGTCAAAGAGCAACTGCCCGATCTGCCGGAAGCCCACATCCTGTGCGAACCATCGCGGCGCAACACCGCACCTTGTGTGGCCTATGCCAACCACGTGATCGCAGCGCGCGACCCCAAGGCGTCCATCATTGTAGCGCCCAGCGACCATCTGGTGATGAAGGAGGATGCGTTCCGCGAAGCGCTCCGACTGGCCTTGGCCCAAGCCAACAGCGGGGAGAACCTGGTCACTTTGGGCATCATGCCCAGCCGTCCCGATACCGGCTATGGCTACATCCAGTTCATGGATGAGGCAGGCACCGCAGACCACCGCGTGAAGCGCGTGAAGACCTTCACCGAGAAACCGGACCATGAGACCGCACAGCGCTTTTTGGAAAGCGGCGATTTCGTGTGGAACGCAGGCATCTTCGTGTGGAACCTGCAGACCATCAGCAAAGCCTTCCGCGAGCACCTGCCGGAAATGGAAGCCATGTTCGCGGCAGGCAGCGGAAAATTCGGAACAGCGGATGAGCAGGACTTCGTGAACGCCGTGTATGCCGAGGTGGAGAGCGTGAGCATCGACTATGGCATCATGGAGAAGGCGAAGAACGTGTACACCGTGGTGAGCGACCTGGGCTGGAGCGACCTCGGCACCTGGGGAAGCCTTTACACCCACATTCCGAAGGACACCAACAGCAATGCCGTGGTCGGCGACCTGGTGAAGCTCTACGATTGCGGCGGCAACATGGTGCACAACCACGATGGCCGCCTGATGGTGTTGCAAGGACTGGAGGACCACATCGTGGTGAGCACACCGGAAGCCCTGCTGGTATGCCGTAAACAGGACGAGCAGAAGATCCGAGAATTCGTGAACGACCTGAAAGCGGACCACGGCGACCGCTACATCTGATACAGGTCCGTTCAGCATTGCATCCCCACAACGCCTGTTCGGCAACGACCACCATTGACCCGATTTGAGCTCATAACCGATCCGGAAGCCCTTGCGGGTCAAGTGCGCTCCATTGCTGCGGAGGCCGTGCTGGCGCTGGATACCGAGGCGTCCAGCTTCCACCGCTACCGCGAACGGGTGTGCCTGGTGCAATTGAGCACGCGTGAGAACACCTGGCTGGTGGACCCCCTGGCCGTTACCGATCTGGCGCCCCTTGGCCAGCTGTTGGCCGATCCGCGCATGGAGGTGGTGATCCACGATGCCGACTACGACCTACGCATACTTGCCAAGTACCACGGCATACGCGTGGAGAACATCTTCGACACGCTGGTGGCGGCCGAACTGCTGAACGAACCCGAGATCGGCCTGGCTGCGCTCTTGCGCAAGTACCAGGGCCTGCAAGTGGACAAGAAGTTCCAGAAGGCCGATTGGAGCAAACGCCCACTGCCCATGCCCATGCTGGAGTATGCGGCCGGAGACACAAGCCACCTGATCGCACTGCGCGACATCCTGAAGGACAAGCTCATCGCCAAAGGCCGCTGGGACTGGGCCGAGGAAGAGTTCGCACTGCTCACCGATGCGCCTTTCAACCTGCCACAGAACGAAGAGCCGGCCTTTCTGCGCATGAAAGGAGCCAAGACCTTGAAGCCGCACCAGCTCGCAGTGCTTCGTGAAGTGCACAACTGGCGGGAAAGCGTAGCGGAGAAGATGGACCGAGCAACCTTCATGGTGCTGGGCAATGATGTGCTGCTGGACCTGAGCACCAACCCGCCCAAGGACCTACAGGACCTGGGTGCGCGCAAAGGCGTGGGCGAACGCATAGTGGAACGCTACGGGCGGGATATACTGGCCGGGGTTCAACGTGGCTTGGAACTGCCCAAGGACGAATGGCCCCGCATACCCAAACCCAAGCGCTGGCAGCGCGACGAGGACCATGAAGAGCGTGTGAAGCGCTTAAAGGCCACGCGCGACAAGCTAACGGCGGAACACGACCTGCGACCCGGGATCGTGGCGGCCAACCAGTTGCTGATGGACATCGCCCGCACCTTGCCCGGCGATCTCGATGCTCTTGCGGCATTGCCCGGAATGCGCCGCTACCAAGTGCGGCATTTCGGCCAAGATCTTTTGCGCGCACTCTGACAAAAGTCATGTCCGCATTTGGCGCGATGTGCTATGTGAGTCCTGTCACATAATCACATAGCAATGTGCCTATACATTTGTGCCGTCAATGAACGAGCACATGGCGACAAGCACCCTTGACGAACGCGTAGGCAGTGACAAGCTGACCAAAGCCAGCGAGTTGCTGCGCGCCGCAGCACACCCGCAACGCCTGGCCATTTTGGACCTCTTGGGCCATCACGATCGTTTGTGCAATCGCGACCTGCAAGAGATGCTCAGTATGGAGCAAGCCATTCTCAGCCAGCACCTCACCTTGATGCGCGACAAGGGATTGCTCGAGTTCGAGAAAGAAGGCAAGTACACATACTGGCACTTGAAGCGTCCCGAGTTCCTGAAGATCGTACACTGCCTGGAGAACTGCTGCCCCAACCTCTGAACCTTACCCTACCAATGGAGATCATCGGCTACATCGGAGCCATCATCATGGGTCTGTCCCTCGGCCTCATCGGCGGGGGCGGCAGCATCCTCACCGTGCCCATCCTCGTGTACTTGTTCCACATCGACCCTGTGCTGGCCACGGCCTACTCGCTGTTCATCGTGGGCCTCACCAGTTTGATCGGCAGCGGCAGCCACATGCGCTTGGGCAACATCCACTGGCGCACGGCGATCGTCTTCGGCATACCCAGCATTCTTGCCGTGTACGCCACGCGTGCCTGGCTGGTGCCCGCATTGCCCGACCCGCTCTTCTCCGTTGGCGATACGCCGGTGACGAAGGCCTTGGGTATGCTCATCTTCTTCGCCGTGCTGATGGTGGCGGCCGCCTACAGCATGATCCGCAAGCCGAAGGTGCCCAAGGGCCCCGATCAGCCCACCGAGCAGGCGGTGAAGTTCAATTACCCGTTGATCTTGGGAGAAGGTATCGTGGTGGGCACCATAACCGGTCTTGTTGGCGCGGGCGGCGGCTTCCTCATCATCCCCGCCCTGGTGCTGCTGGCCAAGCTGCCCATGAAACAGGCCGTAGGCACTTCACTGATCATCATAGCGGCCAAATCGCTGATCGGTTTCACAGGAGATCTCAAGGGCGATGAATTCATCGACTGGGGCTTCCTGGGTATCTTCAGTGCAGTGGCCATCGGCGGCATCCTGCTCGGCAGCATGCTCAGCAAACGCATCCCCAACGAAAAACTCAAACCCGCTTTCGGATGGTTCGTGCTCGTGATGGGCGTGTACATCATTGGAAGGGAGCTATCGCAACTTTCATGAATGCAATTGGTGAATGGGAATTGGTGAATAGCGAATGGGCAAATGCACCTCAACTGCACACCAGTGGTCCATCAGTTGATCCGATCTCTTTCACAAAAACATCCGCACTCTAGTCACCATTGACCATTCGCCATTCACCTTGATCGGCAATGTGGCAACTCCCAAACTCTTCAACACTCAACTCCTCAACCTCACAACCCATGAAGATCGAACAGATCTATACCGGCTGCCTGGCACAAGGCGCCTACTACATCGAGAGCAACGGCGAGGCCGTGATCATCGATCCGCTGCGCGAAACACAGCCCTACCTGGAGCGTGCACAGGAAAACGGTGCCACCATCAAGTACGTGCTTGAGACCCACTTCCACGCCGACTTCGTGAGCGGCCACGTGGACCTCAGCAACAAGACGGGTGCACCCATCGTGTACGGCCCCAACGCCAATCCAACGTTCGAGGCGCACATTGCCACCGACGGTGAGGTACTGCACGTGGGCAAGGTGACCATCACCGTGCTGCACACGCCCGGCCACACCATGGAGAGCACCACCTACCTGCTGAAGGACGAGAACGGTAAGCCGCACGCCATCTTCACCGGTGACACGCTGTTCATCGGCGATGTGGGCCGCCCGGACCTGGCGCAGAAAATGGGCTCGCTCACGCAGGAGGACCTCGCCGGCTTCCTCTACGAAAGCCTGCACAGCAAGATCATGACCCTGCCCGATGACGTGCTGGTGTACCCCGCGCACGGGGCTGGCAGCGCCTGCGGCAAGAACATGAGCAAGGAGACCTGGGACACCCTCGGCAACCAGAAGAAGACCAACTACGCGCTGAAGGCCGGGAGCAAGGAGCAGTTCATCAAGGAAGTGACCGATGGCCTGCTGCCGCCCCCGGCATACTTCCCGCAGAACGTGGCCATGAACAAGGGCGTGATCGAAAGCGTGGACAGCGTGAAGGAGCGCGGCATGCGCGCCCTCACCCCCGACCAGTTCGAGCTTGTGGCCGAGACCGAAGGTGCCCTGGTGCTGGATACGCGCGGTGCGCAGACCTTCAAGGACGGCTTCGTACCGCGCAGCATCAACATCGGCATCAAGGGCGACTTCGCTCCCTGGGTGGGCGCCATGGTCCCCGATGTGAAACACCCGCTGCTGCTGGTGACCGACGAAGGCATGGAGGATGAAGTGGTGACGCGCCTCGCCCGCGTGGGCTACGACAACGTGTTCGGCTTCCTGAAGGGCGGCATCGATGCATGGAAGGCCAGCGGCAAGGAGGTGGACACCATTGAGAGCATCTCCGCCGAGGAGTTCGCCAAGCGCTTCAAGGAGAACAAGCTCCGCGTGGTGGACGTGCGCAAGGACGGCGAGTACGAGGCCGAACACGTGGACGGTGCCTGGCACGCTTCCCTGCAGTACATCAACCAGAACCTGGCCGCCTTCAGCAAGGAGGAGACCAACTACATCCACTGCGCCGGCGGCTACCGCAGCATGATCGCGGCAAGCCTGCTGAAGGCCCGCGGCTGGCACAACATCGTGGACGTGGCCGGTGGGTTCAACGCCATCAAGAACAACACGGACGTGAAGGTGACGGACTATGTCTGCCCGAGCACGCTGAAGAAGTAAAGCCCAAGCGAATGACGAATGGTCAATGGTGAATGGGTTGTCTCTCCGGGCATTCCCATTCGCCATTCACCACTGACCATTCACCAACACATCACCCCCATGCTCGAAACCCTGAAACAACCCTGGTCCTGGTACGCGGCCGGCATTCTCATCGGCCTCACCGTGCCCTTCCTGCTGCTCGTGGGCAACAAGACCTTCGGCATCAGCAGTTCGCTGCGCCACCTCTGTGCCGCCTGCATTCCCGGCGATGTGAAGTTCTTCAAGTACGACTGGAAGAAGGAGGCGTGGAACCTCTTCTTCGTGGGCGGCATCGCGGTGGGCGCCTTCCTGGCCGCCACCTTCCTCAGCGATCCCAACCCCATCGTGCTCGCTGAACCCACGCAGGAATATCTCGCCAGCAAAGGCATCACCGACACGAGCCACCTGCTTCCCGAAGAGATCTTCAGCTGGGAGCAGCTCTTCACCATCCGCGGGCTGATCTTCTTCGTGATCGGCGGCTTCCTCGTGGGCTTCGGCACGCGCTGGGCCGGTGGCTGCACCAGCGGCCACGCCATCATGGGCCTCAGCAGCCTGCAGTGGCCCAGCCTCGTTGCCACCGTGATGTTCATGGTCGGCGGCATCATCATGACGTGGTTCATCCTCCCCTTCCTGCTCACCCTTTGATCGCCATGGAAAAGCTCATCCAACAACCGCCGGTCGACAACGGCCAGAGCGACCTCGCCACCCGCGAGCTCGACGCCATGTGCGTGAACGAAAGCCAGGTGCAGCGCCCCTGGTGGGACAACCTGAAGTACAGTGCCTGGGGCGTGCTCTTCGGCATCGTGTTCTTCAAGGCCGAGATCATCAGCTGGTTCCGCATCCAGGAGATGTTCCGCTTCGAGAGCTTCCACATGTACGGGGTGATCGGCACCGCCGTGATGGTGGGCCTCATCAGCGTGCAACTCATCAAGCGCCTTGGCATCAAGACCATCCAGGGCGAGACCGTGGTGATCCCCGACAAGACCTTCAACAAGGGGCAGATCTACGGTGGCCTGCTGTTCGGATTGGGCTGGGCCATCACCGGTGCCTGCCCGGGTCCGCTGTTCGCACAGATCGGTGCGGGCTATTCGGTCATCATCGTCACCTTCCTCAGCGCCTGGCTGGGCACCTATGTGTACGGTGTCTTCCGCGAGAAGCTGCCGCATTGAATACCTAAAACGGAAGTGAAGAAGGAGAGGGAAGTAAGGGAGGGAAATGCCCTTCCATCGCACCCTCGATGAGACCCGCCTCCCTCTCCTCCCTCTCTTACTTCACCTCCTTCACCTCCCTCCGATGCTCATCCCCATCCTCATCCTGCTCGCCACCCTGCTGGTGCTGGTGGTGATGTACGTGGTGGACGACGCCGTGCGCGTGCTGAACGCGCGGGCGGGTCTTCCGGCAAGCGGCGGTATGCGTTGGTCCAAGCGCATCGTGTGGCTCATCCTGTTGGTCGTGTTCGCGCAGTTCTTCATCCCCAGTACCTGGTTAGAACCGCCGCCCCCACAAGTGGCCACCTACGGCGCAGACAGCCTTTGGACCGGTGCGGATACCACACGGCTGGTGTACCTGCCCAAGGAGCAGCGTGACCTGGTGCGCTACGGCCGTGAGCTGATCGCCAATACCGCGCATTACCTCGGCCCCAACGGTGTGGTGATGCGGAACACCAACGCGCTCAATTGCCAGAACTGCCACCTGGACGCCGGCACGAAGCCTTGGGGCAACAACTACGGCGCGGTGTGGAGCACCTACCCGAAGTTCCGCGCCCGTAGCGGCTCCACCGAGACCGTGGCGAAACGCATCAACGATTGTGTGGAGCGCAGCCTGAACGGTACCGCACTGGACACCACCGAGCGTGAGATGCGCGCCATGCTCGCCTACATGGAATGGCTGGGCAGCGGCATCGAGAAAGGCACGAAGCCCAAGGGCAGCGGCATTGTGGAGCTCGCCTTCATGGACCGTGCCGCCGACCCCGTACACGGCGCCGAGATCTACACCGCGAAGTGCGAAAGCTGTCACGGTGCCGATGGTCTTGGCCAGCTGAAGGCCGATGGCCGCACGCACCAGTTCCCTCCGCTGTGGGGAGATGGCAGCTACAACGATGGTGCGGGCCTCTTCCGCATGAGCCGTTTCGCCGGTTATGTGAAGACCAACATGCCGCAGGGCGTCACGTGGGAATATCCGCAGCTCACCGATGAAGAGGCCTGGGACGTGGCGGCCTACGTGAACTCGCAGCGGCGTCCCTCCAAGGACATCACCGGCGACTGGCCCGATATCGCGGCCAAGCCCGTGGATCATCCCTTCGGCCCATTTGCAGACACCTTGCCAGAGACCCAGCACAAATACGGACCATTCGGACCGATCGCAGCATTCAAGAAGAAGCAAACCACGGCCGCGCCATAGTGGGGTCGACCAACACCAGCACACGATGAGCAACATCCACCACCCACCCGGCTGCACCTGTGGCGCACACGATGAAAAGGAAACCGGTGTAAGCCGAAGGCAGGCGTTGAAGTCCCTGGGTGCGTTGGGCGCCGGGTTGACGCTCGGGCCCACCGTGGCGCTTGGTGCCATGGGTGATGCGCAACGCCGCAACGAGCTTGTGGGCAGCCGCGCAGTGCAAAGCGGCAAGGCCGGCAAGTTCACCATCCTCTTCACAAGCGACATCCACTCGCAGTTGCACACGCACGACGAGTTCTTCCTGGAGAACGGCAAGCCCGTGTACAAGAAGCGCGGCGGCTACGGTGTGCTGAAGAGCATGATCGACACCCTGCGCAACGAGGACCCGGCCAACACCATTGTGATCGACGGAGGCGACTGCTTCCAGGGTGGTGGCGTGGCGGCCAAGAGCGAGGGACGCGCCATCGTGCCGCTGATGAACCGGGTGGGCTACGACCTGCTGCTGCCCGGCAACTGGGAGGTGGTGTACGGCAAGGAGAACATGCTGAAGGACCTCGGCGGCTACAAGGGCGCGAAGATCTGCGCCAACATGTGGCACGAGCCCCTGGCCGACTACTGCGGCGACATGGTGGACCCCACCGCCGACATGGCCGGCGAGATGATCTTCCCGCCTTATTGGACCAAGGTGGTGGCCGGTGTGAAGATCGGCTTCATCGGCTACAACGATCCGCTCACGCCCAAGCGCCAGTCGCCGGCGTACAGCTGCGGTATCAACTTCACGAAGCCCGAGCAGAACGTGGCACGCTACATCCGCATCCTGCGCGACTACGAACAGTGCGCCATGGTGTTCCTCGTCACGCACATGGGCCTGGCGCAACAGGTGGACCTGGCCAACAAGCCCGAGGTGGAAGGCGCGGACCTGATCCTTGGTGCCGATACGCACGAACGCGTGCGCAAGCCTATCGAGGCCAAGTACAGCAAGGTGGTGGAGCCCGGCGCGTTCGGCTCATTCCTCGCACGCCTGGACGTGGTGGTGGAGGATGGTGTGGTGAAGGACAGCCACTACGAGCTGCTGGACGTGGACCCCGAGAAATACCCGGCCGACCAGGAGATGCTGGCCTTGGTGGACCAGGTGAGCGCACCCTACAAGGAGGAGCTGAGCAAGGTGGTGGGTAGCACGAAGAACACGCTGGTGCGCTACTACGTGATCGAGAACCCCATGGACAACCTGATCACGGACGCCATCATGTGGAAGCTGAAGCCCGACGTGGCCATCAGCAACGGCTTCCGCTTCTGCCCGCCGATCGTGGCCGATGGCACGAACCCCACGCCCATCACCAACGACCACCTCTGGAGCATGATCCCCGTGGACAGCGATGCCAAGTACGGCGAAGCCACCGGACGCCAGTTGTGGGATTGGCTGGAGAAGGAGTTGCACAACGTGTTCGCGAAAGACCCCGCCAAACGCTTCGGCGGATGGGTGGTGCGCTTCAAGGGCATGACGGCCAACTTCACCATGAACAACGACCTGGGCAAACGCGTGAATTGGATCAAGATCGGTGGCAAGCCCATCGACCTTGAGAAGTACTACACGGTTGCCGCTTGCGAACGCGAAGGCGACCCTGATCATGTGCTTTGCCGCTTGGAGCACGTGCGCAACCCACGACTGGCCGGTGTCACCATGCACACCATCCTGCGCGACTATTTCGGCAAGTTCAGCCCGGTGGCGCCGAAGGTGGAAGGCCGCATCACCGCCACGGATGCACCGCAGGATATCCTCAGCCAGTTGGAGGGGTATGATTACGAGTTCCGTTGATCCACACTTGAAGCCATGAAAAAGCTCCTCCTCCTCTCCCTCCTCGCTCTCGGCCTCTTCGCCACGGGCCAAGCGCAGGACGCGCCCGTCCGCCAGCACCGCATCGTGATGCAGCTCGTGAGCGGCGACACGCTGGTGCACAAAGGCCTGATGCGCCAGCTGCGCAACATGCTGGAAGCCGCACCCACCATGCAGTTGGAGGTGGTGTGCCACGGCCCGGGCATGGATCTGCTGATGAGCGACCGCAGCATCGCGGCCGACAAGGTGAAGCACTTCAGCGAGCGCGGGATCGTGTTCCTGGCCTGCGAGAACACCATCACCGAGCGCAAGCTGGACCGTGCGTTAATCGTGCCTCAAGCCGCCTACGTGAAGGCGGGCATCATCCACATCGTGGAGCGGCAGGAGGACGGCTGGAGCTACGTCAAAGCGGGCTTCTGAAGAAGCGCAACGCGGAGAAGCAACGGTGCATTGGATGCAGAGGATGGTCATGAAGGAAGGGATGCCGATCGTACGTAGGGCTCTGTTGGGCCTGGCCTTTCTGGTCATGACGCTAAGTGCATCAGCACAGCAGGACGAGCTGGACATTCCGCGCAGCGACACCTTGCGCCAAGGGTCGGCATTGCATGACGTGATGAAGAACGGCACGCTGGAGGGCCGCTTCCGCATGTACCTGATGGGCACCTTGAACGAAGGCGAGTTGAGCGACTACCACGCACAGGCTTTCGGCGGTTCGCTCGGGTTCGCATCGCAACGCTGGCACAACTTCCAGTTCCGCATGAGCGGTGGGTACACCTTCGACCTATGGAGCGCCGACCTGAGGATGAACGACTCCATTAGTGGGGCTCCCAATCGGTATGAAATGGGGCTCTTTGATGTAACCAATGTGCGACGCGATAATCAACTGGCCTTCTTGCAGACCTTTCAGTTGAACTACGAGCGAAATGCTGGCAGGACGCGGTTCATATTGGGAAAACAGGACATCAACACACCTTTCATAAACCCGCAGGATGGCCGTATGCATCCGGGCATGGTGGAAGGTTTGTGGGCGGCACACAAAACAGAGAAAGGGCTCCGTTTCGAAGGTGGCTACCTCTACCGTGTATTACCCCGTTCCACAGCACAGTGGTACACCATAGGACAAAGCGTGGGGCTCTACCCCATAGGTCTTGATGCACAAGGCAAGCCCAGCAAATACAAGGGCAACATGAACACGGCCGGTATCTTCATGGGGAGCGCCTCGGTGCCTGTGATCGGCAAGTGGCGCGCCACGGTGTGGGACGTATTCGTGGAGAACACCTTCAACACCGCCCAACTTCAGGTGGAGCGTGGCAATCGCGACGACCGCTGGATGTGGAGCGCCATGGCCATCCGACAGGACAAGGTGAACAACGGTGGCAATGCGATCGATTCGCTGGCCTATTTCCAAGACGATGCCTCCTGGAATTTCAGCACCCGGTTCCGCATGAACCACGGCCGCTTCCGCTGGCAGGCAAACTATACACGGATAACCGCACACGGCCGCTACCTGATGCCACGCGAATGGGGCCGCGATCCGATGTACACCTTTCTGCCCCGCGAGCGGAACGAGGGTTTCGGCGACATGCAAGCAACTACGTTGAACCTGATCCTGCACACCAAGACCGGATGGCGCGTGCAACTGGATGGTGGACTTTACTGGCTACCGCCCCCCTCGGATTTCCGCTTGAACAAATACACGTTTCCTGCTTACCGCCAGTTCGATGTGAACGCACAATACCAGTTCAAGGGAGGATGGAAAGGACTTGCCGTGCAGGTGATCTACCTGATCAAGCTCCCTTTGTACGAGGAAGCCCTTACTCCCAGACAGACCTTCAACAAAGTGGACTTGCACCACGGGAACATCATCATCAACTACGCCTTCTGAACCATGACCACACGCATCACACGCCCCATCAACACCCTGTTCCTCCTGGCCACCTTCGCCATTGGTGGTACCGCAGCCTGCCAGAGCGCCAGCAAGGAACGTGTGCTTCCCCCCGATGCCTACGCGCAGGAACTCACCAAGAAGGACATCCAACTGATCGATGTGCGCACACCGGGTGAATACAAGGGCGGCCACCTTGAAGGTGCGAAGCTGATGGACTGGAGCGGCGGCCAACTGCAGAAGGAATGGAGCAGCCTGGACAAGAGCCGCCCGATCATGATCTACTGTGCGAGCGGACGCCGGAGCGCTGCGGCATCGGAGTTCCTGCGCAAGAACGGCTTCACCGACATCACGGACCTGGCCGGAGGCTACGGTGCGTGGAGCGCGGCCGGCAAACCGGTGGTGAAGTAACGGCCATACCCCAAAAAGAGAACGGCTCCCAGATCGGGAGCCGTTCTCTTTTGCACTTGGTCCAGATCGATCAAGCCGTCTCCAGCTGCTTCTTCGCCAGGTAGAAGTCGATCAGTTCGATGCCTTTCTCCTGCAGACGTGCATCAAGGTCCTTCAACGTTTTGGGCGGAGGAACGATGACCGATTTCCCCTTGGTCCAGTTCAGGGGCATGGCGCAGCTGTTCGCATCGGCCGTCTGCATGGCTTCGAGCACCCGCTTGATCTCCTCCATGTTGCGGCCCACGTTGAGCGGGTAGTACATGATGAGCCGGATGATGCCCTTGGGATCGATGAAGAACACGGCCCGCACGGCAGCGGTGTTGCTGGCGTTGTCGTGCAACATGCCGTAGAGGCGCGCCACCTTCATATCAATGTCGGCGATGATGGGGAAATCCATGTACACGCCCGTCTTCTCACGTACGGCTTGCACCCAGGCCACGTGGCTGTGTATGCTGTCGATGCTTTCACCGATGAGTTTGGTATTGCGTTCAGCGAACCACTGCTTCTCCTCGGCAAAGCCTGTGAGTTCCGTGGTGCACACGGGCGTGAAATCCGCTGGGTGGCTGAAGAGGATGGCCCAGCTGTCCTTGATGTACTCGCTGAACTTCAAGGGGCCGGTGGTTGTTAGCGCTTCAAAATCGGGGGCTGTGTCGCCGATGCGCGGCATGTTCGTGTTCTCCATGGTGTTGATGTCTGATTGTGACGGCACAAAGTGACGGTCCTTTACAGCAACCGACGGTGACCATCATCACGCGGACAGGCAACACGAACACAGCGCAGCATACGGTCATGCGATAGGTTGGCAGCTCACAGCCACGTGATGTTCCTCACGGACCCGGTGCGGGGAACGGCGGACCTTTGCAGTGTTGAAAGCGACGAATGCTTGCAACGCCTAACAACGAACGATCCATGCTACGCACGCTTTTCGGAATGGGCCCCAAAGTGGACCTCGGCCAGGTGATCGCCCAAGGGGCCACCATTGTGGATGTACGCACCAAAGGCGAGTATGCCGAAGGTCACATCAAGGGTTCCATCAACATCCCGTTGGACCAACTCACACAACAAGTGGGCAAGCTGCCCAAAGGCAAGCCGGTGATCACCTGCTGCCGCAGTGGAGCACGCAGCGGCATGGCCGTGGACATGCTGAAGAACAGCGGTTTCGAGGCTTACAACGGTGGCCCTTGGAACAGCCTTGACCAATTGGTACGCAAGTGATGAAAGCAAGGCTGATGCAGGGCTGGGACTTTGCGCGCATACTACGTGCAGGCCTGGCGGTGGCCTTCATTGGTGCAGGAGTGGCGGGCAATGATGGCTTCGCCCTGCTGGCAGGAGGCTTCTTCGGGCTGCAGGCCGTGTTCAATGTGGGATGCTGTGGCGCGGCCTGTGCCAGTCCTTCCGGTGCAGGCCGCGAACCACGGCCACAACAGATCCAATACGAAGAGATCGAACGTCCATGAGCGCAAGACCGACATTCCAGGAATTGATCAACGGGAACAAACCCGTGGTGGTGGACTTCTTCGCCGAATGGTGTGGTCCCTGCAAGATGATGAAGCCCATACTGGACGATTTCAAAGGGCTGGTGGGTGACGATGCCACGGTGGTGAAGATCGATGTGGACCGCAACCCCGGTGCGGCACAAGCCTTCGGTGTGCGCGGCGTACCCACCCTGGCGATCTTCAAGAACGGCCAGATCGTGTGGCGCAAAGCGGGCGTGATGAGCGCCGCCCAGTTGAAGAGCGCTCTACAACCCTTCCTGTAATCCGGGCACTCCTTTGGCGGAAAGGTGCACCTCCACCGATCCACGGCTGATGGTGACCATGCCCCGGCGCTGCAATTGATGTAGCAAACGGGTGATCACCTCGCGGGGTGAGTTGAGCTCTTGGGCGATGTCCTGGTGGGTGACCTTCAGGAGGTGCTCCCCGGTGGCCTGCACGCGTTTCACCAGGTAGTTCCAGAGCTGCTCATCCAACTTGTGGAAGGCCACCACTTCGATGGTCTCCAGCAGTTCGCCGAAACGCTGCGCCTGCGTGTCGCTCACATACAGGCGCCATTCCGGGTATATCATCCAGGCATCCATGTAACGCGCGGGGATCATCATCAGCTCGGCATCCTCCTCCACCACGGCACGCACGGAACTGGTGCGTTTGGTGGTGCAACAGGAAAGGGAGATCGCGCAGGATTCGCCAGGCATGATGTGGTAGAGGAAACGCTCACGCCCCTCGCCATCCTGGGCGAGAATGCGCAAGCTTCCTTTTTGAACGATGGGGATGTGCGTGATGGCATCGCCCGGCTCCATGAGCACGGTGCCGGCTGGCAGCTTCCGGTGCATGGCGACCACATTCAACTCTTGCTCGAGTGCTTGATCCGTGAACATGGCGAAAAAGTACTTCGATCCAGCGGAACGGAGGCATCCTACATGCCCGGCAGAACATCCACAATGGCGAACAGCGCAAATCCAACCACAAGAACCGGGTGCTTCTTAGTGGGAAGCCAAGCCCCTGGCTGACCGCGAAATACAAGGACAAGAGCAGGTTAGGAACTTATCCGTCCTACATCCGAAAGACCGTGAAGGAACCGTCCAGACCAACCATCCAATTCACCATGGGTTTCCTCCTGACCACCCAGAGCGGTCGCTTCAGCGGCTTTGCGTTCATCCACAATTTATGACCTCAACAATAGCACGGCCTCCAACAAGTTCGTGAAGTCGCTTTTGTTCCGGGGCCACTGGATCATACCAGTACAAGATCGTCGTGATGAGCGACCTGGTAAGCGCTAACTGATCCAGTACCGCTGCCGAACAGGAACGCCCGGGACAACCCCGGGCGTTCCTGTTCAAGAAGGCTCATTCGGCGACCTCCAGCATGACCTTGGAGCGCTCGATACGCAGCGCATCCACGTGCCCCATGTGTGCATGGTCCCACGAGAGGTAGTGCACGTGGGTGTTGAGGTCGTGGTGCACGAACACACCGTGATGCTTTGTTGAGAAGAACCCGACCAGAGTGCCTTCATTGCCATGGTCCACATACTTCACTTGATGGGCGTGAGCCTCATCAGGCCCGTTGATGGCTGTTCCGGATGGCACGTTCATCACATGGTAATCCACATCCGCTCCGACCAAGCCGCGCAAACGGAACAGGAAGGGTTCCTCCCGGCCCTTGGCCCATTCGCTCAGGAAACGGTCCAGGCTCCGCATATCGACCACCGCTTCGGACAAGGGAACAGCGGTCCAGGATGAAGCCTCCGCACGTACGAAGAAGGGCGCCTTCACATCGCTCCGCTCCTCCACCAGCACGGCTCCATCGCTACCCACCCGCGATACGAAGCAGCGTCCATCCACCACAGTGATCTCACCCTGGAGGTATTCCAATGGGCCGATGCCATACACCCCCGGCTTCGCGATGGTATCCATGGCGATAAGGCCGGCGAGCTGCCCCTCCCACATCGTGCGGCGCATGGCACCGGTTGGAATGACCTGTGCCTGAGAGACCGCCGCCACTAAGCCGGTCACGAACAACAAGAGAATGCGAGATCGCCGATATTCGTACTGCATGGCCACAAAGAAACCCAAGCCCAAAGCCGCTACCAAGAAGGTGGCTGCGAAAACACGTACTCCTGCCAGGAAGGCCATGGTGCAAAAGGCTGCTCCCTATGGAACGGTGCTGCGCGAGTTGGCAAAGCTCGTAGAGGGAGCGAGGTACGCATCGGCACGTGCGGTCAACGCCTTGATGACGGCCACGTATTGGGAGGTCGGTCGCCGTATCGTGGAGCATGAGCAGCGTGGCAGACATCGCGCAGGGTATGGCGAAGAGCTGATCGAACGACTGAGCGTGGACCTGTCCGAGCGCTTCGGTCGCGGGTTCGGCAGGCGCAACCTCTTCCTCATGCGCGGCTTCTATCAGACCTACCCGGACATTGTGCAGACAGTGTCTGCACAATTCGTTGATGCAGCACACCGGAGCGAACTTCCGAAAGCGAACCGCAGAAAAGTGCAGACAGTGTCTGCACAATTGGCCGTGAGCGACCGACGCGGCAAGGCGCTGTTATCAACGAACCGAAAAACGCAGACACTGTCTGCACAATTGGGGAAGACCTCCAAGCACGCCGTCATTGCGGAACAGGTAGCCATGCTGCACACCCTGTCCGAAGCCTTCCCATTGCCTTGGTCGCACTATGTGCGCCTGCTTACCGTGGAGGATGAGGATGCCCGCGCTTTCTATGAGCAGGAGGCACTGCGCAACGGGTGGAGTGTTCGCCAGCTGGACCGGCAGATCGCCACGCGCTTCTATGAACGTGCCGGGCTTTCGCGCAACAAGGTGAGCATGCTCACCAAAGGAGCTAAGGCCGAAGAGCTGGATGTGGAGACGGTGATCCGCGACCCTTATGTGCTGGAATTCCTCGACCTGAAGGACGAGTACAGCGAGAGCGATCTGGAAGAGGCGCTGATCGAACGATTGGAGCACTTCCTGCTGGAGCTTGGCGGTGAGTTCGCCTTCGTGGGACGGCAGCGGCGGCTGCGGGTGGGCAAGGAGTGGTACCGAATCGACCTGCTCTTCTTCCACCGCAGGCTGCGCTGCCTGGTGGTGATCGACCTGAAGGTCGGGCGTTTCACGCACGCGGATGCCGGGCAGATGAACCTCTACCTCAACTACGTGCGCGACCATTGGATGAACGAGGGGGAGAACCCACCGGTGGGCCTCATCCTCTGCACCGAACATGATGATGCGGTGGCGCGCTACGCCCTCAATGGCATCGGCAACCAAGTGATGGCACGCGAGTACCGCATTGCGCTGCCCAAGGAGAAGAAGCTGGAGCAGGCGCTGGCGAAGGCGAGGAAGGCTATCGAGGGAGGACGGAGGAAGTAAGCCTACAAACTCCTTGGATCCATTCAACTCCCCTTGCAAAGACCATGAATACCCGGACCCATCATCTCATCAGGGCCTGGACCTGCATCGCGATCGTGCTCGCTTTCCCGATACTGATCCTCTTTGACGAGATACCCGATCCGGACATGTACATCATCGGTGGCATCGCATCGGTGATCGCTGCACTCGTAGCCGTGTACCACTTCATGGCAGCACGTACATCTCCAGTTGAAGATCACTCGGAAGCTCCACCACAGCCGGACGCACAAGTTGCTGTGCAACTCGCTTACTTCCGCCGCGCCCTGCTGCTTAGCCTGATCATGATACCCTTCAGTGCTGCACTCACCATGTGGTTCCTGGACCCTTCCATGGAGGACGCACGCAATGGGACCCTTTACTGGGCACCCCTGCAATTCATCCACGAACAGTATGGCTACTGGCCAACAGCGTTCGTTCTCCCCCTGTTCTTCACGCTCGCCTCACTTCTCTTCCTTTGGAAGATCCGCAAAGTGCGTGGTATCGTGGAGATCACCTACCGCTGAGCACTACCCCCCGCTCACCATGTCCGCCGGATCAACCCACTTGTCGAAGTCCTCGGCAGTGACGTGGCCCAGGGCGATGGCGGCCTCCTTCAGCGTAGTGCCTTCCTTGTGCGCCTTCTTCGCGATCTCCGCCGCCTTGTAGTAGCCGATGTGCGTGTTGAGGCTGGTGACCAGCATCAGCGAATTCTCCAGGTGGCGCTTGATCATCGGGCGGTTGGGCTCGATGCCCGTGGCGCACTTGTCGTTGAAGCTCACGCAGGCATCGCCGATGAGGCGCGCGCTCTGCAGCACGTTCGCTGCGATCAGCGGCTTGAACACGTTGAGCTCGAAGTGGCCGTTGCTGCCACCGATGCTCACGGCCACATCGTTGCCCATCACCTGGGCGCACACCATGGTGAGCGCTTCGGGCTGGGTGGGGTTCACCTTGCCGGGCATGATGGATGAGCCGGGCTCGTTATCGGGGATGATCAACTCGCCGATGCCGCTGCGCGGACCACTGCTGAGCATGCGGATGTCGTTGCCGATCTTCATGAGCGACACGGCGAGACGCTTCAGCGCGCCACTGAGTTCCACCATGGCGTCGTGTGCGGCGAGCGCCTCGAACTTGTTGGGCGCGGTAACGAAGGGCAGTCCGGTAAGCTCGGCGATCTTCTTCGCCACCAGCACGCTGTAGCCTGCGGGTGCATTGAGGCCGGTGCCGACAGCAGTTCCACCGAGCGCCAGTTCGCGCACCATCACCAGCGCATTGTCCACAGCGCGCAGGCCATTGTCCAGTTGTTGCACGAACCCACCGAACTGCTGGCCCACAGTGAGCGGCGTGGCGTCCATGAAGTGCGTGCGACCGGTCTTCACAATGTCCTTGAAGGCCTCGCTCTTGGCAGCCAGCGTGTCGCGCAGCTTCTTCACGCCGGGGATGGTCACTTCCACCGTGAGCTTGTAGGCCGCGATGTGCATGGCCGTGGGGAAGGTGTCGTTGCTGCTCTGGCTCTTGTTGACGTCGTCGTTCGGGTTGAGCACCTTCTGCTCATCCGTGAGCTGGCCACCGTTGAGCACGTGTGCGCGGTAGGCCACCACCTCGTTCACGTTCATGTTGCTCTGGGTGCCGCTGCCGGTCTGCCAGATCACCAGCGGGAACTGGTCATCGAGCCTGCCTTCGAGGATCTCGTCGCATACGCGTCCGATGAGATCGCACTTCTCCTGTGGAAGCTTGCCCAACTCGGTATTGGCCAGTGCTGCGGCCTTCTTCAAGTAGGCGAAGGCATGCACGATCTCGCGCGGCATGCTGGCGGGTGGGCCGATCTTGAAGTTGTTGCGGCTGCGCTCGGTCTGTGCGCCCCAGTACTTGTCGGCGGGCACTTTCACCTCGCCCATGGTGTCTTTTTCGATGCGGTAGTTCATGGCTCTCACGGTTCTTTTCGGTGGGCCGGTCGCGCTTGTTATCGGGCGAGGCAGGCCTCGCTATTAGTGGGGCGAGGCAGGCCGTACCGGGTTTCGGGGTGGTGTTGGGGCGAGGCAGGCCTCGCCATTACAGTAGGTCTTCGACCTTTTCGGTGGGGCGGCCGATCACCGCCTTGTGGTCCTTTACGATGATGGGACGTTCGATGAGCACGGGATGCTCGTGCATCACCTTGATCCACTCGTGGTCGTTCAGCTTCAGGGTCTTGTACTTCTCCTTGTAGATGGCTTCGCCCTTGCGCAGCAGCGCTTCGGGCTTGATGCCGAGTTTCATCACCAGCATCTCCAACTCACGTTCGGTGGGCACGGTCTTCAGGTACTCCACCACCTTGGGGGCTATGCCCTTGCCATGCAGCAGTTCCAGTGCTTGGCGGCTCTTGGTGCAACGCGGGTTGTGGTAGATGGTCCAGGTAGCCATGGGAAGGTGAATGGGTCGAGCGGTCACGCCACTTTCTGGCTCTGTCCGTGTTGCATGAGGAAGGCCTTCAGGAAGCCGTCGATCTCACCGTTGAGCACGTCATCAACGTTGCTCGTCTCGTGCTCGGTGCGCACGTCCTTCACCAGCTTGTAGGGCTGTAGCACGTAGTTGCGGATCTGGCTGCCCCACTCGATCTTCTTCTTGCCGGCCTCGATGTCGCTGCGTTTGCTGCGTCGCTTCTCCAACTCCATCTCGTACAACTGGCTCTTCAGCAATTGCAGGGCCTTGGTCTTGTTGTCCAGCTGGCTGCGCGTTTCGGTGTTCTCGATGATGATGCCGCTGGGCGCGTGGCGCAGTCGCACACCGGTCTCCACCTTGTTCACGTTCTGGCCACCGGCACCACCGCTGCGGAAGGTATCCCAGCTGATGTCCCCCGGATTGATATCGATCTCGATGGTCTCATCCACCAACGGATACACGTACACGCTGACGAAGCTGGTGTGGCGTCGTGCCTGGCTGTCGTAGGGGCTGATGCGCACCAAGCGATGCACCCCGTTCTCGCCTTTGAGCATGCCGAAGGCGAATTCTCCGCCCACCTCGATCGTGGCTTGCTTGATTCCGGCGGATTCACCATCCTGGTAATCGAGCACCTTCACGTTGTAGCCGTTCTTATCGGCCCACATGCGGTACATGCGCAAAAGCATCAGCGCCCAGTCGTTGCTCTCGGTACCACCTGCACCGCTGGTTATCTGCACCACGGCGCTCAGCGGGTCCTCTTCGGCGCTCAGCATGTTCTTGAACTCGAGTTCCTCGAGCGCTTCGGACGCCTTCTTGAATTGGGCGTCCAACTCCTCCTCGCCCACCTCTTTGGCCTTGAAGAACTCGAACACGACACCGAGGTCATCGATCTCGCGGCGCACGTTGGTGTAGAGGTCCACCCAGCGCTTCAACTCGCGGATCTTGTGCATCACCAACTGGGCCTTCTTCTGGTCGTTCCAGAAATCGGGGTCCTGGGTGTACTTCTCTTCCTCCAGGATGCGCCCGCGCTTCTCCTCGATGTCCAGATAGCCTTTCAGGGCCTCGATGCGCTCGTTGAGCTGCTCGATCTTCTCAATGGTGATCATGCCGTAGCCCCTGCCGGTAGGGGGCCGCAAAAGTACGTCTTCGCCCTGCTCGGAAAGGCGCTTGGCATCATTCCCGCGCCCTGCATTCCTTTGCACTCCGAACACACCCGCCCATGCAGCTTTTCCGCAACTTCAAGTCCGTCACCAAAACCTGCTATGGCCGCGGCAGCTTCGGCAAACTGGGCGAGATCATCGACCCACAGCGCAATGCCGGCAAGGGCTTCATGGTGTTCCTGGTGGACCACTATTTCGAGAACCAGCCGGAATTCCTGGCGCGGATACCGAAGCAGGAGGGCGACGAACTGATCTTCTGCAGCACTGCCAAGGAACCAAGCACCGAGCAGATCGATGGCCTGCGCGACGACATCCTCGCACGCCGCGGCCTGCCTGCGGGCCTGATCGGGATCGGGGGCGGCAACGTGATGGACGTGGCGAAAGCGCTCTCCCTGATTCTGACCAACGAAGGCAGCAGCGTGCAGTACCAAGGCCTGAACTTGATCAAGAAGCCGGGCATCTACCACTGCGGGGTGCCCACCATCAGCGGCACCGGTGCGGAGGTGAGCATGACGGCCGTGCTGACCGGGCCGGTGAAGAAGCTCGGCTTGAAGTGCGATTGGACCGTCTTCGACCAGATCGTGCTGGACCCGGACCTGATCGCCACGGTGCCCCAGGACCAATGGTTCTACACGGGCATGGACACCTACATCCACAGCGTGGAGGCCATCACCGGCACCAAGAAGAACACCTTCGCCGAGGCCTACAGTGAGAAAAGCCTGGAGATGTGCCGCGAGGTCTATCTGCGCATGGACCGACGCGATCCGAAGAGCGATGAATTCCTGATGGTGGCCAGCTATATGGGCGGCCTTAGCCTTACCTACAGCGAGGTGGGCGTTTGCCATGCCCTGAGCTACGGATTGGGCAAGGTGCTGGAGATGCACCACTGCTTCGCCAATTGTGTTGCCTTCAACCAATTGGAGGATGTGTATGGCGACTACGTGCAGGAGTTCAAGGGCATGGTGGCGCACAACAAGGTGCATATCCCCTTAGGCCTCGCGCAGGAATGGAACGAGGACACCATCAGCGCCATGGCGGAGGTGGCCTACAACCTGCCGCACATGTGGGACCATGCCTTCGGTCCGGATTGGGAGCAGGTGCTGGACCGAGAGCGGATAAAGGGCTGGTACCGGAGGATGTGAGCCGCAGATACCGACGTTGACCGTGATCCGGGAGCTATTCACGGATCTGCTGGTCCGTGTCTTCAAGGCATTGCCGGGTGCCGACTTCGTTTAGCTTTGGTCGGCCGTGCCCCACCTTGGGGCCACTGACGCTTTGCTCCCATGAGAACATGCTTCGCACTTGCTTTCACGCTGGCCACCTATGCCCAGCTCCATGCCCAACAGAGCGACCTGAAATGGAGCGGGTCCATGCTCAGCGACCGGGCCTTCCTGGAGAACAAAGGGCAGTTCGATGGGCGCACCGGCCCCAACGGCGAAGCCGTGCTCTATGCGGTGGATGAAGGCGCCCTGCAGATCCTGTTCACGAAGAGTGGCGTCACCTACCGCTTCGACGAGAAGGAGAAGAACTATTACCGCCAGCGCGGCGACCGTACCAAACCGCGCATGATCACCACCAACGAACTGGTGCACATGCGCTGGGAGGGTGCTGCGGCGAGCGTGAAGGTGGTGGCAGAGGGCCTGCGGAAAGACCCGCACACCTACTCCTCGCTCCTGCCGGACAATTCAGTGTCCGACATTACTGGCGTCCGTGGCTATGCCTCCATCACGTACAAGGGCCTGTATCCGGGCATCGATGTGCGCTACACCATCCACCCCGAGGAAGGCATCAAGTACGATGTGCTGTTGGCGGCCGGTGCGGACCCTGCGCAAGTGCGCATGAGCTACGCACAGGACCGCAGGATGCACGTGGATGGCGAAGGGCGCCTGCACATCGCAACGCGTTTCGGCGATATCCTGGAACATGCTCCAGTAGCTTACTACAAGGGCAAGGGGGCAGAGCGTATCCCCGCGCGCTTCAAGGTGGACGGCCGCACCGTTTCGTTCGTCCTGGACGGCTATGACACACGCCGCGCGATCGTGATCGACCCCTGGGTAGTGAGCCCGTCTTTCAGCAACTCCAACAAGATCTGGGACATTGAAGTGGACGCCTCCAACAACGTGTACGTGTATGGCGGTGACACGCCCCTGCGCCTTCGGAAATACGACCCGGCCGGCGTGCTGCAATGGACCTACAACACGCCTTGGGATACGGCCAACTACTGGATCGGCTCGCTGATCACCGACCCGGACGGCAACAGCTACATAACGGCGGGCACCGATCCGCGCATCGCCAAGGTGAACTCCAACGGTGTGCTGCAGTGGTCCGCCAATGGTGGCGCCTTCGATGAATACTGGCGCATGTCCTTCAACTGCGACTACACGGAGATGGTGCTTGGGGGCACACGGCTGGTACTGGGGCCCACGCTCTTTCCGATCGGATATGGAAGAGCGTTCCGGATGAACCTGAACAACGGTTCGGTGATCAACAGCGTGAACGTGGCCGCCACATCGCCGAGCTTGTTGATCAATAACCCGAACGAGATACGGGCCCTGTGCGCTTCGCCCAACGGACGCTACTACTTCATGACCCTCGATACGATCGGGTGCATCACCGAGGACCTGAACCTGATCTACCGTCGCAACAACTCCTACGCATTCTCCTACCAAGTGGCGGGCTATGGGGTCACCAACATGGGCATCAATGGCATGGCCGCCACGGCGGACCACATCTACACCATGAACGGCGCCACCCTGCACAAGCGCTCCATCAACACCGGCGCTATAGTGGCCACGGCCACCATCCCATCGGGCACCACCACCACGCAACTCGGCGCGAATTCCGCCCAGAACGGCGGTGTGGCACTGGACAGTTGCGGCAATGTGCTGGTGGGTGCAGGCAATGGCGTGTACCGCTTCGATGCCGACCTGAACCTGCTTGGATCGGCCAGCACGCCGGGCAGGGTGTACGATGTGGCCGTGGACCAGAGCGGCGAAGTGGTGGCCTGTGGCCAAGGCTTCGTGGCCAAGGTGAACATGACGACCTGCGCTCCGCCCCCCATCGTTTGCTGCTACTCCAGCATCAATTCCGTGGCTCCACTTTGCGTGAACGGACCGGCCATCAACCTGAGCTCCGAGACCAGCGGCGGCACTTGGAGCGGTCCCGGTATCATGGACCCGGTGACGGGGCTTTTCGATCCGGCCGTGGCGGGTGTCGGTTCGCATGAGATCACTTACACGTTGCCCTGTGGAAGCAGCACCAACACCGTGTTGGTAAGCCCTTGTGCCCCGCTGTCCGTCTGTTTCGACCCGGCCACTGGCACGTACAACGCCTCCAATGGCGTGGGCCCCTACGTGTGGGAACAACAGACCACCACCCAGGACTGCAGCGCTTGTTTCCTGTTGTGTCTCATTCCACCGGGCTGCGCCGTGAACGTGCTGACCTGGTCGCCGCTCGCCACCGGGCCATCCATACCGGCACCAAGCAACTTCCCGATCCGGGTAACGGATGCCGCAGGCACCGTGCTGATCATCGACAACGCAGCACAGGTACCGGAGTGCGTACCCTGCCCCACGATAACGGTCAGCAACACCGGCCAGACCGATGTACTGTGCTTCGGACAGAGCACCGGCGAAGCGAGCGTGAGCGCATCCGGCGGAAGTGGCAATTACCTGTACACCTGGACACCGGGCGGGCTGGTGGGCGCCGAACAGAACGGCTTGGCCGCGGGCACCTACACGGTAACGGCCACCGATGAAGAAGGCTGCAGTGGCACTCTCTCCGTGGTGATCCAGGAACCACAAGCTCCGCTCCAGGTGGACGTGATCAGCATTACGGGAGCCTCCTGCGCCGGTGGCGATGGAACGGCCACCATTACTGTGAGCGGTGGCACGGGAGCGAGCACCATCACGTGGAGCCCTGCCGGTGGCAATGGCACCACGGCCAGCGATCTGGACCAGGGCACCTACACCGTGGACGCGGTGGATGCTAACGGATGCACGGCCACCATCAACGTCATCATCCCCTCCTTGGAAGGACCACAGATCATCTCGGTGAACAGCACCGCTTCGGCATGCGCCCCACCCAGCGGCACCATCACCGTATTGGCTTCTGGCGATGGTCTGGAGTACAGCCTTGATGGGATCTCCTTCCAATCATCGAACACCTTCACCGGCATTGCCAGTGGAACCTATACCGTGGTGGTGCGCGATGCGGATGGCTGTACCACCACGGCCAGCGTCACCGTGGATGGTCCCCTTCCCCCTGCACCCGTGATCACGGGCCCCACCTCCGGTTGCGCTGGAGAGGAACTCATTCTGGCCACCACACAACCTTTCGTGTCCTACGCCTGGAGCACGGGCAGCAGCGCACCCACCACGACCGTGACAACAGCGGGCAGCTACACGGTGAGCGTGACCGATGCCAACGGCTGCACCGGCACCTCGGCACCGTTCAGCGTTACGTTCGAATCACCCCAGGCGGCATTCACCACGGATCCGGTCTCGCCCCAATTGCCGGGTACCACCGTGGATTTCTTCGATGCTTCCACATCCGGTGGAGGCAGCATTGTAAGCTGGCAGTGGGATTTCGGGAACGGCACCGGATCGGGCACCACCCCTTCATGGACCTACACCGACGCTGGGCAGTACCCCGTGACCTTGATCGTGACTACGGCGAACGGATGCACGGACACATTGACCCTGTTCTATGTGATCCGCCCGGCGGACATCGTGATCCCCAACGTGTTCAGCCCGAACGGCGATGGCCAGAACGACTTCTTCGCCATCGAGAACATCGAGTTCTTCGGCAATGAACTGGCGATCTTCAACCGTTGGGGCAACCAGATCTTCACCGCGAAGGACTACCGCAACACTTGGCGAGGGGTGGACCAACCGGATGGCACCTACTACTACATCCTGATCCTGGAGGACGGTCGCGAGTTCAAGGGGCACGTTACGCTGCTGCGCTGATCGGGATCAGCGTTTGTGCGGATCGAACTCGGCAAGACGAACGGCCATGCGCTTGGCAGCGCGCTCAAGCAATTGTGTGCGGGTGTTGCCACGACCGATCTCCTGCTTGTTCACCTTTACGATCTCGCTCAGGTGGATGCGACCATTCTCTGCATCCAACAGTTGGAACTGCACCTCAACCTCGCGGCGCAGCAGTTCATCGTAACGCAGGATCTTGGACGTGAGCACGTACCGCGCACCGATCAGCTTGCCCGCATCCACCACGTAGCGATCGTCGAACACGCCGCTCAACTGGCGCTGCTGTTCGGCCAGTAGCTGGTCGGTATTGTCGCGGTCCACCAGCATGATCAAGGGGCTCTTCAGGTCCAGAATGGCCTGCTTGGTGGAGGCCGCCAACTGGGCCTCGATCTGGCCTTCGCCGCTTAGGCTCAGATTGGTGGAGTAGACGCTCTTGTTGAAGAGCGGCACATAAGCCACCACCAGCACGGCCCGTTCGCGCACTGCGCTCAACAAAGCCCATGAATCGCGGTAACCGGCATCACGGTCCGTAACCCGTTTGAACGCTTGGAAGGCGTCGCGCCAAAGCTCCAGGTCCATGGCGCGCTTCCCTTGTCGGTAAAGCGGTTCAAGCTGTGCCAGCTTCAGCAGGTACTCGGCCTCCTTGCGCTCGGAGTTCAGCTTCAAACTGCGTTGCGCAAGTTCTTCCGCATCGGCAAATCGGTCCGCCCGGTAAGCCGCATCGGCTTGCTCATACAGTGTGTTCGCCCGGTACAGTTGCGCATCGCGACGGCGCACATCCAACAGCGCATCCACTTGCAACTCCAAGCCCTTACGGTCCATCTGCTGCTTGTAGAGGATCGCTTCCGAGCGCTTCCGGTCGCCGGCATCAAGGTCGTTGAGCAGGTAGAAGCCTGAAGCGTCCTGCTGCATGCGATCGAAGAGCCCTTGCGCACAGCGTTTCATGCCCAGGTGTGCTTCCACGCGCTTGGGCTTGCCCTTGTGGATGGCTTCGTAGCGCGTGAACGCCTCCTGCAACATACCGGCCTGCTCATAACTGGCGGCTTTCTCCAGCTGTTTACGTTGGCCGAGCACAGCGGTGGCCAACAACAAGGAAGCGAATAACAACAGGGAGCGCATGGAAAGAGGGGCGAAAATACGGGGCTCCATCGAGCGATCACCGTGCCGATCATGACGATACCTTCGCCGAATGTCCAATGCGCGCCGCTGGCCCTTCGTGCTCCTGCCCGTGCTTGGCACCCTGCTCTTTCTCCTGCATCTCTGGACAGGCTCCGTCACCCTATCTCCCACTGCGGTCTGGAAGGCACTGATCGGCGAGGCGGAACAGGCGGGACACGGATTGATCGTCCGCAGCATCCGGCTACCACAAGCCATGACCGCATTAGTGGCAGGCGGCGGCCTGGCCGCTTGCGGCTTGCTGATGCAGACCCTGTTCCGGAACCCGCTTGCCGGCCCATCCGTTCTGGGCATCAGCTCGGGCGCAAGCCTCGGTGTGGCCTTCATGCTACTCATGCAGCCACTGTTGAATTGGCTGCCGCTTGCCCCTGATGCCAAACTGGTGCTCGCCTCCTTGGCCGGCGCACTCGGCGTGCTTACTGTGATCCTGCTGGCCGACCGGCGCATCGGCGATGGCATCACCCTGCTCATCATCGGCCTTATGGTGGGCTACCTCTGTTCGGCACTGATCAGCGTGATGCAAGCCACCAGCCCCGCCAATGCGCTGAAGGGCTATGTGCTCTGGGGCATGGGCTCCTTCGCCGGGGTAAGCGTGGAGCGACTGCCCTGGCTGGTGGTACCCGGAGTGCTTGGCATCGGCGCGGCATTGTTACTGGTGAAGCCGCTGAACGCGCTTCTGCTGGGCGAGGACCAGGCCGCCACCATGGGTGTGCAGGTGGCCCGCACACGACGCATCATCATGTGGACCACCGGCCTACTCGCTGGAACGATCACCGCGTTCTGCGGACCGATCGCATTCCTTGGCCTGGCCACGCCGCATGTGGCACGTGGCCTGCTCAGAAGTAGTGACCACCGCCTGCTGATGCCTGCCACCATCCTCTGCGGTGCCGTGCTGGCCTTGCTTTGCGACCTGGTGGCACGACTGCCAGGCTCGGAGGCCAGTATTCCCCTGAACGCCGTTACCTCACTGCTGGGCGCCCCGGTGGTGGCCTGGGTCCTGTTGAGCGGCAAACGTTGGGCGCGCGCGGCATGAAGCATCCCTTGCACACCCGCTCTCTCAGTGTCGGCCATGGTCCATGCGCGGTGGTCGAAGGCATAGACCTGCAGCTGTTGCCCGGCGAGTTGGTGGCCATGATCGGCGTGAACGGAAGCGGCAAATCCACCCTGCTGCGTACACTGGCCGGCCTGCTCAAGCCCATTTCCGGCACCATCCATTGCGGCGACCGCGAACTGGGAGAACTCAGTGCGCGGGAGCGTGCACAGCACATGGCCGTGGTATTGACCGGAAGACCACAGGCGGGGCTGCTGGACGTGCGAACGCTGGTGGGGCTGGGTCGTCAACCGTGGACCGGCGTGCTGGGCACACTCACACCAGCCGATGAGCAAGTGGTGGAGCAGGCCCTGGAGCGCTGTGGGATCGGCAACTTCGGGGAGCGCGCCTTGGAAGCACTCAGCGATGGTGAGCGCCAGCAAGTGATGATCGCCCGAGCCTTGGCGCAGGATACACCGGTGTTGCTGCTGGATGAGCCGACCGCTTTCCTGGACCTGGTGAACAGTGTGAAGGTGATGCGGCTCTTGCAGCGCATCGCCCGGGAACTCGGCCGATCCGTGCTGCTTTCCACGCACGACCTGCGCAGTGCCCTCGATCTTGCGGACCGGATCGTATTGATCCACCAGGGAAAGACGTGGAGCGGAACGCCAGCGGAGGCCATTGCTTCCGGGGCACTGGCCAGCGCCTTCCAAAGCGAAGGACTCACCTTCGATGCCAATACCGGCTCCCTGCGCTGAACACTGTCCGTCCTACTTGTCCTGCTCCAAGCGGTCCAATTCCCGCACGATGGCGTCGGAAGGATATCCCTTGGCCAACAGGTAGCGCATCACGTTCATCCTTCGCGCACGGGGATCGACATCCTTACGTTGCGCCCAACGCTTGGCCGCCAGCTTGCCCAGTTGGGCCAGGTGTTCATCGTCGGCAATGGCGGCCAACGCTGCCCGGATGCACGGTTCGGAGACGCGCTTCAGGCGAAGGGCGTGTTCCACTTTGCGCTTTCCCCAGGCCTTTTGGCGGAGTTTGCTCACTGCGAAATGCTCGGCGAAGCGCGCTTCGTTGAGGTAGCCCTCGGCGATCAGCTGGCTGATGATGGCCTCCACATCCTTTCCGGATAGCTCCCAAGCGTAGAGCTTGTCGCGCACCTCCTGCTGGGCGCGTTCCTGGCGGGCACAATAGGCGCGGGCCTTCACCAGCGCATCGGGGGCGGAAAGCGGAGCGCCCATGCCGACAAAGGAGATCGAGAACCGGGTGGAACTGCTAAATGGGCACCTCGTTGCCCTCGGTATCGAGCACCGTGAAGCTCAGGAACTGCAAGCTGCCAACGGGCTTCACCTTCACCCACCTCCGCCAGCGCATCCACCATTTGTGTTGAATGCTTGGCAGCCCCTTGGTGAGGTAGGCATGGATGAAGGGATGCACGCCGAGCGTAAGCCCGCTCATGTCCTTCTCCGTGATCAGGTAGTTGATGGCGTGCTCGATCTGGTCCACGATCAGCACCGGTGCCTGCACCTCCCCGGTACCGGCGCAGGTGGGGCAGCTCTCGCTGGTGTCGATCTCCGTTTCCGGCCGCACGCGCTGGCGGGTGAGTTCGATGACACCGAATCGGCTCGGGGGCAATACGTTGTGCTTGGCCTTGTCGTCGGCCATGGCATCCTTCAATGCCTTGTGGAGCGCACGGCGGTTCTCCGGCTCGTAGAGGTCCACGAAGTCGATGGCAACGATGCCGCCCATGTCGCGCAATCGCAGCAAGCGGGCGATCTCCTTGGCGGCCTCGATGTTGAGTTCCAGCACGTTGGTCTCCTGGTCCTTGGCCCCGGCGCCTTTGCGGCTGCCACTGTTCACGTCGATGACGTGCATGGCCTCGGTCTTCTCAATGATCAGACTGGCGCCGCTGGGCAGCATCACCTGCCTGCCGAAGGCCTGCTTGATCTGCTTGTTCACCCCGAACTGGTCGAAGATGTCGAGCTTGCCCTTGTAGGCCTTCACGATACCGGCCTTTTCCGGAGCTATCTTCTCCAAGGTCTGGCGCATCTCCTCGGCCAGGAGCTCATCATCCACGTGGATGTTGTTGAAGTCCTTGTTGAGCAGGTCGCGCAGCACGGCACTGGTGCGATCGATCTCGCCCAACACCTTCTTCGGCGGGATGGCATTCCGCAGGTTGTGGAAGAGCACATCCCAGCGGGCCAGCAGCGACTTCAGGTCGGCTTCCAGGTCCTCGGTCTTCTTGTGCTCCGCATTGGTGCGGATGATAACCCCGAAGTTCACGGGGCGGATGCGCTGCATGAGCTGCTTCAGGCGTGCACGCTCCTCCTCATCCTTGATGCGCGCGGAGATGCTCACCTTGTTGATGAAAGGCACCAGCACCATGTACCGACCGGCCAGCGTCACCTCTGCCGAAAGGCGCGGGCCCTTTGTGCTGATCGGCTCTTTGACGATCTGCACCAGGATGCTTTGGCTGGCACTCACCACATCGGAGAGCTTGCCGTTCTTATCGATGTCCTTTTCCGGCTTCCACTCCTCCAAGGTTGAAGTGCGCAAGCTTCCTCCTACGGCACCCTTGGTGTATTTGTAGGAGTTGCGGTACTGGGGACCGAGATCGAGGTAATGTAGAAAGGCATCCTTTTCGTGCCCTACATCCACGAAGGCCGCATTGAGGCTTGGCGCCACTTTCCGGACCTTGGCCAGGTAGATATCGCCCACGGCAAAGCCACGCTCAGTGCGCTCGCGGTGCAATTCGGACAAGACTTTGTCCTTAAGCAGCGCAATGGCAACTTCCGTTGGACCCGAATGGATGACCAGGTCTACGTTCACCGGATGAGGGGGCTGTACGTGTGCATGGGGGCTCCGCAGGGATGCCGGACAACAACGCGCGAACACGATCCATGCGACCTACCAGTCGCACGGATCATGCCCAAGCGCAAGAAGTCAAAGTCCTAGCGGACCTTCTTCTTGTGTCGGTTCTTCCGCAAGCGCTTTTTGCGCTTGTGCGTGGCCATCTTGTGCCTCTTACGCTTCTTTCCGCACGGCATGGTGCTTAGGGTTTTTCGTGTTCAAGTTCCAACAGGAAGCGGTCCACTCCACGGAGAATGGCCGTATCCTGCGTCAATGTCCGGTAATGCTTCAGGCTCGAGATGGCCTGTTCCGTGCTATCCATGGTGGCATACGTGCGGCCCAAGTAGAACCACACATCAGGTATGCGGTCACCGCCCATATCGGCCACTTTGCGGAACCGCTCCAGCGCCTTGGGGTATTGCCCGCTTTGAACGGAGAACAGGCCCAGATGCCAGTGTGCTTCCACGTTGCTGGGGTCCTCCTCCACGATGGCCAGCAACTGCTGAATTCCCATCATGGGGTTCTCCCCGTTCACCAGCGCAACGGCTTCCGCCAATCGTGCATCCGCAGAGCTTGGGGGCTGTGTGCCAGCCTCCGGGGCAGGTGTGCGCGGTGCCATGGCCAGCATAACGGCTGCTACACCGCTTGCGCCCAAGGCGATCCACTGCATCCTGCCGAGTTTCATGATGCAGGCTTGTCGTTGCTGCGGCTCTTCACCTTGTCGACGAACACGTCGGCAGGCTTGAAGGCGGGCACATCGTGCGCCGGGATGATGATGGTGGTGTTCTTCGCCAGAATACGCCCGGTCTTCTGGGCGCGGTGCTTCACCACGAAACTGCCGAAGCCGCGCAGGTGCACGGGTTCGCCCTGGGCCAGGCTCACTTTCACCTCCTCCATGAACGCTTCAACCGTGGTGAGCACCACCTGGCGCTCGATCCCGGTGCGTTTCGCGATGATACTGACCAACTCCGCCTTCGTCATACCCTTTTCCGTTTGGGGGCGCAAAGATAGCGTTCCAAGTGGATCGCGCAACGCATCTTTGCTCCTGTATGTCAAGGTATTCATGGTTAAGCGAGCGGCTGCTGCCGTGGTACCGCGAGCATCGGCGCGAGCTCCCCTGGCGCCGCACCACCAACCCCTACCCCATCTGGCTGAGCGAGGTGATCCTGCAACAGACCCGGGTGGACCAAGGCCTTGCCTACTGGCAGCGGTTCATGGAGCACTACCCCAGCGTTACCGACTTGGCGGCGGCAAAGGAAGACGAAGTGCTGAAGCTGTGGCAGGGCCTGGGTTACTACAGCCGAGCGCGCAATCTGCTTACGGCTGCCCGCCAGGTGGTGGAGCGGCATGGTGGGCACTTCCCTGCCGACCACAACGCCCTGCTGCAACTCAAGGGCGTGGGCGACTACACGGCCGCAGCGATCGCTTCCATTGCCTTCGGAATACCGGAACCGGTGGTGGATGGCAACGTGTACCGGGTGCTGGCCAGGCTCCTGCTCATCTCCACACCCATCGACAGCACGGCCGGCAAACGGGAATTCCGGGAGCGCGCGGCCGAATTACTCGACGCACAAGCGCCCGGCGACCACAACCAGGCATTGATGGAGTTGGGCGCAACGGTCTGCACACCCCGCAAACCCTTGTGCCACCAGTGCCCCTTGGCGGACAAGTGCCTGGCACGTGCCCACGATGCGATCGACAGGCTACCTGTGAAAGTCGGCAAGACCAAGGTTCGCATCCGCCACTTCAACTACCTGCACATCGAAGGACCACAGGGCCTTGTGATGGAACGTCGTGGCCCAGGTGATATCTGGGAGGGCCTGCACCAGCTCCCCTTGGTGGAATCCACCAAAGCCCTTGGCAGCAAAGGACTGCTGAACAGCCTGCGGACCTTCCTGCCAGGAGCCGTTCCCACCGCACGTTCCGAACGGGTGGTGCACGTGCTCAGCCACCAACGCATCCAGGCCGTGTTCTGGCGAGTATCCATCGCATTGGAACCCGAGTTTTCATCAGATCGGCAATGGGTGCCGAAAGACCGGATACACAGCGTGGCCGTTCCGCGCTTGGTGGAGCGCTGGTTGAACGGGGAACTTCCGGAGAAGCGGGTGTGAAGTCCGCGGTAGCCGCGGCCAAGCGCAGCATGGAGCCCCCACCAAGTACGCCGGGGATGAAGCACTATCTTTGGGCTCCCAGTAAGAACGACCATGGCCGGAGTGAACAAAGTGATCTTGATCGGTAACCTCGGTGCCGACCCTGAAGTGCGCCACCTGCAGAACGGCGCCAGTGTTGCCAATTTCCGCATTGCCACCAGCGAGACCTACAAGGACAAGCAGACCGGCGAGAAGCGCGAGCAGACCGAGTGGCACAGCATTGTGGCGTGGCGTGGCCTAGCCGAGATCACCGAGCGCTACCTGCGCAAGGGCAGCAAGGTGTACGTGGAAGGCAAGCTCCGCACACGCCAATGGCAGGACAAGGACGGCAACACGCGCTACACCACCGAGATCCATGCCGATGAGATGACCATGTTGGACCGTGCTGCCGGCGAAGGATCCGCAGCGGCCCCACGCCCAGCGCAAGCCTCCGCACCAGCGGCACCGGTATCCGCCCCCCAGCCAGCATCGGCCGGTGATGAGGATGACCTGCCGTTCTGATCGTGGACCCTGCATCTCTCCTTGCATCCCCGCTTTTGGAGCCTCCGTCCGCACATAGCGTATTGCCGTTCCTGTTGATGCGTCCATTGGACGTGGAAACAGCGATCGCCTTGGGTGTCGTGCTTCTGCTCCTGGTCGCTTCCGCAGCCATGTCAGCCAGTGAAGTAGCCTTGTTCTCCCTGTCGCCGACCCAATTGCGCGACCTGAAGGAGAAGCATGGACCAGCAGGCCAGCGCGTGATGGACCTCGTATCGAAACCCCGGCGTCTGCTGGCCACCATCCTCATCGCCAACAACCTGGTGAACGTGGGTGCGATCATCCTGTCGGCGTTCGTGATCGACTCGCTGATCAATATCGAAGGGCTGTCAGGGCTGGTGGTCTTCGCCATACAGGTATTGGGTGTGACCTTCATCCTGCTGCTGGTCGGCGAGGTGATCCCAAAGGTCTACGCCAACGGCCATCCGGTGCAGGTGGCCCTACGCATGGCACCCGTGCTCAGTGCGCTGCGTTGGGCTTTCGGACCGCTCAGCACCGCACTGGTGAACAGCACACAATTCATAGAGAAGCGTTTCCAGCGGATCAACTCGCACAACATCTCCGTGGATTCGCTCGGCCACGCGCTGGAGCTCACCAAGGATGGAGGCACCAACGCCGAGGAACAGCGCATGCTGCGCGGCATCGTGAAGTTCGGCAACATCGAGGTGAAGCAGGTGATGCGACCGCGCACCGAGGTGGTGGCCTTCGACAAGGAGTTGACCTTCAAAGAGCTGCTGGCGGCGATCGTAGACTCCGGTTTCTCGCGGGTGCCCATCTACGAAGAGACCTTGGATCGTGTGGTGGGCATCCTCTACATCAAAGACATCCTGCCCCACATAGACGACCCGGCGCTGGACTGGCACAAGCTCTTGCGCGAGCCGTACTGCGTGGCGGAAAGCATGAAACTGGACGACCTGCTGAAGGAATTCCAGGTGCAGAAAGTCCATCTGGCCGTGGTGGTCGATGAGTACGGTGGCACCAGCGGGATCATCACCTTGGAGGACGTGATCGAGGAGATCGTAGGGGAGATCACCGATGAATACGACGACGAGGACCTGATCTACAGCAAGCTGAACGATCACACCTACATCTTCGAAGGCCGCGCACCCTTACCGGACTTGTACAGGGTACTGGGCATCGATGGGCAGGTCTTCGAGGAACACCGGGGCGAAAGCGGCACCTTGGGCGGCTTCATCCTGGAGATGACCGGACGCATACCGAAGAAAGGTGAACGTGTGGACCTGCAGCACTTCACCTTCGTGATCGAAGGCTCGGACAACAAGCGCATCCGGCGCGTGAAATTGATCATGCATGCGGATGCGGATTGATCATATCGGCATGCTTCTGCTGGCGGCGCTCGCACTTGCTTCCTGCAACGAAGACCCGGTGCCCAAGCCCAAAGGCTGGCTCCGCCTGGACCTGCCGGAGAAGAGCTATGCGACCTGGGTTGACGAGCGGAGTTTCTCCGCCGAATTGCCTGCCTACGCGCGCATGGTGGAACGGCGCAGCAGCCCTGAAGCCCGCTGGTACGACCTGCGCTTTCCCGGTCAGCGTGCCACCATGCACCTCACCTGGTCACGCGTGAACGGCGACCTGAACACCTTGATCGAGGATGCCCACATCTTCAAGGAGAAGCACGAAGTGAAGGCCGCACGCATCGGCCGTGAACGCGTGTTGAGGCCCGAGGACCGGGTGTTCGGCACCTTGTTCGATGTGGATGGCGATGTGGCCAGCCCCATGGTGTTCTACCTCACGGACAGCACTTCCAACTTCCTGTACGGTGCGCTGTACTTCGATTCGCGGCCCAATGCGGATTCGTTGGCACCGGTAACGGCGCGGATCCGGGAGGACATGCGGCACGTGAGCGCAACGCTGCGCTGGGCAGGACGTTGATCGTGCTCAGGCCTGCGAAGACCGCACCCTTCCCGTGCCGTGCAAGGCCAGTAATAACGCGGCGAGCAACAGCAGCGCACCGAACTGGTGCAGGACACCCAGCACGATGTTCACATGGGTGAGCAGCGTGAGCACCCCGAGCGTGAATTGCACCAGCACAGCGGCCAATAGCCAGCCCCAGACACGGCGCAGTCCAGCCTCGCGGCGGTAGTGCACCGCGAAACCCACGAAGCCAGCGGCCACCAGCCAGGCCAGGTTCCGGTGAACGAACTGCACCCCGTCCTTGTGATCCGCAAGGTCCGTCCAGAGCGCCCCGAATGCGCGAACGTTCTCCGGCATGAACTCACCGTTCATCAATGGCCAGGTGTTGTACATGTGGCCGGCATCCAACCCGGCAGTGAAAGCCCCCCACACGATCTGCACCACCAGCAGCACCAACAACGCACGGGCCCAGCGGCCAGCAGCACTGCCATCCGGAGCGAACGAACGCATTCCCGAGGCCAGGTCGAGGGCGGTCCAGAGCACCACGGCGAACACGCTGAACGCGGCGCAGAGGTGGATGGCCAGGCGGAAATGGCTCACGTCCGGGTTATCACTCAGGCCGCTCATCACCATGAACCAGCCCAAGGCACCCACCAAGCCACCACCGACCAGAATTGCGATGGAGCGGTTGAAGAGCCAGCCTTTCAAGCGGCCCTGATACCAGAACAGGGCGAATGGCACGATGAACACCAAGCCCATGAGACGCCCCCAGTTGCGGTGGAGGTATTCCCAGAAGAAGATCCGTTTGAACCCGTCAAGGTCCATGTGCTGGTTCTTCAGCGTGTACTCCGGAATGGCCTGGTACTTCTTGAAAGCCTCATTCCATTCCATATCGTTCATGGGAGGCAATGCACCCATGATGGGTTTCCATTCCGTGATGCTGAGACCACTTCCCGTGAGGCGGGTTATGCCACCGATGACCACCATGTACGCAATAAGCACGCATCCGGTCAAAAGCCATTTCACCACAGGCGCATGCAACTTGCTATCGGCGTTCATCATGGGGCGGCAAAAGTATCCAACACGGAAAGCAACGCCCCGGTTCGCCCACGTATTCAAGGCACGAAAAAAGGGGGCCGCAGCCCCCTCTTCATGGATCGTTCGCTCGGCTCAATGGCGCAGGATGCGCGTAAGCACACCCACCAGGCCGGGCAGCCAGGCATTGGCCGGAATATGCACGGAAACCCCGCTATCCTCCGCACCAGCACCCGATGCACCACCGTTGGAGGAAGCGCTCTTCACCTGCTTGGTGATGGTGATCGCGGTCACCTTGTACTGACCGTCATACAGACCATGCACGGCTTGGATCAGCTCATTGTCGTTCACCTTGGTGGGATCATAGGTGACAATGGCATGGTCGGCCTCATCCCCTTCGTTGAAGATGATCTCCGTGGAGGCTACTCCGGAGACCTTGTTGAGCGCCTTCCGGATGGATGAACCGCAGGCCATCATGCAACTCATTCCGTCGATCCGCAGGTCGGCCGTGGCAACCGGGGTTCCGCTGGTGATCACCTCGTTCTTCTCGATGCGCTCGATGCCTTCCGTGGCAGCCGCGGCAGCCGCGTCCATTGGTGCATCGGCACGTCCACAGGAGAGTGCAAATACTGCAATAGCGACAAGGGGAAGGGAGCGGCTGGCTTTCATGGCGAAGGGATGATGCTTGTGCATGTGACGCTTCACGGGTGGAAGGAGTTACAAAAGTAGTTCATAGGAAGTGGTGCGGTACTTTCGCGCGCCCCAACGGCCCCATGCAAAACCAACGCTCCGTCCCAGTGGTCTGGCTGCTGCTGGGGATCCTGGCCCTGATCTGGGGAAGCTCCTTCATCCTGATGAAGCGCGGGCTTTTCCACGAAGGGGAGGCGGTGCTGAGCCCCTGGCAGCTGGCCACGGCAAGGCTTTCCATCGCGTGGCTTGTGCTAAGCCCGGTGCTGCTCAAACACGCCGGACTGCTGCGGAAGCACTGGCTGCCCTTGTTGGGTTCAGGCTTGTTGGGGAACGGTATACCGGCGATCCTCTTCGCCACTGGACAAACGCGGATCGACAGTTCGCTGAGCGGGATGCTCAACAGCCTTACGCCGCTGATGACCCTGGTGGCCGGTGGTCTGCTCTTCGGCCAACGCCTGCGGGCCGTGCATGTGATCGGTGTGTTGATCGGACTGGGTGGAGCAGCGGGGCTTATCCTGCTGAAACAGGGCGACGGCATGCCGACCTGGTCGCTTTACGCGCTGCTTCCGATCCTGGGCACCGTGGGCTACGGCCTGAGCGGCAACATCGTGAAGCAGTATTTGTACAGACTGCCGCCCGTGGCCATTTCCGCGTTGGCGCTCACCTTCGTGGGGCCGGTGTGCATCGTGTTAGCCCTCACCAGCGGCCTGCCCGAGACGCTTATGGAGCATCCTGCAGGCTGGCGTGCTTTCGGCCATGTGGTAACGCTGGCCGTGTTGAGCTCGGCCCTCGCACTGGTGCTTTGGAACATGCTGTTGCAGCGCACCTCGGCACTTTCAGCAAGCACGGTCACCTACCTGATGCCCGTGGTGGCGATCGGCTGGGGGCTGCTGGATGACGAGTACATCACTTGGGCGCAAGTGGGCATGATCGCCGTGGTACTTGGCGGGGTGTATCTGGTGAGCGTGTCCGGCCGACGCATGTGAATGCGAACGGCACAAGATGCAATGTTCGTGAACCGGGTAAGTTAGGGTCCACTGTGTTAGAGAAAGTGATGGCTTTCTCAACCTGCGCAGGGACTCCTGAAAGGCCACTTGCACTTCAAGACCGTAAGTGCCCATTGTTCATCGGGAGGTCACATTTGTATCGGACCAGCGTAGTTTTGGAGGGCCGGGTTCCGTACGGGTTGGGACGTAATGTTCGCCAGCATACGTAGAGCCACATGCACCGTACGTATATTTGGGAACATGAAAGAGAAGATCACCCTTAGCGTGGATGCATTGGCCAAGCGCCGCGCAGAAGCCCACAAGAAGCGCACGGGAATGAGCTTGGGCGAGATATTCGAGCTTGGTGTTGCCCATGCCGTAGAGGCCAAGTCCAAAGGCCGATCTTGGGATGAGTTGCTTGGCAACTCCCTTGAACTTACCGATGAGGACGCACGCTCCAAGGACCGGCTCGGGCGCATGGCCACAAAGGCCAAAGCACCACGCACGCGGCGCACCAAAACTGCCAAGCGGGCATGATGCGTGTGCTGGTGGATAGCGATGTGGTCATTGCGGCCATGTTGGACAATGAGGCCCAGACCCCTGAATGCAAAGTGGTTATGCAAGCCTTACTTGACCGCAAATTCGTTGGTGTCACAACGCCGGTCCTAATGGCCAACATACAGCACATTCTTGGCCGCAAGTGGGAGGTGAAGAAAGGAGCGCCCGATCGGCCGAAAGTGATACGTGCCATGACCATTCTTCTCCCCCTGTTCACCATGGCACCCGTGGATACGGCCGACTTCTACGCCAGCATGGCCAGTGGCTTTGTGGATCTGGAGGATGGTATGCAGCACTTCGCCGCTCTGCGATCGGGCAAGGTGGATGCAATTGTTACCTGCAATGGCAAGGACTTCCCCAAGGCGGCCACCCAGCTGGAGGTCTATTCGCCTGCGGACTTCGTCACCGACATCCTGTGACCGTCCTGGGGCGCCCTGCAAAAGCCCCCACCCTGTTCACTACCTCCAATCCTGCGCATCCTCTCTGCTTAAAGGCCGCATGTGCCCCCGCACATCCGGATCTGCGGAGGTTTGGTGAGTGTGGCAGAGCGGCCGTTGTGAGTGCGAACGGCACAAGATGCGATCTTCGCCGGACCAAATGACATGTAGCACTTGATCGCTGGATGTCGATCGGGACCAACACACCAAGGACCACCGGACCATGTACAAGGGAAAGAAAGTGATCGTCGTACTTCCCGCCTACCGGGCTGCACTCACCCTTGAGCAGACCTACCGCGAGATCCCTTTCGACCTGGTGGACGAGGTGGTGCTGGTGGACGACCGCAGCCCGGACAACACGGTGGAGGTGGCGCGCCAGCTCGGCATCAAGCACATTGTGATCCATGAGGTGAACCGCGGCTACGGCGGCAACCAGAAGAGCTGCTACGACAAGGCCTTGGAACTGGGCGGCGACATCGTGGTGATGCTCCACCCCGACTACCAGTACACACCCAAGCTGCTGGTGAGCATGATCGCGCTGATCGGCAACGAGGTGTACCCGGTGGTCTTCGGATCGCGCATCCTGGGCAAGGGCGCGCTGAAGGGCGGCATGCCCATGTACAAGTACATCGCCAACCGCCTGCTCACCCTCACGCAGAACATCCTGATGGGCCAGAAGCTTAGCGAGTACCATACCGGCTACCGCGCTTACAGTGGCGAGGTGCTCCGTAGCGTGGACTACAACCGGCTCTCGGACGATTTCGTGTTCGACAACCAGATCGTGGGGCAGATCTTCTGGAAGGGCTACGAGGTGGCCGAGATCACCTGCCCCACCAAGTACTTCGATGAGGCCAGCAGCATCAACTTCAGCCGCAGCGTCACCTACGGGCTGGGTGTGCTGCACGTAAGCTGGCGCTACTTCCTGGCGCGCACCGGCATCATGGGCTGGGAGCTGCTGGGCAAGCGCTGAGGCGCGCGGTTTACCTTCGGACCCATGCTCACGCGCGGCCGCATACAGCTGCTCATCCTGCTTGCTTCGGCACTGCTGTTCGTTCCCGGCCTGGGTGCGGTACACCTCTTCGATTGGGACGAGATCAACTTCGCGGAGATCGCGCGCGAGATGCTCGTTACCGGCAACTGGGCACAGCCGCAGATCGACTACCTGCCCTTCCACGAGAAGCCGCCGCTCTTCATCTGGCTGCAGGCTTTGAGCATGAAACTCTTCGGCATCGGCGAGTTCGCTGCGCGCCTGCCGAACGCCATCTGCGGCATGCTCACGCTGCTGGTCATCTACCGCATCGGCGATCAATTGCGGGGCAAGGTCTTCGGCATGCTGTGGGCCTTGGCGTACATCGGCTCCATCCTGCCACACCTTTACTTCCGCAGCGGCATCATCGATCCGTGGTTCAACCTCTTCATCTTCCTGGGGCTGCACGCCATCATCACACTGGTGCAGTGCGATCCGAGCCGGCAAGCCGGTGCATTGAACGCCCGCAATGAAAAACATGCTTGGTTGGCCGGGCTGTTCCTGGGGCTGGCCGTGCTTACGAAAGGTCCTGTAGGCGTGCTCATTCCCGGCCTGGCCATGGGTGTGTACTGGGCGTGGGGGCGATTCAGGCCCTACCTGCGCTGGCGGCGCTTGGGCATCATCGCGCTGGCCACGCTGCTCAGCATCAGCACCTGGGCCGTGATCGATCTGCTACGCAACGGACCGGAGTTCATGGTGGCCTTCTTCTGGCGTCAAGTGGCCATGCTCACCACCGAGGATGCCGGGCACGGCGGCTTCGTGGGCTACCACTTCGTGGTGCTGCTGCTCGGCTGTTTCCCAGCATCGGTGTTCGCACTGCAAGAATTGCTTAAGCCGACCCGCACGGCCGATGCCGCACAGAACGACCACCGCCGCTGGATGGTGATCCTCTTCTGGGTGGTGCTGATCCTCTTCAGCTTCGTGAAGACCAAGATCGTACACTACAGCAGCATGGCGTACTTCCCGCTCACGTACCTGGCGGCGCTGCAGTTGGAGCGTGTCTGGAAGAAGCGCGCGTCCTTCGGCTGGTCGCGTTTCGTGCTCGGTGGCCTGGGTTCGTTGGTGGCGGTGATCTTCATCGTGGTACCCTTCGCAGGCATGAACATCAACATGCTGAAGCCGCTCTTCGCGCAGGACCCCTTCGCACTGGCCAACCTGGATGCCAACGTGAAGTGGACGGGACTTGAAGCGCTGGCCGGCGCGCTGCTTCTTGCATCATTGCTTGCTGGCCATGTACTGCACGGCAAAGCCCGCTACCGCGAAAGCATCCTTGCCGTGTTCGGTGGCACGGCGCTCTTCGTCACCGTTACGCTCTTCTTTTTCATCAATCGCATCGAAGGCTATTCGCAGAGTGCGGCTGTGGAGTTCTTCGAAAGCAAGGCTGATGAACAGTGCTGGTTGATGACCAAGGGCTACAAGAGCTATGTACCGCAGTTCTACGGCAGAGTGCGCGAAGCAAAGCCTGATGAAGCGACCCTGTGGCATGGCCCGATCGATAGGCCGGTCTACCTCTCGTGCAAAGTGACGCATATAGAGGAGGTGGAAGCCTTGGGCACCTTCGATGAATTGTACCGCAAGAACGGGTTCGTGTTCTTCAAGCGGGAACCAAGCTGATACGCACCGATGGTGATGGGCTCTTCTCGCGCGCGCCTGAAGGCGCTTTGGAAGTGAATGCCTTTAACCACGGATGAACACGGATGGACACGGATCCGTTTGCCTCGATGTACTGATGTGGCAATAGGACCAGGATGCTTGCTTCATCTCCCCATCCGTGTGTATCCGTGTTCATCCGTGGTTTGAATATTTCTGCGTCCGCTCCCGCAGGGAGCAAGTAACCCAGTGCATATCATCGAATCATAGGACCACTTCGTCCCTATGCGTTCCTTTGCCATCACAGTATCAACCTATTGAAACCATTAGATGTCCGCCGACCTCTCCCACATCCTCACACACCTCGGCGAAGACCGTGAGCGCGGCTATGATGCCGTTGTACCGCCCATCGTACAGAGCGGCAACTTCACCTACCCCACCGTGGCGGCCATGCGTGCCGTGGTGCAGCAGGAGATGGAGCGCCCGCTCTACACGCGCGGCTTCAACCCCACCGTGGGTATGCTGCGGAAGAAGATCGCCGCACTGGAACATGCCGAGGATGCGCTGGTCTTCAGCAGTGGCAGCGCTGCGATCGCGGCGGCGGTGATCAGCTTCACCAAAGCGGGCGATCACATCGTGTGCGTACACAAGCCCTACAGCTGGACCAAGAAACTGCTGGCCGAACTGCTCGTGCGTTTCGGTGTGGAACACACGTTCGTTGATGGCTCCGATGCGGAGAACTACCGCAAGGCCATCAAGCCGAACACCACCTTCTTCATCCTGGAGAGCCCCAACTCGCTCACCTTCGAGCTGCAGGATATAGCGGCGGTCGCTGCCATCGCCAAGGAGCGCGGCATCATCACGCTCTGCGACAACAGCTTCAACAGTCCGCTGTACCAGAACCCGATCGACCTCGGCATCGACATGGTAGCGCATAGTGCCACCAAGTACCTGAACGGCCACAGCGATGTGGTGGCGGGCGTGCTCGCGGGCAGTGCTGCGCACATGCGCCAGGTGATGAGCAAGGAGTTCATGACGCTTGGTGCAGCGCCATCACCGCACGATGCGTGGCTGCTGATGCGCGGCCTGCGCACGCTGCCCTTGCGTATGGAACGCAGTGCCGACAATGCGGAGCAGGTGGCGCGCTTCCTGGAGGCGCACCCGAAGGTGAAACGTGTGCATTGGCCGGGGCTGGAAAGTCATCCGCAGCATGCACTTGCGAAGAAGCAGATGAAGCGTGTGGCCGGCTTGATGAGCATCGAACTGGATGCACCGGACGTTGCAGCCGTGGAACGTTTCTGCGATAACCTGAAGACCTTCCTGATCGCAGTGAGCTGGGGTGGATACGAAAGCTTGCAATGGCCCGTATGCGCATTGCAAGGGCCAAGCGGATACTACACGGATCTGCCCTTCACCATGATACGCTTATACGTGGGGCTGGAGGATCCCAACATGCTCATCGCAGACCTGGAGCATGCGCTTTCCCGCATGTGATCACTCCACGGGATACGGGTACTGGGGAGGCACGATGCACACACCGCTATGGTTCACCGTAACCGAAGCGCTGGCCGCTGGGCACGCTCCACCACCCACCGTGTAGGTGAACACATAGGTACCTGAAGGAACACCTGCCGGGTTGAAGGTCGCTCCGCTCAGTGCACCAGTAGCGCTGTCGTCCGTCCATGTGCCACCCGGCTGCGGCGCACCACCCAATTGCTCGAACAGGTCGAGCGCACCGGAGCTGAGGCACCAGTTCAAGGTGGCGTTGGTGCCGGCGTTGGCAGGCACATCCACGTTCATCAGTGCTGTTAGACTGGCAGCCTGGCAAGGTGGAATGCCAGGAATGGTATACACGTATGGACCGATGGGGTCGACACCAGGAGTGAACATATTGGAGTGAACCGCACCCAAATAGGTCCATGTTCCGCCCGGCGGGAGTCCCGCCCCCATGTCGTATGGAGTGGGCGAGCACAGCGTGATGCTGAAGTTCGGTCCCAGCACTGCTGCATCATTCACCGAGATGCACAAGCTGCTGGAGGCACTGGCGCACGGCAGGGATCCGGCGACCGTGTAGGTGTAACAGCCGGGCATACTGATCCCCGGGGTGAAGATGGGCGACTGTGGAACACCATCCGGGCTCGTCCATGTGCCGCCAGCATCGGGGAAACCACCTAATGCCTGGAACATCGAGAACGGGGCATCGGAAGAACAGACCGACATGGAAGTACTGGTGCCCGAATTTGGAGGCTGCACCGTATAAAACTCCAACAGTGCCATGGCAGGGCATCCACCCGGTGACGTCACATGATACTCGACGACCGAACCGTTCGTGACACCGGCTAACAGATCACCCATGCCCCCCCATGTCATCGAGCCCATGACGACGATCCAGTTCCCACCCGGTTCGGGGGTGCCCCCCAGCAGGGGCAGCGCATTCACCGTGGAACCGCAGATTGTGGCGGTGGCACTGGTACCAGCATCAGGCGCCTCCATCAGAAGCCCTGCCGTCGGAACACCCAACTCCAGCGGATCACTGCTGTTCACCCGCAACTGGAAACCATTGCCGGAAAGCCCTGCAGGGAAGATGCAGGTGATCGTTCCCGAGGCCGTGGATACCACGGAACCCAGCACCGTTGGTGTCGCAAAGGAGCCGTTGACGTCCGATAGCTCAGCCGTGAAGTTGTTCCCCGCATTGTAAGTACCCGATGCCGTGTAGGGCAGCTCGATCTGCACGTTGGCGCATAGGATACCCGTGGGGATCGCACCGACCGTGATCTGCGCAACACATGGAACAGCTATTCCAAGCAGGAAAGAGACAAGGAGTGTCCGTGTATTCATCATGATCCTTGGGGTAAGCGCAACGTGAAACTAAGCGTTCTTGCGGATAATCACCTATCCGTTCGACGAAAACAACGGGGGGGGGGCGATCGGCAAGGTCCACGTATCGATGAAAGTCGCAGATGGCTCGAACAGCACGAACCGTTCGTTCAGAACGTAGCCCTCAATGCCACGACGATGTTCCTGCCCGGCGCCGAGATGCCGGAGGAAAATGGCCGGTAGCGTTGATCGGTGATGTTCTCCACGGCAGCGGTCACTTGCAAGGCCTTGTGCAGCCGATAGGCCAGGCGCAGGTTCAAGGTGTACCACGCGGGTGAGAAGGGACGGCCCAATTCATCCTTCGCGTAGATGGGTGCCTTCGCCTGCTCACTGGGTGGTAGCTCATCGAAATCGAAGCCGCCGCTGAATTGGGTGAAGACCTGCGCACGAAGCTTGTTGCGATCCCACGTGAGCCCGGCTTGCCCGAAAGGTGGGGGTGCGTGTCGGAGCGGCACATCCGTGGTGTTCGCATCATCCTGCTCCACGCCATCCTGCCAATTGTAGCGTAGGTCCAGGCTCAGGTACTTCGTGATCCGTGCGTCCACACCAAGCAGGAAACCGTACACCCGCGCCCTTGCCGCGTTCTGTATCGCATCCACGCGGCTGGGCTCACCGTCATACACGATGCTGTCCTGCCCGTTCAGCGTGAAGGGGCGCCGCACCATGGCATCATCCAACAGGATGAGATAGGCACCGCCACGCAGCCGCACCAGTTCATGGATGGTCTTCTCCATGCCCACCTCGGCGGAGTATGCATACTCAGGTCGCAGACCGGGGTTGGGCACGATCACCGCGCCGGGTTCGCTGTCGAACACCTTGCCGATATCATCGATGTTGGGCGCTCGGAAACCGGTGCTGAGGTCGAGCGATAGTTTCCACCCGGTACCAGGTCTGTACGCCACACCGAAATTGCCCGTGAGCGCACTATTGTACAGATCCGTGCTGGTGGTGGGGTACTGGAACAAGGTGGTGTCGAAGGTGCATGCGAGTGCAGACCAGTTCAACCGTGCACCAGCGGAGAGGGCAAGGCGCTCTGTAGCATCGTGCATCCCGCCGAAGTACACGGATCCCGTGCTCCACGTGGACCCATCGGGGTAGCGTGAATTGATGATCGTGGCGGCACCATTGTTCCGATCGACGCGGATCCCGTTGGAGCCCACATCATTGGTGACGAACTCCGCGCCGTAGAGCAGCTGCGTGCGGGCATCAAGTTCCTTCTCGAAGTCCATGTTCATCCACAGACCTTGCACCTGCTCGGTCTGTGTGCGCTTGCTCGCACCGCGGAAGTTGCGGTCGTTGCGGCTCTCGGTGTAATCCTGCCAGGCCGCGATGAAACGGGCATTGCTCCATGGTCCCTCTGTGGCACTGTGCCGCACACTAAAGCTCATCATGCGCCATTCCTGGGGACCATAATACCACTCGGCCGAGCGCGGCATTCCATTGGGTCGCAACTCGATGAGCCGGTCGTAGCGCGGGATGTCGCTGGTGGTGCTGTAATACACGTTGAGCCCCAGTTCCAGCGCATCGGAAGCCTTGAAGGCGAGCTTGCCGAAAAGGTTGATATTGTTGTAGCCGCTGCCTACCTGCACATCGGGATCGCTGTTCACCACCAGGGAGTCCACGCCGTTGATGGTCTCCACGTACCAAGGGCGCTGGTAGTCCGCAGGGCCATTGCTGCCGGCGCGCAGATCGCCGAAGCGTGTGAACGACGCGTTGCCCACGAAGGCCAGCTTGCGCCCACCCACACCAAGGTGTACGTTGCCACCCAACTCGTTGGCGGCCGTTCCGTAGCGCGCCATGGCACCGCCGCGCACCAGCATGCCGCTGTCAGGACTGAAGCGCGGGCGCAAGAGGTGGAAGTCCATCACCCCACCGATGGCATCGCTGCCATAGGTCATTGCCCCTGGGCCATGCAGCACCTCTACGCGCTCCACACCGTCAGCATCCACAGCGATCACGTTCTGCAGGTTCCCGGCCCGGAAGATGGCGTTGTTCATGCGCACACCATCCACCACGATGAGCACCCTGTTGGCCGCGAAGCCGCGGATCATGGGACTGCCTCCTCCCAGTTGGCTGCGCTGCATGAACACCTCGCCGCTTTGCTGGAGCAGATCGGCCGCAGTGCCCGGGTTGTTGAAGGCCACGTCGCGCGGCGTGATGACCGTGATCTGTCCGGGAACGCGCTCGGACTCCTGCTCCCAACGGCTGGCACTCACCACGAACTCATCCAAGGCGAAAGGCATTCGTGTCAGTACCACCCGGAATGCGAGTTGTCGTAGTTCGGTCCATGAAAGCGTTCGCGCTTCATGACCGATCATGCGGAACATGATCGTATCCGAATCCACGAAGCCACTTGCATCGGTCCTTCCGCGTGCATCGGTCACTGCCGCACGCCCCTTTTCCGGATCGAACAAAGTGGCGCCTTCCAGCGGCCGCTGCGATGCATCCACCACAAGCACCTGTTGAGCGAACGCGCCGGACCCGAAGAGCAACAATAACAGCGCGAGACACGATGCACCTGACCAGCAACCATATCGCTTATGGAACTGCACCAGCCAACCGACCAATCGCCTTTCTTGGGCAGCAGGATCGTGGTGTTGGACAAGGTCGGACATGGCCTCTCAAGCGCCTGGCCTCGAAGGCCTACTTCTTCCGGAAGAAAAGGCGGATGGGCACCCCGGTGAAACGCCAATGCTCGCGCAAGCGGTTCTCCAGGAATCGCTCGTAGCTCGGCTTGATGTACTGCGGCAGGTTGCAGTAGAACACGAAGGTGGGCACGTGCGTGGGCAACTGGGTGATGAACTTGATGCTCACCTGTTTGCCCTTGTACATGGGTGGCGGCTGTCGCTCGATGATCGGCAACAACTCATCGTTGAGCTTACGCGTGGGGATCCGCCGCTTGCGGTCCTCGTACACCTGCATGGCCATCTCCATGCCTTTCAGGATGCGCTGCTTCTCCAGCACGGAGATGAAGACGATCGGCACATCGGTGAAGGGTTCGAGGCGCTTGCGCACTTCGGCCTCGAAGTTCTTCATGGTGTTGGTCTCCTTGGCGACCAGGTCCCACTTGTTCACCAGCACCACCAGGCCTTTTCCGTTCTTCTGGATGATGGAAAGGATGTGCAGGTCCTGCTGCTGCACACCTTCCTGCGCATCGATCATCAGCAGGCACACATCGCTTTCCTCGATCGCCCGCACGGAGCGGATCACGCTGTAGAACTCGATGTCCTCCTCCACCTTCCCCTTGCGGCGGATACCGGCGGTATCCAACAGCATGATGTCGTGCCCGAAGACGTTCCAACGGGTGTTTATGGGGTCGCGGGTGGTGCCGGCCACGGGTGTCACGATGTTCTGCTCGCGACCCAGCAAGGCGTTCACCAGCGAGGATTTGCCCACATTGGGTTTGCCCACGATGGCCATGGCGGGGATGTCCTCTTCCTCCTCCTCACTGGGCTTCTTGAAGGTGGCTACGAGGGCGTCCAGCATGTCGCCGGTGCCAGCACCGCTGGTGGCTGCGATGTTGAAGACCTCCCCGAGGCCCAGCTTGTAGAACTCCGATGAAGTGTATGAATCCTGCGGATTATCCACCTTGTTGGCCACCAGCAACAGCGGTTTGCGGGCCTTGCGCAACATGGTGGCAATGGCTTCATCCATGGCGGTGATCCCACCCTTCACATCCACCAGGAAGAGCACCGAATCGGCCTCCTCGATGGCCAGGTTCACCTGCTTGCGGATCTCTCCCTCGAACACGTCATCACTGCCGGAGATGTATCCACCGGTATCAACCACACTGAAGATGATGCCGTTCCACTCGGCCTTGCCATAGTGCCGGTCGCGGGTGGTACCTGCGGTGGGGTCCGTGATGGCCTCCCGGCTTTCGATCAGGCGGTTGAAGAGCGTGCTCTTGCCTACGTTGGGACGGCCTACTATGGCGACGATGTTACCCATGTTCCTTTGGTGAATGGCGAATGGTCAGTGGTGAATGGGAGTCCCCTCAGCGCTTTGGTGTGAAGGGTGAATGGTGCGCATGGCAGGATCCGTCAACGCGTAATTCCGCCTATTCGCCATTCACCAATGACCATTCACTTTTTGCATTCGCATTTCAATATCCGTATCGCTTCAGTTTCTTCTCGTCCTCTCGCCAGTCCGGGTCCACCTTCACCCGCAGGTCAAGGAACACCTTGTTGTCCACGAAACGCTCGATCGCCATGCGTGCTTCAGTGCCGAGCTTGCGCAAGGCCTTTCCACCCTGGCCGATGATGATGCCCTTCTGGCTTTCGCGCATCACGATCACATCGGCCTGGATCCGGATGATGTTCTCCTCCTCCACGAAGCTGTTCACCACCACCTCGGTGCTGTAGGGGATCTCCTGCTTGTAGATGGCGAGCACCTTTTCGCGGATCATCTCGCTCACGAAGAAGCGCATGTTGCGATCGCTCAGTTCATCCTTCGGGAAATAGGGCGGATGCTCGGGCAGGTTGTTCACCAGGTGGTTGCGCAACTCTTCCACGTTCAGCCCGTGCAGGGCGCTCAAAGGCACCACCTTGGCCGATGGGAAGGTGTCCTGCCAGGCGTGCAAGGCGACCAGCACCTGCTCTTCCGTGCCAGCATCCACCTTGTTCACCAGCACGATGAGCGGTCCTTTGAAACGCTTGGCACGCTTCACCACCTGTTCCGCACGCTCCGGGCTTTGGCCCAGTTCCACGAGCACGATCAGGATGTCCGCATCGATGAGCGCCTCATCCACGGCGTGCATCATGCGCTCCTGCATCTTGTACTGCGGGTCCAGGATACCGGGCGTGTCACTGAGGATCAGCTGGTGGTCCTCCCCGTTGAGGATGCCGAGGATGCGGTGGCGCGTGGTCTGTGCCTTGGGATTGGTGATCACCAACTGCTCACCCAGCAAAGCATTGAGCAGCGTGCTCTTGCCCACGTTGGGTTCACCGATGATGTTGACGTATCCAGCTTTGTGGGCCATGGCTCGAAGATCGTAAGCGAAGCGATGCGGCCGTGCGACTGGCAGCAGGAAGCGCTTAGGGGAAATACGAAGGGGCCGTCCCTGTTGGAGACGGCCCCTTTTGTAGCGGGGGTAGGACTCGAACCTACGGCCTTCGGGTTATGAGCCCGACGAGCTACCATCTGCTCCACCCCGCAATGGACCGCAAATGTAGGCTTTCCTTTTGAGCCTGCAAGGATCTTTCTTCACAGCACACGCAAGGAGATCTGCCCCAGCTGTACTTCCCGGCCCTGGCCGTTGCTCAGTTTCGCCCGGATGTCCTCGAAAATGACCCTGTCGTTCGGACGGCAGTTGGTCAGTACGTTCTTCATCTCGGTGGTGAACTTGTTGCCCGAAGCAGTGAAGGTGGTGACAGTTCCGTCCTTGCGCACCCAAGTGAGTTGGAACCGGGTAACGTTGAACGGGGCATTGAAGGGTGAATCGTCCAGCCGGGCGGAGATCCCCAGTGCGGCAGCCAATTCTGCCTTGCCCACGCTGTTGTCGGTGGCGTTCTTGCCGGCCACGAAGGCCATGGGCGGTGGCAGGTCCTTCACGCGGAAGCTCATGGGGCCCACGCGTCTGCTGCTCCCATCGGCCATGCCCACCACGGCATACACATCGGCGGTTCCGGGAGCAAGGTCCTGCACCACCCAACCCTGCCCCTGCCGCGTGATACGCCCGTTGCTGGTGATCGCCTGCACCCGCTCCGCCGGCACACCCGGCACGGAGATCTCCACGGGATTCTCAACCCCGCGATAGAGCACGTTCATCTTGGTGGGCGAGGCCACCAGCAGCGGAGCCATCACCTGGTAGGTGGTACGGTAGGGGATCTCCTCCACACCGGCCGGCCCTTCAAAGCGGATGATGCCCTGCACTTCCCGTTCACCCACCTGGTCTCCACGCAGGCGCAGCTTGGCCTTGCCATCGCTACCGATGGGCAGGTCGCCGATCCGCTCGGCATTCACCTGCGGCGGATTGCGTGGATCGTAGGCTGCGAGGAACACATCGGCGCGGAAGGAATCGCCCTGCATGATGAGATTGCTCTGCGGGATAACGGCGGCCGTAAGCGTCCCGAACTTGTAATCGTCCGCTTCCACGGAACGGTACAACCACTTCACCAGGTCGTTCTCGGAACTGCGCACATCGGCCTGGATCTTCGAAAGCGTGGCGATGCCGGCGGCCAAGGGCACGTCGTAGAAGTTGACCGACTCCCAGTTGTTCCAAGTGCCGGATGCATCCCGCCGGTCCCCCAGGTCGAACAGCAGATCGAGGGCCGCCAGCAAGGTCTCATCCTGCCCTGCTGCCAGGCTTTTCAGGCTGTCCCGGAAAGCGGCCACCTGCAACTTCAGTTGATGCGCACCGCCCGGGCCTTGGTGCGGCTTGGCGGGATCTGGACCGATGAGCATGCGTGTGAGCGTGCTGCGGTCGTCCTTGGCGTTCAAGGCCATCAGGGCGCGCAGCGTGTCCCTGCCTGTGGCATCCACGCCCCTCAGCATGGCGGGTTCCAGCTTGTCCGCAGCAGCAACGGCCTCCGCCTTGATGCGCTCGATGTGCTCCACCAGTGCGTCGGCCTGTTCCTTCACGCGCATGGCCTGCAGGTGCTTGGCGGCGAACTTCTCCGGAAAGCGCTCCGCTGCGGTGGCAAAGAGCGCATATTCCAGCTGGGAACGTTGCTCGTGAGCACGCTCGCTGCGCACAAGTTCCGCATCCATGATGGCGAATGCGTCCAGTACTTCCTTGCTCACGTTCAAGGCCAGCATGGCCGTGAGCACGAGGTACATCATGTTGATCATCTTCTGACGGAGAGGCAGTTGTCCGGAGGCCATGGTGCAGGTGGTTTGGAACGGCGCCGCACCATGCGGCACCATGAACACCAATGCACACGAAGCACGCGCGTAACACGCCAGCGGAGCGATCCCGCTCAGGCGACCTCCTCTCCCAGTTCCTGCAAACGCGTGGAGGCGCCTTCCCACTCGGCCATGGTCTCCGCGATGCGCTGGGCCAACTCGCCCAAGCGGGTGTAGCCTTTCTCCAACTCCGCAGGAGCGATACCTCCCTTCATCACAACGGCCTGTAGCTCCTTCTCCTCGCGCTCCAATTCGGCCAGTTGCTTCTCCAAGCGCTCCACCTGGTTCTGCACCCGGCGCCGCTCCTTGTCACGCTCCCGGCGATCGCGCTGCTCGTTTCCACCCTTCTCTTGTTGCTTGGCCTTTGGTCGTTCCGTGGAGGACTTGCCGATATCCGCACCCTGCAGGGCTTTCCGCTTCTCGATAAGCTCCAGGATGTCCATGTGCTGATCGCGGATGCGGAACTCATCCAACTCCAGGATCCGATGCGTGAGCCCGGTGAGGAAATCCCGGTCGTGGCTCACCAACAGGAAGGTGCCATCGTAGTTCTTCAGGGCCTCCTTCAGCACGTCCTTGCTCTGGATGTCCAAGTGGTGCGTGGGTTCGTCGAGGATGAGGAAGTTGAGCGGCTTCAGCAGCATGCAGCAAAGCGCCAAGCGGGCCCGCTCGCCACCGCTCAACACCTTCACCTTCTTGTCCACATCCTCACCACTGAACATGAATGCGCCCAGCATGGCGCGCACCCGGACACGATTGTCCTCGCTGGCGGCATCCTCTGCGGTTTCCAGCACGGTGCGTCGCGGATCCATGCGCTCGGGCATGTCCTGGGCATAGTACCCGAGTATCACGTTGTGGCCCAACTTGATGGCTCCCTCGTAGGGCTCCTCACCGACGACCATACGCACAAGCGTGGACTTTCCGGTTCCGTTGGCACCCACCATGGCAAGGTGTTCTCCTTTGGCAATGGTCAGTTCCGCATTACGGAAGATCACCTTGTCCCCATAGGCTTTGCTCACGTTCTTCACCTCGGCCACCAGCTTTCCGCTCTGTGGCGCGGGCGGGAACTTCACGAGCAGCTTGCGCAGGTCCTCGTCCTCCACCTCGATCCTTTCCAGCTTGTCCAGCTTGTTGATGAGGCTCTGAGCAAAGGCGGCCTTGCTGGCCTTCGCGCGGAACTTGTTGATGAGCTTCTCGGTCTCCTCGATGTACTTCTGCTGGTCCTTCGCGGCGGCGGCCTGTTGCTCGCGCTCCACCTTGCGCAGCTCCACGTACTGGCTCCAGGGCACCTTGCGGTCGATGATCTTTCCGCCGAAGACCTCCAGCGTGCGCTTGGTGAGGCGGTCGAGGAAGGTTTTGTCGTGTGAGATGAGCACCAATGCGGCGGGATAGGTGCGCAGCAGGTCCTCCAGCCACTGGATGGCCGGCAGGTCAAGGTGGTTGGTAGGTTCGTCGAGTAGCAGCAGGTCCGGCTGCATCAGCAGGATGCGGGCCAGCTCCGCACGCATGCGCCAACCACCGCTCAGTTCGGACAAGGGGCGGTGCAGGTCCGGTGCCGTGAAGCCGATGCCCTTCAGCATGCGCTCCACCTGCATGTCGTGATCACCAGCACCGAGTGCATTGAGCCGTTCGTGCGCATGGGCCAGCAGGGTTGCCAGTTCCATGGCCTCCTCATCGGTGGTGGCGTTCATCAGGTCCTTCTCGATGCGCTCCAAGGAGGCATTGAGCTGCTGCGCCTCCTCAAAGGCTTTCTCCGCCACCTGCCAGGGGCTCAGGTGCAGGTCGTGGTCCATCTGCTGGGGCAGGTATCCCATGGTAAGCTCTTTGGGCCTTCCGATGGTGCCCTTATCGAATTGCTGCTGCCCGGCGAGGATCTTCAGCAGGGTGCTCTTCCCTGCCCCATTGCGGCCCACAAGCCCAATGCGATCGTCACTGCCGATGAAGAAGGATACTTCATCGAACATCGGTCGGACACCGAAATGGAGCGTTAGGCCTTGTACGGTTATCATTTGGGCCGCGAAGGTACGGCTAAGCCCAAGGCGGTCGTTGCGATCAGTAGTGCCAGAGGTCCAATTGGAAGTTCAGGAGCTCCTCCTTGATGGCTTCGCTCTCCAGCAGGGCATCGATCCCAGTGGCGTAACTGCTGATGGACCGATCGTACACATTGCTGGCCTTGGTGATCACCGCGTTGAACATGCGCTTCCGGAAGAGGTCATCAAAGCCCAAGCGTACAGCATCGTTCTCACGGTTCTGCACCACGGCGGCGTTCAGCACATACCTGCATTCCGGGTAGTACAGCCAGAACAGGGTCTTGGGGCCGCGGAACTCGCCATCCGGCCCCTTGTCCGCGATCACAGGCGCCAGACCGATGATCCGTATCTCCAACACCGACCGTTGCTTGTCGAATATCCAGTCCTCCTTCAGCTTGTAGCCGATCACTTCCGAAGCCTGCACCGGCGAAGCGGTGATCACTTGGAGCTGGTCACCAGTATCCGGGTCTTCGGTGTGGACCGTATCCACGCGTTGCAGTAATCGCTGCAGGGCCACTTTCGAGAGCGGCCTAAGGAATTGGTCACCATCCCCGAGTCCATCGTCGTAGGCCGTTATGCTCCCTTCGATCAGGAGCGCATCGCGGAGCACATCGAACAAGGCCTTCCGCCCGTTGGCAGGCTCCAGGGGGTAGTAGAGCGGCAGGTTGATCTTCTCCCGCAGGTCGATCCATTGCCAGACACGTCGCGCCCACATCACATCAGCCTCCCGGATGTGGACGTAGGGTATCGGCCTATCCAGCACCGGAGGCTCGAGCAACTGGGCGTTCGCGGAAAAGGCGCTGAACGTGAGCCACACGCATGTGGCCGTGGAGGGTGAGGATCGCATGTCGGAGGGGCTTCATGGACAACGCGCCCCAACCAGGGATCCGTTCACATATCCGCAAGAAAAAAGCCCCCCGCTGGGCGGAGGGCTTTCATCAAGAATTGCTTGGAAACTCAGAAGTTCCAGAGGTCGTGCTCGAACTCGAACAGGGCCTGCTTGATCTCCTCGCCTTCCAACAAGGCATCAAGACCGGTCTTGTACATGTTCACGGAGCGGTCGTACACGTTGCTCCACTTGGTGATGTAGCTGCTGAACTGGCGCTTCCAGAAAAGGTCCTCGAAGCTGCGACGCTCCGAATCGTTCTCCCGGTTGAAGGAATCCCAGTTGGCGAAGACGTAGCGGCACTCCGGGAAGTAGAGCCAGAAGAGCGTCTTCGGACCACGGAACTCACCATCGGAACCTTTGTCAGCGATCACCGGTGCGATACCGATGATGCGGATATCGACCACCGAGCGCTGCTTGTCGAAGATCCAATCCTCCTTCAGCTTGTAGGAGATCACGTCGGCAGCGGTGATGGGGTTGTCGATGATCACCTCCTTCAGTTCACCGGTATCGGGGTCCTCCGTCTGCAAGGTGTCGCGTTTCTCAAGCAACTGCTTCACCTCCATTGGCAGCAGTGCCTTCTTGAACTGGTCACCTTCACCCAGACCGTCATCATAGGCCGTGATCGAACCATCGACCAAAAGGCCCTGACGGATCACATCGAACAGGCTCTTGCGGTCCGTGGTCGGTGTGGTGGGGTAATAGAGCGGGTGATTGATCTTCTCGCGCAGATCGATCTGGCGCCACACGCGCCGAGCCCACATCACGTCGGCCTCACGGATGTGCGTGTAGGGCACCACTCGCTTGGTACGGGTGTGCTCCTTGATGTACGCACCGTCGAGCACGGTCTGAGCCTGCGTTGCACCACCACACAGGGTGAGCAACGGCAGCATCAGTATGGCGAGGCGGATGTTCATGGGCGTTCGCTTTTTCAGGTTAGCTCACCTTCAGGGCCAGGGTTCCGAGGGTACGGATGGTACCGTCCGGTCCTTTGGCCTTCACGTTCTCGATCCAGATACGCTGACCATTCTTCACGCGCTGCAGCATTTCGCGCGCTTCAGGGGTCATCTTGTTGCCTTTGATGTTACGGTCCTTCACTTCACCGCCGATGGTCGCCACCACGGTGAACTCCACCACCTCGAACTTGAGGTCGAAGTCGAAGCCTTCCATCCGGGCAACAACACCCTGTGCGGCCATCATCTCACTGCGGCCGATGGTGCCATCAGCAGGACCTTTTCCAGCGAATACGGGCACCGGATCCGGCACACGCTTCACACGGAAGCTCACACCGGGCATGGCTTTCTTGGTTCCGTCGATGTTGGTCACCGTTACGTTCACCGTTGCATCGTTACCCGCACCAGGCTTCACGATGTAGCCATTGGCTGCCTTGGATATGGTACCGTTGCTGATCGATGCGTTGATGTCCTTGGCGCTATAACCAGCCACGCTGATGTCCACCGGGTTGTCAACGCCGCGGTAGAACACGTTCATCTTAGTGGGGCTCACAACCACGTTGGGAGCGGCCACTTCGTAGGTGGTCTCAAAAGCTTCGATCTGCTCTTCACCACCAACGGGCTTGAACTTGATGATACCGCTCACGGTGCGCAAACCGGCACCTCCGGCTCCTTGCTCCAGCTTGGCTTTTGTACCCTCCATGGGAAGCTTGACCGCCTCGCCGATGATCTTCTTGTTCTCGAAATCCACTTTGGCGCCAGGACCAGCGATGTATACTTCAGGAACGTTCTGGTCGTCGTAGGCACCGAGGAAGATCTCGGCACGGTAGGTCCCACCCACGGTCACGTAGCTGCTCTGGGGTTTTACGATCGCGGTAAGCTTGTTGAATTTGAAGCTCTGACCTTCCACTTCACCCATCATCCAGTTCACCAATTCGGCCTCCGCATTGCGGATGTCCATCTGGATCTTGGAAAGGATGGTGACACCGGCTGCCAATGGAACATGATAGAAGTTCAGGGCCTCCCAGCTCACTGGTTTGCCACCTGAGTCCTTCATGCCATCGAATGTGAACATCCGATCGAAGTTGGCGATCAGCACATCGTTACCAGTGGCGGCGGCCTTGAGGTTCTCGCGGAACGCCTCGAGCTTCCCACGCAGTTCCACAGCGCCATAGGGTACCTCCTTGGGCATTCCGGGATCACCCATGCCCATGAAGTTCGTGAGGACCGTGTAATTGTCCTTGCCGCTCACCAAATCAAGCGGACGCAGGTAAGGGCGACCGTTCTCATCCTTCATGACCACCGAATCCATGGGGAGCTTTTCGGTTTGGGCGATCACTTGGGCCTTGATGGTGTCGATGTAGCTGAACAGGCTATCCGCACTGCTCTTGACCAAGTTGGCCGCATTGTATGCTTGTCCGTATTTCTCCTGGTTCTCACCTGCGAGCTTTCCGAACTGGTCGTAGGTCTCGTTCATTTTCGTGGACAAGGTCTGCTTGGTGATCTCCAAGCCCGTATTGACCGTCACGAAACTGTCGAGGATCTCCTTGGATACGTTCAGCGCGAGCAGCGCCGTCAGCACCAAGTACATCATGTTGATCATTTTCTGCCTCGGGGACAGATTACCTCCTGCCATTGTCCTAGTAGGTTAATAGGCTTCTGAACGTCCAAGCACTGTTGCTTAGCGGACGGTCATGGCGTTCAACATGTTGCCGTACACCGTGTTGAGCTTGGCCAGGTTGTCGCTAAGCTCGGCGATGTTCTCCTTGTAGCGCTTGGTGTCGTCCACAGAGTTCTTCAGGTTGGAGAGCATCTCGCTCATACCCTCGAACATCTGGTTGGCAGCTTCCAACTTCTCGCGGCTGCCACGGAGTTGCATCTCGTACATCTCGTTGAGCGCGCTGAGGTTCTGGCTCATCTTCTGCAGGCTTTCACCCGCATTGCGACCGGCATCAACGTTGGCAGTAAGCCCCACCAAGCTCTCGCTGGCCTTGGCATAACTGTCGCTCAAGCTGCTCACCTTCTCGGAGGCGTCCTTCAGGCTGCTGGCATATTCGTTGGTTGCGGAAGCAGCTCCGGTGATCTGCCCCATGTGCTTGGCCTGCTCGCTCAGGTTGCGCATTCCATCGCCCAGGCTGGCGATCAGTTCGGGCTCGATCTTGGCGCTTTCCAGCATATCGTCCAACTGCTCGGTAACGGAACGGTTGTCCTCCTTCTTGAAGTCATCACCCTCCGCGTGGTCACCGGTGGCCAGTTCAGGGTACACCAAGCTCCAATCGGGATCCTCATGTGGAGGTTCGAAGGCTGAGAAGAAGAAGATGATGGCCTCGGTGCTAAGACCGATCACGAGAAATGCGCTGGCAAATGGCCAGTGTTCGATCTTAAAGAGTGCTCCAACGATCACCAATGCCGCTCCCCAGCCATACAGTTTGGCCATGAAGTTCTTCCACTTCTTGCTCCCGGGTTTCATTGTTCTTCCTTGCGTTTTAGGTTGTTCTGAAGGTCTTCCGAATTGCTGAATGCGACCGTTCGGTCCAAGTAACGGTCACGCACAGAGCATGATCAAAGGTCGTTGGCATTCACAGCCTTTCCGCGACCCAGGTAGGTCATTACGGAACGGAAACCGATGTATGCCTTGGCGGTATCCTGGTACTCGTAGCTGCGTGTACCGGTCTGCATGTAGTAGCCGATGTCTTTCCATGAACCGCCACGAATGACCTTGCGCTTCAGTGCAGGCACATCGTTGGCGAGCGCATCGTAGCTGTACTCCGGGTTCAGGTCATGATCGAAATCGTACACGCTCTCATCGAAAGCGGTGTTCGTCCATTCGGCCACATTACCTGCCATGTTGTACAGCCCGTAATCGTTGGGGGTGTAGCTGTCAACGGGGACCGTATGGAAACCTCCGTCATCCACGTAGTTGCCATGAAGCGGCTTGAAGTTGCCCAAGAAACAGCCCTGACGATTCCGCACATAAGGACCGCCCCAAGGGAATGGTGCAAGGTCCAGACCACCGCGCGCCGCATACTCCCACTCAGCCTCGGAAGGAAGGCGGAAGCGGTTGATGTAGGCATCGCCGTTGTAGGACAACCAGGTGTTCATCAGCTGCGTGCGCCAAACGTTGAACGCGTTGCATTGCTGCCAGGTGAGGCCCACCACCGGGTAATCATCATAGGCCGGATGCCAGAAGTAGTTCTCGGTCATCGGCTCGTTGAAGGAGTACGTGAAGTCGTGCACCCATACCAGCGTATCCGGATAGATCGGGATGATCTCGTGGATGATGAACTGCGAGCGGTCGCTGTGCCCCCGGATCGCGTTGTTCTGTCCCTTCACGTTGGTGTAACTGAGGTCCAGGTCGCGGGTCCAGTTCGGAGCGGTCCCTTTGCGAGCCGCTTCTTTCAGGTCGATCCACCAGTATTCGAACAACAGCTTGCGGGTATCGATCTCTTTGCGGCGATAGAAGCGCTCGCTTTCAGGCAGGAACAATTCCGCCAAAGCTTCGCGCTCATCATCACCATCCCAATAGATCCGTTCCTTCCAGTTGATGATCGGGGGATCGATGTCCTCTCCGTACTCATCCTCCGTGAACACGTGGTATCCGATATCCTCATCGCCCAGAATGCGCTTGGCGATGGAATCCCTTACGTAATACACGAACTGACGGTACTCGTTGTTGGAGATCTCCGTTTGGTCGATGTAGAACGCCTGCACGGACACGGTCTTGCTCTTGGAGACCATGGCGTAGGGTACGTCCTGATCGCTGGGCCCCATCACGAAGGAGCCCATGCCGATGTAGTTCATACCATAGGGGTCCACTTGGTACCAGGACGGTCTGTTCTGGACACCGATCAGTTGCCCCTGACCACCCCTGCCGCAGCTCGCCAGCAAGCCTATGGCACAGAGATAAAAAATGGGACGTTGCATGCTCTTCCAGGTTATGCCGTTCTGTTCCTTGATCCTTGCAGGGATGTCCATCGGCGGTGATCCGGGTAAGCGGACACCATGGACGTGGCAGTTTACGGCGGTTGCTGTTCTCGGGTTACACTTGGTCACTGACCCAGGTATCGGGTATTGAAGTGGCGTTGTGCTTTGGGTTGCTTCTCCAGCAGCACGCAGTAGTTGAGCATCACCTCATGGCTTCCGCTGCTGTAGTTGTTCAGGCGGGAGGTGGTAACATCGTAGCTGTAGCCCAGCTTCAGCATGGACTTCGGATTGGGGGCGAACTGGTAACCGATCATGGGTGCCACAGCATCTTCAGTACGGTACGAAACGCCCAGCCAAACCATGTTATTATAGAGGAACGTGGCGTTCAGGTCCACCTGCATGGAAGAGCCGTCGCTCTTGATCATGGTCGAAGGCTGAAGAACGTACTTATCGTCGTTCGCAAGGACCCAATTGTAACCGGCTTGCACGAAGTAGTGACGGCGCATTTTGATGCTCACATCATCGAGCTCCGTTTCCGGCAGGTGCGTGCTGGAGACCCCCACCCACACTTTGGAGCTCTGGTAGTAGATGCCTGCGCCGAGGTCGAAACCACCGTCGCTTTGCCCGTTGGCGGGGATGGCGTTATCATCGGTCACGGGATCGCGTGCCAACCAGTTGCGACCCAATGTATGGCTGCCCATACCGGCGTAGAGACCGAAAGCAAGCGTCCCCTTACCGCCAGCCACCCTGCGGTGGAAGGAGTAATGGAAACGGGCGAACGTGCTCTTCTGCTGTCCCAATTCATCGAGGTATACGGACAGGCCGACGCCGCTGCTGATGCTGGCGATGGGCATGGAGGCGTTGAGCAGGCCCGTCTTGGGAGCCCCATCAAAGCCGGTCCATTGCTGTCGGAGCAATGCCGTACCACAGAGCTGCCCCCCCACACCGGCAACAGCCGGGTTGACCGACAGCCGGTCGAACATGTATTGCGTGAACTGTGGATCCTGTTGAGCGAACGAAGCGCTCACCACGACCGCGCAGAAGACTGCGGTAATTATCCCCCTCATACGATTGTTCCGTTCGGTTGGCACAGAGTTGGAGGGGACGAAAAATCCCCTGGGACCCCTCCGATCCCGGCGCCAATATAACAAACATCCGATCCGACAAAATTTCCCCGGCAAACATGCGGGGTCGGTGCGGCTGCGACCGCTCACGAGGTCAAGCAAGCTTTTGGAAAGTGCGCCACCATCGGTCCGGCACTTCCTCTCTACACGCCATCCGGTAGTCCGAATAGGAACAGGGCACGAGGTGATGACGTTCGAAGCGGGCCTCTTGTTCCGCCCGGTACGGGATGTCCATCCACCAGCGATCGCTCACGTTGCTCTTGTAAAACACCAGTTCCTGCTCATGGCCACGGATGGGGATGCGGAAGCGCACGAAGCGTTTGCGGTCCAGCCAAGGCAGGTCGTTGGTGCGGCTGCGGAAGCCATCGAGAAAACACCAGACCATCTGGGCCACGAGTTGTGCTGTGGTCCCGTCCTGATCCCGGGCGGGGTCCATTTCATAGATGGCCACCGAGCTGATCTTCTCGCTGACCCCGGCATAACGCATCAGTTGGCAGATCTCCTCACCGTGGAATCCGTTCGGACCAGGCCGTGTGGTTCCGGGCGCGTCGCTGCGCCGAACGGCCGTCATGTCCACACTGAGCGTATCGGCGTTGCGCAACACAGGCTCAGCATCCGCCAGGTTGGCGCGTAGTTCACCAAGGCGATGGGCATCGAAGTAGAGCTTGTCCATAAGCTCGATGCCCGGCTGGTCCACCAGGTAGGTTTGGAAGCCCAGGTTGCTGTAGTTGAACAGGAAGTTGGGCTGGCGCAGCACGATGTGGCTGAGGTAACTGCTTTCCGCCAAGCCTTGTCCTGGCTCACCCAGATCGAAACGGGCATCGATACAGGCCAGGTTAGCCGTTCGCTCCAACATCTCGTACGCGAGGTACTGTGAGTAGGTATGCCCCTGTCCACCACCGAGCATGATGGGAACGATGTTCATGCGCATCAACTCGGCCAGTGTCTCGGCCACGGCATGTTGCGTGTCGGCGGCACAGGCACCGGGATGGATGTCACCGAGATCGATGATCTGCAAGTGGTCGGCGGGCATGTACAAATTGTACAGCTCTTCGCGGATGGCGTCAGGTGCTTCCGAACACGTGCGTGGCCGGGCATGTCCCGGATCGTCCATCACACCGAAGATGGCCAATTGTGCGCCTTCCAAAGCAGGGAAGGCCTTTCCGGAGCGATGGAAGCGGGTATTGTCACCCAACGAATTGGGAAGCCACTCGGGGCGTGTGGCTCCGAAACGCTCCGAAGGCCTGAAGTAGATGCTGATGTCCATCACCGATCAGAAGATCTGGCGATCAGAAATGCTCTGGACCGCCACCGATCGTTCGGAGACGAAGTTCGGCGTGGAGCAAGGCGACCATGCGCGGCCAAGAACCCGTTCTGCCCACACCCTGCTGTTGGCAACCGTGTGGAATGCTTGCGCAGTACTGGTCCTCAAGCCTTTTTGCGGGCCGCCTTCTTCGCTGCTTTTTTCGGCGCGGCTTTCTTGGCGGCCGTCTTTTTCGGCGCGGCCTTCTTGGCTGGCGCAGCGCTGCGTGCCCCTTTCCGTCCCTTGCCGCCTTTTCGCTCCGGAGCAGCGGCAAGCAAGGCCGTTGCCTGCTCCAAGCTCAGGTCCTCCGGCTTGGTCTCCTTGGGCAGGTTCGCATTCTTGCTGCCGTCGGTGATGTACGGACCGTAGCGGCCATCCAACACCTGGATCACTGAACCCTCGAACTCCTTCAGCACGTTCTGGCGGGCACCGGCCTTCTTGGCCTCCACCAGTTCAACTGCGCGCTCGAATGTGACCGTTGCGGGATCCTCCGCCTTGGGGATGTTGGCGTAGAGCTTTCCGTGCTTCACGAAGGGTCCGAAACGTCCACGACCCTGCACGATCATCTCACCTTGGTACTCGCCCAGATCGCGGGTGGCATTGGCGATCTTCTTCAGCTCGATAAGTTCGATGGCACGCTGCAGATCGATCTCCAGCGGATCGTCCTCCGGGGTAAGGCTGGCGAAAGTACCCGCGAATTTCACGTACGGGCCGAAGCGTCCGATCCCGACCACGACATCCTCGCCATCACGGCTGCCCACTGTGCGGGGCAGCTTGAATAGGTCCATGGCCTCCTCGAAGGTGATGGAGGCGATGCTCTGGTCCTTGCGCAGGCTGGCGAAGCGAGGCTTCTCTTCATCGTCGGCCTCACCGATCTGGATCATGGCACCGAAACGACCGATGCGCGCATAGACCTTCTTGCCGCTGGCGGGATCAACGCCCAGTTCGCGGGCACCCGTGGCACGTTCGGCGGTATCGCTCACCGTACCGATGGTGGCATGGAAAGGCTTGTAGAAACGCGCCAGCATCTCGCGCCAGTTCTCCTTGCCTTCGGCGATCACGTCGAACTCCTCCTCCACCTTGGCCGTGAAGTTCAGGTCCACCACCGTGGGGAAGTGCTCCACCAGGAAATCGTTCACCACCATGCCGATATCGGTGGGGAACAGCTTCTGCTTCTCGGCACCCACGTTCTCCGTTGCGGTGCTGTCGGTGATACTATCGTTGGCCAGGGAAAGAATGCGGTAGTTGCGCTTGGTGCCTTCGCGATCCTCCTTCACCACGTAGTTCTTCTTCTGCACGGTGCTGATGGTTGCAGCGTAGGTGGAAGGGCGGCCGATGCCGAGTTCCTCCAACTTCTTCACCAGGCTGGCTTCAGTGAAGCGCGGCGAAGGGCGATCGAAACGTTCGGTTGCGGTCAGCTCACGCATGCCCAGGTTCTCACCCTGTTTCATGTCGGGCAGCAATCCCTCCTGCTCTTCACTATCCTCATCGTCCTTGCCCTCCATGTACACTTTCAGGAAGCCGTCGAAGAGGATCACCTCCCCGGAAGCTTTCAAGACCTGGCCCGGTCGGGTGCTGATGGCAATGTCCACCACGGTCTTCTCCAACTCGGCATCGGCCATCTGGCTGGCGAGGGTGCGCTTCCAGATCAGGTCGTAGAGGCGCTCGGCATCGCGGTCCGCACCGGCGTTGCGCACCATCATATCCGCCGGGCGAATGGCTTCGTGCGCCTCCTGGGCGCCCTTGCTCTTGCTGGTGTAGCGTCGGCTTTTGCTATAGCGTTCGCCGTATTGCGCGGTGATCTGCGCCGCAGCGGCAGCGATGGCCGTTTCGCTGAGGTTCACCGAATCGGTACGCATGTAGGTGATGTGGCCTTGCTCGTACAGTCCTTGGGCGATCCGCATGGTGCGGTCCACCCCGTAGCCCAGTTTGCGGCTGGCTTCCTGCTGCAGCGTGGATGTGGTGAAGGGCGCGGCCGGCGTGCGTTTGCCGGGTTTCTTTTCCACGGCGTTGACCGTGTAGTTGGCACCGATGCAGCCTTGCAGGAACTCCATGGCCTCCGCCTCGGTGGCGAAACGTGTGGGCAGTTCGGCCTTCACTTGTGCCCCTGTGGAGGTGGTGAACACGGCCGTTACACGGAATGCGCTCTTGCTGTTGAAGTCGAGGATCTCGCGTTCCCGTTCCACGATGATGCGCACGGCCACGCTCTGCACACGGCCAGCGCTCAAGCCGGGCTTCACTTTTCGCCAAAGCACAGGGCTCAGCTCGTAACCCACCAAACGATCCAGTACACGACGCGCCTGCTGCGCATCCACCAAATGCACGTCGATCTCACGCGGGTTCTCGATGGCCTTCATCACGGCCGTTTTGGTGATCTCGTTGAAGGTGATGCGCTTCACCTTGTCGGCAGTGAGGCCGAGGGCTTCCTTGAGGTGCCAGCTGATGGCCTCCCCTTCGCGGTCTTCGTCGGTCGCGAGCCATACGGTGGCGGACTTGTCGGCTTCGCGCTGCAGTTGGCGCAGGCGGTCCTTCTTATCGTCCGGAATGATGTAGTTGGGCTCGAAGCCGTTCTCCACATCCACACTTATGTCACGTTCGGGCAGATCGCGAACGTGGCCGAAACTGCTAAGCACGGTATAACCGGTACCGAGGTACTTCTCGATGGTCTTCGCTTTCGCCGGGGACTCCACGATCACGAGATCGCCTGCACTCTTCTTGGACATGACTCTGGCTTTTCGGGGGGCAAATAAAAGGGCATGGAACACCGATCGGTTCACTCGACTTTCTCTGCCTCCCCTACTTCCCCTTTAGGGGGAAGGTTTTTTTCAACAGTGCGTCCGGGGGCCATGAACGGTTCCACTTTCGATCCGAACGAAGCACCACGCTCGTATGTTGATGCGTTAGATCGAGGAGGTAAGGGAGGGAAGGGAGGTCAGGGAAGGTAGGGAGGAGGCACCGCCGCAAACTTCATCACCTGGCTCCACCTCCATTGCCTCCATCACCTTCCTACCCTTCCTCACCTCTTTAGCCCCTCATCCAGATCCACCGTTCCTTTGATGCCGCCAAGCAAATGATGTTCAACACACACACCTTTCCACTACTGCTCACAGCAGCCCTCATACTGGCCGGTTGTGGCAACAGCAATGGACAATCGCGCAGCAAGAGCACCAGCACCATGGATACCACCAGCCAATATGACCACAGCAACAATCCTTACTACTCGCACAGCGATACCGCGAAGCTGAGCGTGCCCACGAGCGAGTGGAAGAAACTGCTACCGGACGAGCTCTACTACATCGCGTTCGAGAAGGGTACCGAACGGCCCTTCACCGGCAAGTTCTGGGACTTCGAGGGCATCGGCACATACGCTTGTGCCGTGTGCGGCAACGTGCTCTTCCAGGCCGACGCCAAGTTCAGCAGCAGCTGTGGCTGGCCCAGCTTCTTCAAGACCGACCGCAAGGACGCCTTGCAATACCACATGGACCGCACGCACGGCATGATCCGTACGGAGGTGACCTGCGGCCGCTGCGACGCCCACCTCGGCCACGTGTTCGATGATGGCCCGAAGCCGACGGGGCAGCGCTACTGCATCAATAGTGTGAGCTTGGAGTACCTGCCGGGGAAGTGATCCCAGGTCCAAGCCCATATCGACCACTCCTGACAGCTTGTCAGCACCCCGGTCAAGACGTACTTTTGCGGGCCATTTCCGAAGGCCAGTGCAAAAGAAGGTGTACATAGAAAGCTACGGCTGCCAAATGAACGTGAACGACAGTGAGGTCGTGGCGAGCATATTGGCGAAGGACGGCTACACGGCTGTGAAGAGCGCCGAAGAGGCCGATCTGGTGCTATTGAACACGTGCAGCATCCGCGAGAAGGCCGAGTACACCGTGCTGCAGCGCATCAACGAGATGAACAACCTGAAGGCCCGCAACAAGGGCTTGAAGGTGGGTGTGTTGGGCTGCATGGCCGAGCGCATGCGCGAAGAGCTGCTGGAGAAGAAGAAAGTGGTGGACCTGGTGGTGGGTCCTGATGCTTACCGCACCCTGCCCGAGCTGTTGGAGAAAGTAGGCACCGGCCAGAAAGCCGTGAACGTGCTGCTGAGCCGCGAGGAGACCTACGGCGAGATCGTGCCGGTGCGTTTGGACACGAACGGCGTAACGGCCTTTGTCACCATCATGCGGGGCTGCGACAACATGTGCGCCTTCTGCGTGGTGCCCTTCACCAGAGGCCGTGAACGCAGCCGTGACCCGCACAGCATTGTGGACGAATGCCGCGATCTGGTGGCCAAGGGATACAAAGAGGTGACGCTGCTGGGGCAGAACGTGGATAGCTACAAATACACCTCATCCCCCGTCCCCTTCTCCCAAGGAGAAGGGGGGAATGCAGCCTCACCCCAACCCCTCTCCGGGGGAGAGGGGCTTCCATCGTCCGACGCTTTTCCCCTAAGGGTCGACTTCGCCGACCTGCTGGAGATGGTGGCACTGGCCTGCCCTACCCTGCGCATCCGCTACAGCACCAGTCACCCCAAGGACATGACCGACAAGGTGTTGGTGGTGATGGCGAGGTACCCCAACATCTGCAAGTACATCCATCTTCCGGTGCAAAGCGGTAGCAGCGCGGTGCTGAAGCGCATGAATCGGGGCTACGACCGGGCCTGGTACATGGAGCGCATGGCGAGCATCCGCAGGCACATGCCGGACTGTGCCATCAGCACCGACATCATTGCGGGCTTTTGCGGAGAGACCGAGGAGGACCACCAGGAGACCTTGAGCCTGATGAACGAAGTGGGCTACGACATGGCCTTCATGTTCAAGTACAGCGAACGGCCAAAAACACTGGCGGCCCGTAAGTACCCGGACGATGTGCCCGAGGAAGAGAAGGGCAGGCGTTTGGCGGAGATCATAGAAGCACAGAAAATGTCAAGCGCCAAGCGCATGGCCGGCTATGTGGGCCAGATGCACGAGGTGCTCATTGAAGGAGTAAGCAAGCGCAGCGCCGAGCACCTCTTCGGGCGCAACAGCCAGAACTCGATCGTTATCGTGCCCCGTTACGTGGACGGCTTCGAGTTGAAACCCGGCATGTTCGTGCATGCCCGGATCAGCAGCAGTACCGCGGGCAGCCTGCAAGGGGAAGTGACCGGCATCGTTGAAGAAGCACTCGCCAAGGCATGAACGTGCAGACCATCAAACAGCGTTTCAGCATCATCGGCAATTCGCCCTTGATCGATCGCGCCATCGAGATCGCGGCGCAGGTGGCACCCACCGACCTAAGCGTGCTGATACAGGGTGAGAGCGGGAGCGGAAAGGAGGTGATGCCGCAGATCATCCACGCCTACAGCGCGCGCAAGCACGGCCCCTACATCGCAGTGAACTGCGGCGCCATTCCCGAGGGCACCATAGACAGCGAACTATTCGGCCACGAGAAGGGCAGCTTCACCGGAGCACACGAAGCGCGCAAGGGCTATTTCGAGGTGGCCAACGGCGGCACCATCTTCCTGGATGAAGTGGGCGAACTGCCGCTGACCACCCAGGTGCGCCTGCTCCGCGTGCTGGAGACCGGCGAGTTCATCCGCGTGGGCAGCAGCAAGGCACAGAAGACCAACGTGCGCGTGGTGGCCGCCACCAATGTGCAGATGCTGCAGGCCGTGCAGCGGGGCAGTTTCCGCGAGGACCTGTACTACCGCCTGAACACCGTACCCATCCATGTGCCTGCGCTGCGGGAGCGCAAGGAGGACATCCGCTTACTCTTCCGCTGGTTCGCCCAGGAAGCCGGCAACAAGTACAAGGCACCGCCGCTGAGCCTCACCGACGAGGCCTTGCAACTGCTGCTGGCCTACCGCTGGCCGGGCAACGTGCGCCAGTTGCGCAACATCGTGGAGCAGATGAGCGTGATCGAGCAGCGGCGCGAAGTGGATGGCAAGACCCTGCGCCAGTACCTGCCGGCGGAGGTGACCGCACTGGCCACCATGGGTGGCGGCGCTGCGGAAGGCGGCTTGGACAGCATCAATGAACGGGAGCTGATCTACAAGTTCCTGTACGACATGAAAAGCGACCTGAACCTGCTGAAGGAACAGGTGCAAGCGCTCACCCACGGGCAGGCCATGCCCACGCCAAAAGTGCAGCCTGTTTACCGCGAGGAGTTCATCATTCCGGCAAGCGCACCGCAGGGAACGCTCAGCATACACATGCCCGGAGAAGCCTTGGACGAGGATGTGGAGCACACTGAAGTGGAGGAGGTGCTGAGCCTGGAGGAGAAAGAGAAAGAGATGATCCGCAAGGCCCTGACCAAGCACCGCAACCGGCGCAAGACGGCCGCACAAGAGCTTGGCATCAGCGAGCGCACCTTGTACCGCAAGATCAAGGAGTACGGCATCTGAAGCGGAACCAACTTGAGCACCGTGCACCATAACCCGCGTTGGATCCTGTTCCTTGGCATGCTCATGCTTGGTGCGTGCCGCATGAACGTGTCTTTTACAGGAGGTGATGTGGGGCAGGCACGGACCGTGAGCGTGGACCTGTTCCAAGCACGTGCGCCGCTGGCCACACCACAAAGCGCCCAACTATTCACCGAGACCTTGCGCGATGTGTTGCTGGCCCAAAGTCCGCTGAAACTGGCCCGGGGCGATGGCGACCTGCAGTACAGCGGGGCCATAGTGGGATATGACGTGCAACCCGTGAGCATACAGGCCAATGAATCGGCCGCGTTGAACCGCCTCACGCTCACCGCCAGCATCATCTACGTGAACACCTTGGAGCCCAAAAAGAACAGCGAGTTCACCGTTTCGCGCTTCGCAGACTACGATAGCAGCCGCGACTTGGTGACGGTGGAGGAGCAGCTCGTGACCGAGATCGGGAAACAGCTGGCACAGGATATCTTCGATCGCACCATTGGGAACTGGTAAGCATGGCCACCGGCATGGATAGGGAACAGCTACAGCGGATCATAGCCGCACCCAAGGACTTGGGAGCCAAGGACCTGCCCGGGCTGCGCGACCTGACCGAGCGCTACCCTTGGTTCTCCGGCGCCCAGTTGCTGCGGGCCATGGGCGAACAAGCAGCCGGTGAAGTGCTTCACGAAGAGACCCTGCGCACTGCGGCCGCCCACGTTCCCACACGCGTTCCCCTCTACGATGCCGCTCACGCCCCTGCGCCCCAGGAGACCGTGCCCACGATGCGTGTTGTGACCGAGAGCCTACCCGAGGCGGTCCAAACCACGCCAGCACCCGAAGCAGCGTTGCCGGAACCCGCTTCCGAAGCGATCGTTGTTGCTGTGGACCTCCCTGCTGAGCCAGAGCCGTTGGAAGTGGCGGTGGTGGATGAAGTGCAAGATATCGTGGATGAGTCGGCTGCCATTGAGGCCACACCCGCTTCCGAAGTGCCCACCCCACCCCTACCGGTCGCCGATCCGCTGGACCTTGAGATCCGTCGCGCTGCGATGGCCACCAGCTACGAACTGCTCATGGAGCATGGCGCTGAAAGTTTGGGAGCTTCCGCCGAACCCGAAGCCGTTGCGCCCGTGATGCCGGAAGTAGCGGTTGCTAAAGCGCCACCTGTTTTGCAAGCCCCGGAACCCGTTCGGGAGGAGGAGCCCTCAGCACCGATATCAGCGCCTGTCCCGGCTCCGAAACCGGCGCGCGGTCGCCGGTCCTTCGCGGCTTGGATCAACGAAGCAGACATAACACCCGCACCATCGGCACCCACCAAAGCAGCTGTTGTTCACCAGGAGGTTCCGACCCAAAAGCCGGCCTATGAGTTGGAGCCGGAGAACAAGGAGGTCCCTGCGACTGATGTGGAAGCCACGGTAACGAAAGCCCCTTCCCTGCCGACCAGCGAGCTGATCGACCGCTTCATACAGCAGAGCACACCGGAGCCCAAGCCCAAGGCCACCTTCTTCACGCCCCAGCAGGCCGGCAAGCAGAGCCTGGACGATACGGCAGGCATGGTCACCGAGACCTTGGCGCGCATCTATGAGAAGCAGGGGAACTTCAGCAAAGCCGCCGAAGCGTACCGCAAGCTGGCATTGAAATACCCGGACAAAAGCACTTACTTTGCGGCCCGCCAAAAAGAGCTCCTGGAGCGAAGTACCAAATAAGCCATGCTCATCACCATCTCCGTCCTGATCCTGATCATCTGCGCCATCCTTGCGTTGTTCGTGCTTGCGCAGAACCCCAAAGGCGGTGGTCTGGCCGCTGGCTTCACGGGCGCCCAACAGATCGGTGGCGTGCAGCGCACCGCTGACTTCCTGGAAAAAGGCACTTGGACCATGGCCATTGCCCTGATGGTGCTTTGCCTCGCCGCTGCCGGTGTGCAAAAAGGCGGTGGCAGCAGCCTGGACGAGTTCGATGCCCCGAGCACGACCATCGCCCCTGGCAGCGACTTCGACCCGAACGCAGTGAACGCTGCCGATCAGGGTCAGGAAGTGACCGAGTAAGCGGCGCAGGCCCTTTCACCTTGTCAGGTTGGCAGTCGTGTCCCTGACAGCCCTCCGGTGATCCAGTCATACTTGCGCAATGTTGACAGGCTTGGCCACTTGAAGGCCGAGTGGCACGTGCATTGACCGGCGCGGTCCGACGAAACATCGTCAATACCTAACCGATCCAATCCATTCAACAACATGGCGAACGTAAAACCGTTGGCGGACCGCGTGCTGGTAGAGGCAGCGCCCGCTGAAGAGACCACCAAGGGTGGCATCATCATCCCCGATACGGCCAAGGAGAAACCCCAGCGCGGCAAGATCATCGCCGTGGGCAGCGGCCGCATCGCCGACGACGGCAAAGTGACTCCCCTCACCGTGAAAGTGGGCGACGAAGTGCTCTACGGCAAGTATAGCGGCACCGAGCTGAGCCTCGAAGGCAAGGACTTCCTGATCATGCGCGAAAGCGACATCTACGCCGTACTGAACTAGGTCGCGATCCCGGGTCAATCCCGGAATGACAAAGCCGGATCCAAACCCAACAATCACAACAACTGCAATGGCAGCCAAGAACATCCAATTCGACATTGACGCCCGCGACCGTTTGAAGCGTGGCGTGGACCACCTCGCGAATGCCGTGAAGGTGACCCTCGGCCCCAAAGGCCGCAACGTGATCATCGACAAGAAATTCGGTGCGCCCCAGGTGACCAAGGACGGTGTTACCGTGGCCAAGGAGATCGAGCTGAAGGACGCCGTGGAGAACATGGGCGCCCAGATGCTGAAGGAGGTGGCCAGCAAGACCGCCGACCAGGCCGGTGATGGCACCACCACCGCCACCGTGCTCGCACAAGCCATCGTTACCGCAGGCCTGAAGAACGTGGCCGCCGGTGCCAACCCCATGGACCTGAAGCGCGGTATCGACAAGGCCGTGATCGCCGTAGTGGGTGAGCTCAAGAAGATGAGCAAGACCGTTGGCGAGGACAACGACAAGATCAAGCAGGTGGCCACCATCAGCGCCAACAGCGATGACACCATCGGCAGCCTGATCGCCGAGGCCATGGCCAAGGTGAAGAAAGAAGGTGTGATCACCGTGGAGGAAGCGAAAGGCACCGAGACCACCGTGGAAGTGGTGGAAGGCATGCAGTTCGACCGCGGTTACCTGAGCCCCTACTTCGTGACCAACGCGGAGAAGATGGAGGCCGAACTGGAGAACGCCTACATCCTGATCTACGACAAGAAGATCAGCAGCATGAAGGAACTGCTCCCCGTGCTGGAGAAAGCCGCACAGACCGGCAAGCCCCTGCTGATCATCAGCGAGGACGTGGACGGTGAAGCACTGGCCACCCTGGTGGTGAACAAGATCCGCGGTGCTTTGAAAGTGGCCGCTGTGAAAGCCCCTGGCTTCGGCGATCGCCGCAAGGCCATGCTTGAGGACATCGCCATCCTGACCGGTGGTACCGTGATCAGCGAGGAGCGTGGCTTCAAACTGGAGAACGCCGACCTCGACATGCTGGGCCGTGCTGAGAAGATCAGCATCGACAAGGACAACACCACCATCGTGAACGGTGCCGGCAAGAAGGACGACATCAAGGGCCGTGTTGCCCAGATCAAGGCCCAGATCGAGAACACCACCAGCGACTACGACAAGGAGAAGCTGCAGGAGCGTCTGGCCAAGCTGGCCGGCGGTGTTGCCGTGCTCTACATCGGTGCCGCCACGGAAGTGGAAATGAAAGAGAAGAAGGACCGTGTGGACGACGCTCTGCACGCCACTCGCGCAGCTGTTGAAGAAGGCATCGTGCCCGGCGGTGGAGTGGCCTACATCCGCGCCCAGAAGGTGCTGGAGAAGATGGAAGGCATCAACGCCGACGAGACCACCGGTATCGCCATCGTGCGCCGCGCCATCGAAGAGCCACTGCGCCAGATCACCGCGAACGCCGGCCTGGAGGGCAGCATCGTGGTGCAGAAAGTGCGTGAAGGCAAGGCCGACTACGGCTTCAACGCCCGCACCGAGGAGTACGAGAACATGCTCGCCGCCGGTGTGATCGACCCCACCAAGGTGACCCGCGTTGCCTTGGAGAACGCCGCTTCCATCGCCAGCATGCTGCTCACCACCGAGTGCGTGATCAGCGAGGAGAAGGAGGAGAAGGCCGCAGGCGGCCATGGCCACCCCGACATGGGCGGCATGGGTGGAATGATGTAAGCACTACAGCCGCAGGGTCCCCTTCGGGAGACCGCTGCGGAGGTACGGAACAAGGGCAAGCCCCGGTCAGGAATGGCCGGGGCTTGTTGCGTTAAGGAGTTATACTGAGTTTAGTCAGTTTATCCAATCAGGATAATTTGACTAAACTCTGTATGAACGGGCCAGTCAAGATCGATCCGGGTTTGGGGCATCCTCATCGGCAAGCTTTCGTTCAATCAAATTGAATGAAATTATCAATATTATTCTCATAGGATAATTTGGCTAATATTCTTACATTTGAGTCATGGACCCGATCAGAAATCCCTACGCGCCTGGCGCTGGAACACAGCCACCGGCATTAGTTGGCCGGGATGATCTCTTGGAAACAGTGCGCATAGCCATCGCTCGTGTACGCATTGGCAACCCCGCCCAGAGCGTAATGATGGTAGGCTTGCGCGGAGTAGGCAAAACCGTTCTGTTGGATCGCATGAAGGATGATGCTGAAGCCAGTGGGGTCCACACACTTCGCATAGAAGCAAAGGAAAGAGGGTCGCTGCCTGCCTTGTTGGTGCCTCAACTCAGGCAGGCCCTTCTCCGTCTATCACGGAACGCCAATGCGCAAGATCTTGCTGAACGCGCACTGCGGGGTTTGGCCGGCTTTGCAAAAGCCTTGAAGGTCAAATACGGCGACATCGAAGTTGGCTTCGACTTCGATCCTGAACCCGGCCTGGCCGACAACGGCGACTTGGAGCATGATCTTCAAGCCCTGTTGGAAGCAGCAGGCAAAGCGGCCGCAAAAGGCGGGACGGCGATCGCCATATTCATCGACGAGCTCCAGTACGTGCCGGAGGATCAGATGGCGGCCTTGATCACCGCCATGCACCGGTGTGCCCAAAATCGTTCGCCGATCCTGTTGATCGGGGCTGGCCTGCCACAATTACGAGGTCGTATGGGCGAGGCAAAGTCATACGCCGAACGTTTGTTCGCCTACCCCACCATAGGTCCGCTATCCCCTGCGGATGCCCGCAGCGCGATCGAGAAGCCCGCCGCCGGACAACAGGTACATGTGGAGAAGGCGGCTACGGACCTGATCATCGAAAAGACAGAAGGCTATCCCTACTTCATCCAAGAATGGGGCAAGCATACGTGGGATGTCGCCGACGCGTCACCGATTACCGAAAGTGATGTCCGGAATGCAACGCCTCTTACTATCGCAGCGCTTGACGAGAGCTTCTTCCGGGTACGGTTCGATCGCCTCACACCTGCTGAGAAGGTCTACCTACGCGCCATGGCTGAACTTGGCCCGGGGCCACACCGATCGGGGGACATTGCCCAAGTGCTGGGCGTTGCTGTGTCCGCACTCGGTCCTCGCCGCAACAACCTGATCGCAAAGGGCATGATCTGGAGTCCGAACCACGGTGATACCGCCTTCACCGTTCCGCTTTTCGATCAGTTCATGAAGAGGATCATGCCACAGGAAGACTGGAGGATCGTGTGATCCAACTCCTGCCATTCGATCGATCCAGATTGGAGGTCACCACGTTGCCTCCGGCATGCTGATCAAGCCACCTCAGAGGTGAACAAGGGCAAGCCCCGTTCAGTGATGGCCGGGGCTTGTTGCGTTCATCACCTGCGCCGCATCCACAGCCCGATCAGCAGCAGGCCCAAGGCGGCGGCAACCAGCATGAGCACCCACGGTGTTCCGCTGTCGAGCTGCACCGGCTCCACATCGCCCACCAGCACCAAGCCGGCCCAGTAATAGGGCAGTGCGAGTTCATCCATGGCGTTCTCCAGGTGGTCCAGTTTCGCCTGGCGCAGGGCGAGGTGCTTGGGCATGCCCGCGGCGAGGTGCGTGTAGAAGCGCTTGATGATCTCCGACGTCACCTTCTCATCGATCTTCCAGAGAGAGAGCACCAGGCTGGGGCAGCCGGCATAGGCAAAGCCGTGGCCGATGGAACGTACACCCTCGCCGGCATCCTGGCGACCCGTGCCGGTTTCGCAGGCGGTGAGCACGGCCAGTTGTGCACGCAGGTCCAGCTCGTAGATCTCATAGGCATGCAGGTAGCCGTCGGTATCGGGGTCCAGGCCCGCGCCGTCCTTGCTGAGCACCAGCCGCGAGTACATCGGCGAGGTGGCGTTCATCTCCGCGTGCGTGCCCAGGTGCAGGATGCCATGGCGCGATGCCTCCTCCCGGAAGCGCTGTTCGGTGGCTTCACCACCCACCATCACGCGGGCCGAAAGCAGGCCACCGAGGTCGCGCGCCGTGTTCACCGCGAAGGGTTGGCGTACGTAGCGCAGGAAGGTTTGGTCGATGAGCGCACTGTCACGCACCTGCGCCAGGTAGTCGCGCTTCAGCTCGTCCTGGAAGCCGGGTGCCAAGGCGATGGCGGTGGTGGCACGGCCTCGGGCCAGCTCCGCGAAACGCAGGGCCGTGGTGGCCGAAAGCAGGTAGGCGATGGCGCGGCGTTGGATCAGCAGCTGCTCGCGGAATGCCGTGGGCGAGGATGGTGCCACGAGTAGCGCCTCGAAGTTGAGCGTATGCAAGGGGCCGACCGGGATGATGAGCAGCTCGAGTGCATTGGTGCGCTCGGCCACCGGAGCGAAGACCAGTGCGTACAGCGCATGCGCCTGCTCCACGTATGCACCAGCATCGCGTGCGGCGATCGAGGCATTGAGGGCGGCCACCTTTCCGGCAAGATCATCGTTCGGCAGACGCAGGATGGACGCCTTTTCCACGCCCACCACCAGCACGTGCACATGATCGGTCGTGACGGCATATGCCACCAGGTCACGTTGGCCGTTGAGCAGCGCCTTACGCACGCCTTCCAGCGTTATCTGCGGTTCACCATAGCGCAACGCGAAGTAGCGCGGATGATCACGCTCCAGCTTAGACAACAGATCGCGGTAGGCCTGCTCCTTTTCCGCGAGGTCCCGAGCACTGCTGCGGTCATCGGTTCGGATGGCGAGCGCGGCAAGCAATTCCTGCTCTTTCACCAGCAGGCTGTCGGGCACACCGGCGAAGCGCAATCCGGCGAAGGCGTTCAACTTGCCCTTGAGCAACACGGAACGATCGGCCTCGGTGAGCGCGAGGAAACGCTCGATGGCGGCTTCGCTTCCACTTTCCGCGTAATGCTCGTAGGCGATCTCGATGGCCAGGTCGAAGAGGCGTTTCTGCGCACCCACCAGCAGCAATTTGGAAGCCTCGTCCTGCATGCTGGCCTTGTTGCGGGCCAGGGCATCGATGGCCAGATCGAGCTGGGCATTCCATCGCTTCATGGGTGCAGGTCGTGGTGCCATGGCGCGCTCGGCGCGCACCTCCCAGTGGATGGCCTCGGACAACAGTTGCGGATCGGGGAAGTTCACCGGCAAAGCGTTGGCCTGGAGTGCGGCGGTACGTTCGCCAAGGATCTCACGTGCGCTGCGTGCATGTGCCAAAGCCTGCGCATTATCACCGGCCTCGAAGTGTGCTTCGGCGAGGACGATGTCCGCCTGCGCCACCTTGTAGTGCGTCGGTCCGTGGATGTTCACCATCACCGTGCGTGCCCGTTGCAGATCGGCTATAGCCTGTTCATGGCGGCCCATGGCGCGGTGCAACTGTGCACGCCGTAGGAGGGTAAGGCGCAGTACTTGGTCCATCGCATCGTCCGCACCGAAACCGCCCACGGACAGGCTGGTGCGGAAGAGCGAATCGGCTCGTTGGTGATCGCCCTGCTGGCGGTAGAGGTCACCGAGCTTGGAGGCCGCGCGGATGTACTGCGAACCGCGCTCCCCGAAGCTCTCGCGGCAGGCTTTCAGGTAGGCGGACACCAATGCCACGGCCTGTACCAGATCTCCCTTTGCGGAGGCCACATCGGCCATGCGATCCTTTACGGCGAGCAATTGCGCATCGCCCGGTTCCAACACGCTGCTGCGGTCCTTCCACGCCATTTCCAGCAGGCGCTGTGCGCGGCCCAGGTCGCCCAGCTCGTAGTAGACCGTGGCCATGTTGAGGTAGGTGCGCGAGCGGTTCAGCACCGCTTCATCGCGTATGTATTCCAACTCCGCTTCGGCGATCACGCGGTCGTAGTGTGGTATGCTGGCCTGGTAGTGGACGAGGCTGCGGGGCAGGTCACCGGCATCCTGCCACAACGTGCCCATGTTGCCCTCGATGGCCGCGCGGCGGTTGATGAAGTCCAGCGCATCGCTGTCTCCCAGCGCCTCCCTGGCCCTGCCGAACTCCTCCTGCGCATCACGGAAGCGACCCAGATGCTGGAGCGAAGCAGCAAGGGCTGTCCGGCTCTCGCCCAGTTCCATGGGCAAGGGATCGGCGCTCTTTGCATACTCGGCGATCGCGGCACGCGCCCATTGGGCGGCCTTGGCATGCTCGCCCATGATGCTGTGATCGAAAGCGAGGTAATGCCGCGCCTTACCGCGCTGCTCGGCGGAGAACACGGCATGCCTGTCGGTGAGGGCTACGGCGAGGCTGTCCACCCGGGCGCAATCCTGCAAGCGTCCCACTTCGTAATAGATCCAGCTGAGGTCCATCAAGGCCTTCAGCTCGTGCTGCGGAACGGCTCGCTCCTGCACAAGCCGCAGAATATGCTCGCCGGCCTGCACCCCTGCATCGGCGCCGTGTATCATGCGGTGTGCGCGAGCATGCTTGTAGAGGTAGTGGTGCACCGAATCGGCCCAGGAGGTGCCCGGTACTTCGCGCAGTTGCGCATCGATCGCCGTGATCAACTGCTTATGCTCGCCCGCTTTGTACAGGGCATTGATGCGTGCATGGCGTTGCGCCAGGGCATCGCCGTTCGCCGCCAGCACAAGGCATGGCAGCGCACAAGCCCATACGATGGCGAGCGTGCGTATCACGGCTCAAATGCTTCGAGGATGGCCCGTGCGCGCTCGCCGTACACGGCATCATCCTCCAGGTGGAGAGCCTGCATGGCCGTACGATCGCCACGTTTCAGATGCGCCAGGAAGAGGTACCAACGCGCCTTGCCACTGAACACCGAAGCAGCATCCGCAGCCACCTGCTCGAAGAGCGGCACGGCGCTGTCGGCGTCCCCCTCGGCTAGTGCGGCCTGGGCGATGTAATAGCGAAGCGTATCGTTGCCCGGAGCGGCATTCAGCAGGGAGGTCCATTTGCTGCGCGCTTCGGCGAAGTCGCCCAGCTTGTAGGCCACCATGGCATCGTGGAAAGCGGCATCATTCGTCGCACCTGCCCGTTCGGCAGGCAGGCTCATGGGCACCGGTAACCCGGGATCCGCCACGTGGTGCTCTGCGAAAAGACGGTCGTGCTGCGGCGCGCGGTCCAACCACCAGAGCGCACCAGCGATCAGCAAGGCAATGGCCGCTGCGTACTTCAGGTAGGTGGTCCATCCGTTTCCACCACTGCCTTCCGATGTCCGCTGCTGCTCGGCACGCACCTGCTTCAACAGGCGGTCCATGCCCCCGAGCTCGATGGCCATGGTGTTCTCGCGCTGCAGGTCCACTTCGGCACGCAGGGTGGGGTCGGTGGCCATGTCCTGCTCGAAGCGCGCGCGCTCGTCATCGGACATGCGGCCCATCACATAGGCTTCGATCGCCTCGAAGCGCTTGCGGTCCAGGGTGCCCTCGTTCATGCCTGTCGTTGGTCTTCGCCACTGATGGTCCTACGGAATGCGCGCAGCTTCATCATGCAGCGGTATTTGATGGTGCGGATGCTCTCCTCCTCCACGCCCATTTCGGAAGCGATGGAAGCGAGGTCCTTGCGCTCGAAGTAGAAGCGGTCCAGCACGGTGCGGCACTTGTCGTCGAGCTTGTCGTACACGCCGCGCAGGCGCACGATCCGGGCCTCCAAGTCGTGGTCCTGCTCGTCGTGGGTCTCGAGCTGGCGGTCGTCATGCACCACTTTCATGTGCTTGTGCGCTGCGGACCGGACCACGTCCAGCCATTTGTACTTCGATACACGGAACAGGAAACCGCCGGGGTCCGCTGATGCATCCAGCCCACCTTCCTTGGCGCGCATCCACAACACGGTGATGGCTTCTTGGAAGATGTCCTCGGCATCGGTGGTGGTGCCGCTGTTGGCCAGCACGTACTGCTTCACCGCAGGGAAATGTGCCGCGTAGAGCGCCCGCACGGTGGCGGGGTCGTTGCGGCGCAGGCCCTCCAACCAGATAGGTGGTTCCGTAGTACTGGGTGTGGTGGCCTTCTCCAAGGAATGGGGCGTGTGGATCACGATGATACGAGATCCTATCGCGGAGGTCCAATGCGTTGCGATCCATGGGTGGCAGGTGGTCCGATGCATGTCGGCCCCATGCACACATCGGCACGAGGCCGGAATGTGAACAGGGGATCATGCGGCGAATGGAAAATGTGGGACGATCGTTCACCTGTGACCACCTGCCTCGATGTATGGGTATGCGGCCGGAAAACATCGGCCTGGATCGATCACCCAAACACCGTTACCATGCAACACCGAACACTTACCCTGATCACCGCATGCACCCTGCTGGCCGCCACGCTCTCGGCCCAAGCACCACGCATTGTTCTCCAAGGCTCCGGTTCACCTCAAGTATTCACCGATTTCGTTGAAGCATTGGCCGCAGCGCAGCCGAACGACCGGCTATACTTCAGTGGCGGCAGCTTCCCCTACCCGGCGAACACGACCATCTCCATGCCCCTGCACTTCATCGGTGCGGGGATCCACCCGGACAGCACATCGGTCACGGACATAACCTCCTTGCAAGGGCTTGGCAGCGGTCCATTGATCTTCACCAATGGTGCCAGCAACAGCACCTTCACCGGCATACGCTTCCAACCCGGTTCATCCATTGCATACGGTGTCAAGTACGGCACGGAGAGTTCAAACGACCACCCCACAGGCATGCTGTTCCAGCGCTGTCATTTCAATGGCCGGGTGGACTTGGGGAACGGTATCAACGACGGAACCTATTCCCAGACCACGTTCGATGCGTGCATCTTCAAGCATGAAGTGAATGGTTACAATGGGTCCGCTGTGATGACCCGCTGCATTTTGGACCACAACCCGGGTGCGGGAGGCACGATCAACCTGTTCCAGAATCCGGGTGCGCTGACCTTCGAGAACAGTGTGCTGCTCAGGGGCACGATCACCAACAGCGATAATGCCACGGTTCGCAACTGCATTTTCACGCGGCCCAATAGCGGTCCGATCCACCAGAGCAACAATGCCAGCATCTCGAACTGCCTCTTTGTCTCCAGCGACCCGTCCACCAACTCATCCAACCTCGTGCTCACGAACAACACGTTCAGTGTTACTGCCTCACAGCTTTTCGTGAACGAGACCAACAACGAGTACGACTACGTGGACGATCTGCATCTTGTACCGAGCAGCCCCGGTGTTGGCGGAGCGAATGATGGCACCGATATCGGCATCTACGGATCCAGCTCGCCTTACAAGGATGGTGCAATGCCTTTCAACCCGCACTACCGCCAGGCCGATATAGCGCCCAGCACCAATGCCAACGGTGAGCTGCCGGTGAACATCCGCGTGGCCGCGCAACCCAACTGAGCCATGTTGCGCCTGACCCTTCTTCCCCTTGCCCTGGTGGCCGTCTGTGCGCAAGCCCAGAGCATCACCGCCTACCGCTACTGGTACGATGATGCCGCCGCCAGCGCCGTGACCACCACCGTGGCACCCACGCCCGAGCTGATGCTGAGCACCACACTGCCCACCGGCACCATGGAGCCCGGATACCACCGCTTCACCATGCAAGTGCGCGATTCGGATGGCTTCTGGAGCGCACCCCACACCACCCTCTTCGTGCGCAACAGCGGCCAAGTGAACGGCTACCGCTACTGGCTGAACGACGACCCCAGCACCCTGGTGAGCGCCAGCCTTACGCCGGGAGCAACAGTGGACCTGAACGCCCTGCTTGCCACGAGCACACTGGACCGTCCCTTCAACCTGGCGACGCTGCAATTCCGTGAAGTGGACGGCAGTTGGAGCGCTCCTGTCACGCGGGCCTTCAGCCGCAACAGCGGACCGGTGGACGGCTACGAGTACTGGATCGACGACGAGATAGATGCGCGCGTGACGACCAGTATCTCGGCCGCCAACGTGGTGGACCTTATCGCGGACCTACCAGTACCTACCCAATGGGGTGATCATCTATTCACCATCCGCTTCCGCAGTGCGAACGGCGAATGGAGCGTGCCGTTGAGCAGCACATTCCACTTCTTCACCTCCATCGAGGAGCTGCCGGGCATCAGCGATGTGTTACTCTTTCCCAATCCGGCCACGAACCACATCGGCATGCGTGTAAATGCTGCCCTAGGCAAGTCGCTACAAGTGGAACTCATCGACACGCGCGGGCAATTGGTGCAAGGGGCGGATACTTGGCATATTCACGGAACCATGAACCGCCAGTGGGATATCAGCGCATTGGCGCCAGGCACTTATGTGCTTCGCCTTTCCGACGAACAGGGCTCCAAGAGCATCCCGTTCGTGAAGGAGTAGCTCGTCTACGAAGAGCGAGTCAACATCTCCAAGGGGCTGTCTCAAAGAGGTGGCCCCTTTTCATTTCATGTTGGCGCTACTCTTCCGACAACAAAGACCAAGGTTCTTGTTTATGCGATCATGCACCATTCCGCATCAACTTGAAAATCCCGCAACATGCGCTATCGATACACCCTCAGTCTGTTCCTGCTGCTCCCCGCACTCCTTTCTCATGCGAACGACAACGCCATCAAGAGCAACATAACCCATGTCACCGTTCACCTCAACGGTGCGGAGATCACGCGCACTGCAAGTGTGGATCTGAACAAAGGCACACAGCGCCTGGTGTTCAAGGACCTCAGCGAAGAGGTCGACCCAGCGAGCATTCAAGTGAACGGGACCGGCACCTTCACCATCCTCAGCGTGAAACACCGCCTGGACCACGGCTCAGAGTTGTCCTCCAGCGCGGAGATCAAAGCCTTGGAAGCACGGATCAAAACGACCGAACAGATCATCCAGGATGAACAGACGCAGATCGGCATTCTACAGAACGAAGAACAACGCATACTGAAGAACGAGTCGGTACACGGCGGTGAACGGGGCAGTACGTTGGAACAACTGCGCTCCATCAACGACTACCTGCGGGAGCGTATCACAGCTGTACGGACCGGGATCAATGATCGGCAACGACGCATCGAGCGCTTACGCGAAGAAGCACAACAGGCATACTTGCAAATGGGTCAACTGCGTTCACGCAAACCCAAGGCCCGTAGCGAAGTGCTGGTTGAATTGGCGGTCCCCCAGGCAATTCGAAGCACTTTCACGCTACGCTATGTGGTTCGAAGCGCTGGTTGGAGCCCGCAGTACGACATCCGGGTACACAGCCTGAACTCACCCTTGGAACTGGTGTACAAGGCCAACGTGTACCAAAGCAGCGGTGAGGACTGGGACAACGTACAACTGGAGCTGGCATCCGGTGATCCCCAGCAGGGCGGAGTAATGCCACAACTGGCAATGTGGCGATTGGATTCCGGCCATCGACCCGCCATGATCCGGCAGGAGAACAAGACCTTTGATGCGGCCGTTCGCGACGTGCGTGGTATGGTACGTGATGCCCAAACCGGCGAAGCGTTGCCCTTCGTATCGATCAGTGCCACTGCAAGCGACGGCAGCGTGCTTAACACAACCACCAGCAATTTCGAGGGATACTATGCCCTCGCCATACCGGCTGGTGGACGCGCTCTACGCATCTCCTATGTGGGCTATCAACCCTATCGATCGGACATCCACAGCAGTTCAATGAACGTGGCCCTGCAACAGTCGGCCGTGGAGCTCAAAGCCTTTGAAGTTGTGCAATACTCGGTGCCCTTGATAGACCGCGATGGGGGAGCTTCTGGTGGCACTCTAAAACGCGAGGACATCCAAAAGTCCCCTGGCCGAACAGCGTCCTCAATCGCCACGACAGTATCTGGCACGACCAAAAGAGGTAGTGATGATGGTATCCACATGCGTGGATCAAGACCGGAGAATACCTACTACTATGTGGATGGCATCAAGGTGTACGCTGATGGGCTGGATCGCATAAGCGGTGGAATACCCGCGAACTACGGTGATATCAATACTGGCTTGGTGAACATCCACCAACCTGAAGTGAGCGTCCGGCAACGGAACACCCACTTCGCATTCGCGATCACGCTTCCGTACAGCATTCCCAGCGATGGTCAAGGGCATTCAGTGGCCGTGAAGGAGCACCATGTTACCAGTGTTTACCGGCACTACTGCACACCCAAACTGGACCCGAACGCCTACCTATTCGCCAAAGCCACCGGCTGGGATGCGCTGGACCTGCTGCCTGGCCCGGCAACCCTGTACTTCGAAGGCACCTATATCGGCGAGACCTATCTGGACAGCGAACAGGTCACCGACACGCTGGACATCTCGTTGGGTCGAGATCGCGGCGTGCAGGTGCAACGTGTGCGGGAACAGGAGTTCACGCGCAGACATTTCAATGGCAACAAACGGACGGAAAGCGTTGGCTGGAACATTGAGGTACGAAACACGAAGGGTGAGGCTATCGAACTGGTCATCACGGACCAAGTACCGGTACCTGTTCGGAATGAGATCAGCGTAAGCCTGGAAGGGCATGATGCCACCAAAGTCGATTCTGATCGCGGCTTCCTCACTTGGCGAATGGTGGTACCCGCACGCTCGACCGAAAAACACGGCTTCGTCTATTCCGTGAAAGCCCCGCGAGCAATGCCCTTGGCGCTGGAATGATCCAGGATCGAACCTTCAGACACAACGCTTGTACAGGTTCTTACTGAACGGCGTTCCATGTCCTTCCTTTGTCCCACCAAATAAGCCCCATGCGCTCCTTCCTCCTCCTTTCCCTGTTGATCGCCACCTCCCTGTACGCCACCGAAAAGCCCGTCACCTCCAAACTCACCGAGGTCAAGGTCTTCCTGAGTGGCGCCCAGCTTGCGCGCACTGCGAATGCATCGGTACCCGCTGGCACCAGCACGTTGGTCTTCACCGGACTGCCCCAGCAACTGGATCCGCAGAGCATACAGGTAACCGGCAAGGGCGGATACACCATCCTGAGCGTGAACCACCGGATGAACTACCTGACGGAGAGCCCGAAGAAGAAGGAGATCGAGGAGATCACGGCGCGGATCATGAAGCTGGAGAAGGACCACGCCTACGAGAAGGCCATGCAGGACGTGTGGGTGAACGAGGAGCAACTGCTGGGCAAGAACAGCAGCATCGGCGGGCAGCAGAACGGGCTCACCGCGGCACAGCTCACCGCCGTTAACGACTATGTGCGCGAACGGCTGAAAGTGACCAAGGCCAACTGGCTGGCGCAACAGGAAAAGTTGGTGGCCATCAACGAGGACCTGCAGAAGCAGCGCCAGCAACTGCAGCAGCTACAGGCACAGGCGCCACGGCCCACCAGCGAAGTGGTGGTGGAGATCAACAGCGCGGTGGAAGTGAATGCGAGCTTCACGCTGAGCTGCTTCGTGCCGAACGCGGGTTGGATACCGGCCTACGACCTGCGCGCCAAGGGCGTTGGGCAACCGATCGAACTATTGATGAAGGCCCAGGTTACCAATAACACCGGTGAGGATTGGAGCAAGGTGGCACTGAGCCTCAGCAGTGGCAACCCCACGCTCGGCGGTGTGATGCCGCAATTGTATCCGTGGACACTGTACATACCACGACCAGTGCAACTGCGGGAAACTTCCATGAGCCGTGCACCGGCACCTGCGCGGCAAAGCAATGCGTACAGCGATACGGAAACCATGAGCATGAAATACGAGGACATGGCCGTGCAGACAACCGTGGCCAACACCGTTGCCTACCGCACCACCACCACCGAGTTCGTGATCGAAACGCCCTTCACCATACCGAGCGATGGCAAGGCGCACACCGTGGGTGTGAAGAGCCACAACATCGCAGCCACCTACAAGCACTATGCGACGCCCAAATTGGACCGCGATGCCTTCCTCTACGCACGCACCACGGGCTGGGAAGACCTGAACCTGCTGCCCGGCGAGGCCAACGTGTTCTTCGAGGGCACTTTCGTGGGCCAGAGCTACCTGCAACTGGATGTACCCAAGGATACCTTGGAGATCTCGTTGGGCCGAGACAAAGGCGTGGTTGTGGAACGCGTGAAGCGCAAGACCACCGACCAGAAAGCCATCGTTGGTAGCAAGCGCACGGTCACCATCGGCTGGGACCTTACCGTGCGCAACACCAAAGGCACGGCCGTGGATCTCGAAGTGCGCGATCAGTATCCATTAAGCCCCCAGAGCGAGATAGAGGTGAAGCTGGAGGACAAGGGCGGCGCTGTGGTCGACGACCAGAAAGGCACGCTCACGTGGAAGTTCACGCTGGAACCGAAGTCTACGAAAAAGCTTGGCTTCAGCTACACGGTGAAACACCCGAAGGATATGCCGGTGGTGCTGGAGTAAGCGAGTGGCGAGTAGTGAGTGGCGAGTGGGCCATGGTGCGGAACGGCCCACTCACCACTCACTACTCGAAACGTCTACGATCATTGCCCGCTTGTTCCGACTTCTTGGCGCTACGCTAGGCGGTGTCGTGCTGTAGCGCGAGCCTGTTACCAGCTGTTCGTGCGGGTTGGTGTGTTGCCGCCGAAGGATATACCGGTGGTGTTGGAATGAATGTAGAAGTGGCGAGTGGCGAGTGGCGAGTAAAGAGTGGCGAGTGGGCCATGGTGCAGATCGGCCCACTCGCCACTCGCTCACTCGAAACTCGCCACTCGCAAATCCCTCAAGCCACACCCGCCTGCCGCAAGTGCCGCAAGTGGCTCCACAGCGCGCTGCGCAACGATGGGAACTCGCGGTACTGCACATTGAACTCGGCACACACCTCCTTAAGACGCTTGTTGAGCTCGGGGTAGTGTACGTGGCTGATGCGCGGGAAGAGGTGGTGCTCCACCTGGAAGTTGAGGCCGCCGAAGAGCCAGTTCCACACTTTGTTGTGCGTGGCGAAGTTCACCGTGGTCTGCACCTGGTGGATGGCCCATTCGCTCTCGATGTGGTTGCCGTCGTTCGCCGGATGGATAAAGTCGGTGTCCTCCACCACGTGCGCCAGTTGGAACACCACCGCGATCACCAAGCCGGTAATGAACACCATGACACCATAACCAGCCAACGTGGCCAGCACACCCACGCTCCACATGGGCAGGGCGATGAAGACCACCACATGGAAAACCTTGGAGGCCCAGAAGATGATGTGCTCCTTCAGGCTCATCGGCTTCATGATCGTATGGTCCGCGATCTTGCGGGTGAAGTACTTCTTCAGGTCGTTGAAGAAAACCCAGAAGAGGTAGGTGAGCCCGTAGAGCAGCAGTCCATAGATGTGCTGGAAACGGTGGAACCAGTACTTCGGCTGGCCAGGGTGCACGCGCACGAAAGGTTTGATGTCGATGTCATCATCGTGCCCTTCCACGTTGGTGAAGGTGTGGTGGTTCACGTTGTGCTTCAGCTTCCACAGGTATACGTTGCCGCCGAGCACGTTGAGCGAATGGCCCATCAACTCGTTCACCCATTGGCGGCTGCTGTAGCTGCCGTGGGCACCATCATGCATCACATTGAACCCGATGGAGGCGACCACCACGCCCATGAGGCCCGCAAGGCTGAGCGACACCCAGGGGGATGCGGGCGTGAAGAAGACCAGCACCACATAAAGGCCCACCAGTGCCGAAATGAGAATGGCGGTCTTGGAGTAAAGCCGGATATCGCCGGTCTTGCGCAGATTGTTCTCCTTGAAGTAGGCCTCGGTGACTTCACGAAGGCGTTGAAAGAAAACGGGAGGCGTTTTGGCGAAGGTGGGATTGGTCATAGGGGCGGCACGGTAACGGTGCCTTGCGGCGACAAAGGTAGGAGCCATCCCCACCAGCATTGGCCAAGGCACGGGCATGGCTTGGTAACCTTCCGTTGTGAATGAGCATCTTCGCCCAGCGATGGAGACCTTGTTCAGCACGGCGCGCCTGCACCTGCGCGAAATGGTACCGGACGATGCCGGGGACGCTTTCCGCTTGAACAGCGACCCGGAGGTGATACGCTACACCGGCGATGGCCCCTTCGACACGATCGAGGCCACCCGGGATTTCCTTGCCGCTTACCCGGACTACCGCCTGCATGGTTTCGGACGTTGGGCCGTGGTGCGCAAGGCGGATGGAGCGTGGTTGGGCTGGTGCGGGCTGAAGCGCCACCCGAACGGTGAAGTGGACCTCGGTTACCGGCTGCTGCGGGCACATTGGGGCCAGGGCTACGCAACGGAAGCGGCGCTTGCCTGCCTGGAGCGCGGCTTCGCACACCACGGCTTGGAATGGATCATCGGCCGTGTGGCCCGCGAAAACCTCGCCTCCGTGCGGGTGCTGGAAAAAGTGGGCATGTACTACTGGAAGACCGACGTGTGCGAGCACGACCCGGAAGCCCTGATCTACCGGATCGATAGACCTTGATCGGCTACGGTCACGTATTTGCGAATACCGAAGACCAGGATACATGGCGTGGCCATGAATTGCGGAACCTAATCCGAGCGTTGCACAGCACGCCCACGCTACTTTTGACAGTACCATGCGCATCCGCACCGACCTACTCTGCATTCTGCTTGGTCTGGCCGCCCCGCAGCTCCATGCCCAGCCCGGCACCATCAATTTCGGCGGCCTTCAACGCAGCTACACGCTCCGCCTTCCATCCGTTTACGACGGCACCACGCCCCTGCCGCTCGTGATCTGCATGCATGGTGGTTTCGGAAGCGGCACACAGGTGGAAAACCAATCGCAGCTCAGTGCGAAGGCGGAACAGGAGGGCTTCATCATGGTCTATCCCGATGGAACCGGCACGATCCGCACTTGGAACGCGGGCGGATGTTGCGGTTATGCCATGAACAACAACATCGACGATGTGGGCTTCATCAATGGCTTGTTGGACGTTCTGATCGCCGAGCATGCGATCGACACGACGCGGATCTACGCCACCGGCATGAGCAACGGCGGGTTCATGAGCTACCGACTGGCCTGCGAACTGAGCGAACGCATAGCGGCCATCGCACCGGTATCGGCAAGTATGACCATCGCAGCGTGCCAGCCCACGCGTTCCGTTCCGGTCATCAGCTTCCACAGCTACCAGGACACCAGCGTGCCCTACCTCGGCGGCATTGGCGATGGGGTCTCGAACCACTACAACTCGCCACAGGATTCAGTGCTTACCGCTTTTGCCCTGCATGCGGATTGTGCCGTGTTGCGCGACACTTTGCAGCACGATGCAACGATGACCGTTGTGCGCTGGCATGCTTGCGATTGTGAGCAGGAAATGATCCAATACATCACCCAGGACGGTGGGCATAGCTGGCATGGCGGAGCGGGGACGCCGATCGGTGATCCGCCGAGCACCACGATCAGTGCGAACGACCTGATGTGGGACTTCTTCCAACAGCATTCGCTGGACTGCGCCATATCCACCGACCTGCTTGACCCAGGTACACTGCGAAGCATGCAGCTCTTCCCGAACCCGGCAAACGAGCAGCTAACGGTGCGCGGCGAAGCTCTGACACGGTTGACCATCCTCGATCTTGGTGGACGGACGGTCCTCTCCCACTCCACAATGCCCAGCGAAGTGCTGCACTTGGACCTGGGCGCCTTGGCACCTGGCACCTACCTCCTGCAGGCCGTGCAGCAAAGTGGGCTTGTGGACATTGCGCGATTCGTTCGTCTTTAGTGCGGCCCACCTGCGCTGGCCCTGGCCAAAGGATGCCCCGGCACCCCTCGGAGCCTGAGCAATGTGCCCCGAACGGATGGAAGTAACGCACGATCAGGGGCATCCACACTCCCCCCCCTCCCAACAATTCCGGCCCTCCCGTGTTGCCGGGATCCAAAACCTACCTACTTTCGTTGCGCCCAACGACCCGACCGTGCTTTGGCGAGACCGATCGGGCACAGGCAAAGACCAACAAAACACACGTCAGTAGAACTCATGAATATTTACGTCGCCAACGTGCCTTACTCAGTGAAGGACCAAGATCTCCGCGAACTTTTCGAGCCGTACGGGGAGGTCACATCGGCCAAGATCATCATGGACAAAGTGACGAACCGTAGCCGTGGCTTCGGATTCGTTGAGATGTCCGATGACAACTCCGGTCGTACAGCCATCGAACAGACGAATGGCAAGAACTTCCACGGTCGCGACCTGGTGGTGAACGAGGCTCGTCCTCGCACCGAAGGCGATCGCCCCAGCTTCGGCGGCGGCAACCGTGGTGGATACGGCGGTGGTGACCGTGGCGGTGACCGCGGTGGATACCGTGGCGGCGACCGCGGCGGATACGGCGGCGATCGCGGTGGCGACCGCGGCGGATACGGTGGAGGCGATCGCGGCGACCGTCGCGGTGGCGGATTCCGCAACGACGACTACTGAGCAAGCAGTCCCTGAAGATCGAAGCCCTCCGGTTCGCACCGGGGGGCTTTCTTTTTCAACCCGGATCCGGAGGCCCTTGCAAAGCCTTTGAACCTTTTAACCGTTGCCAATGTCCAACTGCGTGATCGGCTTGCACAGAGCCGGTATTTTCGCGCTTTCCATGAAGCACTTCCGCCTACTACTTATCCTTTCTCTCCTTACCCTGGGCACCAAAGCCATGGCACAACGACCGGGGGGCGGTGGGCCGTCCATCGGCAAGGTGTATGGCCGCGTGCTCGATGCCTCCACCCGCAAACCTGCTGAATTCAGCACCGTGGCGGTCTACCTGGTGCGCAAGGACAGTCTGCTGGGAGGCTCCACCGTTCGCCAGAACGGCGACTTCAGCGTGGACAAGCTGCCCTTGGGCGCGCTGCGCGTGGAGATCAGCTTCATTGGTTACCGCACCCTGGTGCAGGAGGTAACGCTGGAGCGCGGGCGCATGGAAGTGGACCTCGGCAACCTGATGCTGGAGCCCGATGCGGAAGTGTTGAAGGAAGTGGAAGTAACGGGCCGCGCCAGCCAGGTGGTGATGAAGGTGGACCGGCGCGTGTTCAATGTGGATCGCGATTTGAGCACCCGTGGCGGCACCGGCGTGGATGTGATGAAGAACATTCCCGGTCTGAGCGTTGACGTGGAAGGCAATGTGCAATTGCGCGGCAGCTCACCGCAGGTGCTCATCGATGGGCGGCCCAGCTCCATCACACTGGACCAGATCCCTTCCGAGGACATCGAGCGCATCGAAGTGATCACCAATCCTTCGGTGGTGTTCGATGCCAGTACCACGGGCGGCATCATCAACGTGATCCTGAAGAAGAATACCAAACCCGGCTATTTCGGGCAACTGCAAGGAGGCATCGGCACCAACAACAGGTACCAGGCGGCCGGCAACTTCAGCATTCGCGAAGGGCGTGTGGGGGTGAACATCAGCTACAACTACAACACATCCGAGAACATCACCGATGCGCGCACCACGCGCACGGACCTGCTGAACGGTGAAACCCTGAGCCGTTTCGAGCAGGAAACGGACAACCGAGGAAGTTGGCGGATGAACGGCGGCCGCATCGGCTTGGATTGGGACATCAGCAACCGCAACAGCCTGAGCTTTTCGCAGAACGTGCGCACACGCGGCGGCGACGGCTTGGAGAACCAGGTGTTCAGCACGCGCACCACCAATGGCGAACCCCTTTCCAGCGGTGAGCAAGTGAACAGCAGCAACATGGACAATCTGAGCGGCACCACCCAGCTCATGTTCCGCCGCAAAAGTCCGAAGGAGGGCAAGGAATGGACGGCCGACCTGAACTACAACCACTGGCAGCGTGAGAGCGTTTCGCGCTTCAGCAACATCGCATTCGGATCCAATGGCACCCTGCTCGGCAACAGTCCACGCACCCAGGACAACATTGGCGGAGCGTGGCTGAACGGCTTGCGCGCGCAGTTCGATGTGGTGGACCCACTGAACGAACGCACCAAGATCGAATGGGGCGGAATGAGCAGCTACACGCGCGACAATACCTGGCTATTCGTATACCTCAGCTCCCCGGAGATCGGGCTGAACATGCCGGACAGCACACAGTCCAACGACTACGACATCACGGACATGGTGAACGCGGCCTACTTCAACGTGAGCCGCACGCTCAATGAGCGCTGGGCCATGCAAGCCGGCCTGCGATTCGAGCAGACCTACTTCGATGCCGAACTGATCGGGCAGAACAGGTCCATTGGCTACCGCTACCCGAACGCCGGTGAGGACCTCGCCAAAGCCTTCTTCCCTGCGCTGTACCTGGTGCGCCGTTGGGAGGGCAGCACCCGCGAGTTCCAGGTGAACTTCTCGCGCAAGATCAGTCGGCCCCGCTTCTGGCAGATCATGCCCTTCATCATGTACTCCGACAGCCGGAACATCAGGATCGGTAACCCCGCACTGGCGCCGGAGATGACCAACATGGCCGAACTGAACCACCTGCTTCCCTTCCAGCAAGGCAAGGGCTCCTGGTTGAGCTCGCTCTATGGCCGTTATGTGGAAGATGTGATCAGCCAAGTGGCGATCCCTTTGGAGAGCGATCCGGACATCCTGGTGAACACCTTCGTGAACGGCAAAGGCGCGTTCGAGTACGGCTGGGAGAACACCGTGCGCGTGGAACCTGTGAAAGGGCTAAGCACCACGTTGAGCGGCACCCTCGAATACGTTACCGTATCCCTTGGCGGCGTGGATGGCATCAGCAACAGCGGGTTCAACTGGGATGCGAAACTGATAACCAGCTATGCACTGCCCAAGGATTGGACCTTGCAGGTGAATGGCGAGTACCGGAGCCCGCGCATCATTCCGCAGGGCATGCGCATCAGCAACTACGGGGTGGATGCCTCGGTGGCGAAGGACGTGACCAAGAAATGGAACGTGGTGCTTGCCGTGAACGACATCTTCTTCACACGGCGTTGGGGCCAGATGTACGATACGCCCACCTTCGTGCAGGAGGACTACCGCCGCCGCGAAATGCGCAACGCCCGGATAACGGTAACGTGGAAGTTCGGGGAGCGCGATGCATCGCTCTTCCGCCGCAGGCCACAGCAGCGCATGGAACCGAGCCTGCGCGGCGGTGGCGGTGCCGAGGAGTAGGCCGCTCAGAGTGCTTTCACCGCGAAGAGCGGACAACCGGCCTGGCCGGAAGTGCCATAGAAATCACGGAAGTGCAGCTTGTAATAGCTGCCGTCGGCCACTTGCACGATGTAGACGATGCCTGTGTCAACGGTGTATGCGTTCGTGTCGAAGGAGAACTCCTTCCAATCATAGCCGATGATGTCGCGCTGGCGTGCGAAGGGATGCAGCAGCGTATCTGCCAGGACCACGGCCTCGAAATCGGCATTGGTGATGCGGGACACGCGCGTGGTGTTGCCATCGATCAACGCACCCACCACCAGGTAAGGCAGGTTGATGTCGCGGAAGATGTGGGAGTAGCGCGTGAGCACGATGTCCCACTGCCCGTTGGGTGGCGCCACCTGCACCACACCTTGATCGAGGTTGAAATGCACCCACGAGCGCTGCGCGTCCTTGGGCACGGTGAGCACCGTGGCATTGGAGCCATCGGCTGCGGCCACTTCCAGCGTGTAGGCGGAACTGCTCACCGACAGGGGGTGGATGCGACGCACGCCCAGTATGTTGCCCGCTGCATCATAGCCCATGTCCAAAATGATCAGTGGCTGGGCATTGCGCCAATCGCCGATGGCCGTGCTGTCCGGGTGGCCGCTTGGTGCATCGATCACGCCACTGAAGGCGACCGCGTTCACGTCAACGGCTGCGTCGATGGCGGTTGCACCGGTGTTCCAGGCCAGCATGAGCCTGCCACCGTTCAGCATGATGCGCCAACCTTCGGCACCGCTCTCGAAGGCCAGGTCCCATGCCATGAAGTTGTTCTCGCGCACCACGGAGGCACTGCCCAGATCGAACCAGTACTGTTGCTGATAACCCTGGCCCATGCACAGCCGCACTTCCACCGCGTCACCACGTGGCGCGGCAGGCACGGGCAGTTCCTCCTTCATGCATCCTGTTAGCAGGAGCCCACCCAACACCAGCATCATCGAGTTTCTCATGCGTTCTTTCGCTTCAGGTCCAATTCAACACGCAGGAACCAGGTACGACCCGTGGTCATGGGAACACTGTTCGAACCGCTGTTGTGCACACCACCGGCCATGGACGCCTGCACGTTGCCCACGTTGAACAGGTCCTTGCAGCCGCCGGTGAGGAAGAGCCGATCGGACCACAAGCGCCGCCCCACGGTGAGGTCCGCCATGTGGAAGGGCGCGATGAAGCCGCGGACCACGTCCACTTCAGACACGTACATGTACTGCACCAGTTCACCTTGGTATTTCCAGAAGAGCGAGGCCGTCCAGCCGTGCTTCATCCAATTGTGCGTCAATGAGGCGCGCACTTCCGGAGAGAAGACCCAGGGCGCATCGAGCTCGGAAGCAAGGCCATCGTAGCGTCCGGTGATGCCACCACCTGCGGATACCAGCCAGTGGCCGTTGTCCCACGAGGCACCCGCCGTTCCACCCACGGTACGGAAGTCGCCCACGTTGATGTAGGTGTAGCTGGCACCATTGAGCTGTGCCAGCGTGATCAGGTCTTCCACATCGTTGTAGAACAGGCCCAGTTCGCTGCGGTACACACTGCGATCGCGGGCGTGGCGGTAGGTGATGCTGCCTGCCAGGTTGTGCGAACGCTCGGCATAGAGGTCCGGGTTGCCCACGATGTTGTGGTTCACATCAACGAAGTAGAGGTAGAGTTCCTTGAGGCCAGGAGCGCGGAAACCACGCGCGTAGGAGGCCCGTGCCACCAGGTTCTCCGAGAAGCGCCAACGCATGTTGAAGGAGGGGATCACCGGGGCATCATAGCGGGAGTTCCATGCGAGTCGGACGCCCGGACGCAGGGTGAGCCGATCGGTGGGGCTGTATTCAGCAGTGGTGAACAGCGCTGCATCGGCGATGTCGCGGAAGCCACCATCCGCACCCAGCCGTTCCCCGGACCCACGCTCGATGTTGTTGTCCGTGCCCAGTTCGTACTTCCAGCGGCCATCCTGGGTGGCGTTGCTGTAAACGGCCCGTACGTTCACCAGGTCGAAACGCGTGGTATCCTGCATGCCATCGATGCCCGCGAGTTCCTCGCCCAAGGTGGTGAGGTCGCGGAAGTAGGTGTTGCGCGTGCGCTGGTAGGTGTTGTAGGCGGCCAGCGCGTTCAGGCGTCCTGCACGGCCGACGGCACCTTCCGCGAAGAGCGCATTGTCCAGACGCACCGTCACGTATTCCTCATCGAAGGCGGTCTCGTAGTAGGGCGCGCGCGGCATGCCCCGGTTCACGATCCGGTCGTGCATGCCTTCGCCCTTGTAGCCCAGGGTCCAGCGTTCGCCCACCCAGCGGTAGTTGAAACGCGCGAAGTACTGCTCGCGCGGTTTCCACTGCTGCACGCGGTTGGTGTCGGCCGGTGCGCGCTCGAAGCTGGGTATGCCCGGTTGCGAAGGATCCCACCCGGCGAAGAAGTTGCGGCCTCCGTTGAGCGCGAAGCGGTGCCTGCCCTTGGCGTGCGTGGCGGAAAGCGTGGTGTTCAAGCGTCCGATGTGCTCGGTGTATACCTGCGCCTTGAGCGTGGCCGGATACGCGCCACCCTTGGCAGTGATGAGGTTGATGGTGCCCGCCAGCGCGTTCGTACCGTAACTCACGCTGAGGGGTCCTTCAATGATCTCCGCGCGCTCAATGCCCGTAAGGTCCAGCTGCGAGAGGTCGAGGCCACCATCCAAACGGCCGATCACCGGCACACCGTCCACCAGCACCTTCACGTTCTCGCCGCCGAGGCCCTGCATGCTCAGCGAGGTGCCCAGCAGGTTGTCCTGTTGAAGCCGGATGTTGAGCTCGTTGCGCAAGGCATCCGCCAGGTTGTTGGCGGCCAGGCGTTGGAAGTATTCCGCATCGAGCACACGCACCTTGTGCACGGCGCGCTCGGGAGCGATCGGCGCGTACTGGCCGGTCACCACCACGGCGGAGAGATCAAGGGAAGCGGGCTCCAGCCAATAACTGCGATCGGCGGTCGTGCGGAGCGTGTCCTGCACGGCACTGTAGCCCATGAAGGTGATGCGTAGCAGCACTCCCCCACCGATCTCACTGGCAGTTAGCGGCAGCACTGCCCGGCCATCGGGTCCGCTCACAATCATGTTGCCGGGGCCACCGCTAAGCGCGTGGTAAGCCAGGTGCGCGTAGGCCACCGGCCCACCGGAACGGCGATCGCGCACCTCCACGTTCACCTGCGCGGCAAGCCCTGCCACAAGCACTGTGGAAGCCAGGAAGCTGAGAAGCCGTGCAGGGATCATCCGGTCTTTGCGGCGCGGGAACGACATGGGGTAAGGGCCTTACCGTTCTTCGCCGCGCGAAGATCAGCAGGCCACTTCCCCACTACTGTCACGGCCCTGTCAGGCGTGCTCCAAGGCTTGCTCCAAACGCCCCACCATGCTCCGCCAGCTATCGAGCTCAGGGATGCCGGGTTTGCGCTTGCCGAAGAGCTGCACGATCTGTTCGCCTTTGTCGTCGAAGCACTCGATCGCCGTGATCGTGCCATCCACCGAGGGTTTGCGCACCACCCAGCAGCTGTGTATCGCAGCCTCGCGCACATGCAGGTTGAAGTCGGGGTCCAACACATTGAACCATCCGGGGATGTCCATCAGCTTGGTGACCTCGCCGGTGTGGATCTGGATCATGCCCCGGGTGCCCACGAAGACCATGATGGGCACCCGTTCGTTCGCCGCAGCGGTGACCACATCGCGGAAGAGGCTGACCGGGGTGCGCACCGCGAGACCGTCGGGCGCCAGGCGCAGTGCCTGGGTGCGGGTGACACCGTGTTTGCGGAGCATGCCGTGGAAGTCGTGGGTGTCCTTCAATGCCAGCCACTCGTTGCGGAAAGCCTCCACGTCGATCGCGGCATCGGGTCGTTCACCATGCGGTGCGGGTGCGGGCTGCAGCGCAAGAGGCTCGTATTGGTCCGCAGCGCGGAAGCGTTCCACCAGCTCCTGGAAGGCTTTCATGTTGCTCTCTGGCAACAGGTAGATCTTGTGGATGGCCTCCCCATCGGTGGCGAAGAACTGCAGGCTGTGGCGCGTGCCATCAGGACCAGGCTCTTCCACGGCGAACACGGCGGACCATGCTCCCCAGAAGATGCGCAGGTCGATCTCGGCACCCACGAAAAGCCCCACGGGACCTGGCCCCAGCGAAGGGTTCAGGTATTCGCCCTTGCGTTCGTGCACCACATCGTTGTTGCGTGTCAAGGCCATCACGCGACCCAGCGTGGTCACTTGTTCCAGTATGGCGCGGTGCTCCGGGCGCAGGCGCGTAACACCCTGGCCGGTGCGGGTGGCCAGCAGTTCCGCTTCGCTCACCCCCAGACGTTGTGCAGCATCGCGAATGCGCAGTTTGGGTTCGGCAGCGCGCAGGGCCGCCCATTGTTCCTTCAGTTGCTCGTTCATGGCCGTGTTGCTTTCGGTGTGCAAAACAGCGCATGTGGCAATGCGCCCACAATACCACGATCGTGGTGATCCGTGTAAAAAGCGCTGCCCCGACCGCAGCGCGATCGGGGCAGCACCTTGCATACGTGAACGAACTACTGCACCACCAGGCGGCTGCTGGCCTGCACGCCCTCACCCACCAAACGGATGGTGTAGAGCCCGGCGGAAAGAGCGGACACATCCAAGGTGTGCAGCACCATGCCACCCAGGCCGTTGATGCGCTGGGTCATCACCATGCGGCCGGAGCCGTCGAACACCAACAGGTCGGCGGCGGTAGCGGGCATGTCCACCAACACCTGCGCGCGGCCATCCACCACGGGGTTGGGGTACAGGGTGAAGGTGGTGGCGGCATCCAGCTCCTGCACGGAGGTGGCACTGATCAGTTCCTGCGTAAAGGTCATCTCGCCTGTGGCGCTGCCACCGTAGGCGGTGAACACCAGCTTCCAGATGTTGCCATCGCGGTCCTTGGCGAAGTGCACACGATCGGTGGCGTACTCCCACTGGAAGGTCTGCTGGTTGAAGTTCTTCCAATCGAAGCCGATGCCGTTGATGGCGGGACTGAAGGTGCCTGCGCTCCAATCGCTGAAGGCTGGCGTAACACCGTTCACGCGCTGCACTTCGATGTCGCGGTTCTGGAGCACACCGGCCACGGGATACATGGAGGGCACGGGGAAGGGCACGAAGGCCATGTAGCGTGTGAAGAGCAGGTCCCAGGTGTTGGTGGCGGGCTCGCGATCGAAGACCGTGTTGTTCTCCAGCGATACGTAGCCGAAGTTGCGACCCGCGAACGTGGTGCGGTTCAGCGTGTTGCTCTGCTGGTTGGAACCGTCGAGGTCGGCCCAAGTGAAGGTGAAGTTGTCCGTGGCGCTGGAGTAGCCGTCCACGCGGAACTTCTTGAAGTCACCGTTGGCGAGTTTCACCACGAAGGCACTGTCGCCCGCGATGTTGTGCGTGATCATGTTGTAGATGCCCCAACCGAGGTCGAAGGGATTGCTGGTGAGCCCTTGGTTGAAAGCGCCGGAACTCCAGTTGGTCTCGCTGTTGTGCTGCATGGGCCAGCTGGCGGCGAGGCCTGCGGTATCGATGGAGGCCCACTGTGTCAGGGCGTAGGGTGCCTTGTACACGGCGATGCCTTTGGCGGTGTTGGCCAGGATGCTGCCGGTGATGCCGGTGATCTCGAAGGCAAGGTCCCATTCCGCCAGCGGGCGGCTTTCCACCACACCGTTCTGGAAGCTGTACCAGGTCTGGGTGGCGTTGGAGGGAGAGGTGGAAACGGTGACCGATTGTTGGGCGGAGAGCGTGCCGATGAGCAGGCTGGAAGAGAGCAGTGTCGAGAGCCTCATGGATGTTGGTTTTTCAATTGCGGTGCAAAGCAACATCCATGGAACAGTGCGCTCCAATGACATGATCGCGGTATTAAGCCCTATTCGGTCATGGAACTGCAAGACCTGCCCTGGCGACCCGCTCAGAAGCGCAAGAGCACCCGCTGCTCCAGCACCGAGGGGCGCACGCGCGGATCGAGCATCTCCACACCCAGTATCTGCACCGGGTAGTTGGGCATGGTGAAGCGCGCCCGGGCAACAAGGCCCGCCGCCACCAGTTCCTGCTCGTGCAGCGGATCGGTATAGATCACCACGCCGGGTGCGATCACGCGGGCGGCCTCTTCGGCATTGCTGAGCCAATGCACCGCATGGCCCGCGTAGAAGTCAAGCGCGGTACCGCTCTGTTGCAGCCCGAAGAACTGCGTGCGGTCCAAACCCTGTGCAGCGGCCCAGCGGCCCGCTTGCGCGTTGGCCTGGTAGCGGAGCAACGCGGGGTAGAAATGGCCGTTCAGCACCACGCCCAACACCACCAGCGCAGCGCACGAGGCCGGCAATGCGGTGGCTTCCACACCACGTCGCCAAAGGCTCAGCAACACGATGATCAGGATGGCGATCGCCAGCGCCGCGAACACCACGCCCCCTTCCGGGAAGGACCACAGCGTGATGGGCAAGGCCAAGAGCAGCAGTAAGAGCACCAGCCCCAGTTGCACGCGTTTCAAGCCGGGGCCCTGCGGCGCGTGCCAGGCCTTCGCACCCAACACGGCGAACAGCGGGAGCACCACGTAGAGGTAGTGCGGCAGCTTGAACTGCGAGAGCGACAAGCCCACGAACACCAGCAGCGCACCCGACAAGGAGGCCCACTCCGCACGCGGGCGGCGCAGCACCAGGTCGCGCAAGCCATGGTACACGCCCAGCAGCACGAAGAGCGTCCAGGGCAGCACCAGCCAAGGCAGCTCGTGGCTGAAGTAGAAGATGGAGCTGTCGTCCTTCCAACGGTTCTCGCCGGTGATGCGGCCAAAGCTCTGCTCCCAGAAGAAGAAGCGCACGCCATGCATGCCGTGCTGTTCGTAGAGCCCGATGCACATGGGCAGCAGCAGCACCGCAACCAGCAAGGGCAGCAGCAGCAGGCGCGGATCGCACAGCACATCCCAACGTCGTTTCAGCAGCAAATGGCCACCGAGCGCCAGGGCCGGAGCCACCAGCCCCATGGGCCCTTTGGCCAACATGCCCGCAGCGATGGCCACCGCACAGCCCAGCAACTGCCACCAGCGGCGCTGCTCCATCCAGGCCGCGCCCAGCCAGATGGCGGTGATCACTGCGGCCGTGAGCAGCGTGTCGGTGCGCACGTCGTTGGTCATCAGCAAAAAGGAGATGCTGAAGCCGAACAGCAGTGCTGCCGTGCGGGCCACGTGTGCGGCCTGGTGCAGCAGCGTGAAGCGGTAGGTGGCGTACACCGCCAGCAGGGCCACCAGCATGCTCGGCAGCTTGTAGCTCCAGTTGGCCACGCCGAAAAGTTTGAAGGAGAGCGCGGAGAGCCAGAAAAGCAGCGGCGGTTTGTCCAGGTAGTCGGCGCCGCGGTGGTACAGCAGCAACCAGTTGTCGCTGGCCAGCAAATCGCGCGACATGCTGGCGTACTGCGCCGCATCCACTTCCATCACATCCAGCACACTGCCCACGGCCACCACCAGCAGCAGCGCGATCCAGAGCAGGCGTTCGAGCGCGTGTGACATGGCGGACCGGCGAGCTGCTTCGTTCACTGCCCCTCGGCAGGCAGTTGTTTGGCGCGGTCCCAGTAGGCGTCCATCTCGGCCAGGCTCATGGCGCCCAGGCGTTTGCCATCCTTGCGCGACTCGCGTTCCATGTACTGGAAGCGTTGGATGAACTTGCGGTTGGTGCGTTCCAGCGCCTCGTCCGGATCGATGCCGAGGAAGCGCGCGTAGTTGACGATGCTGAAGAGCACATCGCCCACCTCGGCGGCCTGGCGATCGGAGTTGGCCTCCACCTCCTGCTTCAGCTCGGCGAGTTCCTCGTGCACCTTCTCCCACACCTGCTCCTTGTTGTCCCAGTCGAAGCCCACGCCGCGCGCCTTGTCCTGTATGCGGATGGCCTTCACCATGCTGGGCAATCCGCGGGGCACGCCTTCCAGCACGCTGATGGCGTCGGCATCGCCACCGGCACTGCCAGCGGCCGCCTTCTCCTGCAGCTTGATCTGTTCCCAGTTGGCCTTCACCTCGTCCTCGTCCTTCACCTTCACATCGCCGTAGATGTGCGGATGCCGGCGGATGAGCTTCTCGCAGATGCCGTGCAGCACATCGGTGATGGTGAAGGCGCCCTGCTCCTGGCCGATGCGCGCGTAGAACACCATGTGCAGCAGCAGGTCGCCCAGCTCCTTCTTCACCTCCTGCACATCGTTGCGTAGAATTGCATCGCCCAGCTCGTAGGTCTCTCAATGGTGAGCGGCCGCAGGGTCTCCATGGTCTGCTCATCCCAGGGCTCGTTCGGGCGCAGCTCGTCCATGATGGTGAGCAGGCGCAGAAAGGCCTCGGCCCGGGGATCGGTGGCGGCGTGTTGGCTCATGGTGCGCAAAGATGGTGGGTAGGCGGCAGATGGCTTACCGCCTGCGCGATGGGCACCGCTGGCTGGCGGGGAGGACGGTGGTGGTGGAGTGAGCCCCAAGAAACCCCGCCTCCATACTTCGCGGGGCGCAGGTCCGTTATCTTGGCCGACTTTCCGCATGCGGCTGCTATCCATCCTGTACGTCCTGTTGTTGACCGGTGCCCTGTACGGCCAAGGCGAAGCCTACGTGCGTGGCGTGGTGCGCGACCAGGATGGCACACCACTGCCACAGGCCAACGTGCTGATACCGGCCGAGAGCCGCGGCACCACCACCGATGTGGACGGCCGCTACCGCATTGCTGTGCCGTCCGGACGGTCGGTCACCCTGCGCTTCAGCTACTCGGGGCGCTTGGAAGAGGAGGTTACGCTGACCCTGAGCGACGGCGAGGAACGCGTGGTGAACATCGGGCTGCGCTACCGCACCATGGAACCCGTGGTAGTGCCCGGTGTGCGCAGGATAATCGATGTGGGCATGGAACCCCTGAACCCGCGCGTGGGTGTGCTGAACCCCAGCCCCACCCCCGGCGTGGAAGCCCTGCTTATGGGCCAGATCGGAGTGGCCATGCGCAACGAGTTGAGCAGCGGCTACAGCGTGCGCGGCGGCAACTTCGATGAGAACCTGGTGTACGTGAACGACATCGAGGTGTACCGCCCCTTCCTGGTGCGCGCCGGGCAACAGGAGGGCCTGAGCTTCCCCAATGCCGACATGATCGAGCAGATGCAGTTCAGCTCGGGCGGTTTCGAAGCGCGGTACGGCGACAAGATGAGCAGCGTGCTGGACATCCACTACAAACGTCCGCAGGGCTTTGCAGGAAGCGCTTCCGCCGGGCTGCTGGGCGGCTCCTTCCACCTGGAGAATGACATGCTGAAGAAGCGGCTGCGGCAGATCACCGGCTTCCGTTACCGCACCAACCAATGGCTGTTGCAGGGCCTGGACACCCAGGGCGACTACCGGCCCGTGTACACCGACTTCCAGAGCTATTGGACCTACGACCTGAGCCCCACGGTGGAGCTCGGTTTCCTGGGCCTATACTCGCGCAACCGCTACGGACTGGTGCCCAGCAACCGCGAAACGGAGTTCGGCACCTTCAACCAAGCGCTGCGTTTCACCGTGTACTTCGATGGGCAGGAAGTGACCCAGTTCGAGACGATGTTCGGTGCGCTGAGCGTGAACGTGAAGCCCAACCGCGACCTGCTGCTGAAGTTCATCGGTAGCGCCTACAACACCTACGAGAGCGAGACCTTCGACATCCAGGGACAGTACTTCCTGGACGAGCTGGAGCGCGACCTGGGCAGCGACCAGTTCGGCGAGGTGGCGCGCAACCTGGGCATCGGCACCTTTCTGGACCACGCCCGCAATTACCTGAACGCCACGGTGTACACCCTGGCCCACCGTGGCACGCTGGAACGCGGCAACGGAGTGCTGCAATGGGGCGGCGATGTGAAGAGCGAACTGATCCAGGACCGCCTGAGCGAGTGGACCATGATCGACTCGGCCGATTACAGCATTCCGCTGAACCTGGGCGAGGACCTGGAGCTGAACTACGTGCTGAAGAGCCGCCTGGACATGGAGAGCATACGCGCTTCCGCCTATGTGCAGAACGCGTGGAAGTGGAACACCGGCCCGAAGCGCTGGTGGACGCTGGTGGCCGGCGCACGCGCGCAGCACTGGACCTACAACGGGCAAACGGTGGTGAGCCCGCGCGCACGCCTTACCTACCACCCCGGCTGGCAACGCCTGAACGCCGACAGCACCATCACCGAGCTGGACTACAGTTTCTGGGTGGCCGGTGGCCTGTACTACCAGCCCGCCTTCTACCGCGAACTGCGCAAGCTCGATGGCACGCTGAACCCCGACATCCGTGCGCAGCGCAGCATCCACTTCCTGCTCGGCATGGACCGCCGTTTCGACATCTGGGACAGGCCCTTCAAGGTGATCGGCGAGGTGTACTACAAATACATGGACGACCTGATCCCCTACCAGGTGGACAACATCCGGATCCGCTACCTGGGCACCAACAATGCCAGGGGCTACGCCACGGGGATCGACATGAAGCTGAGCGGCCAGTTCATTGATGGGGTGGACAGCTGGATCGGTGCCAGTGTGATGAGCACGCGCGAGGACCTGCTGGACGACTTCTACTACCGCCGCTACAACGCTGCCGGGGAGGAGATCTTCGCCGGATTCAACTTCGACCAGGTGGCGGTGGACAGCGTGCGCGTGGATCCCGGCTACATCCGCAGGCCCACCGACCAGCGCGTGAACTTCGCCATGTTCTTCCAGGATGAGATGCCCAAGTGGCCCACCTACAAGGTGCACCTGAACCTGGTGTTCGGCACCAACCTGCCCTTCGGCCCGCCCAACGGGGAACGTTATGCGGACACCCTCACCACCGGCCTGTACCGCAGGGTGGACATCGGTTTCAGCAAACAGCTGCTGGGCGCCGCCGGCCAGGAGCGTAGCGATTTCCTGGGCAAGGTGAAGAACATGTGGGTGAGCCTGGAGGTCTTCAACCTGCTGAACATCAACAACACCATAGACCACACCTGGGTGACCGATGTGAGCGGGCGCTTCTACTCCATCCCGGATTTCCTCACCCCACGGCGCTTCAACCTGAAGTTGGTGGCGTGGTTCTGAGGGGGGGGCTTGATCACCCATCTTGCGCCCAAGCGCATTCCACCTAATTTAGCGCAGGCCGCCGCCGCGCAGCCGCAACGCCTCAGCAACCCGATGGCCCGTACCCTGCACTTCCTGCTCCTGCCTGCCATAACCTTGGTGCTGGCCTCCTGCTCCACGCACAAATACGTGGCCTCCTCCTTCCCCAACGGCAAGCAGGAGGTTGTGATCTACATGAAGGGCAAAGGCGAGGAAGCCGAGAAGGTGATGGAGAAGGTGTACTACCCCAACGGCCAGGTGGAGTACGTGGGCAAGTTCAAGAACGGCGTGGAGCACGGCGAGTGGGTGTACTACTACGAGAACGGCACCCGCAAATACGTGGAGCATTGGGTGAACGGCCTGGAGCACGGCATCAACCTGGACTATGCGCCGGACGGCCAGGTACACCGCGAGCTGCACTACGAGCAAGGCAAGCTGGTGCGCGAGGTGGACCGCACCCGCAAGTGAGCGCCGGGCACAGAAGCCTGCAAGCATCCGGGTAACCATGCGCCACCTGCCCAACTGGCACCGCAGCCCGGACCGTACCATCATCCTGCTGAGCGGCATCGCATTGCTGCTGTTGATCGTTGAGCACATCAACGGCCGTTTCTGGCTGAACGACTTCCGCGTGTATTACGGCGCCGCGCAGGCCCTGCTGAACGGTACACCGCTCTACGGGGTGGCGTACGGGCTCGACTCCGGAGTGTTCAAGTACGCACCGGCCATGGCGCTGCTGTACACTCCGTTGGCCCTACTACCCTACGGTGTAGCTGCCACCATCCAATACCTGGGCATCACGGCCGCGTTCATCGCTGCGCTCATCCTGGCCGACCGCATCCTGCGCGAGCGACTGCTGGGCGGCAAGCCCTCCCTGCACGCCGTGCTGCTGCTAACGGCACTGGTGGGCATCGTACACCTGCACCGCGAATTGCACCTGGGCAACATCAACGCCATGCTGTTGTGCCTGCTGCTGCTGACGCTGAACGCCTTGCTGCAGGGCCGCGAAAAGGCCGCAGGGCTCCTGCTGGGCCTGGCGATATTGGCCAAGCCGCACTTCGCCGTGCTGTTGCCCTTGCTGGTTCTGCACGGTCGCTACCGGGTGCTCACCATCACCACGGTGGTGGTACTTGCCGGCCTGCTCGCACCTGCCCTGCTGGTGGGCCTGGATGGCAACGCAACACTGCTCGGCCAATGGCTGGACGTGATGCGCGAACACAACTCCGCACTGATCTACACCGCAGGCGACGATCACCGCGCCGTGAACACCGTTTACTCCTTCCTGCACCGCGCGCTGCTGCACCTTTTCATGGAACCAAGCGCCATGGAGGCCTATCTGCTGCTCGGCATCATCGCGCTTGCCTTCGGGGCCTTCGTACTGTGGAACAAGTTGCGGAAGGTGCCCGAGGCCTTCCCCTTTGAGTTCCTGCTGCTGCTGGCGCTGGTGCCGAGCATCACGCTGACCGATACCGAGCACTTCCTCTTCGCGCTTCCGCTGGTAGCCTGGACCATGCACCACTTGTTGCCCAAGGCCGGTGCACGCTGGCTGCCCTTGGTGGCCATCCCCCTGCTGTTCGGCTACGGCGGCAATTGGGAAGATGCCCTTGGGCCACTCTCCGACCGCATGGTGCAGGCCGGTGTGCTGGGAATTGCCAATGCGGGCCTGCTGTTGCTGGGTGTGGTGCTGTTTGCACGGCGTGGATCGAACGAAAGCACGAGCACAACGTCATAGCGCAACACCATACACATCATGTGGAAGCCGATCGCCCATACGCTGCTGCCGTTCCTGTTCTTCGGCATAGGGAGTGTTTCATCCCAGCAATTGTACTTCCCAGCACCGCAGGCCAACAGCCCATGGGAAACGGAGGATCCTGAAGCCCTGGGTTGGTGTACCGATCAGCTCCCCCCATTGCTCGACTTCCTTGAAGAGAGCAATTCCAAGGCCTTCATCGTGCTGAAGGACGGCAAGATCGTGATCGAGCAGTACTTCGGCACCTTCACTGCGGACAGCAACTGGTACTGGGCAAGTGCGGGAAAATCACTCACCGCCTTCCTCGTAGGTAGCGCGCAGCAAGAGGGCTTTCTGGACATCAACGCACCGTCGTCCACCTACCTCGGTACCGGTTGGAACAGCCTTACACCTCAGCAGGAAGCAGCAATCACCGTGTGGCACCAACTGACCATGACCAGCGGGCTGGACGATGGCATACCCGGCAACAACGACTGCACCGACCCTGCTTGCCTGCAATACCTCGCCGATCCCGGCACCCGCTGGGCCTACCACAATGGTCCTTAGAGCCTGTTTAAGATCTCTTCAAACTCGTCCCCCGGTCTCTTTTCCGCCCATGCTTCGCCGAAAAATGATCCCGTAGGCACCGCTACGCGATGATTTTTCGGTTGCGCCTGAACGAAAAATAGCCTCGGGGTCCATCGTTCAAGAGATCATAAACAGGCTCTTACACCTTGCTCGATGGCGTGATCACAGGTGCCACGGGTGTTTCGCTCAACAGCTTTCTCTTCACCCGGCTGACGCAAAGCACCGGCCTCGCAGGCCTCTACATCCAGGTCGGCCAGAACAACGTGTTCTTCAGCCGGGCACGAGCAATGGCCCGTTTCGGGCTGTTGATGCAAGGTGGAGGAGCCTGGGCCGGTAACCCTGTACTCAGCGACATGGCCTAGTACAACGCCATGATCACCCCATCCCAAACATTGAACCCCGCATACGGCTATTTGTGGTGGCTCAACGGGCAAAGCAGCTACCTACTACCCGGCCTTCAATTCCCCTTGTCCGGCCCGGCCATGCCCAATGCTCCGATGGATGTGTACGCCGCACTCGGCAAGAACGGGCAGATCATCAACGTGTCGCCATCCAGCGGCATCGTGGTGGTGCGCATGGGCGATCTGCCGGGCGGCATCTTCGTACCCAACGTGTACAACGACCAGATCTGGCAGTACTTGAATGCCGTGGTCTGCAACAGTACCATGCTTGAGGATGCTCCCCTTTAGGACCACTTCAAGCTTTTCCCAATCCCGCTGGCGATCGCTTGGAATTGCGGATGGATGCCAGCCTGGGTATGGGCGAGCTGACGATCGTGGATGGCTTGGGACGCACGGTACTCACTCAAAGGATCACGGGTGAGCGGATGCAGCTTGATGTATCCGGACTTGCCAGTGGCAGCTACATCGCCATCAGCAGGAGCGAAGGTGCAGTGGCCTCGGTGCGCTTCGTGAAGGAGTAGGTCGTCACGCGAACTGCCGCACGCTCAACCCAATGATCCGGCAGCACTCCATCAACTGCTCCTCGGTGATCACCAGCGGCGGTGCGAAACGGATGATGTCGCCGTGCGTGGGCTTGGCCAGCAGACCGTTGTCGCGCAGTAAGAGGCAGAGTTCCCAGGCGGTCTTGGGTGATCCATCGGCAGCTTTGCGTGGTTCGATGATCACGGCATTCAGCAGGCCCTTGCCGCGCACCAGCTTCACGTAGTCGAACTCCTCCACCAGCTTCTGCATCTCGGCGCGAAAAAGCTGGCCGAGGCGTTCGGCGTTCTCGGCGAGCTTCTCGTCCTTGATAATGGACAGCGCTTCCATGTGGTTGCCGTTCGTAGGTCAAGAGGTTCAGCACAAGCTATACAGCGATACGAACACATCTTGTGTCCACGGCAGACACAGCGTAGCTTTGTTCTTAACCTCTCATACAGGGAAGAAGCGCAGCCATGGCAACCCAGCTACCGATAGACCCGAAGCTTCTGGAACGAGCCTTTGCCGTTAGCGGCGAGAAGACCAGACAGGCCGCCGTCGCCAAGGCTCTGGAGGAATTCATCGCCCGTCACGAGCAGGCAAAGATCCTCGACCTGATCGGCAAATTGGAGTGGGACGAGACCTACGATCACAAGGCGGAACGTCTGCAGCGTGAACGCAAACTCGGCCTGAGCGAATGACCGTTCTGGTCGATACAAGCGTCTGGTCGTTACTGTTCCGCAAGAATGGTCCCGCCCAGTTGCCGGAGGTCGAAGCTTTGATACGTTTCCTGGGTGGGGAGGCACAGGTCGCCATAACCGGGATCATCGCCCAGGAATTGTTCTACGGACTGGCCTCCAGCAAAGCCAGCGATACCATTGCGCAAACCTTCGGGTCCCTGCTCTACTTCTCCCCCACTCTGGACGACCATATTGCCGCTGCCAAGTTGCAACGCAAATTGCGCAATGCCGGCGTTCTAGTGAGCAGCGAGGACGCGCTCATTACCCAACTGGCCATCGCCTACGACCTTACACTTTTGACCACTGACCGCGACTTCGTACACGCAGCCCAGCACACCCCACTGCGCCTGTGGATAGCAGGCTCAACCCCGTGATCGCTTGAGTTCCCCCAGCTAACGGCGGGTCCAGTAGACGAAGCAGGCGCCTTGCGCGATCATCATTCTTCCTACGCTGAACCGGTACGGAACCGCTCTCACGCGAACTGCCGAACGCTCAACCCTATGATCCGGCAGCACTCCATCAACTGCTCCTCGGTGATCACCAGCGGCGGTGCGAAACGGATGATGTCGCCGTGCGTGGGCTTGGCCAGCAGGCCGTTGTCGCGCAGCAGCAGGCAGAGTTCCCAGGCCGTTTTCGGTGAGCCATCAGGTGCGGTACGCGGCTCGATAATCACCGCGTTCAGCAGGCCCTTGCCGCGCACCAGCTTCACGTAGTCGAACTCCTCCACCAACTTCTGCATCTCGGCGCGGAATAGTTGGCCGAGGCGTTCCGCGTTCTCGGCGAGCTTCTCGTCCTTCACGATCTCCAGGGCCTCCATGGCCAGGCGGGCCGCCATGGGATTGCCGCCAAAGGTGCTGCCGTGGCTGCCGGGGATGAAAACGTCCATCACGTCGTGATCGGCCAGCACAAGGCTCACGGGATACATACCACCGCTGATCGCTTTGCCGAGGATCACCACATCGGGTTTGTTGGTGTACTCGCCGTTGCGGCAGGTGCCGGATGCACAATCGCAGCCGTGACTGTGGCAACTGGCAAGCAGTTTACCGGTACGTGCGATGCCGGTCTGCACCTCGTCGGCCATGAAGAGCACGTTCTTCGCCTTGCACAGCTTGATGGCGGTGCCGATGAAGTCCTCCGCAGGCACGAACACACCGGCCTCGCCTTGTATTGGCTCCACCAGGAAGGCGCATACGTTGGGGTCTTCCAAGGCCTTCTCCAGCGCGGGGATGTCGTTGTAGGGAATGGTGACGAAGCCCGGCGTGTAAGGACCGAAGTTGGTGTTGCTGTCGGGATCCGTGCTGGCGCTTATGATGGTGATGGTACGTCCGTGGAAGTTGCCATCGCATACGATGATCTTGGCCTGCCCCTTCGCGATGCCCTTCTTCTCGTAGCCCCAGCGCCGCGCCATCTTGATCGCGGTCTCCACCGCTTCGGCGCCGGTGTTCATGGGCAGCATCTTCTCGTAGCCGAAGGTCTTGCACACGTATTCCGCATAGCTGCCGAGCTTGCTGTTGTAGAAGGCGCGCGAGGTGAGGGTGATCTCGGCCGCCTGCTCCTGCATGGCCTTCACCAGGCGCGGGTGACAGTGGCCCTGGTTAACGGCGCTGTAGGCACTGAGAAAATCGTAGTAACGCTTGCCGTCCACATCCCACACGTACACGCCCTGGCCGCGATCCAGCACCACCGGCAGTGGATGGTAGTTGTGCGCCCCGTACTTGTCTTCGAGGGCAATGGCTTGTTGGGTCTTGGTGTGGCTGGCGGAGGTGACTTGCATGAGGAATGGGATAGGGTGGCAAAACTACGGGTTCGGGCTTGGGGGTTTCCGGTGCGAGGCTGCATGCTGCACACTGAATGCCTTCTGGTGAACTTTGGTCGCTCCTCTGTGTACTGCGCTTGGAAAGATCTCGTTCACCAGAATAAACGCACATGCCTCCACGACTGACATACGCATGCAATGAGGGTTGGGACAAGATGGATCCAAGTGAGGCCGGCAGGCATTGCTTTCGCTGCAACAAGGAAGTTATCGACCTCAGCCATCATACTCCCCTCGACCTCATCGCGATCTTGAGAGAGAAGAACAATTCAGCTTGTGCTCGGGTAAGAACGGATCAGGTGCATCGATATGATCAACTACCAGAGATCACCATTTTTAAACTCGCTCCGCCTCCACGACCGTCGCACCCTATTCTACCCTGGCTTGCAGTTGGTGGCCTCTTTCTCGCGGCTTGCACGAACTCCGCAATACCCAAGGAAACATCCATCGTAACACCTACATCAGATAAGGATGATCTACCGACCGTGCCCGAGCATGGGTCTCATCGCAATGATCCACCCGCTGATACCACAGCGCTATCCAACGCCTCGGCTCAACCTCCTGCACATGAAGGCATACCAATGCCATTCCTCGAAGGCGACATTGTGTTGGGTGGCATTGACGGTGAAATGAACTCGAATTGGCATTCGGAGGTGCCCGAAACTCCAGCAACCTTCCCTGGTGGGTACGACAGTCTGATGGCCTTCGTACGATCCGAACTCCGATTCCCGGAGGAAGAGTCCAGGGCAGGCATCAGCGGAACGGTCGTTGTTTCCTTCAAGATCGATGCAGAGGGCAGCCCATTCGGGGCTTTGATCATCAAGGATGTCCCCGGTGCGAAGAATTTTGGGCCAGAGGTGTTACGCGTGGTCGAAGCAATGCCATCTTGGACACCAGCGATGCGGGATGGGCTGCCGGTGGTATCACAATACAGTTTACCGATACGCTTCTCGCATTAGGCCAACAAGTCGTACTACCTCTTTGACCGATTTACCTTCGAATCACCTATGGAAGCGCACTACATCGTCACGCTGACCGACCCTGATAAGAGCACGTTCTTGGAGGAGCTTCTCTCTCATCTGAAATTTGTGGAGTTCGAGCGGGTCGACAAGCCTAAGAAGCGCAAGTGGACGAAGAAGGAGAAGGAGTACTTGGAAGGGCTGCGCGAAGCGATCCAGGAGATGAAAGACGACATTGCAGGCAAGAAGAAGCTACCGTCGGCACGATCTGCCATCAAGAAGCTGAAGCACGACCGAAAGGGCCTTGGCAAGTCGTCGAAGGATCACGGGAACCGAGCCAAGTAGCCGAGGCACTTCCTATCGCGCATCCCTTCCCACCCGTCCGATCCCATCGAACTCCTTGCCCTTGGCGCGCAGTTCCTCTTCCAGGTCGAAATCGATCTGCAGGCCGAGCCAGAAGTGCGCTGAGTTACCGAAGTAGCGTGACAGGCGCAAGGCGGTATTGGCAGTGATGCGTCGCTCGCCCTTCACGATCTGCGAAACCCGCGTATGTGGAATGCCTATATCCTTCGCCAAGCGGTATGCGGTTATGTCCATAGGGATCAGGAACTCCTCGTTGAGCACTTCACCGGGATGGACGTTGGGGAGCTTCTTCATGTCAAGCGCTTGGATCTGGCAGCTCAAGGATCAAGTCATCCACCCTGCGCACCTTCTCCTTGCTCATCGGTGCGACCTTGTTGAAGGAGATACTCGACCGCAGTTCGAGCATCATCTGCGCCTTATTGGCTGGTACATCGAGAATGTTGTTCAAAGCACCACTAAGATAGGTTGTAACCACATCCCCATCTTTGCGCTCCGCCCGTTGCCTACTTGTCATCCGTTCAGACCGACAACCGCCAACTGGCCACCGACAACAGCCCCCATGCGCCGCAGCAAATTCAAGGAACCCCTCTTCTTCGAGAACCTCACCATTGAAAGCGCCGGTGCCCAAGGCAAGGCCATCGCCAAGCACGAAGGCATGGTGGTCTTCGTAACGGGTGCTGTGCCCGGTGATGTGGTGGACGTGCGAGTGACCAAGAAGAAGAGCAACTATGCCGAGGCGATCACCACGCGGATCGTATCGCCTTCGCCGGACCGTATCCCTGCGTTCTGCAAGCACTTCGGCACCTGCGGCGGCTGCAAGTGGCAGGACCTCGCCTACGAGAAACAGCTTCTCTACAAGCAGCAGCAGGTGATCGACAACCTGGAGCGGCTCGGTGGCCTGCAGCTTCCGCCGGTCACGCCGATCATGGCTTCGGAAGGGCTGCGACATTATCGCAACAAGCTGGAGTTCTCCTTCTGCAACAGCCGGTGGTTCACGAAGGAGGAAATGCAGGTGAAGGAGGTAAGGGAGGTAAGGGAGGAAAAGGAGGAAAGGGAGGAAAGGGACGCTTCGACTCCGCTCAGCGTAAGGGAGGTAAGGGACGCTTCGCCCATTGACCAAAGCTCGGGACCGCTCAGCGATCCAACTCCACTGGGCGACTCCGGGGCGGGGGCCGAAGTGACAAATGCGGTTACCGATCGTAATGCCTTGGGCTTCCACATACCCATGCGGTTCGACCGGGTGTTGGACATCAACGAATGCCACTTGCAACCCGAGCCGAGCGACAGCATCCGCCGCTTTTTCCGGGAGCATGCTCGCCAGCATGGGCTTTCGTTCTACGACGTGCGGGCACACCAGGGCTTCCTGCGCACGCTGCTGATCCGCACCACCACCAGCGGCGAATGCATGGTGCTACTTTCCGTGGGGCACGAGGATGTGGAAGCGCGCGAACGGCTGCTGGGCGGGCTGGTGCAGCGTTTCCCGCAGCTCACCAGCGTGCTGTGGACGGTGAACACCAAAAAGAATGACACCATCTACGACCTCGACATCCAGGTATTCCACGGGCGCGACCACTTGATCGAGGAACTGCCCGACGGACCAGGCGGACGTCCACTTCAATTCCGCATCGGGCCGAAGACCTTCTTCCAGACCAACCCGCAGCAGACCATCGCCATGTACCGCCTCACGCGCGATCTCGCGGGTCTAACCGGAACGGAGAACGTGTACGACCTGTACTGCGGAGCGGGCAGCATCACGCTCTACCTGGCTGCGGCTGCGAAGCACGTGGCCGGCGTGGAACTGGTGCCCGAAAGTGTTGCCGATGCCCGCGTGAACGCCGCCCTGAACGGCATCACCAACGTGAGCTTCACCAGCGGCGATATGAAGAAGGTGATGGACGCCGAATTCGTGCTACGGAACGGCAGGCCCGATGTGGTGGTGACCGATCCACCGCGCGCCGGCATGGACGAACCCGTGGTGCGCCACCTGCTGGAGCTGGCCCCGCCGCGCATCGTGTACGTGAGCTGCAACCCCGCCACACAGGCCCGCGACCTCGCCATCCTCAACGACAGCTACCGCATCGACTTCGTGCAGCCGGTGGATATGTTCCCCCATACGTACCATGTGGAGAATGTGGTGCGGCTGGTGAAGCGATGAGCGACGGGCGGTCCACACTGTTGATCGAGCAAGGGCCATTCTTCCCGAGTGGCATGCGCATTCTCCTCGTCTTTGTCGGTTTGATCTTCAGCATCGTCCTCATCGGCCTTGCCATACTCGCCATGGCGATCTACCATGTGGGTACAGAGATCAACTTGGAGCATACTCGGATACGGGAGTACGGATCGCTCTTCGGTCTGCGACGAGGCAAATGGAAACCTCTCGCTCCTTTCAGCGCTATCGTGATCCTCGGTAAACGCCGAGTGAGCACCATGTATTCACGCGGTCAAGTGGCCTTGGACCAAGTCGAACGGAATCACGACGTGACCCTTGTTGATGCGACACATCGCAAGAAGTTCCTGTTGAAGGCCTGCGATTCGATCGAAGAGGCACGAGTACTGGCTGAGCAGGTCGCCACGTTCACAGGGTTCCCGATCGAGCGGTATGCGCCACGCCGTATCAGTGAGCGCAGGCGTTGACCAACGAACTACTCGAAGGAGTGGTATTAGGGCCGTCGATCTGAATTACTTTCGGGTCATCACGTATGGCCCATGGTTAAGCATGTTTGCTACCCTGCACTACTCTTGATCGCTTCCTGCGGAATGTCAGGAGCAGAAAATGATCACACCGCTTCACCTGATGAGAACAGCTTCAGTGGCTCATCGAACGCGCAACAGACACGCTACACGGAAGGCAAGGACTACCTGGTCCTGCAACGTGTTCGCCTGATCGACCCAAGTGGTTTCGGAGAACCCGTTGAAGCTGCAAGCTTCCTTGTTCCCAAGGGTTGGAAGTTGCAAGGTGGTGTGCAGTGGCGCGTTGGTCATCCCTGCATGAACGAGGCAGTGGCCGTGCGCTGGACGGCGAGTTCACCCGATGGCAAAATGCACCTCGATGGTTTCCCGACCCGGAGCTGGCAATGGGCGGATGACCCGATGGCCCTGCAAAGCCTTCAAGCGAACCAGCAGGGTTACGGTCGCTCTTGCGATGTGCTACCCGCCTACGAGGCCGGTGAATTCATCAAGCAGCAGTTCCTCGCAGAGCTTGGCAACCCGAGCATCGTATCTATTGAACGCGCTGACCAATTGGCGCGCAGCATGGAAGAACAGGCGCGAAAGAATGCCGTCGCAATGCAACAAGCTGGTGTGCAGAACGTGGCATTCCGTCCCACTGCGGTGAAAGCACGGCTGCGCTGGTCCGATGGCACCGAAGGCACCCTATTGTGCAGCGTTGACCAGACTGTGATGTACATGCAGAACTTCATGACCGGCGGCATGAGCGGCAACTACCAGTGCCAGTCCAACTTCCGCTTGCTCGCGCGCTATCCCGCAGGAAAGCAGGAAGAGGCCGAGCGCATCATGGCCACCGCGATCACCAGCACTCGGATCAATCCCGGATGGCAGCAAGCCGTTTCACAGGTCTTCAACAACGTGGCGCGCATGGAGCAGGTGGAAATCGCCAAACGAGCAGGCATCTGGCGTGAAATGCAGCAGTACTCGAGCGACCTGCAGCGACGCACTTGGGAGGAAGGCCAAGCCAGTCGTGACCGCATAAATACCCAATGGGGCCAAGTGATCCGTGGTGTGGACGAATGGAAAGATCCCAACGGCAGTAACATCGAGCTCAGCGCTGGATACAACGAGGCGTGGAGCCGACCCGATGGAACCTACATCCTCAGCAACGATCCAAACTTCGATCCCAGCGTGGTGCTACAGGAGGATTGGAAGCGCATGCAGAAACGATGAATGGTATCAGCAGCGATCTTCGCAGCCATGCAACTCGACCGCAACTTCTGGGAAGACCGCTACCACACCGGCGAGACCGGCTGGGACCTCGGCGGGCCTTCCACACCACTGAAAGAGTACATCGACCAAATCACGGACAAGGAGCTTCGGATACTGATCCCCGGCGGAGGCAAGGCTTGGGAGGCCGAGTACGCGCATCGGCAGGGCTTCACCAACGTGTTCGTCATCGACCTTACGGATGCGCCTTTCAAGGAACTGCTTTCGCGCTGTCCGGACTTCCCGCAGGAGCACTTGATCGTGGGTGACTTTTTCGAGCATGCTGTCCAGTACGACCGCATCCTGGAGCAGACCTTCTTCTGCGCGCTCGATCCCGCATTGCGCGAGCGTTATGTGGTGCACATGAAGAAGCTGCTCGCACCGGGTGGCAAGCTGGTGGGCGTGCTCTTCAACGATACGCTGAATGCGGACCGACCGCCCTTCGGTGGCTTCAAGGCCGACTACGAACCGCTCTTCAGCAAGCACTTCCAGCAGGTGACCATGGAGCCCTGCCACAACTCCATCGGACCGCGTGCCGGGCGCGAGTTGTGGTTGTGCGCGATGAAGGAGAAGGCCTATGCGCCGATCGATTGCAACCTGTACGATGGTTATGAAGCTGCTGCGACACTGAAGCAACGTGTGCGCTTATTGCGGGGCACGGGTGGGCACGCGGAGGGAGTCATCGTGGACCTCTTCCACCGCGACAAGGGTGAGTGGCTGCGGTTGGATGGCGGCGAGGAACTGCGCTTGGACACCATCATGGAGATGCATGTGATCGGCGGATGAAGCGGGAATCGGGATCGGCAGGAAATGCGATCTTCATGGCCACGAAGGACCCATGCCTGCCAAGATCCAAGCCGCTACAGCATCGGCATATTTCGATGAGCTTGCCAGCGACCGCAAGGAGGCCTTGCTGCAGCTGCGCAGCATGATCCGTAAGATCTGGCCGGCTTGTACCGAAGACCTTTCGCTGGGCATGCCCACCTTCCACCTGAACGGTCATGCCTTCTGCGCCATCGCGGACCAGAAGCGCTTCATGGCCATCTACCTGATGCATTACGATCTGCTTATCGCCTTCAAGAACGAGCTGAAACGCTTCGACTGCGGCAAGTCCTGCATCCGCTTCAAGCGCATCGAACCGGAGTTGATGGACCTGCTGGACCGCGTGATCAAATTCACGGGAAGCCAGATGGAGCTGAGCATCCACTATGGCAAGCCGGGCAACACACGGGGCAGCAGCGGACGTCTTAGCTGAACATCTTCCGTCCATACCACTTCGAATGCAACGATCCGTACATCCTGTGCGCGTTTTCCTTGCCAGCTTGTTCTGCCTGTGCGCAGCGCTGGTCATGAACGCGCAGACCACGCGCATCCTGTTCATCGGCAACAGCTACACCAACTCGAACAACCTGCCCGACATGGTCCGGCAGATCGGGTTCAGCGCCGGTGAAACGATCGAGACCAGCATGGTGGCGCCGGGCGGCTTCACGCTGGAACAGCACAGCACCAACCCCGCCACACAGGAAGCCATTGCAGCCGGTGGCTGGCACCACGTGGTGATCCAGGAACAGAGCCAACGCCCTGCGTTCTCCCCCGGCCAAGTGGCGCAACAAGTGTTGCCCTATGCAGCGCTGTTGGTGGAGCAGATACGCACGGTGGATCCCTGCACCGAGGTCACCTTCATGATGACCTGGGGCCGTGCCGATGGCGATGCACAGAACTGCGCGGTGTATCCGCCCGTGTGCACCTACCACGGCATGCAACAACGGCTGCGAGAGAGCTACCTGCTGATGGCTGGCAACAACGACGCGTTGTGCGCGCCCGTTGGACAGGTATGGAAAACCCACAGAGAGGCTGAACCGACCCTTGAACTGTACACCAGCGATGGCAGCCACCCCAGCGTGCGCGGCAGCTACCTGGCCGCCACCACCCTCTTCAGTGCGCTGTTGCGGCGCTCGGCCTACTCGGAAACGGTGTGGTCTCCGGCCAGCCTCAACTTCAGCGATGTGGCGCTCATTCACAGCCTGGTGGTCAACACGGTACTGGACAGCCTCGACACGTGGAACATCGGCGTGAACGATCCCGACGCATCATTCACCACGAACAACCTGGGTGGCACGAACTATTCGTTCACCAGCAATTCCACCGATGGCCTGGTGCATTGGTGGTCCTTGGGCGATGGAACGGAAACGGACCTCGCCAACTTCACGCACACCTACCCGGGCCCCGGATCGTATCCCGTGGTACACACCGTAACGGATGCGTGTGGCCGGGAGAGCAGCGCGGAGTATTCGCTCATCATCTCCCCCACAGGCATTGAGGATGCACACAACACGACCACCGGCCATTGGATCCTGAGCGATCACGGGTTGTACAGCCCAGCGTCGACCATGGCCTTTGGTCGGCTGGACTTGCACAATGCCCTGGGCCAGGTGATCTGGCGATCGAACATCATGAATGGCCGGAGCGCGGACGGCCTGCCCCCGGAACAGGCGGATCACGCGCTTTTCTGGACCTGGCTGGGTGCGGATGGACAGCATGCGCGCGGTCGTCTCATGCGTTCCGCGGAACCAGCCCATTAACTTTGGCGACGCCCATGAACAGCAAGCGCACCACCGTACTCGACCATGAACGCGTGCAACGTAAACTGCACCGCATCGCCCTGCAACTGCATGAGGAACATGTGGATGAGCAGCGGATCGTACTGGTGGGCATCGCGCCGCGTGGGCACCTGCTCGCCGAGCGCCTGGCCAAGCTCCTCGAGCAGCGTTCGGAGATCGCGGTGGAACTGGTGAAGCTGGCCTTGGACAAAGACAAGCCCCTGGAGAATCCGGTGCAATTGTCCGTTGATCCCAGCGAGCTGAAAAACGAAGTGGTGGTGCTTGTGGACGATGTGCTGATGAGCGGCCGCACCCTGATGTACGCTGCTGCCTACCTCGTTGCCATCCCACCGCGCAAACTTTCCACCGTGGTGCTGGTTGACCGCATGCACCGCACCTTCCCCATCCGCGCGGACATTGTTGGCCTTACGCTGAGCACCACCTTGCAGGAGCACATCAGCGTGGAACTCGGCAAGGCCGATGTGGTCTACCTGAACTGATCGGCGAGTTGTTCCGCGATGCGTGCAGCCACCGTGGCCACTGCATCATCCGCCGGTATGCGCATGTGGGCGGCACTGTAGCACGTGAGCCGTTCCGCCAGCAGATCACGCACCCGTTGGTGCAGCGCTTCACCCTTCAAGCCGAACAACAAGGGCCTGTCGCCACCTGCACGCTCAATGCGGGCGATGAGCGGCTCCCAGGACACATCCAGCCATACGACAATGCCGGCCTGCTTCATCCGTTCCAAGTGATCATGCTGGCAGGGCGTGCCACCGCCAGTACCGACCACGGCATCGGAGCCTTGCAGCAACTCCTGCAACACTGCGGCCTCCTGCTCCCTGAACGCCGCTTCGCCGTAGTGCTGGATGTACGGGAGCAAGGGGCCCACGCGCTGTTCCACCACACGGTCCAGGTCAACGAAGGGCAGGCCCAACAGCGGGGCCAGCGCACGACCCACGGTGGATTTGCCGCTGCACATGAAACCGATGAGGAAGACCTTGGGCACGGGTGCGAAGATGGCGAAGCGCCATAGATAAGGTGTGTTAAGGGGACGCACGTGCAGCGCCCGCCTGCTTAACATTGCATTCCCCTCATGGGCCGCAGATCCATAGCCACCCTTATGTTGCTCGCCACCCTGAGCGTGGTGGGCGTGGTGATCACGCAGTTGCTGTGGTTGCAGCAGGCCAGTCGCTACCGCAGCGAGCAGGTGGCCCTCAACATCGAGCAGGCCGACCAGCTGGAGAAGCAGTTCAACGACCGGGTGGTGATGGCGCTCACCGATGTCACCGAGCAGATCCTCTCCATCTACAAAGACCCGAGCGACCTGTACGATGCGGTGAAGCAGGAGCGCCCCAACTACTTCGCAGTCACCATCAACGACACGCTGCACCCCTACCTGCTGGAGGCTTTGCTGCGCAAGGAGTTCAGCCGACGCAACATCCAGGAGGACTTCGAGTACGGCGTGTACGACTGCTTCACCGACAGCATGGTGTATGGCAAGCTCATCACCCTTGATTCATTGGGCAATGACAGCGTGCGCCCCAGTCGCATGTTGAAGCTGAACAAGGACGGCCACTACTTCGGGGTGTACTTCCCAAACCGGCACAGCACGCTATGGGAGAAGGAGGACACAAGCCGATGGACCTGGATCTTCCCCACCACGGTCACGCTCATCGTGTTCATCTTCTTCGCTTACAGCGTGTGGGTGATCATGCGGCAGAAGAAGCTCAGCGAGATGAAGAACGACTTCATCGGCAACATGACGCACGAGCTGAAGACGCCGATCAGCACCATTGCACTGAGCGCGGAAGTGCTGAGCGATCCCGGTATCGTGCATGAACCCGACCGGCTGCGGGAATACGCGCGCATCATCCGCAGCGAGAACGAACGACTGCGCAGCCAGGTGGAGCGCGTGTTGCAGTTGTCATCGCTGGACAAGGACAAACTGGAACTGAAGCGTGAACGCGTGGACCTGCACCAGGTACTGAACGAAGTGCTGACCTCCTTCAAGTTGCCCTTGCAGGAACGCAACAACCAAGTGGACCTCGTGCTCGGAGCGAAGCGTGCCTTGGTGACCGGTGACCGCATGCACCTCACCAACACGCTGTTCAACCTGCTTGACAATGCCTTGAAGTACGGCCGCGATGACGCCACAATACATGTGCACACCAGCAGCGCCGGGCAGCAGTTGGAGATCGCGGTGCGTGACGAAGGCATCGGCATCAGCCGCGAAAACCAGAAGCAGATCTTTGAGCGCTTCTTCCGCGTGCACACGGGCAACGTGCACAATGTGAAAGGCTTCGGCCTGGGATTGCACTACGTGAAAGAGATCACCGAAGCCCACGGCGGCAGCATCCGTGTGGAGAGCGAACCCGGCAAGGGCAGCACCTTCACCCTCAGTCTTCCGCTGGCATGAACAGCATCCGTCAACCTCATCAGCCATTACCATGAGCAGCCCCAAAGCCACCATCCTGTTGGTGGAGGACGACCAGAACCTTGGATTCGTGATACAGGATGCACTGAAGCGAAAGGGCTATGCCGTGCACCTCTGCCGCGATGGCAAGGAAGGACTTTTGCGCTTCAACGAGCAGGTGTACGACCTCTGCGTACTGGACGTGATGCTGCCGCAGAAGGACGGTTTCACCCTGGCGGAGGACATCCGTTCGGTGAACGCCCAGGTGCCCATCGTGTTCCTTACTGCCAAGAGCCAGGCAGAGGACCGCATTGCGGGCTTCAAGGCCGGTGGCGATGATTACCTCACCAAGCCCTTCAGCCACGAGGAGCTGATCCTGCGCATCGAAGCCATCCTGCGTCGCACGCACGGCAAGGGCGAGGACCTGCGCGACCGTGAACAGTTCGAGGTGGGCGCTTTCACCTTCGACCACCGCAACCTGATGCTGAGCCACCCGGAGGGCGAACGGAAGCTGACCAAGAAGGAGGCCGCCGTGCTGCGCCTGCTCTGCATGCACCAAGATCAGGTGCTGCCGCGCGAACTGGTGCTGAACATGGTGTGGGGCGATGACACCTACTTCCTCGGGCGCAGTTTGGACGTGTTCATCAGCCGCCTGCGGAAGTACCTGAAGGCCGACCCCACGGTGCAGATCGTGAACGTACACGGCGTGGGCTTCAAGCTGGTGGTGGGCTGATACCCCCTGAATGCAGAAGCGCGCCCCTTCCCGAGCGCGCTCCGCATTCACCCAACGCAGGGTTCCGCTCAGCTTTGGCCGAGCAGGCTTTTCACCAGGGATGCAATGAGGCTTCCATCGGCCTGACCGGCGAGCCGTTTGTTGGCTTCGCCCATCACGCGGCCCATGTCCTTCATGCCTGTTGCACCAAGCTCCGCGATCACCGCGCGGACGGCCTCACCCACCTCCTCATCGCTGAGGCGCTTGGGCAGGTAGGCTTCTATCACAGCAGCCTGCGCCTCCTCTTCCGCGGCCAGCTCATCGCGCTGTTGCGTGCGGTAGATGGCGGCGCTTTCCATGCGCTGCTTGTGCAGCTTCTGCAGGATCTTCATGCCGGTCGCGGCGTCCAATGTTGCTCCGGCCTCCTTGGTCAGTTCCAGCAGGATCGCGCTTTTGATAGCACGCAGGGCGTTGAGCTTGTCCTTCTCACGGGCAAGCATGGCCGCCTTGATGTCCGCGTCTATCCGTTGTTGCAATTCCATGGTGTTCGGTATCCGTTCCGGTGGTCATGCGGTCGCATGCAATGGCGCACGCGACCACACGTCCTTCCGGTCATTAGTCCACGTTATCGTGCAGGTAGGGATTGTTGCGCTTCAACTCCACGCGGCGCTCACCGTGCTCATCAACACCTTCGCTGAGGGTGTAGCGGCTCACGTTGGAATCGGCGCTTGCGGGGCCATCGCTGAGCTGCACGTTCTTGCGCTTGTATGCGGGCTCGCGCTCGTAGTCGGCCACACCGTTGGGCGTACGCAGGCGGCTGCTCATCTCGCGAATGCGCGACATGCGGTCCTCCACGCGGTTCTGGTGTTCGCCGGGTGAAAGGCGTGCCTCGCCCACCACCACACGCGGTTGTTCCTGGGTGGCGGTGTTGCTGTTGCTGCTGCCTTGGTCATCGTAGAGCGTGTGCTTCACCATGGGGGCGCTTTCCTCCTGTGCAGCAGGACGCATGGGAGGCGGCGGCTGATCGATGTCGAATTCGATGGTGCGCTGCGGCGCCTTCACCGGCTCGGGCGTCTGCTCAGGGCTGCTCTCCATGGCCTTCAGGTAAGGCTCGCTGGAAGGTGCTTCGGCAGGCACTTCGGTGGCCTGGGGCAGCACGGTGCCGGCCACGGGGTTCAGGATCGGCTGGGTGATCATGGTCGGCACTTCGGCATCCAAGGGGATCACCGTGCGGGTGTTGCGCGCCATGGCCGGTTCGCCCAATTGCGTGTTGGTGTTGAAGCCGGTGGCGATCACGGTGATGCGCACACGCTCGCCGAGCGACTCGTCCGTACCGTATCCGAAGATCACATCGGCGCCGCTGCCGGCCTCATCCTGGATGAAGTCGGTGATCTCGCCGATCTCGTCCATCAGCAGCGGGCGCGTGCCGTGCTCGATGTTGAGCAGCACGAACTTGGCGCCTTTGATGTCATTGTCGTTGAGCAAGGGCGATGCGAGGGCCTCCTGTGCGGCGCGCAGGGAGCGGTCCTCCCCTTCGGCCTCGGCCATGCCCATAATGGCCGCACCGCTGCGGGTCATCACGGTCTTCACGTCCTCGAAGTCCACGTTCACCGTGCCGGTCTTGGTGATGATCTCGGCGATGCCGCGTGCTGCGGTGGTGAGCACGTTGTCCGCATGGGCGAAGGCGGTATCCAGGGAGAGGTTGCCGAAGAGGTCGCGCAGGCGGTCGTTGTTGATCACCAGCAGGGTGTCCACCGCGTTGCGCAGTTCCTCGATACCACTTAGCGCCTGCTGCTTGCGGCGGCGTCCTTCCCACTGGAAGGGGCTGGTAACGATGCCCACGGAGAGGATGCCGAGCTCGCGCGCCACGTTGGCGATCACGGGGGCGGCGCCGGTGCCGGTACCACCACCCATGCCGGCGGTGATGAAGATCATCTTGGTGCGGTTGCCGAGCAGCTGGCGGATGTCCTCCAGGTTCTCGTGTGCGGCATCCTTGCCACGCTCAGGCTGCGCGCCGGCACCGAGGCCTTCGGTAAGGCCGGGACCGAGCTGCAGTTTCACGGGTACGGGGCTGATCTCCAAAGCCTGCTTGTCGGTGTTGCAGATGATGAAGTCCACACCCTTGATACCTTGTTCGTACATGTGGTTGACAGCATTGCTGCCACCACCGCCCACGCCGATCACCTTGATGATCGAGCTGAGCTCTTGGGGAAGGTCGAATTTCATGACGTTGGGTTTTGAGAAGTGTTGGGAAGGTGCGTTGGGAAGCTTAGTTCTCGTCCTCTTTCAGCAGATCGCTGGCGCCGCTGAGCACGGTGCCGAAGAAGTTGCCGAGGATGTTGCCTTTGGAGTGGGTCTTCACCGGCACCTTTCCGTTGGTGCGGGTCTCCACTTGTTTGGGGCGGCGGCGGTCCAGGTAGTCGAAGCCTTTCATCACCAGGCCCACACCGGTGGCGTGCAGCGGGCTGGTCACGTCCTCCACGGCGCTCTTCGCGATGTGCTCGTTGGGGTAGCCGATGCGGGTGGACATGCCGGTCATGTACTCCACCAGTTGTTTCAGGTGCTTCAACTGCGAACCACCACCGGTGAGCACGATGCCTGCGATGAGCTGCTTCTCCATGCCGGAGTTCTTGATCTCGAAGTGCACGTGCTCGAGGATCTCCTCCATGCGGCTCTGGATGATCTCGGCCAGGGTCTTCAAGCTGATCTCCTTGGGTTCACGCCCACGGAGGCCGGGGATGCACACCACCTCGTTGTCCTTGTTCTCGGCGGCGAGGGCGCTGCCGAACTTGGTCTTCAGCAGTTCGGCCTGGTCGCGCATGATGCCGCAGCCCTGGCGGATGTCCTCGGTCACCACGTTGCCACCGAAGGGGATCACGGCGGTGTGGCGGATGATGTTGTCGAAGAAGATGGCGATGTCGGTGGTTCCGCCGCCGATGTCCACGAGCACCACACCGGCCTCCTTCTCCTCTGCGCTGAGCACCGCATCGGCACTGGCAAGGGGCTCCAGGATGAGCTCGGTGACGTTGAGCCCTGCGCGGTGCACGCACTTGTTGATGTTGCGTGCAGCGGTGACCTGGCCACTGATGATGTGGAAGTTGGCCTCCATGCGGATGCCGCTCATACCGATCGGATCGCGGATGCCCTGCTCGTTGTCCACGATGTACTCCTGCGGAAGCACGTGGATGATCTCCTCACCGGGCGGCATCACCAGGCGGTATGTCTCATCGATCAGCTGGTCGATGTCCACCTGGGTGATCTCCTCCTCCAGGCTCTCGCGCATCTTCATACCGCGGTGCTGCATGCTGCGGATGTGTTGACCGGCGATGCCGACGTTCACCGTGCCGATGTCCACCCCGGCGCTGTTCTCCGCTTCGCGCACAGCGGCCATGATGCTCTCCACGGTCTTCTGGATGTTGGCCACCACACCGCGGGAAACCCCATCGCTGCGTGACTTGCCCATGCCGAGTATCTCGATCTTGCCTTGCTCATTCTTGCGCCCGACGATGCAGGCGATCTTCGTCGTGCCGATATCAAGGCCAGCGACGATCTCTTGGTTGTTCTCCATTGCTTGGGGTGGTTAGGGCGTTGTGCGGTTGGTACAGACGATCTGGTCGGCGAAGCGCAGATCGATGCGCGCAAAGCGGCGGCGATCGGCCGGGGCCATTCCTTTTCGGTAGAAGATGTCGAGTTTGGCGAAGCGCTGTGCGAGCACGTCGGAGCCAGGCTCACCCCAGCTGGTGGGATGGCCGATGAGCACGCGGTGCGCACCCACGCGGGGCAGCAGTTCATATTCGCCCTTGGCGTTCACCTCCACCTGGTCGATGAGCGCATGCCAGAAGGGATCCTGGTGGATGAAGTGCAGCAGGCGGTGGATGTGGTGGCCATGCGCGCCGGTGTAAGCGGTGTCCCTGTGTACATGGCGCACGCCATCGCCGGCACCGGGCTCTGCCAACTCACCGACCACCACCGGAACGCGCGCAGTGTACACGGTGCTGGTGGGCATGGTCCAGCCCTCGCGATCGATGTAGAAGCTGCTTCCGTCCTTGTTGAAGACCCGCACGATGGGTTCGCGCTGGCGCACCTTCACATGCAGCACACCGTCCAGGGTGTGGTACACTTCCGCTTCGGCAACGGCGGGCATGTTGCGCAGGCGGCGCTCGATACCGGGCAGGTCCACCTCGCCGATGGGTGCGCCGCGCACGGCCGTTCCGAGGTCCACCAGCTCCTGGCGCACGGTGGCGGCATCGAGGAAGTGGATGCCATCGGCACCGCTCACCTCCACCGCAATGTCCACCACGGGGTCGCGATCGGCGGTACGCTCCACGAAGCCCAAGGCGAAGATCACGGCAAGCACGGCCAGCGCAATGCCCAGCGGTCGCAACAGTCGTTGGATCTTGTTCTTCATGACACGGCTTGTTGGTTCAACAGTCGTTCAACAGCAGGCACCGCACGGTCGATGTCGCCGGCACCGAGTGTGAGCACCACATCCAGCGGCATGGTGGCCAGCAGTTCCGTGAGCCCTTCGCGGGTGCTGTGGTGCTTGGCGGCCATGGGTACCTGTTCCAGCAGCCACTGCGCAGTGATGCCCTCGATGGGCAGTTCTCGCGCCGGGTAGATGTCCAGCAGCACCAACGCATCGAGCTTGGACAGGCTTTGCGCGAAATCGGCGGCCAGATCGCGGGTGCGGCTGAAGAGGTGCGGTTGGAAGATGCCCGTGATGTGGCGTGCGGGATAGAGTTCGCGCGCACTGCCGATGCATGCGTCCAGTTCCACGGGGTGATGGGCATAGTCGTCCACCAGTGCTTTGGATGCGGTGCGCAAACGCGTTTCAAAACGGCGCGACACACCGCGGAAGGAGGCCAACGCACTGCGCAGACCTTCAGGAGTCACACCCAGGTGCAGTGCCATGGTGGAGGCGGCGATGGCGTTCTCCACGTTGTGGCGGCCGGCCATGCCCAGCACCAGTCCCTTCAGCAACTGCCCCTCCGCAACCAGGTCGAACACGTAGGTGCCGTTCTCCACGCGCACGTTCTCGGCGCGGGGCACCGAGGTGCCATCCAAGGCGTAGGACATCGCATCCGCACGATCGGCGAAACGCGCGGCAATGCGTTCATGCACCAGCATGCGACCGGTGCACAGCGCCGCGAACTCCGTGTAAGCGGTGAACATGGCCTCGGGCGTGCCGTAGATGTCCAGGTGGTCGGGGTCCATGGCGGTGATGATGGACTCCGAGGGGCGCAGTTGCAGGAAGCTGCGGTCGTACTCATCGGCCTCCACCACGTTCACCTGCGCGGCATCGTTGAGCAGCACGTTGGTGCCGTAGTTCACGGCGATGCCACCGAGGAAAGCGTTGCAGGGCACACCACCGGCGGTGAGCAGGTGCGCGAGCATGGTGCTGACGGTGGTCTTGCCATGGGTACCGGCCACGGCCACCGTGCGGCGATCGCGGGTCACCATGCCAAGTACCTCGGCGCGTTTCAGGATGCGCGCACCCTTGTCCTGCCAGTACTTCAGCAGCGGGCTGTCCAGGGGAACGGCCGGTGTGCGCACCACCATCACCTGCGCCGGGTCGGCATCGCGGAAGCTTTGTGGGATGAGTTCCACGCGTTCGTTGAACTGCACCTCCACACCTTCACGCTGCAGCTCGTTGGTGAGCTCGCTGGGCGTGCGGTCGTAGCCGGCCACCTGAGCGCCATGCCTGCTGAAGTAGCGCGCAAGGCCGCTCATGCCGATGCCACCGACACCGATGAAGTAGAGCATATGTTGGCTGGGCGCGTTCATTTGCGGGCTAAACGGATCACTTCAACAGCAATGGACTCTGCGGCGTTGGTGGTGCCCAAGGCGGCAATGGCGGCACTGAGGCGTTGCAAGGCGTTCGGGTCCTGGATCAGCTCCAGCACTGCACTTCCCAGCTTCTCCACCGTCTCCGCATCGCGCAGCAGCACGGCGGCACCGTGATCGGTGAGCGCACGCGCGTTGTGGGTCTGGTGGTCTTCCGCTGCGGTGGGCAACGGCACCAATATGGAAGGCTTGGCCACGAGCGAGAGCTCGCTGATGCTGATGGCACCGGCACGCGCCACCACGAGGTCCGCCACGGCGTAGGCCAGGTCCATGCGCGATACGAACTCGAGCACTTTGCAATCGCTGTATGCCAACGCTTCCACGGCGGCCTGGGCCTGCTTGAAGTAAGGCGTGCCGGTCTGCCAGATCACTTGGATGCCGGCCTCTTTCCAGGCTTTCAATGCGGCCTCCACACCACGGTTGATGCCGCGTGCACCGAGGCTTCCTCCGGTGATGAAGAGGATGGGCCGACCGTCCTGCAGGCCGAACTGCTCCAAGCCACGCGGCCGCTTGCCTGCAAGGCGCACCACATCCTGGCGCACAGGGTTTCCGGTAAGCAGGAGCTTTTCGCGGGGGAAGAACTTGTCCATGCCGGCATAGGCCACACAGATGCGATCCACGCGCTTGGCGAGGTACACGTTGGTCTTGCCGGGGAAGCTGTTCTGCTCCTGGATCAGCGTGGGCACACCCATGCGCTGCGCAGCCGCCAGCAGGGGTCCGCTGGCATAGCCGCCCACGCCCACCGCCACATGCGGCTTGAAGGTGCGCACCAGTGAGCGGGCCTTCAGCATGCTGCGGATGATGCGCCAGGGCAGGCCCACATTGCTGAGCAACTGGCCGCGCTGGAAACCGCGGATGGGCAGGCCTTCGATGCGGTAACCTGCGGTCGGCACCTTCTCCATCTCCATCTTCCCTTCGGCACCCACGAACAGGAATTCGGCAGTAGCCTCCCGCTCGCGCACCGCGTTGGCGATGGCGATGGCCGGGAAGATGTGACCGCCGGTGCCTCCACCGGAGATCATCACCCTAAGCGACTGCAGTCCGTGGGCGTTTGACATCGGTGTTGGTTGAAGGTTCCTCTTCCAGGCTGCGGCTTACACTGAGGATGATGCCGATTGCCAGGCAGGTGAACCAGATGGAGGTGCCACCCATGCTCACCAGTGGCAGGGGTTGGCCGGTAACAGGTACGAGGTTGACGGCGACGGCCATGTTCACCATGGCCTGCATGACGAGCAGCAGGGCAAGGCCCACCGCCACCAAGGAGCCGAAGGGCCGCTGGCATTGGCCGGCGATGCGCACCGCGCGGAAGAGCAGGATGAGGTAGAGCAGCAGCAGGCCCATTCCACCGAAAAGGCTTCCGTACTCCTCCACGATGAAGGCGTAGATCATGTCCGAATACGGGTGCGGCAGCCAGTTGCGCGAAGCGCCGCTGCCCGGTCCGTTGGGCAGCAAGCCACCGGATACGATGGCGATCTTGGCGTTCTCCACTTGGAAGTTGGCATCCGCATCGGGCTTGTCGGCCATGAAGGACTCGATTCGGGTGTTCCACGTATCGATGCGGGGGAGCAGGCCGGGCATGGCCTTGGCGAAGAAGAGCAGCAGCACGAAGCCCAGCACCGCCAGACCGGTGAAGAGGGCCATGTGCTTCACGGGCACCTTGCCGATGAAGAGCAGTACGAAGCACACCAGGAAGAGCACGGCCGCGGTGGAGAAGTTGGCGGGCAGGATCAAGCCGCAGATCACGCCGATGGGGATCATCAACTTCAGCAGGGTATCGCGCAGGGTCCAGGGGGCATCGTTCTGCTTGGCGATGGCACGCGCCAGGTAGGCCACGAGCACCACCTTGGCCAGGTCGCTGGTCTGGAAGCTCTGCCCGATGATGGGGATGGTGATCCAGCGGCTGGCATCGTTGATGTTGGAGCCGATGAGCAGCGTGAGCAGCAGCAGCCCCGCGGTAAGGCCCAGCAGCAATTGCGCAAGGCGCCCGTAGATGCCGAAGCGCAGGCGCGAAGCATAGTACATGATGACGCCACCGGTGGCGAGCATCATACCGTGCTTGAAGAGGAAGAAGGCCGCACCGCCCGAACGCTTCGCAGCGAGCCCGCCCACCGAGCTGTAGACCGCGAGCAGGCCGATGAGCGCCAGGAAAAGCGCCACCATCCAGATCACGCGATCGCCGCGCAGTTTATGGAGCAGGGTGGTCATTGGGGTGGTTGAGTAGTTGAGATGTTGTCAGTTGTTGGTTGACAGTTGTTGGTTCGGGTGGTTATGCTGACCGCGCGGGGGATGATGATCCATCAGGTTATTCCGACAACTGACAACTGACAACCGCGTTCACAGATCCCTAACAGCACGTTTGAATTCGGCACCACGCTCCTCGTAGTTGGCGAAGCCGTTGCCGCTGGGGCAAGCGGGGCTGAAGAGCACCACATCACCTGGGCGGGCCAGCTCACGCGCAAGGAACACGGCAGTGCGCAGATCGTCCGCATGGAAGAGCAGGTCTGGACGCTTGGCTCCCACCTGCTCATCGTTCACACCGAAGAGCACCACAGCGGACACGCGTTCGGTGAGGAGTTCCTCCACATGTCCTTCGCACATGTCCTCGCTCCATGCACCGCTGATCCACACCACGCGCTGATCGAGCGCTGCGAAAGCCTCCAGCGTCGCATCCAGGAAGGTGGAGCGGGAATCGTTCACGTAGAGCACATCATCGATGGAGGCCACGGGCTCCAGGCGGTGGGGCGCGGAAGCTCCGGCGCTCAGCGCGTTGCGGCGCGCTTCGAGCAACTGTCCGCCCACGATGCGCAGGGGTGCATTGTTGGTCTTCTGTTCCATGGTCCGGTTGCGTTGGTGCTTCCGTTAGAGGCTCTTCACTGCGGCCTTGAAGCGGCGACCGCGGTCCTCGTAGTTCTCGAACAGGTCGAAGCTGGCGCAGGCCGGGCTCAGCAACACCACATCACCGGCTTCCGCCAGGTCGTAGGCGCTTTGCACGGCATGTCCAGCACTGGCGGTCTCCACCAAGGGCAATCCCAGATCGCTGAAGGCTTTGATGATGGGGGCGTTGTTGAGGCCCATGCACACGATGGCCTTCACCTTGTGCTTCACCAGATCGCGCAGGGCGGCGTAGTCGTTGCCCTTGTCCTCGCCACCCACCACCCACACCACGGGCTTCTCCATGCTCTCCAGCGCATACCAGGTGGAGTTCACGTTGGTGGCCTTGGAGTCGTTGATGAACTCGATGCCGTTCACCATGCCCACGTGCTCCAGGCGGTGTTCCACGTTCTGGAAGTCGCTGAGGCTTTCGCGCACGACATCGTTGCGGAGCTCCAGCACACGTGCAGCGATGGCGGCGGCCATGGAGTTGTACACGTTGTGCTTTCCTTGTAGGGCGAGTTCTTGGATGGACATGCTGAAAGTGGATCGGTTGGTGGTGATGTGGATCTGGTCGTTCTGTACAAAGCCCCCTTGGGCGAGGTGCGCGCCGAGCGTGAAGGGCCAGCGCATGGCCTTCACCGGGTGGCGGGTCATGGCATCAGCGATCACGGGGTCGTCGGCGCAGTGGATGAAGTGGTCCGTGTCGCGCTGGTTCATGGCGATGCGGAACTTGCTCGCCACGTAGTTCTCCATGCGGTACTGGTAGCGGTCCAGGTGGTCCGGTGTGATGTTCAGCAGCATGGCGATGTCCGGACGGAAGGTGCGGATGCCATCGAGCTGGAAGCTGCTGAGCTCGATCACGTACCAGGCGCGATCGCCGTCGGCCACGAGCGCTGCGAAGCTGTTGCCCACGTTGCCGCCCACGGCCACGTCCACTCCGGCGCGCTTCAGGATGTGGTGGGTGAGCAGTGTGGTGGTGGTCTTGCCGTTGCTGCCGGTAATGCCGATGATGGAACCCTTGCAGTAGCGGTAGGCCAGTTCGATCTCGCTGATCACGGGGATGCCCTGCTCGCGTGCGGCCACCACCAGTGATGCGGAATCCGGGATGCCGGGGCTCTTCACGATCTCCGAGGCCTCCAGCACGCGCTGCGCGGTGTGTCCACCCTCCTCGAAGGCGATGCCCAGCGCACGCAGTTCGTCGCGGTAGCGCGGCTTGATGGTGCCGGCATCGCTCACGAACACGTCGAGCCCGCGCTGTTGCGCCAGCCGTGCCGCGCCCACACCGCTTTCCTGTGCCCCGAGTATCACCAGCCTGTTCATCGGAGCTTGAGGGTTACGATGGACAGTACGGCGAGCATGATGCCCACGATCCAGAAGCGCGCAACGATCTTGCTCTCGTGGAAGCCGAGCTTCTGGTAGTGGTGGTGCAGTGGCGACATGCGGAAGATCCTGCGGCCTTCGCCGTACTTCCGCTTGGTGTACTTGAACCAGGAGACCTGCATCACCACGCTGAGGTTCTCCACGAGGAAGATGCCGCAGAGCACGGGGATCAGCAGCTCCTTGCGCACCAGAATGGCGAGCGTGGCGATGATGCCGCCCAAGGCCAGGCTCCCGGTATCGCCCATGAAGACCTGCGCCGGGAAGGTGTTGTACCACAGGAAGCCGATGCAGGCCCCCAGCAGCGCACCGATGAACACCGCGAGCTCGCCAATGCCCGGGATGTACATGATGTCGAGGTAGTTGGCGAAGATGATGTTGCCGCTCACATAGGCCAGGATGCCCAGTGCGGCTACGATGATCGCGGAGGTGCCGGTGGCAAGTCCATCCAAGCCGTCGGTGATGTTGGCACCGTTGCTCACCGCGGTGATGATGAAGATGACCACGGCGATGTAGAGCACCCAGGTGTACTTGCGCGCGTTGTTGCCGAAGAGCTTCGCCAGGATGGAGGAGTAGTTCAACTCGTTGTCCTTCACGAAGGGGATGGTGGTGTTCGGCGACTTGCGGTTGATCATGTAGTGCATCGTTCCGCTCTCCTCGGTGATGGTGTGCACGTCCGCATCATCGAATTGCTGGGCGACCACCTCGGGCACTTCCACACGCGTGCGGATCTCCGGATGGAAGTACACGGTGACACCCACGATCAAGCCCACGCCCACCTGGCCCACCACCTTGAACTTGCCGGCCAGGCCGCGCTTGTCCTTCTTGAAGACCTTGATGTAGTCGTCCAGGAAACCGATGGAGCCGAGCAGCACGGTGCTGACCAGCAGGAGCACGATGTAGATGTTGTCCAGGCGTGCGAAGAGCAGCGTGGGCACGATGGTGGCGGCGATGATGATGAGGCCACCCATGGTGGGCGTGCCCTGCTTGCTGAGCTGCCCTTCGAGGCCCAGGTCGCGCACGGTCTCCCCCACCTGCAAACGACGCAGCATGTTGATGATGGTGCGGCCGAAGAAGAGCGAGATGAGCAGCGATACGAACACGGCCATGGCGGCACGGAACGAGATGTAGCCGAACACCCCCGATCCCGGAATGCTGTACCCGATGGCTTCGAAGAAGTGGTACAGCATTACTTGTGGAGGAGTTGAAGGGTTTCCTGCAGCACGGCCACATCATCGAAGGGGTGTTTCACACCCGCTACTTCCTGGTAGGTCTCATGGCCTTTGCCGGCCAGCAGCACCACATGCCCTGCACCGGCCAGACCAACTGCCTGGCGGATGGCCTCGCGGCGATCTGCGTTCACCCAGGTGCGTTGCAGATCGGTGGTGGTGAGTCCTGTGCGCATCTCGTTCAGGATCGCCATGGGGTCCTCGCTCCGCGGGTTGTCGCTGGTGAGCACCACCTGTCCGCTCAGTTCCGCGGCGATGCGCGCCATCACGGGCCGCTTGGTGCGGTCGCGGTCGCCGCCACAACCCACCACGGTAATGATCCGATCACGCCCATCGAGCACCTCGTTCAGCGTGAGCAGCACGTTCTTCAAGGCATCCGGCGTGTGCGCGTAGTCCACCACGCCCAGCGTGCCTCCGGGCCCACGCACCAGTTGGAAGCGGCCACGCGGCGGCTCCAGATCGCTGAGGGTGGTGAGCACATCCAGCGGCGCGCTGCCCAGCAGCACCGCCACGGCGTACACCGCAAGCAGGTTGCTGGCATTGAACTCACCGATCAGGCGGGTGTACACATCGTGCCCGTCCACGCTCAGGTGCAGGCCGGTGAGCTGGTTCTCCACGATGCGCGCACGGTGATCGGCCATGTTGCGGACCGCGAAGGAGCGCTTGGTGGCTTTGGTGTTCTGCACCATCACCGCGCTGTTCGCGTCATCGGCGTTCACCAGTGCAAAGGCCGTGGCGGGCAGCTGATCGAAGAAGCGTTTCTTGGCCTTGATGTACTCGGCGAAGGTGCCGTGGTAGTCCAGGTGGTCGTGGGTGATGTTGGTGAACACGCCCCCCACGAACTGGAGCCCGGTGATGCGTTCCTGCACCACGCTGTGCGAGCTCACCTCCATGAAGCAATACGTGACCCGCTCCTCCACCATGGTGGCCAGCAGTTCATTGAGCTGCACGGCGTCCGGAGTGGTGTGCGTGCTGGCGATCACCTGTTGTCCGATGCGCGTTTCCACCGTGCTGATGAGGCCGCACTTGTGACCGAGGCCGCGGTGCAGGCGATAGAGCAGGGTGGCCACACTGGTCTTGCCATTGGTTCCGGTGATGCCCACGAGCTTCAGCTTGCGCGAAGGATGATCGAAGAAGTTGGCAGCGATGATCGCCAGTGCTTCAGCCGCATTGGGCACACGCACATAGCTCACCCCTTCCTTCTGTTCGGCGGGCAGTTCCTCGCACACCACGGCCACCGCACCGGCGGCAACCGCTTTGGCAATGAAGGCATGGCCGTCCACCTGGGTGCCACGCACGGCCACGAAGAGCGCGAAGGGCTTCACCGCACGGCTGTCGAACACCACCTGCTCAATGGCGGTGTTCGTGGAACCCACCACCTGCTCAATGCGGACCTTGTAGAGGATGTCCTTCAGCAGTTTCATGTGAGCTCGATGTGGATGGTTGAACCACGAGGGGCCTTGCTGCCAGCTTGAATGGACTGCCTGCGCACCATGCCACTTCCGGAGAAGCGCACGCGCAAGCCGCGGCTTTCGAGGATGTAGAGCGCATCGCGCAGGCCCATGCCCAGCACGTTCGGCACCATGCCATCCTGCTCCGAAGGCAGGCTGCGTGGCAACAGCGCAACAGTGGTGTCACCGGCCTGGGTACTGGCCCAATCGCCGTCGGCCGCATCGTCGAAAGGCACGTCCAGTCCGCGCAAGGCGATGCGCAGGTCCTCCGCATTGCCACTGTAGCTCAGCGGTGCGCGCGGCGCCTGTGCCATCTGGTTCAGCTGCGGTTGCTGCAGTTCCAGGCGGTTGCTGTAGATCTTGTCCGCGATCTCCTTGAAGATGGGACCGGCCACCACGTTGCCGTAATAGCCGCTCATGGTGGGTCCGTTCACCACCACGATGCAGCTGTACACGGGCTTGTCCGCCGGGAAGTAACCGACGAAGGAGGCCTGGTAGCTCTTGCCGTGTTGGGTATAGCTGCCGTTGCGCGCGATCTGGGCCGTGCCGGTCTTGCCAGCTACGCTGAAGTGCGCCGCGCGCAGGTTGGTGGCCGTACCGCTGTCCACCACGCCCTGCAACATGCCGCGGGCAACATCCAAGGTGCGTTGGGAGCAGATGCGCTCGTTGAGCACCACGGGCTTGAACTCCTCCACCGTACGGCCATTGCGGCTGATGCGACGCACGAACTGCGGCTGCATCATGCGGCCGTTGTTGGCCACGGCATTGTAGAAGGCGAGCATCTGCAGCGGCGTGTAGGCCATCTCATAGCCGATGCTCATCCACGGGAGGCTCAGTCCGCTCCAGCCATTGTCGCCGGGGCCACGCAGGGTGGGTTCGGGCTCGCCCGGGATCAACACCCCGGTGGTGGAACCGAGGCCCATGCGACGCAGTCCCTCCACGAAACGCCGCGGCTCCTTCTTGTACGCCTTGTCGATGGCTTGGCTGATACCGGTATTGGACGATACCTCGAAGGCACGCTGCAGGGTGATGCGACCGTAGCCACCCTCGTGCGAATCGCGCATCACCGCGTTGTGGAATCGCACCTCACCGCGACGTGTGTCCACGGTATCGCCGGGTGCCATCAGGCCGTCCTCCAGACCCACCATGAGCGCAGCGAGCTTGAAGGTGGAACCCGGCTCCGTGGCCTGCCCCACGGCATAGTTCAGGTCTTCCACGAAGGTGCTGTCGTTGCGCCGCGTGAGGTTGCTGATGGCCTTGATGTGACCGGTGGCCACCTCCATCACCACCACGCATCCGTACTGTGCACCGTGTTTGCGCAACTGGGCCTCCAACGCGGCGTCGGCCACGTCCTGCAGGTTGATGTCGATGGTGGTGTGGATGTCGGAACCGGGCACATGGTCGATGCCTTTGCCATCATCGATCGGCATCCAGACCCCACCGGCCAGGCGACGCTCCAGGCGTTTGCCCGTTACGCCCTTCAGCCACTTGTTGTAGCCACCTTCCAGACCCACGGACACGTTGGAGCTGTCGCCACTTACATAGCCGATGGTGCGCTGGGCCAGGCGCTTAAAAGGCAGGCGACGCACCGTTTGGTGCTGCACGATGAGCCCTCCACCGTACTGCCCCTTGCGGAAGAGCGGGAAGGTCTTCAGCTGCTGCACCTGCGCGTGGTCCACTTTGCGCTTGATGCGGTGGTAGCGCTTCTTCCGGGCGCGGGCATCACGCAGTTCGCGCTCATACTCGCGCTGACTCCTGTCCTGGAACAGCTCGGCCAAGTGCCAGGCCAGCGAATCCACACCGGCCTCGAAGACCTCCTTGGTGAGGCCACCGGCCAGCATGTCCATGTAGATCTCGTACTCCGGCACGCTGGTGGCCAGCAGGCGATCATCGGCACTGAGCACATGGCCCCGGTCCGGCTGCACGGTCCGGTAGGCATAGGCAACGTGCTCGGCACGCTCACGCCAATGGTCGCCTTCGGCGATCTGTATGGTGAAGAGCTTCACCGCGATCGCCAAGGCGAAGAGCACCACCACCAGGTAGACCAGGTTCGCCCGTGCCCGTATGCTGTTCAGCGCGTTCATGGCATTCCGGCGGTCTTCATTTCCTTCCGTGTCACGGGGATCTTCACGGGCGGCACACGGCTTTCCTCCAGGCCCAGCTCCTTGATCCCGCGCGCCACATGGCTTTGGCGCTCCTCCTGCTCCAGGCGGGCACGCACAGTGATGTACTCGGAGCGCTGCTCCTTCACCTGCACGTTGGTGTTGTGCAGCTCGCGTACAATGCGTTCGGTATGGTATCCGTAGCCGATGTAGAGCACCATCAGGCCGGCACAGAAGAGGATGAAGGGCATGTTGCCCAGCACGTTCTCGCGGGTGAGGAAGGTGCCGTTGAGCACACTGATCAGGCCGCGCGGAAGCCGGGCCTGCGAGGCCTTGCCAGCGGGCTTGGCCGTGGCGGCACCACCCTTTTGGGCGGCTTCTTCCTGTTTGGGGCGCAGCTTGTTCACCTCCGTGTTGCTATTCTCAAGCGGGCGCTTCGTGCCCGCGGGTTCATGGCGATCTCGCGATCGTCCGGTTGTATCGGTCTATTGCTCTCGGGATCGAACGGTCGCAGGCGGTTGCCACGGAGATCGGTCTGCTCGTGGCCATCGAGGTCGCCACTGCGCATCCAATGCTTCACCAGGCGGTCCTCCAGGCTGTGGTAGCTCATGATCACCAAGCGTCCACCGGGGGCGATCAGCTCAGGGCTCTTGCGCAGCAGTTCCTCCAGCGAACCCAACTCATCGTTCACGGTGATCCGCAACGCTTGGAAGACCTGCGCCAGGAAACCCGCACCACCTTGTCGCGGCGTTACCGGCTTCAGTGCCTCCACCAGTTGGAAGGTGGTGCCGATGGTGGTGTTGGCCGCTGCCTTCAGTACCTGGCGGGCCACTTTGTGGGCGCCTTGCACTTCGCCATAGCGGCGGAAGAGGTCGGTGAGCGCGGGTTCGTCCAGTTCACGCAGCAGTTGTGCCGCCGTGCGCTGAGCGCGATGGTCCATCCGCATGTCGAGCGGACCATCGAAGCGGAAGCTGAAACCGCGGGCCCCGGTATCGAACTGGTGGCTGCTCACCCCCAGGTCCGCCAGCAGGCCATCCACGGGAAGAGCGCGCAGGAAGCGCAGGTGGTTCTTCACCCAGCGGAAGTCCGACCGCACCAAGGTGAAGCGCTCATCGTCCGGCGCATTGGCCCAGGCATCACGATCGCGATCGAAGGCGATCAAGCGCCCTTTGGGACCGAGCGCCTCCAGGATGGCGCGGCTGTGACCACCGCCACCGAAGGTGACGTCAACATAGACGCCATCGGGACGGATGTTCAATCCTTCGAGACAGGCTTGTAAAAGAACGGGAGCGTGGTAACCACTATTCATCCGCGTTGCCTAGGCTGCCCATGACATCCTCGGCAAGGGCGGTGAGGTCCACATCCTCACGCATCATCTTGGCATGCTCCTCCTTGCTCCAGATCTCCACACGGTCCATCATGCCCATCACCTTGATGTCCTTGCCGATGCGGGCATGGTCCATCAGGGTCTTGGGCAGGAGCAAACGATCGCTTGAGTCGAGTTCCACCTGCGTTGCTCCGTTCATGAAGCGGCGGATGAAATCGGCGTTGCGTTCCACGAAGCGATTGAGCCGCTGCATCATGGATTGCGTTTGCTCCCATTGCACCATGGGGTAGAGCACGAGGCAGGGCTTGAACACATCCCGGTTCAGCACGAAGCCCCGCTGGAGCTCTCCATCGAGCTGCTTGCGCAGCCCGGCAGGGAGCGACAGGCGCCCTTTGGCGTCCAGCCGGAGTTCGTATTCACCAAGGAGGTTCAGCATGCCAGCGTAGTGCGCGGAATGGAGGCGAAAGTAGGCTAAATGCCCCACTTTCACCCACTTAGTCCCACTTTACTCCCGTTTGTTGATAAAATTTCAACGGGCAAGCTAGCGATATGTTGCCATATACCGCGACAATGCGAGAAAAATCAAGCAAATACGGCGTGGGACAAAGTGGGGGATATGAACACCCAAGTGGCCCAAGGTGGCACCCCGGTGGGAAGACCGGTAAGCCGAGTACGAAGCTCCGACCCGCACACAGGCTTGCGTTGGGCCACCTTCACCAAAGCATCCACAGCCCGCTGTGCACAGAGCCTACCGGAAGCACTTCCGCGTAGTGGACGGCCCGCTACCTTTGGTGATCACTGCGCAGAAGCCATGTCCGAGGAACGATCATTGAAGCAGGAAGGCGAGTTCCAATACCTGGAGGCCGGAGAAGGCCCCGTGCTCATTCTCCTACACGGCCTCTTCGGGGCGCTGAGCAACTTCAGTCCGCTCTTCGACCACTTCTCCAAACGCTACCGCGTGGTGGTGCCCATGCTCCCGCTCTACACCATGCCCATGTTGAGCACCAACGTGGAGAACCTGGCGCGCTTCCTGGACCGCTTCATCAAGCACAAGGGCTTCGGCCAGGTGAACCTCATCGGCAATTCGCTCGGCGGCCACGTGGCCTTGGTGTATTGCAGCAAGCACCCCGAACAGGTGCGCAGCCTGGTGCTGACCGGCAGCAGTGGCCTGTACGAGAACGCATTCGGTGGTGGCTTCCCACGGCGGGAGGACAAGGAGTTCATCCGCAAGAAGGTGGCGGTGACCTTCTTCGATCCCAAGCACGCCACGGACGAACTGGTGGACGAGTGCTTCGAGACCGTGAACGACAAGGCCAAGCTCATCCGCATCCTTTCCCTGGCCAAAAGCGCCATCCGGCACAACATGGCCACGGAGATCCCGAAGCTGAAAATGCCCGTGCTGCTGATCTGGGGCAGGCAGGACACCATCACCCCACCGCATGTGGCCGAGGAGTTCCATACGCTCATCCCGCACAGTGAACTGCATTGGATCGACCAGTGCGGACACGCGGCCATGATGGAGCACCCCGAGCAGTTCAACACGATCCTGGAGACCTGGCTGGCAAAGACGCTGGTTTGAATGTGAGTAACGCGTAGCGAGTGGCGAGTAGCGAGTGAAATGCCCACTTCCGGGGCACTCGCCACTCGTCACTCGCCTCTCGCCACTACCCAAAATGAAGTCCCTCAGAGCAAATCACCTCGGCAGCGGCCGCATTAAAGCTCATTGGCCCAAGCCGAGCCTGCCCGAGTATGCCTTCATCGGACGGAGCAACGTGGGCAAGAGCTCGCTGATCAACATGCTCTGCAACATCAACAAGCTGGCGCGGGTGAGCAATACGCCGGGGCGCACACGCAACGTGGAGCATTTTCGCGTGGAAGGCACCTTGAACAGCGGGAACCCCTGGATGCTGGCCGACCTGCCCGGATACGGTTTCGCCAAGACCAGCAAGACCGAACGTGCCGCCTGGGAAGTGATGATCCGGAATTACCTGCGTGAGCGGGAGAACCTGCAGAACGTGTTTTTGCTGGTGGACGGCCGGTTGGACCCGCAGCAGAACGACCTTGACATGGTGCAGTGGTTGGGCGAGAATGGCATTCCCTTCTGCATCGTGTTCACCAAGTGCGACAAGCTGGCGCCGCCCAAGATCCAGGCGAACGTGGCCAAGTTCAAGCGCAAGCTGAAGGAAAGCTGGGAGGAACTGCCCACCCTGTTCCAAAGCTCATCGGAACAGGCCATGGGCAGGGACGAGATCCTTGCCTTCATAGAGCAGGTGAACGCTACTTGGGGCGGATCCTTTATCGCCGAATGACAGGTCCAGCCTTGTAACGAGCGGTTCAGTTCTCGCCGCTCTTGGGCAGCATGTGCTCCGCGAAGTAGGCCCCGAAATCGCGCATCTGCGCAGCCATCTTCCCTTCGCCGGTGGCCCGCTCAAAGGTGTCCGCAAGCGTAAGGATGTTCTGGTGGAAGAAGGCCTTCATCTCATCCACGGTCATCTCCTTGGTCCACAGGTCCACGCGCAGGGTGTTCAGCTCCTGGGCATCCCACACGGACATGAGCACGGCCTTGCTGCTGCTCTTCACGCCACCATCCTCCGCCTCCCAATCAATGCGTTCGGGTACGCGGTTCTCATCCAGGTGAACGGTGAAGCGGATCTCGCTGGTCATGGTGGTAGTGTGGACTGAAGTAGGTAAGGAATGGAAATGGAGAAGACGAACCGGCGGAAGGATCAGCGGGGCTTGTAGGCTTTCAGCACGGCACGGGGATCATCCTCGGCGAGGAGTTGTGCGAAGGAGATTTTCGGCTTCGACTTGCGATAAGCCTGCACCATGCGGTAGCCGATCCATTCGCCGATGTGGCCCGGGCTTTCGCGGGGCATGCCGTTGGTGAATGGCCCATCGTTCATCAAACGACCGATGTCCGCCGCGCGCTTGCTGAAGAGCACATCGCGGTTCACCAGTTCCTTCCAGATCTCCGCCTCATTGGCCTCGCACCACGCGAGCTGTTCTGCGGAGAACGCGAACTTGAGCGCAGGGTCCACTTCGGGCAGCAGGGCATCGAGCAGGGTCATGATCTTGCCCACCTCCACCAGGTTCTCAAGCAGATCACCACCGCCCATGGGCTTTGTGTAGTGCACCAAAAGCCAGCCCTTCATGGCGCTCGGCACCAGCATGTCCGGCCGCATGCGATCCTTCACGTACTGCGGAAAGGCGGTGGGCGCCAGCAGCCCGATCACGGGGTGGTCGCTGCCGATGAACCATTCGAGGCCCACACCGAGCACACTGTCCGTGGGGAAGATGCCGTAGTTGTAGCCAGAATTGAAGGCGATGACACGGGGCGTAAGGCTGTCCGGGAAGAGCACCTTGAGGCGCTTGAAGGCCAGCTCGAAAGCCCGGCGCTGCGGCTCCAGATCGCCCAACACGCTGTCCACGGCAGCTTGGGCCTCGCGCCAATCCGGATCGTTCACGAAGAGGTTCAGGAAGATGGGCAGGTCCGGGGCTTCCAATTGTGCCCCTTGCAGGATGTCCTCCACGTAGATCCGGTAGAACTCCCCGTGTTTCGCGTACGCCTCTCGGCTTACGTCCGCCATTTCGTTGGGTGACGCCTGAAAGAGCTTGTGGTCCAAACGCTCGATGCGCAGGTCGAGTTGTACGTTGCGGACATCCACTTCGGGATCCGATCCGCAGGCCGCGAAAAGGGCCAACAGAACGATCAGCACAGGCTTTGCTTGGCGCATCCGCAACACATTTACCTTTGACCAACCCAATTAGAGCCGCAAACCTATGAAGAAGGCGATCGTGATCATGGCCGCAATGCTGATGGCCGCACCAAACATGCAAGCGCAGAACGAAGGGACCGTGCGCTTCGGCATCAAGCTGGCTCCCAACATGGGCTGGCTGCGCCCCGATACGAAGGGCCTGAACAGCAACGGGACCAAATTGGGATACACCTTCGGGTTGATGGGCGAATTCCCCATCGGGGCCAATGGCAACTACGCGTTCGCCACCGGACTCTTCCTCAATACGCTTGGTGGCGGTTTCACCACGGACTACAAGTTCGTGGAAACGCTCGGCGGCGTGGAACAAACCAAGGCCCTTGCCACCGACCTGTCCTTGCGCTATGTGGACCTGCCATTGACCATCAAGATGATGACCAATGAGATCGGATACATGCGCTACTTCGGGCAGCTCGGCTTCTCCGCCGGTTTCAACATCCGCTCCAAAGCGGACTTTGAGGAGCCCGTGCTCGATCCATCCGGTTTCTACACCGTAGGGTTCAGAACGCTCGATGACGAGGACTTCCAGAGTGACACCAACCTGTTCCGCGCCGGCCTGGTGATCGGCGGTGGCATGGAGTACAACTTCAGTGGCACCACCGCACTGCTGGTGGGCATCACCTACAACAACGGCTTCACCAACCTGCTGAACGGTGTTGACTACGGCGGAAAGAACGCCAAGTTGTTCAACGACTACCTGGAACTGAGCTTGGGCATCTTCTTCTAAACGAATACGGATCGAACGCCACGGAACCCTGCGAACGCTCGCAGGGTTTCTTCTTTCAGAGCAGCATGAGAACCAACCTCGTCATTGAGCACATTACGCAGTGGCTTCACGCGTATTGCCAGCAAGCCGGTCAAGCGGGATTCGTGGTGGGCATAAGCGGCGGCATAGACAGTGCTGTTACCAGTGCATTGTGCGCACGAACAGGGTTGCCGACCCTGTGCGTGGAGATGCCCATACACCAAGCTCCGGTGCAAGTGCAGCGAGCGCAGGACCACATTGCCTGGCTCATGGAACGGCATGGGAACGTGCGCATGGAAGTGGTAAGCCTTACACCTGTGTTCGATCAGTTGGTGGGCGCGCTTCCCCATGGTGAGGACAGCGGCACCCTGCAACTTGCATTGGCCAACACGCGTGCACGGTTGCGCATGACAGCGCTTTACTTCTTCGCAGGGACCCGTAGGATGCTGGTGGCCGGCACCGGGAACAAGGTGGAGGATTTCGGCGTGGGCTTCTTCACCAAGTATGGTGATGGCGGCGTGGACCTCTCCCCCATTGCGGACCTCAACAAAAGCGAAGTGTTCGAAGTGGCGAAGGAGCTCGGCATCATAGCGAGCATCCGGCAGGCCAAACCGACCGATGGCCTGTGGGGCGATGACCGCAGCGATGAAGACCAGATCGGCGCGAGCTATCCGGAGTTGGAATGGGCCATGGCCTTGCGCGAGAACGGTGAGCCTGTGGATACCGAAAGGATGAGCGATCGCCAACGCACGGTGCTCTCCATTTTCGACCGTATGCATGCGGCCAACAGGCACAAGATGGAACCGATACCGGTGTGTACCATTCCGCTGGACTTTAAGTGACAAGGAGCGACATGTAATTACAATGGGGGCGAGATCGTTCCCCGCACAAGCGCCGCACCGCCATGCACGGAACCCTGCTACTTGCCCTGGTAACATTGCTTGCTGCCACCGCCCATGCGCAAGACACATTGATCTACCGGAACGGCCAACGCATCATTGGCGAGGTGGAGGAAGTGGGGGTGGAACGAGTGAAGTACCGCACGCGATCGGGGAACAACAGCATTCTGGTCATCGCTGAGCTGAACGAATTGGCACGTGTGTCCTTGCAGGGAGGCTAGGTGTTCGACTTCCATCCGATGGATGGCCTACCGGGAGCAGAGCGCTTCCTGTCCCGCAGGAACGTGGTGAGCATGGACATTCTGGCTCCCGCACTGGACCATGCGACGATCGGCTATGAGCGAAAAATCTCGGATGGAACAGCACTTCGCGTCAAGCTCGGATACATCGGCCTGTGGCGATCGGAGGTCCCCAGCGAACGCATTCTGCGGCGAGGTTGGCTGTTGCGAGCAGGGCCGAAATTCAAATTACCGGAAAGCATGAAGAAGTATCCGGCTTTGAGAAGTCGGCATCCGTTGGCCGGCTGGTACATGAGCCCCGAATTGCTGTTCAGCTACTATGCCGACCCGCATATGCAGCAATTCCATTCCATCACTCCTTTTGGCCCATGGAGCAGCAGCATCGCTTATACCTATCGGGCCAGTGCCGCCATCAACCTCACCCTCGGCCATCAACTGATGCTGGGGCAACACATCACCTGCGACATACATGGTGGCCTGGGCTATGGCGTGCGATGGGCCAACGGTGTGGCCGTTATCATGAACACGTACTCGGCCTCCGGCGAGGAGAACTACAAATACTCACACGCTTTCCTTGGTCTGAACACGCCGCTATGTGCCAGTGCCGGCGTCTCTTTCGGATACCTGTTCTGAGAACCTCAGTGATCATAGGTTCTGCCACGCCACCACACGCGTGCGGTACCAATGTTGAGCCGAGCCAGTACCAGCCCGCGTTCCACCACGAACTCCTGCACCGGCTGTCCCCGCACCACCACCTCTGCCACGCCGTTCCGCCAGACCTTCAAGGTGCGGTCCACATCAACGTAGGCCAGGGTTCCCCATGATGCCTGCCATTTCTGGGGCACAACCCGCTCCACCGTGTGCAGCTTGCCGTTGCTGAACACATTGAAGAAACTCTGGTCCTCGATCACCAGCAGGCTGTCCACCATATGCCATGCTTGCGGTTCGAAGGTCATGGCCGTGTGCACACGCCCACCCTCGAACACCTTCAGGGAACCTGTCAGGTCCAGCCAAGCCAGCACGCCTTTGCCCACTTCATAGCGGTGCGGCATGCGCTCTTCCAGGTCATAGATGGTGCCTTGGTGAAATACCTTGAACGTGTGATCGTAGGGGTCCCGATAGGCCACCATGTCCAAGCCGCATTTCATGTCGACCTCGCGCACCAGATCGCTCAGTTCGTAGATGCGTCCATGGTAGAATACTTTCAGCAAACGGTCATAGGATGAGATCCACGCCAACACATTGTCGCCCGATTGCCACGCCAACACCGCATTGCCTGCCAATTGATCCTCCAGCTTGATGGTCTCTTCATTGTAGAACACCTGCACCTTCTGGTTCACGATATCCTCGAAGGCAACAAGGCTGTCCTCCACAATGTATTTCCCCACGTTCGGGCAAAGCATCCGCGTACGACCATCGAACACTTTCAGGATGCCAGCTACCGTGAAGCCCAGAAAATGATCGGTGACGATCACGTCCAACTCACCGGCACGATCCACAATGCGCGACTCACCATCCCGATACACCTTCAGGTCATCACGGTTATCGGCGTAAGCAATGTAATTGCCACCCTTGTGAATGCTGATCGGCTTGCGGGGCTCCACCTGGCGGAATACACCTTTGTCGAACACGTAAAGCCGGTCCATGTAATCCACGAAACCGGCCACATCCTGCGTTCGTGCATGAACCGCGGACAGCACAGTGAATAAGAGCAGGAAGGTCCTCATCATGATGTACAAAGTAACACTTCGAACCCACCGCATGTTCCGCAGGTCCACGCAGGATAACTTTCTTGGGGTCACCTTTCCGTTCTTCCTGCATCAAGGGTAAAGACGGATCCCGATGAGCGACCAGGAGATCATCAGCCAACTGCGATCAGGGCCACATCACAAGGCCCTTGTGCAACTCTATGCGCATCTGCCCAAGGTGGAGCGCATGGTGCGCAACCATGGCGGCACACGCGCCGATGCCAAGGACCTGTTCCAGGACGCGCTGATCATCCTGCTCGGCAAGGCGAAGGACGAGACATTCACGCTCACCTGCTCCATCGGCACCTACCTCTACGCCATCTGCCGCAACAAGTGGCAGGAGGAGCTGCGGAGGCAGGGCCGCTTCACGCAGGAGCTCGAAACCTTGGCCGATGAGCCCGGCGACCTCGGCGCCATGCTCGCCGAGGAAGGCCGCCTTGCCATGGCCGAACTTGCACTGCGGTCGTTCGGTGGCAAATGCCTGGAACTCCTCCAACGCTTCTACCTGCTGAAGGAACCGCTGCTCACCATCGCCAAGTCCATCGGGCTGGCGGGCGAGGGCGCGGCCAAGACGCGGAAGTACAAGTGCCTGGAGGAGGCCCGCAAGCGCTACCGCTCGTTGCTCGCACAGGGATCCGTCGCCAACATCCAACAACCCTGAGCGATGCGGAACGAATTGACCCTGATCGAACTCGCCGACAGTTACTTGCGCGGTGAAATGAACGCCACCGACCGCGCCGCCTTCGAGGAGCGCATGCGTAGCAGCGAAGAGCTACGCGAATTGGTGGATGACCAACGCGCACTGCATGCCGGCATCGAACGTCTGGCGCTGCGCCCTGCGGTGGACAAAGCCTACCGGAGCTACAAGTTCGGCAAGTGGGCACCGGGTATGGGAGGTGCGGTGGTGGTGGCCATACTTGCCGTAGGCGGATGGATGCTGGCGAAGGAGGGCAACTTCCTTGCGGATCTAACGAGCAGCGATGCAGCGCACACCGAACAACAGCTCACGCTGAGCGACACCTCAGGCACCGGCCTTCCGGCCTTGGTCATGACCATCGACCCGAAGGCTGATACCACGCTGCTCACCCCGAACGGCCTCGTGGTGGACATTCCGAAGGGTGCCTTCATCGATGAGGCCGGCAAGGCGATCACCAAGCCCGTACGCGTCACGCTGCTCGAGGCGATCGATGGCGTGGACATCATGAAAGCGGGCCTCAGCACCATGAGCGGCGATACGCTATTGGAGACCGGCGGCATGTTCTACCTCGATGCGCAGGTGGATGGAAAGCGCGTGGGCATCGACCCCAGCAAACCGTTGACGGTAATGGTACCTGCGGACAAAGCCGACCCACGCATGATGCTTTACGAAGGCGTGATGACCGCGGAAGGCATCGTGGATTGGCGCAACCCGCAGCCCTTGACACGCACTTTGGTGCCAGTGGACATCACCACACTGGACTTCTACCCGCCGGGGTACTTGGCGAAGGTGGCGGAGTTGGGGAAGGATGCGACGGACAAGCGGTACACGGATAGTTTGTACTGGTCGTTCAGTGCGGAATACTCCCGCTATACCTCCTTCGGATCGGATTCGACATTGGCATTCCCGGATACCCTTTCGTATGATGAATACTCAAGGAGAGCTATTCGTCCGGACCCCGACCACATCAACGGAGCCTTCCTATTTGCGACGAACTGCTCAGCGTGCCATCGTCCGGAAAGAAACCTGACCGGCCCTGCCCTGACCGGTGCAAGGCAACGCTGGGAAGGTCGAGGCGACATCTACGCATGGATCAAGAACAGCTCAGCCTACCTCAAGACGGGTAATCCTTATGCGAACGAGTTGTTCAGAAAATGGAATAAGAGTGTTATGACGCCACACGATCTCAGCGATGCGGAGATCGATCAGATCCTCCGATACGTTGACATGGCTTCCTCGGCCTCAAGAGGCCAAATGGGCATTGACCCCGCCAAGGTCCAAGCCATCTGGAACGAGCGCTTCAACGGCACCAACCTCGCTACACGGGAGTTCGAGGAGCGCATGCGGGAGATCCATCGCACCTGCGATGGCCAAGTGCTGGACCTCTACGTGAACAACCTGGACAGGAACCTGAGCCAGTTGGACTCCATGGCCGTGCGCATGGGGCATGGGGCCTTCGCATCCTTCGCCTTGCGGAACGATGGGCGGGTGGAACTGCCTGCATACGCTGCGGAGCGCTTGCGAAGGGTGTACACCGAATGGAGCCAACGCTATGCTGAGGCGGCCCGCAAGACCCAAGAGGCGTTCCACCGCAAGGAAGCCGAAGCGGACCAACAAGCCCACAAGCGGCAGGTGGACCGGCAGATGAAGGACATCCAGCAGGACGGCGAGCGTTTCGTCAAGGAGTTCAGCGCGAACCTGCGCTCGGTCTACGAACAACTGGGCTACCCGGTGCCACCGCCCAACCCACCACGCGCTGCTTTCGCGGTGCCCGTCACCAACCCCGGCTGGTGGAACGTGGACAAGGCCGTGCTGGCCGCGACCACCTCACGCACTTCCATGTCCTACACGGACGACCAAAGCGGCAAGACCGCCACGCTCACCTACTCGCCTGTCTCCATCGACGTGGCGGACAAGGAGCTCTTCAGCGACCTGCGCGTGTACCTGATCCCGAAGGAGCTGAACAGCTACCAGCGCGTATTGGAGGTTAATGGCACCTTCACCGAGAACCTGAACGCCTTGTTCCAGTACGACCTCGTGTGCATGGGCCGCAAGGATGGCGTGCTGTACGCAGCATCGCGCCAGGACATCACCGCTCCGGGTCCGATCACGCTAAGCATGGAACCTTCCGATGAGGAGCGCTTGCGCAGGATGGTACGCACGCCAGAGGTCACCACCTCCTTGGTGAACGACTTGGTGGAACAGGCGCGGCACTTGCAGTGGCTGGAGTTGGAGGCGAAACGGCAACAGGCGCGGGCGAAGCGGGAGGAGTTCAGGAGTGCGTTGATGGGGGTGGTATTCCCGTGTTGGGGGGAGGGTATTTCACCAAGCGAAGCTGATCGTGCTCCCAGGTTTCCTGGTGGTGACCAAGCATACGAGCAATATCTCGGTCAGAACTTCAGATACCGTGGTGAGAACAGCATCTCCGTGATGGTGCCCGTAACCATCTTACGCGATGGTACGATCGGTGAGATCGGGGTCCTGTTCGGCCCGCCGGAAGAATTCACCAATGAGGTGAACCGTGTTCTACGGGGTATGCCCATATGGGAGCCCGCTATCCGAAAGGGAAAACCGACAGATGAGATAGTCGAGCTTCCGATCAACTACTACGTGCGATGAGCTTACGGTCGGTCATGCACCGGATCGAATCTTGGATAACCTCGAATGGGGTGATGTTCACTTGTTGGAGGAAAGTTCAGCTTACGGGGAACTACCCAGGCCGTCAACTACCCCTTCATCTTCTTCGCATCCTGTCGGCTATCGAAGAAGTGCTTGGCGCATCGGCTTCCAGCCGGTGCCTGCCAAGTACACGCCCCCTCAACTCGGCCGCCGCTCCACGTACGCCCCCTGCCGCACATGCGCGGCGATGTAGCCTTCCACACGTTCCAAGTGCAGCTGGTTGCGCAAGATGCGATCGAAGTACTCATCCATCCACAAGCGCCCGGTTCGCCCCAGGGCTTTGTTGATCGCGTTCGAGGTGAAGGACTTCCAACTGTGGATCACACTTGAAAGCTCGACCGTTGGGTGGGGCGCGACGAGCACATGCACATGGTTGCCCGCGATCGCGAAGCTGCCCAGATGGTAACGCTTGTCATGGAAATGGTGCAGTGCATCTGCCATGATCCGTTTCGCTTCCGGCTTGCGAAGGATGCATGAGCCATGACCTGCATCGAGCCACAGTTGTACACGTTGATCAAAGAGGCGATACCACTCCTTTCTCACGCTGGGCTCCAAATCGGCAATGGAGGTGCCACCATATTGGCCATACCAAGCCTTTCGGTCTGCCTCGATCTGCTTCAGTGCTTTCTGCGGTAAGCTATCTGCCAGGCGCCACGTGACGAAATAGAGTTTGCCCTCTTGGCTCCAATGAGGGAGGTTGCGTCGGGTGCGCACGGTCTCCAGGTCGTCATCGAAGAATGGATCCTCGAGGATGTAGGAGTCGGAGCTCATGGCTTGGGTCACCCGGCTTCCAGCCGGTGACATGCTAAGCTACAGTCACCGGCTGGAAGCCGGGTGACCCAAGTCATTGGATCGTCCACGTCCGCTCCCCGCGCAACAAGGCATCCAGGTCGCCGGGGCCTTTTTTCTGCTTGGCCAGCGCCACCTGTGCGTTCAGCTTCGTCTCCATGCTGGCACGGGCGGCCACGTAGAACACGCCGAAGGGACGCGGCATGGCGCCCTCCTGCACTTGATCATCAAAGAGGCGCACAAGGATCGAAGCCTTGAAGCTGTCGTGCTGGTCGTGTATCCAGAGATCGTCCAGTGAAGTACTGCCATCGCCCAGGTCCACGATCACGGGCGTCATGCCGTCCAGCTTGATGCCCTTGGTGCCGTTGGCGAAGACGAGCGGCTTGCCGTGTTCCACGAAGAGTGTGCGGAAGGGCTTGCTGGCCTTCTCCGTGAAGACCTCGAAAGCACCATCATTGAAGACGTTGCAGTTCTGGTAGATCTCGATGAGGCTGGTGCCGCGGTGCGCATCGGCGGCGAGCAGCACCTCGCGCATGTGCTTCGGGTCGCGGTCCATGGCGCGGGCGATGAAGGTGGCATCGGCGCCCTTGCACAAGGCCAGCGGATTGAACGGATGGTCCACGCTGCCCATGGGCGTGCTCTTGGTGATGGCCCCTTCCGGTGAGGTGGGCGAGTACTGCCCCTTGGTGAGGCCGTAGATCTCGTTGTTGAAGAGCAGCACGTTCACGTCCACGTTGCGGCGCAGCAGGTGGATCAGGTGGTTTCCGCCGATGCTGAGCGCATCGCCATCACCGGTGATCATCCACACGCTGAGCTCCGGACGCACGGCGCGCAGGCCGCTGACGATGGCGGGCGCACGGCCATGGATGCTGTGCATGCCGTAGGTGTCCAGGTAGTACGGGAATCGCGAGCTGCAGCCGATGCCGCTGATGAACACGATCTCCTCCTTGGGTTTGCCCTGCTCTTTCAGCACGGTCTCCACCTGCTTCAGGATGCTGTAGTCGCCACAACCGGGGCACCAGCGCACTTCCTGGTCGCTGGCATAGCCCTCGGCTGCGCTCGGTCTGACAGCTCCCGGCTTGGCACCGTTACCCGATACGACTTCGTTGGCAGTGGTCATTGCTTCAGGTATTCGATTGCGGCGGCCTTGATCTCCGCCGAAGTGAAGGGCATGCCCTGGATCTTGTTGAGCCCCTTGGCGTCCACGAGGTATTCGGCGCGGATCAGCTGACGCAATTGGCCGCTGTTCATCTCGGGTATCAGCACGCGCTTGAAGCGGGAGATGATATCACCCAGCTCCTTGCGGAAGGGATAGAGGTAGCGCAGGTGTACATGGCCCACGCAATTACCCTCGGCACACATCTCGTTCACGGCGGTCTTGATGGCGCCATAGGTGCTGCCCCATCCGAGGATCAGCAGATCGCCGCTGTCCACGCCGTTGCTCAGGTCCAACGGGGGCACGTTCTCCACCACCTTGCGCACCTTCTCGGCACGCAGGCGCACCATTTTCTCGTGGTTCAGCGGATCGTAACTGATATTGCCGGTGCCGTCCTCCTTCTCGATACCGCCGATGCGGTGCTGCAGGCCGGCCATGCCGGGGATTGCCCACGGACGCACGCCGTTGTCGTCCCGCAGGTACGGCAGGAACTTCTCCGTGTCACCTTCCACTTTCGGCGTGGCGAACGGCGATGTGATGGGCTGCAGGTCGCTTGCCTGCGGGAAGCGCCACGGCTCTGCGCCATTCGCGATGTAACCGTCGCTGAGCAGGATCACGGGGGTCATGTGCTCAATGGCGATGCGCACCGCCTCGTAGGCCATCTCGAAACAGTCGGTGGGGCTGCTGGCGGCCAGCACAGGGATGGGCGCCTCACCGTTGCGGCCGTGGATGGCCTGCCACAGGTCGGCTTGCTCGGTCTTGGTGGGCAGGCCGGTGCTGGGACCGCCGCGCTGCACGTTCACCACCACCAAAGGAAGCTCCAGCATGAAGGCCAGGCCCAGGGCTTCACCCTTCAACGCGATACCCGGACCGCTACTGGCCGTAATGCCCAACGCACCACCATAGCTGGCACCGATGGCCGAGCAGATCGCGGCGATCTCGTCCTCGGCCTGAAAGGTCTTCACCCCGAAATTCTTGTGGCGCGCCAACTCGTGCAGAATGTCGCTGGCCGGCGTGATGGGATAGCTGCCGTAGAACAGGTCCAACCCCGCCTTTTGTGCCCCGGCCACCAAGCCCAAGGCGATGCCCTGGTTGCCGGTGATGCTGCGGTATGTGCCCTTGGGCAACGGCGCGGGTTTCACCTCGAACCGCGTGGTGAAGGTCTCGCTGGTGTCGCCGTAGTTGTAGCCCGCCAGCAACGCCTTCTTGTTGGCATCGAGCACTTCGGGTTTCTTCCCGAACTTCTCCTCAAGGAAGCGCTCGCTGTTCTCCAGGCTGCGGCTGTACATCCAACTGATGAAGCCCAGCACGAACATGTTCTTGCAGCGGTCCTTCTCCTTCATGCCCAGCGTAGTATCGGCCAGGGCATTGCGGGTCATCTTGGTCACATCGATGGCGTGCACCGTGTAATTCGTGAGGGTGCCATCGGTAAGCGGTTCCTGCTTGTCGATGTACCCGGCCAGGCGCAGGTTCTTCGCATCGAATCCGTCGCTGTTGGCGATGATGGTGCCGCCGGGCTTCAGCTTGTTCAGGTTGGCCTTGAGGGCGGCTGCGTTCATCACCACAAGCACATCGCACTGATCGCCGGGGGTGAAGATCTCAACGCTGCCGAAGTGCAGCTGGTAGCCGCTCACACCAGCGAGGGTGCCTTGCGGTGCCCGGATCTCGGCGGGGAAGTTGGGGAAGGTGCTGACGTCGTTGCCGAACAGCGCGCTGGTGTCCGTGAACTGGCTTCCGGTGAGTTGGATGCCGTCTCCGCTGTCACCGGCGAAGAGGATGACCACATTGCGTCGTTCTTCGACGGTCTTGGTCCTGATGGGGGTTTCCATAATGGGAATTGCGCCGTGCCTCGCGGCAGGCAGGCTGCAAAGGTAGGTGCCGAGGGTGGGTGAGCCGAGACCTTGATCACGACTTCAAAGGGGAACATCCGACCGACCGGATGGTTCAGTGGCTCAGGCGATAACGCCGATGTTCACCGCTTCCACTGCTATTATGTGGGGAGCCACACGCTTGATGGCTTCCTCCACACCGGCTTTCATCGTCATGGGGCTCATGGCGCAGTTGGTGCAGGCGCCGTGCAACCGTACCCGGGCGATACCATCGGCGGAAACTTCTTCCAGGGTGATGTCGCCGCCATCGGCTTTCAGAAAAGGGCGCAGGTCCTCCAGAGCGGCCTCGATGCGGTCAATGGTTTCCTGCTGGTCCATGGTTCAGGCGGTAACGGGCTTGCTCTCCTGCTCCAGCGCTTGAAGCCGTTGCTGGAAAGCGGTACAAAGGTGGTCAAATGCAGCGGCGGCGGGCGTATTGCCTTGAAGCACGGCTGGGCGGCCCACATCACCGGCCTCGCGTATGCTCTGCACCAGCGGCACCTCGGCGAGGAAGGGCACTTGAAGTTCCCCGGCCAATGCCTGTGCGCCGCCCTTGCCGAAGATGTAGTACTTGTTCTCCGGAAGCTCGGCCGGCGTGAACCAGGCCATGTTCTCCACGATGCCAAGCACCGGTGCGTTCACGCTGGGCAGGCGGAAGAGGCCAACACCCTTGCGCGCATCGATGAGCGCCACGTTCTGCGGCGTGCTAACGATGATGGCGCCGGTGAGCGGCACGGCCTGCACCAACGAAAGATGGATGTCCCCGGTGCCGGGTGGAAGGTCCACGAGCATCACGTCCAACTCGCCCCAGTCGGCATCCTTGATCAGCTGCTCCAGCGCCTTGGTGGCCATGGGCCCGCGCCACGCGATGGCCTGGTCGGTCTGTGCGAAGAAGCCGATGCTGAGCACCTTCACGCCATAACTCTCCACCGGCACGATCCATTGGCGACCGTCCTTCTCACGGGTGCCGGGTTTCTCATGCAGCACGTCGAACATCAGCGGCATGCTGGGGCCGTAGATGTCGGCATCCACCAGGCCCACCTTGAGGCCGCGCGCCGCCAGGCCCGCCGCGAGGTTGGCCGTTACCGTGCTCTTGCCCACGCCGCCCTTTCCGCTGGCGATGGCCACGATGTGCTTCACACCGGGCAGCACCTTGCGCAGGTTGCCGCGCTCGCCGCTCAGCGGAGTTACGTTGGCCATCACCGCCACGTCCTGGCCCAAGGCCTGTTTGATGTTGAAGGTGACGGCCTCCTCCATGCGCTTGCGGCTGTGCATGGCGGGATTGCTCACTTCCACATGCACGCTCACGGTGTTGCCGGAGATCTTGATGTCGCGCACCAGATCGAGCGCCACGATGTCCTTCTTCAGATCGGGTTCGATGATGCGGGAAAGGGCGGATAGGACAGCGTCCTTGGAAAAGCTCATGATCGGATACCCGCACTTCGGCAGGCGGGTGCAAAGCTAATCCCGGGAGTTTCTGCGACTTCAGACCGCCCCCTTGTCGCCCGGTCCTTCAACGTGCTGTTCCGAGCGGGCCTTGCCCATCAGCCAAAGCTGCGCGATCGAAGGGTCCTCGAAGAAGGCGATGTCGTATGGTGCCTCCGCAGGGGTAGCGTTCACCATGCGGTCCACGGCCATCATGTTCAGCACATCGGAGCTGTTCACGATGGCGATGCGCTCCAAACCCGCCGCCATCACCGCAGGCGTGAATTCCTTCATGGTCCACACCTGATCGTTCTGCAGGATCGGCCCCGCGTTCCTGCCATCGCTCAGCCACATGTTGGTCCCCTGCTCACGCACCACGTCCAGCACCTTCATGAGCACGCTCCTGTATGCCTCACCGAAAATGGGACGCTTCCAGGTGAGCCGTACCAAGCGCTGTTCGGGATGCACCTCGATGGTGGCATCGGCATCGTCGTGGAGGATATCGACCCGCATGATCTTGCGCGTTAGGGATGATGAAGATAAGACGGGAAAGCGCGGAACCTATTGAGGGCTAAAGGTCCAATTCAATGGCGGGGTTCCAGAAGCGGCCTGGAAAGTCCACCACCTGATCGTTCTTCACCTGCACACCTTCCCGGGCAAGCAGTTCCTCCATGGCGGTGGGCGTTGCGAAGTGGTGCTTGCCGGTTAGCATGCCGATGCGGTTCACCACGCGGTGGGCGGGCACCTTGGGCTTCACACCATGCGCATTGTTCATGCAAAAACCCACGATGCGGCTGCTGCGTGCGGCACCCAGGTACTTCGCGATGGCTCCGTAGCTCGTTACACGCCCCTTGGGGATCTGGCGCACCACGTCCATTACATCGGCGAAGAAGTCGCGCCTGCCTCCCGGAAGGGACGGGGCTTGGATGGCGTCATTGATGACAGTGCGTTTCGACATGGGGTGAAAATGCGCAGATCTGGCGCTGGTCGGTCGACCCGGAGGGTCGACGCTGCCAGCGCTTCGATCAAGGTCAGTGCGTCATCCCAAACCGTACATAATGGATGGTCCGCCCCTCCTCCAACCACATGCTTTCATAGAAGGTGCGAATGTTCAGCACCGCTTGTTCTTCGGGTGATACCCGCTTCACCAGATCCTCATAGACGTTGGCGCTTTGCTCGAAGACGGGCAGCTTGTGCTCGGCGATCATCTCCAACGTGTACTCGTACAGTTCGGGGCTGTCGGTCTTCAGGTGCACCACACCGCCCGGCTTCAGCACTTCCTTGTAGCGGGCCAGGAAGAGCGGGCTCGTGAGGCGCTTGCGGGGTTTGCCCAGTTGCGGATCGCTGAAGGTGAGCCAGATCTCGTCCACTTCCTGCGGCCCGAAGCACTTCAGGAGATGGTCCACATGCGTGCGCAGGAAGCCCACGTTGTTCAAGCCTTCCTCCTTGGCAGAACGCGCACCACGCCATAGTCGAGCGCCCTTGATGTCAACTCCGAGGTAGTTGCGATCGGGGTTCAAGCGCGCGAGCCCCACGGTGTATTCGCCGCCTCCGCAACCGAGCTCCAGCACCAGTGGCGCCTCCCGCTTGAAGAGCAGCTCATTCCAACGGCCGCGCTGGGCCAGGCCTTCGTTCATCAACTGCTCGAAGCTGGGCTGGATGACGTGCTCGAAGGTGAGGTTCTCGGCAAAACGGGAGAGCTTGTTCTTGCCCATGGGGTCGGTCTTCGGTGTGCGAGGGTCGTTGTTCGGTGGTAGTCTTGACCTGGTCGATCAGTGCTGGTCGCCATAAGAGAGTGCTCCATACAACGAACATCGACCAACGAGCCCTGCTCGCAAGGGCCGCGAATTTAGGGTGAAGGCTTGGTGAAGGGATGCGCACGATATTGCACTGCCTTAACACTGGCTTGAAAAAGCCCACCGCACCTTTGCCCGCGAAGATGTTCCACGGCGCACGCATTCTGGTGGCCCCCTTGGATTGGGGCCTGGGTCACAGCACACGCTGCATCCCCATCATACAGCGCTTGGTGCAGTTGGGCGCGGTACCCGTGATCGGTGCCGACCAAGGACCGCTGGCCTTGTTGCGCCAGGAGTTCCCGCAGTTGGAGCACGTGCGGATACCGGGAGCGCACATCCGCTACAGCGCAGGCAGCAACCAACTGTGGAGCATGGCGCGCCAGTTCCCCGCCATGGTGCGCAGCGTGCAAGCCGAGCGGGCCCTCTTCGATCGCATCCGCCAGGACCTGAAGCTCGCCGCGGTGATCAGCGACCAGCGCTTCGGCATCCGGCACCCCGATCTGCCCAGCGTGCTCATCACCCACCAGGTATTCCCCTTCACGCCTCTGGCCCAGGGCGCCTTGCGCAAACTGAACCTGCGCCACATGTCGCGCTTCACGCGCAGCTGGATCATGGACGAGGCACAAGCGCCAGGTCTGGCGGGAGCACTTTCCCATGGCAAGGACATGCCGGCGAATGCCCGATACATCGGTACGCTCAGCCGCATGCTAGGTGCTCCCGAAGAGCGTGGAAAAGGCTACACCGTGGTGGCCGTGATCAGTGGGCCTGAGCCGCAGCGCACCTTGCTGGACCAACTGCTCACCGAGCAACTGCAACGGATCCCCGGCAAACACCTGCTTGTGCGCGGCCTGCCCGCGAACACCGGCCAGCAACAGCATGGCAAGCTGCTCGCCGTGCCCCACCTGCCCGCGAACGAACTGGCCGCCCACATGCGCAGCGCCACGCACATCGTATCGCGCAGCGGCTACACCACGCTCATGGACCTGGTGGCCTTGGGCCGCAGCGCCGTGGTGATCCCCACCCCCGGCCAGGCCGAACAGGAATACCTGGGCGAACTGCACCAACGCACCGGCCGTTTCGTGGTGCGCCGCCAGGATGCACTGGACCTCTCCGAAGCATTGGCCGCATTGCGTGATCCCGCCGCCACGAAAGAGCCACCAGCGCGTGTACTGCTGGATGAAGCCCTTTCCGATCTGGCAAGGCTCTTGCGTTGAGCGCGCTCCGTTACCTTCGATGCCCCATGAAGTCCGTTCGTTCCGCCATCGCTGTCTTCCTATGCCTTGCCGCAGGTCATGCAGAGGCCCAGATCAAGGATGATGACACCCCTTTGGGCAACCATCTCCAGAAACTCGAAAAGCAACTGGGCGACCTGGATGCACAGCGCAAAACACAGGTGCAGCGCATCGATTCCGCGAAGCTGGCCATCATCCGGCGCGACCTGATGGCCCGCGGCCTGCCTGCTTTGAAGGAAGGCGAGGAACTGGTGATCCACCCCGGCCATATCCTGGTGTACGACCAAAAGCACAAGCAGGCGAAATGGGTGGCACACATCGCCACACCGGACCTCATAACCGGCAACCTTGCACGCATCGATTCCTTCCTGCCAGACCCCTTGGTAAAAGGCGGCACGGCGGTGACCACGGACTACTGGTACAGCGGCTACGACCGCGGTCACTTGGTGCCCAGTGCGGACATGCGCTGGAACCAGGACGCACTGGCTGCCACCTACCTCTACAGCAACATCAGTCCGCAGAAGCCCGAACTGAACCGCGAGTCGTGGGCCGAGCTGGAGGACTGGCTGCGGCGCTACGTGAACTTCAGCAAGCAGCGTGTGTTCGTGGTCACCGGGCCCGTGCTGCGGGATGGACTGCCGATCATGGAGAAACCCAACCGGCAGAACGATGTGAGCATCCCCGAGCTCTTCTACAAGGTGATCGTGGACCTCGACAGCGATTCCCCGAAAGGCATTGCCTTCCTGCAATCCAATGGCAAGAACGAATACCCCACCATCAGCTATGCCGTGCCGATCGACAGCGTGGAGAAGATCACGGGCATCGACTTCTTCGCAAGCCTGGACGACAAACTCGAAAACGTGATCGAGGCGATGCGCGAGCCCAAGGAATGGTATGCCGAGGGCGACCCCTTCTTCGGCGAGGCCGAGCCACTGAAAGCCCCGCTGCCCAAGGGCATGTTCAACACCGTGCAGGCCAAATACCACATCGGTAAAACGGCCACCATCTGTGGCACCGTGGTAAGCACCCGCAAGACGGTGAAGGCGCAGGCCATCTACCTGAACTTCGACCGGATGCACCCCTACCAGGATTTCTACGCCACCATCTGGTCTTACAACGGGCCCAACTTCAGCTACGACCCGGAGACCTACCTGGTGAACAGGCGCGTGTGCGTGACGGGGAAGCTCACGATGTATGATGACATTCCGCGCATCAGCATCAACAACGAGAAGGAGATCACCTTCTACGACGAAGTGGTGAAGAAGCCCTAAGCTTGGAATTAAGCGCTACTGGCCGCGCTGCAGCGTGAAGTTGAAGGTGGTGCCCTTGCCCTCCGTGCTGTTCACCGTTATGGTCTGCTGGTGGGCGTCGATGATGTGCTTCACGATGGCCAGCCCGAGACCGGACCCTCCCTCGTTGCGCGCCCGGCTCTTGCCCACGCGATAGAAGCGCTCGAACAAGCGGGGCAGGTGTTCGGCACTGATGCCGATGCCATCGTCCTTCACTTCCACCACCACCTGATCGCCCAAGGGGTAGCTGCGCACGCGGCATTTGCCGCCTTCCTTGCCGTAGTTGATGGCATTGGTGAGCAGGTTGGAGAAGACCTGCGCCAAACGGTCCCTGTCGGCCATCACCCAGGTGGGTTCAGCCAATTCGTTCTTCAACTGCACTCCACGCTCGCTGGCTTGCAGGTCCAGTTCCTCAATGGCCGCGCGCACCACTTCATGCAGGTCGGTACGCACCACGTTCAGGTCCATTACACCACTCTCCAATTTGGTGATGAGGTCCAGGTCCTCCACGATCTTCATCAGCCTGTCCACCCCATTGCTGGCGCGGTTCAGGAAGTCGCGGTTCACCTTGTCATCCTCCAGGCCACCTTCCAAAAGGGTAAGGATGTAGCCTTGGATGTTGAAGATCGGCGTCTTCAGTTCATGAGCCAGGTTGCCAATGAACTCGCGGCGGAATTTTTCCCGTTCATGCAATTCGCTGATCTCCGTGCGGCGCGCCGAGGCCCATTCGTTCACTTCGGCGTTCACCAGTTCCAGCACATCGCCTTCCACCTCCGTGGTCTCTTTTTCCTTGCGCCCCCTGCGCAGTTGGTGCACCGTCTTGTACAGGACCTTGATGCGGCTGTGAATGAAGCGTTCGATGCCGAAGGAGAAGGCGCCATAAGCCGCCGCGAAAAGCACCGCGAGCAAGAGCAGGTACCACGCCATGGAGCTCTGGCCGCTGAAGACCTGAATGCCCACACCCAACAGCACCGCACCGAAAAGGGTGACGATGCCTGATGCGAGCAGAGCTACTTGGCGGGGAGAAAGTTGGCCCACGGAAGTGTTGGGAATTGGGCTCCGGACATGAGCTTGGGTCCGGGGCCGCCAAAGATAGCCGGGGGCATTGCGAAGCACCGTCCGGAGCAACCCTGATCAGCCAGATTTAACGTAGGGGAAACATGGCGAACAAGACCATTCGCCCCTCATGGGTCGCACCATAAAATGGCGACCTTCGCGCCATGCAATTCGGCCTGCTCGAATTCCTGACCCTTGCCGGTTCACTCGGCCTCTTCATCTATGGCATGAAGGTGATGAGCGAGGGCTTGCAGAAGGTCGCCGGTGGGCGCATGCGCAGCGTGCTCCGCTGGATGACGGCCAACCGTGCCATGGGGGTCTTCACCGGCATGGCCGCCACGGCGGTGATCCAGAGCAGCAGCGCCGCCACGGTGATGGTGGTGAGCTTCGTGAACGCCGGCCTGCTGAAGGTGCGGCAAGCGATCAGCGTGGTGATGGGGGCCAACATCGGCACCACCCTCAAAGTGCTCTTCTTCAGTTGGGCCGTGTTCACCGACCTGAGCATCACCAAACTGGCCATCCCCATCATCGGCCTGGCCTTTCCGCTGCTCTTCGTAAGGACCGCCACCACCCGTGCCGTGGCCGAGTTCCTCATTGGTGCCGCGCTGCTCTTCCTTGGCCTGGAGTTCCTGAAGACCTCCATGCCGGTGCCCTCCGCAGAGGCGCTGGGCTTCCTGCAAGGGCTTAGCAAAATGGGGCTCCTGTCCGTGCTGCTCTTCGTGTTCTTCGGAGCAGTGGTGGCGGTGGTGCTGCAATCCTCCAGCGCTTCCATCGCGCTCACCCTGGTGCTGTGCGAGAACGGCACCATCGACTATCCCATGGCCGCCGCCATGGTGTTGGGCGAGAACATCGGCACCACCCTCACCGCCAACATCGCCGCGCTGGTGGCCAATGTGTGGGCCAAGCGCACCGCACGCGTACACATGCTCTTCAACGTGTTCGGTGTGCTCTGGGCCGTGCTGCTCTTCGCGCCCTATCTCAATACCGTTGCCGGGGTGGTGGAGCGTTGGGTGGGCGCCTCACCTTATGCCGACCAGGGCGCCATCAAGTGGGCGCTCACGCTGCTGCACATCTCGTTCAACGTGCTCAACATGCTCCTGCTCATCGGCTTCGTACCGCTGATCGAACGCATCGTTACCCGGCTGGTCCCCACCCGCAACGAATTCGATGAGGAGTACCGCCTGGAGTACCTCGATGCGGACATCCCGGTGAGCCCGGAAGTGTCGCTGATGGAGGCCCGCAAGGAGATCGCGCGCTTCGGCAAGATCACCCACAACATGCTCGCCATGGTGCGCGAACTGGTTACGGTGAAGGATGCCCGCCAGCGCGACACCCTGATGCTCCGCCTGGCCAAGTACGAGCAGGTGACCGACCGCCTGGAGGTGGAAGTGGGCAAGTACCTCACACGCACCAGCACCGAAGCACGGAGCGAAGAGGTCTCTCAGCGCATCCAGGGCCTGCTCGCCATCATCGGTGATCTGGAACGCGTGGGCGACATCTTCTTCCAGATGAGCAAATCCATGGAGCGGAAGATCGATGACCGCCTGTGGTTCACCCCGGAGCAACGGCACAACCTGCTGGAAATGCTGGACCTGCTGGAGAAGGCCTACACGGTGATGCTGCGCAACCTGGATGTGGAGCAGGACGAAGTGCTGCTGGACGAGGCCGTGGAAGTGGAGCAACGCATCAACCAGAAGCGCGACCAATTGAGGCGCATCCACCTGAAGAGCATCGAGAGCGGCGACTACAACGTGCGCAGCGGCCTGGTCTACAACGACCTGTTCTCATCCTGCGAGAAGGTGGGCGACCACCTGATCAACGTGAGCGAAGCACTCGCTGGGGAAATGTGAGCAGGCCTAAGCTCAAGGCGTGGTCTTCACCGGATCGGTGTACACCTCGTTGCTCTCCTTCAGCGAACGGTCCAGCAGACGGACACTGAAGCGCACCGTATCGAAGGGCAGGCTGCTGATCGGCCAGGGCTTCAGGGCCACTGCGATATCCCCCTGCAAGGCCTTGTTCTGGCCTGTTGGCGTGATGCGCGGAACGCGGTAGTAATAGGGCAGCAAGAGCTCGGGCTTCACCCATTCCCCGTTTTGCAGCTCGTAGTATTCCAGGAACAGGTTGTAGTAATAAGGCGAGCCGATGTCGAAGGGCGGATTGGAGTCGCCGGGATCAAGGCCGATGTCGCCGTCGCCATCGGTGAAGGAGATGGTGAGGGAGGCTGAATCGGCGAACTGCACGAAGGACTTGAAGGTGATCTTCGGTTCCGGCGGGAACTGCTCCTTGGGGAAACAGCCCACCACGGAAAAGGCCACAGCGATCAGCGCGGCTACTTTTGCGGGGCTTACGGAAGTGCGGAACATCGTTACAAAGGTAGGCAGCACAGCGACCATGTCCCCGATCGAACCTGCAGCCGTCCAGCACCTGCTGGATCGGCCCTTTGCCGTGGACGGTCCTGCTGCCTTCAACGCACTGGCCCTGGAATTATTCCACCTGCACGCCCGGTACAACCCGGTTTATCGCGCTTTCCTTGCCGGGCTTGGGCGTGAAGCGGGAACGGTACAGGAAGTAGCCGACATCCCCTTCCTGCCCATCACGCTGTTCCGGAACCACCGGGTGTTGTTGGAAGGGTTGAACCCCTCCAGCCATTTCACCAGCAGCGGAACCACCGGAACCGTCACCAGCAAACACCACGTACCCTTTCCGCAGGTTTACGAGCGCTCGTTCACAAGCTCATTCAAGGCAACGTATGGCATGCCCACCGAATGGCGCATCCTTGCCCTGCTTCCCGCCTATATGGAGCGCGAGGGCAGTTCGCTGGTATACATGGCCCAGCAACTGATCATCGATAGCGAAGACCCCCTGAGCGGCACCTACCTCTACCGCTACGACGAGCTGGCCGACGTATTGCGCCACTCTGAGGAGGAAGGAAAAAAGACGCTCTTGCTGGGCGTCACCTTCGCCCTGCTGGACCTGGCCGAACAGCACCCCATGCCCTTGCGGCACACCACCATCATGGAGACCGGCGGCATGAAGGGACGCAGGCCGGAACTGGTGCGCGAGGAACTGCATCGCATCCTGAAGAGCGCTTTCCAAGTGCCGGCCATCCACAGCGAGTACGGCATGACCGAACTGCTCTCCCAAGCCTGGAGCACCGGCAATGGCATCTACCGCTGTCCACCCTGGATGCAAGTCCGTATCCGCGATGTGAACGACCCCTTCACGGTGCTACCCGCAGGACGCACCGGAGGCATCGATGTGATCGATCTTGCCAACATCGCCAGCTGCCCCTTCATCAGCACGCAGGACCTTGGTCGCATGCATGCCGATGGCAGCTTCGAGGTGCTGGGCAGGTTCGACCACAGCCAGGTGCGGGGGTGTAATTTGATGGTGGAATAAGGTCGCACGGGCATCCCGCCCGTGCCGGATGCCTGTGCGACACTACCCCACCTTCACCAAAAAGTAGTTCTTCTTCCCGCGCTGCAGCAGGATGAACCTTCCACCCATCAGGTCATCGGCATTCACCACACGCTCCTCGCCCACTTTCTCCTTGTTCACGGCAATGCTGTTCTCCTTCAGTGCGCGGCGTGCCTCACCCTTGCTGGGTAGGAAGCCGCCCACCTCGCTCAGCAGGTCCACGATGGGGATGCCGACCGCTAACGCTTCGCGTGACACCTCGGCCTGGGGCACACCCTCGAACACGTCAAGCCACTGTTGCTCGGTGAGGGCCGCCAAAGCTTCGGCCGTGGCGTTGCCAAAGAGGATCTCCGAGGCCTGCAAAGCAGCTTGCAGTTCGTCGGCACCGTGTACACGCTGGGTGATCTCGGCCGCCAACTCCTTCTGCAGGGTTCGCTTGTGCGGGGCAGCAGCATGTTCGGCGATCAGCGCTTCAAGCTCCTCTTGGCCACGGGTGCTGAAGATGCGGATGAAGCGTGGCGCGTCGGCATCGCTGCTGTTGAGCCAGAACTGGTAGAACTTGTAGGGTGAGGTGCGCTTGGCATCCAGCCAGATGTTGCCGCCTTCGCTCTTGCCGAACTTGCTGCCATCGGCCTTGGTGAGCAGCGGGGTGGTCACCGCGTAAGCCTCGCCACCACCCATGCGACGGATCAGTTCGGTACCCGTGGTGATGTTGCCCCACTGATCGCTGCCGCCCATTTGCAGGGTGCAACCCAGGCTCTTGTTCAGGTGTACGTAGTCGTAGCCCTGCACCAGTTGGTAGCTGAACTCGGTGAAGCTGATGCCCGTCTCCAGGCGCGTCTTCACGCTGTCCTTGGCCATCATGTAGTTCACGGTGATGTGCTTGCCCACCTCGCGGATGAAATGCAGGAAACCCATGTCCTTGAACCAGTCGTAGTTGTTGACGAGCTGCGCGGGATTGGTGGGGTGATCGAAATCGAGGAAGCGCTGGAGCTGCGCCTTGATGCAGGCTTCGTTGTGGCGCAGGGCATCCTCATCGAGCAGGTTGCGCTCGCTCTTCTTGCCGCTGGGATCGCCCACCATACCGGTTGCGCCACCCACCAAGGCCACAGCGCGGTGGCCGGAGCGCTGGAAGTGCGTGAGGAACATGATCTGCACCAGGTTGCCCACGTGCAGCGAATCGGCCGTGGGGTCGAAACCGATGTAACCGCGCTGCGGTCCTTGGGCCAAATGTTCCTCCACGCCGGGGGTGCTGTCCTGCAGCATGCCGCGCCAGCGCAGCTCATCGATGAATCCGTTGCTCATGTGTCTTTACCGCTCGAAGCGGCCAAAGATAGCCGGGTGTTGAAGTGGGCATGAACAGCAGCATACTTCATCCTGGTGCAACCAGGCCTTCGCCTTGCTATTTGGGGTCAGAGGCAGTGCAGTGGTACATTCGAACGGTTCAAGAACGAACAACCCTTCCATGATCGCCGCCAACCTGCTGCTGGACCGCCATGCTTACACGGCAGCTGCGGCGCTCATCGCCGCATTGCCCGTGGAGCACGAATTGCGCGGACCCGATGTGGCCGAACAACAGCGCATGCTGCAGTGGATCGCCTTCCGCGAGGCCCTGCACAACAGCAACCGCACACTGGCCGAACTGGACAACACGGAGGTGGATTGGTTGGAGGCCTTGATCGGCGGCCAGCAGGACCGACCCGCCGTGTGGATCGCCAATACACTCTGTTTCCACTACCAGCGCTGCCGCCCGGTACATACCGGTGGTGAGAGCGGGCCGAAGAGCCTGCCCTATACCCCGCGTAGAAAGGCACCGGCCGCACCGCTGTCCACGCTTTCCCTGAAGCCCAACCCCGCGCAAGCTTGGGTGGCGATCAGTTGGCAGGCATTGGAAGGGGAAGCACCACAGGCGATCGAGTTGCGCGATCTGTTGGGCAGACCCGTAGCACGGATCACCACCAGCGGCAACGCAGGCCAAGTGGTATGGGGATTGCCGCGCAAAGGGCTACACCGGGAACCTACACCGCAACCTTGTTGGGCACCGCTGGTGACCAATTGGCGGTTGAACGAGTGATCGTGCAACAATGATAGCTCGTTGGGCCATAATGGGGAAGGTGGCGCTCGCCACCTTCTCCCTGGCTGCTCAGGGACAGCAACCATTTGCATTGGACCCCACGTTCCGTGCCCAGTTCAATGACTGGTATGTATCTTCCATTCTTCCGCTGGAAGATGGCAAAGTTCTCAGTTCAGGCTGGATGGTTTTTCCCGGGCTCCAGGCTCCACAGCTACTTGCGCGCTTGAACCCGGACGGAAGTCGAGATCCCACATTCCCTGTGGATCAAGTCGGCCAAGGCAAGCTCACAGCCTGGGAGAACAAAGTGTATGTGGGAAGAAGCCAGATCGTGAGCAGGATACTGCTCAATGGTCAGCTTGACCCGACATGGAGCAGCATGAACAGTAGTCCCTACTTCCTCTCCCTCCAAGGCGGCGATTACCATGTGTTCCCCGATGGCAGCCTGTTGGTGAGCGGGGCGCACAGCGTGAACCTTCCGGACAGCGGCTGGAGCGGGCTGCACAACCTGATCTGGTTCACCAACACCGGCCGGCTGGACAGCACCCGCGCGCCGCGCAAAGGCAACGGGGTGATCTACCGCATACAGGAACTGCCCGATGGCAAGTTCATGTGTACCGGCCCCATGACCGAGTTCGAGGGCCAGCCCACCAGCTACATCTTCCGCGTGCATGCCGATGGCACCTTGGACACGAGTTTCTACACGGGCGTGTTCTGGGGGCAGGCTTTCGCCTACCTGCCGTTGCCTGATGGCCGCTGTTACGTGGGCGGGCTCTTCCGCACCCCGGATTCAGGTTTCAACAAACGCTTGGTACGCTTCATGCCCGATGGCAGCCTGGACCCCACGTTCAATAACGAGTTGCACTTCGATCAAGGCATCCTCTCCGGCCTGGACGGCATCGTCAGCACGATCAACTTCCTATCCAATGGATATCTGTTGGTGACAGGGAGTTTCCAAACAGTGGATGGCATTCCCCACAACGGCATCTGCATGATCGATAGCACCGGCCAGTTGGTGCCACAGCTGCAAGGCCAGGGCTGCGGCAGTTATGTGTACCAAACCCAGAACTCCAGCACCACCTACGGCACCATCGATGGCGTACGCTTCATGCCCGACAACATGATGTACATCTGGGGGGCCTACCATGGCTACAACGACGGCACCACCAACGACCCCTTGCAACGTTTTGTAACGCGGCTGTACGGGCCGGACTTCAGCACGCATATGCAGGAGGTAGCCCCGCAGCGGGGAGCAATGCGATTGGCACCCAACCCCGCGCAAGCTTGGGTGGCGATCAGTTGGCAGATATCTGATGGTCCCTCCCCAGCAGCGATCGAGTTGCGCGATCTGTTGGGCAGACCCGTAGCACGGATCACCACCAGCGGCAACGAAGGCCAAGTGGTATGGGATTGCCGGGCAGTTACACCGGGAACCTATACCGCAACCTTGTTGGGCACCGCTGGTGACCAATTGGCGGTTGAACGAGTGATCGTGCAGCAATGATATCTCGTTGGGCCATAATGGGGAAGGTGGCGCTCGCCACCTTCTCCCTGGCTGCTCAGGGACAGCAACCATTTGCATTGGACCCCACGTTCCGTGCCCAGTTCAATGATTGGTATGTGTCTTCCATTCTTCCGCTGGAAGATGGCAAAGTTCTCAGCTCAGGCTGGATGGTTTTTCCCGGGCTCCCAGCTCCACAGCTACTTGCGCGCTTGAACCCGGACGGAAGTCGAGATCCCACATTCCCTGTGGATCAAGTCGGCCAAGGAAAGCTCACAGCCTGGGAGAACAAAGTGTATGTGGGAAGAAGCCAGATCGTGAGCAGGATACTGCTTAATGGTCAGCTTGACCCGACATGGAGCAGCATGAACAGCGGTCCCTACTTTGGCTCGCTCCAAGGTGGCGACTACCACGTGTACTCCGATGGCAGTCTGCTGATCAGCGGGGCCCATACGGTGAACCACCCCGACAGCGGTTGGAATGGGATCTACAACCTGATCTGGTTCACCAACACCGGCCGCATGGACAGCACCCGCGCGCCGCGCAAAGGCAACGGGGTGATCTACGACATCCTCGAACTCCCGGACGGCAAATTCATCTGTACTGGCCCCATGTCCATGTACGAAGGCCAGCCCATCAGCCATGTGTTCCGGGTGCATGCTGATGGCACCTTGGACACGAGCTTCTTTGCCGGGGTGGAATGGGGGCAGGCATGGTCCTACCTGCCACTGGCAGACGGTCGCTGTTATGTGGGAGGATTGATGCGCTTCAATGGCTCCTCAGTCAATCGGACCTTGGTACGCCTGCTACCGGACGGGAGCTTGGACCCCTCGTTCAACAACGATGTGTTCTTCGACAAGGGCGTGCTCTCCGGGCAAGGCGCCATAGCATTCGGGATCTACCCATTGTCGGAGAGGAAGATCCTTGTTACTGGACGGTTCCAAGCGGTGGATGGCATCCCCCACAACGGACTCTGCATCTTGGACAGCACCGGCCAGGTGGTACCCCAGTTGGAGGACCAAGGTTGTGGGATCTATGTGTACCAAAGCCAGAACTCCAGCACCACCTACGCCAGCATAGAGGGCGCTTACTTCATGCCCGACAACATGATGTACATCTGGGGCGCCTACCACGGCTACTCCGATGGCATCACCAACGACCCCCTGCAACGTTTTGTAACGCGGCTGTATGGGCCGGACTTCAGTACGGGGGTGGAGGCAACAGGTACTGGGCAGGATGCCGTGCGCGTGTACCCCAACCCCGCCAGCAGCCAAGTGGTGGTGGAGTTCCCCACCCTGCAAGCACGCAACGTGGAGCTGGTGTTGAAGGATGCCATGGGCCGCGTGGTGTTGCGCCGGAACATCAGCGGCCAGCAGGGGCAGGTGGTGCTTGCGGTGGAAAGCCTGGCCGAGGGGCTTTACCTGCTGGAGGTGCTGGGTGATGGGGCACGGGTGTATTCCGGCAAATTGGTGGTGGAGCACTGAGGGCTGGGGCATTGCGATAGCACTGGCGATCCAAGCAGGCACAGCTAACTTGCGGCCTTTCGCACCTGCGGCATCAGGCGCATTGGACCAAGCATGGAACTGATCACCGGAGGTACGGGCATCGTGGGCAGCCACCTGCTGCTGGAACGCACAGCGGCCGGTGCCAAGGTGCGCGCGCTCTACCGGCCGAACAGCGACCGTGCCCAGGTGGAACGCACCTTCCGCTTCTACCGCCCGGATGCCGACGCGCTGTTGCAACGGATCGAATGGGTGACCGGCGACCTGCACGACGTGCCCGCGCTGGAAGATGCCATGCAGGGCGTGCAACACGTCTACCACGCGGCTGCGCTGGTCTCCTTCGATCCGCGCGACGACCGTGCCTTATACCGGCAGAACGTGCGGGGCACCGCCAACGTGGTGAACGCGGCCCTGCTTGCCGGGGTGGAACGCTTGTGCCACGTGAGCTCAACGGCGGCCATTGGCAGCGCGGCGCCCGGCGTGGAACGCAACGAGAGCAGCCCTTGGGAAGACGATGCCAGGCACTCACCTTATGCACGCAGCAAGTACCAAGCGGAACTGGAGGTGTACCGCGGCATGGCCGAGGGCCTCGATGCGGTGCTGGTGAACCCCTGCATCGTACTGGGCCCGGGTGCAGTGGGCCGCAGCTCGATGACCCTGGTGGAACGGCTGCGCAAAGGCACACGCTACTACCCCGCCGGCAGCAATGCCGTGGTGGACGCCCGCGATGTGGCCAGCTGCATGGCCCGCCTGATGCGCGAGGGCGGGAGCGGCGAACGTTACCTGCTGGTGGGCACCAACCTATCCTACCAACGCTTGTTCACCGCGCTGGCGGAAGCCTTGGGAAGCAAGGCGCCACAGCATCCGCTACCCGACTGGTTGTTGGATCTGGGCGTGCGTGCAGGGACCCTGCAAGGCCTCTTCGGCATGCGTCCCTTCATCACGCGGCACACGGCACAAAGTGCGCGCACCCAACGGGCCTGGAGCAATGCCAAGGTGAGCGCGCTGCTGGGTCACCACTTCCGTGATCTTCCGGAGATGGTCGCCAACGTGGCGGCCTACGTGCAAGGCAGAAAGACCTACTGAACGGGTTGCCCCTTCCGGCGCTGCAGCTCCTCCACGATGTCGTCGTAGATGTCCTTCAGCTCCTTGGGGCGCTCGGCGTAGTAGGTGAAGGTGCGCGTGAACTGCTCTTCGGTGATTCCCTGGGCCTCGAAGAGCTCCTTGTAGTAGCTGCCGGTGGGCACCTGCGCGAGGTGCTGCACGATGAGTTCGTGGTTGATGCGCGCCTCGATGAGCTGGGCCTCCAAGAGCACCTCGGTGAACTGCTCGCGTGTGAGCAGCCCTTCCGGCTTCGGATCATGGGTGGTGCACGCCACCAGCAACAGCACGAGCGCCCAGGTCGCTTTCATCGGTCGAAACGGAGGCGTTCTCCGCGCACGCTGCGATCCACACGACCATCGGCATAAACCGAACGCCCGTTCACCCAGGTCCGCAGCACACGGTTGTGGAACACCTGCCCCTCGAAGGGCGACCAGCCACATTTGGAGAACAGGCCCTCGCGGCTCACGGTCCATGGAGCGTTGGGATCCACCAGCACCAGATCGGCACAATGGCCTTCGCGGATGAAGCCACGGTCGGGGATGTCGAACATCCGGGCCGGTGCATGGCACAGCTTCTCCACCACCTGTTCCACGGTGAACACGCCTTGGCGCGCCAGCTCCAGCATGGCCACCACGGAATGCTGCACCAAGGGACCTCCGGACGGGCACTTCGCGTAAGGCTGTGCTTTCTCTTCCAGGGTATGTGGCGCGTGATCGGTGGCCACCACATCGATGCGTCCATCGATCACGGCCTGGCGGATCGCGGCACGGTCATCGGCCGTTTTCACCGCCGGGTTCCACTTGATCAGTGCGCCCTTTCCGGCGTAGTCGGCATCGCTGAACCACAGGTGATGGACACAGGCCTCGGCCGTGATGCGTTTGCCTTCCAGCGGGCCGGGGCTGAACAGTTCCAGTTCGCGGGCGGTGCTGATGTGCAACACATGCAGGCGCGTGCCGTGCTCCTTGGCCAGCGCCACGGCATTGCTGCTGCTGATGTAGCAGGCCTCGGCACTGCGGATGCGTGGATGCTCCTCCAGCGGTATCGCTTCGCCCCATCGCGCCACGGCGGCCGCAGTATTGGCGCGGATGGTGGCCTCGTCCTCGGCATGGATGGCCATGATCATGTGCGCCTTGCCGAAGAGCTTGGAGAGCGTGTCGGGATCATCCACCAGCATGTTGCCGGTGCTGGAACCGAGGAAGGCCTTCAGCCCGCAGACCCTGCGCGGATCGGTGCGCAAGACCTCATCGAGGTTGTTGTTCGCCACGCCCATGTAGAAGGAGTAGTTCACCAGCGACGAAGCAGCGGCGAGCGCATACTTCTCCTCCAGCAAGGCCTGCGTGAGCGTGTTGGGCACCGTGTTGGGCATCTCCATGAAACTGGTGACGCCCCCCGCAGCAGCGGCAGCGGTGGCATGCGCAATGTCCTCCTTGTGCGTAAGGCCGGGCTCGCGGAAGTGCACCTGGTCATCGATCGCACCGGGCAGCAGCAGGCGTCCTGCGGCATCCACCTCCTGTGCAGCGCTCACATCGCCGATGCCTTCGGTGGCGATGCGTTCGATGCGGCCACCGGCCACCACCAGATCAGCGTTGAAGCGGCGGCCTTCATTCACCACCTGCGCGTTGCGGATCACCAACTGGTTCATGCTTTCCGGATGCGAAGACGCATTTTAAGGACACCGAGGAAGGCCTCGTGGAAGATGCTCATGCTCATCTTGCTGCGGCCCTTCAGGCGGTCCACGAAGGTGATGGGCACCTCCACGATGCGGAAGCCTTGCAGGCGCACGCGGTACTTCATTTCGATCTGGAACGCATAGCCGATGAACTGCACCTGGTCCAGGGGCAGTGCGGCGAGCACGTCGCGGCGGTAGCACACGAAACCGGCCGTGGTATCGCGCACGCCGAGCCAGAGCACGGCACGCACATACAGCGAGGCGCAGTAGCTCACCAGGATGCGGTGCCAGGCCCAGTCGCGCACGTGGCCGCCCTTCACGTAGCGCGAACCCACGCTCATGCCCACGCCCTTCGCCGCGCAGGCATCGTAGAGCCGCACGAGGTCGTTCGGATTGTGGGAGAGGTCGGCGTCCATCTCGAAGATGAAGTCGTAGCCGCGCTCCAAGGCCCAATGGAAGCCAGCGATGTAGGCCGTGCCGAGGCCGAGTTTGCCAGCGCGCTTCAGCAGGTGCAGGCGGCCGGGCCATTCCTGCTGCATGGCCACCACCATGTCCGCAGTACCATCGGGTGAATTATCGTCCACCACCAGCACGTGGAAGTCGGGGGTGAGCCCGAAGACCTTGGAGAGCACCTCGCGGATGTTCTCTTTCTCATCGTACGTGGGGATGATGACCAGACGCTCGGGCACGGTGCAGGGATGGCGGGCAAAGATAGCCGGGGGAGCGGGGTGGATCCGGATGGACCAAGGAAAAGCCCTGGCCTACAGCACAACGACCCTGCCCACTCCCAACAGTTCGTTCTGCATGCCGAGCACCCGCACCAAATAGACCCCGGAGCCCAGTGATCGGGGTACCACGATGGTGCCACCTTCGCTGGCTACCAACGCATGCAGGATGGTTCTTCCTCCCATATCCAATACCTCGATCCGTGAATTGGCCATGTGACCACCCAAGCTCAGGTGGATGACTTCGCCCTGCATGACCAATGCATTGATGACCAGAGCGGGACCGGATCGATCCGCCCCCCCTTGAATATCCGTTGACTGGCTGCAAATGGTGACCACGTGAGGCTCCATGTCCAACACTTCCACTTCGATGCTTCCGATCGTAACAGGTCTGTCCTCAACGGCATGGGCATCGATCGATGTGATCGTATAGGAGGCATCCCACGTGGACAGTACGTCAGGCCCGAAAAGACAGAAGGGATCATCCGTGATGTTGGATCGTGTCAGCAGGATCACCCGTTGAACGGCGCCATCGACATCCAGCATCGTATAGCCGGCCATCACGGCCTCATCACCAATGCTCGCGACCACACCGAGACCGCCCATCTGCTCATCCTGTAGCGCCCAAGCCTGTATCGGGCTGCCATCCTGTCGAATGATCACTGCTCCGGCCTGGGATGGCATGCCGAATGCGCGACAGTGATGGGAGAGTAACAGGTCACCATTGCTGCGTTGCGCCATGCGCTTGAATCCCCCACTGGGCTCATAGTCCACCAGCTCGGCGGTCGTGAACTTCACCCAGATGACCTCTCCATCGGCATTGAATCGGGCCACGTAAATACCGTCAGTGTTCCTTCCCGCAATTGCGAGGCTCCCGTCACCGAGCACCATGGGTGCAAGATCCTTGGCGTTCAGCCCAACATAACGCCTGGCCCAGACCACATCACCCTGCCCGTCCGCCCGCACCAGGAACACATCCAGTGGGGTTTTCTTGGCGATCAGCACATCGCCACCGGGCAGGACAACGGAGCCCATGAACGGCTGCTTGAGCATCGTATCCGGTAACGTGACATAGCTGCGCGCCCAGTCCACCGATTTCCCACCTTGCCATCGGACATGTATAGGCCTGAACGTGAACCCCATGTTCAACAAGATACTGCCGTCCTCGAGTTCGTGGAGGTCTGAATTCCCAAAGTCGAAATCCTCATCAAGACCTACATCTTCGGCTCTGAAGGTGGTGGTGCCGAGGTACATGCCGGCGGCGTCCAATCGGATCAGGAAATACTCGCCATAATTGGCCTCATTGCCCAGGAATCCGAGTACGAGACTCTCCCCATTGGAGAGGCGCTTGATCCGCATGGGGTCCAGGATGATCGATGGATCGGCGGATATCAATCGCTTCTGCCACGCAGCGCCCTGCTCGAACGAAAAGCTCGTGACAATGATCTCATAAGGCGTGGCATATTCCGACAGGTCCCGCTCCAGAATGGATAACTTACCATCCGCACCGGCGCTGACATCGAGCAGCCAACGTTGTCCATTCGCCTGGTCTTCGACCAGTCCAGCGAATACCGGATCCTGAGACCGCACGGTAAGCGTACTTCCAACAAGAAGCGCACAGACCAGTAAGGGGGCGTGCTTGAACATGGTGTGAATCTACGAAGTTGTTCAATGCATGGATATGCACCCTGGGCGAATGACTTGCTGCCATTTCCACGTGCAACATGCTCGAAAGGCCCTTATCGCACCAAGGTCACGTGCCCCATATGCTGCACCCGCTCGGTACTGCGCAGGTCCTTGCCGGCGAGCTGCCACACGTACACGCCTTGCGGCACCTCCACCCCAGCGGCACGGCCATCCCATCCGGCAGCGGGATCGATGGTGCGGAACAGCATGCGCCCCCAGCGGTCGTACACCTCCAAGCTGTAGCTGCCCGGTGCAAGGCCGCTAACCACTGGCAGGAAGATGTCGTTGATGCCGTCGCCATCGGGCGAGAAGGTGTTGGGCACGAAGACCAGCGGCCCATCCTCCACCGTGATGGGCAGGCAGAGCGTGTCGCTGCACTGCGCGTCTGCGAAGGCCACCAGACACAGCGCATAGTTGTTGCCGAGCACGGCCGGGAAGGTGTACAGGAGATCCGTGCTGTTGGAGACCGGCTGTCCATCCACCGACCACGTGAAGCTGGTTGCACCGCTGCTGTTGTTGCTGGCGAAGAGCGTGGGCCGCTGCACGGTGAGGAATTCCGGTGTCACGCTGAAGTCGGCCGTGGGCGGCTCATTCACCAAGATGCCGCCCATGAGCGCAAAGGTCACCTGAGGGCAGCCACCGCCGGGATCGATCTGCAGTAGAGCACTGGTGTTGCCTGCGTTCACCAAGGTGATCGCTTGCGGACCGCATCCGCTGATCAGTGTTCCATCGCTCAAGAGCCAAAGGCATTCGCCCGGCCCGGAGTAGCCGCTGGTGAGCAACACCTCGGCCGGGGCACAGGCGCCGTTGCCCAAAGCATCGGGTGCAGCAAGCGGTTCCGCGATCGCGTTCACCTGCACTTGGGCACTGCTCGCCGCGCAGGGTGCTTGCGGCACGAGCGTATAGGTGTAGACACCGCTTGCCACGTTCGCCGACGCGGGATCCAGCAAGCCTGTGAAAGCGGCACCGTTCGGGCCGATCCAAGTGCCGCCTTGATCGGCAGCGCCAAGCAGGCTGAAGAGTTCAATGGGGCCATCGGTCCAACACAGGGTGAGGCTCGCATCGGAACCTGCCTGCACAGCTTGGCTGATGCCGATGAGCACGGTGGATTCCGCCGGCACGCAGGGTGCGGCAGTGCTGACGCTGTAGGTGTACAAGCCGGCGTTCTGTGCGGCCGGAGAGAAGGTGTTGGGAACCGGGGTGCCTTCCGGTCCGACCCAAACGCCATCGAGTTGTGGCGATCCACCGAGCAGTTCGGTGAGCAACAGATCACCCTGGTCAGAACAGAGTTGCACCACGGCAGAACTGCCTGCATGCGGTGCAGGTATCACCAACACCTCGACCACTGCCGTGGCATCCGGGCACGGAGCCTGCCCAGGGACCGTGTAGGTGTACTCGCCAGCCACATCCGACAAGGGATTGAAGAATGCACCGTGCAGCCCGCCGTTCGGCGCGGACCACGTACCGGTGTTCTGGAAGAAGCCGGAGAGACCATCGCTCAGCGCTGCTGGGCCGCTGTTGTCACAGAGCGAGAGCGGCCCACCGGTACCGGCGAAAGGCCGTGGGGACACCGAGATGATGAGCACGGCCTGCGCGCTGGCACACTGCGGCGCGGACTGCACGCTGTACGTGAAGGTGCCCGGGGTGGAAGAGGCCGGATCGAAAAGCGGTGGCACTTCGTTGCCCGAAGCATCGGTCCAAGTGCCACCAGCATCGGGGGTGCCACCAAGCAGGCTGAAGAGCGCAACGGGTGCATCGCTGTCGCAGAACTGTTGGCTGCCCCCCGGACCGGCCTGCGCCGGAGGAACGATGCTCACTTGCACTGCCGCCGAAACCGCAGGGCACAAGTTGCCTACAAGCGTGTATGTGTAGGTACCCGCTGGTTGTGTAGCCGGATCGAACACGCCCGGAACACTGGACCCATCCGGAGCAGTCCACGCACCACCAGGCTGTGCCGCGCCGCCCAACTGTTGGAAGAGGTCCACTGGAGCTGCTTCCGCACACACCTGCAGTGTGCCCGAGCCACCCGCGTCGGGGGCCGTTTCCACAGCAATGGTGACCGTGCTCTGTGCCGACGAACAAGCGCCCACCGCTGGCAAGGAATACGTGTAGATGCCCGCCGGATCGCTGGCCGGCAGGAAGCTTCCGTTCGCAGCACCAGCAGGGCCGCTCCATTGGCCACCGGGATCGGGACTGCCGCCCAACTGCGCGAAGAGCTCGATCGCTGGTGACGTACTACACAAGGACAGCGATGCAGCACCACCGGCCTGGGGCGCCGTGCTGATGTTCACCTGCACCGTGGCACTCGCCGCTGAACACGGTGCGCTGCCACTCACCGTGTAGGTGTAGGCACCATTTGCAGCGTTCGCCGGATCGATCGTTCCGCCAAAGGCACCACCACCCGGGGAGGACCAGGAACCACCCGCTTCCGCAGCAGCACCCAATAAGGGAAAGAGTTGTACCGGTGCATCGGTGGTACAGCGATCGATCAACGCATCCACTCCTGCGTTCGGAGCATCGACCACGGTGATGCTCACGCTGGCGGCGGCACCCAGACAGGGAGGCAAAGGCGCGATGGTGTAGGTGTACGTGCCGGCCGCATTCGACCCGGGTGTGAAGACCCCGCTCATGGCCCCGCCCGGACCAGACCAGGTGCCTCCTGGATCAGGTGTTCCGCCCAATGCTGTGAACAGGTCCAACGCAGGAGCATTGCTGCACAACACGATTGCGTTGTCAGTGCCCGCATTGGCGTTGTCCGTCACGAAGACCGTCACCGTCGCGCTCGCATTCGCACAAGGCGCCGTGCCGGTCACCGTGTACACATAAGCACCCGCCGCATGCACAGCCGGATCGAAGGTGCCGCCGAACACACTTCCACCGGGACCGACCCACGAACCACCGGCCTGTGCTGCACCACCCAACAAGGGAAAGAGGTCCTGTGCTCCGCCGGATGAGCAGAGCGTGAGCGCTACATCACTGCCCGCGTTGGGCGATAAGATCACGTTCACTGTAACCGAGGAAGAGACCGCAGGACAAGGCGCTGGGCCGCTTACCGTGTAGCTGTAGATGCCCGCCGCATCAACACCGGGTGTGAAGCTGCCGTTCATCGCACCCCCGGGACCGCTCCACGTGCCGCCCGCATTGGCCGCTGCGCCCAGCAAGGGGAAGAGCGCAACAGCAGCACCGTTGTCGCACACGCTCGTCGTGGCACTGCTGCCCGCGTTCGCCGCTGCGCTGATGTTCACCGTCACCGTCGCGCTCGCATTCGCACAAGGCGCCGTGCCGTTCACCGTGTACACATACACGCCCGCCGCATGCACAGCCGGGTCGAAGGTGCCGCCGAACGCACTTCCACCGGGACCGACCCATGATCCACCGGCCTGCGCTGCAGCACCCAACAGCGGGAAGAGATCCTGCGCCGAACCCGATGAACAGAGCGTGAGCGTTGCATCGCTACCAGCGTTCGGAGATAAGATCACGTTCACTGTAACCGAGGAAGAGACCGCAGGACAAGGCGCTGGGCCGCTTACCGTGTAGGTGTAGATGCCCGCTGCATCAACACCGGGTGTGAAGCTGCCGTTCATCGCACCGCCGGGGCCGCTCCAGGTGCCGCCCGCGTTGGCTGCTGCGCCCAGCAAGGGGAAGAGCGCAATAGCAGCACCGTTGTCGCACACGCTCGTTGTGGCACTGCTGCCCGCGTTCGCCGCTGCGCTGATGCTCACCGTCACCATCGCGCTCGCATTCGCACAAGGCGCCGTGCCGGTCACCGTGTACACGTAAGCACCCGCCGCATGCATCGCCGGGTTGAAGGTGCCACCGAACGCACTTCCTCCGGGAGCAACCCAGGTGCCACCGGCCTGCGCTGCACCACCCAGCAAGGGGAAGAGATCCTGCGCCGAACCCGATGAACAGAGCGTGAGCGCTGCGTCACTGCCAGCGTTCGGAGATGCCACCACATTCACGGTAAGCGTGGAAAAGACCGCAGCACAAGCGACACCGCCCACCGTGTACACGTAGTTGCCCGGCAGTGAGGTGCCCGGCGTGAAGATGCCGTCCATCGGGCCTGCCGGACCGCTCCATGTGCCGCCAACATCGGGCGTACCACCGATGCTCTGGAAGAGCGGAACCGCTGCGGAATTGGAGCAGAGCACAAGGCTTGCGTCCGTTCCGGGATCGGGGTTCAGGTCGGAAACGGTGACCGCGCTGCTGGCCTGCACACAGGCATTGCCTACGGTATAGGTGTACACGCCCAACACATCGGTGCCGGGCAGGTAAGTACCGGAATGGAAGGCGCCCGAAGGCGTGGTCCAAGTACCGCCTTGATCGGGGTTCCCGCCCAGCAGCGGAAAGAGGTCCAGCGGTGGCCCGTTGTCACACACGGCAATGTTGCCAGGCGCACCAGCATTGGGCAGCGCTTGGCTGGGTACCGCAGCTTGCAACAGCACCGATACCGAGGCCACGTTCTGGATGGGGCAAGTGCCATCGGCAGCCTGTAGGTACACGTTGACCGGAAGTTGGGCGGCATCGGCAGTCCAGCACAGCGTGACCGTTGCCGGCTGTGTGCCAACAACCGAAAAGGTGGCACCGGGCAGCAGGTTCAGCGCATTGGACACCACGCTGATCACCTGTCCGGGATCGGGATCGGTAAAGACCAGGTCGGTGCAGAACTGCAGGCCATCACAGACCTCCAACACGAAGGGGGAAAGGATGACCGCACCGCCGCTGGCATTTTGCAGTCCATTGGTGGAAGGCGGCGAGCCTGGGCAGGGTATCACCACGAACATCAGGTCGCGGATGACCGTGCCGATGAGGTTGCCGATGGGATCGAAGGTGGAGACCTGGTAGGCAACCGCGTAGTTGCCGATGATGGTGGGCGTGAAGTCCATTTGCCCGGTGAGCGGATCCATGGTGATGCCGGGGATAGGCGCTGCACCGGAGTAGCCCGGCTCATAGGTGACCGGGAAGGGGTTGGGTGCACCGAACTGTGCGCTTACCAATGCGAAGGATAGCGTGTTGCCGTCCGGATCGGTAACCCCGGGATTGTAGAGCACCGGTTCTCCCAAGCACACGAAAGGGATCCCATCATCGGCGAACACCGGCGAATTGTCGCACGGGGCGGTGGCATTGTTCAGCGTGGTGGAGACGTAGGTGCCCGGCTCGTTCACCACGTTCACCAGCACGTTGCGGCAACACACCCACCAGCTGAATCGCCAACTATCGCAGGATGCCAGAAACAAGGTGCGGATGAAGCGGTGTCGGATGAAGCCCGGGAAAGCGCCACCGTTGCAGGTGGTATTGCCTACTTGTGCAGGGCAGATCTGCGAGACCTCTTCGGAAACAGTGGGCAGCAGGTTGGTGAGGGTGAATACCGTTCCGCAATCGTTCTCGAAGCGCAATTGCTGGGGGGTGACCGGCACGCCTGCACAGTCCATGTACAGATCCAGCGTGATGGTGTAAAAACCGCCCCCGTCGCAGGTGTAGGTGATGGAAGCCCCGGAGAAATGATCGGCGCGCAGCACCAGCCCCATGGCCAAGCCGACAAGCAAGCCGAACAAGCGCAGCGGGTGGATGGGGCGTGTGTGCGGGAGGAACACCACAATGAAGCGCGGAGGGAGCATCCGCAATAAAGATCAAATGTAGCTCAGTATCAGCCTGATGGAGCCGGAAGCGACCGCCCGAAGATGACCATGCTTGAAAAGCTTGATGAAGGCACCCACCGGCCCTTTTCCGCAACATCTTCAGGGGGCAATGAATTAACCGAACGACAACATGGAAGAGGCCCCTGAGCGCCTTACTTTTGCCAGCCGATACGGAATACCGGCGCCATCCCTACGCGCCACCAACCCAGCACACCGCTTCACCGTCCCTGGAAAGACCCGGCCCGGTGTCCACCCCCTCACCCCGCTCCATGCGCACTTCGTGCATCCTTCGCAGCACAAGGCTTCCGGGCTTTCCCACTGCCACCCTTCTGTTCTCCCTGTTGTTGCCCTCGGCACTCATCGCGCAAAGCGACACCAGCCTGGTGGCGCCGCCCCCGCCACGGGTGGACACGGTGGCCAGCACCCAACCCACCACGCCCGTCATCTCCGTAACGGCGGATGACCTGGACTCCGAAGTGGGATCGCAGGACATCTCCGGCATTCTGCAAGGCTCGCGCGATGTGTTCACCTCCACGGCCGGTTTCAGCTTCGGCAGTGCACGTTTCCGCATACGCGGTTACGACACCCGCAACATGCTGGTGAGCATCAACGGCATTTTGGTGAACGATATGGAGAGCGGCTGGGCCACGTGGTCCATGTGGGCCGGCTTGAACGACATTACACGTTGGATGCAGGTGCGCACGGGCGTTTCCGCTTCCCGCCTGAATTTCGGAGGACTGGGAGGCTACACGGACATCCACATGCGGGCGAGCGAGATGCGCAAAGGCGTGCGCACCAGTTACGCTTCCACCAACCGCGCCTACCGCAACCGCGTGATGTTCACCTACAACACCGGACTGCGCAAGGATGGCTGGGCCTTCACTATTTCGGGCTCGCGGCGCTGGGCGGAAGAAGGCTATGCGGAGGGCACCAGCTTCAATGCGTACGCGTACCTCGTAAGTGCCGAGAAGCGCTTGAACGACCGGCACAGTTTCGTCTTCACCGGTTTTGGTGCACCCATGATCCAAGGGCGCCAAGGTTTGGCCATACAGGAGGCCTACGACCTGGCCGGAACCAATTACTACAACCCCAACTGGGGCTACCAAGGTGGTGTTAAGCGAAACGCACGCATGAGCTTCGACCACAAGCCCATGGTGATGGCCAGCCACTACTTCACCCCGGATGAGAAGAGCACCTGGAACACCACGCTCTTCTACACTTTCGGCCGCGATGGCCTGAGCGGCCTCAACTGGTTCGACGCCCGCGATCCACGCCCCGACTACTACCGCTACCTGCCCAGCTATTTCATGCCTTCGCTTTCCGGCAACGGCCAGAACGACCCCGATCAAGCAGCTGAACTGGCGAACGCTTGGATGAACGATGTGAACACCCGGCAGATCGACTGGGACCAATTGTACTTCGCCAACGGCAAGAACCTCTACACCGTGGAGAACGCCAATGGCATAGCGGGCAATACCATAACCGGCAACCGCAGCAAATACATCCTGGAGGAAGTGCGTGCCGATCCCACGCGCATCGGCATCAACTCGGTTTACAGCAAGGCCCTGGAGAACGATCGCCAGATCACCTACGGCGGCAGCCTGCACTTGCAGCGCACCCATTACTTCAAGACCATCGACGATCTGCTCGGGGGTGATTTCTGGGTGGACATCGACCAGTTCGCGGACCGTGATTTCAACGACACGCTGGTATCGCAGAACGACCTTGACATGACCAACAAGGTGGTGCGCCAAGGCGACAAGTTCGGCTACGACTACGACATCCACACCCGCTACTACAATGCCTTCACCCAGTACGAAGGAAAGACCGAACACTGGGAGTATTACATGGGGGCGGAACTCAGCTACAACCAGTTCTGGCGTGAAGGTCGTTTGCGCAATGGCCGTTTCCCGAACGAGAGCCTGGGCGATTCCGAGAAGCAGCAGTTCATCAGTTACGGTGTGAAGGGCGGCGCGGTGTACAAGCTCAGTGGCCGCCAATTCCTCAGTGCCAATGCCGCGCTGATGACCCGCCCACCGCTTCCGCGCACCGCCTTCATTTCGCCCCGCACACGAGGCACCGTGGTGAACGACCTGCAGAACGAGACCATGTATTCCGGCGACCTGAACTACATCCTGCGCTTTCCCCGCTTGAAAGGGCGCGCCACGGTGTACTACAGCAAGATCATGGACCAGATCTGGTCGCGCAGTTTCTACCACGATGAATTCCTGACGCTGGTGAACTACAGCATGACCGGCGTGGACCAAGAGCACATGGGCGTGGAGCTCGGCATGGAAGCGAACCTGAGCAGCACTTGGACCATGACGGCCGTGTACGCCGGTGGCAGCCACCGTTACACCTCACGCCCGCAGGCCACCATTACCCGCGACAACAGCCCGGAGGTGTTCGCTGCCGGTCGCACCGTTTACTGGGAGAACTTCTACGTGGGTGGCATGCCGCAAACAGCCGCTTCGTTGGGCCTGCGCTACAACGCGCCCAAGTTCTGGTTCATCGGTGCCAACGTGAACCACTTCGACAACATGTACCTGGACCCCAATCCGGACCGCCGCACCACAGAGGCCATCGGCAATTTCCTGGATAGCGACCCGCAGGTGGCCAAGCTGTTGGACCAGACCAAGCTCGACGCCAACTACACGGTGGACGCCTTCTTCGGCAAGTCGTGGATGATGCAACGCAAGTACCGCATCGCACTCAACGTTTCGGTGAGCAACGTGCTCAACAACCAGGATTTCCGGATCGGCGGATTCGAGCAATTGCGATACGACCGCACCGACGCCAACCGTTTCCCACCCAAATTCAGTTACCTCTTCGGGCGCAACTACTTCGCCATGGTGACCTTCAGCTTCTGATCGCATGCACACCGCACACAACCGCCCCATGAACCTTCGTCATCTGCTGCCTCTCGCCCTGTTGGCCCTGCTTGCCACCTCCTGCAAGAAGGAGTTCGATGCGCCGCCGATGCGCCAGTTGCCCGTTGGCCAAACCCTCACCGTGGCCGAACTGCGCAACCTCTTTCAAGGTGCCCCGGTCCGTTTCGGAGGCGACAGCTCATTCTTCGCAGTGGTGACCGCTGACGAACAGAACGGGAACCTGTACCGCAACGTGTACGTGCAGGACCACACCGGCGCCATACAGCTGCGCCTGCTCACCTCCGGCGGCTTGTACCAAGGAGACAGCATCCGGGTGTACCTGCCGGGCACCGTACTGAGCAGCTACAGCGGCATGCTCCAGTTGGATTCCGTGGACGTGGACAACAACGTGGTGAAACAGGCCACGCAAGTGTACAAGGCCCCTACCCTGGTCACCATCCCGCAAATCACACCCGCCATGCAGGGCATGCTGGTGCGTATGGAAAATGTGGAGTTCGCCACCACCGAGTTGAGCCTCACCTATGCCAACGCGGTCACCCAACAAACGCAGAACCGCAGCCTGGTGGATTGCAACGGCGCTTCCGTGATCGTGCGGACCAGTGGCTATTCCAACTTCGCTGGCACGCAGGTGGCGCAGGGCAACGGCAGTTTCGTGGCCGTGGTGGGGCAGTTCAACAACGACATGCAGCTCTTCATCCGCAACATCAACGAGGTGCAGATGAACGGCCAACGCTGCAGCGGCGGCGGCCCCGGCCCCTGCACCTACAACGTGGCGCCAGTACCCAGTGTGAGCCAGGATTTCAGCGATGTGACGAGCGACAACACGGACTACAGCAACCCGAGCTGGCTGAACATCAATGAGCAAGGCAGCCGCTTCTGGCGAGGCCGCATTTTCGGAGGTACCGACAAGTACCTGCGTGCAACCGGTTTCGCCGGCAATGGGGTCTCCGTGCCGGCCACCGAGTCGTGGTTGATAACCCCGCCCGTGCAGGCCAGCGCCACACCCTCCCTCTCCTTCCGCTCCGCACAAGCATTCTGGACACACACCACGCAAGACCCCTTCAAGGTCTACATCTCCGTGGATTACGATGGCTGCGAGATCTCGGATGCCACCTGGACGGAGATCACCGGTTTTGCCGAACCCACCAGCGCCACCAGCAACTACCAATGGGTGAACAGCGGCAGCATCAACCTGGCCGCCTACCTGCCCAGCGGCTACACCGGCAACTACCACATCGGCTTCCGCTACTTCTCGGTGGAAACACAGACCACCACCATCGACCTCGACGACATCAACATCCAATAGCCTAACGCAGAACGCCTACGGGCACAACACACCCTTCCCCATGAAACACATTACCCTATTGGCCATTGCCGCCGCTTTCACCCTGCCCATGCAAGGCCAGGTGATCTTCGAGAGCGGTTTTGAGGACTGGACCGGCAACACGCCCGATGGTTGGCTTGGTGTTCGGACCTCTGTCGGATTTTCCGATAGCGTCAGCCAGGTAAGCACGAACCCGCATAGTGGTTCTTTTTCCGTACGCTTACAGAATCGTCTCTTACCCACTGGAGATCACAGGCGCTTCACTACTCAGCCCCTAACAGTCGATTCCGGAGTGACCTATACCGTGTCCTTTTGGGCGCGTGGCTTTGGGGATGTCCGACTCGGTGTTTTTGATGGAAGACCCGGCAATGGTTATTCCCCCTATACCGGTTACATCACTGTCGCCAATGGTGAAAACTGGCAGCAGTATGAACTGACCAGAACAGTGGTAGTTAGTACTAGCGAGGCTGAATTCATCTTATCGGTGAAGGGTACACTTGCCCCTGACCATTTGATCATCGATGATGTGAACATCAGCGGCGGCGGCTCCGGCCCTTCCATCACCTCCATCAACGCGATCCAGTTCACCACGGATCCAGGTGGAGCTTCTCCCTTGGCAGGTCAGACCGTGAATACCGGCGGCATAGTGACCGCCAATGCCAGCAACGGCTTCTTTATCCAGAATGGTGGTGGGCCATGGAGTGGCATCTTCGTGTTCAGCACCCAGAACGTGCCTGCACGCGGCGATAGTGTCACCTTTTCGGCAAGTGTCACTGAATTCTTCGGCATGACCCAGTTACAGAACGTGAACGACTTTATCGTTGTGTCGCAAGGAAATGCTGAAGTGGTGAGCACCATTACGGCAGTACAAGCCAATACGGAGGACTACGAAGGCGTGCTCATCCGGGTGAATGCCGCCACCTGCATCAACCCGGACATCGGGAACAACCAGTGGTCAATGAACGACGGAACTGCCACCCTAAGCGTGGACGAACTCTTGTACACATTCACTCCCACACAAGGAGCTGTCTACAACGTTACCGGTCCGACCCGATACTCCTTCGACTCCTACCGTGTGATGCCCCGCGATGCGAACGATATTGAGGTGGTGACCAATGTTGACGAACTCGCTTTCGCCTCGGTGATGCTGTATCCGAACCCCACTTCCGACCTGCTTACCATCGAGCTTGGAACGCTTGATTCCCGAGTTGCGTACTTCCTCACAGATGCCCTGGGCAGGACCGTTCGCACTGGCTCTGTGATGGCTGCTCGCACCAATATCGAAATTGCCGATCTTCACGCAGGGTTGTACCACATTACCCTACGGACGGATAACGCGGCGCGTTCCTTGCCCATTTACGTGATCCGGTAGGGGGGCACATTCGATAAAATGCTGCGCCGATCTCTCTCGGCGCAGCATTTTATTTCCCCTTTTCCTTGATTCGCTGAATGTACTACATTCGTTTGCCTAAACGGAAACGGAATGTACCACATTTACATACTCACGGTGGTTTGTTTGGCCTTGCCGTTCACGTCCTTTGCCCAAGTGCAACCACCACCCTCAGGGTGTAGCATACGATATGATCACGACGTAGCTGGAAACCGTACGAGTAGGTACTGGTATTGCTGGGGCAACTCAACTACAAGTGGAGAAGGTACGCTTGACAATGACGACTCCGAAGGGAATGGTAAGAGCATTTTGACGGAAATGGCGCTGGGGGTGTACCCCAACCCGGCGTCCGATGAACTTACGATTGTTCTATCAGACCGCGTCGAGAACGCGCACTATACCATCCAGGACCTTCAAGGCCGGATAGTGCAGCAAGGGCTGTTTCAAGGCGAACGTATCACAGTTTCTGTAAGAGGTCTTGCGCCCGGGCCATATTTAGTCCGGTTGTCTTGTGAGAATGAAATGTTGATAAGACAATTTGTTGTTGAATAACTACTTGTAAGCCTCCGCTTATTAGGCGCAGTGTTTTGTAAAGGTACTTCTGAGTGTGTTGGTGTTGTGGATGTCCTGTTGAACTGTGGGGAAATCCGCGCGTGAGCCTGTGTAGTGGGAAGGGAGTTGTCCACATTTCAACAGGAACGCACGGGGCGATAAGCGGAGCAACGACCTGTGTGGGCGCTGGTTGTTGTAGCGCCACATCCACTCCTGCGTGATAAAGCGTACTTGGTCCAGCCGCTCGAAGATCCACGCATTGAGCACCTCGGTCCGGTACGTCTTGTTGAAGCGCTCGATCAAGCCGTTCTGCATGGGCATGCCGGGTTGGATGTAGGTGAAGATGATGCCGTGCTTTGCGGCCCATTCCTGCATGGCGTGTGCGATGAATTCAGGGCCGTTGTCCATGCGCAGACGTTCGGGCTTGCCACGCCAAGCGATGAGTTGGTCGAGCTCCCGGATCACACGTGCGGCAGGTAGAGAAGTATCTATCGCGATGCACAGCGCCTCCCGGTTGAAGTCGTCGATCACGTTGAACGTGCGGTACTTGCGACCGCTTACCAGCGCATCGCTCATGAAGTCCATGCTCTAGGTGATGTTCGGTCCGATGGGCAGTACGATAGGGTCTTTGACCCGCTCAGGCACACGGCGTTTGGTCCTTCTGCGCAGATGCAACCTGGCCTCCCGGTATAGCCGACGAACGCGCTTGTGATTGGCCGTGGTACCCTCTTCGACCATCCGGTCGTAGGTCAGGTCAAAGCCCCAGGTCGGGTTCCTATCCACCACACGCATCATGTGCTCGATCACTTCCGCATCGTTCTTCGGTTTAGGCACATAGCGATGAACGCTTGCGCTTAAGTTCAACAGCTTGCAGGCCCGGCGTTCGCTGTACTGGCGCTGTTCGACCAGACGGCGCACGATCTCTCGCTTATCGTCCGGACCTACAACTTTCCCTCAATGATCTCCTTGAGCACCTGGCGGTCCATCTGCGCCTCGGTGTACATCTTCTCAAGCCGAGCATACTTCATCTTCAGTTCCTTGAACTCCTTAAGCTGGTTGGCGTCAAGGCCACTGTACTTGGCCTTCCACTGGTAGAACGTGGGCTGGCTCACTCCATGCTCCCGGCACAGGTCGGCCACTTTTTTGCCCGCCTCATGCTCGCGCAGTATCGCTACGATCTGCGTCTTTTGAATCTGCTCTTCTTCATCCTGGTCAAGGTTAGGTGTTTCTACGTTCACCTGCACCTGTTTCAGGGGGGGCTTACACGGGAAGTTAGGGGGCTAGACCAAGCACCTCAAGGAGATCCGTAGGCTTGAGAAGGAGAACCAACGCCTCAAGCAGTTGGTGGCCGAGCAGCAGCTGGAGAGCAAGCTGAAGGACGAGCTGCTAAAAAAGAAGTACCCCTGGGCGAGCGGAAAGAACTGATCGGGAAGTTCGTCGCGCAGGGGATGCAGCGGAAAACTGCCTTGACCATCACTGGTGTTACCCGCCACCAGTACTATCATAAACCCCAAGCAGGCAAGGGAGGTAGGCCGTTGACCTGCTGCACGGATCAACTCCATGAGGGGCGTGTGGTGAGCGTGCCAGATAGTGAAGTGGTCGCGCGCATACACGAGCTCAAGAGTGACCCGGACACCGACTGTGGCTATCAAAAAACAGCACGCCTACTGATGCTCGATGGATACTACATCGGCCCGAAGAAGACCCAGCGGCTCATGGGTGAAGAGGACTTGCTTGCCCCGCGACGCAAGGCTGCAAAGCGCACGTACGTGAAGTACCGCGTGGTCACCCCGGAGCGCCCCCTGCATGTGCTGGAGATGGACATCAAGAGCAAATGGGTCACCAGTGAGCGGCGTAGCGGATACATCCTCACGATCCTGGACACCTTCACGCGCCAAGCCCTGTATTGGCAGGCGGGCCTGAGCATGACCCAGCATCAGGTCACCCACGCATGGGACCAGGTGATCAAGCACCACTTACAACCCGCTGATCTGTTGAATAGGAAGCTGCATGTGGAAGTGCGCAGCGACAACGGGCCACAGTTCATCGCCTCCATGGTGCAGGGCTACTTCAAGGACAACCACTTGCACCATGTCTTCACCCACCCTTACACACCCCAAGAGAACGGGCACATCGAGAGCTTCCACGCCATCCTGGGCGCATACCTTGACCGCCACACCATCTGGGACCTGGACCAACTCATCGCAGTGCTCGGTCCATTCTACGCAGGATACAACGGGAAGCGGGTCCACGGCTCCACCGCCTACCTCTGGCCAGACCTCTTTGAGCAAGCCTGGCACAGAGGACTGATCCAGCGCACCGTGGACAGCCGCAACCGCGTGAAGTTCAAGCTGCTCGTTCCTTATCAGGAACTGCTATCGGGGTGCAGGAGCCTGAAGGGAGTCTCCTGCTTGATCCCAACGGGATCACCATACCACCAGCAAGTGTCCGGGCCCGGCTCACTTCTGACGCCATCGGTAACGCAGTCACCTTCGGTCGTCTCCTGCTGAGGCAAACCTATGCCACCAAAAACCTACTTTCACATCGACCAGACGACGTTGTCCGATTCATAGGGGGTTAGACCATTCCTATGCGAACATATTCTGTGTTGTTTTCTAATTCGTTGGGGCTAGTTGCTGAATTATCCGTCTTTTTTGTCGAGCACTAAAGTATTTTACCCAAGACAGCACAAGCGCATCATAACCACCTGAAATATTTTTCTCCTCCTTGGTCAGAATCGTCATAGCAATATATGGTACCTTACCTTCTGATAACCATGGCGTCACGTAATTTTCAAAGTAATCATCCTTTGACAAAACCCGCTTACCCATACTACCTGATATAAAAGCAATTCGTTTGCCCTCAAAATCGAACGTACCTCTCACGCCCTCTAATAGAGAATTTAACAACTCCGCTTCCTGGGTGGTCAATGCCCCTTCAGCCATCGAGGACCGCACACTAGTCGGCACTTTGCCCTTTTCGTCATGGGTTATAATCTTACAGCCCCATAAGGAAATGAAAAACAGCAGGACTATTCTGTTTACTGACATAAATTAATGTTGGTAAAGATGATACGAATGCAGCATCGGCCTAAACCCTATAGAACGCAATACCATTTGAGAATGCAGGATAAAAGGATGAATTCCGATCGATGGAGCGCCTGAAAGAGTCAATGCTCGTGCCGTGTGATTAACACAACTACTAAAATACAAATTATAGTTCACTCCTCGGTCCAAATTGGTTCCATAATTCATAATTCTCTGCAGATTAATACCATCAATACGAACAAGAGCAACATCATCACCGGCGTTGACATAGTTATTCCACTGATTCGTGCCATTCCTAAACTTAAATGGGTTAAATATCCAACTTCCACCTGGATCTGGACCCACAGAAACCAATGAATTATAGGGATTCGTCTCTCCTACATTTGTTAACGCACTATGACCAATGGCATCACTTTGTTCGGTACTTAGTTGAACCGCACTGGGATTGAGTCCAGCGAGTACATCGCTAATATTTGCAAGGGCACCTAAGCTATAACCTACCGTTTCCATGGTTGAGTTCCCTGATTGTCCCAAGTAACCAAATTCACCAGATGAGAAATTGTATGAGCCCGCACCGACACTAAGGGATACGGGAGATCTCCCGCCAGAAACCAAGTGCATTCCAAAACTATTAGTATACGAACCAACAGCAATTGCAGCAGTGTTTGCTCCTGGTAATCCTGAAGCGGCCATTGCGTATCCCGCAGCTCCGGAAAGTCCGCCCACGACAGCACCACCTAACATATATTTCCACGTAGTGCCTGACCCAAAGTCCCACTTGGAAGGATTGAAGTTACCGCTGTTAGACATTACACCACCTGAGTAAGCGCCAATAACTGCTCCCAAAATGATTGGAGCCCAAACAATCTCTCCACTTGGATCAGTGTACTTAAGCGGGTTATTCAGTGCATAGGTATATCTGTTGAACCCCTGCGTGTCGTGCATTCCCTGCACATAATTATCCGCGCTCAACATCCTTCCATTCAGCGGGTCATACATGCGCCCGTTCATATTGATCAGCGCGAAGGGTTCCACGTGTTCGTGGCCCGTGTAGCCCCTGTACAGCCATTGCGGCACGGCCGCTATACCAGTGTATGTCCAGTTTGTTGCATTGCGCTTGCGTCCCCAGGCATCGAAATTCTGCTGTGCCACTACGGATACGGTGCTGCCGACCTTCTTGGTAAGTGCCACAATACTGCCGAGGTGGTCCTTGTAGACAGAGTATGTCGTTTGCCCACTATGGCTTTCCAGCACGATCATGGCGCACAGTCCATCCCCTCCGCTTACATACAAGATCCAATTATGGTCCCCACCCTCGAACTCCTGCCTTTCCAACTCACCAAAATACTGTCGCGTCTCGTAATAACCCCCTCCACCGGGTGCAGTCAACTGGCTGTTCGTCCGCTGGTGGTCCGGTCCATAGGTGTAGGTCAGGGTAAATGGGTTCGATGCCACGGACTCCTGCACTGTAATAGGCTGATGGAAAGAGGCATACGTCACAGTTTGTGTGGCTTGGTTGATAGCCAACGGAGGATTGTCTGGTGGCGTTGGATATAATGGTCCGTATGCCGCTGATATCCTATTGCCATTGTATCCGAAGGTGCCTATGTCGGTCCGAGTTACCAAGTTGCCCCGGGTGGTCCCACCCACGGAACCATCAAAGCCATAGTTTATTGTGGCCAAGTTGGTCGTTGGTGTGCCTAACGCATTCACCACATCGGTCTTTGCCTGGGTCAGCCGGTCCAAGCCATCGTAAAGAAAGGTTTCCTTACGGTTCTTCAAGTAATCCCAGCGGTGTGTGAGGTTGCCTGTCTGGTAATCATAGGCCATTCGCAGGTCTTGTACGCCACTTGCTTGGATACGCGTAGGATACTGCTGCGCGTAGGTCACAGTAGTTGTCTTATCATCAGCTAATTTGTAGGTTCTGTAACGGCCAAAACCGTTCATGGTGAGTCCTTGGAAAAGGATAGGACCGTTCAACTGTTGCACCTTATCCAAGTGACCGGTTCCGGTGTATGTATAAGTAATCGCTACCTGCTGCGGTTGGTTCTCATATGTTGCGGTGGAAAGCCGGTCGAAAGCATCGTAGCCATACTGCTTACCCATATTGCCACTTGGGCTGGTCCTGACTTCATGGGTACGCCTGCCGAAGGTATCGTAAGTATACGTGTACGTTGTTCCAAGACCAATGGCCGAAGTAACATTATTATTGAACTTGCCTCCTACGAAATAGTAAGTCCAATAACTGGTACCCTCAGGATCATCGCGCTGTACAAGTCGTCCTATGTTGTCGTAAGCCAAGGTGGAAACCTGACCATGAGCGTTCCTTTGCCAAACCAAGAGGTTGAAAGCGTTGTATAGGTAGTCTGTGGCTCCTGCATCAGCATCCACCATCTTGGTCTGTCGGCCGTATGTGTCGTACGTGTTGGTAATGAGTGTTTGGGCTCCACGCTTCACGTTGAGCAAATTGCCCCAACTGTCATAGGCATACGTTAGCGTGCCTCCATTATCGGAAGCCTCTATTACTTGGCCGCTGGCGTCAGTAGTGGTGCTTCGCGACCTTGATGCCGGGTCGGTGACCGTAGTAGTGAGTTTTCCGGAAGAATAGGAGTAGCTGTACGCAGTGGTGCCGCTGAAACTATTTACTTCCGAAGAGGGCCGGCCTAGCTCATCGTAACTATTGGTGATGGTCTGGGCGGTTTCTCCACTAAGCCGGGGTAAAGTGGTGGTGGCCACACGTCCAGCAGCATCATAAGTCATGTTACTGGTCGCCCAAGCTCCGGACGCGAATGAAGCGGTTTGCCGCTCCACCTCTCGTCCCAAATGGTCATACCACACCTTACTGTTGGGTCCACCTGGGTCGGTGACCTCCATATAATAGCGCTTGGATCCTGCAACATTCCACACCCATTGAGTGGTTTTTGAATAGCGCGGAGTTCCTGGCACATAGGGCGCGGAAACTGAGGTCTGCCGGCCGAACGCATCATAGAGGTGGTCGGTTTGTAACTGATCGGTGCTGAGGTGGGTCAACACGGTTCCCCACTTCGGATCATAAGTGAAGCCTTCCACGACATCGACCAAAGTTCCATTGTTGTTCCACCGTGTTGTTGCCGTCGCTGGAAAGCGGTACTTGCTCTCATAGGTCCAACTCCGCACTCTATGATTGTTCGCTGCAAGGCCAGTGAAAGATAATGTAGTCTTCTTCAACGATCCTGAAGGCCAATACTCATAATCCGTAATCAGTTTTATGGGCTTATTGTTGAATTCCGTCCGTTTTGTGAGTGCTCCGGACGTGCTATTGTAAACGAATGCTGTTGACACAGTCTGAGCAGGAGCTCCAGTCCGTGTAGTTGTGGTTAGAATGGATAGAGGCTTCACTGGCGAAGTGGACGGCCCGGCGGCAGTATAAGTGGCTGTTGTCGAAGATGTCACAATACTGTTGACATTCGTAGTTGAACTCGTCGCCAATCCGCACACGTTCCATGCGGTATTGGTAGTGGTGGACGTTGTGCCGGCCAACTCATCCGTTGTAGAATTACTTACCATTCTAACTAAACGACGCCGCAAATTAACAGTACCTATAGCTTGATAGGCTAGCACGACGGTGCTACTGTTCACCAGGCTTGAATTGTCCAATCGCCGGAGAGTTGTACCGGTTGGGTACAACTCAGAATAATCTGTTTGTAACGCCATAAACTGACGATGGATACTGTTGTTCACAGGGCTCATTGTGGCCATCTCTCTGAACCCTAGGAACCCTCTGCCCCGTCGATCGACCGTTGCGAGACCGTACGAAAAGGATGTTGTCGTCCATGTCCCAAGACCCGTAGGACTTTTCAGCTCTTTCACCAATTCCAATGGGAACTGCGCATCGCCAGCTGGATAAGTAAAAGATGCGCCAGCTGTATGCACATTGGGTTCGGTCATGTAGCCATACACGAACTCCGTGATGCTACCAAGGCCTGACGCCACTTTATGAAGACTGCGGTCGTGCCCGTTGCGGTCGAAGAAAAAGAGTTGGATAGGTTGGCTGATGGATGCGGAATTGATCGCTTCGAAGCGCCCATCCAGATCCGTGACCACCGACTGGCCCCAACCCAGGAGATTGCTATGGGAAAAAGTACGCAACTCAAAATCCGCATGCGAACCGCGGCTATAGAACACATCAAGGATGGAACTGCTGGTCAGGTTGCGGCCGTGCAGGATATCCGACCGGCCGTCGCCATTGAAGTCGGCCACACGCAGCATATCCGGGGTGCCCCCGAGGTTCACATACGTGGAGAACTGAGTGAAAGGGCGCTCGATGAACCCACTACCCGTGGAATAGGCTATGTTCCATGGGCTGGTCGTGCCATGCCGGGTCAAGAGATCCGTCTTCCCATCACCGTTAAAGTCCCCTACGAGGATCTGATGCTGAGGCGTCGGAAATCCGGCATTCTGGTACACCAGGTCGAAGGCGGGCGGGTTCGTAGCTGAGGACATTTTGTAGATCCGCGCACTCTGGAACGAGGACAAGGGACCTGGTATGGCCATGATCTCCTGTGCGCCATCCCCGTCGAAGTCCAGAACGATCAGATTGCTTGCGGTAGTGATCGCATTCGCTATGACCGTGCTATTGGAGACGAACGCACCCGTGATATCCGCCTCCGGACTATAAAGGAATGGGAGATAGCTCCCGCCGTTGCTCACGGCAATGAGCGCATCGCTCTTCCCATCGCCATTGAAGTCTCCGGTGACCTGAAATTGCAGTGTGCTGGGATGGACGATATCATACGTCGGTGATCCCCCAGCTCCTGTGAAGGTTGGTGGACCCAGCGTAGTGGTGGAGAACGATATGCTACTGGTGCCTGTGGACCTCATGAACGCCAATTCCTGAAGGCGGTAATAGCTGCCCACTTTGGCCACCTTGGCCAAGGTGAGATCATCACGGCCATCCCCTGAGAAGTCTTGGCTTGCGTGGGAGGCACGGTTCATCGGCATGTTCAACTTGTTGACCACCTGGATATTGGGGTCCAAGGTGAGCTGCCAGTCCAGTTGCAAGTTCCCGGGTGTCGTCCTGCGGTAAATCCTGATGCTTGTATTGTATTTGAAGCCATCGGCTGTATATGTGTAAGGAGAGGTCATAAGCTCCGTCCTCCCGTCGCCGTTGAAATCCCCGGAGTAGTATTCATGCGCCTGGCCAATAAGAGCTGTAGAACTCTCAACGGTGAACGGCTGGACGACCGGATCGCCGTATTTGAGGATCGTGGTATTGAAGCTGAACGAACCATCAGCGCCGACCTCGGCGACCTCCCTGAGATAGCTCTTGTTGATGTTGCGCAGCGAGTAGTTCAGCTGATAGGTCTTCATGACCACCCCCTCGCAGTACACGGTGATGGAATTGAGCAAATTCGACGTCTTATGTCCGCTTCCAGGCATGAGCACCTCGTTTTTATCGGGTCGTGATCCATATGTGAATTCCACTTTGTTGTATGGCGTTATACCAACGGTCGAATTCCCCGTGTAGTCGATGCGTGTCAAAATACTCTCACCGTCACTCGATGAATAAGTATATGTCATAAAGTTGCCGAACGGGTCCATCACCTTACTCAATCGCCACATGGCAACCGAATTGCCATTGTTTCCCATAACCCTGGAATCCGCGGTAGTTCCGTATTCCATTCGCATGCCTTCCTTGGTGATGGCCGTGAACGAGGATGGTCCGCTACCAATAACACCAGTCGCTGTAAATACACTGAACGCTGCGGCCTCAGTGTCGTACGTTGATCCAGATGCCCCATAAGTTCCAGAGAGCCCCACGAGACGCTGACCGTCAGCCGCAAAGCGGTCGCTTGATGTGTAGCTGACCCCCTTTGAGAATCCATCGTGATACCAGTCACGCCCAACTCGATAAATGGCAGAAAGTCCGCTCAAGCCCCAACCCCAGCCTAACAAACCATCTCCTCCATGTGAGTTGTAGCTCAAGGCCAACGTGGGCTGTATGTCGTTAGTGCCAGGAGGCACATAGATCGGAATTGTATAGCTGGCGCCACCAATGGCCGTAACATCTGCGCTGCCTGCAATTTCACCTACACTCATACTCTGGTCGATCGCGCGGGTTGTGATCACAGTGTTTGTAATCTCAGGGAGATAGACCGTCTGTGCACCAGCCAACAGGGGTAAGGTGGCGAGTATCAAGGCAGGAACACCAAAGTGATAGGGGCAGATCATTAGGCTGTGATAGTTTATCGTGCACAATGTAGAACTCATATGTCAATATCCCAACTCTATCGCACATATGTATGCCCTCATCCATAGGATACTTACATTACTGTGCTTCCTTCACCAGGATCAGGAACACCGGGAAGTGGTCGCTGTAGCCATCGGAATAAGTGTCACCCACGAAGGTGCGCCAAGGGTAATCCTTGAAGTTGCCGTCCTTCTGGCGCAGGTAGGGCTCATTGAAGATGCGCACACCGTAGTACCGGTAGCTTCCGCCTTTGCCGGTAACGAGGGAAGGCGACACGATGATCTGGTCGAAGAGGTTCCAGGCATCGCGCCAGGCCAACGAGCCGATGCCTTTCTGGTAGGGCGTGTGCATGGGATTGAAGAGCATGCCTTCCACGGCCTTCTCCTTTTGGCCCGTGCTGCGCAGGAAACGCACCACGCTCGGGTTCACCGGATCATCGTTGAGGTCGCCCATGTAGAGGATGCGGGCATCGGGGTTGCGGGCCAGCAGGGAATCCACAATGTGGCGGCCGAGCTCGGCAGCGGCCTTCCGGTTGGGCATGGAGCGCTTCTCGCCACCGCGCCGCGAGGGCCAGTGCGCCACGATCACGTGCATGGTGTCACCATCCAGGATACCGCTCACCAGCAGCTGGTCACGGGTGCGGAAGTCGGGTTTGTCCGGCATGGTGAGGCGGTAACTCTTGTGCCCAAGCACCTTGAATAGCGCAGGGTTGTAGAGCAGCGCCACATCAACCCCACGGCGGTCCGGGCCATCCTCGTGCACGATGCCGTACTTGCGCGAAGCGATGGGCTCCGTGGCCACCAGATCCTCCAACACGGCGCGGTTCTCCACCTCGGCAAGCCCGAGCAGGGCCACCCCCTGTGGGTGAAGGTCCTTGCCCATGTCGCCGATCACATGTGCGAGGCGCTCCAACTTGCGCTTGTAGCGTTGCGTGCCCCATTGCTTGGCGCTTCCGGGCAGGTATTCGGCGTCGTCCACACCGGGGGCATCGAGCGTGTCGTACAGGTTCTCGATGTTGTAGAAACCCACCAGCGCCGGTATGAACTCTTTCTTGGGGCTTTGTGCCGAACAGGAAGAAGCGAAGAGAAAGGGCACGAAGGCTGCGGCGATGAACAAGAGGCGCATGCGAAGGGTGTTGCTTAGGGGCGGCCAAATTAGACCATGCATGATCCACGGAAGCCGCCATACGTTAGGCGTGCGTGAAGGCTGCATGGTGCTTCGGTGCGATCACTCCAATGGCATGCCACAACGCAAGGCTGGTAGCCAAAGGCTCCGTTCCTTTGGGTGCTCCCCCACGCCCATGCGCATACCTACCACGCTCCTCGTTCTCGCTCTCTACTGCACTGGCACGGCACAGACCCCCATTTCCAACGTTCGCGATCTGCCGATCGGCAGCGCGGTAACGGTGCGCGGCATCGTGTTGAACGGCAGCGAACTGGGTGGCATCCGTTACGTGCAGGACGCCACGGGGGGCATCGCCGCATTCCCCGGCACCGGCAGCATCAGCGGTTTCAACCCGGCACGCGGGGCCGATGTGACCGTGGGTGGCACGCTGAAGCTCTTCAACGGCCTGCTGGAGATCGATCCCATATCGACCTACATGCTGCACAGCACCAACAACCCGTTGCCGGCCGCACAGCTCATCACGCCGATCCAGATGGATGCCGGGCACGAGAGCGAACTAGTGCGCATCAACGCCTGCACCTTCGGCAATGCAGGCGGCACCTTCAGCTCCGGCACCACCACCTTCACCAGTGGCGGGCAAACAGGCGTCGTCTTCCTGCGTACAGGCCATCCCTTGGTGGGCAGCACCATTCCCACGGGGCTCATCGATCTGGTGGGCATCGTTTCGCGCTACAGCACGGCCACGCCACCGGTTGGCGGTTATCAGTTGCTGCCGCGCGATGCCGCCGATCTGCAAGCCTCCACGGGCATCGGCCTTACCGGCCCCGTGGTGCAGGACAACATAGCGCCAACGAGCTTCACCCTTGCTTGGAGCACCAACGTGGCAGGCAGCTCGCAGGTGCGTTACGGCACCACGCCAAGCTATGGCGCCTTCGCGCAGACCATGGGCAGCACAACAACACACCAAGTACAGCTCAATGGCCTGCAACCCGCGAGCATGGTGTTCGCGCAAGCCTTCTCGGTGCTCGGTGGCGACACCGCCTTCAGCACGCCGGGCCTCTACTCCACCGCTTCCCCGGACCCCGGCTCCATCACCGTGTACTTCACCCGGCCGGTGGATGAGAGCGTGGCCACCGGCGCACCGGCGATCGCGCTCGGCAACGCCTACGACGACACCTTGCGTGCCTACATCGACCGTGCGCAGATCACCCTGGACATTGCGGTGTACAACACCAGCAACAGCAGCATCGTGACCGCCGTGAACGATGCACGGGAGCGCGGCGTGCAGGTGCGCTGGATCGCGGAGGGTGGCCAGAACAACTCGGCACTGGGCAGCCTGCACCCGGCCATACCCGTGCTGCAACGCCAGAACAGCAGCGGCAGTGGCATGCACAACAAGTTCATCATCGCCGATGCCGATGGCGGCCCGGCGGCGCACGTGCTCACCGCATCCAGCAACTTCACCAACTCGGGTTTCTTCAACGAGGCCAACAACCTGGTGATCGTGCAGGACATGGCACTGGCCCGCACCTACCGCCGGGAGTTCGAGGAAATGTGGGGCGGCAGTGGCGCGCAGCCCAACGTGGCCAACAGCCGATTCGGCAGTGCCAAGACCGACAACACACCGCACTGGTTCAACGTGAACGGCACGCCCGTGCAGAGCTGGTTCTCGCCCAGCGATGGCACCACCGAGCGGATCGCGGAGGCACTGCGCACCGCCGATGTGCGGGTGGAATTCGCGCTCTTCTCACTCACCTCCTCCACGCTCACCAACGAACTGCTGGACCGGCAGGCACAACCCGGCGTCACCGTGCGCGGCATCGTGGAGGAAGAGGACATGAACCTGTGGACCTACCAGGCCCTGCTGAACGGCGGTGTGGACATACGGCCCGATGGTGCGCCCTTCTACCTGCACCACAAATACGCCATCGTGGACCGTGGCGCTCCTGCCCAGGACCCGCTTGTGATCACCGGTTCGCACAACTGGAGCTTCAATGCGGAAACGGTGAACGACGAGAACACGCTCATCATCCGCAGCGCCTCCGTGGCCGACCAGTTCCACCAGGAATGGAACGCGCGCTGGACCACCGCAGTGGATGTGGAGGAACTCACCGGTGCCTTGAACAGCCTGGTGTTCTGGCCCAACCCGGGCAGCGAGCTGATCCACCTGATCGTTCCGGAAGGGATGCTCGGCGCCTCCATCACCGTGGTGGACGCCACGGGCCGGGTGATGCAGCAAGGCTCACTGCGCAACGAACCCCATCAACTGGACTTGCGCACATTGGCTCCCGGGACTTACTCGGTGCTGGTGGAGCGGCACGGAAAAGTGCGGAGCGGACGCTTCGTGAAGCTGCCTTGAGAAGCGATCAACGGGGGAAGTAGAGCGGCACGCGCTCGTTGTACATCCGCAGGAAACGGAAGAGCGCCTCGTCGCTGTTGCGTTGCTTCTTCGGCAGGGCGCGGAACTCCTCCTGCAGGAGCGGATCATGCGTTAGTGCGGCATCCATGCCCGAGGCGTTGAAAGGCAGGTACTGCCCTGTGCGTATGTCCAGGAACTGGTGCATGAGGATGGTGCGCGTTACACCGCCGTATGGATACATGTAAGGATCCCAATCGCGGTAGTTCATCTCGTACATCATGTGGCACAGGCTGCCCATGAGGCCGATGCGGTAGAAGCCATTGCCGGCCGCCACGTACACCGCACCGTTCTGGCAGAAACCCCACAGGCGGTCCTTGCGGATGCTTTGGCGCGCACCACTATCAGGCTGCCAATAGAGCTTGCTCACCGAGCGCCGGATGTCCGTGATGGGGATGCCTTGGTCATCGCGCAATTGTGCCAAGGGCACCGTGGGTCGGTTCTGGCGGAAGGCGTTGAAGTCGGCATAGACCCCATCGCGCAGGGCGAAGCCGCCGTGGTAGCGCGCCCATGTGCTGTCCGACGGATCCTGCGCGGTGGCGGCGCCACAGGTGAGAACGATCACGAGCGCGAGCAGGAACCTCATGCACTGGCGGCTTGTCGGATGTACTGGATCACTTCCTCCGGTGCTTGGGCATGCACCCAGTGGCCCGCGTATGGTACGGTCTCGATGCGCGCCTTGGTGAACTGCTCCTGGATCGCGGGGATGTCCTCGCGCAGGATGTAATTGCTCTGCCCGCCCCGGATGAAGATGCTGGGCACCTGCACGCGTTCGGGGCCGATGGCCGCCAGTATGGCCCCGATCTCCCGGCCGAGCAACTCCACGTTCATGCGCCAGGCGAGCGTTCCTTCCTCCACCCAGTAGAGGTTCTTCAGCAGGAACTGCACCACGCCGGGCTCCTTCACGTAGTGTGCGATGTGCTCCTCCACCTCGCGGCGCGTGCGTCCATGGCTCAGATCGGCTGTGCGCAAGGCTTCGATGATGTGGCCCTGGTTGTTCTGGTGTTCGCGCGGGCCGATGTCGATCACCACCAGTTGCTTCAGCAGTTCGGGCCAGCGCTGCGCGAAGGTCATCGCCGTCTTGCCACCCATGGAATGGCCCACCAGCACGATGTCGCGCAGGCCGAGTTGCTGCACCAGGGCATGCACATCGGCGGCCATCAGCGGGTAGGAGATGGCGGTGGTGTGGGGCGAGCGGCCGTGATCGCGGAGGTCCACCAGGAACACGTCCAAGGGCGGAGCGCCGGGGTCCGAAGGTTCCGCCAATTCACGACCGATGCTGCCCCAATTGTCGGCCGTGCCGAAGAGGCCATGCAGGATCACCACCGGGGTGGCGCCGGGCGTGCCCGATCGGCGGTAGTTCAGTTCAACACTTTCGTTCATCGCAATTCCCGCAGGTAGAGCTGCACGGTGTTCTCCAGGCCAAAGGTGAGCGCGTCGCAGATGAGCGCGTGGCCGATGGACACCTCCAGCAGCGCTGGTACGTGTTGCATGAAGTAGCGCAGGTTGTCGCGGTCCAGGTCGTGGCCGGCATTGAGCCCCAGGCCGAGCTCCTGCGCGCGTACACCCGCCGCCACGAAAGGCGCCACTGCGGCTTCGCGGCCCTGCGGGAATTCCTCAGCATAAGGGCCGGTGTACAGTTCGATGCGATCGGTACCGGTGTCCGCGGCATGGCCGATCAACTCCAGGTCGGTGCCCATGAAGATGGACGTGCGGATGCCTTCCGCCTTGAAGCGCGCGAGCACCTCCTTCAGCAGGGCCTTCTCGCTGCGGGCATCCCAACCTGCGTTGCTGGTGAGCACCCCGGGCGGGTCGGGCACCAGGGTCACTTGCGCCGGCCGCACCTCCAGCACCAGTTGGATGAAGTCCTCCGACGGATAACCTTCGATGTTGAACTCCGTGGTGAGCACCTGGGCCAGGGCGCGCACATCGCTGCGGCGGATGTGGCGCTCATCCGGACGCGGGTGTACGGTGATGCCATGCGCCCCGAAACGCTCGATCAGCTGGGCGGTAAGCACCACATCGGGCACGTTGCCACCGCGCGCATTGCGCAATGTGGCGATCTTGTTGACGTTGACGCTGAGACGTGTCACAGGGCGATCCTTTACCTTGGTCCCGAAGGGCGGGACGAAATTAGGGACCGCCCGCCGATCAACGGGTTCAAGCCATGCAAGCCACCGATCTGATAAGCCCTGAACTGGTTCCGCTGAAGCCGCAGGACGACATCGGGCGTGCCTTGGACCGCATGGAGGAACTGCACGTGGCGCACCTGCCCGTGGTGGAGAACCTCCGGCTGGTGGGACTGGTGAAGGACCAGGACCTGAGCGACCGCAACGCCCCGCTGGAGCCCGTCTCGAGTTGCATGGAACGCGTGGAAGTGCCCTTCGTGCGCAGCACACAGCACATCTACGAAGTGGTGCGCCTGATGGTGGAACGCAACCTGAGCGCGGTGCCCGTGATCGATGAGCTGGGCCGCTACCGGGGTGCCGCCACCGAGCAGATAGCCCTGCGGAAACTGGCGGAAGTGACCAACATCCGCGAAGTGGGTAGCGTGATCACCCTGGAGATGAACCAGGTGGACTACAGCCTGCACGAGATCGCACGGATCGTGGAAGGCAACGACGGCCGACTGCTCAGCGCATTCACGCAAAGCCTGCCCGGCAGCAACCGCATCGAGGTCACCTTGAAGATCAACCGGGAGGACCTCAGCTCCATCCTGCGCACCTTCGAGCGTTACGACTACTATGTGAAGACCACCTACCAAGGCTCGCGCGCCGAGGAGGACCTGCGTGAACGCTTCGAGGGCCTGATGCGCTACCTGCAGCCGTGAAGCTGGAGCATCTTTGCGCTGGCATGTTCCGTTGTCCGGTAGCCCTGTTGGTACTTGGCCTCCTTTGCGGGTGGAGCCGTTCGCACGCGCAGACCCCCGCGCTGGCCATCCATCCCACCGTGCAGGTGATCGGCCTTTCGGTGGTCGGCAACAAGGTTACCCGCGAGCACATCATCCTGCGCGAACTGCTGGTGAAGGAAGGCGACACCATGAACAGTGAGCGCTTCTACGAACGCCTGGAGCGCAGTCGCCAGAACCTGCTGAACACCGGCCTCTTCAACACCGTGGCCGTACTGCCCCTCTACATCGATCCGCGCAATGTCATTGTGGAAGTAACCGTGAACGAACGCTGGTACCTGTGGCCCGCCGTGGTCTTCGATCTGGCCGACCCCAACTTCAACACCTGGTGGCTCACCAAGGACCTGAGCCGCGTGAACTACGGCGTGTACCTGTACCGCTACAATTTCCGGGGCCTCAACGAGACCATCTACGCCATGGCCCAGTTCGGCTACGCGCAGCGTTTCGCGCTGCACTACAAGGCACCCTACATAGACCGGCGCCAGCGCTGGGGGCTCAGCATTGGCGGCGGCTACCTGCAACAGGCGGAGGTTACGGCAGGCACCTCGGAGAACCTGCGCATCCTGCTGGCCAACCCCGATGGCCCCAACCGCACAGAACGTTATGGCGAGGCCGAAGTGACCCTTCGCCGCAACCACGACATCCGGCACCACTGGCGCATCGGGTACACCAGTGCCGATGTGGCCGACACCGTGGTGAACACGGCCCTGGACTACTTCAACGGCTTCGCAACCAACAGCACCTTCCTCTCGCTGGGCTACACCTTTGTCTGGGACAAGCGGGACGTGCGCTTCTTCCCCCGCAGCGGCCACTACCTGGAGGGCCGCCTGGACCGTTACGGGCTGGGGCTGCTGGACGAGAACGCGCCGGACATCACCACGCTCTACGCAACCGGCAAACGCTGGTGGAAAGTGCACGAGAACATCACCCTGGCCCTTTCCATGCGCGGCAAGTACACCTTCGGCACCCCACCCTACTACGTGCAGGAGGGATTGGGCTACGGGCACTACGTGCGCGGCTACGAGTACTACGTGGTGGACGGCGAGCACTTCGCCCTGGGCCGCGGCAACTTCGTGTACCAACTGGTGAAGCCCCGCAACTACCGCGTGGAGGCCGTGCCCCTGGAAGCCTTCCGCACCCTGCACTTCGCCCTGTATGCACACGCCTTCGCTGATGCCGGGCGCGTATGGGACGGCCGCTATGCCGCAACCAATTTCCTGGCGAACACCTGGCTGAGCGGCTACGGCGTGGGCCTCGACCTGGTGAGCAGCTACGACCAGGTGATACGCGGCGAATACAGCTTCAACGCCTTGGGAGAGCACGGTTTCTTCCTACATTTCAGTCAACCCTTCTGATGCCATGCAAGTAGCAGTACACGGCCGCGAAATGGCCCCCGGCAACGCCGAGCCCTTGGTGCACGTGCTGCACCGCATGCAGGCGCACGGCCTGGCGCCCCACCTCACTGCCACGCTGGCCCAATGGCTCCACTCCTTGGGACACCCGGTAACACTTCCGGTGCTGCCCGATGATGGCCGCCACGACGAGCTGGACCTGTGGATGGGCCTGGGCGGCGATGGCACCCTGTTGGACACCGTGGCGCGCACGGCACGCAGCGGGGTTCCCGTGCTGGGCATCAACCTTGGGCGCTTGGGCTTCCTTTCCAGCGTTCGTTTGGAGCAGGTGGATGAAGCGCTCGCCGCCCTGGCGCAGGGCCGCTATGCCTTGCAGGACCGCAGCCTGCTGGAGGTGACCGACCACCGCGAGCTGCTGGGGGATCGGAACTTCGCCCTGAACGAGGTGAGCGTGACCAAGCGCGACAGCGCAAGCATGGTGGCCGTTCACGTACACCTGGGCGAGGAATTCCTGAACACCTACTGGGTCGACGGGCTGATCATTGCCACCCCCACCGGCAGCACCGCTTACTCCCTGAGTTGCGGCGGCCCCATCCTGCACCCCACCAGCGGTGCGCTGGTGATCAACCCCATCTCCCCGCACAACCTCAACGTGCGCCCCTTCGTAGTGCCCGACCACTACACCATACGCCTGCAGCTGGAGGCCCGCAACGACCGCTGCCTGCTCAACCTTGATTCGCGGGGGGTGGACATCGACGGGCAAGGCACGGTCACCATCCGCCGCGCACCCTACGCCGTAAAGCTCGTGCAGCTGGAAGGCAGCAGCTTTCTGGACACCCTGCGCACCAAGCTGAATTGGGGGCTGGACCTGCGCAGCGTGCACACCCCCTGATGGAACTGGCCGTTCGGTTAACTTCGGCCCCCGAACGCCGCCCATACCAAGCGGCGGCGCCCTGCGTTGTGCAGCCGATGTTCCGCATTGCCATAGCCTTTTGCTTCCTGATCGCGGGGGTGGGTCTGCGTGCCCAGACCAACGAGGTGGGCATTACGGGCGGTACGCTCTTCTACATCGGCGACCTGAACCCCACCAAGCATTACCCTAAGGACACCCGCCTGGGTGGTGGCCTGGTGTTCCGCCACAACATCACCGACCGGCTGGCGCTCCGCCTGCAAGGGCTCTACGGCAACCTGCAAGCCTACGACAGCAACAGCAGCGACAGCCTCCAGGTGTTGCGCAACCTGCACTTCCGGTCGCGGCTGTTCGAGCTCTCCGGGCTGTTCGAGATCAACTTCTTCCAGTACCGCACCTACAAAGGTGGCCGCAAGTGGACCCCCTTCATGTTCGCCGGTCTGGGCTACTTCCGCGCCAACCCGCAGGCCCAGTTGGACGACACCTGGTACGACCTGCAACCCTTGGGCACCGAGGGCCAGGGCACCTCCGTGCGGCCCGGTAGCGAGACCTACAAGGTGGACCAGTTCTGCATCCCCTTCGGGGCCGGCCTCAAGTTCAACCTGGGGCGCATCGATGTGCAGGTGGAATACGGCCTGCGCCGCACCTACACCGACTACATCGACGATGTGAGCGGCACCTATGTGGACAACGACATACTCGCCTTCGAGAACGGCCCGCTGTCCGCAGCCCTTGCCGACCGCAGCGGCCTGAACGCGATACCCGGTTTCAGCAATGCGGGCCGCGCCCGTGGCGACAGCAACACGCGCGACTGGTACAACTACACCGGCCTTTCCATCACTTACGTGATCACCAAGTTCACCGACTGCGATGCCCAGTACAACTGGACCCGTCGCAAACGCTGAGCACCTTTCCGCCTGCACCGTGCCCCACTCCGAGTCCCTGCTCCAAGAACTGAAGTCGCGCATTGATGCCGACCGCGTGCCCCGGCATGTGGCCATCATCATGGACGGCAACGGGCGCTGGGCCAAGCAGCACGGCGAGCACAGGTTGGTGGGCCATGCCAACGGAGTGCGTTCCGTGCGCGAAGCCCTTACTGCGGCGCGGGAGATCGGCATCTCCTACCTCACGCTCTACGCCTTCAGCACCGAGAACTGGAACCGGCCCACCGAAGAGGTGAACGCCCTGATGGACCTGTTGGTGAAGACCGTGGTGGACGAGATCGACGAGCTGCACGAGAACGGAGTTCGCCTGCATGCAATCGGCGACCTGGCCAGCCTGCCCGAAAGCTGCCGCCAGACCTTGCAGCAAGGCATAGCGCGCACCGCGGGCAACACCCGCATCACCCTTACCCTGGCCCTGAGCTACAGCGCGCGCTGGGAGATCGTGAACATGGTGAAGGCCGCGGCGCAGCAGGCGCAAGCCGGCACCCTCGACCCCGAGCGCATCGATGAGAACACCGTGAGCGGGCTGCTCAGCACCCACGGCATGCCCGACCCCGAACTGCTGATCCGCACCAGTGGAGAGCAGCGCATCAGCAACTTCCTCCTGTGGCAGATCGCCTACGCCGAGTTGTGGTTCACACCCGATTTCTGGCCCGACTTCCGCAAGAGCCACCTTTTCCAAGCCGTACTCGACTACCAGCAACGCGAACGCCGTTTCGGCCGGATCAGCGAACAGGTAGCACCTCCCACGCCATGATCCGCCTGTTCCACTTTCTCCTCCTGATCCTCGGGCCCTTGGCGCTGTGGGCCCAAGTAACCCGGGAAAAGACCATGGACTATGGTTTTCCCGAGGAGTACGAGATCGGCGGCATAACCGTGAGCGGTACCGTGAACACTGATGCCAACGCCGTGAAGCTCTTCGCCGGCCTGGTGGTGGGCGAAAAGATCCAGGTGCCCGGGGAACGGATCACCAAGGCCATGCGCAACCTGTGGGACCAGAAGCTCTTCAGCGATGTGCGCATCGAAGCCGCCGAGATCCGCGGGCGCACCATTTTCCTCAACATCATCGTGCAGGAACAACCCAAGCTGTTGTTCACCAAATATGAAGGGCTTTCGCGCAGCGAGACCGACAAGATCCGCGATGAGATCAAGCTCGTTGCAGGACAGCAGGTCACCGAAGCGCTATTGACCAACACACGCTTGGCCATCCGTCGCTACTTCAGCGAAAAAGGCTTCATGCGCACCACGGTGAACATTGTGGAGAACGCCGATACGGCCCGTGCCAATGCCGTGTGGCTGCTGGTGAAGGTGAACAAAGGCCCCAAGGTGAAGATCAAGGACGTGGTCTTCCATGGCAACAGCGCCATCAGCGATGGCAAGCTGCGCAAGGCGATGAAGAAGACCCGCCGCAAGGTGTGGTGGAACATTTTCGGCAGCAGCAAATTCCTGCCTGCGGAATTCAAGAACGACCGCGCCCGGGTGATCGACCTCTACAACGAGAAGGGCTACCGCAACGCCACCATTACCCACGACACCGTGTACGACGTGAGTACCGACCGCGTGCAGGTGGAGGTGACCGTTGATGAAGGCGCCCAATTCCATTTCCGCAACATCACCTGGACCGGCAACACCAAGTACCGGAGTTCCCGGTTGGACAGCATCCTGAACATCCGCAAGGGCGATGTGTACAACAAGCGACTGCTGGAAAGCCGCCTGTACATGAACCCCAGCGGCATGGATGTGAGCTCGCTGTACATGGACGATGGCTACCTCGGCTTCTATCCCGAACCGGTGGAACTGTTGGCCGAGGGGGACAGCATAGACCTGGAGATTCGCATCCGCGAAGGGCGCCAGTACCGCATCCGCAACGTGATCATACTGGGCAACACCAAGACCAACGAGCATGTGGTGCGGCGCGAGATCCGGTCCAAACCGGGGCAGCTCTTCAACCGGAGCGATGTGATCCGCACCCAGCGCGAACTGGCCAACCTCGGCTATTTCAACCCCGAAGCGTTGGGCGTGAACCCCGTTCAGGACCCACGCACCGGCACGGTGGACCTGGAGTACACCGTGGAGGAAAAACCGAGCGACCGCTTGGAACTGAGCGGCGGTTACGGCGTGGGCCGATTGGTGCTTTCCCTGGGCCTCTCCTTCACCAACTTCTCCATGCGCAACCTGTTCAACGGGAAGGCATGGACCCCATTGCCCAGTGGCGATGGGCAAACGTTGAACCTGCGCGCACAGACCAACGGACGCTTCTTCCAGAGCTACAGCATGAGCTTCGTGGAGCCCTGGCTGGGTGGCCGCAAGCCCAACGCGCTCAGCTTCTCGGTATACCACAGCGTGCAGACCAACGGCCAAAGCAAGACCATCAGCTCGCCCGATGGCCCCATCGCCAACCCCTTGCGCTCTTCGTTGCTAATCACCGGCGCTTCGGTGGGCCTGGGTAAACGCCTGCAGTGGCCGGATGACTTCTTCATCCTGCGGCAGACCATCGGTTTGCAGAATTACAACTTGGACAATTTCGGCACCGGCACAGGGCAGATCCAGTTGGGTTTCAGTTCGGGCATCAGCAACGTGATCAGCTACACGGCCCAGTTCTCCCGCAACTCGGTGGACCAGCCCTTCTTCGCCCGCACCGGTTCCGACGTGAGCCTTACGCTGAAAGCCACGCCGCCCTGGTCGTTGATCGACCAACGCTTGACCGGTAACGTGCGGGACTGGGCGAACATGGAGCCGGCCGAACGCTACCGGCTGGCCGAGTTCCACAAGTGGAAGTTCTCCACCCAGTGGTACAACAAGCTTACCCGCAGCAAAAGCGGACATAACCTGGTGTTGATGACGCGCGCCGGCTTCGGCTACCTGGGCCGTTACAACACAGCCATCGGCGATGCTCCGTTCGATCGCTTCTACATGGGTGGTATACCGCTCACGGGTTTCATCCTCGATGGGCGCGAGATCGTTTCCCTGCGTGGCTACGACGATTTCTCCCTCACGCCATCCACCGGCAACTTCGTGGTATCCAAGTACACGGCGGAATTGCGCTTCCCGGTGTCCCTCAATCCATCGGCCACCATCTACACCCTGGGCTTCATGGAAGCCGGAAATACCTGGGGCAGCCTGTCCGAGTTCGACCCCTTCAACCTTTACCGTTCCGCCGGTGTGGGCCTGCGTCTGTTCCTGCCCATGTTCGGCCCCATGGGCCTGGACTACGGCTGGCGTTTGAACGATGTGCCCGGCGCGCCCAACATGTCCCGCAGTCAGTTCCACTTCTCGATCGGCATAGATCTTGGCGAACTCTAATTGCTGATCGCTTTACATTCGCTGGCCTTCCATGAAACGCACCCTCCTTTTTCCGGCGATCCTCCTGTGCGCGCTGCTTAGCGTGCTGGAAGCGAAGGCGCAACGCATCGCGTTCGTCAACACCAAGTACATATTGGAGCGTTTGGATGATTACAACGCGGCCCAGAAGGAGCTGGACCGCTACTCCAAACAGTGGCAGGACGAGATCGATGAGCGTTACCAGCAGATCAAGCGTCTGCGTGATGCTTACAATGCCGAAGCCATTCTGCTCACCGAAGAGATGAAGCGCTCACGCATGGAGGAGATCGAGCGCCGCGAACGCGAAGCGCGCGACCTGCAAAAGCGTCGCTTCGGCCCCAATGGCGACCTCTTCAAAAAGCGCCAGGAGCTGATACAGCCCGTGCAGGATCGCGTGTATGCGGCCATCAAGGAAGTGGCCGGCACCAGCTACGTGGCCATTTTCGACCTTGGCGGGCCCAGCAGCAACCTGCTCTTCGCCAGCGAGAAGTACGATAAGAGCGACGCCGTATTGAGAAAGCTCGGCGTGCGCCCCGGCAAAGAGGGCAGCGCAGGCAGCAAAGACCAGGATGAATTCGGCGAGGACCCCATCGATGATGGTGGTGGTCGCACGCCGCAAAAGCCCGACCAAAACCGCGGTGGGCAGGAAGTAAAACCACGATAGAATACCTACACGAAGATGAAACAGCTCGTATTGGCCGTTGTAATGCTGCTCAGCGCAGCACCTTCCGCCCTCGCCCAGACCGACCTCAAGCTCGGCCACATCGACCGCCAGAAGCTCATGCTGATGCTGCCTGAGCGAAAGGATGCCGAAGCCAAGATGCAAAAGTTCGCTGAAGAACTGGAGCGCCGCCTCAAAGCCATGGGCGCCGAATACCAGAGCATGGTGGAGCAAGCACAGCGCGATGGCCAGAACATGACGCAGACCCAGCAGCAGGCCATGATCCGCGACATCAATGAGATGGAACAGCGGATCCAAGCCGCCCAGGAAAAAGCGCAGGAAGACCTCGCCCGCCAGGAGGAAGAGTTGCTGCGCCCCATGGTGGAGCGCACCAACAAAGCCATCGATGAAGTGGCCAAAGCGAACAACTTCACCTACGTGTTCGACACCAGCACCGGCTTCGTGCTCTACTTCGACAAAGGCGAGGACATCATGCCCCTGGTGAAGACCAAGCTCGGCATCTGATCCCGTGTTGCACGACCAACGCCCGATCGGCATTTTTGATTCCGGCATCGGCGGGCTTACCGTTACCGCAGCCATTCAGCAGGCGCTCCCCCGGGAGCGCCTGCTCTATTTCGGGGATACGGCCCACATGCCCTACGGCCAGCGTAGCCTGGAGCAGGTGCGCCAGTTCAGCGAAGGCATCACCGCCGCCTTGCTGGAGCGCGATTGCAAACTGATAGTGGTGGCCTGCAACACTGCGAGCGGTGCCGCGCTCAAAGCCCTGCGCGCCCGTTGGCCCATGGTGCCCTTCGTGGGCATGGAGCCCGCCGTGAAGCCCGCCGCCGAGCACACACGCAGCGGTGTGGTGGGCGTGATCGCCACCACGGCCACCTTCCAAACGGAGGTGTACGCCTCGGTGGTGGAACGCTTCGCCCACGATGTACGCGTGTTGCACCAACCCTGCCCCGGCCTGGTAACCGCCATAGAGGCCGGTGAGTTGGACACGCCCGCCACCGAAGCCCTGTTGCGCGGCTGGCTGGAACCCATGCTGGCCCAAGGCATCGATGCGCTGGTGCTGGGCTGCACCCACTACCCCATCGTGCGCCCGCTCATCGAACGCATCCTGGGCCCCGGTGTGCGCGTGATCGATCCGGCACCGGCGGTGGCAAGGCAGGTGGGCCGCCTGCTTGTGGAGCATGGCTTGGAAGCCCCGGCAACTGCAACAGGCGACATCCGCTGCACCACCAGCGGGGACCCGCAGGTGTTCAGTGCGCTCATGCGCCGCATCGGTTGGGCTGCGGTTCCTGTGGAACAAGGGCACTGGAGCGCCAACGGCACCCTCACCCTTCCTTGAACCAACTGGCGTACTTCAGTTGGTTGGGATACGTTCGGTATGTGTCAAAACACATACGGTGCACCATCCACGTCGATCTTGCTAATGTTTCAGCACCAAATGCACGGTCCCCTCTGAACCAAGTGATGAGACCCGAAGCCAATATGGACCGGCCACGAGCGCACTGATGCCTCCTAAACGAACCGGTTCACGAGTGTCGACCACGATCCGGTCCGAAAGCACAACACGACCTAGCGCATCAACCAGAACGATATCCACTGCGCCCTTCTGCGCTAAGGAGATGGATAGCTCATCAGAAAAGGGATTGGGGAAAACCACCGATGCATTTACCGCACGATCATCGCCCAAACCAACCATTGCATCACAACCAGTCGATACAAGATTTTGTGCACTCCAAAGCATGCTCCGGTTGGCTGTTCCACTATTCAAACATGCATGAACCCGTTCACGCTGTCCTTGTGTGAACATGGTCATACATCCGCCTAAGTGCATGTAATTCTGAACATTAACGGGCACACCGGGGTCACAACTCTCCCAAGGAAGCGTGCATTGCACATCAGGAGCACAAGGAGGAGTATCAGCCACCTCGTCGTCATGACAATTGCCCTGACCAGTGGGATCTTCACACATCATTTTCAGGTTCAAGAACCGGGCAAATCGAGTGATGGCCCCGACTCCACGCTGGGGGTTGCTCGTTCCCAACCGCCCTACGTAATCATGCCTGATCACAATCCCGTCCATACTAGGCTGTTGCTCCGCTTCAGCAGGTAAGAGAGAACTGAAAGCCGGCCCCGATACTGCCATGGTCGATACAGTCCAAACATTCAGATAACGGTCAGGCGGCCATTGTTGAACATATGAAGCAGGGTCTCCACCAGCATAGGTGTATTCCGATGCGATCCGCTCGATACCTGTAGTGGGCATTCCGTTAGGGTCAAGTGTTGCCAGACAGAACAAAACATCCAAGGATGCTGCCACCTCATCGAAAGGAGGAACGGGAGGAAAGGCAGGCCCACTTCCGAATGTGACGTTCATCTGTTCGATCTGATCCAGGATCTGTTCGACCGAGATATTCTCAGGTCCATTGTTGTGCAGCACATGGTAGACCACCGGTATCACCTTCGGCTGAGCACATAAACCAGCTACGAACAGTACTGATGTTGCTGTTCCGAATAAACCATTGTGAATGGTCGCCTTGATACACCTCTTGATATGCATGGTCCGTCTTGTTTGATACCCGAAAGTAGGGATGCATGGATCGCCTACTCGGATAACACAACGTCCGGTCGTCTTGATCCGATCAATGGTTGACCTGGTCCGGCCGACAATTCAGCCAAATCATCATAGAAATGTCGGATAATGACTTCATGCCCCCTACCCCTCCTTGAACCACCCCGCGTACTTCAAGTAATTCCCCGCGATCCGTTCGATCTCGTTCTTGGAGAGCTCCGGGCCTACCTCGCGGATGCGTTTGGCGGGCACGCCGGCCATCAGGCTGCCGGGCGGCACCACGGTGTTCTGGAGCACCACGGCACCTGCGGCGATCACGCTGCCTTCGCCGATCACGGCATGGTCCATCACGATGGCGCCCATGCCCACCAGCACCTTGTCGTGGATGGTGCAGCCGTGTACGATGGCGTTGTGGCCGATGCTCACATCGTTGCCGATGGTGAGGGGCGCGCGCTGATAGGTGCAATGCAGCACCGCGCCGTCCTGGATGTTCACGCGGTGGCCGATGCGGATGCTGTGTACATCGCCGCGCACCACCGCGTTGTACCACACGCTGCATTGGTCGCCTGCAACAACATCACCGATCACCACGGCTGTTTCGGCGAAGAAGGGATCGGTACCGAACTGCGGCGTGAAGCCGCGCACACTACGGATAAGAGCCATGGGGAGGACAGTTGTCAGTTGATGGTTGAAAGTTGTCAGTACCTGCGAGCGAAGCGAAACGTCTCGGTCCGCAGTGTGGGCAAATCTGCACAGCGCCGGACAACTGACAACTTTCAACGGACAACTTTGACTTACTCCACCTTCTTTCCGCAGCCTTCTTTCTGGCAGCAGGCGGGCAGGTCGGCGAAGGCCTTGGGGTCGCCGGGCAGGTCGTCCGCGTAATAGCCGAGCTTGGTGATGGCCGTGCGGATGGCATCGGGCGTGGTCTTGCGCGGATCGTAGTCCACCGCGATGATGCTCTTGTCCAGATCCACCTTCACCTTCTTCACGCCTTTCTCGTAGATCACGTTGCTTTCAATGGTGGTCACGCACATGTCGCACACGGCGGAAGTGCGGATGGTGACGGACTCCAAGGACTTGGATTGCGCGGCAGCGGTGGTGCCGCAGAAGAGCAGTGCAAGGAGCACGATGAGTGAAATGGAGGTTCGCATGGTCAAGGGTTTTTGTTGTCGGTCTTGCGGGCCAGCGCGTAGCGCAATCCGCCGTAAAGCATGGCACGGTTGGTAGGCCCCCAGATGAGGGTGGCGTCGAAGAAGGCGCCGTAGGGGTCCTCCGGCGCGATGATCTGCTGTTGTTGCAGGGTGCTGGTGAGGTTCTCCACGCCCACGTAGAATTCCCACGGACCGTGGATGTGGGTGAGCTGTGTGTGGATGGTGGAGTACGAAGGCGAACGTTCGATGAAGCGGAACTCCTCCGGGTTGGCGGCGGTGCTGGGGATCCGTCCCTCGCCGAAGAGGTTGGCGGTGATGTCGAAACGCCAGCGCTCCTTGCGGTCGTGCCAGGCGAGGTCAACAAGGCCGCGGTGCGTGGGCGTGAAGGGACGCTCCAGCAGGCGGCCATCGTAGGTGGTGCGCACGTCGTACCAGCGGTAGCTCATCTTCAGATCGAGCACACGGGAGAGTTGGACGTGCAATTCGCCCAGCAGGCTGTTGGCATAGGACTCGCCCTCCAGCATGTAGATGGCCAGGGTCTGCGGTGAGCGGTCCAGGTCGCTCACCACCTGGCTGGTGAACCAGGTGCGGTAGGCATCGGCGCCCACGGCCCATTTGCGATCCAGCCATTTGAACTTGTGCAGGAAGGAGCCCCCCATGTTCCAGGCGCGCTCCATGCCCAGCGGACCTTCCACCACCAGGCGGCGTGCGCTGGCGAGCACCGCGGCATTCTCCGCCAGGGGGTTGGCCGTTCGGAAGGCATGCCCCACGGTGATGCGCAGGTTGGTGAGCGGCCCCAGGTCGTACTTCAGGTGCAGGCGCGGGCTCAGTGCATTGCCGAAGACCGAGTTGTGGTCCGCGCGCAGGCCTGCCACCAGCGTGAACTGCTCGCGCTTGCGGGTATACTCCGCGAAGGCGCCGGGCATCACTTCCGTGCGGTCGAAGAGGCTGTCCTGGAGCATGGGCGTGTAGGCGTTGAAGGCCTCCTGGTAGCGGTCGTACTGGAAGCTGAGGCCGGCCTTGATCTGGTCGGTGCCCGCGCCCAGCAGTTGTTGGTACACGGCATTGCCGTACACGCTCTCCTGGGTGCCCGTGTAGCGCCGCAGACCGTAGGTGGATCCCATGTCGTGCACGCGCCCTGCGAAGATGATGCCGATGCTCTTGGTGGGGTCGTTGAGGATGAAGCCCTGCTTGCCGAGCAGATCGAACATGCGGTTCCGGATGTCGATGGTGTAGAGTTCGCCGGGCCGATGTTCCACGTGTTCCGGAGGAGCGGAGGTGGCCCCGTGCATGGCGGATTGGCCACCCTTGCGCCGATCGTCCACATAGCGCATGGTAAGCATGGTGGTGTGCTTATCGGTACGGCGCACCCAGCGGTCCATCACGTTGATGCGTTGGGTGAGCGGCATGTCCATGAAGCCATCGTTGTTCTGGTCCATCTCCGTGTTGAACCAGTTGCCGTGCACCATCAGCAAATTGTCGCTGTACTTGCCGGTGGGTTGCGCGGCGTGGATGTTGGCCTCCATGCGGCCCTGGCTGTTGCCGTAGAGGTTCACGAAGAGCGGCGGCTCGGCAGCGGGTTGCAGGAGGCACACGTCCACCTGCCCGGTCATGGCATTGGGTGCATTCACAGCGGTGCCGATGCCCTTGCTGAGGTTGATCTCGTTGATCCAGGTGCCGGGGATCAGGGTGAGTCCGGAAGCGGTGGAAAGCCCACGGATGAAGGGGATGTTCTCCACGCTGAGCTGCGCGTACTTGCCATCGAGGCCGAGCATCCGGATGGTCTTGGTGCCACTGATGGCATCGGTGAAGCTGATATCGACCGTGGCATTGGTCTCGAAGCTCTCGCTGAGGTCGCAACAGGCCGCTCGCTTCAGTTCGCCACGGTTCAGCACTTCGGTATTGATCACCGCGCGGCTGTCCAACACCGTGGTGTTGCGGCGTTCCACCACTTCCACCGGTCCCATGTTCATGGCCCAGCGCAGGGTGAATACCACAGGCGCAGAGGGTGGTGCCTGCAGCAGCAGGGTATCGGGCTTGTAGCCCACGAAGGAGGCCACCAGGCGGGCGGGCCAGGCGGGCGGCGGTGGAATGGTGAACTCGCCCTCATAGCCGGTGGTGGTGCCGATGCTGGTGCCCAGCCAGAAGACATTGGCAGTGAACAGCTTCTCGTTGCTCTCCTGCGCCACCACACGGCCCGTGATCGGCGCTTGGGCGAAGGCATGTGCGGCAAGGAGGCCGGCCAGTAAGGATATCGGTATTCGGTTCTTCATGGATCCATTGAACAGGGTACGAACAGGTACACGGTGAGCACAGCCGTGCTCTGGCGCCAATGGCGCCCTGCAATGGACCGACTAGATGCGGAAGGTGGCCAACAAGGCCAGGCGCTGCCCCAGGAGCGGCGGCGCGCGATCGCTGATCACAGCGGCGGAAATATCCTGCTGGACAAAGAGGTCTGCGAACAACAAGGAACCGCATTGGACGTAGGGGACCTGAACTGACCCACCGTCCTCATGAGCACGGAAGGGCTCCACATCCGCGGCAGCCTGCGCATAAACACAGCACACCGGGGCCAGTGAAGCACCTTCAGGCTGTTCCTGCTCCGGGCAGCAATCCTCCACCATGCCAATGGCCACCACGGAACGGCCGCTCATCAGGCAGGTCATGCGCGAGAGCATCAGCCCGCTGGTGGCGAACAGCAAGAGCCCGACCACCCCCAGGGTGAGCCACCGATGCCGTTGTAGGATACGCCGCATGAAGAACAAAGGTAGGGCAGCCGGTGCCCAAGGCCCGCACCGATACACCATCCTCTTGGGAGGCCAAGCACCGTGGAGGCCCGTAGCTTTGCACCCTCATCGAGCTTCCCATGACCGAGACCACCAAGCGCCCGCCCGTATCCGTTTATGCCGAGATGACGCCCAACCCGGCCAGCATGCGCTACGTGAGCAGCCGCCTGCTCATCCAGGACGGCCGCCTGCTCGAATTCCGCACGCCGGAGGAACCCGTTGGTGTTTCGCCGCTGGCCGAGCACATCTTCAATCTGCCTTTCGTAACGGCGGTGTTCGTCTCCAACAACTTCATTACCGTCACCAAGAACAACGCGGTGGATTGGGATCTGGTGCAGCTGGAGCTGCGCGAGTACATCCAGGAATACCTGAACACCGACGGCCGCGTGGTGTACGAGGATGCTCCTGCACAAGCACTGGCCGATGCCAACGAGCGGGCCAGCACCCACGCTGATGCCAAGAGCCCTGAAGACGAAAAGATCATCCGTGTGCTGGAGGAGTACATCCGCCCGGCGGTGGAAGGCGACGGCGGGCACATCGCCTTCAAGAGCTTCAACGAGGGCATCGTCACCGTTTCCTTGCGGGGATCCTGCAGCGGTTGCCCCAGCAGCATGGTAACGCTGAAACAGGGCATTGAGAACCTGCTGAAGCACGAGGTGCCGGGCGTTCGGGAAGTGGTGGCGGAGGAGTTGTGATCGCCGTTGTGCAGGAATTCCCTGCACCCTTTATGCGATCCGCGGCGGTGTTGCATCCTATCCTGAAACAACCGTCATGAAACAGCTGCTCCTTCTTCCACTGGTGCTTCTGAGCACCCTGAGCTTCGCCCAGCAAGGCGAGATCCGCGGGCGCGTCTTCGGCCCCACCGGCGAATCCCTTCCCATGGCCCACGTCACCACCGAGGTGGGAGGCCAGATGCTCGGCGCGGTGGCCGACATGGACGGCCGCTTCGTGCTGAAACCCCTGCCGCCCGGCACCTACCAGGTGAAGCTCTCCTACGCCGGTTACCGCACCAAAACGCTCACCGGCATCCACGTCACCGACCGGGCCACCTACCTTTCCGACGAGCGCCTGGCCTATTCCGTGATCAGCGCCGACACCGTGGAAGTGATCGCCTACCGCCGCAAGCTCATCGACAAGGAGGACCCCAGCCGCATGAGCCTGCTGGCCGAGGACCTGGCGCACGATGCCACCCGCAAGGACCCTGCGGGCATGGTGGAGAAGAACTTCCCCGGCGTGACCCGCTCACGGACCGATGATGGCCTGCATTTCCGCGGATCGCGCACGGAGAACATGGTGGCCTTCGTGGATGGGGTGAAGGTGAGCGGTGCCATGCCGCGTGTGCCACCCTCGGGCATCAGCAGCATCTCCGTGTACACCGGTGGCCTGCCGGCGCGCTACGGCGATGTGACCGGTGGCGTGGTGGTGCTGGAGACCAAGAACTACTTCGAGCTATACGAACAGGAACGCGCACGGCAAATGATGCTCGCCGAGAAACGGGCACGCGCTGAGGCTGAAGAATACGACGACGAGGAAAGCGAACCCTGAATGTTCCTGCGCCGGAAAGCCATACAACAAGCAAGCGACGAGGACCTGGTGCAGCTCTTGCGCAAGGGGGACCGGGCCTCGCTGGGCTACCTGTGGGACAGGTACGCCCACTTGCTTTTTGGCACGGCCATGAAATACCTGAAGGACGTGGAGCGCAGCAAGGATGAGGTGGCGGGCCTCTTCGAGCAGCTCCCCGAACTGCTGAGGAAACACCCGGTGGAACGTTTCAGGCCGTGGGTGCACACGGTGATGCGCAACCGCTGCCTGATGAGCCTGCGCAAGGAGCAGCAGGTGAGAGGCCTGAACAACGACCCCGGCAACAGCGAGGACCACGATGCGATCGCCGACAAGGTGTTGCACGAAGCCACCTTGGAACGCCTGGAACTGGCCATTGCACAACTGAACGAGCAGCAACGCACCTGCATCCAGTTGTTCTACCTGCAACGCCACAGCTACCAGGAGGTGGCCAGGTTAACAGGCATGGACCTTGAACAAGTGCGCAGCAACCTGCAGAACGGACGTCGCAACCTGAAATTGAAGCTGCAACAACAGTCGTGGAACGCAGCCTGAACCATGTCCAACGCAACACCCGATAATCCCTTCCGCGCAGCGCCTGCCATCGGCCAGGAGCAGCTGCGGGCCTATGTGGAAGGCCGGCTCGATCCTGTGCAGGCGCATGCCGTGGAGCAGGCCATGGAGGCCGACCCCCTGTTGGCCGATGCCGTGGAAGGCTTGCAGCTGCCCGGTGCACTGGCGGGCCTGGAAGCGCTGCGTGCCGTGCGCCCCAACACCAGCATCACCGGCTCCACGTGGTACACCGGGCTTACCGTGGTGGGTGTTGTACTGGTGGCAGGTGCCTGGCTGGTGATCTCCTCGTTGTTGGACCAGGATCGGCAACCCACCCAAGTGGGCCCGACCGCACACGAAGCAACACCGCAGATCGTAACAGCTCCAATTCCACTGCAGGCGGAGGAGATCATCGCCGCTGTGGAACAGGCTGAGACCCTGCGCATCGGACATGCTGCCGACGAACGGCACACGGAAGTGGTCGCCAAGCGGGAGGTGGTGGTCCGGGAGCAGGCACTGGAACGTTTGCCGAGCAGCACACCGCCGATCGACGCCACGTCCGATGCACGCGAGCGTTCGCCTCGCCGTGCTGGCGGCAGCTCGCTGCAGCTCTTCTTCCTGCACGGCCTGAAACTGGTGCACCCCTCGGAGCTCTATCCGCGGGAACCGCAGGTGGAATTGGCGGCGCAGGGAGTGAGTGCGCGCTATGCCGACCTGCAGGAGCAGCAGCTCGCAAGCAAGCGCCCCGTGATGATGCAGTACCTGCACTTCATGGACAAAGCCTTGGAGTCCTTCGTGCGGAACGACCACAAGAACTGCCTGGAGGACTTGCGCTTTCTGTTGGCCCAATACCCGAACGATGTGAACGCCTTGTTCTATGGCGGCCTGTGCAGCTACAACCTGGGCTTGTACAGCCGCGCTCGCGACCTGTTGCACCGGGCATCGACACACCCCATAGCGGTATTCGATGAGGAGGCCACCTGGTACCATGCGCTCACCTTGGAACGCATGGGCGAATCGGAAGCTGCGCAGGAGGCCTTCGGACGCATTGCCGCGCAAGGCGGCTTCTATGCCGAGCGCGCGGCGGGTAAACTCCGGAAATGACGAACGGGCCGCGGCTTTCGCCTTGGCCCGTCCGTTCCCTTGGTCCCTACCCCAACTAACGGCCTACAAGCCGAGCACCTTGAATTCGGTGCGTCGGTTACGCTGGTTCTGTTCCTCGGTGCACTCTTCGCACTTGCAGCTTTCGGAAGGCTTGGACTTACCGTAGCCCTTGCTCTTCACACGGCTCTTGTCGATGCCTTTGGAGATGATGTAATCCACGGCGCTCTTGGCACGGCGCTCGGAAAGGCTTTGGTTGTATGCGTCCTTACCACGGCAGTCCGTGTGCGAGCTCAGCTCGATGCTCACCGTGGGGTTGTCCTGCAAGGTTGCGATCAGCTTATCGAGCTCAAGCGCAGCATCGGGACGGATGTCGGCCTTGTTGTAATCGTAGAGGATGTTCTCCAAGCGCACCACCTGGTCCACCTTGAGCGGGAAGAGGCGGAAATCGGTGTAGATGACAGCACTGGGTTTGCCCTTGGTGCTGATGCGTGCGCTCTGTTTGAAGAAGCCGTCGCGTTCCACCTTCAAGCGGTAGTCGCTCTCGGGCATCAGGGCGAACTGGTAGCGGCCCGAGGCATCGGTGGTGTATCGGCCCAACTCCACATCCTTGCCATCGGTAAGGACCACTACGGCATCGGCCAAAGGCTGTTCGGTCTCACCGTTGAAGATGGTACCCTCGGCCGCGTAGTCGTACTTCACCAACTCCACCACGATGCCATCCAAAGGATCGCCATCGGTATTGATCGGCATCTCGGCCTGGAAGTAGCCGCTCATGTTGGCCACCAAGAGGTAGCGTTCGCGGTACTCCACCTCGATCTTGAACTTGCCTCCAGGCTCGGTCTGCAACTGGTAGCGCTTGATCTGTTGACCCGTGGGGTCCTTCAACAAGACCGTGGCACCTTCAATGGGTTCGCGGGTGTTCTTGTCCACCACGATGCCCGAGAGGAAGATCATCGGCGGACGGATGGTGCAGCCGTAGATGTCATCGCTACCCATGCCACCCGGACGGTCGCTGGCAAAGAAGCCCGTGCTGTCGTTGAGCAAGATCAGGCTGTGATCGTTGTACTGCGTGTTCATGGGATAACCCAGGTTGAACACGTTGCCCGCAACGCCATCCGTGGCGCGGGTACGGAACAGGTCCATGCCGCCCAGGCCGGGGTGCCCGTTGCTGGCGAAATAGAAGAAGTTGTTCACCGCGTGGAAGGGGTACATCTCATCCGCGGAAGTGTTCACCTTGGGGCCCATGTTCTGGGGTGCTCCCCACTGGTTGCCCAGGTTATCGCAGAACCAGATGTCGGTACCTCCCATGCCACCGGGTCGATCGCTCACGAAATAGAGTTTGCGACCATCAGGCGAGATGCAGGGTTGGCCGTAGTTGTGGTCCGGATCGTTATGTTCGAAGGGGATCAACACGCCCCATTCCGGCTGGCCGAACTCACCGGTCACCACATCGGCGAAGTAGATACCGAGGTTGAGGTTGCCCTTGGCGCTCATGGACAGCACGCCGTAGTGCAGGTTGTTGCGGGTGAAATAGAGCCGCTTGGCCAGGGAATCGTAGGTGACCGTACCATCGTGGTAGCGGCTGTTGATGTCCTTGTGCATCACCATGGGATCCTCGGCGGTCTCCCCTTTCAAGAGCGCGGAGTAGAGGTTGAGGAAAGGCTCCTCATCCCAGTTGTAAGCACGACGACCTCCCACGCCTTCGCCCCGAGCGCTGGAGAATAAAAGCAATTCCTCCAACACGGACATGCCCAGGTCGGCCTGGGGCGAGTTGATGGGAACCGTGCGGATGCTGGCGCTGCTGCTGTCCGCCAGCAAGCGACCGAACAACCCGGGATCGGCCAGGTACGCGTTCACACGCGCATCATCGGGCACCACCACAGCGTAGTTGCCATACCACTCCAAGGCTTCCGGATACTTGCCGTTGGCACGCAACAGGTCGGCGTAGGCCAGCATGTCGCCGGGTCTCGCAGGGCCAAGGGCCATCAGGCGGTTGTATGCGCTTTCGGCCAATTTGGGCTCACCCATCTTGCGGTAGGTAACGGCCAGCAAGCGCAGGTCGTTGGCATCGGCCTTCCCTTTGGCGGATAGGTTCTCGTAGATGGAAGCGACCTTGGGATAGTCGAAGACCTCCGAATGCCGATCGGCCATGCGCTCTTTGAGCTTCTGGGCCTGAGCGGCGGGTGCCTGCAACAAAGCCGCAAGGAGCAGGGCCGGCAGCAGCAGGCCGAGCGAGGGGGTGTGCTTGCGTTGGATCATGATCAGAAATAACGCGGTGAGCGGATGCCTTTCAACTTGTTGCCGAACTCGAAGCCCAGCATGATCTCGTGCGAGCCACCGCTGTAGTTGCGGAGTATCGACAAGGGGTAGTCGTAGGCGTAGCCCACCGTCAGGTCGTTGGTGATGTGGTATTGGAAGAGGGCACCCACCGCATCGGTATGGCGGTACATGGCGCCCAGCCAGAACTTCTCATAGAAGAGGAAGTTGGCACTGAGGTCGAAGCTCAGCGGTGCACCCTCCACGGCCTTCATCAGGAAGGTGGGCTTGAACTTGTGGTACACACCCAGATCGAACACGTAACCACCGGAGAGGAAGTAGTGAGCGCGCTGTCCCGCTTCGGAAACGAAGGTCAGTGAGTCCGTTTCGAAGAACTCCGTGCCCAGCATCTTGGGTGAGCTGAGGCCGATGAAATAGCGGTCGCTGTAGTACATGACCCCGAAGCCGAACTGGGGATCGAGCTTGGTGTTCACGTTGGCTTGGAAGACCTGGTCGTTCGGATCGATCGGGTTCAACTCTCCGAAGCGGCCTTGCAACAGGTTCAAACCACCCTTCAGTCCGAAGGCCAGCTTGGCATCACCCATGTGTATGCGGTAGGCTATGTCGGCCATGAAGGTGTACTGCGTGAGCGGCCCGTGGGAGTCGCGCAGGATGGTACCACCGAGGCCGAGGCTTTCGTGCCACAAGGGCGCGTGTGCCGTAATGGTCTGCGTGGTGGGTGCCCCATCGAAGCCCACCCACTGGTGTCGGGAGAGGCCCTTCAGGCTTACACGATCGGCACTGCCGGCATAGGCCGGGTTGATCGCCAGCAGGTTGAACATGTATTGGGTGAACTGCGGGTCCTGCTGGGCCTGCAGACCGGTGACCAGCCCCAGGGCGATCACCGTTCCTTTCCAACGTGGCATCAGGTTGAGCATGCGCATGGAATGTTGGTGGCTTCTGGTGTTCATCGGCGCAGGTAGATGAAGCCGGTGTAGGCATCGGAGCCGTCACCGAGGTCGAGTACGTAGTAATAGGTGCTCTCGGGCAGTTTCTCACCGTACACCGAGCCGAACTGGCTGGTGCCGTCCCACTGGTTGGTGTAGGGCGCGGCCTCGTAGACCTTGTTGCCCCAGCGGTTGAAGATGGTGATGCGGTTCTGTGGGTAGGACTCGATGTTGGGGATCACCACCACATCGTTCACACCATCGTCGTTGGGCGAGAATGCGTCGGGGATGCGGATGGTGAGGCAGTCCTTGATGAACACCAGCATGGTGTCCGAAGTGCTGCCGCAGGCACCGTTGTCCACCGTCCAAGTGAACCAATTGTTGCCCAGCGTAAGACCTGACACGAAGGTGTTCGGGTCGTTCGGCTCGGCGATCACACCGTTGCCGCTGAAGAGGCTCCAGGTGCCGAAGGCGGTGCTGGTGGCCGGAACGGCCTGCAGGTTGGTGGTGGTGATGTCCTGGCAGAACTGCTGGCTTGGGCCTGCGTTGGCCGGGGGCACCGTGTGGTCGTACACGAAGATGGTCACTTGGTCGCTCGTGCTGCCGCAAGCACCATTGTCGATGGTCCAGGCGAACACGTTCTGCCCGAGCCCAAGGCCCGTGATGGCGGAGAAGGGATCGCTTGGCGACACGATGGTACCCGCGCCGCTCACCAGGCTCCAGCTGCCTGCGCCCGGGAGCGTTGCAGCGCTGGCGAACATGCTCACGGTCTCGGTGATCGGCGTGCAGAAGCTCTGGTCAGGACCAGCGGCGGCAGCTTGTGCATTGCTGTCGAAGATGCTGATGGTCACTTCGTCCGTGGTGATGCCGTTGTCGCAGGGACCGTTGTCCACCACCCACTGCAACACCACCTGGCCCACGCCCAGGCCACTGAGGGTGGCGTTGGGGTTGTTGGGGTCCGAAACGTTGCCGTTGCCGCTTACGATAACCCAGGTACCCACGGCCGGGAAGGTGACAGCGCTACCCTGCAACTGTGTGCTGGAGGTCGGCGTGCAAAGTTCCTGGTCGGGACCTGCGTTGGCGTTGGGCTGGTTCTGGTCGAACACGGTGATGGTCACCGCATCCTGCGTATCGCCGCAAGGCCCGTTGCTGATGGTCCAAACGAAGGTGTTGGTGCCGATGGACAGACCGCTCACCGAGGTGGTGGGGTTGGTGGCATCCGCGAAGATGCCGGTGCCAGCGCTCACCGTCCACAGGCCCGTGCCAGGGAATACCGGTGCGTTGCCGGCCATCTGCGTGGAGGTCTCGGGCGTGCAGAGCGCTTTATCAGGACCAGCGTTGGCCGCGTTGGCATCACCGTCGTAGATGGAGACCGCAACGGTGGCCGAGCTGCTGCCGCAAGCACCGTTGTCGATGGTCCACTGGAAGTCGTAAACACCCACACCAAGACCGGTCACCGTGGTGTTGGGGTCATTGGGGTCGGTAATGGTGCCTTGGCCGCTCAGCGACACCCAGGTACCCACAGCGGGGAAGACCGGATCATTGGCTTCCAACTGCACCTCGGTCACCGGCGTGCACAGGTCGATGTTCGCACCAACGGCTGCATCGGGCGCATCACCATCATACACGGAAACACGCACTGTGTCGGTGCTTGGTGGGCCGAAGCCGCACTGACCGTTGTAGATGGTCCACACGAACTCGTGCACACCCACGGTCAGGTCGGTCACCAAGGTGTTGGGATCGTTCACATCCACCACCGTGGCGTTACCGAGGGTCACCGTCCAGGTGCCCACACCCGGGGTTTCCGGAGTGTTGGCCTGCAGGTTGGTCTGGCTGTCGGGGGTGCAGAGTTGCTGATCGGGACCCGCGTTCGCCAAGGGCGCGTTCGGGTTGTAGAGCAGCACGTTCACCGTATCGGTGAGGATACCGTTGTTGGGGCAGGGGTCCCATTCCAGGGTCCAGACGAAGGTGTTCACGCCCTGTACCAGCTCGGATACGGTGGCATTCGGATCGTTCACATCGGAGAACACACCCGCGCCGGCGATCACGCTCCAGGTACCCACTGCGGGTGGCGGAGGCGTTTCAGCCTGCAACTGCACCGTGTTGATCGGTACGCAAGACTCCAGGTTGGGGCCTGCATTCGCTGCAGCGGTGGTATCGCTGAAAAGCGTGATGCTCACCAGATCGCTCGTGAGGCTGTTGGCGCAGGGGCCGTTGTACACCTCCCACTGGAAGATGTTCACGCCCACACCCAACTCGGTGATCAGGGTGTTCGGGTCGTTCGGGTCCACGATGTTGCCCGAGCCGCTCACCACGGTCCAGGTGCCCACCGCAGGAACGATCACCGGGCTGCCGGCCATGAACACACTGTCCTGCGGGGTGCAGAGCTGCTGATCGAGGCCCGCGTTCGCATTGAGGTTGTTGGGGTCGAACACCAGGATGCTCACCTGGTCGGTGGTCGTCACACAATCGCCGCTCTCAATGGTCCAGGCGAAGATGTTGATGCCGATCTCCAGGTCGCTTACCTGTGTGACGTTGCTGTTCGGGCTGGCAATGTTACCCGCACCCTGCACCAGCGTCCAGGTACCGATGGCCGCACCCACCGTGGGGTTGCCGCTCAGGGTCACCACATCATCGGGGAAGCAGAGCTCCTGGTCGGGACCGGCCGCTGCGGGTGGTGCATCAGCATCGAAGAGCACGATGGTCACTGCATCGCTGGTGAGGCTGTTCGGGCAGGCGCCATTGAACACCGTCCAGGTGAAGACGTTGGTGCCGAGACCCAGGTTGGTGATGTTGGTGAGCGGATCGTTGATGTCCTCGATGTCGCCGCTGCCAGCGCTAACGGTCCAGGTGCCCACCGCCGGGAAGGTGATGGGGCTGCCGTTCATGAAGGCGTTGGTGACCGGCGTGCAGACCTGCTGATCGGGGCCCGCGTTTGCGTCGGGGTTGTTCTCGTCGAACACGAAGATGCTCATCACATCGCTCGTGAGCGAGTTGGCGCAAACGCCGTTGCTCACGGTCCACTGGAAGATGTTCTCACCGATGGAGAGGCCGCTCACCGCCGAGTTGGGATCGTTCACGTTGGCGACCACGCCCGTGCCACCGATCACCTGCCAGGCACCCACCGCAGGGAAGATGATGTTGCTGCCCTGCAAGGTGGAGGAAGTGGTGGTGCCGGTCGGAGTACACAACTGCTGGTCGGGACCGGCATTGGCCACGGGGTTGCTCTCGTCGTATAGGGTGATCACCATCTGGTCGCTGGTGATGCCATTGGAGCAGGGACCATTGTCCACGGTCCACTCCACCACGATCACACCCACACCAAGGTTGGTGATGGTGCTGTTCGGGTCGTTCGGATCGGTCACTGTGCCCTGGCCGCTCACCACGGTCCAGGTGCCTTGGGCCGGGAAGACGATGGCGCTACCGCTGAGGGTGGTGCTGGTCTGCGGGGTGCAGAGATCCTGGTCGGGCCCGGCGTTGGCGTTCAAGTTGTTCACGTCGAACACCTGGATGCTCACCTGGTCCGTGGTGATGCCGTTGGTGCATGGGCCGTTGCTCACGGTCCATTCCAGAATGGTCTCACCGATGCCCAGGTCGAAAACCACGGTGTTGGGATCGCTCGGATTGGCGATCACGCCACTTCCGCTCACGATCGTCCATTCACCGCTGGCCGGGAAGGTGACCGGGCTGCCTTGCATGTTGGTGGTGGCAATGCTGGTGGTGCAGAGTTCCTGATCGGCACCTGCGTTGGCCACCGGGTTGTTCTCATCGAACACGCGGATGGTCATGCTGCTGATGCCTGCACCGGTCTCGCAGGGTCCGTTCTCCACGGTCCAGAGCAACACGTGCTCTCCCACGGGCAGATCGGTCACCAAGGTGTTGGGGTCGTTCGGCGAAACGATGGTGCCGCTGCCGTTGATGATGGACCACGTGCCCTGGGCGGGGAAGGTCACAGCGCTGCCGGCCATGGTGGCGGAGGTGGTACCCGTGGCGGTGCACAGTTCCTGGTCGGGCCCTGCGTTGGGCTGCGGGTTGTTCGCATCGAAGAGGAAGATGCTCACCGCATCGTCCGTTACGCCATTGGCGCAAGGGCCGTTGCTTACGGTCCACACGAAGATGTTCTCACCCACACCCAGTCCGGTCACCGTGGTAACAGGCGAGTTGGGGTTGGTGATCACACCGCTGCCGTCGGCCAATGTCCAAGTGCCCGTGGCCGGGAAAGTGACGGAGCTTCCGATAAGCGTGGTGATGGTGTTGGGGGTGCAGAACTCTTGGTCCGCACCGGCGTTGGCCACCGGGTTGTTCTCGTCGAACACGAAGATGCTCACCTCATCGAAGGTGGTGCCGTTCGTACAGGGGCCGTTGTAGACCGTCCAGCGGAAGATGTTCTCCCCCACTTGCAATCCGCTCACCGCGGAGTTGGGGTCGTTCGCATCGGCGATCACACCGAAGCCGTTCACCAGGGTCCAGGTACCCACGGCGGGTATGGTGGGCGTGTTGCCCTGCAGGTTGGTGGTGGAGGTCGGCGTGCACAGTTCCTGATCGGGGCCAGCGTCCGCATCCGCGTTGTTCTCGTCGAACACCAGGATGCTCACCTGGTCGGAAGTGGTGCCGCAGGCACCGTTGTTCACCACCCACTCCAGCACGCAGATGCCTTGGCCGATGTTGGTGATAGCAGTGTTGGGCGAAGTGGGGTCCGCAATGGTGGCAGTGCCGGAGACCACCACCCACTGTCCGGTGGCCGGGGCTACTACCGGTGAACCGGCGAGCGTGGTGCTGGCATTGGTGGTGCAGAGTTCCTGATCGGGACCGGCGTTGGCCGCAGGCGCGCTGTCCTCGAATACCTCAATGGTCACCTGGTCCACCGTGATACCGTTGGCGCAGGGGCCGTTGCTTACCGTCCATGCAAAGACGTGCACACCTACGGTCAATCCGCTTACGGTGGTGCCGGGGTTGGAGGCATCGGCGAATACACCGTTACCGCTCACCACGGTCCACTGACCGGTGGCAGGGAAGATCAAGGAGCTGCCGGCCAACGTGGTGCTGGATGCCGGGGTGCAAATCTGCTGGTCGGGACCGGCGTTGGCCACGGGGTTGGTGGCGTCGAACACGCGGATCACCACGGCATCGGTGGTAATGCCGCAAGGGCCGTTGTCGATGCTCCAGATGAAGGTGTGCTCACCCACGGGCAGGCCGCTGATCTGGGTGTTCGGGTTGTTCGGCGAAGCGATCACACCCACACCGCTCGGGCTTGTCCAGGTGCCGATGGCGCTGTTGGTTGCGCTGTTGGCGGCCATGTTCACGGTGCTCTGCGGGGTGCAGATCTCCTGATCGGGTCCTGCATTGGCTACCGGCGCATCCTGCTCATAGAGGAAGATGGTCACCTGGTCGGTGGTGATCGGGTTGGCGCACACACCATTGTTCACCGTCCATTGGAACACGTTGGCACCAAGCCCAAGTCCACTTACGCCACTGTTCGGGCTGTTTGGGCTTGCCAGAGTACCGCTTCCGCTGATGAGCGTCCACTGACCCACTGCCGGCACGACCACCGCGCTACCGGCCAGGTTGGTGCTGGCGGTACCGGTGCTGGTGCAGAGCTGCTGATCGGCACCCGCGTTGGCCACCGGGTTGTTCGGGTCGTACACCAGAATGGTCAACTGGTCGGTGGTGATGCCGCACTGCAGGTTGTCGATGTTCCACTGCAAGATGTTCACCCCGGTCGCCAGGCCGCTCACCACCGCGTTGTGGTCGGCCACATTGCTGAAGCTCGCCTGACCTTGTACCACGGTCCAGAAGCCGGTGGCAGGTAGCACCGCAGCATTGGCGCTCATGGTCACCGTGCCGCTGTTGCCGCAAATGCTCTGATCGGGTCCGGCAAGTGCGGGTTGTGCATTGCCATCGGCCACCACCGTTATCTGCGTGCTGCTGGAGATCGGGTTGGGGCACACGCCGTTGTTCACCGTCCAAGTGAAGGAGTAGGTGCCACTGGTCAGATCGGTAACGATCGTGTTGGGGCTGTTGGGGTCCTGTATGTTGGCAGGGCCACCGGAAACACTCCACACACCGAAGGCCGGGAAGGTGACCGGGCTGCCCTGCAGGTTGATGGTATTGCCCGCCGTGGTGCACAGCTGCTGATCCGGACCCGCGCTGGCGGAAGGGTTGTTCGGATCGTAAACGAAGATGCTCATCTGGTCGGTGGTGATCCCGCAGGGACCATTGTTCACCGTCCATTGGAAGATGTTCTGGCCCACGCCCAGCCCGGTCACCGTGGTGTTCGGAGCGCTCGGATCGGTAATGGTGCCGCTGCCGTTCACCAAGATCCAGGTACCCGTAGCGGGTGCTATCAGGGAGCTGCCGGCCATGGTGGTGCTGCCGCTTTCGGAGCAGAGGTTGATATCCGGTCCAGCATCCGCGGCAGGCGTTCCTGCATCGTATACCAACACGTTCACCAGATCGGTGGTGTTGCCGTTGGGGCAAGGACCGTTGCTAACAGCCCACTGGAACACATAAGTACCCGGGATCAACCCACCGATGCTGGTGGTGGGTGAGTTCACCGACACGATGTTGGCCGTGTTGGGGCCGCTCACTTGTGACCATGTGCCGGAGGCAGGAGCGATCACCGCGCTTCCGGCCATGATCACCACGTTGGGGGCAACAGGCAAGCAGATGCTTTGGTCCGGGCCTGCATTGGCAGCAGGATTGCTGGGGTCGAAACGGAAGATGGTCACCTCATCGGAGCTCGTTCCGCAAGGACCGTTGTTCACCGTCCAACGGAACACGTTGGTGCCTATACCCACACCACTAACACTGGTGGTCGGGCTGGCCGCATTGGCGATCACACCACTGCCGCTCACCAGGGTCCAAGCTCCGGTGGCAGGCAGTGCCACCGCATTGCCCGCCAGGTTGGTGGTGCCGGTGCCGCAGATCTCCTGGTCCGGTCCGGCATTGGCGGCAGCCGTTGCAGGGTCGAAGAGGCGAATGATCACATCATCCGTGGTAACGGCACCAGGGCAGGGTCCGTTGCTGATCGTCCAGCGGTACACGTTGTTGCCAATGGCCATCCCGGAGACCGTGGTGGTGGGGCTATTGGCATTCGCGAACACACCGTTGCCGCTCACAACCGTCCATTGGCCGGAAGCCGGTGCGGTGGCCGCATTACCCGCCAGGGTAACGTTCGCCACAGGCGCGCAGAGTTCTTGGTCGGGTCCCGCATTGGCCACCGGTGCATTGCGGTCGAACACGCGGATGGTGACCTGGTCGTTACTGGTGGGCGGCACGCATGGGCCGTTGTTCACCGTCCATTGGTACACGTGCGTGCCCACTGGAATGCCGGTGATGGTGGTGGTGGGACTCGCCGCGTTGGTAATGGTGCCCCCCACCCCGCTCACCAAGGTCCAAACACCTGTTGCGGGAGCGGTGGCGGCAGTACCTGCCATGGTAGCGGTGGCCTGGCCGGTGCCGTTGATCGAGCACAGGTCGATATCGGGTCCAGCGTTGGCTACCGGTGTGTTGGTATCGAAACGGGTGATGGTGACCTGCGAGGTGGTGATGCCGTTGGCGCACGGACCATTGTTCACCGTCCACTGGAACACGTTGTTGCCAATGCTCAGTCCGCTCACACCTGTGCCGGGCGAAGATGCGTTGGCGAAGGTGCCGGTGCCGCTCACCACGGTCCAGGTGCCGGTGGCCGGTGCGGTGGGCGTACTGCCTGCCAGCGTAGCGGTGGCGCTGCAGACCTGCTGGTTGGGACCGGCGTTGGCGTTGGGGCTGTTCGGGTCGAAGACCACGATGTTCACTTCATCAGCCGTGTTCGGCGGCAAGCAGGGGCCATTAGTGATCGTCCAGCGAAGCGTGTTCACACCGATGGAGAGGCCGCTTACCGTGGTGTTCCGCTGGGCCGCATTGGCGAACGTTCCGGTACCGCTCACCACGGTCCACAGTCCGGTGGCGGGCACGATGGGCTGGTTACCGGCCAGCGTGGTGCTGGTATTGGGTGCGCACAGTTGTTGGTCGGGGCCGGCGTTGGCGGCGGGCTGGTTGTTGTCGAACACACGGATCGTCACCAGGCTGTTGGTAGGCGGCGTGCAGGCACCGTTGTCGATCGTCCAGCGGAACACGTTGTTCCCGGGCGCCAGCCCGCTCACCGCGGTATTGGCACTGTTGGCATTGGCGAAGACGCCGGAGCCGCTTACCACGGTCCACGTGCCCACCGCCGGGAAGGTGGCGGTATTGCCAGCAAGCGTGGTGCTCGTTGTTGGCAGGCACAGGTCCTGGTTGGGGCCGGCATTGGCTGCAGGCTGTGCGGGGTCGAAGGCATTTACCGTCACCTGTGCATTGGTGGTTCCGCAGGTGCCATAGTTCACGCTCCATTGGAACACGTTGGGGCCAGGCGTAAGTCCGGTCACCGTGCTGGTGGGACTGCCCGGATTGGCGAAAGTTCCACTGCCACTGATCACGCTCCATTGTCCTGGCACTTGCGCGAAGGGTAGCAAAGCCGCCATGGTGGTGCTCAGGCCGCACACGCTCTGGTCGGGCCCGGCATTGGCTGGTGTAAAGGGCGGTGTTACTTGTATGGAGAAACCGAAATTGTTCACCCCGTTCAGTGCACAAGCATCATCCTGCACGTTCACGGTGAACAGGTTCTGCCCGATGTTCGCTGCCGTGGGCGTCCAGGTGAACGTTCCCACCGGCAAAGGCCCGGCACCCACCGTGAAGCTCGCACCCGGAATACCATTGTTCCAGGTCATCGTAACGGTCTGCCCGGGGTCGGCATCGGTGGAAGGGACCGTGAAGGTGATCGGCTGACCGGCGCACACCGTGGTGCTGAATTGGCCCGAGCCATTGATACCCGATACGGACGGGTTGTTGTTCACACAGGCGATGATGGCGAACTGCACATCGCGGATGTATTCACCGATCTGAACACCGTTCCGCCATTCGCGCACCAGCACGCTCACCACGCTGAATTGCTGGATACTTGGCACGAAACTGATCGTACCCGTCACCGGGTCTATCTGCACCGCGTTCGCACCGCCGCTCGTCACGATGGGTTGTGTGAAACTGTAGCCAGCGTTGTAGGGGATGGTACTACCATTGGTACCCAACGCGGGAGTAAGGGAGAAGCTCAGCGAGTCGCCATCAACATCATTGAAGCCGTGGTTGTAGGACACCTGCTGGCCCACGCAAGCAAAGGGTGTGGGATCGTTGAGGTAGCGGGGTGAGTTGTTGCAAGCGGCGAGGGTATTGTTCAACCGAGCATAGAGGTACAGGTTGCGGCCGCCCGGGTTGTTCAGCGAAGTGATGGCGTTGTTGCGGCAGCACAGGTCCCAATCAATGATCCAGTCGGTACCACAGCTGGCCCACTGGTTGAGGTCGATGATGGTGCTATAGCGGTAGCGCTGGATACCGTACTGACCGGCAGTGTTCACGCAACGGTCGATGGCGCTCAAGCAGATGGGCGTCACCACCTCCACGCCATCAAGGCCGAAGCAGGCCGTGAAGTTGGCGTTGCACTGGGTGCTGCGCACACGGAACTGGCGTCCGTTGGAGCAGTTGCTCGGAGCGGAAACACCGTTACAATCACGGTAGAAATTGAGGCGCACCCGATAGCGGTTCGGCCCCACGCACTCGTAAGTGAGCTCGCCCCCCATGGCGTGCGTGGCTTGTGCCTCGGTACTCCAAAGCAGCAGCACCGTCGCTACGGCGAAGAAGGTTTTGAAGGACTTGAGCAGGATGCTGCCGATCGATCGGGCAGCGGGTGCGAAGCGTACGTGTTCAGCCATGTAGCGTCCAGTATGATGGTCTCCGGCCGGTCATACCATTTGCTGCTTCGAGGAAGCGCACCATGCCACCGGCTATTCCAGGGCATTGGGACTTCACAAAGCACCCGAGGTCACCTGGGCGATCGTACTTAACGACCGGAGCGAACGGGTTTGGCACGAGCATGATACGGATGGGATCCGGGCAAACGTAGCCGCCTCAACGGGTGGTTTTTATTGACAAACATTACCAGTTGTCAACATACCCGTGTGGGCGCATGCTCGGAAAGCTGAACCCAACAAGACCCGCCTGGAATTTCCATCCATGTGAAAAATTTCACCACTCATCGACGCCTCGCCCTTATTCGTCGACAAAATGGATAGGCACATCAACTACGGTTCACGGCAGGCTAACGAGGCACACAAGGACCGGCTCATGCTGCCGACCAAACAGGTCAGCCGACCAGCACTTGACACCATACCGAAAGATGACTAAGGCCCACCGGTATGATTCAACAAGCTCACATTGGCACTTCACGATGTCCGACCACATTCCATTCCTCGATCAGGCGCGCTATGAAAGGCACCTGAAAAGGGAGGAAGCAAGGCGGCGCTATTTCGGGTACGAATAGCCTAGATCGCGCGCTTCCTTCACCATCATCGATCAAGACAGTGGCGGGATGCGCCATTGCCCTCAATGAACGGCTTCAACCGCTGCTGCGAGCCAGCAGCCATATCACCTCCTTGCAATACCCGAATGCGAACACGATACCGACCATACATCCCACCAAGAATATCCATACCCTCGCCCGCTCCCAAAGCTTTATCCACTGGGTGCCCATAAGCAGGAACTCGGGAATGTACACCACTGAATAGCATGCATTCGCTCCCACAAAACCCACAAGGAGGTAGATCAATGCTATCAACAGGCCGCCTCCCTTGTCCGCCACTGCCGCGCCAATGATCTCCGATGACAGCAACACCAGTGCAGTTGGAATGCACAGGAGGCCCAAGAAGATAAGCCTGCGTCGTTCCCAATAGAGCAGTCGTTGGTTACGATAGGTCCGCAAAGACCCATAAATCGAGGAAGCATGATCATCCATCGCTCAGGGTGCAACTACGGTTTGATACGGGCAGTTGTCGTGCCTTCAGTCAACAGGCGGGGCGCCTGTTGGACTAAAGCCCCAACAACACCTCCCCCGGATCCTTCCCTCCGAACACCAGCTTCGTGGGATCCTCGATCATCTCCTTCACCTTGTACAGGAAGCTCACGCTCTCCTTGCCGTCGATGATGCGGTGATCGTAGCTGAGGGCCACGTACATGATGGGGCGGATCACGACCTGTCCATTCACGGCCACTGGGCGCTCCACGATGTTGTGCATACCCAGAATTGCGCTCTGCGGCGGGTTGATGATGGGTGTGCTGAGCATGCTGCCGAACACGCCGCCGTTGGTGATGGTGAAGGTGCCACCGGTCATCTCATCGATGCTCAGCTTGCCGTCGCGCGCCTTGATCGCAAGCTCCTTGATCTTGGCCTCGATCTCCGCCAGGCTCATGCGCTCGGCGTTGCGCACCACAGGCACCATCAGGCCCTTGGGACTGCTTACGGCGATGCCGATGTCGGCATAGTCGTGCATCAGCATCTCTTCACCATCGATCTGCGCGTTCACTGCGGGGAACAGGCGCAACGCTTCGGTGCAGGCCTTGGTGAAGAAGCTCATGAAGCCCAGGTTCACGCCCTTCTGCTCCTTGAACTTGTCCTTGTACTTGTCGCGCAGGGCCATCACCGCGCTCATGTCCACCTCGTTGAAGGTGGTGAGCATGGCAGTGTTGTTCTTTACGCTCACCAAGCGCTCGGCCACCTTCTTGCGCAGGGTGCTCATCTTGTTGCGGCTCTGGTCGCGGCTTCCGCCCCAGCCGTTCATCAGCAGGCCACCAGCATCCACACCGCCGGCGATGTAGGCTTCCACATCGCTCTTGGTGATGCGGCCGTTGGGACCACTGCCCTTCAGCTTGCTGGCATCCACACCCTTCTCCGCCATCACGGCCTTGGCCACCGGAGTGGCGGATGCAGCGGTAGCGGGAGCAGCGGCAGGCGCAGGCTTCTTCCCGCTGAGCGAAGTCGAAGCGTCCTCCTTCTTCACGCTGAGCGGAGTCGAAGCGTCCTCCTTCACGCTGGCCGGAGCCGAAGCCTTTTTCTCGGCCTTCACGCTGGTATCCACCTTCGCCACCACATCACCCACGTTCACCGGCACATCGGCCTCGGCGAGCAGTTCAATGCGGCCCTCGGCATCGGAACTCAGTTCAAGCGTCGCCTTGTCGCTGTCGATCTCGGCGATCACTTGGTCCTTCTCCACCACGTCGCCGTTCTTCACGAGCCATTGCGCAATGCGCACTTCGCTGATGCTCTCTCCGGGACTGGGGACTTTGATGTCGATGGTTGCCATTGAAGGTTGAGGCAGTTGGAGGTTGATGGTTGTGAGTGAATGGTGAATGGTCAATGGCGAATGGGCTCTAACGCCGACTTCCATTCACCAGTCACGAATGACCATTCACTGTGCATTTGATCTCGGCTTTTCACGCGCGGGCCTTGGACTTGGTGCTTTTGCCGTCCTTACCTACGACCCGGTCGGTGAACGCTTCTTCGATGATGGACTTCTGCTGCATGGCCCAGCGCACGCTGCTGCCCGTGGCGGGTGCACCGCTGGCTTTGCGGCTGATGCGCTGCAGCTTGTACGCAGAGAGGACAGGATGTTCGGTGAAGTTCATCTGCATGTACATCCATGCACCCATGTTGGCGGGCTCCTCCTGCACCCACAGGGTACGGGTGGAGTTGCTGTACTTCTTAAGAACGGCGGCGAGTTGCTTGTCGGGCAGCGGATGCAGTTGCTCCACGCGCACGATGGCGGTGTCCTCCGCACCCAGCTCCTGTTGCTTCTCCAGCAGTTCGTAATAGATCTTGCCCTGGCAGAGGACCACGGTGGTCACCTTCTTGGGGTCGGCGCTGGCATCGTCGATCACCTCCTGGAAACGGCCCTTGGCCAGATCGTCCAGGCTGCTCACGCACTTGGGGTGGCGCAACAGGCTCTTGGGCGTGAACACCACCAGCGGCCTGCGGAAGTTGCGCGCCAACTGGCGACGCAGCACGTGGAAATAGTTGGCCGGTGTGGTGCAGTTCACCAGTTGCATGTTGCCATCGGCGGCGGTGCTCAGGAAACGTTCCATGCGCGCACTGCTGTGCTCGGCACCTTGTCCTTCGTAGCCGTGGGGCAGCAGCAGCACCAGGCCGTTCATGGCGTTCCATTTCTCCTCGGCAGCACAGAGGTACTGGTCAAGGATGATCTGTGCCCCGTTCACGAAGTCGCCGAACTGGGCCTCCCAGATCTGCAGGGCTTCCGGCTCATAGAACGCGTAGCCGTACTCGAAGCCCATAACGGCGTATTCGCTCAGCAGGCTGTTGTAGATCTCCACCAGGCCCTGGTCCTTGGAGAGGTGCGCCAGGTGCATGTATTCCTCCTCGCTGTCCTCCACTTTCACCACGGCGTGGCGGTGGCTGAAGGTGCCGCGTTCCACGTCCTGCCCGGTGAGGCGCATGGGCTTGCCGTCCATGGCCACACTGCCGAAAGCGAGCAGCTCGGCCATGCCCCAATCCAGCTTCTCCTCCTCCATCATGCGGGCGCGGTCCTGCAGGATGCGCTCCAGCTTGCTGAAGAACTTCTTGCCTTCCGGTATCTCGGTGAGCTTGGCACCGATCGCCTTCAGGGTCTTCTTGGCCACACCGGTGGCGGGGCTTTCATCGAAAGCGCTGATGTCCGGCCGCTCGAAGCCCACCCAGCGGTGTGCGAGGAAGGGTGTGATCTTGCTCTTCTCGATCTGCTTGGCCTCGTCCAGACGCGCCTGCAGCATGTCCTGGTACTGCTGCTCCATCTCCTTGGCCAAGCCGGCCTCGATGGTTCCGCTGGCGAGCAGCTTCTCCTTGTAGATCTCGCGGGGATCGGGATGTTTGGAGATCGCCTTGTACAGCACGGGTTGCGTGAACTTGGGCTCGTCGCCCTCGTTGTGTCCGTGGCGGCGGTAGCCCAGCAGGTCGATGAACACGTCGGTGCCGAACTCCTGGCGGTAGTCCAGCGCGAGTTGCATCACGTAGGCCACGGCCTCCACATCATCGGCGTTCACGTGGAAGATGGGGCACTGCGTCACCTTGCCCACATCGGTGCAGTAGATGCTGGTGCGCCCGTCGATGTAGTTGGTGGTGAAGCCCACCTGGTTGTTGGTGACGATGTGCACGGTGCCGCCGGTGGTGTAGGCCTTCAGGCCCGCCATCTGCACCAGTTCGTACACCACACCCTGGCCTGCGATGGCGGCATCGCCGTGTATGATCACTGGCACGGCCTTGCGGAAGTCGAAGCCATGGTGACGCTCGATGATGGCGCGTGCCATGCCCTGCACCACGGGTCCCACGCTCTCCAGGTGGCTGGGGTTGGGGCTCAGGGTGAGGGTCACCTCCTTGCCGCTCTCGGTCTTCACACGGCTGTTGTAGCCCATGTGGTACTTCACGTCGCCTTCCACCAGGGCATCCTCGTAGTCCTTGCCTTCGAACTCGGTGAAGATGCTCTCGTAGGTCTTGTTCAGCGTGTTGGCCAGCACGTTGAGGCGACCGCGGTGCGCCATGCCGATCACCACGTCCTTCACATCGTGGGCCTTGGCGCCGTGCTCAATGATCCAATCCAGCGCGGGGATCAGGCATTCCACACCTTCAATGCTGAAGCGCTTCTGGCCGATGAACTTCTTGCCGAGGAACTTCTCGAAGACCACGGCCTGGTTGAGCTTGAAGAGGAACTCCTTCTTCTCTTCCAGTGAGAACTCGGGCGTGTTGCGCACCTTCTCCATGCGCTGTTCGAGCCACTTGGCCTTTTCGGGCTGGCGGATGTGGCGGAATTCCACGCCGATGTTGTTGCAGTAGGTCTGCTCCAACATGGCGATGATGTCGCGCAGCTTGGCGGCACCGATGCCGATCTCGTTGCCTGCCTCGAACACGGTGTCCAGGTCTGCGGTGGAAAGGCCGAAGTTCTCCACGGCGAGGGTGGGCTCGTACTTGCGCCGCTCGCGCACCGGATTGGTGTGTGTGAAGAAGTGGCCGCGGGCACGGTAGCCCACGATCAGGTCGAGCACCTTGAACTCCTTGCGGAGGTGTTCGCTGTCCCCACCACCAACGGCGTGTTTCACGCCGGGCAATGCGTTGAACTCGGTACGTGCCAGCTCGAAACCTTCGAAGAAGCGCGCCCATCCGGCATCGACGGAGGCGGGGTCGCTGAGGTATTGCTGGTAGATGGCGTCGAGCGCTGACGTGTCGCCGTTGCTCAGGTAGGAGTGTTTGTCCATGGTGGGGTCCTGTTCGGATCCTGGTGCAAAGGTAGGTTTTCCGCTTTGCGGGCGGCCCTTCATACGCCTCAAAGGCCGTGGGTGTTCCCACTATCGTTCATTCAAAAACGACCGGCGAAACGCATGCGTGTAAGCACCTTCTGCAAGGCCCTCAGCACACACTCGCCGGCCAGGGCATACAGCCCACCAAGCTGCATGGTGCGCCGCATGTGGGCCTCCGGGATATCCACGCGGTACAGCGCCACCTGCAGGGCGCTCATGCCCTTGCGCAGCAAGCGTTCCAGCACGGGAAGGACGGCAGCGCGCAGGGTCTCGAAGGCTTCCTCCCCCACGGGCGGCACCGGCAGATCCTCCTCCGGCAATGCCAGGTCCTTGCGGAGTTGCGCCACGGTATCGCGCAGCACTTCGCTCCGGTCCAGCCAGCGTTGCAGGCCATCATCCTCCGGTTTCGACACTGTGTTGTTCACCCTGTTAGCAACTGGGCCAAAGGTGGGCATAGGGTGGCACTAATTTCGCCGGGCACTTGGCCTGCATCCGGTGTGGTGGATGGATCCCCAACAGGTTCCGCCGCACACCGGACTTACGTTCCAGAAACAGACAACCCCTTCGACCCCCGATGCGCCACCTTCTCACCGTACTCGCTTCATCCCTCCTGCTCCTCAATACGAACGCCCAATACGGCACATTCGATGGCGCTGCTGCCAAGGCTGCCAAAGCAAGCACCCTGCACGTGGTGCTCGATGGCGGGAATACGCCCTACGACCGCGCCGTGATGGAGGCCGTGAAGAGCCACTGGAAGTTCAACGCGGCCTTCGAGTTCATTACCGTGGCCGATCTGGGCATGCAGCCGGTAAGCCCCGAAAAGACCTACCTGATGAAAGTGCGCCGCACCGATCCCGTGAAGTTCGAGGGCACCTTCATGGCCGTGGTGCAAGGCTGGAAAGCCAAGAAGGGCGAGACCTTGCAAGTGTCGGACAACGCCTTCACCGGCATCCCTGCCGAGCGCGACCTGGCCTTCCTGCTGATCGACCCCAAGAGCTTCGAGACCGGCACCGCCATGGTGGCCGCTTATGTGAAACACCTGCAGGACTACCTGAAGCTGGTGGAGAGCGGCAAGATCACCGACAAGGCCACGGCCGACCGCATCTATGCATCACGCGGGCGCCTGATCCGTGATGCGGAGCTGATGCTGGCCCAGGAGGACTTGGACAAAAGCCTGGCCGATGCGGCCAAGGTGAAGGAGCAGTACACCGCCCCCGTACAGGTGGTGGGCCGCAGCAAGGTGCTGGCCGCCGTGGAGGAGCAGAACCGCGGTGCGGTGGTGAGCGACGTGGTGATCACCATCGGCGACCATCGCAACAAGCATTGCTTCAAGCGCTTCTTCAACGCCGGCACCGGCGAGCTGATGTACCTGCGCGACGACCAGGCCATCATGGGCAAGAAGGAAGGCATCATTGCCGAGGACCTGGTGAACGTGATGCGCGCACGCTGACCGTGCCTTGCTGCCTGCAGCATGCATTGGTGGCCCCTGCTCGTCAGGTCGCATTTCTCGGTTGCGCTGCAAGGCGCGGATGAGGCCGTGCTGGAGCGTGCACAAGAGGTGATCATGGCACGCGGCCAGCAACTTCGCGAAGGCACAACATCGCAACGGAACTTCGGCCCGCACTGGGCGCAGTTCATCCTGTACCATCCCTACCTGCTCGTATCACGCACACAAGTGTATGTGCACCATGGTCGGCTGCACTATGTGCTCCATCATCCTGCCGCGCTGCTCTTCCTGCTGATCGCCCTGCTTGTTCCCGTGGATGTAACGAGGTCAGCAACCGCGCTCATTCCCCTACTGCTGCTCGCAACACACAGTGCTTTCCTGTTCTTCGTGCATCGCGAATTGATCGCGCAGATGACGCGGAAGAACGACACCGGTGAGACTTTGGTGAAGCGGGCCGATGGATGAGAAAAGCAAAAGGCCGGGATCGCTCCCGGCCTTCTGATGAATAGCGTTCACAACTTGGATCAATCGCCCAAGGTGCGCTTCACTTCGGTCATCTCGAAGGCCTCGACGTTGTCGCCGACCTTGATGTCGTTGAAGTTCTTGATGGAGAGACCGCACTCGTATCCGTGTGTCACCTCCTTCACTTCGTCCTTGAAACGTTTCAGAGCATCGAGGTCGCCGGTGTACACCACGATACCGTCGCGGATGAGGCGCACCTTGTTCTTGCGCTCGATCTTGCCATCCAGCACGTAGCAACCGGCCACGGTACCCACCTTGCTGATCTTGAAGACCTCGCGCACCTCGGCGGTACCGGTGATCTTCTCCACCTCCTTGGGCGCCAGCATGCCTTCCATGGCCTGCTTGATCTCCTCGATCGCGTCGTAGATGATGGAGTAGAGGCGGATGTCGATCTCTTCGGTCTCGGCCAGTTTGCGCGCACCGGGCGTGGGGCGTACCTGGAAACCGATGACGATGGCGTCCGATGCGCTGGCGAGCAGGATGTCGCTTTCCGCGATGGGACCTACGGCCTTGTGGATCACGTTCACCTTGATGGACTCGGTGGTGAGCTTCAGCAAGGAGTCGGTGAGTGCTTCCACGGAACCGTCCACGTCGCCCTTCACAATGATGTTGAGCTCCTTGAAGTCGCCGATGGCCAGGCGTCGTCCGATCTCGTCCAGCGTGATGTGCTTGTGGGTACGGATGCCTTGTTCGCGCTGCAACTGCTGGCGACGCGTGGCGATCTGGCGCGCTTCGCGTTCGTCCTCGAACACCAGGAACTGGTCGCCGGCGTTGGGAGCACCATCGAGGCCCAGGATGGAGACGGGCGTTGAAGGCCCTGCCTCGGCGACCTGCTGGCCCCGTTCGTTGAACATGTTGCGGACACGGCCGCTGTACTGACCGGCCAGGATCACATCGCCTTTGCGCAGGGTACCGGAGTCCACCAACAGGGTGCTCACATAACCGCGGCCCTGTTCCAACGAGCTTTCGATGATGACACCGTGCGCCCGTTTGCCGGGGTCGGCCTTCAGGTCGAGGATCTCCGCCTCCAGGAGCACTTTCTCCAGCAGCTGGTCCACGTTGGTGCCCTTCTTGGCACTGATCTCCTGGGTCTGGAACTTGCCACCCCACTCCTCCACCAGGATGTTCATCTGGCTGAGCTCCTCGCGGATCTTTTCCGCGTTGGCGCCCTCCTTGTCCATCTTATTGAAGGCGAAGACCATGGGCACACCAGCGGCTTGCGCGTGATTGATGGCCTCGCGGGTCTGTGGCATCACGCTGTCGTCCGCCGCGATCACGATGATGGCGATGTCGGTGACCTGCGCACCCCGTGCACGCATGGCGGTGAAGGCCTCGTGACCCGGAGTATCGAGGAAGGTGATGCGTTTGCCGTTCTCCAGCATCACGCTGTACGCACCGATGTGCTGGGTGATGCCACCGGCCTCACCGGCGATGACGTTGGCCTTGCGCACATAGTCGAGCAGCGAGGTCTTACCGTGGTCCACGTGGCCCATCACGGTAACGATGGGCGAACGCGGCGCAACGCGTGCGGGATCGTCGGCTTCCTCGGAAATGTTCTCCTGCACATCGGCACCTACGAACTCCACCTTGAAGCCGTACTCCTCCGCAATGACCGCAAGGGTCTCCGCATCGAGGCGCTGGTTGATGCTCACCATCATACCCAGGCTGAAACAGGCCTTGATGATGTCGGTGACATTAACGCCCACCATGGACGCCAATTCGCTGGCGGTAACGAACTCGGTGACCTTGATGGTCTTGCCGGCCAGTTCGCGTGCGGCCTGCTCTTCCTCGAAGCGCTGGTAGCGCTGATCGCGTTTGTCGCGACGCAGTTTGGAGCCCTTGCTCTTGCCGGTGCCGGTAAGGCGAGCGAGCGTCTCGCTCACCTTGCGCTTCACGGCGTTCTCGTCCAGTTCGCCGGGGCGGCCTGCGGGCGCATTGCGTTGCTCCTGCTGCACGGCACGGTCCACGTTCACCGGACCGGGCTTCACGATGCGCTTGCGGCGGCCTCGCTCGTTGTCCGGGCGTTCGGCCGGTTTGCGCTGGCGCTCCACCGGCAGTTCGATCTTGCCCAGGGTCTTCAGACCAGCGAGCTTCTGCACGTTCACACGGATGGTCTCCGGCTCGGCGGGCGTGGCGGGAGCAGCGGGTGCGGCCGTAGTTTCCGGCGCGGCGGAAGTTGCGGGTGCTGCAGGTGCTGCAGGCACTTCGGGCACCTCGGGCGCAGCGGGTTCTTCCGTGGCGGCAGGTGCTTGGGCCACCGGCTCGGGCTCCACTGCGGGCGTTTCCGGAGCGGCGGGCGCTTCGGCTTTGGGCTCGGGCGCTGCGGCTGCTTTTTTCTTCAGCGGCGCATCCAGGTCAATGCTGCGCACCACTTTCACGGCAGGCTTCTCGGCCTTGGCCTTGATCACCTCGGGCTCGGCCGGAGCTTCCGGCGCAGGCTGTGGCGTACGCACGGGTACAGGAGTTTCGGCTACCGCGCTCGGCGCAGGCACCTCAGGCTCCTCCTTCGGCTTGGCCTCGGGCTTGGGCTGACCACCTGCCAGGGTGATGGTCTCACGCTCCTGGCGCTGCTCCACCACGGCACGACTGGCCTGCTTGATCTCCTTGTCCTTCCCGAACTCGGCCATCAGCAGGTCGTAGAGCGCCCCATCGATCTTGGTGTTGGGGTTGGTCTCCACCTTGTGGCCCTTCTTTTCCAGGAATTCGGCCACGGTACTCACGGCCAGGTTGAATTCCCTGGCCACTTTGCTCAGTCGTATGCCCTTATCCGTCGCTTCGCTCATGCGCTGCCTTCAATGTTCGTTCGTCCCTTTCGTCGCCCCACCCCATGGTGCAGGCGCTCTGCTTATCCTTCCAGTTCAGCGCGGAGCACGCGCAGCACTTCGTTGATGGTCTCTTCTTCCAGATCGGTGCGCTTCACCAGGTCTTCGGCCGGTACATCCAGCACGCTGCGCGCGGTATCGAACCCGATCTTCTTGAACTCGTCGATGATCCACTGATCGATCTCGTCGCTGAACTCGTCCAAGCTCACGTCATCGGTCACCTCGTCGGTCTCGCGGTACACATCGATGTCGAAACCGGACAGGCGGCCGGCCAGCTTGATGTTGTGCCCACCCTTGCCGATGGCGAGCGCCACCTGATCGGGCTTCATGTACACCTCGGCACGCTTGTGCTCCTGGTCCAACTTGATCTCGCCCACCTTGGCGGGGCTGAGGGCGCGCTGGATGAGCAGTTGCTCGTTGCTGGTGAAGTTGATCACGTCGATGTTCTCGTTGCGCAGCTCGCGCACGATGCCATGGATGCGGCTGCCCTTCATGCCCACGCATGCGCCCACCGGATCGATGCGGTCATCGTAGCTCTCCACCGCCACCTTGGCGCGCTCACCGGGCTCGCGCACGATGCGCTTGATGGTGATGAGGCCATCGGCCACCTCGGGCACTTCCTGCTCGAACAGTTTGGCCAGGAACTCCGGGGCCGTGCGGCTCAGGATCACCTTGGGCGAGTTGTTGTACATGTCCACCTTCCACACCACGGCGCGCACACTGTCGCCCTTCTTGAAGAAGTCGGTCTTGATCTGCTGGTCCTTGGGCAGGATCAGTTCGTTGCCCTCATCGTCCAGCACCAGGGTCTCGCGCTTCCAGATCTGGTACACCTCACCGGTGATGATCTCGCCCACGCGGTCCGCGTACTTCTTGTAGAGGTGGTCCTTCTCCAGCTCCATGATGCGGCTCTGGAGGTTCTGTTTCAGGGAGAGGATGTTGCGGCGGCCGAAGTCGGCGATCTTCACCTCCTGGCTCACCTCCTCGCCCACCTCGAAGTCGGGCTCGATCTTGCGGGCCTCGGCCAGCTCGATCTCCAGGTTGTCGTCCTCGCTCATGCCGTCCTCCACGATCACGCGGTTGAGCCAGATCTCCAGGTCACCCTTGTCGGGGTTGATGATGATGTCCACGTTGGCTTCGTCCCCGAAACGGCGTTTCACAACACCGCGGAAGACATCCTCCAGGATGCCCATCATGGTCACACGGTCAATGTTCTTCAGGTCCTTGAATTCCCCGAAGGATTCGATGAGGTTCACAGTGCTCATGGCACGATCAGTTGAACTTGATGATTGCTTGAGTGGCTTTGATGTCCGCGACGGGGAAGGTGGTCACCTCCTCGTCGAGTTTTGGCAAACGCCCCTTCACCTTGCTGGGGTGTTGGATGCGGATACCGATGGAGTCTCCGTTGTAATCGGCCAGTTGGCCGTTCATTTTACGCCCGTCGTTGAAGAGGACCTCCACGATGCGGCCGGTGTGTTTGCGGAATTGGCGCTCCACCTTGAAGGGGCGCCCCATGCCCGGGCTGCTGAACTGGAACTCGTAGTCGTCGGCCTCCTCGCCCAGGTCCTCGCGCACGGCTTTGTTCAGGCGCACCAGCTCATCGATGGTTATGGCCTTGTCGTTGTCCACTTCCACCACCACCTTGCCACCGGGGCGCACGGCCACGTCCACCAGGAAGTGCGTAGTGCCCTCCAAGTGCCTTTCCACGAGGCTTTTAACCTGTTCCACGGTGATCATTCTGGTCTTCCGGATGCGGGGAACAAAAAAGAGGGGCGGTCCCCTCTTCCTCATTCGCCCGCCGTCTGTCGGCGGCAAAAGTACACATTCCCACGGAACCTCAGCAGTGCGAAAGCACAGGCTTAGACCACGGCCAGAACACGGATCGTTCGCCCGTTGAAAACGAGTTCCTCTCCCACCCTGCGCCCCTGCAAAGCCTGCCCGATGGGCGCAGCCAGCGACACCGCAAAACAAGCTGTGCTCTCCGCAGCACTTCGGCCCACCTCCACCGCCCCCAGCCCGATGGCGATGAAGTAGCACCCTTGGTCGGTGGTGACCAAGCTGCCGAAGGCCACACGATCGTAACTGCGGTCCAGCGGCACACGTGCGAGTACCTGCTGCATGGCCTGCGTCTTGGCCAGTTGCGTTTCCAGCTGATCCAGCTCCTGCTGCACCATGGCGCGGCCCACCTCGTGCTTGTCCCCTGCACTGCTCTTGGTGTCGCTGTTGCGGGCCTCGAGGGTGGTGGCGAGCTCGGACTTCAGGGCGTGTATGCGCTGATCGAGCAAGGTGTTGAGGTGGGCGAGCAGGGCGTGTTTCCGCATGGGGCGAAGGTCGGGGATGCCTTGGAACACCAACCTGACCAGCCACATGTAGTGACCCGAGACACCACCAAGGACCTACAAACGGGATAGCCCAGTGACCGTTCACAACAATTGTGATTCACCGATGTATGAGCATGATCAGCGTTGGTGGCACTTGCTGATACATTTGCACCGCTTTAGCGGCACCCAGTTCCGATCCCTGCGCCACACATTCCGGTCCGCCACCTGATCGCAACTCCCACCATGTAAGAACCTGCCCTTCGTCGGCCAATGCCGGCGCGGGCTTGCCATGCACCCGCACCAACCATGGACCTCCTCTCTTCCTCGCAGTTGCGCTACTGGATAGCGCCGGTCATCTATACCCTGCTCACCGCCTGTGGTGATGCACCGACCACCACTGAAGCGGAAGCCTTCGAAGTCCTGAGCCCCATCGTTCAGGACGCCACCCGCGAGCGCGAGTTCGTGGCCGAGGTGCAAAGCATCCGCTACGTGGAGGTGCGCAGCAGGATCGGGGGCTATGTGGAGCGGATCTACGTGGACGAGGGCCAACCGGTGGAGGAAGGCCAGCTGCTCTTCGATGTGAGCAGCAAGGAGAGCGAGATCGAACTGCAGAAGGCCGCCGCGGCGCTGAAGGTCGCCGAAGCCGAACTCAAGGCCGCCGAGGTGGAGCTCGAGAACGTATGGGGACTGGTGCGCAAGGACATCTCCTCGCAGGCCGAGTTCGACATGTTGAAGGCGAAGGTGGACGCCCTGAAGGCCCGTGTGGACGAGGCCACCTCGCACCGGGACCAGGCCGCGTTGAACCTCGGCTTCTCACGGATCAAGGCCCCCTACAAAGGGCGTATCAACCGCACCCCGTACAAGGTGGGCAGTGTGGTGAAGCCCGAAGATGTGCTCACCACGATCACGGACAACAACGAGATGTTCGCCTACTTCCATCTCTCCGAGCTGGAATTCTTCAACCTGCGGCCGGAACTGAACGACAGCAGCATGCGCCGCGTGACCCTGCTGCTGCCCAACGGCGAGGCCTACACGCACCCCGGGTACATCGAGATCGCCGAGAGCGAGTTCGACCAGGGAACGGGCAACATCGCCCTGCGCGCCCGATTCCCCAACCCCGAGCGCACCCTTCGCCACGGCTCCAACGCCAAGGTGGTGTTGCGCCGCACCGCGTCCAAGGCAATGCTGGTGCCCCAGCGTTCCACCTTCGAGGTGCAGGACAAGTTGTACGTGCTGGTGGTGAAGGCCGACAGCACCGTGGAGCAGCGCAACATCAGCACATCGTTCCGATTGCCCGACCTGTACGTGGTGGCCAACGGCCTGGCGCCCGAGGAGCGCATCGTGTTCGAGGGCGTGCAGCGCCTGCGCCAGGGCGACCGCATCGTACCGCAGCCCATCGCCACCGAGGCGGCACTGGCCAAGCTGAACATCAACTGATCGCCACCACGCCGTGACCGCCAAGTTCATCCACCGCCCCGTCCTCTCGATCGTCCTCTCCATCATCATCGTAGTGCTGGGGATCATCGGGCTGCAGGGCCTGCCCGTGACCCAGTTCCCGGACATCGCCCCGCCCGAGGTGAACGTGACCACCCGCTACACCGGTGCCAACGCCGAGACCAGCGTGAAGGCCGTGGTGACCACGCTGGAGCGCGCCATCAACGGCGTGCCCGGCATGCAGTACATGACCAGCGTGAGCGGCAACGACGGGGTCAGCGTCATCCAGATCATCTTCAAGCCCGGCGTGGACCCCGACCTGGCGGCCGTGAACGTGCAGAACCGCGTGAGCACCGTGCTGGACGAACTGCCCGAGGAGGTGATCAAATCCGGCGTGGAGGTGGAGAAGGTGCAGAACAGCATGCTGCTCTACATCAACGTGCTGAGCACCGACACCACCCTCGACGAGAAGTTCCTCTTCAACTTCGCCGACATCAACATCCTCAAGGAGCTCAAGCGCATCGAGGGTGTGGGTCTGGCGGAGATCCTCGGCGCCCGCGAATACGCCATGCGCGTATGGCTGAAGCCCGACAAGCTGCTGATGTACGACATCGGCGCCAACGAGGTGGTGGAAGTGCTGAAGCGGCAGAACGTGGAGGCCGCGCCCGGCAAGATCGGGGAAAGCAGCGGCAAGCGCGCCAACACCTTGCAATACGTGCTGCGCTACACCGGCAAATTCAACACTCCCGAGGGCTACGAGAACATGGTGGTGAAGGCCACCGACCAGGGTGAACTGGTGCGCTTGAAGGACATCGCGGAGATCGAGTTCGACTCGCAGGACTACAAGGTGCTGAGCAAGGAGAACGGCCAGCCCTCCGCCGCCATCATGCTGAAGCAGCGCCCCGGCACCAACGCCCGTGAGGTCATCGCCGACATCAAGGCCAAGATGGAGGAGATCGAGGCCCGCTCCTTCCCGCCCGGCATGGAGTACACCCTGGGCTACGACGTGAGCGAGTTCCTCGACGCCTCCATCAGCGAAGTGTTGAAGACCCTGCTGGAGGCCTTCATCCTGGTGGCGCTCGTGGTGTTCATCTTCCTGCAGGACGTGCGCTCCACCATCATCCCCATCATCGCCATCCCCGTATCGCTGGTGGGCACCTTCTTCTTCATGGGCCTGCTGGGCTTCTCGCTCAACCTCATCACCCTCTTCGCGCTGGTGCTGGCCATCGGCATCGTGGTGGACAACGCCATCGTGGTGATCGAGGCCGTGCACGCCAAGATGGAGCAGACCGGCATGGGTCCGCGCAAGGCCACCGAGCGTGCCATGCGCGAGATCACCGGCGCCATCATCGCCATCACCCTGGTGATGAGCGCGGTGTTCATCCCGGTCTCCTTCCTGGAAGGCCCCACCGGCATCTTCTACCGCGAGTTCAGCCTCACCATGGCCATCGCCATCGTGCTCAGCGGTGTCACGGCGCTCACCCTCACCCCCGCCCTGTGCGCCACCTTCCTGAAGAAAGTGGACCACCACCATGCCCATGCACCGGGCCGGTTGGCGGGCTTCTTCACCGCCTTCAACCGCTGGTACGACGGGCTTGGCGCGCGCTACAAGACACTTGTGGGTGCCATCGCCAACCGGCGCGTGGTCACCTGGGGCATACTGCTCGGCTTCAGTGTGGGGGCCGGACTCACGGGCGCCTTCGTGCCCACGGGCTTCATCCCCAACGAGGACCAGGGCACCATCTACGCCAACATCAACGCACCCACCGGCGCCACCCTGGAGCGCACCGAGCGCGTGAGCGACGAGATCCAGCGCGTGGCCGCCGAGCTGGATGCCGTGGCCAACGTGAGCAGCCTGGCCGGTTACAGCCTGCTGAGCGAGGGCACCGGCGCGACCTATGGCATGAACCTGATCAGCCTGAAGAACTGGAAGGACCGCGACCAGAGCGACCAGGAACTCATCGCCGAGCTCATCGAACGCACCAAGCACATCAAGGACGGCGAGATCGAGTTCTTCACCCCACCGCCCGTGCCCGGCTACGGCAACTCCAGCGGTTTCGAGCTACGCTTGCTGGACCGCACCGGCACCGGCGACCTGGAGGACCTGCAACGCGTGGCCAACGACTTCGTGTACAAACTGAACCAGCGGCCGGAGATCAGCAACTCCTTCACCACCTTCAACGCCACCTTCCCACAGTACCTGCTGCACATCGATGTGGAGAAGGCCGCCGAGAAGGGCATTACCGCCGACCACGCCATGAGCACCCTGCAGACGCTCATCGGCAGCGAGTACGCCACCAACTTCATCCGCTTCGCGCAGATGTACAAGGTGATGGTGCAGGCCGCGCCGCAGTACCGCGACGAGCCGGACGACATCCTGGCGCTCTACATCAAGAACGACGCGGGTGAGATGGTGCCTTACAGCGCCTTCCTCAGCATTGAGAAGGTGTACGGTCCGGAGCAGATCACGCGCTACAACATGTACACCTCGGCCATGGTGAACGGCCAGCCCGCGCCCGGCTACAGCAGCGGCGATGCCATCGCGGCCATCAAGGAGGTGGCGGCCGCCGAACTGCCGCAGGGCTACGGCTACGACTGGGCGGGCTCCTCGCGCGACCAGGCCAACGCGGGCAACCAGGCCATCGTGATCTTTGCCATCAGCCTGCTCTTCGTGTACCTGCTGCTGGCCGCACAGTACGAGAGCTTCCTGCTGCCGCTGCCCATCATCCTCTCGCTGCCCATCGGTGTGTTCGGCGCGCTGTTCTTCCTGCTGCTGCTGGGCTTGGAGAACAACATCTACGCGCAGATCGCCATGATCATGCTGATCGGCATATTGGGCAAGAACGCCATCCTGATCATCGAGTTCGCCGCGCTGAAGCACCGCGCCGGGGCCACGCCCTTCAACGCCGCGGTGGAAGCCGCCAACGACCGCCTGCGCCCCATCCTGATGACCAGCTTCGCCTTCATCGCGGGCCTCATCCCCTTGATGCTGGCCAGCGGCGCGGGCGAGATCGGCAACCGCACCATCGGCTCGGCGGCGGCCGGCGGCATGATCTTCGGCACCATTTTCGGCGTTATCGTGGTGCCCGGTCTCTACGTGATCTTCGCCACCCTGGCCGAACGCTTCAACCGCTCGGGCCGTAAGGAGGAAGCGGCCTTCACCGAAACGATCTGATCACCATGGCCCGCATCCTGTCCGCCACCCTGCTCGCGGCCCTGCTTTTTACCGGCTGCGCCACCTTGGATGATCCCTTGAAAAAGCCTCGTGAAGGGCTGCCCACCACCTATGCCGGCACGACCGACAGTGCCAACGTGGCCACCATGGACTGGCGCACCTACTTCGGCGACCCACTGCTGGTGCAGCTTCTGGACAGTGCAATAACGCACAACTTCGATCTGCGCATGGCTCTCCAGCGTATGGAAGTGGCCCGTGCAAGTACCCGTGCCGCACGTGGTGCACAACTACCCGTGGTGGGTGTCAATGCCACAGCCGCCCAACGGCGTTTCGGCCTATACACCATGGACGGCGCAGGGAACATCAGCACCGAGATCCTGCCCGGACAGATCGTACCCATCGACCTACCGGACTACTACATGGCGCTGCAAGCCTCGTGGGAAGTGGACATCTGGGGCCGCCTTCGCAACCAGCGAAAAGCAGCCATGGCGCGCTACATGGCCAGCCAGGAAGCACAACACCTGGTGCAGACCAACCTGGTGGCCGATGTTGCCCTGGCGTACTATGAACTCGTAGCGTTGGACAACGAGTTGCTGATCATCCGCGAAACAGCGACCAAACAGCGCGAAGCACTGGACGTGATCCAGCAACAGAAGGAAGCCGGCCGTGCAAACGAGTTGGCAGTGCAACAGTTCGAGGCCCAACTATTGGGTACCCAAGCGTTGGAAAAAGAGCTTTTGCAGCGCGTTTACGAGAACGAGAACCTCGTCAATTTTCTATTGGGCCGATATCCACGACCGATCGAACGAGACATCAATGCGTTGCGTAAACCGGACCCAACGGATCCAGCCATCGGGCTTCCGGCGCAACTGCTGAGCAACAGGCCCGATGTGCGTGCATCCGAGTATGAACTACTTGCCACCCGCTTTGATTTGAAAGCAGCACGTGCAGCCTTTTACCCGAACTTGAATTTGATGGCCGGCTACGGCTACCAAGCCTTCCGGACCGATCTGTTGTTCGACTCACCAAGCTCGATCACCTACCAGTTGATCGGCAACCTGGCTGCTCCACTACTGAACCGGAGCGCGCTGAAAGCACAGTTCAAAGCGGCAAGTGCTCAGCAGCTGGAAGCGATGTACACCTACCAACAGAACATTCTGAGGGGATACTTGGAAGTGGTGAACGAACTGAGCGACCTACGGAACCTGCGCGAGGCCCTCGGATTGAAACAGCAACAAAGCGAAGTACTGCAACGCTCTGTGAGCACCAGTCGCGAACTGTACCGCAGCGCCAAAGCCAGCTACATAGAGGTCCTCCTGAGCCAACAGAATGCATTGAACGCCAATTTGGAAGTGGTTGACCTGGCCAAACGTCAACGTTTTGCCGCAGTAGATCTGTACAAAGCGCTGGGAGGTGGCTGGCGGTAAGGCCTGAAGCTCGGGAAGTGCAAGCTGGCACACCGTGCATGCCCATGCACCCGAGCGATCCTTCATGGTCCGGAAAACCGAAGATGCTTGTAACGGGTTTGGTATACGAGCCCAACTCGAACAACGGACCGGAACTCCCGGTCGCTCAACATAGCTCTGGCCAAGACGAAGAGCATGGGTACCAAAATATTTTCCGTGCGAAAGCAACCATGTCCTGATCCATGCCGTCTACACCCCCGAAATGCGGAAGCTGCACACCATAAGCAACGAACAGCGCGACCTCTTTATGAGGCATGGGCTTTCATGACGGATCAATAGTACGATCACCATGGAAGCCCTGCGCGAAAGCCGGGGCTTCGCATTTCAGGAGATAGATGAAAACAAGTACGGGGCGGTCATGATCGACCCGAACAAGAAGAAGATGAGAAGCACCAACCACATTGAGCAACGGACAGTGAATTGCTGGCTACGGCGCACGCCCATGCACGCACTCAATGCCCAGCGCTTCCAGGGTTTCGATGAGAAACCCTGCCCCATAGACCGGCACCGACACCGCTGATGTTCACGCATCAACGATGACGAGCCCGGTCCGCAAGACCGGGTTTTTTGTTGCCGCCTGCAACGCACGCGCCTGCCTGCCGAAGGCATGGAGGGGATCCCCGCACTGGCTGCACACGCTGGCAACAGCGTGGCGGGGATCTCCTGATGGTGCCGGAAGAATTGAGCCTTTCACCCGATACAAAGACGTTCTTTACATACTGTGCTTTCAGCACAAAACATCTTGCTCGAAAGGGCAAGCACGAGGAAAGGCCGCACGTGTCGGACCAGATGAGGGTTTTTATCGCCCCATGGTACCGCAGCGCCTCGCCCGCGGTATGCCGCCGCACGGTCGTTCCGTTTCCTCTCCTTTGGATGTCGCAGGTTCGAATCCTGCCATCGTCTCGAACGATGTAGCTCAGGTGGTAAGAGCACCAAGCAACACCGAAAGGTGGTTCACTGGACTGCAAATCCAGAAGGTGGGAGTCGGACACTCCCCTATCAAATGTCCATCCCTGAAAGCGATGTTGGATCCACCGGTAATGCGCGCTGCCCTCGAGTGCGCAGAACGACCGGCGTCCGTCCTGCGGATCACGCACTGCACGGCTGCGGCCCACGAACACCCTTCACCCGAACGCATCGGGACCACCGCACTACATGTGCAATGGCGATGATGCCCCAGAGTGATCGGTCAACGAAAGGCCAAGGCCCTGCACCCTGATCCCCGCCGAACGCGGGTGGTGGGTCCTCATCGCTTTCTCTTGCTGATCAAGAGCGAACCCGGACAATGCTCCTGGATGTGCTCACCACATACCCGGTCAACGGTGCCCACCGGAAGCGGCACCACAATTCACCAACGTCTCGCGCGGTACCGCGAAGCGCTGGCCAACACCTGAAGTACCATGATGACCCAACGTATCCAGGAAGGCAAGCTCGGCCTCGTCTTCCGCAACGGCGACTACCGCCGTGTATTGAAACCCGGCCAGCATTTCGTCAGCCCCTTCGACGAGGTGAAGGTCTACGACATGGCGGTGCCCTTCAACGCGCCCATCGCACTGGAGCTGCTCCTGCGCGATGCGGAGCTGGCGGCCCTGCTCACCATCGTGGAGGTGGCTGACAACCAGCTTGTGCTGAAGTACCGCAACGGCAACTTCCAGGAGGTGCTGAAGCCCGGTCGCTACGCCTTCTTCAAGGGCTTGATCGAGCTGAAGTTCATCACGATGGACCTCGGCGAGATCGAGATCAACAAAGAGATCGACCGCGACCTGCTGATGAAGCCCGCGCTGCTGCCGTACATCCGCGTGTACAGCGTGGACCCGCACGAGCAGGGCATCCTGATGGTGGATGGTGAAGCCAAGGCCTTGCTGCAGCCCGGTGTGTACTTCTACGCGAAGAACAGCACCGTGATCCAAGTGCTGAAGGCCGACCTGCGTTTGCTCCAATTGGAAGTGAACGGCCAGGACATCCTCACCAAGGACAAGGCCGCGCTGCGCATCAACTTCAACACGCAGTACCGCGTAACCGACATCCGCAAGGCCCTGTTGGAGACCAAGGACTTCGAGAAGCAGTTGTATGTGACCGTGCAGCTGGCCCTGCGTGAGTTCATCGGTACGAAGACGCTGGACGAGATCCTCGGCAACAAGGAGGAGGTGACGGCCTACGTGGACGCCACCGTGAAGGAGAAGGCCGAGGCCATCGGTGTGGCGATCAAGTACAACGGCATCAAGGACATCATCCTTCCTGGCGACATGAAGGAGATCATGAACCAGGTGCTGATCGCGCAGAAGAAGGCGGAAGCGAACACCATCATGCGTCGCGAGGAAACGGCAAGCACGCGCAGCCTGCTGAACACCGCGAAGCTGATGGAGGACAACGCCATGCTCTTCAAGCTGAAGGAGATGGAGTACGTGGAGAAGATCGCCGAGAAGGTGAACACGCTCTCCATCAGCGGCAACGCCAAGGTGCTCGACCAATTGAAGGAGATCTTCTCTCCGGGTAAGGCGCCGTAGCGGAAAGGTGAAGTGTGAGGTGTGAATGGTGAGGTGTGAAGGGGCGTACGACCTCACACATCACAGCTAGCACTTCACACATCACATCTCCACCTGTAGCTCAATGGATCAGAGTGCCCGGTTTCGACCCGGACGGTTGGGAGTTCGAATCCCATACCCGTCACAACGGTGCTGTAGTTCAGTGGTAGAATGCCCGACTGTCTATCGGGATGTCGCGAGTTCGATCCTCGCCAGCACCGCGAAAAAATGTGATGTGTGAATGCGGAGGTGTGAGAGGCGAAGGGAAGCGACTTCACACTTCACAACTCAAATTTCACATATCACACTTATGGAAGAGCAGCTCTCGGGTAGAGCGGCCGGTTGAAGCCCGGCAGGTGATGGTTCGATCCCATCCTCTTCCACAGTGCTCTTTCAACGGCCGATCAACCACATGCCAGCCAAGAAGACCAGCGCACCCAAGTGCAACACACCAAGCACCCCGATGAGAATGAACATCCCAGACCTGATCACATTGAAGGACATGGAGTTCGTGGTATCCAGCAGCCGCATCGTAAGCACAGCACAAGACACTAGCACCACAAGAACGTATACGATCGGCGCTTCCACAGCGAACTTGTGGAACGAAACCAGGTTGAGAAGTGCCAACAAGACCAAGCTGCTCCCAAGCTGCCAAGTACGCTTGGTAGCAGGGAAGAGCGAGAATCCAATTGCACAAGAGATCACTATTGAACCGCCGAAGAGCAGCGCCCCGATGGCAAATCTGACAGCGGCAGCCAAGAGATCCATGTGAACAGTGCCAATGAACTCCCAATATTACTGAACATGAAAGGCTTGAAACTACGCGGTAAGGACTTGATCGCCCTCGGATTCCCGGAAGGACGCGCGATCGGCATTGCCATCAACGTGATGCTGAAGCATCACCGCAAGACGAACAAGGAAGAGGTGCTCGCTGAGTTGGCCCGTATCGCAGCGGATCCGGCTGCATTCGCAGAGCACGAGCACTATGCGCCCATCGCCGACGCACTCACCGGTCGCGACCGGAAATCTGAAGCGATGCACGAGTTAGTGGCGCGGAAAGACTATCGTGCTTTCGGCAACGAGCACATCGAGCAAGGAGCCATCCACCAAATGGAGATCGCCATGAAGCTTCCCGTGACGGTGGCCGGTGCCCTCATGCCCGATGCGCACCAAGGCTACGGCCTGCCCATTGGTGGCGTGCTCGCCGTGGAGAACGCGGTGATCCCCTACGGCGTGGGCGTGGACATCGGCTGCCGCATGTGCCTCAGCGTGTTCCACATCGCGCCTGAAGTGCTGGCCACGCACCGCGAGGACCACAAGCGCCTGCTCGTGGAACACACGCGCTTCGGCCGTGCCGTACACGAGAAGCCCATGGGCGATGCCGTGCTGGAGCGCGCGGAGTTCGACACCATCCCCGTGGTGAAGCAGCTGAAGGACCGCGCTTGGCGCCAGATCGGTTCAAGCGGCAGCGGCAACCACTTCGTGGAATTCGGTGTGGCCGAGATCACCGATGCGAAAAACGAATTCGGACTCGCACCGGGCAAGTACCTCGCGCTGCTCTCGCACAGCGGATCACGTGGCTTGGGTGCAGGCATCGCTGCGCACTACACGCGCGTGGCGAAGGAGCTCTGCAAATTGCCCGCAGAGGCGCAGAACCTCGCGTGGCTCTCGCTCGATAGCGCCGAAGGCATGGAGTACTGGCTGGCCATGAACCTCGCGGGCGACTTCGCTTCAGCATGTCATCATCACATCCATGCACGCATCGCGAAGGCCTTGGGCGAGAAGCCTGCTGCCATGGTGGAGAACCACCACAATTTCGCGTGGAAGGAAGTGCATGAAGGCAAGGAAGTGATCGTGCATCGCAAGGGCGCAACTCCCGCAGGCAAGGGCGTGCTCGGCGTGATCCCCGGCAGCATGACGGCACCCGGCTACATCGTGCGCGGCACCGGCGTTACGGAGAGCATCGCATCGGCCAGCCACGGCGCGGGTCGTTTGATGAGCCGTACCAAGGCGAAGGAGACCATCAGCCCTTCCGTAGTGAAGAAGCACTTGGAGCAGCACGGCATCGAGCTAATCGGTGGCGGCATCGACGAAGCGCCCATGGCCTACAAGGACATCAACACCGTGATGGCCAGCCAGCGCGAATTGATCGAAGTGATCGGTTCCTTCACACCGAAGATCGTGCGCATGTGCGGGGATGGGAGCGCTGCGGAGGATTGAGTTCAGTGTCGGTTGCGCTTTTACGCTCCGGTTCCCTAGCTTGTCGACCGGATTTGCACCTGATATGGCTACCCGTTTCGATATTAGCGGGACCAACGACATTCCCATGCGCATTGCGGTCAAAGACGAGTCCTTTTCCGGTGACCTTCTCAACGAGATCGAACTGGAATTCGCGAGTGAACGAGTTACGGTCAAGGACATCATTGAAGCGCGCGTGCTTCAGGAGGTGGAGCGCTACAATACCAAGCGACCTGAGTTTTACCAAGGATTGGTGGATCCCACGGATGCAGAGCGAACTCTGAATGGTGTACGGTTGCGCAACCAGCGTTTGGTCGATGGGGAGAAGCAGGTCTACATCGCACTAGAAGCGTTCCAGCGCAACGGATTCTTCATATTGGTGGATGACGAACAAGCCAGTTCGCTTGAAGAAGTGATCCTGCTCTCGAAGAACACGAGCATCTGTTTCATCAAGCTTACTCCCCTGGTGGGCGGTTGAACATGGGCTTGCTCGACAAACTCAGGGATGCGCTCTCTGGAGGGACGCAGAATAAGCCCACAGGAGCGCGCGATGTGCCAGACCAGGTGCCGGGTGAATTTGACGAAACGTTGCGTGCCATCCTGAGGGAGGACCGGGCCAATGGTTCAAGATGGACCTACAAACCGAACAAGACCAACAGCTACGCCGAAGTGGCGCAATGGCCCAATGGTCGTCGGATCGAGTTGATCTCCGTGTTGGTGCGACGGATCCATGGCTATCACTCAGGGCGCATCACATACAGCACCGGTGACGAGGAGTATCAGCTGGTACAGTTGATGACAACCATGGTCTCTTCCTTGCTGAGGGCCACCCTGGTGATCGGCGATGACGAAGCCGCTCATCTTCTGGAGGTTTTCGCGCGTCATGGCACATGGGGCCGACCGGACCTTCTGTCTTGGCCGATCGGTCTTTTCATTGCCCAGATCGAGCGCCAGCATAAGGACAAACCTCCGTCCTCAGCGCTTCGTGCCACGCTGACCGCTCTCCACACCCGATTGATGCAGGACCCAACAGTTCGGTCCAAGGAGAAGCGCAAGCTTGCGGAACGCGTGAGCACATTGCTCATCGGCAAGGATGCTGCCGCCCTAAAGCCTGTTATACTGAAGGACAGCGACCCGTTCTCGGCCCTGGTCAATGGCAGCATCGCGGCACTTCCGGAGGACCAGCGTGGAGCATGGTATGCTATACTGACACACGCAATGAAAGCGAATGGTGCGAAGCCAGCTGAGAAGTTCCTGGACCAAGCCCGGACACTGGTCGATGATGTCGGAGTAGCGGCGTTCAAAGCGCAGGTCACAGCGTGGTTCGATACCGTGGTCCAACTGAAGGAGCGCACGCAGACCTACACCCAGCAATACAATGGCCGGGAATACACCTACACCGTTTCGGAGTTCCTTGGTTCCGAAAGTATGGATGTATTGAAAGGGCTTGCCTGGATGTGTTCCCATTTCCACGATGCACGTACCCTCGATACGCTTGCAGCACTGGCCGAAAGGAGTTTCCGCAAGATCCCAGGTAAAGGGCCGGCCGCCGCCGCCACAGGGAACGCAGCCATCTACGCGTTGTATCGTTCACGCGGCCTGGATGGGATCGGTCATTTGAGCCGATTGAAATTGCGCATCAAGCAGAGCAGCACGGTTGCGCTCATTGATCGTTATCTCTCCGAGGCCGCGGCATCGAAAGGCATATCCGTGCACGAGATCGAAGACCTTGCCTGCGACGACCTTGGACTGAAGGATGGTTCACGCACATGGGAGTTCGATGGCTACAAAGCCATGCTTGTCGTGACCGGTCCGGGAAAGAGCGACCTGGCATGGTTCAAGCCCGATGGCACTCCGCAGAAGTCGTTACCGACGGTGGTCAAAACCAGCCATGCGGCCCGACTGAAGAAGATGAAGGATGTGGTGAAACGTGTTGACCAGGGTACCATGGCGCAACGCGATAGACTAGATCGGATGTTCCGCAGCGCGCGCACGATGAGCATGCCATATTTCCGTGAGCATTTCGTGGAGAATGGCTTGCTGGGTGTACTCGCCAAGGGTCTTATCTGGAATTTCCAAGTAGACTCCATGCGGACACCTGCGATCCTCGTCAGCGGTACGTGGATCACGGTGGAAGAATCGTCCTTTGACCCTACGGATGCGGCCACAGTATCCTTGTGGCATCCGGCCTCTGCGAGCGTGGCCGAGGTTCGCGCATGGCGGGATCTTATTCTGGCCAGAGAGATCCGGCAACCATTGAAGCAAGCCTACCGGGAGGTGTATCTCATCACTGATGCCGAGCTGAGGACGCGCACATACAGCAACCGGATGGCTGCCCACCTATTGCGCCAGCACCAATTCAATTCACTGGCCAAAACACGGGGCTGGCGGTATGCCCTGCAAGGTGCGTTCGACAACGGCTTCACCGGGCAGGGTGCGAGCGTGGCCTTGCCGGACTACGGCCTCACGGCGCATTTCTGGTTGCCCGAGGTGAATGCCGATGATGCGTACAACGACACCGGTATCTGGACCTACGTGGCCACCGATCAGGTGCGCTTCTGTCCCGATGGGCAGGATGATCCCATGGACCTGGCCGATGTGCCCCCAGTGGCCTTCAGTGAAGTGATGCGCGATGTGGATCTCTTTGTTGGCGTAGCCAGCGTAGGCAATGATCCAGAGTGGCGTGATAGTGGCGGTGCACTGCCGGGCTATCGCGATTACTGGCAGTCGTATTCGTTCGGCGATCTTGGTGAAGTGGCCAAAACACGCAAGGAGATCCTTTCCACGCTGATACCTCGCTTGAAGATAGCCCGGGTGGCAAGCATCCAGGACAAGTTCCTGATCGTGAGAGGCAAGTTACGCACCTACAAGATCCACCTTGGCAGCACCAATATCCTCATGGAACCGAACGATCAGTACCTGTGCATCGTGGCCGACCGGAGCAAGACAGCAACACAGAACGTATTCCTGCCATTTGAAGGTGACAACGGTCTTTCGGTCATTATCTCCAAGGCGTTTCTACTGGCGGATGATGACAAGATCACGGACCCGACAATCACATCACAGATCAACCGTCAGTGAACCTTTCACGCTACGCGAAGCAGGTCATTGTGGAGGGATTCGGTGCTGGATCCCAAGCGCGTCTGAGCAAGGGCAGGGCACTGATCATCGGTGCTGGTGGCTTGGGCACGCCTGTTGCCACACTGCTTGCCGCCACGGGCGTCGGCAACATCACGATCGTTGATGGGGACCTCGTGGAACACTCCAATCTGCACCGGCAGTTCCATTACTTCCCCACTGATGTCGGGATGTCCAAGGCTGCGGTCCTTTCCTCGCGATTGGCCACTCAGAACCCGGAAGTGCGTCTGCGAGCGATCACGAAGAGGTTCACGGGAGCCGAAAAGGACCTGGTCGATCGCCACGATATCGTTTGTGATTGCACCGACAACCTTGAGGCCCGAATCGCGATCGATAAGGCATGCGGGAGTGCTGGTGTTCCATTGGTTTTCGCGGCCGTGCGCGAATGGGTAGGCTACCTTACCGTGCTGCACCACCACCACTGCTTCAGCCTGAGCGACGCATTCGATCTGGAAGCGTACTACGCCGATGCGGTGATGAATTGCGAGGAGGCAGGAATCATGCCGTCCACCGCCATGGTACTGGGCGGTATGCAGGCCAATGAAGCATTGAAGGTGTTGCTCGGCCGTGGTGGATCACTTGACGGGAAATTGCTCTGTGTCGATCTGAACCAGCATGTTCATCGGGTATTCCGCCTGCGGAAGCACGGGGCACAGCGGTAGGCTCATTGTCCTCATCGGCCAGCCACGGCGCGGGTCGTTTGATGAGCCGTACCAAGGCGAAGGAGACCATCAGCCCTTCCGTAGTGAAGAAGCACTTGGAGCAGCACGGCATCGAGCTCATCGGTGGCGGCATCGACGAAGCGCCCATGGCCTACAAGGACATCAACACCGTAATGGCCAGCCAGCGCGAATTGATCGAAGTGATCGGATCGTTCACGCCGAAGATCGTGCGCATGTGCGGGGATGGGAGCGCGGCGGAGGATTGAGTAGGAAGGTCAGCAGGCAGAGCAAAACATCGCCCCCTTGCCAGCTCACTGAATCGCTTGCACCCTGATCCGCTTCCCGTTGAAGTCGATCGCATCGCCCACACACTTGTCCTTCAACGCCTGACCGATGGGTGAAGCGAGGGAGATCGCGTAGCACGTTTCGCCTTCGACCTCCATTGCCCCCAGCCCGATGGCGATGAAGTAGCACCCTTGATCGGTGGTGACCAGGCTGCCGAAGGCCACACGATCGTAGCTGCGGTCCAGCGGTACACGTGCGAGTTCCTGCTGCATGGCTTGTGTCTTGGCGAGCTGCGCTTCCAGTTGATCCAACTCCTGCTGCACCATGGCGCGGCCCACCTCGTGCTTGTCGCCCGCGCTGCTCTTGGTGTCGCTGTTGCGGGCCTCGAGGGTGGCGGCGAGCTCGGACTTCAGGGCTTGCATGCGCTGATCCAGCAAGGTGTTGAGGTGGGCGAGCAGCACGTGTTTCTGCATGGGGCGAAGGTCGGGGCTAGTTCGTGCCGCCGCATAGCTTTGGGTGCCACCACCCTGCACCATGCGCCCCCTCCTCGCCATCCTGGCCGCCACCGTGTGGATCTCCTTCCACGAATTCTTGCGCAACCAGTTGCTCCTCATCGACCACTGGACCGGCCACTACCGAGCCATGGGCCTCACCTTCCCCGGCGAGCCGATCAACGGCGCCCTTTGGGGCGTGTGGGCCCTGTGTTTTTCCATCGCACTGTTCATCGTGGCCAAGCGCTTCAGCATGGTGGAGACCGCTGCCATCGGATGGCTCGTGGGCTTCGTGCTGATGTGGATCGTGGTGGGCAACCTGGGTGTGCTGCCCTTCAGCGTGCTGCCTTATGCGATCCCCTGGAGCATGGTGGAGGTGTTCGGTGCGGTGTGGGTGCTGAAGAAGCTGGCGAACTGAGCATGCCGATCCCGGTGGGTCCGAGGCACTTCCACCGGCCGATCAACGCACTCCACCACACCCTTCTGGAGCGGTCGTTCTGCAGGACCGCTGCTGCGCACCACGGCCGTCAACGTCCCTCCTGCTCGGCCTTCTTCTCTTCCGCCGTGGGCCAACCGCCCCCCAGCGCGCGGTACAGCAGCACGTGGTTCTGCAGCAATTGGCGACGCACGCTGGCCAGCAACAGCTGCGACTCGAAGGCCTGCCGCTGCGATTCCAGCGCCTCCAGGTAGCTGGTGACGCCCTTGTCGTAGCGCTGTTGCGAGAGGAACTGCGCGTTCACGGCCGCCTTCACGTGGGCCTCGCGGGCCACCTGTTCGTCCTTCAGGGTACGGATGGCCACCAGCGCGTCCTGCACCTCGCCCAACGCCTGCAGTACGCTCTGTTCGTAGCGCAGGGCGGCCTCCTCGGTGCGCAGCCGTTCGATCTCCACACGCCGCACGTTCTGCCCCCAGTTGAACAGCGGCCCGAACAGCCCGCCGGTGATGCTGTACGCGGTGGTGCCCGAGGTGAAACTGGCGAGGTCCGCGCTGGCCACGCCCAGCAGGCCGGTGAGGCTGATGGTGGGGAAGCGCTGCGCCACGGCGGCACCGGCGCGTGCGTTCTGCGCCACCACGGCCTGCTCGGCGGCGAGGATGTCCGGACGGCGTTTCAGCAGTTCGCTGGGCAGGCCCACGGGGATCTCCGGCACGGGCGGCTGCTGGGCCAAGGGCGCACCCGTACCCACGGCGCCCGGCGCGCGGCCCACCAGGATGCTCAGGGCGTGCTCGGTGGTGGCGATCTGGCGCTTGTACTGCGGAACGGCGGCCGCCGCGATGGCGAGTTGGATGCGCGCCTGGTCCAGTTCGATCTCCGCCGCGATGCCACCGTTGAAGCGCGCATCGATCAGCGTGAGCATGCTGTCGCGCAGGGCCACGGTCTCCTCGGCGATCCCCAGCGCGGTGCGGAACTCCAGCAGTTGGAAGTAGGTGGAGGCCACGGCGCTCACCAGGTCGATCCGCAGGCCGCGCACGGCGAGCTGGGTGCCCAGCAGTTCGGCGCGGGCGGCCTCGTTCAGGCGGCGCAGGCGACCCCAGAGGTCCAGCTCCCAGGCCAGCACACCCCCGCCGAACACGTTGGTACGCGCCTCGTCGCTGCCCAGTAGCGGGTAGTTGCCGTAAGTGTAGTCGCCCTGCACACCGATGCGCGGCGCGAGGTCGGCGCGGCGGATGGCCAGTGCGGCGGCGGCCTGGTCGATGCGCAGCACGGCGGCGTTGAGGTCGCGGTTGTTGCGCAGCGCTTCGTGTACGAGGGTGTCCAGCACGGGATCGCGGAACAGCGTCCACCATTCCAGCCCGGCGTGTCCCGCCAGGCCGGCCAGCGCGGTGGTGTCGGCGGTCAGGGCCGTATCGCGGAACTGCTGGGGCGCGGCCATGCCCATGCCGCTGTAGTTGCGGCCCACCTTGCAGGCGTGCAGCAGGCCGGTGGCGGCCACCAGCAGCAGCAGGGTGCGGAGGGAACTGCTCATGACGCGGCTTTTTCGCGGTGCTGCTCGTAGCGTGCCAGCTTGCCGATGAGCACGAAGAACATGGGGTACATGAACACGCCGATCAGCGTGGCGATGCCGATGCCGCCCAGCAGGGCCACGCCCATCACGTTGCGGGCCAGCGATCCGGCGCCCGTGGCGAGCACCAGCGGCAAGATGCCCAGGATGAAGGCGAACACGGTCATCAGGATCGGGCGGAAACGGTCGCGGGCGCCCTGCATGGCCGCGTCGTACAGGCTCATGCCCTCATCGAAGCGCAGCTTGGCGAACTCCACGATGAGGATGGCGTTCTTGGCGGCCATGGCGATGAGCATCACCAGGCTGATCTGCACGAACACGTTGAGCACGTAGGTCTCGTTGAAGAAGCGGAACACCCACAGCAGCAGGAACGCGCCGAACACCGCGAAGGGCGTGCCCAGCAGGATGGTGAGGGGCAGCGACCAGCTTTCGTACTGCGCGGCCAGGATGAGGAACACGAAGAAGAGCGAGAAGGCGAACACCATGGTGGCCGAACCGCTGGAGGCCTTCTCCTGGTACGACATGGCGTTCCAGCTGTAGCCCATGTCGTCCGGCAGCACTTCGGCGGCCACCTCTTCCAGCGCGGCCAGGGCCTGGCTGGAGCTGAAGCCCGGTGCCGGCGCGCCGGTGAGCTCCACCGATCGGTAGAGGTTGAAGCGGTTGGTGAATTCCGGCCCGGTGCTTTCCTCCACATGCACCAGGGTGCTCAGCGGCACGGGTTGGCCGGCGTTGTTCTTCACGTGGAAGAGGTCCAGCTGCTCGGGGCCCAGGCGGTACTCGGGTTCGGCCTGCACGTAAGCCTTGTAGAGGCGGCCGAAGCGGTCGAAGTCGTTCACGTAGGTGCCGCCCAGGAAGCTGCCCACGGTGCTGTAGATGCTGTTGAGCGGCACGCCCAGCTTCATGGCCTTCTCCTTGTCGATGTCCAGGTAGCGCTGCGGCACGCCGGCGTTGAAGGGGGTGAATGCGCTGGCGATCTCCGGCCGTTGCATGGCGGCCTTCATGAAGCGCCCGGCATGCTCGGCGAGGTAGGCGGGTTCGTTGCCCCCCTTGTCCAGCAGCATCATGCTGAAGCCCGAACCGCTGCCCAGGCCGGGAATGGCGGGCGGGCCGAAGCAGAAGGCCTGTCCGCCGGAGACCTCGGTGGCCAGCCGGTAGTTGATCTTGCGGATGGCCTGCGCCACGGTCCACGGGCGGTCGGCCCAGTCGGCGGCGCTCACGAACATGAAGCCGGCGTTGCTGCTCATGGCGCCGCTCAGCAGGCTGAAGCCCGCGGCGGTGGTCACCATCTCCACGCCGGGCACCTCGGCCAGGATGCGTTCCACCTGCGCGCACACTTCGTCGGTGCGTTGCAGCGAGGCGGCCTCGGGCAGCTGGATGTTCACGTAGAAGTAGCCCTGGTCCTCCTCGGGCAGGAAGCCGCCGGGCACCGCGCGCCCCAGCAGCAGCACGCCCAGCACCAGCACGCCCACGAACACCATGCTGCGGGTGATCTTGCGCGCCACCACCTGCGTGAAGCCCATGTAGCGGTTGGTGCTGCGGTCGAACACGCGGTTGAAGCCGGCGAAGAAGCGACCCAACGGCCCGCCCGTGGTGCCGTGCGGGCGCATCAGCACGGCGCACAGCGCGGGGCTCAGCGAAAGGGCGTTCACCGAGCTGATCAACACCGACACCACGATGGTGACGGCGAACTGCTGGTAGAGCTTGCCGGTGATGCCCGCCATGGTGGCCACGGGTACGAACACGGCCACCATCACCAGGGTGGTGGCGATGATCGGCGCGGTCACCTCCTTCATGGCGGCGGTGGTGGCCCGCGCGGCGTCCATGCCCTTTTCCATGTTCACCTGCACGGCCTCCACCACCACGATCGCATCGTCCACCACGATGCCGATGGCCAGCACCAGCCCCAGCAGGCTGAGCACGTTGATGCTGAAACCCAGCAGCGGGAAGAGCATGAAGGCGCCCACCAGCGACACGGGGATGGCGAGCGTGGGGATGAGCGTGGCGCGCCAGTCCTGGATGAAGAGGAACACCACCAGGATGACCAGCAGCAGCGCCTCGAAGAGGGTGTGTACGATCTCCTCGATGCCGGCGCGGATGGGCTCGGTGGAATCCAGGGCCACCTCGTGGCGCATGCCCTCGGGGAATTTCGCCGCCAGCCCGGCCATGGCCTCGTCCAGGCGGGCGGCCAGTTCCACCGCGTTGCTGCCGGGCGCCTGGTACACGGCGATCAGCGCGCAGGGCGACCCGTTCATGCGGGTGGTCATCAGGTAGTTCTCCACGCCCAGCTCCACGCGGGCGATGTCCTTCACCCGCACCTGGCTGCCATCGGCATGGGTGCGCACCACGATGGCGCCGAAGGCCTCCTCGGTCTGCAGGCGGTCCGGCATGCGCACGGAGTAGGTGAGCTCGGTGCCGGGCGGGGCGGGCTCCGCGCCGAACTTGCCGCCGGGCACGATGGCGCTCTGCTGCCGGATGGCGTCCACGATCTCGTTCACCCCGATGCCCATCTTGGCCAGCAGGTCGGGCTTCACCCAGATGCGCATGGCGTAATCGCTGGCGCCCATCACCTCCACACGGCCCACGCCGGGCAGGCGCGCCAGCTCGTCCTTGATGTTGATCAGCGCGTAGTTGCCCAGGAACTGCTGGTCGTAGCGGCCGTCGGTGGCGGTGAGGGTGATGGCCTGCATCACGTTGGGCAACGACTTCTGCGTGGTCACCCCCAGGCGCTTCACCTCCTCGGGCAGCTTGGCCGTGGCGGCGCTCACACGCGTCTGCGTGAACACCGTGTTCATGTCCGGATCGGTGCCCACCTCGAAGGTCACATCGATCACCATGGACCCGTCGTTGGCGTTGGTGCTCTTCATGTAGAGCATGTTGTCCACGCCGTTGATCTGCTGCTCCAGCGGGGTGGCCACCGAGCGCTCCACGCTGATGGCGTTGGCGCCGGTGTAGAAGGAGCGCACCTGCACGATGGGCGGTGTGATGTCCGGGTACTGTTCAATGGGCAGGCCCAGCATGCTCACCGTACCCACGATCACGGTGATGATGGCGATGACCATGGCCACGATGGGCCGGCGCACGAAGAAGTGGTGCTGCTCGGGCGGGGTGCTCATGGCATGCGCTTGGGGGAGAACACGGTGTCGGTGGCCAGCACGGTGATGCCGTCGCGCACCTTCTGCACGCCTTCCAGCACGATGCGTTCACCGGGCCGCACGCCCTCCTCCACCAGGTAGCGGTCGCCGTAGGTGGGCCCCAGCTTCAGCAGGCGTTCGCGCACGGTGCCATCGGCCTCCACCACGTAGGCCAGGTGGCGGCCCTGGAACTCGCGCACGGCGCGTTGGGGCACCAGCACACCATCGGGCCGCAGCTCGGTGCGCACCCGCACCTTGGCGAACTGGCCGGGCCGCACCAGCAGGTCGGGGTTGGCGAAGGAGACCTGCACGAGGATGGTGCCGGTGCTGGGGTCCACGCTGCGGTCCATGAAATCGAAGTGGCCCGGCTCGGGGAAGAGGCTGCCGTCGGCCAGCAGCAGGTCGAAGGCGGTGGTGGGCCTGGGGCCGTGCGTGGGGTCGGACTCGCGCTGCATGGCCCGTCGCGCCACGTACAGGTAGTCGCGCTCGCTGAGGTGGAACTGCACGCGCACCGAATCGATGGCGCTCACCGTGTTCACGATCACCGGGTTGGGTTCGCGCCCCACGAACTCGCCGCGGCGCGCGGCGGTCTTGCCGATAAGGCCGCTGATGGGGCTCTTCACGCGGGTGTAGTCCAGCTGGATGCGGGCCACGCGCAGGTTGGCCTCGGCGGCCTCCACCTTGGCGGCGGAAGCACCGTGGTTTGCCCGGGCGGCGTCCAGGTCGCTCTTGCTCACCGCATTGATCGCGGCCAGCGGTTCGTAGCGGTCCAGATCACCCTTGGCCTTGGTGGCATTGATGCGCGCGGCGGCCAGTTCGCTCTGCATGCGCGCCACCTGCTCCTCGAAGGGCTGCGGATCGATGGTGTACAGGAGCTGCCCCTCCTTCACCAGCGTGCCCTCGGCGAAGTGCAGCCCTTCCACCCAGCCTTCCACCCGCGCACGGATGGGTACGTCCTGCCGGCCGAAGACCTGGCCCACGTACTCGCGGTACACGGGCACCGTGTCGCTCACCACGGCGGTGGTCACCACGCGGGGTGTCATGTCGGGCTTGGGCGCCTCGCCACAGGCCGCGAGCAGGCCCACAAGGCAGGCGATGGGGAGGAGGCGCATGGAATGAAAGGTGGGCTAAACTAATGCTGAAAAAATGAGCGGGAACGTCGATCAACAAAGACGGAGGTGGGAGGAAAAAGGCTTCTTGGATGCCACTGGCCACGGGGGCCCCGAGCCGGTAAATATGATCGGAACTTGTGCGATGGGTGCAATGGAGGTATGGAGGCAGGGGAGGCACCGTCCTTGATCACCGGCTTCACGACCACCACCACTTCCTACATCTTTCATAACCGAGTTCCGATCCACCGGCTCTCTATTGCCGAACGAGGGAGCTGGGGCAAGTCTGAGGCGGCGAGGCGGGGATGGGTTGGGGAGGTGTTGTCAGCAAGTCTGCCCCCGCATCCTTTACTTTGAACACGCCCTATTGACGATCTTCCCGTCACGCCACCCACAATGCCCCCAACCCAACTCACCCTCCTCGACCAAAGCGAGCTCCTGGAACTTGTTCCGGCGCTGCCGCCCATCGAGGAAGGCGACAACCACGGGGCCGTCTTCACCAAGGAATGGGTGGTGGACCTCATGCTCGACCTCTGCGACTACCGCGCGGAACGCGACCTGTCGAAGCTGCGGCTTCTGGAGCCCTCCTGCGGCGATGGTGCCTTCCTGCAACGCATCGTGAAGCGCCTGTCGGATTCACTGCGTGCGCACGGCCTCACCTTGAGCGACGCCCGCAACGCCATCCGCGCGTACGACCTGCAAGGCCGCAACGTGCAAGCCGCGCGCGAACGCATAGCCGAGTTGCTCGTGGCGAAAGGCTGGACCAACGTGGACGAGATCGTCGCGCATTGGATCCGCCATGCCGACTACCTGCTCGCTGCCGATGGCGCCGACTTCGACCTCGTGGTGGGCAACCCGCCCTACATCCGTGCGCAGGAGATCCCCGAAGAGCGGCGCAACACCTACATCGGCCTGTGGAACACCATGACCATGGGCACCGACATCTTCGTCGGCTTCATCGAAAAGGGCTTGCGCTCCTTGAAACCGGGCGGCCGCCTCTGCTTCATCGTGGCCGACCGCTGGCAGCACAACGCTTACGGACGCAAACTGCGCAAGCTCATCAGCGAGCACTACGCGGTGGATGCCATGTTCGAGATGCACGGCGTGGATGCCTTCGCAGCACCGGTGTCCGCGTACCCTGCGATCACCATGATCCGCAACGGTGCGCAAGGGCGCGTGCTGTACGCATCGGCACAAGCTGAATTGGATGAACACGGTGGCGCAAGACTAACAAGCTGGTTCGAGCACGACGCACCCGGTGCTGTGCGCGACCCCCTGTTCTCCGCCTGCGTACTGCCCGATTGGTTCCGCACCGAAGAGATCTGGCCCAGCGGCTCGCCGGAAGTGCTGGCCTTTCTGGAGGACATGGCCGAACGCTTCCATCCCTTGGAAGATGCCGCCACCGGCACCAAGGTGGGCATCGGCATCGCCACCGGTGCGGACGATGTTTTCATCACTGACGATGCGCACGGCGTGGAAGCCGAGCGGCTCATCCCGCTGCTCATGTCGGCGGACATCACCACCGGCCGCGTGCAATGGAAAGGCGATTACTTGGTGAACCCCTGGAATGCGGATGGCCAGTTGGTGGACCTCGCGCACTACCCGAAACTCAGCGCCTACTTCCAGCAACACGCCACCGCGCTGAAGAAGCGCCACGTGGCCCAGAAGCGCCCGGACCGTTGGTATGCCACCATCGACAAGGTGCATGCGGGCTTGCGCGAACGGCCCAAGCTGGTCCTGCAGGACATGAGCAGCACCATTTCGCCGGTGCTCGATGCGCAGCACTACCCGCACCACAACCTCTACTGGATCACCAGCACCGGCTGGGACCTCGAAGTGCTCGGCGGCCTGCTGCTCTCCGAAGTGGCCGAGCTCTTCGTGCGCGCCTATGGCGTGAAGATGCGCAACGGCACCATGCGCTTCCAATCGCAATACCTGCGCATGATCCGCGTGCCAGCGCCCGATAGCCTCAGCGATGCACAACGCGATGCGCTGCGCCAAACCTTCCGCGATCGCGACCGCGCCGGTGCCACGTGTGCCGCATTGCAGGCGTACGGACTGAACACCCTGCCCAGCTTCAAGTGAGCATGAAGAAGGACCCGCGCAAGGAAGTGCTGGCGCTGTGGAAGCTGCGCTCCAAGGCCGAGAAGAAGGCCCGCGAAGGCGGCAACAAGGACCTCGGTCTGCGTGCAGGTGTCACCTCCGGCCGTCATCTTGATCCGCTCTCCGAACTGGTGCGCAGCATCTTCATCGATGCGGGCATGCCACCCGAGAGCGTGCATTGCGGTGGGCGCAACCTGGAGGTCCCCGGCTTCTACCGCCCGCAGAAGAAGTGGGATGTGGTGGTGGTACACCAAGGCGTGCTGGTGGCGGCCGTGGAGTTCAAGAGCATCCTGGGCAGCTACGGCAACAACATGAACAACCGCACCGAGGAATCCCTCGGCAATGCCACCGACTTGCTCGAAGCGGCGGAGCAAGGCCTCATCGGCACGCGCCCACCCTGGCTGGGCTTCGTGTTCTTCATGCAGGATGATGACAAGTCGCGCGGCGGCGGCAAGAGCCTCAAGCAGCCCCACTTCCCCGTGGACGATGCATTCGTGGGCGCCACCTACCAACAACGCGCCTCCATCTGGTTGCGCCGCCTGCTCATGAAGCGCCTCTACAACGCTGCGTGGTACGCGGTGGTGAACCCCAAGCAGGGTGTGAATGGCGTGCGCGAACCTGATGCCGACCTGAGCTGGGCCAAGTTCGAGGCGGCGATACGGGGAAGGGTTGGGGAGGTGTTGGCGTGAGCCAAGTGCGGTAAGAACTCGCAACAAAAGGTGAAATGTCGCTGCTACCGCAGTGACCCCGAATCCTCATTGGAATAGTCACACCCGGCGTGTTATTTTGAACTCCTACACATTGCCAAGTTTCTTGTCAATCACAACTCTTCATGAACGAAACTGCCCAAGCCCAGATCAATTGCCCCAAGTGCGGCACCCCGGTGGACGTGAACAAGGTGCTGTACGACAAGGTACAGGCGGAGATCGGCCAGCAGTACGAGCGCACCATGGAGCAGGAGCGAGAGAAGCTCGCCGATGCACAGAAGAAGGTGGACGAGCAGAAGAAGCTGCTGGATGACCAAGTTAAGACAGCCGTGGAGCAGCAGTTGGCCAAGGCGAAGAAGGAACAGGAAGACAGCCTTCGCAAGTCGATACGAGGCGAGGTGGAGGAAAGTGTGACCGCCATGCAGAAAGAGCTGGAGGAAAAGAGCGCCCAGTTGAAGGAGTTGAACCAGACCCGCGCGGCCTTGGCCAAGGCGCAACGTGAGAAGGACGAGCTGGCGGACAAGATCAACGCAGAGGCAGAAGTGAAGCTGAACGAACTGCTGAAGCAGGAGAAGGCGAAGATCGCGAAGGCGGAGGCCGACAAACAGGAGCTGGCGATCAAGGAGAAGGATGAGCTGATCAAGTCCCTCAGCGCGCAGATGGAGGACATGAAGCGGCGGGCCGAACAGGGTTCCATGCAATCGCAGGGCGAAGTGCAGGAGTTGGCCATTGAGGAATGGCTACGGAATGCATTCCCGCTGGATGAGGTGGAAGAGATCAGTAAGGGGGTGCGCGGCGGCGACTGCATCCATCGGGTGCGCGACCGTGCGGGGCACGAGCTGGGGGCGATCTACTACGAGAGCAAACGCACCAAGCACTTCCAAGCACCGTGGATCACCAAGCTGAAACAGGACATGCAGGCGGCCAAGACCCACATCGGCGTCATTGTCACCGAGGCGATGCCCGATGGCATGGACCGCATGGGACAACGGGAAGGCCTATGGATCTGCACCTACGATGAGTTCAAGAGCCTGTGCTACGTGCTCCGCGAAATGATCCTGCAGGTGGGTACCGCCGTGGCCGCGCAGGAGAACAAGGGCGACAAGATGGCCATGCTCTACAACTACCTCACCGGCTCGGAGTTCGCCATGCACATCGAGGCCATCGTGGGCAGCTTCCGGAAGCTGAAAGGAGACATCGCCTCGGAGCGCCGCGCCTATGAACGCATCTGGAACGAGCGCGAAAAGAACCTGGATTTGGTGATCTCCAACACGGCGCAGATGTACGGCTCCATCAAGGGCATTGCGGGTGCCGCGATAGCGACGGTGCAGAGCCTGGAGCTACCATCAAGCACACAGGAGGAATAAACAAATACAACGAACGGAATCATGAAACTCCACCGTCTTCGTATTGCCGGGTTTCGACGACTCGAATCTGTCGAAGTACTTTTCGGCGATACGACATTTCTGATTGGAGCGAACAATGCGGGAAAGAGCTCCGTGCTACATGCGATCGAAGCTTTGCTCTCCGTGAACAAGCGACAGCCCGAGGCACACTACTTCTCCGAGAAGGATACTGAAACCGGAGAGGAGAAAATCTCGGTGAAAGCTATCGAACTCGAGGCCGAGTTTCGTAATGTGCCGGCCGAGGCCACTAGCTGGCGGGGCTTTAAGGGTCGTGTGTTCAACTATGACATTCCTGCTGACTCAGGCGAAACTGGCCTGAGCGTTACTTACAAGAAAATCTATCCCTTGGGAGAAGACGTAAGGGTATTCCTGCGCGCCAGGAAGCGAAGCATGAAAGCTGTCTTTGAGGGAGCGAAGACGGTTCAGGATCTTATCGACAAGGGCCTCGATGGCGACTTGGCTGTTTCAATGCTAGGCGATGCCGCGACGAAGCTGGCGAAGAAGCATGAGGCGGTGCTCGAAACGCTTGATGAGATTTGGGATGTCTCTGAGGAGATAGAGTGGTTTGAGAATCCAGGTGGGATTCCGGCCAACATCGTTTCCCGCTTGCCGCGCTTACTGCTCATTCCTGCCCACTCTGGTTCTGAAGAGATGGATGCAAAGACTGGTGCGTTGGGCAAGACGCTCACTGATCTATTCAGCGATGTGCGGAAGGCATCCCCTAACTATCAAAAGGCCCAAGAGCACCTGGCACTTCTTGAAAAGGAGCTTGACCCAAGCAATCATGAAAGCGAGTTCGGCAAGCTGATGAATGGCCTGAATGGCGTCCTACGCTCGGTCTTCCCCGAAGCAGAGCTTCACGCCACGGCGAATCTGAGCGACGCGGATAGTTCATTGAAGCCAAAGTTTGAGGTGTCGATGTCCAGCAATGTGCGGACATCCGTTGACCTCCAAGGTACTGGAATGGTGCGCTCGGCAGTTTTCGGGATGTTGCGCTACAGGAGCGAATGGATCTCGCGGCGAGGACAAGAGGAAACGCGGAGCCTTTTGATCGGCTTTGAAGAACCCGAAATGTACTTGCATCCGGCTGCGGCATATCAGATGCGCGAGACCATCTACGAGTTGTCGGCTCAAGGAGCGCAGATCGTTTCTACGACGCACTCACCGTACATGATTGATCTCGCCAAGAAGCCCAGGCAAGTGTTGAACTCCTTCAGGATCGAACAACAGAAGGTGCGCACTACAGCCTTCAATGTGACCGACGAATACAATCAGCTTGTCGAAGACGACAGGGCATACGTCAAGATGCTTCTACTTGCTGATGAGAGCATTGCTCGCGTGTTCTTCTCCCACCACGCACTTATAGTTGAAGGGGATACGGAAGAGCTAGTTCTGCGTGAGTCCGTCCGTCGTCTATCGAAGGCGGAAAGAGTACTCTTCAACCGCGCAGCCGAGGTTGTTCGAGCTAGGGGTAAAGCCGCCATCATCTCTTTAGTGAAGTACTTCGTGGCACTTGGGGTCCCGGTAGTTGTGATACACGACCGTGATCAAGGCGTAGCAGGCGCTGAGAAGTTCAATGCGCCCATAGCGACGGCTGTGGGTTCAAAGGGGATTTTAATAGTGCTTGAGGAGTGCATCGAAGATGCTCTAGGGTATGCGGCGCCTACCAGCGAGAAGCCATACTCTGCCCATACCTTCATCTCCAAGAACTGGGGTGACGACGTGGAATCGCTGACAGGTAGTTGGAAGAGTGTGTTCGCCAACCTCTGTTCCGCCTTAATCCCGAAGAACTAACACCAACATGCAACCCTACAGAAGTACCAGTGGCAAGAAGTTCGGCGCTACCGGGATTGAGATCGGTGAGGACCGCATCATCATTGAGTTCGATGGCCCGCGCTATCTATATACATATGCCAGTTGCGGACAGACCCACGTCGAGACCATGAAGCGACTTGCTCGCGCGTCGCAAGGACTCAGTACATACGTTACGCAGAACAGGCCACAGTACGAGCGCAAGTGGTAGAAGAAGGACACGATGAACCTTGGCCGACGAGGCCGGTGAGATTCTGACACGGCATCGTAAATCATGGAAACGACATTCGACGAGCAAAGGACCAGAGCGGCGCAAATCTTCATCGGCGAGTTCGGCAGCAAGCTGGGCCTTGCATGCATGCTTTGGGATATTGCTGTCACCGACGGCCCCCGAACGGTGGGTCTCTTTCTTCGTGCAGTAAACCAGGATGAACCCTATGAGCCTATGCTGACCGCACTCGCGCGCGTCAAGGCGTCCTTCACATTCCGGGGAATGCACCAACGAGCGACCCAATGCCAGCAAATGCTCTACGGATTGAATCTCTTGTGGCAAGATCATGGTGCGGAAGAGTTGTTTGGTTTCTGGTTAAGGCAAGGATGGTCCACAGAACTGCGCCGTCGACCGAGCATTTGTTCTGCCCTAGGTGTTAGATACCCAGCCGGCCGGTCAGAAGATCAACACCCTCCTCTCTGGCAGCTTCGTACAGATCTGGTTCGCACCTACGACATGCCGATCTACCGCATGATGTCGCAACGGGAGTACTTGGAGGAATTCTGGAGAACTGGTGCACTACGCATCAGCACCCTCTCGGCCTGCAAGAAGCACGAAGGGCTTCAAGGAGACAAGCGTGAAGGCGATAACGCTTTGTGGTCAACACGCTCGGATGGCACAACCATCATCACTGGCTATGAAGTCGGGGCTGATGCCTACATCTTATGTGGCACAGTAGCAGACACACCGGAGAATCGGAGGGAGTTCAAAGCTGAGCGTACAGGCGCGATCAAGATCACCGACCCATATCGCTTCGGCTTAGCCATTGGCGCGGCTATTCCGGGGGTCACGCATGGTCAAGCCGGATATTGCGACTATACGGAGACACGCATCCAGCATCTTGAGGCTGGGACGCCTGAGGCACTAGCCCATGCCAGCATTGATTTCAAGGACGGCAAGGATCTAGACAAGTTCAGGGCCGCCGCTCCTGGTGATGAGATCTTCCTGAAGACGCTTGAGTACCAGTCACAGGAAGAGTTCCGATTCGCTTGGTATCAATCCGGTCCTATCTCGAACGACTTTGTGGATGTCATTTCTCCAGCGGCTTGGGAGTTTTGTGAACCAGTTTGGTTTGAATAGCCCCACGCAGCACCAAATACAGTAATGGAACCTATGATCTATGCTGCCTTTGATCTAACTCCGAACCATCTTCCGCCAATCGTTCAGGGGTTGATTCGAGTGTTGATGGGTCTGTCTTGAGTCCTTGGCCGACATGTTCGTGGCTTTCACCTTGTATGGTCTCAGCCCGTGAGCCCTCTGGATACTCTGGTGTGCCAGTAGGATTACTTCCGTCACTTGCGTTACTGTCATGGTCGGTGCTCGCAATTCGAGGCCAAGCCCCGGGACTTTCGGGGAAATGTTTCTGGGCTAGCTCAAACAACAGTTCTAACTTATCTGAGTGATTCAATTCAGATTGGGTCACCTCTAATTGTGTAAGTCGATGCCATAGAGTATGGGTGCCACCGAGTTTGAGAAACCTCTCCATTACAGCCTTGCGTTCGGCCTTTGTGCTCCCCATTGCCTTCTTCAATGGAACTCGTGGGACAAATCGAACCTTGTCCTTTCCTTTCCCAAGATTACGCACCTCCTGAATCAAAGCCCCTAGCACTGATTTCGTAGAAAGCTTGCTCTCGGCTTCTTCAAGGGTGGCGATGCGATTGACAGCCTCCATAGGTCTATAATAGTTCCCTTCTCTAGCCTCCCGAATGAAACTAACAAGTCGTTCGCGATTCGTTGTAACATTTACCATCTCACGTTGCTCCATAATTACACGCTGATTCGCGATGTCGAATGGGAGTCTTTGACCTTGCCAAGCCATGAGAACATGAGGTAGATTGAAAGCATGTCGAATACCCAATTCGTACATCACGTTGGGATTGGGGTCATTCTCTGCTCTAAACCCTCCCAAATCGATGACAACCATGGGGTCAATGGCTAGATGAGCCCGGATTTCATCATTGATTGCGCTTGGTTGGTCCAGCACTGCAGATAGCACGGGTTCGTACCCCGCTTCCAGTACCGCCGGTCTGATTACAACCTCATACCAGCCCTTGAACCAGCGCACCTCTTCAGGTGTGCGCCCATGCTGCATAACCACGAAGCAGTTGTTAGAGCTGGGATGCGAGTTCGCGCTCTTAGATGTGGTAATCAGAACGATTGTTCTTGCTCTAGCATACTTGAATCCAGGCTGAGGGTCGAGCGTGTAATCCACCCTGTCGCCTTCCTTGAACTCAATACTCTGATCAACGAAATCCTCCGGTCGGAAGAAAACAGATTGTACTCCCACATCCGGGTGGATGAATCCGTGATGCTTGTCCGGAAAATAGCGGCTAATTGAACCTGTCATGATGAGGCAATTTAGTGATGACTGTTTTTCGCGAAGTACGTCGTCTTCGGGAGGCAGCACTGGAGGGAGAAGTGGAAAGAGTCGGATATGTCTTCAGCGAGCACTACCAAGGGAAGCTCCGGACACCGAGGCTCTTCGAGCCGGAACGCCCCAATAACTCACGCCTTCCCCACCACCTCTCCCGCCTTCCTCAAATACCCCTTCTTCGCCTTCCTGATCCGACACGTCACCACCTTGTACTCCGGGCACATGGCCAGTGAATCGCTCACACTGCTGGTGATGATGTTGAGCATGATCTCCGGGAAGTGGAAGGTGCTGGAGAGGATGCCGGGCTTCACCTCGTCGGTCACCTTCGCCTTGATGTCCACCTTGCCGCGCGGGCTTTCCACGCAGACCATGTCGCCATCGGCGATGCCGTTCTGTTGCGCGTCGGCGGGGTTGATCAGGAGCACGTCCTCGCCGAGGATCACCTCGTTGCCGGTGCGGCGGGTCATGGCGCCGCAGTTGTAGTGCTCCAGCTCGCGGTTGGTGGTGATGATGTAGGGGTAGTCCTTCTCGTTGGCGCGCACCTCGGGGCTCTTCTCCCAGGCGTTGAAGTAGAAGTGGCCGAGCCCGCGCTTGAAGCTGTCGGTGTGCAGGATCTTGGTGTCGGTGCCGTCGGGCTTCACGGGCCACTGCTTGCCATTCTCGCCCAGCTCGTCCCACTTCACCCCGGCGAAGAAGGGCACGATGCGGCTGATCTCCTCCAGCACCCACTTCGGATGGTAAACGCCGAAACCTGTAACACCGCCCGTTCCAGTTGGCGGCATTCCTCCCTCTCCTTGGGAGAGGGCCGGGGTGAGGCCTTCCCCCCTCTCCCCGGGAGAGGGGCCGGGGGTGAGGCCGTATTTGTTTCCGCTCTTCCTGCCCGTCTTGGCCGCGTAGCGCTCCATGATGTCGCAGGTGATCTGGCCGTCGCTCTTGGTGCCCTCGATGGGTTCCACCACGGCGTTCACGCGCTGGATGCGGCGCTCGCCGTTGGTGAAGGTGCCGCTCTTCTCCAGGAAGCTGGCGCCGGGCAGCACCACGTGGGCCATCTTGGCGGTCTCGGTCATGAAGAGCTCCTGCACCACGAAGAGCTCCAGCTCGCCGAGGGCCTTGCGCACGTGCAGCGTGTTCGGGTCCGTCTGGCCCATGTCCTCGCCCACCACCCAGAAGGCCTTGAGGCTGCCGTCGAGCATGGCGTCGTACATCTGCGGGATCTTCTTGCCGATGACGCTGGGGATCTCGGTGCCGTAGAACTCGTTGTACATCTGCGCATACTCCGGGTTGTCCACCGCGAAGTAGCCTGCGCCCTGGTGGGGCTGGCAGCCCATGTCGGCGGCGCCCTGCACGTTGTTCTGGCCGCGCAGGGGGTTCACGCCCACGCCGCGACGGCCGATGTTGCCGGTCATCATAGCGATGTCGGCGATCTGCATCACGGTGAAGGTGCCCTGGTAGTGCTCGGTGACGCCCAGGCCGTGGAAGCTCATGGCGGCGGGGCTCTTCGCGTAGGCGATGGCGGCCTCGCGCACCAGGTTGCGGTCCACACCCGTCTCGCGCTCCATGGCGGCGATGTCCACGGCCAGCAGCTCCTTCTTGAAATCGTCCCAGCCCTCGGTGCGCGTGTCGATGAAGTCCTGCTTCACCAGCCCCTCGCTCACGATGTAGTACATGAACATGTTCAGCAGGGCCACGTTGGTGCCGGGCTTCAGCTGCAGGTGGTACTTGGCGTAGCGGGCCAGTTCGGTGCGGCGCGGATCGATCACGATCAGGGTCTTCCCCTTCATGATCTGCTGCTTGATCTTGGCGCCGGTGACGGGGTGCGCGTCGGTGGGGTTGGCGCCGATGACCATGATGGTGTGCGTGTCCTTCAGGTCGTCGATGCTGTTGGTGGCCGCGCCCGTGCCGAAGGTCTTCTGCATGCCCAGGGCCGTGGGGCTGTGGCATACGCGCGCGCAGCTGTCGATGTTGTTGGTGCCGATCTGCGCGCGGATGAACTTCTGCAGCAGGTAGTTCTCCTCGTTGGGGCAGCGCGCGCTGCTCACCGCACCGATCGCATCCGGACCGTGCTTCTCGCGGATGGCGATGAACTTGTCCACGATGTAGTCGTAGGCTTCATCCCAGGTGGCGGGAACGAACTCGCCATTGCGCTTGATCAGCGGTGTGCGCAGGCGCTCGGGATGATCGTAGAAGCGGAAGGCGTAGCGGCCTTTCAAGCAGGTGTGGCCTTGGTTGGCCTCGGCATCGTAGGGGGCCGTGATGCCCACGACCATGCCGTCCTTCACCTTCACTTCGAGGTTGCAGCCCACACCGCAGTACGTACACACGGTGCGCACCACCTCATCGGCCTTGGTCTCCTTGGCGCGGAACACGTCGGTGATGGCGCTGGTGGGACAGGCCTGCGCACAGGCGCCGCAGCTCACGCACTCGCTGTCGAAGAAGCTCTCGCCGGTGCCCTTGGCGATCCAGCTGTCGAAACCGCGGCCGGCCATGGTGAGCACCATCTCGCCCTGCACCTCGTCGCAGGCGCGCACGCAGCGGTAGCAGTTGATGCAGCTCTCCAGGTCGCTCACCATGTAGGGGTGGCTGGTGTCCTTGGCGAAGGCGCGATCGGGACCGGCGGCATCCAGCGGGTGCGCGCCCTTGGGGTAGCGCACGCTGTCCAGGTCGAAGCCGATCTGCTGCACCACGTTGTAGAGCTCGTTGGCGCCGTGGTCCTCGGTCTTCAGCTTGTCCACCGGGTAGTTGGTGAGCACCAGTTCCACCAGGTTGTTGCGCAGGCGCTTCATGCGCTCGCTGTGGGTGGTGATGTACTGCCCCTTGGCCACGGGGGTGTGGCAGCTGGCCATCACGCGGGTGGGGCCGTCGGCCTGCAAGGCTACTTCCACGCTGCACACGCGGCAGCTTCCGAAGGGCTCCAGGTTGGGCGCGTCGCAGAGGGTGGGCACGGGTTCGGGACCCATGGTGCGGCGCAATAGGTCGAGGATGGTCTCGCCTTGGATGATGGGGTGCGCTTCGCCGTTGATGTAGGCGACGTCGGTGCCGGTGGCCGCAGCGATCGGGGTGGCCTGGGCTTGGGTCTTGGCATCGGGCATCCGGGTCATGGGCGGAAGGGTTGAGCTACGAAGTTAATGTCCGAACCAGCGGGAGGGTCGCCGCAGAGCCGGACTGAAATGCTGTTCAACCGCGGATGACGCAGATGAACGCGGATGAATGCGATACCGGTGAACATGATGCAACGCTTCATTCTTCCCTCAAAGCTATCTGCGCATATCTGCGTCATCCGCGGTTCGCATTCGTTGTATTCCTGCGTTCCATTCCGGCATCACCCGTTGAAGTACCCCTCCAACTCCCCCTTGAAATACTGCAACGCGTTCTTCACCCCCAGCGGCAATCCACCACCCAGTGCGCACAGGCTGCCGATCTCCAGGGTCTCCACCAGGTCGTCGAAGAGCTTGCGGTCGATCTTGTAGCCCTCGGTGCGGGCCTTATGCAGCAGCTCCTCGCCGCGCTTGCTGCCGATGCGGCAAGGGAAACACTTGCCGCAACTTTCCACTGCGGTGAACTGGAAGAGGTGCTCGAGGTATTCGATCATGGGGAAGTCCTCCGGGATGCTGAGCACGCTGGCGTGGCCGAGCAGGAAGCCTTCCTTTTGGAACGATTCGAAGTCGATGCTGAGCGCGTCGATCTTGTGCATGGGCACGATGCCACCCAGCGGACCGCCGATGTGCAGGGCTTTCACTTTCTTCCTGAAGCCCTGACCGAGGTCGTCGATCACTACGCGTAAGGGTGTGCCGCACTCCACTTCGTAGAGGCCGGGTCGATTGAAGGCGCTGTCCAAACAAACCAGCTTGCTGCCATTGGTCTTCTCGGTGCCGAGCTTGGTGTAGGCCGCGCCACCGTGTTCGATCACCCAGGGCACACAGGCCAGCGTCTCCACGTTGTTCACCACCGTGGGCCGGTTGAAGAGGCCCTGCTGCGCGGGGTACGGCGGACGCGTGCGCACCTCACCACGTTTGCCTTCGATGCTGTTGAGCAGGGCGGTCTCTTCACCACACACATATGCACCGGCAGCCTTGATCACCTTGAAGCGCCAGTTGAAGCCGCTGCCCTTGATGTCGGCACCGATCCAGCCTTTCGATTCCAGGTCGGCAATGGCCTGCTTCACGATCTCCACCGCTTCGGGGTACTCGGCGCGGATGTAGAGCACACCGGTGTCGGCACCCACGCAGTAGCCAGCGATCATCATGCCCAGCAGCACGCGGTGGGGCTGTTGCTCCAACAAGTACCGATCGCTGTAGGCGGCGGGGTCGCCCTCATCGGCGTTGCACACGATGTACTTGCGGGTGCCCTCACCGCCGCTCACGTCCTCGGCGTTGCGGCAGGCCTCCAGCTTGAAACCCATGGGGAAGCCCGCGCCGCCGCGTCCGCGGATGGTGGCCGTCTTGATCTCGTTGAGGATGTCGGCGCTATCGCTCCTCAATACACGCTCCCACAAGGCGTAGAATTCCTCCAGCGGGGGCATGGGTGCGGTGAGGATGGGTGCGGGCATGGTGGTGCCGACATGGTAGGAGTCGACCCCGCTTCGACTCCGCTCAGCATGGGTCGACGGTGCCGGAGGAGCGGTGATGATCGCCTCGATCCTATCCACCGCATCACCACTGTAGTTGTGCCCACCCACATTGAACGCGCTGTTCTCATGGCAGCGCCCCAGGCAACACATGTGGCCGATCTCCTCCTCCTTGAAGTGCTTGCGCAGTGCATGGTGCACCTTGTCCTGCGTGCCGGCCACCAGGCAGGTGCTGCCGTTGCACACGTAGGCCTTCTTGCCGTGGTTCTCGCGCCGCAGGAAGTCGTAGAAGCTGCTGGTGCCATAGGCGATGGCCTCGCCCACGAGGAAGTCGTCGGCCACCTGGGTGAGGGCCTCGGCCGTGGGTGAACCATCGTTCGCTTCGGCAGCCTGTTGCAGGCGTTCCCACAGGGGATCCTTCAGTTCCTTGTCGGGCCGGCCGGAGAGGGAGGAGATGTTCTTGGACATGGGTTCCGAAGGTAAGGCGGGCACGGACCACCGCATCCGCAGGACAACAAAAAGGAACGGCGCCCAATGGGCGCCGTTCGCTTACCAATTCCGTGGTCCGATCACTGCTTCACGAAGCGCTGGAGCATGGGCTCCTGCTGATCGAGCACCTGGATGGTGTAGGCACCGGCCTGGAGCATGGAAACATCGATGGTGTTGCCAGCGATGCGGCCACCGAGCACCAGTTTGCCAGCGGCATCGATCACGCGGAAGGGAGCGCCGGTGATGTCCTGCGTGGCGGTCAAGTTCAGTTGGTCGCGCACGGGGTTCGGGTGGATGGTGAGCGCATCCACATTCACCGTTTCGGCAATGCTTGTGGAGGTGCTCTCAACCACCACCAGCGTCTGGTCGATGGCCGGGTTGCTGATGGTCTGCACGATACCGGAAGGCCAGTAAACGGTGATCTCTTCGATCTGGGTGTCTTGCCCTAGTCCGAAGTGGGTGGTAAGGCTGCTCATGAAGCGGAAACCGTCGCCGCTGCGCACTTCGCGGATGCGGGTGCCGCTGGCGGTGGTGACCACCACGCGGGCACCGATGCCGTTGGTGTTGCTGATGGTACCCACGGTATGCACCTTCACCCAATGGTTGTCGTTGCCATTGTTCATGTAAGCCGTACCGGAGTTCATGTAGTCGAGGAACCCGTCGTTGTTGAGGTCGCCCACGGGACCGTTGCTGACACTACCGGGCCGCGCGCCGAAGGTCATGTCGCCATAGCCCATCATGATTCGGCCGCCACCCATGATGTCGAGGTTGCCGTCGTTGTCGAAATCATGCGTGGTCCATTCGATGCTGGTGCCGTTGAAGCCCTCGAATCCTGAACCGGCCGTAACGTTCGTGAAGTTGCCGTTGCCATCGTTGCGCATCAACTTGTGGTAGCTGCTGGAGCTGCTGCCGATCAGCACGTCCATATCGCCGTCGTTGTCGAAGTCGCCCCAAGCGGCGCTCCAGCTTTGGTGGCTGTCCGCCATCTGGTTGGCAACGGCGGTGCTGATGAAGTTCTGGTACCCGTGGTTCTCCATCATGATGTCCACCGGATCGCAGCCGCACTTGGCCACGAAGAGGTCCACCAGTCCATCGTTGTTCACGTCGGTCCAGAGCGATCCGTAGTTCCCGCAGGTCTCACCGAGCCCGCCTTGGATGAACTGGAGTTGTCCATTGCCCATGTTCAGGAAGTGCACGTTGGCGTCCACGTCGTGGCACACGAACGCGTCCAGCAGACCATCGTTGTTGATGTCCACCATGTTGGTGCGCTGGCTGAAGATGTACTGGGTGAAGGGGATGTGCGTGAAGGAGTTGCCATCGTTGCTCCGCAGCATGAAGCTCACGCCCTGGCCACCGCCGTACATGAGGTCGTTCCAACCATTGCCATCGATGTCGCCTGCTGCCAGGCTCCAGGAGGGTTGGTGCAGTGCGGGGGGCGTGGGCACGGTAACTACGGAGAAGGTGCCGTTGGCCTGCTGCTCGTGGATGAACACGCTGGATGCACTGACGCGCACGGCATCATCACGGTGATCCCCGTTCATGTCAACGATGGCCCACACGGAACCGGAGGTGAGCGTCTGCGAAGTGAAGGTGGGGTAGTTGTCGGGCGGAGGCGGAGGAGGGGTGCCCAAGCTCAATTCCACGGTGAATCCCGTGCTGCTCCAGAAGTTGTCGAACGCGATGTAGTAGCTGTTGCCCGCGGTAAGGGATACCGTGGCAATGGAGAGGTAACCGGAACCGCTATCATCGTCACCACCAATACAGCTCAAAGCCGCGCAGGAACCGGAGTACACGTGGAAGCGGGTATCCAGGCCCACGTTCACGGGCAGGCTGGTGGAGATCTGCAGCGCTTGGTCCTCGGTTGCGGTGTAGCGGTACCAAAGGCCATTGCTGGCGGGATTGCCAACACAGGTCGGGATCGGAGGCATGCCGTTGATCACGGGGACCACGGTAAGCCCAAGGTTGATGGGCAGGGCAGATGCGCAATCGCCTTGAGCGAAAGCGGCGGACCCGAGGCTTGCGAAGGCAAGCAGTGTAACGATGTTCTTCATGGTTCAGCAGGTTTATGGGCAGGGAGGATCAAGTGAAGCGATCCAGGTCTCGATCAGTTGTAGGCCTTCCTCGTGTACAAGTGTTCGGCCAAGCAAAGGCATGCGCACATCCACGGCTGTGGAAGCCACGCGATGGGCCATCATGGAGCGGTCCGGACGGCCAGCGGCAACGATGTGCGAAACTCCGGGTGCGATCTGGTCGTGCGGGGCCACACATAGGCCCAGATTCACCGGGTCCGCGGTCTCGTGCCAGGCGAAGCGCATGGGGCGGTAATCGCAGTAGCTGCCTTGTGCATGGCAATGGCCACAGTTGATGTCCACGTAGGCGCGCACCCGGTCGCCCAGGCTCACATTGGCGTCCTTCCAATCGGGCAGCACCTCGGCCACCGGTGGGTGTGCGGGATCCAGGTAGCCTTGTTGCACCCAACGCTGCAACTGGCCCTGGCTGCCCTCGGGGTAGGCGTAGCTGTGGTCCATGTTGCGGGGCTTGGGGCCGATGGGCATGGGCTGGTTGTCGGTCCTGTGGCAGGCGCGGCATTCAGGCCCGGCGGGTATGCGGTAATCCACCTGACGCTGCGTACCCTGGTCATCCGTCCAAGCGATCGCGGTGAACGAGCCATCGAGGTCCAGGAAGGCTTCATCCTGTGCGCTGTTCCACACGTAATTGGCGAAGTGCCACTCGTCCTCCCAGCGATACATCATGCGCGTTTCCACAATGCGGCGCTGCATGCTGGGTTGCACCTGATCATAGTAGAAGGTCTTCAACAGCACGGCGCCATTGGGGAAGTCCAGCACCCGGTCCTCGCCGTTCCAAGTGGCATGGGTACCGGCGGGCATCCACACGTGGCGCAGCTTCTTGGCGTAGTCGCTGAACAGGGGATTGATCACGTCGTAGGGCAACACGTCCGGACGGGCCTGCAGGTCCTTCAGGGCACCGGTGAAATAGCCATAGGCAGAAAGCGTGGGCAGGGGGCCTTGCGCCGGATCGAAGCCATTGGCCGAGGGTGGCCCGGGCGTTGCCGGTGGATCCACCGGATCGCGCCGACAGCCCACAAAGGCCAACACAACCCCGAAAATCAGGAGCAGGGCACGCACTTTAGGGCTGAAGGAGTTGGGCATACGGAGCAAAGACGCGGCTAAATTGTGGATCGTTGCCTGAACGATCAGGCCGCACCATTGGGATCCTGTCCCCTGCCCTTCCGGGAGTACTTCTTCTTGCTCGGCACCACCTTGGGGCGGAAGCGCCCATCCAAGGCACCGGCCTCCTTCTGTTCGGCACGCTTGGCCTCCCGCTCAATGGCGTCCAGCTCTTTCTTGGTGATGCGCTTCTTCGCGGCCATGGCGTTGCAAAGTTCGGCAAAGACCACCAAGCCTGTAGGGCCGCTCAGTCGTTCCGGCTGCGCAAGGCTTCGGCCCGCATGGCGTTCGCACGCTCCTTGCCCAGGTAGCGCTCGATCGCCCAATGCGCCCCGTAGATGAGCGGTGTGCTCAGCAATGCCACCACGAACTTGTAGGCATAGGCGGTGATCACCAGGGCGGTGGCCTTGGCGAAGGGCATGTCGCGGAAGACCCAGAAGGCCACGTAGGTCACCACCACACTGTCGATGAGCTGGCTCACCACCGTGCTACCTGTGGCGCGCAACCAGATGTAACGGTCACCCGTGATCTTCTTGATGCGGCGGAAGACCAGCGCATCCACCAGCTGCCCGATGACGAAGGCCGCGAGCGAACCGATGATGATGTTCATGCCCTGCCCGAAGATGGCCGTGAACGCTGCCTGCATATTGGGCACACCTTGCGCCGCGCTGCTGCCGAGCCACCAGCTTTGGTCGGGCGGCATGTGGATGGCCAGGTGGAAAAGCGCGAACGCGAACACGATCAAGCCGGTGGTGAGCAGCGTGAGGAAACGCACACCACGCACGCCGTAGTAGTCGTTGATCAGGTCCGTCATGATGAACACGATGGGCCAGGGCAGCACACCCACACTGAGCACGAAGCTCAACTCGCGTTGGCCAAGCAGGGTGATATCCGCCTTGGCGAGACCGAACACATGCTCCAACTGGAAGAGCTTCACGCCGATCATCTCGGAGATCAGCGCGTTGGCCACGAAGAAGCCGCCAAGCACGAGGAAGAGACGGGTGGCCTTGTCCGCCAGGATGTTTCCGTTCATGCGGCTGAAAAGTACGCGGATGTTGCTCACCCACGTCCGCGCCCACCTTCGGGAGCTTCATTCGGCGCAGGTGCCTGCCTGAAATAGCGCATGTTCCAGGTAAGGTTGAGCATCACGTAGCGTCCCAGCACGTTGGTGCGACTGTCCTCGATCCAGGTCTCGGTGATGTTGCGCGCAATGCTGTTGTTCTCGTTCAGCAGGTCGAAACAGTTGAGGCTCACTTCAAGCGAACGGTCTTTCAGCAGCTTATATCCAACGGAGGCGTTCCAAAGCAGGTAATCGGCGTCGATCCCTTCCGCGAGCCCATCGAAACGGGTGTAGGTCATGTTCGTGCGTATGACCACATTCCCGGGCGTGGTCCACTGCAGCCGGAAAGTGGCGTTGCTGGAGAGGTAGTCATTGTCCGCATTCTGTTGCAGGCTGTTGCGCACGAAGCTCCAGTTGCCCGTGTAGCCCAAGGTGAAGTCGAGCTTTTCGCTGATGTTGCTGCTGAGCACAACGCCCTGGCTGATGGTGTGGTTGTTGGCCAGGTTCACCTGCTCGTTGATCAATGCCGGTAACTGATTGAAGGTGTAGCCTCCATTGATGTTGAAGTTGCTCTTGAGCTTGGTGAAGGGCAGTCCATAGGTGAGGAAGCTGCGACCGTTCCAAGCACCGTTCAGATTGACCGGGCGACTGAGCTGACCACCTGTGGGAATGGTGATGCCGTCAACGACAACAGGTGCATTGGTGGCCACCGTGCTACTGGTACCGATATAGGAATCGGTGAGGCCCACGGTCATCAATGCGAGAAAGCTGGTGCCCTTGCTCGCCTGCGTGCGTCCGAAGCGCGCCATCAGGTTATGCGTATAGCTCTGTGCAAGCTGTGGGTTGCCACTGCGCAGGAAGAGCGGGTTGGAAATGTCAACCACATCCTGCAACTGATCGATGGATGGTTCCCGCGTGGCCGTGCGGTAAGACAAGCGGAGGCTGGTGCCTTTCACCGGTGTATACCCGATCATCGCGTTCGGCAACAGGTTGGTGAAACTGCGGTCCACGACGAATGCAAGGGGGAATTCCCGCTCACCGGCAAGTACTGCGTATTGTGCATCGAGGCCCAGATTCCACGACCATTTCTCGCCGCCCCTGCGAACGCTGGCTCCGCCACGCTGGCTGAAGTAGGTGCTTGCGAACCGGTTGCTGAGCGTGCTGTCCAGCAGGGTGTATGTCCCGAATTCGGGATCGAGCGCATTCGCCACACGATCGGTAAGCCCGCTGGTGTAATTGGGCGAGTAGTTCACCTGCAACTGGTGCTTCTCGCCCAATGGTTCGGTATAGGTGAAGCGCCCGCCCACCCTGTATCCGTTGGTCAGTTCATCCGTACGGCGGTCCAGCAAGTTGGTGTCCGTGAGCAGATCGAAGAGGTTGAGGGAATACAGCAGGCGATCGCTCTGGCGATCACTCACTTCCACATCGGTCTGTGCGCTGAAGCTGCGTTTGGGCTTGGCGAAACGATGCCGCCAAAGCAACCCGGTGTTCAGGGTGTATCCCGCAAGATCGCTTCCGTTCACGTTGCTGGTTCGACTGTCCACCACACCGGAAGGGAAGGCATTGGTACCGAAGGTCACATCGTCACTGCGGTTGGTCTGGATGCTCAAGCGCGGTGTGAGCACGAAGGAGTTCATGGAATCCAGTTTGTGTTCCAAGCGCAGGTTCATTCGGTGGTTGAGGTTGCGGCTGTTCCTGCGCTTTGCTTCGTTATAGAACAAGCCACTGTCGCCAGGCAGTATCTGCTCGCGCACCAATTCCGTCAACAGGTCGCGTTCAGCAATGTTCAGGAAGTATGAACCGGACACTTCCGTGTTCTTGCTCCACCGATCACTGTAATTGAAGCCGAGCGAATGGGTGGTGGCCACTCCACCCTGCGGCCCCACAAGAAAATTGTTGGCCGACCCGCCCTGGCCACCCGCTCCTCCCCTGGCCCCACGGCCGCTGCGGCCACCCTGCCCGCCACCGCGTCCTCCACTGCTCGCACTGGCAACGCCCAGCAGGTCCTGATCACCGAAGTTCTGTTGGTTGATGTTATTGCTCATGCCGAGGATCGTGATCCGCCGATCGCCGTTCATGATGTTCACATTACCGCCCGTGCTGTACAATTCGTTGGCGTCATGCCCGGCGTAGAGCCGCCCGAACATTCCGTTGCGCATACCTTCCTTGGTGATGATATTGATGGTCATGCTGCCGGAACCATCATCGAAGCCGCTGAATTGCGACTGGTCGCTTAGCCGCTCGAAGACCTGGATCTTGTCGATGATCTCCGCAGGCAGGTTCTTCAAGGCCGCGTTCGGGTCGTCGCCAAAGAATTCCTTACCGTCCACCAGCACACGCCGCACGTTCTCGCCCAGCACTTTCACGCCTTCCGCATCCTGGGTAACGCCGGGCATTTTTTTCAGCAGGTCCTCCGCATTCGCATCGGGTGCGGTCTTGTAGGCACCGGCGTTGTATTGGGTGGTATCACCGAATTGCTCCACCCGGGTCTGCACACCTTCCACCGTGTGGGTCTTGAGGTCTGTGCTGGTGCTGCGCATGAACAGGGTGCCGAGATCGATCGGGGCCTGTTGCACACGAAAGGAAAGCTGTAGCGCAGCGAAACCCACCGAACTGGATCTGAGGACGTAATTGCTCGCGCCCAGCGGTCCGATCCGGAATCGGCCGTCCATGTCCGTGGCGCCGCCCACCCAGCGCGAACTGTCGTTCGCTTCCGTGACCACGATGTTCACGAACGGGAGTGGTTCACGGGTTAGACTGTCCACGATGGACCCGGTGACGAACAACGACTCTTGCGCCCGGATGAATGCCCCGTTCGAAAGGAACAAAGCAACCAAGCTCAGCGAACGGATCAACTCTTTGTTACAATACCACATGCCGGAATAAGATGACCATATGCGATACAGGTTCGATCGTAGGAACGTTAATGGATGTTGATCACTGCGCATCGGCACGGTCACACACATGTATCGTGCCCGGGGCACCACATACCGCAATTTATGCCGAGCAGGATAGTTCTTGCCCCACACCAGTTCCGAGCACGTGCATGCATTGTTCCATATGGCCCGATCCGAAGACGTGATGGAGGGCCCTGCTTCGGAGAGATCGCCAGCATACGAGGTGTATTCCGAACAACGGCTAACATCTCCTTTAGGCACGAAGCAATGAATAACGCAGCGAATGCTCATATTCGTACCCATCAATTACAACTCACGATGAACCTCAAGAACCTGCTCGCATTCGTTTTTGGCATTCACCTTCTCGTTGCTGAAGCGCAGTGGCCGGCACATGACTTGAAGGAGATCCGTAGCCCTTTCGGCGAAAAGGAGGAGGTAGAGTATTTCGCCGGAGACAATTTCATTGTGGCCGCCAAAAGTGAAAAGGGCATTGGCTTTGGGCAACAAGTAGTCGTGCTTGATGCGAAATCCGGGGCCGAAGTGGGGCGGGGACGGTTATCCGACCCGTATGTGAAGAGTTCGCCCCACCTGAACTTTATGTGGCCGAAAAGATTCGTGAGCGACAATGTATTCTTTATCGTCATTATATACTGGGACCAAAAGAGCAAGGAGTTTTCCATGAATGTGCAGGAGTACGAGCTGCCTTCATTCCGGGTCATCTCCGAATTTCGACAGATAGGGACGATACCGATCAAGGTCAATATCATGCAAGAACCGCCCATGCCGTCGGACCATAATTGGAGATTTAGCGAGGATGGTTCGAAGATCTTGTACTACTATGATAAGTTGCGCACCAAAGCGAATGAGCAGGTTCTTTCCGTGCACGTATTCGATAGTCGCTTTCAACCTGAATGGTCCGGAGCATACATGATACCCTTCGATTCGGACATGACCATGATCGAAAATGTTGTGGTCAACAACGAGGGGGTCGCCTATGGCTTGGTCCGTGCCAAGTTCCGCAATAGATCCACCAGGAGCGAGCTTGGTTACGATCACGACATATATCGCATGCAAGGCGAGTCCATTACATCCGTGCGGGTGGAACCCAAGGGGGGGCTTGATATAGTCCTTGCTCAACTGTCATTGGTCGGGGACCAGCCCTGTGTTGGTGCCTTCCTGGTCGACCCGGCCACCAATACAAAAACCGTTGTTGGTGCGCTAGGGATCAGGTTTGATGAAGGGCTGGGTATTGTGGGTCGTGATGAAGGAATTCTGAAGACCCCATGGAGCTGCAAGAACTTCGTGTACAGGAGCGTCCATCCTCGAGCCGATGGAGGCTTCTACTTGGTGGGGTCAACGCATAAGGAAGTGGTGTTTGCTAACAAAGGGCCGGTGTATCTGACGGCGGTATCGTTCGGACCGGACGGCACCAAGGAATGGGACGCATGCCAGATAAGAGAGGATCCTTACAGAAGGTCGCACGTTGCCGTGGTCATTAAAAATGACCTTTGGGTGTGTGTGTCCGGAGATCCTCGGGTGCGGGGTCCTGGAGAATCCAGGGCATCTTCGAAGGTCCACCCCGATACTTATGGCATTAGCTTCGACCGCACCGGAGATATATCAGTGCATCAAGCGATGTTGGGCATCTGGCCCCTTCGAGGCGACGGTTTCCTGCGTAAACCGATCGGCCGGGGTCTCTATGGAACTACACGGGAGTGGCAAGGCATTGCGAAAGGTGGCTATGACCTCATCCTTGTGAGCTTCGAGACGGATTGATCCCAGGGGTAAAGTGGGGCGCTGCTCGGTTGCTGCGGAATGAGACCGAGCTCAACTCGCGTTGGCCGAGCAGGGTGATGTCCGCCTTGGCGAGACCGAACACATGCTCCAACTGGAAGAGCTTCACGCCGATCATCTCGGAGATCAGCGCGTTGGCCACGAAGAAGCCGCCAAGCACGAGGAAGAGGCGGGTGGCGCGGTCGGAGAGGATGTTGTTGTTCATGCTGCCACGATGATGACTGATGTACCCACCTCCACGGCACCCCGCTCCTCCCCCACCGCGTTCACACCGAACAGCACCTTGTTGCCTTTGCTGCGGAAGGTGGCCAATGTGCGCAAGGGCTCTTTGCTTCGCACGCCGCTGTTCTGATCGGTGGTGATGATCACGCAGCGCGCACAGGGCTTCACCAGCTGGAAGCGGGCCGCTCCTATGGTGATGCTCTGCCAGTGATCCTCCTGGAAGGCCGCACCACCGCCGATCACCAGGTTCGGACGAAAGCGGTCCATGGCGATGGGTGTCCACATGGTGCCGTTCTCTTGTGCCCATGAAGCACCGCGCGAGTTCAGCTCATCGAGCGAGGCCTGCGAAACGACGAGGTAGGGAAAGCCATCGCTGAGCGAGGTGAGCCCCTTGGCATAGCGCCCATCGGTGCGGCGCTTGGTGGCATCGGGCATGAAGACCAGCGAGACCGGGCGATCCAGCCGCTCGCTGAACCATTTGCTCCATACGGCATCGCCGGCCAGGGTGCGCACGCGATCGCTCCACACGTTGCTCATGACGCTTTCATTCGCAGTGATCGCCCAAGGCAGATCGAGCATGGCACCATCACGGCGATCGATAACCCGGAAACCCGTTCCAAGCGGCTCGCAATGCAGGCAAGCCATCACCGGCAATTCACGTTGTGTGATGAAACGTCCGTCCGCATCCACCAGCATCCAGCGGCGGTCATGCTCCAGGCCGCGATCGGTGAGACTCGCCTCCTGCACCGCAAAGCCGCCGAGCGATTTGATCGGATGGATGTGGATGGAGGCGAGGTGCAGGTTCATCGGCGCACCACACGCTTCAGCACGTCACTTCCGGAAACACGCAGGTGCAGCACATAGGTGCCCGGCACTTCGGGCAGCAGCACCCGCCTGCCGCGCGCTGTCGCTTCATTAAGGAAGGCCAAGCGTTTACCACCCACGTCATAAAGCGCCAGTACTTCCAAAGGAACACCAGCGGGTGCAGCGACCGTCACCCAACCGTCCACCGTGGGGTTCGGGAACACCTGCACGCGGTCGGCCATGCGCTCGGCGATGCCCACGGGACCAACTACCAGCGAATCGGCCACCACCAGGGTAGGTGTGCCATCGCTCGCGGCGAGCATGCTGCGGAAGGCATCGATCTGCGGCGACTCATAGGCGAACATCTCCGCGTTCCAGGCCGGAGGCACCGGCTGGTAATACACACTGGCATAGGCCCGCAAGGCACCGGCGTAGCCGTTCAACGGCACGTGGTAGCGCACCACATCGGCACCGGTGCCTTCAAAGCTCAACGCATCGCGGTTGAAATCCAGGTCGCTCGCAGGAACACCGGCAATGAGCGTGGTATCGTACACCGGATGGCTGGTGGTGAAGCCGCGCGGCACCAAACGATTGTCCTTCAAGGGTTCCTTGGCGCGCTCCAGCACGGTGGTCATGTTGCCGTTCACATCGCCCATCACCATCTCGTAGATCTGCACCTGCCCGGGATCATTGATCACGTCGTAGTGCGGCTCGTAGGTGGCGTCATGCCCTTCCACCTCCAGATCGCTGCGCAGCAGGCCGCTCTTGAAGACCGTATCGCCCGCCGCATCCAACAGCACGAAGGTGACGAAGGCTCGACGTGAGGGATATCCGCTCGGGAAGCGATGGCCCACCAGGTTCTCCAGGTATAGGACGTAGTAGGCGGTGTCCGCAGTGCGGTCGTGCAGGCTCAGCTCGGCGAACAGCGTGCGCTCGGTGAGCAAGGTCAGGGTGCGCGCAATGGTGCTGTCGAACTGCGCTTCGGTGGCCGGTATGCCCAGCGCCTCGCGGTTCTCCTTCAGCAGTTGCAACATGTGTACGTTGGCTCCGGTCAGGTGGTGTTTGCCGAAGGGTGTCTGGGGATCGAGGAAGGCGTATTCCGCAGCCAGGATGATCGGGTCATCGATGCGCGGCATGTGGCAGGTGTTGCACTGCGTGCCGTTCGAGCTGTAGATGCTGTTGAGCCATTCGTGGTAGGTGGCTTGCTCCACGAACGCGTCGCCGGTGGGCACGCCGTCCAGGTCCAAGGTGTGGGTGATCAGGGTGTGGCAGCCTGCACAGACCTTGCTGTTCACGATGTGCTCGCCGAAGCCCGGCGTGAAGCGCACGAAAAACTCCATGATCGCGGGGTTGATCTGATCGTCCGCATAGGGTCCATAGACCCGTGCCGAATCGAACTCCAACTGGCCCGAAAAGAAGGTACCTGCGAGTGCTTCGCTCTGCATGTGGCAGCTCAGGCAGCTCACACCGTCCAGGCCCAGGCGGCTGGTATCGAGCATGGCGGCGGTGAAGGGTGCGTGGCCGAGCATGCGTTCCTCGTGGTAGCCCAGGGGCGCATGGCAGCTCAGGCAGGTGCCCTCGATGGCTCCTTGATGTTGCGGGTTCACCAGCACCTCATGGCTCATCTTGGCGCGGAAGAAGGGATCGCGCGCGCTGTTGGCCATCATGGTGCTGCGCCAATCGTCCACCACGTTCACGTCGTTGCCATTGGCATCCACACTGGCGTAGCCCTGCAGATCGCGGCCATGGCAACCGGCGCAGCGCCCGGCCGTGGTGAAGTAGGTGCCGATGTACACCGCCAGGCTGTCCGTGCTGCGCAACAAGCCGAGTTCCAAGCGGCCATGCGGACCGAGCACCGGACGGGTGGCCTCGTTCCAGGCTGCGAACAGGAACACGAGCCCGAGCAGTCCGCCGAGCAGGAGGCCGCGTTTGGGAAGGGCTCGATGCTGTTGCATTGCGCTGCGCAAGTTACGCGTGGCCACGGGCGCGGGCTGACCACGCGATGTCATCCTTCGCATCCTTCAACAAAGCAGCTACGGGCATCGTTCGCACACCACCCGTACGGGCACACATGCGGATCGTGGAAAGTGTTGCGTTGAAGCTGTCCGATGAGGCTGTGCACCACGCCTACTTTCGTGCCCATGATCCGGTATCAGGCCACCTTCACCAGACGCACACGGACCGCAGGGTACGCCATGCGCATCGCCTTGCTCTGCATCGCGCTGCCACTGACCGGTGGCCTCCTGCATGCACAGTCCGTGGAGCCCTTCGTGGACCACTGGGACGCCAAGAAGACCATCAAGCGCAGCGAAGGCCTGCTGGTGAACGGCCGCGAATGGGGCGAGTGGAAGTTCTACGACCGCGACGGGCGGCTCATCGAGCAGGCCGAATTCAAGGCCGGGGAACGCGACGGGCGCGTGCAGGTCTTCTACCCGGAAGGCCCGGTGCAGCACGATGGCTACTTCAAACGGGGCCTGGAGGACAGCCTGCGCACCAGCTACTACCGCAACGGCAAGCCGATGGAACAGGGCCACCACCGCGCCGGACGCAAGACCGGGCTGTGGCAGTACTGGTACCCGGACAGCCTGCCCATGCTCACCGAACGCTGGAACGACAGCCTCTCCATAGTGGTGGACGCCTGGGATCGCGATGGCACACGCACGCTGGAGGCCGGTAATGGCAAACTGCGCACCTACTACGCCAGCGGCACGCTTGAGGAGGAAAGCAGCTATGTGATGGGCGTGAAGAGCGGGCCCAGCATGGCCTATTGGCCCGCAGGAAACGTGCGCTTCAAAGGCGAATACCGCAGTGGCGTGAAGGACGGGCTGTGGGAGTACTGGACCACCAACGGCAAACCCGAGAAGCGCGAAGCCTACCAACGCGGCGAACTGCACGGCGAATACACACGCTGGCAGAAGAACGAGGAGCTGGACGTGAGCGGATGGCACCGCAACGGCGCCAAGGACAGCCTGTGGACCTGGCACCGGGCCGATGGCCGCAAGGAGATGGAAGGCAGCTTCCGCGTGGGCAAGCGCGAAGGGCTGTGGCGAGCGTGGTACCCCAACGAACAACTGAACAGCGCTGGCACCTTCCAGAACGACCTGGAGCAGGGCGAGTGGGTGTACTACTACGAGGGCGGGCAGCTGTGGAAGAAAGGCTCCTTCGACAAAGGCCTGCGCACCGGCATCTGGACCACGCGTTTCGAGAGCGGCCAGAAACTGCAGGAAGGTCCCTTCGTGAACGGCAAGGAGGACGGCCAGTGGACCAGTTGGTTCGCCAATGGAAAGGAACAGAGCATTGGCTCTTTCAAGGCAGGCCGCATGGATGGCTTGTGGCGCGGCTGGCTGCCCAACGGCGACCCCGACTATGAAGGCAGCTACAAGGACGACCTGAAGCACGGCCCCTGGAAACTCTTCCACGAAAGCCCCGAAGGACGCAACCTCGGCGGTCGTGTGCGCGAGCAGGGCAGCTACGCCGCCGGCAAAAAGAGCGGTCGGTGGACCACCTTCAACCTGCAAGGTGCGCCCACTTCCGAAGGCAGCTACAAGGACGGCCGCGCCACCGGTGCATGGACCTACTACGACGATGCCGGTGTGAAAATGCGCGAGCTCACCCTGGTGAACGGCGACCCGCACGGCGCGTGCAAGGTGTACGACCAACGCGGCAGGCTGGTGCAGGAAATGAACTACCGCAACGGGCGTCTGCACGGCACCATGACCTTCTTCGATCGCAGTGGCAAGCCCACCAAGACCGTGGAGTACGAGGACGGACAGGTGAAGAAGGCCGCGCCACCCGCCGCACCGAAAGGAAGTGCAACACCATCCCAGGTGCCTGGTGGCCGCCGGTGATGATGCCTTTCAGCGGCATGCGTTGGCTGACCTGTGCGATCTTGCTACTGTCGCTGCGCAGCGCGCAGGCCCAATGCGAACGATCATTCGGCAAGGCGGTTGAACTCCGGAGCGCAGGCCGCTCAGTATCGATCGGTTGCGATGGGAGCCTGTTCGCCATTCCGCCTTTGAAGGTCGCCAGAGCGGAGAACGAAAACCTCTACCGCTTGATCCGGAACATGCGCGCAGCCTACCGGGAGGTACTGGGCACCGAGCAGGAACGCAAAGCCTTCGACCGCGAGCAGAAGATGTGGGACAAGGGGCTGCGGAAAACCTGCAAAGCGGAAAAGAGCAAAGCCAAAAAGCCTGATGCGGACCTCTGCCTGGAAGCATGCCGCAAATGGGCCGGTATCTGTCTGCTGGAAGACTTGCTCACACGCTACGATGCGATCGCCGCGCCCGTGGAAGTGCAGCCCTGATCACGGCAGGCGCGTACCCACCGCACCCCACCACGGGTGGATCGCATACTTCAGGCGACCGATCTTCACGAAGGGGTCCTGTTGCAGATAGCCTTCCACTTCTTCACGCGTATCGCAATCGTAGAGCAGCATGCCGCGCCATCCGGCATCGTTCTTCCCGTAGGGTCCGGCCATCACGATGAGGCCCCGCTTGCCCTGCGCATCTTGGTGGGCCAGGTGCTCGGCTTGCAGCGTGGCCGCGGTCAGGCTGTCCAACGCAGGGCCATCGCCCGCAGTGTAGAGCACGAACCAGTACTGCTTCATGTGGTAGGTGCTGTCCGCGATGGTGACTTCGAAACTGCGCTGTGCCTGTGCTGCACACCAAGTGAACAAGAGCAGTGCGAGCGTGATGGGTGTTCTCATGGTGTTCGGCTCATCGCTTCATCTTCTCGCGGCGGGCTTTGGCGAGGATCTCGTTGATGAAGTCGGTCTTCTGCTCGGTGTACGCGATGCGGTTGCGGCGGAAGCGCGTGGCGAGCTCCAGTTTCAAAACCTCGTAGCGCTTGGCGGACTCGGGGTCGTTGCGCAGGTGATCGCGGAAGATGATGCGGTCCACACTGGCCTGCCCGGGACGCACCATGTGTACATGCGCCACACGCTGCCCGGCCTCGTTGCGCAGAATGAACCACGCATAGAAGGGCTCATCGTCGCCCATGGTGGGCCGCCAGATGAACTCGTACCCGGCACCTTCCATCAAGGGCACCACTTGCGTGCGTATCGCTTCCATGTCGCTCACCTCCACCTGTATGTCGATGATCGGCTTGGCGCTGATTCCCGGGATCGCCGTGCTACCGATGTGGCAAATGCGGAGCATGAGCATGCGCGGGATGATGCGCTTGAGGCCCTTCTCCAACTCCAGCGCTTGTGCGGCCCATTGGGGATCATGGGGCACAATGGCGATCTCTTCCTTGCTCAAGGCCTTGATCCGCTGTTCCATCCGCTTCTCCATACCACAATTCTAAGCGCTATCAGCGATCAATACACATTGAAGCGTTCACCGCGCAGGAATCCGACCAGGGTTAGGCCATGCTGGCGGGCCAGTTCCACTGCAATGGAGGAAGGCGCACCCACCGCTGCCATGAGCGGAATGCCCGCCACCACGCACTTCTGCACCAGCTCGAAACCGGCGCGGCCGCTGACGAGCAGTTGACAGTTGTCGGTTGTCAGGCGTCCATGCAAGGCCGCTCCGATGAGCTTGTCAACGGCGTTGTGGCGACCGATGTCCTCGCGCAGCAACAACAGCTTGCCCGCCCGATCGAACAGGGCCGCTGCATGGATGCCACCGGTGTGCTTGAACACGGTCTGTGCTTCGCGCATACGCTCAGGCAGCGCGGTCATCACGGCTGCATCGATCGTTCCCCAAGGTTCGATGCGCAGCCTGCACTGGGCATGCACCGCTTCCAGGCTGCTCTTGCCACATACCCCGCAACTGCTGGTGGTGTAGAAGTTCCGCTGCCAGCGGGCCGCATCGAGTTCCACCTCCGGCCGCAGTTCGGCGCGCACCACGTTGCCGCGTTCCTCGGGCTTCACGTTGGCGCAATGCTCCACACGCAACAGCTCATCGGGCGCTGTGATGATGCCCTCCGTGTATAGGAAGCCAAGCGCCAATTCCGCATCATGCCCCGGTGTGCGCATGGTCACGCTCAAGCGGAACTCCTTGCGCTCGTCCAGCGGTCCATGGCCCAGGCGGATCTCCAGCGGCTCCTCCGTCACCAGGATGTCGTCAGCATCCTGGAACGCGCCGTTCTCATGGCGGAGGATGCGTGTGGAGGTAACGGGGCCTGGCATGGTGGAAAGGTAGGAACGCGGGTGAATGGCGAATGGTCATTGGTGAATGGTACCGAGCAGGGTCCATTCGCCATTCACCAACTCCCATTCACACCTTCCCTGTTCTCCGCCAGCATGTCACCAAGTGATCGTCCACCATTCCCACGGCTTGCATGAAGGCGTAGACGATGGTGGTGCCCACGAAGCTGAAGCCGGCCTTTTTCAGATCCTTGCTCAGGGCATCGGAGATGGGTGTGCTTGCCGGCACTTGTTCCAACTCCGTCCAGTGGTTCACGATCGGTTCGTGACCCACGTGCTTCCAGAGGAAGTCGTTGAAAGAACCTTTACCGCTCTCCATGATGCGTAGGTAGGCCTGGGCGTTCTTGATGGCGCTCTCCACCTTGGCCCGATTGCGGATGATGCCCGGATCGTTCATCAGGCGAGCGATGTCCTTCGGCCCATAGCGCGCGATCTTCTCCGCGTTCCAATTGTCGAAAGCCTTGGCGTAGCTCTCGGTGCGGATGAGAATGGTGTACCAACTGAGCCCCGCCTGCGCACCATCGAGGACCAGCTTGGCGAAGAGCCGCCGATCATCGTGTTCGGGCACGCCCCAAACGGTGTCGTGGTAGTGCTTGTAGAGGTCGTCCTTCAGGCACCAGGAGCAGCGTACGAGGCCCGGATCGGTCGTGATGATTTTCATGGCAAGCTGGTGCGCTCAAGGTAACTTGCGGGCGTGTCTCAGCCGCTCACCGACCGTCACAACAGGGTCCACCGCAGCCTGCGTATCAGCATCGTGGACAAGTGCGACCTGCGCTGCACCTACTGCATGCCGGAGGACCAGCACTTCCTGAAGCGCGAGGAACTGATGACGCGCGAGGAGGTCACCACCATAGCGCGGCTCTTCGTGGAGCGTTATGGTGTGAGCAAGATCCGGCTCACCGGCGGCGAACCCCTTGTGCGCCCCGATGCCGTGGACATCGTACGCGACATGGCACAGCTCGGTGTCTCGCTCGGCCTTACCACCAACGCGCTCAGCCTGCACAAACACCTCGATGGCCTCAACGATGCCGGGTTGAAGAGCATCAACATCAGCCTGGACACCTTCGATGCGGAACGCTTCCGTAAGATCACACGGCGCGATGGTTTCGACACCGTGCATGCCAACATCATGCTCGCCCTGCAGCGCGGTCTGCGTGTGAAGGTGAACATGGTGGTGATGCGCGGCTTGAACGACGACGAGTTGCTGCGTTTCGTGGAACTGACCCGCGACCACGACATCCACGTGCGCTTCATCGAGTTCATGCCCTTCGCTGGCAACCACTGGGGCCGCGAGCGCGTGTACACCTACGCCGAAATGCTGGGCCACATCGGCAGCGTGCACAGCTTCGAGAAGCTCACCGACGATCCGCACAGCACCGCGAAAGCGTATCGCGTACCCGATTGGAAAGGCACCTTCGCGGTGATCAGCACGGTGACCGAACCCTTTTGCGGCAACTGCGATCGCCTGCGCATCACTGCGGAAGGGAAAATGCGGAACTGCCTCTTCGCCCGAGAGGAAACGGACCTGCTTTCAGCGTTGCGACGCGGAGAGGACATCGCACCCTTGATCGAAGCCAACGTGCTGGGGAAACATGCGATGCTGGGCGGGCTGCCGCAATTCAAACCGGAGAAGCAGGAGGAAGTGCTGCACGACCTGAGCGCAAGGCCGATGGTGAGTATTGGTGGGTAATGTCGCACCGGCTTCCAGCCGGTGTTCAGGCCACCGGCTGGAAGCCGGTGCGACTATAACTCCTGCTCGTAATAGATCTTGTAGAACTTCCGGCCGTTCTCGTCCACGCCCTGCTCGATCTTGTTGCGGTCGCCGTGGATGTAGATGTGGAAGTTCTTGTCCAGCTTCAGCACGCTCTTGAACACGCGGGCCTGCTTCTTCACAGCATCGGAGCTGATCGCGAAGTTGTCCTGCAGGTCCACGTGCCGCTCTTCCTGGTAGCGATCACCATAGCGTTGGAAGGAATCGATGACAGCATCGGTCTGGAACACCTCCTGCGCGAAGCGTTCGCGATCGAACTCGGTGTTCTCCTTGAAGAACTGCACCGAACGGTTCAGCAGGTCGATCTGGTCCGCCTTGGGGATCTCGTAGTCCTGCGGCAGCTGGTCGGTGATGAAGTGCTTGGTCATCTCCAGCACGTTGTTGGTGCTGTACACGTGGTCCTTCTTGGGTTGCAGGCCGATGAAGCCCTGCTGCCAGAAGCCGGTCTGCGGCTTGTCGTCGATCACGAAGAGGGTGTGTGCCAGCGGCGTGAAGAGCACGAGCAGTGCCTGGTCCGGCTTGCGTCCGCCCAGCCCGCGTTTCAGTTGCATGGCGATCTTGTCCGCCTCGGCGCGGCTTTCGAGGAACACGTCCTTGTCGTCGAACTTGTAGAGGCCGACCCCATCGTACTGCGCGCCGCCCATCTCCACGGCGTGGAATCGCACCACGAAGAAGTCGCCCGTGCGCACCTCGTAGTTGGCCGCCACATCGATCAGGTGCTTGGCCATGGCGCGCGATACGCCCACCAGGTCTTTCCCCTTTTCCACCTTGGCGCAAAGCTGCTGCAGCAGGTTATCCTTCTCCCCTTCCACCACCGCGAACTCATTGGTCTGCACCAGTGTGGAGAAGGGACGCAGGAACAGCTTCCGCAGGAACTCCTGCTCCTCCAAACCTTGCAGCACCGCGCTGTAGTCGCTGAGTATGCTGGGTGCACCTTCCGTTCCGATGCGGTGGAGCACGAACTCCTCCACCATGGCTTCCTTGCCGTTGATCATGCGGCGAAGGTATCGGTTCAATGTCCCACCGGCTTCCAGCCGGTGGTTTGGATCCACCAGCGGGAAGCCGGTGGAACATTACCTTCGAGCATGCTCGATATTGACCTGCTCTTCGACCCCTTTGAAGAGGTGAGCGTTCGTCATCGAAACCTTCCGCATTGGAGACAAGAAGGTAAGCTGTACTTCGTGACATGGCGGCAGGCGGACAGCATTGCCAAAGAAAAGCGCGATGAATTGCGGCGTGAGCGCGAAGCGTTCATAAAGGCTTATGGAGACCCGGCCACTACCAACCTGACGGAGCTGTTGCTGAAGCGCTACAACAAGCTGTTCCACGAACGTGTCCAGCGCTGGTTGGATGCGGGCAATGGCTCGTGCGTGCTCCGCTATCCCGAAGCACGGCGGATCATGCGCGATGCACTGCATCACTTCAACGGCACACGCTACGAACTGGGAAGCTTCGCTATCGCCGGCAACCACGTACATGTATTGGTCGTGCCTTCCACCGGTTTCGAGCTTTCAGATATCCTCCATAGCTGGAAGTCTTTCACCGCCAATGCGATCAACCGGGCAATAGGGCATAAAGGGATTTTGTGGCAGGATGAAAGCCATGATCACCTTGTGCGGTCGGAGGCGAGTTTGGACCGGATCGCGGCATACATCCTTGCGCACGAGGAGCAGGGGGCGTTGGTGGAGAGGCGGGAGTTGTAATGCCCCACCGGCTTCCATGAACCCACCGGCTTGCAGCCGTTGGATCGAAGCCACCGGCTGGAAGCCGGTGGGACATTACCCTCCATGCCTGAACGCCATCTCCTGCACCTTCACCACATGCAGCACAAAGGGGAAGAGCGCATCCATCGTTTCCTGCGCACCACGCGTGGAGCCGGGGAGGGTGATCACCAACGTCCTTCCGATCATGCCCGCGATGCCCCTGCTCATCATGGCCCAAGGCATGCGCTCCTGGCCGAAGCTACGTGCTGCTTCCATGATGCCGGGCACCTCGCGGTCCAGGATGGGTGCGATGGCCTCGGGTGTGCGGTCGCGCGGTGAGAGGCCCGTGCCGCCGGTGGTGAGGATGAGGTCAAGGCCTTCGCTTGCCCACGCTTTCACCTGCGCCGCGATCGCATCGGGTTCGTCAGGGACCACCGTCGTTCCTCCGCACTCAACCCCCAACCTCGTCAACCGCTCAACCACAGCAACCCCTCCCTTGTCCTCCTTCTTCCCAGCGCTCACGCTATCACTGATCACGAGCACCGCCGCCTTCACGGGCCCATCGAAGCGGTCCTTCCAATCGCTCTTGCCGCCCTTCTTCTCCAGCAGCTTGATGCCCGCGATCACCACGCCCTTGTCGATGGGCTTGAGCATATCGTAGATCGTGAGCGCAGCCACACTGGCGCCGTGCATGGCCTCCACTTCCACCCCGGTGCGGTAGATGGTGCGCACCCGCATGGTGACGATGACCTCCATTTCCCCCACCACGAACGTGCACTCCGCATGCTCGATGGGCAGTGGGTGGCAGTCGGGTATCAGCTCGTGGGTCTTCTTCACCCCGAACAAGGCAGCAACTCTTGCACTCTCCAGCACATCGCCCTTGGGCACGCGCTTCTGCTTCAGCGCAGCGATGGTGGCAGGATCGCTAACGGTAATCAGCGCCGTGGCCGTGGCCTCGCGCAGGGTGGTGGGTTTGTGGGTGATGTCGATCATGGAACTCAGGCGAATCGCGAATGGTAATTGGTGAATGGGCTCCGTCTCGGGCCCATTCGCTATTCAGCAATGGCCATTCACCTCAAGAATTGGTTTTCCAAAGATGAGTGCTGTCCGATAGAACCTCGCGTCCGAAGATCGGCAGCTCCGCCTTGATACGGTCCACCACCCAGGCCACGGCCTCGCGTGCAGCCACGCGATGCGGCGCACTGGCGAAGACCATGAAGCAGAGCTCGCCGGCCTTGATGGTTCCCAAACTGTGGTGCACGTGCAGACAGGTCATGCTGGGCCATTTCGTGAAGGCTTCCTCGCGGATGGCGGTCATGCGCTCCAAGGCCATGTCGCGGTAGGCGGTGTATTCGATGGCGGTCACCTGGGCATTGTCACTCCGGGCTTGACCCGGAGTCGCACCAGCATTGGCTTCGCCATTCGCCCTTTCCACGGCGTCCGCCCGCACCTGCCCGAGAAAAATCTCGTGCGCGCCGATGTCCGTGCGCGTGGCGTGCTTGGCAATGCTCGTGGCAATGAAGGCCGGATCGATCGGTCCGTCCACGAAGATGTCCTTGATCCTATGTGGCTTGTGCTCGCTCATCCGCCTGCGAATGGGGGTAACACGGCGATCTCTTCATGACCTTGGAGCGGCACATCATTGTGTACGATGGTGCGATCGACCGCGATGGAATAGCTGAGCGCTTCCAAACCTTGGATCTTCTCCGCCAGCAATTGACGCAGTGCATGGGTGGATGCCGCGTGCACTTTCATTCGGTCCACACCAGCCTTCTCAGCGATCATTCCGAACAACAACACTTCCATGCTCTTGGTATCTCCTGTTCAATGTGCGGCCGCATCAAAGATCGCCCGGCGCGTTGATGTTCCGGAATAGCGTGTCGGGCCATCCATCCTCACCTGGGCATATTTGGACAAAGGTGGCGTTCACCTGCTCCAAGGCATCACTCACCTTCCAGGCACCTTGCGCAACGCAAGCCTCAAAGGTGGATCTGCATCGGCGGTGATACGCTGCAGCCAAGGGTTCCAGCTTGCCATCGCATGCGGGAACGAAGGCGCTGCGGTCGCCCACCAATCCTTTCTTCAACTCCTCGAACAAGCGTGCCGTAACGTTCGGCATGTCGCAGGCGAGCACCAATAAACGGTCGTTGCTGGCATAGCGCATGGCGGTAAGGATGCCTCCCAAGGGCCCGACGCCGGGAATGTCGTCAGCCACCACGAAGGGGCCCACATGGCCGTATTTCTCGGGGTCCCCGATCACGAGCAGCTCCTGCACATGGGGCTCCAAGCGATCAAGCGCCCGGTCCAACAAGCTTCTACCGTCAATCTCGACCAACGCTTTGTCGCGCCCCATGCGCGAGCTGCGCCCGCCAGCGAGTACCACACCGGTCCATCCTGTTCCGTTCATCGTTCGGGTAGGTAATGCAGCTCCACCGGGTCGCCGGCTTCGAGTGCGCGAATGCTGCTGGGGAAATACGCGATCGCCTGTGCAGCGATCAGGTTGGAAAGCATGTGCGAGCCTTGGTCGGCCAGCAAGTGGACCACACCGCGGCTCACCTCGGCAGCACGGAACTCGGCACGCGCTCCTTTGAGTTGTACCGCAGCGGAAATCGGCAAGCGTTCACTGCGCAACCACGGATCGATGGCGCCCTGCATGGCCCGCAGGTAGGGCAGCACATACTCGTACCAAGCGATCATCACCGCGCGGGGATTGCCTGGAAGCCCAAAAATGGCCGTGTTGCCCAAGCGCGCTAAAAGCATCGGCTTGCCGGGTTTCTGGCGCACTCCGTGGAAGAGTACTTCAGCACCGAGTTCCTCCAGACAGGAACGCACCAGATCGTGTTCGCCCACCGAAACACCGCCAGTGGTGATCACCACATCGCTGCTGTCCATGGCCAGTTGCAGGTCGTTCAGCAATTCCCGTCGCTCATCCTTCGGAGTGAACAGTCGCCCAGATGTGGAGATTCCCTCCTGCATCAGTGCTGCTGCCAACATTGCATCATTGCTACTGAAGATCCTCCCTTGCTCCGGGCTTGAAGCGTCCGTGAACTCCCCTCCGGTACGTACGATGCTCACGCTGGGCCTAGCATGCACTTGCACCGCTCTTATGCCTGCGGAAGCCAGCAACCCGATCTCCGCAGGCCCAAGGTTCACACCAGCCTGCAGGAGTGGATCGCCCGTGCGCAATTGCTCCCCTTTTCGTCGCACATTGCCTCCACTGCGTAAGCCTTCGTCGTGGTGGGTGATCGTGTCCCCCTTGCGTTCCACATGCTCCTGCATCACCACGGTGTCCGCACCCAGTGGCATCATGGCACCGGTGAAGATGCGTGCACATTCACCGGGCAACAAGGCCTTGCCTATGGCATCGCCTGCGGCCAGTTCAACCACCACGCGCCACGATGCGGCACCGCTGGTGAACGCGAAGGCATAACCGTCCACCGCGCTCATATCGAACAGCGGATGATCATGCACCGCGTGCACCGCACGTGCCAGCCGATGCCCTGCCGCCGTGAAGAGGTCCTGCTCCGAACTGGCGGTCGGTTGGACGGTGCGCAGCAGGATGTTCCGTGCCGCTTCAACCTCGATCATGTCGCGATGCTTTGGCCGTTCCTGATACGCTATCAGCAATGAGCTCATCATCCTGCAGCGGACGTGGTGCACGGATGCGCAACCAGCGCCCATCGCCCACATCGATCAGCTCCAACACACCGGCCCGCGAGCGATCGCCCTGGATGATCGCGTTGATATGCTCAGCCATCACCGCTGCAGCAAGCGTGGTCACGTGTGCTGGTACTTGTTGCATCAGGCATCCCTCCTGCTCTTCCGCAGTGCGACCGGGAAAGAACTCGCGCAAGCCCGTGGCCGGATGGTGACCGGCCACATGCAAGGTGGCCACCTGCACCTGCCTGCCGTGCACGGCGCCGCTCACCAATGCGATGCCATGCGCTCCACAGGTCCGATCGATCAAGAGCCTAGCCGGAAGATCGTCGGTGCAATCGCAGACCAGGTCCATTCCATGGAGCAAGTCGCTGGCATTCCCTGAGTCGATGAAACAAGCTTCCACCTCGAGCTTGGCCAGCGCACCGCGTTCCAGAAGCCTGTCGCGCGCCACAAGCACTTTCATGCGCCCGACATCGGAGGCCGTGTAAAGGAGCTGTCGGCCCAGGTTGGTGGCATCCACCGTGTCGCCATCAACGATCGTGATGTGCACCTGGGGCATGACCGCAAGCATGGGCAGCAGGGCTGTGCCGGTTGCTCCGGCACCAACCACGGCAATGCGGAAAGCAGGCTGTTCGGCGGACATGCCGCCAAGTTAGGACCGCTTACTCCACGTAGTACAGATCGAAGTTGCCAGCGATGGCCGCCGACGGCAGGCCGATCTGGTTGGATAGCGTTGCGGAGAAGCTGCCCCGGATCCGCTTCGCAGCGGTATCGTGGCTGGTGATGGTGAGCGTGCCGGGCGTTGCGTCCGTGGATTGATAGGCCATGGCCAACTGCGTGGTAAAGAGGATCGAATTGGTGATCTCCGAAATGGCATGTGTTCCCACGCTGACGGAATCGAGCTCTAGTGTCAACGTCGCCCCTTGTTGGCTGATGCCGTTGATGGTCATTGACACGGCTTGGGAGGCGAAAAGGCTGGCGTTCGCGCAGAAAGCACCGCCATCGAACGTGGCTTCCAAACGGGCACCATCAATGCCGCAGACGGCAGGTGCTGGTTGTGGTGCGAGCGGCGCATCGTCGTCCTTGCTGCAAGCAACAAGGAGAAGTGCTGGTATCAGGAGAAAGCTGGTGCGCATCATGCTGTTGTTGGAGTTGCTTCGCGGCCAAGCGAAGGTCGTGCCGATCAGCGACTGCAAACACCTCAGCCACCAACCGTGTAGGTCACTTCCACCTGGCCTTGCAGTTGGCGCGTAATTCCGTTCAGCTCGTTGAAGACCGGTGCGCTGAAGCTCGCGCGCAGACGGCGGTTCTCCGCATCATGCTCCAGGATGTTCAGGGTGCCTTCCGCACCGGTTGCCACGGTGTATGCGACGCCGGAGCGCATGTACAACACGCCATTGGCCGCCTCGGTCATGGGGTGCTCGCCCACCGCCAGATCTTCGACCTGCAACACCACGCTGTTCGCACCCAAGTCCACTCCGGTGATGATCACACTGCTCCCATCACCCGTGGCGATCAACTGCATGTCGGCGCAGAAGGTGTTGCCTCCTTCATCGACCTGCAGACGGGCTCCTGCACTGCCGCATCCAGCGGGAAGCAGGCCCACGTCCTGGGCGATCTCCTTGGTATCCTTCACACAAGCGGTGAGCAGTAGCGTGGTGGCCAGAAGGCCGGTCGCGAAATAGCGCATCAGTGGGGTGGCGACCTGGTGGCCGCATCGGGCGCTTGTAACGCACCATGGCGGCAAAGGATACAAAAACACAAGCCCCGGCTCTCGCATGGAGAACCGGGGCTTGCAACGTTCGTTCCAGCGATCAGCGGATCACCACACGGTGCATGCTGCTGCCTGCATCGTGGCGCACACGCACCAGGTATTCGCCACCGGCGATGCCCTGTACGTTCAGATCCATGATACCGCCCTGTGCCATGGCATCGGCCTGGGTGCTACGCACCGCACGACCGGTCACATCGAAGAGTTCGACCACCACCTGGCCACGCACCTGCTCGCCGAAGGCGATGTTCAGGCGGTCCACGGCAGGGTTGGGCCACACGTGCACGCCACCCGCAGCAAGCTCATCCAAACCAACGCTACCGATGTTCACCAACACTTCGGTGGGCTCGCTCTCGCAGATGGTGCTGGGTGCTTCCACCTCCCAATCGTAGAAGAAGTAGTAGTAAGCCGTGGCATTGTTGCCGGCCACGCTGCTGCTCGTAACAGCACCCATGGTACCCAAGGGATAGGGATAGTTCTGCACGCTGTTCAGGCCATCGCGCCACAGGTTGGGGTTGCCGCCCACGCAACGCAGGCCGTAATCACCTGCGGCCGGCACCTCAAGGTCGATCTGCACACGGCTTTCACCGGTGGGAATGTTGAACACACCCTCTGCCACGGTTTCACCATTGCTGCGATCGATAACGCTGATGGTGCGGTTCCCATCGGCGCCGGAGTACACCTTCACGGAACGGATCACGAACGGCTCGTAGGCCGTGAAGAACTGGTAGTTGGTCGTGTTGGTGTGGTTGATGCCATTATCGGGATCACGATCGGTCCTGGCACCGAAAGCCTCACCACCGCCGTACTGCACGGAAGCCGTAGCCCAGAAGCTGGTGGCGCCGCTAACAGGAGGGGTATTGAAAACGTTCCCGGATCCGATGGGACTTCCGCCGGATGCCACATCGTACCACTGGATGTTATCCCCGATCGCCGTAAGGGTGGCACTTCCAGGCACGGGGATGGTGACATTGTCGGCGATCGGCGCATCAGGGCCATCCAGCACTTCCACCGTAATGGTGCCGCTGGTGAACGCGCCACAGAAGCCTTGGATCGTAACTGAATACGTGCCAGCATCCGAAACGGCAACGCTTTGCCCCGTGGCGCCATTGCTCCATGTGTATGACTGAGCGGGCGTGGAGGTCAGGACCACTTCACTGCCTTCGCAGAAGAGCAGATCGCCCATTGCGGAGATGGTCGGGGTCTCATCCGGGCTTTCCTGCACGAACACGCTGGTAACGCCGGAGCATCCCTGACCATCGTCAATGGTAACGCTGTAGTTACCGGGTTGGCTCACCTGTATGCTTTGGGTGGTTTCGCCCGTGCTCCACAGGTAGTTGAAGCCGTTGTTGGTAGTGAGGGTGATGCTCTCACCATTGCCACACACCGCGAAACTCTCACCGGATATCTGGGCCTGCGGGCTGATGCAGGTGCCTTCAATGATGGTGATCGTCTGGTCGGCATCCAGGTTGGTGAAGGTCTCCACCAGGCCACTGGGCCAGTTAACGGTAACGGTGGGCACCACGGTGTGCTGACCCAATCCGAACATCGCTGCGAAAGTGGTGACCATGCCATAGCTCTCACCGGCGCGCACCTCGCGGATCTGCGTTCCCCAAGGACCGGTGATCGTTACGCGGGCGCCGATGGCATCGCGGTTGCTCACCGTGCCTTGCAGGCGTACCGTGAACCAATGGTTGCTGTTGCCATTGTTCATCCACAGACGATCCGGGTTGTTCTGATCGGCGTTGATGTAGCTGCTGCCATAGTTGGCCCACACATCCACGAAACCGTCGTTGTTGAGGTCGCCCGTGGCGAAGCTGTGCATGGCCTTGGGAGCGGGGAAGACGTTGGGCACCGCCACGAAGGTCTTGTTGCCGGTGTTCCGGAAGGTGTACGCTGCACCGCTGCCGCCCGCGATCAACAGATCGATGAAGCCGTCGTTGTCCAGGTCCACGAACTTGCTCTGCAGGAAGAAGCCCGTCACTTGCAGGCCGCTACCGTTGGTGATCTCCGTGTAGTTGCCGGTCCCATCGTTCTCGAAGAGCTGGATGGTGGCATCGTGGTTGGTCACCACCAGGTCCAGGTCACCATCGTTGTCGATGTCGCCGAAATCGGCGGTCCAGCTCTGGTTGCGGATCTGAACGCCGAACTCCGCGGCGCGATCCGTGTAGTTGCCGTTGCCATCGTTCACAAAGAGGCGGTTCCAACGGCGTGGATCATCGGGGTTGTTCACGCCTTGGCGGCAATGGGCGATATACAGGTCCAGGTCTCCATCATTGTCAAAATCGATCCACACGCTGCCGTAGTTCCCGCTCATGTCGCTCGCAGGGTTGGTCGTGTAATCAATGATGTCCGCATAAGTGAGCGTACCACTGCCGTTGTTGAGCCACTGGCGGGGTGCGCCATCATCGTGGCAGGCCCAGTAGTCGTTGTGGCCATCGTTGTTGATGTCGGCGATGTTCACACACTGCGTGAAGAGGTTGCCGTTGTTGAGGTCCACCAAGCTGCTTACGCCCACCTCCGGGATACGGAGATAGTGAGTGCCATCGTAACTACCACCGCTGATCAGGTCCTTGTGGCCGTTGTTGCTGATATCGCCAATGGTCATGCCCCACTGCCCGGAGCTGCTCACGGATCCGTAATCGACCAGCGTGAAGGTTCCGTCGGCGTTCTGGTAATCCACCTGGAAGATGCGGCTGTTGTGCAGTTTGCAGATGTCGTCCAGGCCATCACCGTTCATGTCCACCACGCCCATGCATCCACCACTGGTGGTAACGTTGCTGAGCAGGTTGGAGGCGTTGGTGAAGCCGATCTGCGCTGTGGAAGTAAGCGGCAGCGCGAGCATCGCCAAGGCCCAAAGGGGTAACGATCGTTGCATGTTGTTGAGAAAGGTTGAAAGCAGTTTGTTCCAGATCCGTTGCAGGTCGCACAAGGTAGGGGGTTCCCTACTTAGAGGCTTGTGCCATTCCCGGGGTAAAGTGGAGATCCTGAGGCGGAATGACCTTCCAATTCGGCGGAACCGAGGGTTTGGCGGCGGATGCTCTCGCGGTGCACGGCATCCATCATTTCCTTCACGAACTGGGCGCTCAGACCCAAGTGTGGCGCCATGCCAAGCAAGCGCTGCATGATCAGCTCCCAGCGCTCGGGTTGCAGAATGGCGACCTGTTGGATGCGCTTCTCTTCACCTATCCGCTCGGCGATGTCCATGCGCGCACCCAACTTCTGGGCGATCTCCTCATCCAGCTGGTCTATCAGGTCGCGGAAACCTTGGAGCCGGTCAAGCATGGTGGCCGTAGGCCTTGCCTGACGGAAGATGAGACTATCCACCAACTCGCCATAGGCTTCCGGGGTAACCTGCTGCTGGGCATCGCTGCATGCATTATCGGGATCCGGATGCACCTCCAGCATCAGTCCGCTGAGCCCCAGGTCCAACGCTTGCTGGGCCACCTGGCCAAGGCGTTCGCGGCTACCTGCGATGTGGCTCGGGTCGCACAAGACTTCCAACTCGGGGAAACCGGCCTTCAAACGGATGGGGAACTCCCACATGGGGCTGTTCCGGTAGGGCGTGCGCTCGAACCAACTGAAACCGCGATGCACGGCGGCCAAACGCGAAAGACCGGCACCGGCCAAACGTTCCAAGGCACCGATCCACAGCTGCAGGTCGGGGTTGATGGGGTTCTTCACCAACACCGGAATGTCCACTCCGCGCAGTGCATCGGCGATCTCCTGCACACTGAAGGGGTTGGGCGTGGTGCGGGCACCGACCCAAAGCAGGTCCACCCCGGCCTTCAGGCAGGCTTCCACATGCTCGGCGGTCGCCACTTCGGTCATGGTGAGCAGACCGGTCTCGGCCTTCACGCGCTGCAACCAAGGCAGTGCCTCCAATCCAGCACCCTCGAATTGGCCTGGTCGGGTTCGGGGTTTCCACAGGCCGGCACGGAAGATCTGGGCACGGCCACCGGCTTTCAAGCCCTGCGCGGCCAGCATCACCTGTTCCTCACTTTCGGCACTGCACGGGCCGGCCACCAACAGGGGGCGGTCCAAGCCCATGCCCCATTGGGAAAAGGGCAAGGCTTTCAGGGGGCTGGATGCCGCTTTCACCATGCGGTACAAAGGTAGCCGGGGCGCCGGTTCCAAGCCGCCTCTGCATACCTTGAGCGCTGCCCCTTGACGGCTTTTCCATCCGCACCATGACCGCCGCCGACATTGCCTGGCATATGCGCTTGTATGCAGCGAGCTTACGGCACGAGTGGATCACGCCCAACGCGCACCTCTTCGCGTGGGAGAGCGACCTGCTCACCGTTACCCCGGAAGGCCACGTGTGCGAGGTGGAGATCAAGATCAGCCGCAACGACCTGAAGCAGGACCTGCTGAAAGCCAAACACAGCCAGGGCCTGCTGCTGAACGGCAGTTTCCCGATCAAGCCCGCTGGCGTTGGGCGCACAGCTGCGGAAGCGCGCGAAGCAGCCCGTGAAAAAGCCGGAGCGACCGCATGCCGCAGACCCAACTACTTCTGCTTCGCCATGCCGTGCCAGGTGTTGCGCACTGGCCCGCCCTTGCGTCTTCCGCCATACGCCGGCCTATACACGGTGGACGAAATGGGACGGGTTTTCGAAGAGCGCAGGCCCATCCAGTTGCATCCGGAGCGCATGGCACACGAGGACCTGCTGGCACTGGCCCGCCGCATGCACCACCGCTATTGGGATGAGATCCGCAGGGCACGTCATGAAAGCGGGTTGCTGGAAATGCCGGAAGATCTGTCCGACAGCACGGACCGGCCACACACCTCAACGGGTGGACATGACGGTGATCGGTCCATCAGCTAAGCTCCAGATCCCTACTCCTCCGCCCGAGCACCGGTAACGCGGCGGTAGGTGAACGAGCCCACCAGGTTGCGTTTCACGAAACGCGCCGTACCATTGGTGGCCACGAACTTGTTGTAGGTGTTGCGCTGCACACCGTAGAAGGCATATTCGCTGCCGTTGCCGAAATGGATGGAGAGCACGATGCCTTTGTAGTCCCAGTTGGCCACGTTGCTCGCCAGGGCCTTCTCCAGGTCCTCCTGTTGGGCGGCCAAGGTCTCCGGGTGCATGCTCTCGAGCAGCTTGTACGCACCAATGATCTGCTGGCTCATCACCTCAGCCTCCTGACGCTCCGTTTCATCCTGGAAACGGTCCGGATGGTGCTTCTTCATGAGGCCCTTGTAGAGCGTGCTCAGCTCTTTCAAGCTCATGTCCGGCGTGGCTCCGAGCAGCTTTCGGCTGATGGCGATCCCTTTCATCATGGCAGTGTCCCGACCGGCCAAGTGCCGCGAACGGGGCCGCGAAGATGGCGAAAGCCCTTGGGCCGGAGCAACATGCGTTGCAATGGCAGGGCGTCAGGAGGCCTTGCGGTACCCGTGCGCCTCTTCCTGCAGCTCCAGCAGATAGCTGCCATGCCCGGCCAGGGATAGGCCGAAAATGTCTTGGTCCAACCAGGTGAAGAGCAGCATGTTGGTGCTGAGCATCACGGTCCTGCCGCGCATCATGCAGAGGGAGAACTCAGCTTGCTCTTGCACCCGTCCATCGGGTTCAACAAGGGTGAGTTCCACAAAGAGGTCCGCCCCGTTCAGTCGGGCCGCAAGCCAGTTGGTCACCACTTGCGCCATTTGGTCCGAAGTACCGGGGGCTTCATGCAGGGCATGGATGTCGGCCCGCAGGTTCAGCAACCAATCGAGAAGTTCGTGCAGGTTGGCCTCATCCAATTCATCCTTGGTCCAGGCGCGTAGTTGCAGCGATGGCCCTTTCTCCGCAGCGATCAGGTAGCTGCGCTCGTGGAGTTGCTCCACCAGGTCGCCTACCAAAGCACCGACCGTGGTGTGGAAATAGCGCGCCGCTTGCTGCGACTGGCGCATGCCGGGTTTGAAGGAGATGCGCAATGCCATGGTGCCATGCCGGCGAATGATCGCACCGGCCAGCAACTTCAACGCAGGCGCCAGGGAAAAGTGACACGTGTTTTGAGGACCGGTCGCCCAGGAACGACCAGTGTGGCTCACCACGTTCCGGCCTTCGGAACAAAGCCTTGCTCAGGTCGACAATCAGTTGGGCGCACCGGGGTCGGTGAAGCGCACATCGTTCACGAAATCCCAATCCGTGAGGGTGTTGAGGAAAGCCACCAGCTGTGCCTTCTTCTCCGGCGTCAACCCGAGCCCACCCTGGGTGTACTTCATGTTGGGATCCACTGTTGGCGAGGGTTTTCCTCCGCTGTTATAATGCTCGATAACCTCTTCCAAGGTCTGGAACCGGCCATCGTGCATATAGGGTGCGGTAAGGGCTACGTTCCGTAAGGTGGGCGTCTTGAATTTGGCCCGGTCCTGAGGGAGGCCGGTAATCCCAGCCAGTCCCAGGTCCGTCCAGTCCTCCTCGAAATCAAGACCATTGTTGCGCATCAGACCGTCGGTGAATCGGCCACCACCATGCGGGTGGCAATGGAAGCAGTCCGCACCGAACTGGCCACCCGGAAACACCGCGGGGTCACCACCTTCTAAAAATGTAAGCACGAAGCCCCCCTGTTCTTCCGGGGTCAACGCCACCTCGCCACGCGACCACTTGTCGAACTTGGAGTTGCCGCTGATGAGCGTGCGCAGGAACTGCGCCATGGCCTTGGAGGTGAGCACCGAATCGATGGTGGTGGTGCCGAAAGCCGCGCCGAACAGGCTCACGTACGCGGGATCGGCTTGCAGCTTGGCCACGGCGTTGGGCCAGGTCTCGTGCATCTCAATGGGGTCGCGCACCGGGAAGAAGATCTGCTCTTCCAGGCTCATGGCACGTCCGTCCCAGAAGAAGCGCTGCTCCCAACCCAAGTTGATCAAGGCCATGCTGTTGCGGGTTCCCGCTATGCCATCGATGCCCACGCTGGTGGTGGCCGGATCGGCGAAGGCATGGGTCTGTAGGTGGCAGGTGGCGCAGCTCATGGTGTTGTTGCCCGAGAGCCGCTTCTCATAGAAAAGGTGGCGCCCCAACAGCACCCCCTCCACCGTGATCGGATTATCCGCCGGGATGGGCATGGGCGGGAAATTGGGCGGGATCTCCAGCGCGTAGGGCGTGGGGTTGTGCCCACCTGGCCCGGGTGCTTCGGGTCCCTCGGGATCGGGTTTGCAAGCCACTTGAGCGAACAGCACTACAAGCAGTGCGGCGAATGGAATGTTGCGAAGCATCTTCATCGTACTTGATCCAAGGGTCGTTCGTCCGTGAGCGCGTTCAGGAAGGCGATCAGGTCCGCCTTGTCCTGCGGCGATAATACGAAGGTGCGCATTTCAGGGCTGCGCGCCGGGTGGGACAGGCCGCCGCTGGCGAAATGATCGAGCACCTCACCCAACGTGGCCATGGTGCCGTCGTGCATGTACGGCGCCGTAAGCGCGATGTTGCGCAGGGTGGGCGTCTTGAACTTGCCCAGGTCGCCGCTCTGCAGGGTGATCCGTTCACGACCGGGATCGGCGTAGTCCAAGTATTGCCCCACGTTGTGGAAGTCGTGATCGCTGAGGTCGTTGCCACCGTGGCAGGCCAGGCAGTTGAGAGCTTCGCTGCTGAAGAGCTGCCAGCCCCGCACTTCCGAGGGGTTCAGTGCACTGGCTTGGCCTTGCATCCAACGGTCCCAGCGGCTCCAACCACTGATGAGCGTGCGCTGGTAGTTGGCTACGGCCCGCGAGAGCACCCAGGCGTCCAAGGGCTTTCCGTAGGCCAGTAGGCTCAGGCGGCGGTAGGGTTCCACATCGCGCAAGTTGGCGGCGGCCACCTGGATGTTGTGGTCCATCTCCACCGGATCATGGATGGGTGCGATGACCTGTTGTTCCAGCGTGGGCACTCCCCCGTCGCGGAAGAAGCGGGTGTGGTAGCCCACGTTGGCCAGCGTGGGCGAATTGCGGAAACCGGTGCGACCATCAACGCCCACGCTCACCGCGGTGATGTCGCTGAAGGCACGGTCCGGCAGGTGGCAGCTGGCGCAGCTGATGGAATTGTCGCGCGAAAGCCGGGTATCGAAGAACAGCGCCTTGCCGAGTTGCACGGATGCCTCGGTGAGGGGATTGTCCGCCGGGATCGGGGGCATGCTGAAGCCGGGCGGCAGCTCCAAGGCAAAGGGGCGGTCCTGTTCGGGCGTATCCAGACCGGGGTCCTTCCGGCAGCCCACCAGGAGCAGCAGCAACAGCCCGATATGGAGCCCGCGGATCATTCCAAGCTCATGCTCTTCACCACGTTGTTCACCAACTTCCACTGCAGCGGAATGTTGTTGCCGTGGGCGGTGTGCTCGGTGGCCAGGTCGATCTGGAATTCATCCGAATGGAAGAAGCGGTCCACCGCAACACGCACTTGGAGTTCCGTGGTCTGCCCCTTCACGATGGTGATCCCCGAACTCGGCGAAAGCCCGAACTCCACCAAGCTGGGCTCCATGCCCGGATGCAAGGCATAAGCGCTCGTGAGCGTGGCGGTGCTTTGTGGGTCCGCATCGTAGCGCCCCTCGAACATCACGTAGCGGTAGCCCGTGGCCCAGGTCCAGTAAGTGCCGTTGCTCACGCTCAGCGGATGCCCAGACCCGTACAAGGCCGGGTCCGCATAGTTCAGTTCAGCAGGCACGGCCAACATGGCGTGCATAGTGGACCAGGCCCCTTCAGGCACCGGTATATCCACCGTTGCGGCATTGGCCAGATCGAACAAGGCCACATCCTTCACCAGCAGCGTGTCCGTTCCTTCCACCATGCTGATGTTGCCGAAGTACATCTTCACCAGTTCCACCGTGGCGCGGTAGTCCATGAAGTTGCGGTACTCGGTGAAGAACTGCAGCGGCTGCCCCTCCCACTCAGGCACCAAGGTGATACGCAGCGTACCCGTGTTCGGGGCTGGCGGTACGGGCGTGGGCGGCGTAGGCTTTTCCGGCTTGGTGCAGGCCACCAGCACAAGTACGATCGGAAGAAGAAGGGCGAACTTTTTCATGGCAATGTTCACTGCTATTGAACGGACCTGTGATGCTTGTGGTTCGAGCACGCCACCGGAGCCGGATTGACATGTGTAGGGCAAAGGTATGGCCTGCACCACCGGCTTTGCCGTGAGTTCCGTCACCTGCGCTGCTATCTTCCGCCCATGTTCCAAGTGCTCCATAGCGGTGCCGGTGCGGGCAAGACCCACGCATTGGTAAAGCACTACCTGACCCATTGTGTGCGTAACGAGGACCCCGGTGCCTACCGCAGGGTGTTGGCGCTCACCTTCACCAACAAGGCCGCAGGGGAAATGAAGGAGCGTGTGCTCCAATACCTGGAACGTATTGCGGCACGCGAGCAGGGCAGCGCCCAGATCGACGACGTGGTGGAACACCTCACGAAGGGCGCAGGCATCGATGCGGAACAGCTGGCCGAACGCGCCGAGGCCACCCTCCGCCACATGCTGCACCACTGGGGCGACGTGGCCATCAGCACCATCGACTCCTTCACGCGGCGCGTGGTGCGCCCTTTCACCCGCGACCTGAAGCTCGACCATGAGCTGCGCATGACCACCGAGCAGGACCATTACCTCGGGCTTTCGGTGGATGAACTGATCGCACAGGCTGGCGTGGAACCCACGATAACCGGACTGCTCACCGAAGCCTGCCTGCAACTGCTGGATGATGAACGCCCCTGGGACCCCGCCAAACCGCTGAACGACCTGAGCAAGGAACTGAACAAGGAAAGCTCCATCGGCCCGCTGCTGCAATTGGCCACCCTGGCACCGGAGCGGGTCAGCGCGTTGATCAAGGAGCTGCGCACAACGAACGCCCAATTCCGGAGCAGTGTGAACCGCATCGGCGAAGAAGCCCTGGCCACCATCAGCAGCGTGGGGATCGGCGAGGCGGAGATGGCGAATGGCAAGAACGGGATACTCGGCTGGTTCCGGAAGGTGGCGCGCTTCGAGGATGTATGGGATGCTCCCGGAGTGCAGGTGCAGAAGCCCATTGAGGGCGGCAAGTGGCACAGCGGAAAAGCATCCGCACAGGCGCAAAGCGCTTTGGAGGCCATCAGCGGCAAACTCACGGAGCTGTTCCATGCAGCCAACGAACTGCGCAACACCGGTTACAAGGCCTACCTGATCCGCGATGCCGTGGCGGAAGAGCTGCTGACCGCTTACACGCTGCATGCCCTCGAAGAACAACTGGAACTGGTGAAGCTCAGGGACGGCGTGACCTTCTTCAGCGACCTCACCCGCAAGGTGGCGCAAGTGGTGAAACGCGAACCCGTGCCCTTCATCCACGAGCGCATGGGCGACCGTTACAGGCACTACCTCATCGACGAGTTCCAGGACACCTCGTTGCTGCAATGGAACAGCCTGCTCCCGCTCATTGACGAAGCCCTCGGCAGCAACGGCAGCGCATTGCTGGTGGGCGATGCCAAGCAGGCCATTTACCGCTGGCGCAATGGTGAGGTGCGGCTGTTCCGCGATCTGCCCAAGCTCTTCGGCCGCGATCCGGAGGATGAGGAGGAAGCACGTCGCGAACGCAAACTGGTGGAAGCCTACAAACCAGCGCAACCACTGCTGCACAACTACCGCAGCAGCGCCACCATCGTGTCCTTCAACAACGCGCTTTTCGGCGAACTGGCCACCACGCTCACCGACGCGCTGCAGCCCATCTACCACGAACATGCACAGCAGCAACGGCGTCAACAGACGGGCTATGTGCACCTGCAACTGATGGAACGCGGAGCCGATCCCGATGCACGCAGCGCGGCGCGCACCGACTTCCTGGAAGAGGCGCTCCGGAAAGCCCTGCAGGACGGTTTTGTGCCCGGCGATGTAGCGGTACTGGTGCGCACGGCAAGGCGTGGTGCCGAGGCAGCCGCGCACATCCTCTCCATGGGCTTTGCCGTGGTCTCGCCCGATGGCCTGAAGCTGAGCGGCGACCCGGTGATCGAGCTGCTCATCGACCTGCTGCGATTCCAGTACAGTGGCGACGCCACCGCCGCTGCCCGCGTGCTGCAATACCAGGCCATGCTCCATGCGCAAGGCCGCAGCAACGTGGACCCTTTCGCCGACCAGGCGGATGAATTGCCCGAACCGTCCAAGCTCCTGCGCACCTGGCTGCGCGACCACGGCGCACCGCGCCTGCGCACCACGCTCAGCGCCCTGGTTGACCAACTGGCCCGCGCCAACGGCATCCTTCCGACAGAGGATACGCAGGTGCTCACCTTGCTGGACGAAGTGCACACCTGGTCCGCGGAACATGGCCAGGACCTCGGCGGCTTTCTCGACTACTGGGACCGCCGCGGCAGCCAGCGCAGCATATCACCACCGGCACACAGCCAGGCCGTGCAGGTGATGACCGTGCACAAGGCGAAAGGCCTTGAGTTCCCCGTGGTGATCATGACCGATGCACAGATGATCGGCACGCGCAACGATGATCGCCTGTGGATCGATCCGAGACCCACTGTGCCTGAGTTGGGCAGTGCTTTGGTGCGCGACAAGAAACTGCTGCGCGAAACGGCCGAGCTGCCGGAGCTTCAGGAGGAAGCCGCCCTGCGCACCTTGGACGGCTTGAACTTGCTCTACGTGGCCTTCACGCGACCGGTGCAACGCCTGCACGCCTTGGTGCCCGTGGACCGCACCGATGAAGTGACCAAGGCGCTTGCAGCATACGTGCAAGCCCATGGCGCCGACGACCGTTTGCTGCTCGGCGAAGCGCTTCCGCAGGAGGGCCGGAAGGAGGCTTCGAGCCCCTGGCAATTGCGCGACGTGGCCGGTACCGATGCCTTCGACCGGCTGCACTTCCGGCGCGAAGCACCCGAGGACTGGGACCCCATGAGCGAGGACGTGATGCGCGGGTTCGGCAACGCGGTGCACGAGGTGCTTGCCTTGGTGAACACGCCCGAGGAACTGCCCAAATCGATCGCTGCGGTGAACGGCCAGGGCATGCTGGATGATGGACAAGCGAAAGCCTTGGAGAAGCTGCTCGGCGAACTCTTGCAGCGCCCCGCCCTTCGGCCTTGGTTCGGTCCGGGCTTGGTGATCCGCAACGAGGCCACGCTCATCACCCGGCAAGGCAAGGCCCTGCGGCCGGACCGCGTGGTGTTCGATGGCGGGCAGGTGCGCATCCTGGACATCAAGACCGGCGCGCCCATGGCCAGCCACCACGAACAAGTGCGCAACTACATGCACCAACTGGCGGACATGGGCCACCCGAACGTGGAAGGCGCGCTGCTCTACGTCCGCAGCGGCGAACTCGAACCTGTTTCCCCATGAACATCCAGTGGCGCACGAAGCCCTTCGATGCCTTGAGCGTGCATGAATTGCACGACCTGTTGCGCCTGCGATCGGACGTGTTCGTGGTGGAGCAGCAGTGCGTGTACCCGGACCTCGATGGCCTGGACCAGGAAGCGCTCCACCTGCTTGGCACGGACGAGGGCGGTGCCTTGATCGCCTATGCCCGCATCCTGCCACCGCATGGTGATGGTCATCCGCACATCGGTCGTGTGGTGGTGCATCCCGCGCAACGCGGACGTGGCCTGGCCCATGCGCTCATGCGGGAGGCCATGACGGTGGCGGAACAAGCCCATCCGGGGCTCACCGTATGCCTTTCAGCACAAAGCCACTTGGAAGGCTTCTACAACAAGCACGGCTTCCAACGCATGGGGCTGGACTACGACCTGGACGGCATTCCGCACGTGGACATGATCCACACGGCGGGGCTCAGCGCAGCAGGGTGAAGTGCCCGATGTACTCCTTGCTCAGGGCGCCCCATTCCTTGATCCACACCTTGTAAGTGTACATGCTCGTGGGCAGTCCTTCGCCGCTCCACCCCTGTTTGGGATCGGTGGTGCTGAAACGCAGCTGACCATAACGATCGAAGATCTCCAGGAGATAGTTGCGGGCGCCGATCACGGTGGGCAACCATTCATCGTTCTGGCCATCGCCGTCGGGTGTGAAGGCGTTGGGCGCCCAGAAGATGTGGTCGCTCACGAAAACCACACGGCTGGTACTGTCCACGCATCCATCGGCGCTGGTAACCACTTGCCAAATGGTGAACTGCCCACCCTCCTCGAAGTAGTACGGGAAGCTCGGCACCAGGAACTGCTGTCCTTCCACCGTGTAGGCCCATTGCACGGCGTTCTGCGCGCCATCCTCAACTTCTATCTTGGGGTCGAACACGCTCACCTCGCGCGGCAACGCGCTGAAGCCCGGTATCGGCAGGGGGAACACCTCCACCTGGGCGGGCATCACCACGGTATTGCTCGCAATACAGCCCGTGCTGGTGCTGGCCGTCAGGGTAACGGTATACAGGCCGGGCTGTTCATACAAGTGGATCGGGGCTTCTTCCGTTGAGGTCGTGCCATCACCGAACTCCCATTCATAGCTCATGGGTGTCAAGGCCACGGACAGGTTCTCGAATCCGAAGAGGTTGCCCACACAGGCGCGGGAGTCGCTCATCAACGCGGCCACCGGGAAGGGATGCACTTCCACCAGACCGGTGAAGGAGCCCGTGCAGCCGTTCTCGCTAACGACCACGGTCACCGGGTGTTCGCCCACCAGCGTGAATGCGGTGCCAGCTTGTGCACCGACCGCAACGGACGGCGAGGCCACGGCACCGAAGTCCCAACTAACGTTCGCACCAGCGCCGAAGAGCGTTCCCTGCACGTTAAGCACCACGCCTTGTCCGGGGCAGAGTATGGATGGTGAAGCGAAGCTCGGATCGAGGTTCACATAGACCTGGAAGTTTGCAGTGGTACTGGCCGGACAAGGACCCAGCGGATCGGCTACCAGCTGCACGGTATAGTTGCCCGGCCCGGCATAGGTCCAAGTGGGCGTGTTGGACGTGGACACATCGAGTTCCGTGCTCGGATCGCCGAAATCCCATGCGACCGTTGTGGCCCCGGTGCTGTTGTGCGCAAAGGCCATGGTGAGGCTTTCGCAGAACACGCTCTGCGGTACGATGGAGGGCACCGGAATGGGATACACTTCCACGTTGTCCGTGAAGCTCTCCGTGCATCCGTTCTCGCTTACTGTAACGGTAACGGGTTGCGCACCCAGCGTAGCGAAGGCCGCGTTCGCCACCACGGTCTGCGCCGTTGCAGGGTTTGCACCCGCTCCCAAGTTCCACGCAATTGTGGCGGCGTTGGTGAAGTTGCCGTTCAAGGTGAGTTCCACGTTGCCGGGTCCGCAAAGTGGCGGCGGAGGCGTGAACACCGGATCGATGGGCAGGTAAGCCTCGTAAACGGCCGTGGTGGTATCTGCACAGGGCCAGCCGGGGTTGGCCACCAAGGTTACCGTGTAAGAGCCGGGCTGCGCGTAGGTCCAACTTGGATTTGCAATGTTGGCGGTGTCCGCCGATGTGGTCGGGTCGCCGAAATCCCAAAACCAGAATTGGCCATTGATGCTTTGGTTGCCGAACTGTTGAGTAAGCCCATTGCACGGTGCGCCTGGCGCTTGGGCCGGCACCACCGCCTGAATGTTCGGATCACAGGCCACCACGGTGAACATGAAATCGCGGCTGGTGCGGCCCAGCAGCACACCGTTGCGGTACTCGCTCACGCATACCGCCACCTGGTAGATGCCCGCCTGCGTAGGTTGCACGGTGAGCAGGCCCGTTACCGGATCGATGGAGACCGGGGGCAGGGATGGCATGGGTTGCAGGGCCGAATAGCCAGCCGCCCAAGGAACCGGTGTGTATGGCGGCGCAGTGGGTGGAATGGGTACCGGGTTCAGGTTGGTGCCGCCTTGCAAGGGTGAGCACAGTTCATACACCAGCTCATCACCATCCGGATCGGTGGCACTGTGGTCGAACTCCAACAATTCCCCAATACAGAGTCCCGGCGGCGGGTAGTTGGTGAAGCGTGGGCTTCCGTTCAAGTTGTTCGGCGTGCCAGGCACCTGCACCGTACAGGTCAGGCCCTGTATCCCGGCCTGTTGCAGATTGAGCAGCGCGGGGGTCCTGCAGCAGCGCTGGAAGCTCAAGTGATAACCACTGGCAGAGGGCGGCAGGTTGAAGATGCCTTGGTAGCGCGTGGTGGCGATGCAGATGTTCGGAGGGGCGATCAGGCAGGGGTTGCTGATCACCACCGGCACGATCTGCTCGCCATTGTAGTTGAGCGTCTGGCTGAATTGGAACACGCCATTGCCGTTGAAGACCCCGATGGTGACCTGCTGATCGAAACCGGTGCTGTTGGTGTTGGACGGCCCACAATCGCGGTACAGGTCCAAGGTGATCCGGTACTGGTTGCTACCGAGGTCATCGTAGTACATCTCCCCCCCAATGATGTGCGTAGCCCGAAGACCACCACAGGTCGCAAGGACCAGCATCAAGGAGAGCGCCGTGTGCCTCATGATCGAGTGACCTCTTCGGGTACCCTACAGGTTGCCCGGGCTTGCATTTCGTTGTTCAAGAGCTGCCGCATTGCCATTGGCACATTGATCTTAACGCAAGATCGTTACGTGCCCGGTGAATTCGCGTCCATCGTTCAGCGCGAACACGTAGTAGTAAGTACCGTCGGGAACGTCGAGCCCGCGCCAGTTGTTCTTGTAGTTGTTCGTCTCGTAGATCGGCATGCCCCAACGGTTGAAGATGGTGAGCGTGTTCACCCAGAACTGGGCGTTCTCGATCACGAAAAAGTCGTTCACACCATCGCCATTGGGGCTGAACACGTTGGGGATGTCCACGTCCCCGGGAATGATCTGGTAATACAGGATGTATTCATCCGTGCAGCCAAAGGCCGTGGTGACCGTAAGGCTGATGGCGTACTGACCGGGCAGCGTATTGTCCCAGACCACATTGGGCCCGGCCCCGATGGGTACGCCGTTGGCCACCCATTCCCAATTCACCAAAGTGCCGCCGTTGGCTTGCGATTGATCGAAAAGGTTCACCACCGTGCCCGCCAATTGGGGGCTGAGCGGATCGGTAACGAAGAAGGCCTCCGGTTGCGGATACACGAACACCGGCGCCGAGTAAAGGCCGGTGCATCCGTTCTGCGTAACGGACAAGGTGACCATTTGGCTGCCCGAGGTACCAAAAGCGGCCGTAGCCTCAACCCCTTGTGCGGTGGGAGGCGTGGCACCACTGCCGAAATTCCAGTTCACCGATGCCGTGGGGTAATAACTGCCCTCCGCCAGGAAGGAGATCTCCGAAGGTCCACAGAGCGTATCGGGCGTGGTGAAGAAGGGCACCGGGTTATCGTACATCTGGAAAACCTGATAGGCCGTATCGGCGCATACCGTTCCGGGGTTGGCGACCAGCATCACGGTGTAATCGCCCGGAGCCGAGTAGGTCCAGCTGGGGTTGGACAAGGTGGAAACGTCCTGGTCCGTGGTGGGGTCTCCGAAATCCCAGCTGTATGCCTGCGCACCCATGCTGTTGTTGCCGAAGGTGGCCGAAAGGCCGTTGCAGAACTGTCCTTGGGGGAAGATGGCCGATACCACGGAGGCATCGCAGGCCACCACATTGAAAAGGAAATCACGCCGTGTGATCCCGAGCAATTCGCCGTTGCGGTACTCGCTCACGCAAACACCCACCACATAGTTGCCCAACTGTGTAGGCGTAAGGGTGAGCAGACCCGTGGTGGGGTTGATGGCGATGGCCGGGTTGGAGTTGATGGGATATCCCTCCGAGTACCCCGGCCCCCAAGGAAGGAAGTTGTAGGGTGGCTCGGTGGCGGTGGATGGCACCGGGTTGGGGATGGTGGAAGTTCCACCGTTATAGGGGGTGCAGAGCTCGTAGATGAGCTGGTCGCCATCGGGGTCGGTAGCCGAATGGTCGAACACCAAAGGTTCGTTGAGGCAAAGTGCGATGGGCGGCAGTTCATTGAAGCGCGCGGAACTGTTCGCCGCGTTGGCCTGACCGGGTACGCGTGTCATCACGGTGAGGCCCAAGTTGCCGGGGTTGGGCAGGTTGATGATGATGCCCGTGCGGCAGCAGCGCTGATAGCTCAGGATGTAGCCATCCGGGGTGGGTGGCAAGTTCACCACGGTGATGTACGAGGCGGTCTGCACGCAGATGTTCGGCGGCAGCGTCAGGCAGGGACTGTCCAATTCCACCGGCACGAAGGTGCCTCCCGGATAAACGATCGTGGCGTATTCAATGAACGCTCCGGTTCCCGAGTAGATCCCCACGTTGATCGGGTCATCGAATGCGATACCCGTGCAGTCCCGGTAGAGCTTTACCGTGATCTGGTACTGACTTCCGCCCAAATGGTCGTAGAACATCTCACCACCAACAATGTGGGTGGCGTGGCTTGAAATGGATACGAGGACCGGGAGAAGGACCAGCGAACGAAGTAGAACTTTCAGGGACATGGCTCCAAGATATCCCTTTGGACGACATGGCCTACCAGGGACGTTGCCCGAGCGTGCCTCGCGGCTTTGCATGGGCACGAAAAAGCGAGGTCAATCACCGGGCCCTTCCACCGCCACCCACTCCTGCTCGCTCAGGGTCCGGTAGCGACCTTCCGCGCCGCTCAGCATCTCTTGTATCCGCAGCATTTCCGGGTACGCTTTGGCTTCCACCCGGTGCACCCAACGGCGCTTACCCACCACCTGCACCTCCACGAAGGCCCGTGGCCCATCGATGCGGTAATAATGCCGCCCGTCCGCGGTTGCGCGGTACTGGGGGAAAGCCTCCGGGCCGTTGGACGAAGTGGCTGGGCTATCTTCCGCCGCGCTCATGGATCCTTTTCTGAAACGTTTGGCCACGGCCCTGTTGGAAGCACACGGCAACGAGCTGGAGCAAATCGCCGTGGTGCTACCCGGTCGCCGGGCGGGCATGGTGCTGCGAAGGTACCTGGCCGAAGCCTTGAACAAACCGTTCTGGAGCCCCGACCTGCTGGACATGGGTGCCTTCATGCAGCGCCTTACCGGCAAGCGCCAGGCCGGCAGCCTGGAACTGCTCTTCCTCCTGCACCAGCTCCACCAGCAGCGCGAAGGCGACCGCGCCGATGAGCTCAGCGAATTCCTGCAATGGGCACCCACCACCCTGCGCGACATGAGCGAGGTGGACAACCACCTGCTGGACCTCGACCTGCTCTACCGCGATCTGCGCAACTACCACGAGATCGACAACTGGAGCTTCCTGCTGGACCCCTTGAGCGCGGGCCAGGAACGCCTACGCGGCCAATGGCGCGCCACCGGCGAACTGCATCGCGCCCTGCACGAACACATGGCCCAGCTCGGCATCGGCACCTCGGGCTCCCTGGCTCGCGAGGCCGCGGAACTGGCCCTGAAGGATCAGTTGCACCTGCCGTGGAAGGCCGTTTGGTTCGCCGGTCTCAATGCCTTGGAACCCGCATACCTCACCGTGGTGGACCGCCTGCAGAAGCGCGGCCTGGCCAAGGTGGCCTGGGATGCCGACAAGCACTACCTGGACGACCCGCAACAGGAGGCCGGCGCCTACTTGCGGCGCTCCATCGCAACGCTCGGTAAGGGCTTGCTGGCCCCGGCCAACAGCATCCGGGAGAAGGGGCGTGACCTGCATGTGGTGAGCGTACCGGCCCCCGTGGCGCAAGCGCGCTATGCTGCACAGCTCCTGGCCGACCTTGCTCCGGAAGAACGCTCCGACACCGTGGTGGTGCTGGCCGACGAGGAGCTGCTGCCCACCCTGCTCACCGCGCTTCCACCGGAGATCGATGCCATCAACGTCACTATGGGCCTCCCCCTGCACACCCTGCCGGTGAACGGCCTGGTGGAGCATTGGCTGCACCTGCAGGAAGCGATCGGCACATCCAGCGGAAGCACCCTGCCACTGGACCGCGTGGAAGCCTTGCTGCTCCATCCCTTCATGCACCAAGGCTCGGCCACCTCGGGCACCATCGGCACCCTGCGGGAAAGCGGCGATCCGCGGCCGCGTCTGGCCACCGTCCTGAAAGCCGCCACCGATGCCGGCATGCGGCACACCGAGCAACTCAAGCGCCTGCTCAGCCCCCTGCCGGAGATCGCGGAGCTGCCGCGGCAATTGAGCGAACTGCTCAGCGTGGCCGTGGTATTGCGTGGCAACGACCCCTTCGCCAAGGAGCAGCTCTACCGCCTGGCCCAATTACACAGCCGTCTGGCCCGCGAGTTGGAGCAGGCCGCTGTTCCGCTGCCCGACCTGCGGAGCTACGCCGAACTGCGCAAACGGCTGCTACGCGAAGAGCGCATCGACCTCTACGGCGAGCCCTTGCAAGGCCTGCAGGTGATGGGCCTGTTGGAGACCCGCGCCATCGACCATGCCCGGGTGCTGGTGCTGGGCGCGAGCGAAGGCCATCTGCCCAGGGCCAACGAGTCATCCAGCTGGATCCCCTTCGACCTGCGCCGCCATTACAAGTTGCCTTTGCCGGCGGACATGGCTTCCATCGGGGCCTACCACTTCAACCGGCTGGCCCAATTCGCCAGCGACCTGCACCTGATCCATCCGGCCACCGCAGCCGATGGCGCCGGTGAACCTTCGCGCTTCATTGCCCAATGGCGCCACGAGGTGCTGGGCAAAAGCGCTACACGCTGGCACGATCGGGTGTACACCGCCGCCTATCCCTCCCGCGAAACGCCCGTGGTGGAAGTGCACAAGACCCCTGCTGTGCTGGCCCGGGTGCAGCAGCTGCTTGAACGCGGCATCTCCCCTTCCGCGCTCGGTACCTGGCTGCGTTGCCCACTCGACCTCTATTTCACCCAAGTGCTGCGCCTGCGTGCACCGGACGAGGTGGATGGGAAGCTCGGGAGCGACGTGCTGGGCGAGGCCGTGCACCGCGTGGTGGAGGATGTCTATGCCGAGTCCATCGGTAAGCCCTTGACCACCGAATTGCTATTGCGCCACGCGGATCTTGCGGAAGCGGCACTGACCCGGGTGCTGCTGGAGAAGTTCCCAGCAGAGACGCTGGCGGTTGGGCACTTCCGCTTGCGCATTGAGCTGGCTTCACGTGCGGTGGCCAATTACCTGCGGGCAGAGGCCGCACGTTGTGGTGCGGAGATCACCACCCCCATTGCCAATGAACTGGACCTTAAAGCCGAGCTGCTACCCGGTGTGCTGGTACGCGGACGCTGCGACCGCATTGAAGTGCGCGATGGCCTGCACCATGTGTTGGACCTGAAGACCGGCAAGGTGGACGCCAAGGACCTGGCGCTGGCTTCACTGGAGCGCGACGAGTTGCGAACCGAACACCGCTACGCCCTGCAACTACTGGTCTATGCCTATGCCTATCTGGCGAACAACCCGGAAGTGGAGCGTGTGCGGGCGGGTATCATTCCCTTGCAGCGTGCATCCGCCAGCGAGGGCCTGTTCCTGAAGGTGGACGGGAGCGATGAACTACACCGCGATCAGCTGCCTGCCATGGCCTCATTGCTCATGACCTTGGTGGATGAGATCCGCGATCCAGCGTCGCCTTTCCGCCATGACCCCGAAAGCACCTGGTGCGCCTGCTGCATCGGGTCTTGATCGGGCGCAAAAAGAACAGGGAGGCCGAAGCCTCCCTGCATCATCTTCGATCGAGGTGTGCGCCTTACTGCACCACCACCTTGGTAACGGAGGTATCCTCGCCGCGGCGGATCTTCAGGAAGTAGGCACCAGCACCCATGCCGCTCACGTTCATGTCGCGGCGATAGGTACCCTTCAGGGCGGTCACCTGGTCGGTGAAGACGATCTGGCCCAGGCTGTTCACCAGTTCCACCGTGGTATCCACCGCATCAAGGTTGTTGAAGGTGAAGGTGAACTGGCCGTTGTTCGGGTTGGGGAGCACGGAAACACCGTTGTCCTCATCAGCGCTGGCGAGACCCTTGTAGATGATGCCCGTGCGGTCAACACCACCGAGGGACACGAAGTAGTCCGCGTTGTTGGTGGGCTCGTGCGTGAAGGCATCGTTCACGAGTTCGAAATCCGCTTTGCCGGTGTAGGGGATGGAAGCGATCACATACTCCTTGCCGGCCACCCAGGGCGTTGCGGTCATGGGGGTCATGCCGAAGCCCGCATACACTTGGTATTTCAGTGAACCCTGCTCACGCACTCCACCGGAGCGACGGATGTTCATCACATCGGCAACGGCTTCCTGCTGGGTCAATTGGCCCAAGGTGGCACCGGTCGAACCATCCCACTTGATGGTGAACACCACAGCGGAGAAGATGCCATTAAAATCAGCGGACGGGCGCACCGTCACGTCCAGCATTCCGCCATTGCGGTACAAGGCGATATCGACCGGGCTTTGCGCTGAAACAGCCGCAGGCAGGGTGAGTAGCGCAACTGCGGCAAACAAGATCGATCGGGAGAAAAGACGCTTCATGATCGTGTGTCTTTAGGTAGGTGTTCTCGGTTATGACTGAGGATCAATGCCCTCTGGCGAGGCTGCAAGGTAATGTGCTTTGTATCGTGTTGCAAGCCGAGTTCCATCACCCTTTGGATCCTGAAGTAGGGCCCGCTCAAAAACCGAACAGGGGCCCGGGAGGGGCCCCTGCGCGGTAAACCTGCAAGGATTATGGAACCAGACCCGGACCAGGAAGTCGATCAAGGTCGGAAGGAAGACGGCGCCTCCGAAAGAGGGTTGCCACCTCCCGGAAAAAAAATTTCAGGGGGTGAACTTGTACCCCACCCCCCGGATGGAATGGAAGTGCCTCGGGGCGCGGGGTTCGGGTTCGAAATACTTGCGGAAGGCCACAATGAAATTATCCACCGTGCGGGTGGTGGGGAACACGTTGTAGCCCCAGACCTTCTGCAGGATCTCCTCGCGGCTCACCACCTGCCCGGCCCGCTCGATCAGCAGGCGCAACAGCATGATCTCCCGTTGGCTCAAGGTCCTGGTCCGACCGTCCTGGCAGTGCACCTCGTAGCTGTTGAAGTCGATGCGGTTGCCGCTGAACGCATAGGTGCTGGCGAGCACTCCTGTGGAAACCGGCTCAGCCCGTTGCACCAGTTTGGAAACGCGCAACAGGAGCTCCTCCAGCTCGAAGGGTTTGCCCAGGTGGTCGTCCCCGGTGCGCAGGCCACGGATGCGATCGGCCGGGCTGTTGCGGGCGGTGAGGAAGAGCACCGGCGTGTTGTTGCCTTCCAAACGGGCGGTCTCCACCACGCTGTAGCCGTCCATGCCCGGCAGCATCACATCCATCACCACCAGATCGAAGCGTGCTCCCCGCATGCGTTCCAGCGCATCAGGGCCGTTCGTGGCCATGCTCACGTCATAGCCCTCCAGCTCGAAGTTCAGCTTCAAGGGCAGGCGCAGGGATTCCTCGTCCTCCACCAACAGGATGCGATGCTTCTCGGCCATGGTGCTTGCAAAGTGCAAAGATGGGCCCCGGCTACCTTTGGCCCATGCCATACACCCAAGAGGACGCCGACCTGGCCAACACCTTCTCCGCCAACACCCTGGTGGGGCACCTGGACATCCGCTTCCACGTGGATACCGAAGGGCGCCTTACCGCCTCCATGCCGGTGGACCAGCGCACGCACCAACCCATGGGGCTTCTGCACGGTGGCGCCAGTGCCGCTTTGGCCGAGTCGCTCGGCAGCGTTGCATCGTGGCTGCTGGTGGACCGCGAGCGCCAGGCCGTGGTGGGCATTGAGGTAAGCGCCAACCACCTGAAAGGGGTGCGCAGCGGACGCGTAACCGCCACCGGCGAACTGCTGCACCACGGCCGCAGCACCCATGTGTGGGACATCCGCGTGCGCGACGAGGCCGGGCAACTGGTGGCCGTGTGCCGCTTGACCAACATGGTGATCGAGCGCCGGTGAGCCTGGCACGACACATCGATGAACTGATCGGCCAAGAGGCCACCTTCGCCGCGTTCCGCATACCGGGCGAGGACGCTGTGGCCTACCTGCAACATGACGTTGCTTTGGGTGCTGTGGAGAGCAAGCTCCACTCCTTCGTGCTGGCGCCCTTCGAGCATGCGGGCTCTGCTCCGTTGTGCATCCGTGCGGACGAAGTGTTGCGCTTGAACGGCGCAAGCGCTGCAGCAAGTGGCAAGCATGTTCCTGCATCCACCGGGAACAACACTTTGCGCGAAGGGATGGACCGGAGCACCTACCGCGCTGCCGTTGCCCGAGCCGTGGAGGCCATCCAACGCGGCGAGGCCAGTAAGGTGGTGCTTGCACGCACCCTGCGTATCGGACTTCAGACCACCACACCCGGCGCACTCTTCGAAGCGGCCGCCACAATGCTCCCCAACGCTTTCGTGGCCCTTGTGCGCACCGAGCGCTACTGCCTGTGGCTGGGTGCTTCACCGGAGCGCCTCGTCCAGTTCCACCAGGGCACGGTGGAAGTGGATTCCCTGGCGGGCACCCTGCCCAGCGCCAGCGCACCCACCGAAGCGCAAGCCTGGGGCGACAAGGAGCGCGAGGAACAAGCCTGGGTGACCCGCATGGTGCTGGATACCTTGGCACGAGCGGGTGTGCAAAACATACAGACCCATGGGCCGCTGGTGAAACAGGCCGGCCCCGTGGCACACCTGCACACGCGCATCACCGGATCGGCCAAGGACCTCGACCCCTTGGAACTGGCACGCATGCTCCATCCCACCCCGGCCGTGGGCGGCACGCCTTCCGATGCGGCACTATCGCTCATACACACATTGGAACCCCGCCCGCGCAGCCTTTACGCCGGTTACTGGGGGCCGCATGACGCACAGCACACCCAGCTTTTCGTGAACCTCCGCTGCATGGAGTTGTTCCCCGGAGAAGCGCTGTTGCACGTGGGCGCCGGCATCACCGGGGACAGCGACCCCGATGCGGAATGCGAGGAAGTGGAACGCAAAGCCGCCACCTGGACCCGGATGATCCACGCACTGCACAGCGGCGGATAGCTTTGCCGCACATGCCCACTTCAGACCATTACACCGCCGCCGAGCTGGCCCGCCTGTGTGTTGCCAAAGGCATCCGCCACGCCGTGATCAGCCCCGGCTCGCGCAGCGCACCCCTGGTGATCGCCTTCAACCAACAGGAAGGCATGCAGTGCCTTCAGGTGATCGATGAACGCAGCGCGGCCTTCTTCGCCATGGGCATGGCCCAGCAGCTGCATGCCCCTGTGGCACTGATCTGCACCAGCGGCAGTGCCGTGCTCAACTACGGTCCCGCCATCGCCGAAGCCTACTACCAACGCATCCCACTGCTGGTGATCACCGCCGACCGGCCCGAGGAATGGGTGGACCAGGGCGAGGGCCAGGCCATCCGGCAACAGGGTGTGCTGGCGCTGCACATGAAAAAGAGCGTGCAGTTGCCGCGGCTGGTGAACGATGAGCTCGCGCGTTGGCACGGCGGCCGGCTCATTAACGAGGCCATCGATGCCACGCTGCTGCCCGTGCCCGGACCGGTGCACGTGAACGTGCCCTTCGCCGAGCCGCTCTACAACACCACCGAGGAAAGTGGAACGAGCGCGCGCAGCATCGCGCAAGTGATGACCGAATCGTTCATCCTGCCCGAGCATGCGCGCTGGCTCATCCACCAACTCTCCACCAAGCGCAAGGTGCTGATCCTGGCCGGGCAGGGCGAATGGAGCAAGGAGATGCATGCTCAGTTGCGCAACCTGGCCATGATGCCCCAAGTGGCCGTGCTCACCGAGGCCACCTCCAACCTGGCCGACCCCGCATTCGTGCAGTGCATTGACCGAGTACTGGAGGCGATCCCACTCGATCCCGACTCGGAGTTGGTGCCCGAGGTGCTGGTGACCTTCGGCGGGGCCGTGGTGAGCAAGCGTGTGAAAACGCTCCTGCGCAATTGGAAGGCCGCGCAGCACTGGCACATCGATGCAGGCCAGCGGCACTACGACACCTACCAAAGCCTCACGCACGACATCGCGGTAAGCCCCGAGATCTTCTTCGCGCAAGTGGCACCACAGGTGAAGCCCGCCGAGAGCGGCTACCATGCCATGTGGGACCACCTGGACGGCATGACCACGGCACTGCACCACCAGTTCCTGCAAGCAGCGCCCTTCTGCGACCTCACGGCCTTCGAGCGGATCCTGCAGCGCATTCCGGCGGGCAGCGACATCCACCTGGCCAACAGCACTCCCGCGCGCTATGCCCAGCTCTTCGAGCGCGGTGAAGGCATGCGCTACTTCAGCAACCGCGGCACCAGCGGCATCGATGGCTGCACCAGCACCGCCGCGGGTGCGGCCTACGTGAGCGAGCGCCCCACCACACTGATCACGGGCGACACCGCGTTCCTCTACGACAGCAACGCCTTTTGGAACCGGCACCTCAGCGAGCACCTGCGCGTGATCGTCATCGACAATGGCGGAGGCAACATCTTCCGCTACATCGAAGGACCGGACAAGGATCCCGCGTTGCTCCACTGGTTCGATGCACCACACGGCCGCGATCCCCTGGCCCTGGTGAAAAGCTATGGCATCACCGCCTACGAAGCCACCGACCGCGCCAGCCTGCGCGATGCACTGGACGCCCTCTACAGCCCGCACGATGGACCCGCCGTGCTGGTGTTGCGCACTTCCACGGAACTGAGCCCGAAGGTGCTGCGCGACTACTTCAAGGCACTGCGCCCACAGAAGTGATGACAACGGACCCACGGCCCGGACAAAGACATGGTTCGCCTACCATCACCTTGAACTGCACCTTGGAGTACCGCATCTGACCGAGCACGCAGCTCACCAGGCCACCGCCACCTTGCCCATGGTGCGGCCACCGGCAAGGGCCACGTGGGCTTCCGCCAGTTGATCGGCCGGATAGGTGGCATGCACGTGAGCCTTCAGGCGGCCTGTGCGCTGCGCCTCCACCACGGCCTGCAGGCAGTGCGCGATCAACTCGGGCTTGTTCTCGCTGATGCGCAGCATGTTCAGCCCCAGGATGCTCTGGCTCTTCATCATCAGGAAGATGGGCAGCACCAGCCCCATGCGCCACACGAAACGCAGGGTGCCGAAGGGCGCGATGCCACCACGTTCCGCACCGCCGTAGAGCACGATGCGTCCGTGGCTGCCGAGCAAGGCCATGTCCTGCTTGAAGCTCGATCCGCCCACCGCGTTGAAGCTCACATCCAGACGCCGATCGCCCAGGGCCGCACGCACGGCATCCGCATAGTTGCCCGCACCACGATCGATCACGTGCTGCGCACCGAGGGCTTTGAGCTGCTGCATCTTCAAGGCGCCCTTGGCCACGGCATACACGGTGCACCCGGCCTGCAAAGCGATCTGCACCAACAGTTGTCCAACGCCACCGGCCGCACTGTGCACCAGCACCTGCTGCCCGGGCATCAGCGGGCACAGGAGGTGCGCCGCGAACCAGGCCGTGCATCCCTGCGTGGCCAGGGCGGCCGCTTCGCCCAAGGGAACATCATCCGGCAGCTCCGCACAAGCCCGATGGTCCGTGGTCACCAACTGGCCGTAACCACCGAAACGTGTCATGGCCACCACGCGCTTGCCGATCATGTGCGGCGGCACATCGGCACCGGCCTGCACCACGCGGCCCACCACCTCATAGCCCAGGATCGAAGGCAGCGGCGGCGCATCGCGGTAAAGCCCTTTGGCGGCCATCACATCCGCATAATTCAGCCCGAAGCCTTCGCTCCGGATCAGCACCTGGTTGCTGGTGGGAACGGGATCGGGATGCTCGTGCAACGCAAAGGAAGTGCGCGGATCACCGTGCGCGGTAAGGGTCCAAGCTTTCATGTCGGCTCAAGGTACGGCGCATGGCCCGCCCAAGCTCAGCGACCCTCCAGGGCCACCTCGAAGTCCACCACGCATTGGCGGGTATGCTCCAGGTCATCGCGATCGCCGATGCACTGGAACAAGGGCTCGAACTGTTGGTGTGCCTGCCGGAAGCGGGCGCTGGAACTGCGCGTGTCCCCTTCTTTGAACACGGCGGGCACCACCTCCCCTTCCAGGTGCCTGCTGAGGTAGGACCGGTTGCCCACATCGAAGGACTCCAGCTCGGTGCCATCGCGTTGCATCACCAGGTGCGCGAAGCCGTTCTCGTAGTAGCACAGCGCTCCCTTGGTCATCAGCCTCACCGGCAGGTGGCCTTCCTCCGTGATCCGGAAAAGCACCCCTTTGTAGCTGAAGCCCCAGATGTCCTTGCAGCGCACCCGGTGCTTCTCGCCATCGCGCAAGAGGCTCAGGTTGTACTGTCCCATCACCGGCACGATGTCCACGAAGTCGCCTACATCCTCGCCGCCGCCCGCTTGGTATTGGGCAGGTGTGTGGTAGATGGTGAGCTGCGCTTCGGCCACGCCAACGAACGACGTGATGAGCAGAAGCAGGATGGCCTTCGTGAGGCGTTGCATGGCATGAAGGTAAGCGCGTGGAACGGGTATCGCTCCTGCGGGATCTATTCCTCGCCGGCCTCGTGCGCTTCACCGTGTGCGGTGCCTGCGATCACCAGCACGAACTCCCCGCGTGCGGCTTGCGTGTTGAAGTGCTCCGCCAACTCGGCGAGCGCACCCCGTCGGGTTTCCTCGTGCATCTTGCTGATCTCGCGGCTGACGCTTGCGGCGCGCGCTGCACCGAAGGCCTCTGCAAGCTCCTTCAAGGTGCGCGGCAGGCGGTGCGGGCTCTCGTAGAGCACGACCGTGCGCGGCTCCTGCGCAAGCATTGCCAGGCGAGTGCGGCGCCCCTTTTTCATCGGCAGGAAACCCTCGAACACGAACCGATCGCAGGGCAGGCCGCTCACCACCAAAGCAGGCACGAAGGCCGTGGCGCCGGGCAGGCACTCCACGCTCACCCCTTCCTTCACCGCTGCACGCACGAGCAGGAAACCCGGATCGCTGATGCCCGGTGTGCCCGCATCGGTGACCAAGGCGAAGCGTTCACCGGCGAGCAGGCGCTTCACCAGTTGCTCCACCATGCGGTGCTCGTTGTTGCCGTGGAAACTGATCAGCGGCTTGCCCACGCCCAGGTGCTGCAACAGGCGGCCCGTTACGCGCGTGTCCTCCGCCACCACCGCATCCACCTCGGCGAAGACCTTGGCCGCGCGCAGGGTGATGTCGTCCAGGTTGCCGATGGGCGTTGGAACGAGCGTGAGCGCGGAACGGGTGGCTGACATGGCGGCGCAGAGGGGTTACTTCATCGTGGCGATGAACTCCTTCAGCAGCTCGTACAGGTCGGCGTACTTGGTGAGGGGCAGCGATGCCGCGCGGTCGTTCACATCGTGGTAGTGCGCCACACCGCCCAGGGTGTAGATGAAGATGCCCGGCATGCCACGCTTCACGAAGGGGCAGTGATCGCTGTTGCAGGCCGGCCCGCGCGACTTCACCTGCGGCAGGTAGCCCTTGGCGTTGTTGATGGCCACCAAACGATCGTACACGGCGGGCTGTGCGGTGGCGTTCACCACGGTGATGCCGTCGTCTCCGGTGCCCAGGATGTCGAGGTTGAGCATCAGCTTCACTTGTGAGAAGTCGATCGGACGGTCCACGGCGCACCACTCGCTGCCGAGCAGGCCCACCTCCTCACCGGCGAAGGCCACGAAGAGGAGGTTGTACTTCGGGCTGTGCTTTGCGAACCACTCCGCCAGGCTCAGCAGCATGGCCACCCCGCTGGCATTGTCGTTGGCACCGGGAAAAAGCGCATCAGGCCCCATGCGACCCAGGTGATCGTAGTGCGCACCGATGATCACCCACTGCTTGCTCTTGCCCTTCACCATGCCCAGCACGTTGCGCGCCTGGTGGCGCACCAGCATGCGGTTGCGCACGTGCAGGTCCAGCGTGCTGCTGCTGTCGGTGAGCAGGTGTGCCGCCACTTCAATGAGCGGATTGGGCAGGTTGTCCTGTGCCACGCTCCACATGAGCTTGCCCTCCACGGGCTTGATCACCGGTACGTAGAGCAGCAGGTCGCGCTCCAGTTCCGCGTAGCGCGCCAGCAGGTCGCGGTCGGTGGTGGCGGGCAGGTGCAGGCACGCGGCATTGCCGGAAAGCACCCCCATGGTCATGTTGCGGCGCTCGGGCGTGAGCAGGTCCTCAGCGGTGATGTGCACCAAGGTGAAGCTGCCTTCCGCGCTGCCGCTTTCGGGCGCCACCAGGTAGTCCACGCCGGGCACCAGCACGCGCCCATCGATGGTCACACCGATACTGTCCGGGAAGCTGTTCACGTTGAAGGTGAAGGGCTGGAAGAAGTCCGTCTTCACCGGCTTCAGACCGATGCGCTTGAACTGCGCGGCGATGTATTCCGCAGCGCGGGCATCGCCGCCGTTCACGTAGCCACGGCCGTGGAAGGAGGGTGAGGTGAGCGTGTCCAGGTGGGCGCGTGCCTGTGCCACCAACAGGCCGTGGTCTTGCGCGTGGGTGAAGGGCACCAGCGCGAGCAGGGCGAGCAGTTGGATCGAGCGCATCAGGCGTAGCGGCGTTGCAGCAGTTCGGTGAAGGTGGCCAGGGCTTCGGGGTCGGCGGGTTTGTTCAGCTTCACGATCACCTCCTGCTCCAGGTAGGTCATGGCGCTGGCCAGATCGGACTGCTCGTTGAGGCGCATGATGGTCTTGTCGTAGCCGATGCGGTCGCCATTGAAGAGCTCGGCCACGAACCAGAACTTGTGGCTGAGCGAGATCGCCTTGCCCAGGTCCTGGATGGAGGCTTTCTCCAGCTTCTCCGCCAGGGTAGCGGGGGCTTTGCCGGCACTTGGCGCTTCGGCCTTGGTGGCAGCCGCCTTTTTCGGTGCGGGTTCCGGGCTGGGCTTGGGTGCTGGTGCTTCCTCGCTCGCTTCGATCGCCTCGATCAGCGATACCTGGCGTGGCGAGACCTCCACCGGACGGGTATCCAAACGGATGGCGGCAGGCTCGGATACCACGGCCTCGGCGGGTGCAGGCTCGGCCTTGCGCGGACTGTTCACGGCCTCGGTGGCTGCGGGCTTGGGGGCCTCGGCAGGTGCAGGCGCTGCGGCTGCGTGCTTGCCTTCGCGGGCCTTGTGGCGCAGCACCACCAGGCGTTCATACAGCTCGCGCGCATCGGCGCATGCCGTCTCCAATCCCTGCAAGTCCAAGTCGCCTCGGCCCAGGCCACGACCAGCCTCAGCCAGTGCTTCCACCAGGTCGTTCATCGTTCGGAAACCCTTGTCTTTCCCCATGTGCGGAATGCTTGATGTGCTCAGGATGCAACGCGAAGATCCCTATTTTCGCACCACCTGCAAAACGCGCTTCGTCAAGCGCACCGCAGTTCCCCCACAAATGTTCCTGGAGCAGACCGGCAGCCAAGGTTCCCGCAAAGGCTGGATCGAGGTGATCTGCGGCAGCATGTTCTCCGGCAAGACCGAGGAGCTCATCCGCCGCCTGCGCCGCGCCGAGTTCGCCAAACAACGGGTGGAGATCTTCAAGCCCGGCGTGGATACCCGCTACTCCGAGGTGGAGGTGGTGAGCCACGATGCGCGCAGCATCCGTAGCACCCCCGTGCCCAGTAGCAGCAACCTGCTCCTGCTCGCCGCGCACATCGAGGTGGTGGGCGTGGACGAAGCGCAGTTCTTCGACGATGGCCTTCCGCAGGTGTGCGCACAACTGGCCGCGCAGGGCGTGCGCGTGATCGTGGCGGGGCTCGACATGGACTACCAGGGGCGCCCCTTCGGCCCCATGCCGCAACTGATGGCCATGGCCGAATACGTGACCAAGGTGCACGCCATCTGCATGCGCTGCGGCGACCTCGCCAACTTCAGCCACCGCAACGCACCGGGCCGCGAACTGGTGCTGCTGGGCGAGACCGACAGCTACGAGCCGCTGTGCCGCGCCTGTTTCGAGGCAGCGAGCGCGGCCAACCCCGCAACAGCATGAGCGCCCCCGGCTACCGGCTTGCGCAACTGGCCGAAGTGCTGGGTGCCACACTGCACGGCGATGGCGACGCACGCATCGAGCACCTTTCCATCGATTCCCGCAAACCCTTCCCGGCAGGCAGCACGCTCTTCATCGCCCTGCGCGGACACCGCCACGATGGGCACCGCTACATCCCCGAACTGCGGCAGCGCGGCGTGTGCAACTTCCTGGTGCTGGCGGACCACCACACGACCACCCCCGACGACTGCAACCTGCTGGTGGTGCGCGACACGATGGACGCCCTGCAACGCCTGGCCGGCTGGCACCGCAGCCAGTTCCGCGCACCGGTGATCGGCATCACGGGCAGCAACGGCAAGACCGTGGTGAAGGAGTGGCTCTTCCAGCTCCTGCGCGGCCACGAGCACATCGTGCGCAGCCCCGGCAGCTGGAACTCGCAGGTGGGTGTGCCGCTTAGCGTGTGGGAGATGCGCCCCGAACACAGTCTCGGCATCTTCGAGGCCGGCATCAGCCAACCCGGCGAGATGGACCGCCTGCGCGCCACCATCAAGCCCACCATCGGCGTGTTCACCAACATCGGCCCGGCGCACGGCGAGAACTTCCACAGCGACCTGGAAAAAGCGCTGGAGAAGGCCCGACTCTTCAACGATGCCGAAGCCCTGGTGTACTGCGCCGACCACCCCGCCGTGTGCGCGGCCTTGGACAAGAGCGCACTGGACCAGCGCGTGGCCCTGCGCGGGTGGAGCCGCGAGCGCAACGGCTGGCTGCACGTGGTGCACGAGCAACGCAGCGCGCAAGGCACCCGCATCACCGTCATCAACGATGCCGTCTCCTTCGATTTCAGCATCCCCTTCACCGACCAGGCCTCCGTGGAGAACGCCCTGCACTGCGTTACCCTGCTGCTGCACCTGGGCCACGGCCCGCAGTGGATCGCCGAACGCATGCCCCACCTGGCGCCCGTGGCCATGCGGCTGGAGACCGTGGAAGGCCTGCATGGCAGCACCCTGGTGAACGATGCCTACAGCAACGACCTGGCCTCGCTCGCCATCGCGCTGGACCACCTGGGCCTGGTGGCGGGTGGCCGGCCCAAGGCCATCGTGCTCTCCGACATCGCCGGCAGTGGCGATGCGCCGGATCTGCTCTACACCCGCGTGGCCGAGCTGTTGAAGCGTGCCGGTGTATCCACCATCCTAGGGGTGGGACCGCACATGCAGGCCCATGCCGCACGCTTCGGGCCGGGCATGCGCAGCTTCGCCGATGCGCAGGCCTTGCTGGCCGCCTTCGACACGCAAGCGCTCGGCGGCCATGCCGTGCTGGTGAAGGGTGCACGCAGTTTCGCGCTGGAACAGGTGGTGCAACGCTGGCAGCGGCAGGTGCACGGCACCGTGCTGGAGATCGACCTCGAAGCCTTGCGCCACAACCTGAACCACTACCGCGCGCTGGTATCCCTTGCACCTGCCCCGAGCGGTCCCGATAGGCATCGGGACGAAGGGAGGCGCACCGAAGGCGTCAAGATCATGGCCATGGTGAAGGCCTTCGGATACGGCAGTGGTGCCGTGGAACTTGCGCGGCTCTTCGCGCATGAGCAGGTCCACTACCTCGGCGTGGCCTATGCCGACGAAGGTGTGGAACTTCGGCAACAGGGCATCCAATTGCCGATCCTGGTGATGAACCCCGAGCCCGTGCCCTTCGAGGTGATGCTGCGCTACCGCCTGGAGGCCGAACTCTACGACGCCCGCAGCCTGGCGGAGGCCGCCGCCTTCGCAGCCGCACACCCGGAGATGCCACCCGTACACCTGAAGCTCGATACCGGCATGCACCGCCTGGGCTTCACGGCCGAAGAACTGCCGGAGCTGCTCACACAACTGGGCCAGGCGCACAAGCTGCGTGTGGCCAGTGTGTTCTCGCACCTGGTGGGCAGCGAGGATCCCGCGCACGACACCTTCACGCACGCACAGCTCGCGCAGTTCGCGCACATGGCCGACCGCATCGATGCCGTGCTCGGCTACCGGCCATTGCGCCACATCGCCAACACCGCCGCCATCAGCCGTTTTCCCGAAGCACACCTGGACATGGTACGCCTGGGCATCGGCTTGCACGGGGTGGGCTGCAACGCCGCCGAAAGCGCACTACTGCGTCCCGTTGCCGCGCTGCGATCACCCATTGCGCAGGTGAAGACCCTGCAGCCCGGCGCCACCGTGGGTTACGGGCGCAGCTGGCGCACGGAGCGTGAACGGCGCATCGCCACGCTGCCCATCGGCTATGCGGACGGCCTATCGCGCAGGCTCAGCAACGGCGTGGGCCGCGTATGGATACACGGCCGGCCCGCAGCCATCGTGGGCAAGGTGTGCATGGACATGGTGATGGTGGACGTAAGCGACATCCCCTGCACCGCAGGCGACATGGCCGTGCTCTTCAATGCCACGCACCCCATCACCGAGTTCGCCGAGGCCATGGGCACCATCCCCTACGAAGCGCTCACCGGCATCGCACAACGTGTGAAGCGGGTGTATGTGCAGGGGTGAGGGGGCGGCTCCTGGCTTATGACTGTTGATGGTTGCTTGGGCTGCGGGTGAACTGACGGTGCTGGGCATGGGGAGCAAACTTCCTCAGCGGCCACCAGCAGCTTTTAGCCGATGGCCTATGCCTGCTGACGGTTGCTTACCGCACAACGAACACCGCATGAAGCCTTTGCAGGTTTGGAGCTGTAGCCTGCAGGCATGCCTTAAGCGGCTTTGCCGAAAGCCACAGCGCTGTATGGACTTTTATTGTCCTTGGTGCCTACTGCGCAGATCCGGAAACGTTGTGGCTCATACGATGGAAGGCCTTCAACGATCAATTGGGGGCGCGAGGTAAGGGACACGAATACCCAGTTATCGGTCTCTTCAGGTGCTTGCAGAGCACGTTCCACTTGGTAGACAAGGGTACCAGGTACGCGGTTCCAACGGAGCTTCACCTGCCCAGGATATGCCGTGGGGCGAGCCTGTAGACCCAAGGGCTGAGGCAGTGAACTGATGGGCACTGCTTCCTTCACCAGGGGGAAGCCGGACCCCATCAGTTTCAGGGTATCCCCAAGGCACTCACTGTTCACATATCCCGCCAAGCGTGTGAGGTAATTGTCGATGCGCTTCACCGCTCGGTCCCTGCGGGCAAGGGCCATGCGACCGCGGTCCAGCGCTGCCAGGTTGGCCGCCTTCAACTCGATGTAGGCCGCATGGAATTCGAGCATGCTGGGCGAGGGACTCGGAAAGTTCGGATTGCCGTTCATCCGGCCATGAACGATAGCTGCCCTGTTCTGCTTACCCAAAGGGCTTAAGCCCCGGAGACCTGCCTTTACCTTGGCCATGTTCAGTAGGTGTTATGCGTTGTATGACCTGAAACGTGCCCTGATATCTGTGGGTTGCATTTGCACCCCCAAAATGCGCGGATGCCGAGGATGCTATTGCGATCGCCACAATGCACGCGGCGCTTGCATAGTACTTGCCTGAACATACACGAACAAGCCGGGCATTTGCCTGTATGTTGCACGCAAATGCATCAAGCCTCCATACGCATGCATAAGGACCAGTTGCACATGCATGGCCAATGTATGCAGCTGCAAAAGTTCCTGTAGCATGCACACGAGCTGCCTATGCACCTACATGGTTTACTGCCGCAAGTGCGGCATCACCGATCGTATTGGAAGGCTGGCGATATGCATCCGCGGCCAGCGCTGTTGCAACTATCACCAAAATATTTGCACTCACAGCTGCGCAGGCTCCAGCCTTGCACCTGTACTTGGAATTCACCTCGTGAAGGATGGACCACTGAAGAGAACTGAGCCGGACCGGGGGTGAACCTACTCCGCAGATAGCGAAGCAAGCCCTAAGGGACTTATGGCCCCCCTGGTCCGTTCCGAACATAGGCTCGGATAGGTCTTCCGCAGGAGACCCTGATCCCCGGTATGCCGTGCGTGTTCATTCCCTTAGCACCCGTTGCGTGTAGTGCATGCCTTGTTCATCCACCACCGTTACCAGGTACGCGCCGGGGCTTAGCGGGGCCAGATCAAGAATTAGCGGGCCTGTGTTCGAATGCGGAGCCCCTTGGCGCAGTACCTCGCGGCCCAGGGCGTCGCTTACGAAGAGTTCGCGGGAGCGCAGGGCGTCTTTCAAAGTCATGTATAGCAGGCCGTTGGTGGGGTTGGGGTAAAGGGAAAAGTGGAATTTGCGCCTGTGTTCCACCACACCAACCGGTGCGCTACACGCTTCCACTGCATCACCGCCGATCCATTGGGCTATGGTGTTCATGGTATCACCATCTATGGTAATGAAGCCGCCAGCGATGTAGAGGCTGTCCCGCCAAACAGCCATTTCGCTCAGCGCACCGTTGTTCGAGAAATTTCCTGGTAGTCGGCACCACTGCCTTCCGTTCCACTTAGCGAGTCGGTCCACCGGAATACCACCGGCATCGGAGAAGACCCCGCATGCATACAGTTCACCTCGCCAGCGCAGAATTTCCAGGGCTACAGCGGCGATGGGCGAGGGAAAGGTGAGACCACCGCCCAGGTCGTTCCAGTTCTCGCCATCGTAAGCCACCACAAGATTGCCGGGTGCGCCTTCGTCCTGGCGAAAAGCACCGCATAGGTAGAGCGTGTCGTTCTCTATTGTAAAATCCTTTATGGGGCCATTGTTATTCCATCCTGGTATGGTCTCCCATTGCACTCCGTTATACCGCATCATGGAGGTGAACGCCCCGGTATAGGGATCTACAAATGCCCCGGTAACGTAGGTCTTGTTCTGGTAGGTAAAGACCAAGCCGGTGTAGGTGTAGCCTTGTGAAAAAGGGATCTCATCGAAGGGGGTCCACTTGCTGAAGGTAGCTCCATCGTAGGTGAACACCTGCCCATACTCGGGACCGCAAAGGGTATCCGGAAAACCGGTCACATACAAGAGGTCCGTGGGCTCACGCGGGCTCAAATTTTGAAGGCTGTTTGTCACATCCAACTCGCAATCGGTGATGGCCTTCCAGCGCTGTTCCGTCGCATCAAGCCTCGCCCATGTATGTACCCAGCGTTCCTCCAGCGAATCATAATTCACGAAAGTCCCTACAGCGTATAGATCTTCTTCATATCGAAGGAACCATTGCACAGAACCCACGGAATTACTTCCCTCCCAATAATTGATCCGATGCGCGATCGTATCCCATCGTTCGCCATCCCACGCAGCGATACCTAACGCCGTCACCGTATCCTCCCAATTCAACATCCGCGAAAAGCTACCGCCTACCAAGAGTCTATCTGTGATGGTATCACCATACAAACAGTTTATCGTCGTTGCCCCCCAAGGTGATTTGCCCCGGGCCAATGACTTCCAATGTTGCGCTGAGCTGTTCGCGCTAAACCCGAGTAACAGCAATGCCAGAATGATAGACCTCATGGTCGGAAGAGTTTGACGGTAAATGCCGGACTTGAGCTATGGCGGGCGATCAAAGCATACACACCCGGTGACTGTTCTTTCAATGAGAGCCTAAGTAGACCTCTAACCTCCGCAGTGTCTTGCGCAGGAGACCCTGATCCCCGGTATGCCGTGCGTGTTCATTCCCTTAGCACCCGTTGCGTATAGTGCATGCCTTGTTCATCCACCACCGTTACCAGGTACGCGCCGGGGCTTAGCGGGGCCAGATCAAGAATTAGCGGGCCTGTGTTCGAATGCGGAGCCCCTTGGCGCAGTACCTCGCGGCCCAGGGCGTCGGCGACGAATACCTCTCGGGCGCGCAAGCCGTTCAACGCCACGTGGAGTAGGCCGGTGGTGGGGTTGGGGTGGAGGGTGAAGGTGGCTTGGGTAAGTGGTTCCTCCTCCACACCCACCGGCCCGCTGCACTCCGCTTCATACACCTCACCAATAAACTTGGCCGCCCTGTTCACCGAATCACCATCCAGCACGACACCGCAGGACACAAAAAGCGTATCGAGGTAGAAATCCATGGAGCGGACTCCTCCTGAAGCCTGAAAATCCCCAAGCACACTGCACCATTCCGTGCCATCCCAACTGGCGAGGCCCATGGCCTCAATGCCTCCGGCGGCACGGAATCCGCCCCCGACGAAGAGCTTTCCGTTGTGCTCTGCCATGGTCAACACCGTGGCTATCGCAGTGGTATTTCCCAGCCATTGTTGCACCCCCTGCCCCAAAGCATTGAACTGGGTGCCATCCCAGCGCATGATGTTCTGCCCAGGGTTGCCGGGGGCAATGGCGATTTGGCCACCTACGTATAGATCGCCTTGGTATACAGCCAAGCAGTGCGCACCCGACATCGGGTTGATGATGCCGGGACCCAACAAGTGCCATTCTTCACCATCCCATTCCGCTATGTCCGTTCCACCATTAATGGCCACACCACTGCCGATCACAACTACGTTCCCGTTGTACTTCGCAATGTCCAGAATACTGGAAACATTATTGAAGAATCCAACAGGTTCCCATGAACCTCCCACGCGCTTGGCCACACCAGAAGCTGGCTGGCCATCGACCACGTTAAAGCCACCTACCGCATAAAGCTCGCCATCAAGCACACGGAGTTTACGGATTGACCCACCAGCGATGTTGCCGTAGGGTTGCCACTCCACACCGTTGTGGTAAGCAATGCCTTGGCACGGGTTACCACTGCACTGGAAGAACTGCCCGGCTGTGATCAACGTGTCATTGTAGAGTACCACGGAGTAGACTAAACCGTTCAGGACGCCCAGCGTATCCCATTGTCCGTTGGAGTAGCGCATTACAGAGTTGCTTTCCGCCCAGTATTGTGTGCCGGTGAAGCTGATGGATCCAGCGAAGTAGATCGTATCACGGGTCTCGTTGGCGTAGACCTGTCGCAGCAAGCCCACGATCTGGCCGGGTACACCGGCAGTGGCCCATTGGGATTGGCCGATCGCGGGAGCCTGCCACAACAGAATGCCGATGAGTCCTATGGTGCGGATGAACATGAATTAGGCTCTCAAGGTTGATGGACTAGGCGTTGGGCACCGATACCGGGCACATGGACCAAATAGATTCCCGGCGCGGATCCATCAAGATCGAAGCGCAACGGGGCCTCGCCCACCATGGAACTCCGGTCAAGCACAGCTCGTCCACGTACATCCAACACTGACCAACGATGTGTTCCAAGAGGAAGGCCCACAAGCTGGTACCAGCCTTCCGGTGCATACTGCACGGTAAAGCCAGCGTTCGAGGTCGGGCGGACCGCCTCGGCAACCGAGATCAGAAGGTCTTCGATGCAGAATGCTGCCAGGAAGCCATCCATTTCTGGAAAAAATGTATCATCGAACCAATCATCATCACCCACTGGATCGGTGAACGGGAAGAATGAAGTCGGCCCGAACGCGGAATATGTTGTTCCGGCGGCATAGAGCCGTTGCGTTCCTGCAAGGGCAAGCGTTCGTATGTCGTCACCATACAGCCCGCCTTCATCACCGCCGAAGTAGGTGGACCAACGCAACTCCTGTTCATTGGAGAAGCAGAGGATGACCCCATCGCCTACCCCATACATCGCATCCGCCGAATATATCCCGAATCCAGGCTCCAGAACGAACGTAGGGTCCCAGCTTAAGCCTGCCACGAAAATGCGGCCCAAGGCATCCACCAAGACTGTGTTCAAATGCGTCGAACGCTGGATGGCACCAAGACCTTTTACATGCGTAAGCCATTCAATTGTCCTGTCTTCTCCATTGATGCGTAGGATATAGCCCTGAAGCCCGGGTTTGTATGTTTCATCATGCCAGTTCGGACCGTTCTCAAGGTCGAGGTCGTCACTGGAGGACATGCCAACGATAAAAATGTCCTCCCGGCCATTGTCGAAAACAGGCTGTAAGGCCAAGCCTTGGTCGCCAATGGATTCACCTGAACCACCGCCGAAATAGGTGCTCCATATCTGGCGTCCGACGAGATCGAACTCCATGATGAAGACATCCCCATTGCCTTGATAATCCTCATTCAGGGCATCCTGCCCACCATCTTCTTTCAAAGGAAGATTCGTACTCGTTGTTTGCCCCGCGATCACGATCTTCTGGGTCCCGAAGCGGACAGTCTCCACCGCGTCACCATAGTTCCCTCCGATGTATGTGGACCAGATCGTTCTGCGGTCAGCATTGAAAAGGGTGATGAATCCATCCCCGGGATAGTTCTGATCAAGTGTGCCTGAGTAGCCCCAATGATCGGCAGTCGGATCGGGTGTTTCCTGTTCTTCGGGCAGGAACCATTCAGCACTGCCGACAATCGCGAAATTTCCATTGGGATGAAGGTCCACATCCAGCACGCTCCACGCACCGTCGCCGATGTAGGTGGACCAGACCGCTTCCCCTTCAGCGTTGAATTCGGCGAGGAAACCACCTCGGGACGAACTCGGGTCGTAGTAACGATCATCGTTGGGTGGGGAGGACCATAAGTCGTTGGCGTTCGTGAAACCACCCACCAATAGGTTGGGATCTGCTCCGGGCCGTACACGAGCGCAACGCGCCGCCTGCCAACCGAATGAACCACCGTAGAAGGTTGACCACCGGATCTCGTAGCCAGTGCCGAACTTAGAGGCGAAGGCCATGGGCGAAGCTTGGTAATAGACCTGGCCATCCCCGATCGGGAAGTAGATGTCCTGCGAGAACGTGTGGCCCACCACATAGTAGTTGCCTTCCTCATCCACATCACTATCCTCAACGGCATCGCGGCCATCACCGCCCAGATAAGTACTCCAACACACGCCATCCGTGGTCACTTGCCCCCCCATCATCGGCGGCCACCCCGCCATGATCACCAAGGGCAATTCAGTATCTAAAGGCATTGAGAACGAGCTCATTCCTATCTCTACCACAGGACTCCCTGCGCTGTTCAAGTAGGTGGTGAGTCCTACTGGAATGATGGTGCTCCCATTCACTTGATAGGCGATACCACCGATCAAAGGGAAGTCCCATCCTGAGACATGCGCGTGCAGTACGCCGTTGGCATCCACGGTGAGGCTGTCCTGCCCCTCGAACTCCAGTTGGATGTTATCCATATCGCCGCCGGGGCGGATCACAAAGGCCAACTTGGGGCCACCGCTACCGCTGTAGAAATGCAGGTCCGTATAGGGGTAGAGGTCCTCGTACACCACACGCCCAAAGCCATGCACTTGGGTAGCGCCGTTGGGGCCGCACCAGGGTAGGTAATAGTTCCGGTATGGGTCGCGCATGTCCACGGGTTGCGGATCCACGGCACGTTCCTTACCGCCGGTGAAGCGCAGGTCCACACGCCAAGTAGTGTCCGGTGTGGCAAAGACAGTATCCACGCGGGTATGGGTGAAGGAAATGATCGAACCGCTTCGGAGGTACGTCCGTGGCAGTCCTTGGTCGGTGTAGAACTTCACATCGGACCGTTGGTTATGCTCGGTGTCCACCACTTGGCCCTTGTTGCGCCAATAATTGAAGGAGGGCTGATCGTTTTCCTCATAGAAATCCGCCAGCACGAGCAGGATCTGGTCCGCGCCAATATCCGGCGGGCTGTGCCGCTGGGCACCGTCGTAGTCATGTAGAACACCGGTGCTACTTGCCCCTGCACGAGAGATCGATGCAGCACCAGCGCTATTGTGCTGTATGTGCAGATCCACCTCTGTGGCATCGCCTCCGGGCCGCACCAAGCCGGGGTCAACAGAAATGCTATTCCCATCCAAACTTGTTGCACTCTGCCACGCGCTGAGTGTGGTCCGGTCAGTGGTGCCCTCGCGGCCCACATGGCCGCCACTGCCACTTACATGCAGGCAGTTGTGGTCGCTCACCAATCCAGTGAGGTCTGCATTCACGCCCACGGCGTAATGCCTGGCACTGCCGGTGGTGCTCCGGGCGTTCCACAGGATGTTGTTGCGGTGGTCTCGCGCACCGGTGGTGGCACTGAAGAGCGCATAGGTATGATTGCTGCTGGCGGCTGTAGCAGTGCCGCCGATGTACACGGTATTGTGCAGGATGGCGTGGGTGCCATCCGCCACGTGTATGCCTTGGAAAACATGGGGGCTGTTCACGGATGCCCCCGCACTGTCCAAGCCCAGGCGGATCATGTTGTTGCGCACACTGCTGGTGCCGGTTAGCAGGTAAATGGCGCGTGCGGGGTTGGCCGAGGTGGAACTGGTGCTGCGCCACAGGGAGTGGATCAGGTTGCCCTCGATGATGTTGGTAGTGTCGTACAAGGTAGCGTGGATCCCATGCACCTGACCAACATTGTCCGGATGGGAACTGAAGAGGGTGTGTAGGGTATTGCCCTGCAACACCACCCGGTTGGCCCCACTGGTGTTGGCAATGGTAATGCCCGTAATGCCAACGATGCCTGCCGTGCCCGAACCGTCTCCACTGAGGTGGTGGATGAGGTTGCTCGTGCCCGTTATTGACGTGTTGATGGCTTGGATGCCATTGGTGATCGCGGTGTTCGTGGAAACGGCATTGGAGAGGTGTGCGATCACATTGCCATGTGTGGTAAGAAGCCCGTCCGTGGCACTGATCCCGCAGACCGCTGGGCTACCACTTGTGGCGTTGGTGCTTAAGAATCGGATGTCGTTGCCCGTGAGCAGGGCGGTTGAATGCAGGGTCCGTATGCCGTAGCTGAAGCGGGCTGCAATGTGGCTGATGGTATTGTTCTCAGCCACCAATTCGGCATCGTCCGTTTGGATGCCGGCTGCAAGCCGAACCTCGTTCAGGTCCGCTATGATGTTGCCGTGGGCGATGAGCACCCCGTTCTCACCATGTATCCCGTAGGTGGCCGTGCTTGAACCGGAAGCCATACTGCTGAGGGTGCTTATGCTGTTGTTGGCAACCGTGGCGCTATCGCCGCTCACGAAGATGCCGCGAACCAGCGGGCTCATCATCCCTGTATTCGTGCCCGACAGGTGGGCGATGTTGTTCGCTGTGATCGTTGCCCGTGCGTTGCTTCCATGGATGCCATCGATACCGCTACAAGCCAGGGTGTTGATCACATTGCCCGTTGCGCTGAAAGCGGCGTCCGCGACACTGATGCCACGTATATATGAGCCGCTGTTGCCCGCGGAGACCATGTTGCGGAGGGTGTTTCCAGCAGCATTGATGGGAGCACCCTCCGATGCGACACCGAACAGTTTAGCGCCGGACCCGGTGCCACTGGCTTCAAGGGAAGCGGCCACGGTACCGCCCACCAGATTGCTGTCGCAGGCCCATGTGCCGGTCCCGGTGGAACGCAGCGCGTAAAGCGCTCCGCTGTTGGCCACGATGATACCTCCGAACCTGTTGTGGTGGCTGGTCCAGGGTGCGCTGCCACTGTTCAGTATGGCGTGGAAATCCCTTGCGGCGGCACTGGGTGTGAACACGATGCTACCTGTTGCCCCCTGCGTGCCGATCTGGTTGTCCGTTATCGAAACGGGACCGCCCAACACATGGATCAAGGTGGAGGGGGAAGAGGAGCCGGTTCCATTGTGGGTACTTGCATGGTCGAGCCCCCCAATGGCGTTGGCGCTGATCGTGCAAGCGGGAGCATTGGCATCAAGGTCCATGCGAATGGCGCGGAACAAGTTGCTGCCGCCTGACAGGGTCCATGTACCCGTGCCAGCCGCATTGGCGAAGCCGATCACATTGCCGGTGATCACATGCCCACCGGCATCGGCATGCGAACCCGAAGTGATGTCCACCACCACGTGTTGGCTGGAATTGGCCGCCGTGGTGCGTGCAGCACCCTGCCAGAAGCGGTTTCCACTGATGGTCCATGCATGATTGCCTGCGCCCAACAGTATGCCCCGGCTTCCCCCGGCCAAAAAGAAGTCGTGGACTTGGCAATCCTCCACCACATTGCCACTGTTATGCAACGCCAGGCTTCCCGTGGAACCCACCGAGACGAGGGCCTTGGAGATCAGATCCGTGGTGCTGTTGCCATCGTTGGCAATGATGCAGTTCGCAAGGGTGTTGTCATCATTGCCCGTGCTACTGCCCGTGGAGAATACCACGTTCCCACTTAGGGTGGCCACCGTGCCGGTGGATCGCCCAAGTATGGAAAGATCACGTAAGCTGTTGTCCGTGGCATCGTTGATGAAGCGTATGGTACTGGTGCCTGCCGAGGAAGCCGTGCTATGGTTGGAGATCGTGAGCGTGTAGCCATCGCCGTTGCGTCCATCGAAGGTCACGTTGTCCGCGCCGTTCAGGTCCACCAGCGGCCCAGCGTTCACCGTACCGCTGATGCTGCGCGCTCCAGTGCTGCCAGCAGGTTGTATCACCAAGTTGGTGTAATTCGCGGAACCACTTCCACTGGCGTTCAGCACAGCGGTGTTGTTGTCTGCGCCGGGGCTGGAAGTGATATCGATGGTAACAACACCTTGGTGCGTACCGTCATTCACCGCTGCGAATGCAAGCCGCAGGTTCGCATAACTGGTGGGTCCCGTGTTGCCTGCCGTGGCCGTAACACTGATCTGGGCGCATACGCTCATCCCTCCGAAATATACCCACACCGCGAGCAGCAGGATGGTGGCCGCATGCCGGAGCCAGCGCTCACCGATCCAGCCCTTGAGCTGTTGAGCTGTTGAGCTACGCAGGGCAGGGATATGGGTCGGTATCATGGCTATGTAGGGTCTTAGTGTGGAAGAGACCAACGCTGGAGCGTTGGAAGATGCGCTAGGATCCGGTTGACTGCTTTCCTATTTCCGTTCTTGACTTCATTCGCTTAATTGTAGTTGAGGAATATCAGCAGTTGAACAAGTGTAAGCATTCAAGGCCCGCTTTTCCAAATCGTTGAGTACCGCGCACAGTGGGCTCGTAATTGGCTTTTGAACACCTACGCAGGGGCCACTCACGCCAACCCGCTCAATGTGCACTGGATCCAGGATTCAACCGCGCTCTATATCTGCAGCGCCTTCGCCGGCTACACCGACGGCACCACCAACGACCCCCAGCAGCGCTTCGTGAGCCGCCTGCTGGTGAGCGAGCTTACGGTGGGCGCAGTGGAGCAGGATACGCCACCTGCGAACTCCTTCTCCATACACCCCAACCCTACACGCAGCGGCACTGTGTTCCACTACCAGTTGGCGTCGGACCAAGGTGTTGGCCGCATAGAGTTGCGCGATATCAGTGGTCGCCTTGTAAGCACATTGCCCATGCCGGGTGCAGAAGGCCAACAGAATGTTGATACCAGTGCCCTGGCCCCGGGCACCTACCTGGTGTTGTACCTTGCAGACAACACCTTGCTCCATAGCGGGAAGTTGGTGGTGCAACAATGACACGTGCTGGGATGACAAGGACTTCCGGCCAAGCAGTGTTCGCAACTTCCACCTAAGCGACATCACCATGCCTTCGACAGGCACGTGCCGCTGGATCGAGGGGGCTGAGCAGGTTGTGGAGTAATTCGAGCCACGCACCGCTCCACACACAGGGCCCCGATCGAGCTCGCGTGGCTCCGCCTTGGCATTCCCAGCAGCGCCAGCAGAAGTGGCGGGGTCTGAACGGAGCATAAGAACAGCCTTGCTGCGGAATCGTTAAATTCGTGACCCCTGCAAGACCGGAACCCCATGAAACGAACGTTGCTCCTTAGCCTTTTCTCTGCATTCCTGCTGGCTCCCCTGTCCAGCATCGCCCAACAGGACGCGGGCATCATACCTGGAGACATCCTGGTGATGCTTACGCCCAACGGATCGGCCCAGACCGTGGCCGATGACCTGGGGCTGTTGGATAACATCCCCACCGGCATGAAGGTGGACCACGAGGCCAGCGCGCCCATGCGCATCTGGCTGCTGAAGTTCGACCACACGGCCGTTGCGCAGGAGAAGATGCTGGCCGCGGTGAAGCGCCACCCGCACGTGATGATGGCGCAGAACGACCACCCGGTGAGCCTGCGCAACGTGCCCAACGACCCGCAATACGGTCAGCAGTGGCACCACCAGAACATCAACAGTGAGGCCGCCTGGCAGTACAGTACCGGAGGCGTAACGGCCACGGGCGATACCATCGTGGTGTGCATCATTGAAGGCGCCAACACGGCCCACACGGACCTGGCAGCCAACCGCTGGTTCAACCATGCGGAGATCCCCAACAACGGGATCGACGACGACGGCAACGGCTACGTGGACGACTACCGCGGCTGGAACCCCGGCGGCAACAACGACAACGTGTACAACGGCGCGCACGGCACGCAGGTGGCCGGAATGATCGGCGCGGTGGGAGACAACAACCTGGGCGTGGTGGGCGCCAACTGGGATGTGAAGATGATGGTGGTGACCTACGCCAGCACCTCGCAAGCCAACGTGATCGCGGCCTACACCTACCCCCTGACCATGCGCCGCCGCTACAATGCGAGCAATGGTGCCCAAGGTGCCTTCGTGGTGGCCACCAATGCCAGCTGGGGCATCGACAATGCCAACCCGAACAGCTACCCCTTGTGGTGCGCCGTCTACGATACGCTGGGCACGGCGGGCATCCTGAACTGCGGTGCCACCACCAACAGCAACAGCAACGTGGACGTGGTGGGCGACATGCCCACGGCCTGTGCCAGCGACTTCATGATCAGCGTTACGGCCACCAACAACGTGGACCAGCGCACCTTCAGCGGCTATGGCGCCACCACCATCGATGTGGGCGCACCGGGCGGCAACGTGTACACCACCTCGGGTAGCAGCACCTATGGCAACACCAGCGGCACCAGCTTCGCCAGCCCGCTCACGGCCGGAGTGATCGGCCTGCTCTACAGCGCCCCCTGCCCCACCCTGATGAGCCTGGTGCAGAGCGACCCGATGGCCGGCGCCATGTACATCCGCCAGATGCTGTTCGATGGCGTGGACCAGGTGGGCAACCTGCCCGGCCAGACGGTCACCGGCGGGCGTATCAACTCGGGCACCAGCATGGAACTGATCATGGCGGCCTGCGGGGCTTGCCCGGCACCCACCAACGGCAGCGTGGTGGCCACCACCACCACCGCCGCACAATACAGCTGGAACACCTTCGCGGATGGTCCCTTCACAGTGCGTTACCGCATCCAAGGCAGCACGGACTGGACCGAGGTGAGCGGTCTGGACGATAACAGCTTCCTGGCCACGGGTCTTACCCCCTGCACGGCCTATGAATTCCAAGTGCAGGCGGATTGCAGCGAGGAGCCCAGCGGCTTCGGCGCCACGGCGGTGTTGACGCCTCCTGCGCCGGTACAACCCACCATCAGCGTGGCCGGCTTCCCCGTGGTGTGCGTGGGCTCGTCCATCACCCTCACCTCCTCCTCGCCCATCGGCAACACCTGGAGCAATGGAGCCACCGGCCAGAGCATCGAGGTGACCGCCGGCGGCAACTACACCGTTACGGTGGACAACGGCTGCGGCAACTTCGTGAGCCCTGCGATCAGCATCACCGCACTGGGCCCCGCCGTGCCCCCCACGGCCGACAACGTTTTCCTGGCGGCGCCTGGCAGCACCACGCTCACGGCCACCGGCGACAACATCACCTGGTACACCAGCCCCGGCGGCAACCCGGTGGGCACGGGCAACAGCTACACCACGCCGGTGATCAATGCCACCACCACGTACTATGCGACGAGCAGTGTGGTGGAAGGCATGGAGACCTACTTCGGTGGCAAGACCAACAACTCCACCACCAACGGCCAGTTCCACACCAACGGCGATTTCTGGGAGGTGTTCACCGCCAGCGAGGCCTTCACCATCAAGTCCGTGAAGGTGTACGCGAACGGCACCGGTGCGCGGCCCATCGGACTGGTATCCATGCCGAGCGGCACGGTGATCACGCAGGGCAACTTCACCATTCCCAACGGGGAGAGCCGCGTGAACCTGAACTTCGAGGTGCCCGGCCCCGGCACGTACGGCCTGCGGGTGATGAGCGGCAATCCGCAGCTGTGGCGCGATGGCCAGGGCAGCGCCCAGAGCTACCCCTACCCGCTGGGAACGGTGGGCGCCATCACCAACAGCACGGCCACGGGCAGCAATGCCACGGCCTTCTACTACTTCTTCTACGACTGGGAGGTGCAGACCCCGGGCGTGGCCTGCGAGAGCGAGCCGGTGCCGGTGGTGGTGGACCTGGCCACGGGCATAGAGGTGCTTGCTGAAGGCACCAGCGTGAACGTGTTCCCCAACCCCGCCGACCGCGACCTCTTCTTCGATGTGAACGGCCTGCTGGCCGGTGAGCGTTTGTCGGTGGAGGTGTTCGACAACACCGGCCGCCTGGTGTCCACGCGCAGCATGGCCAACGGCCGCGCCACCTTGAGCACCGCCTTCATGGCGAACGGTCTCTATAGCTACCGCATCATCTCCGACCTGGGCGAAGTGGCCCGCGGCAAGTTCGTGGTGGCGCACTACTGGTAGGCCATTGCAGATCTGCTCTGGAAAGGGCCGCCGGGGTGTTCCTGGCGGCCCTTTTTGGTCAATGTCACGCAGGCTTCCAGCCGGGATAGTACACAGGCTGCAAGCCTGAGTGACATTGAAGCACGCCTGTTGACCATGCGGCTACCTTTGGCCGCACGCATGGAGCTGATCTCGGCCGTCATCATCACCCGCAACGAAGCACGGAACATCGGGCGCTGCATCACCTCGCTGCAGGGGCTGGTGGATGAGGTGGTGGTGGTGGACTCGGAGAGCACGGACGAGACGCGCAGCATTGCAGAGGGCCTCGGCGCGCGCGTGATCGTGCGCGCATGGACCGATTACAGCGACCAGAAGAACTTCGCCAATGCGCAGGCCCGCAACGACTACGTGCTTTCCATGGATGCCGATGAGGCCTTGTCGCCGGAGCTGATGGACTCCTTGAAACACGCACAGCGCGCGGGGCTGGTGGGTGCCTACCGCTTCAACCGGCTCACCAACTATTGCGGCGCCTGGGTGCGACACGGTGGCTGGTATCCGGACGTGAAGGTGCGGCTCTTCCCTAAAGCGGCGGCCCGCTGGGAAGGGGAGCACGTACACGAGGAACTGAAGTTGCGGAGCGGGCTGCCCATCACGCACCTGAAAGGCGACCTGCTGCACTGGTCGTACCACAGCTTGGACGATCACCGCGAACGGATCGAACGCTACAGCACGCTGCATGCGCGGAAGATGATGGCCGACGGCCGCACGGCCGGTCCGGTGAAGCGCTGGTTGTCGCCCGTGGCCAAGTTCGTGCAGGGCTACCTGATGCAGGGAGGCTTCCTCGATGGTGCGGCGGGCTTCCACATCGCACGGCTCTCGGCACGCGCAGTGCATTTGAAATACGCCAAGCTCCACGCGCTCCGCCATGCGCAACAGCCCTCCTGAGCACATCGTGCTGAGCCGCACGGACAGCATCGGCGACGTGATGCTCACCCTGCCCATGGCCGGTCTGCTGCGCGAGCGTTTCCCCGGCGTGCGCATCACCTTTCTCGGTCGGGGATACACGGCACCGGTGCTGCGCTGCTGCACCCACGTGGACCAGGTGATCACGCTGGAGGAACTGCAACAAGGCGATGCCGTGGACCAGCTGCGTGCCCTTGAGGCCGATGCCTTGGTACACGTGTTCCCGCAACGCGAGGTGGCCCGCTGGGCGAAGCGCGCAGGCATCCCCTGGCGCATCGGCACCACCAACCGCTGGTGGCACTGGACCAGCTGCAACCACCGCGTGGCCTTCAGCAGGCGCAAGAGCGAGTTGCACGAAGCGCAATTGAACATCAAGCTACTGGCACCCTTCGGGATCACCGAGGTGCCCGATCTAGTGCGTTGCGCATCGCTGAGCGGCTTCCATGCGCCCGCGGCGGATGCTGCGGTGCAGCAGTTCCTGAGGCCCGGTAGGCGGCAGGTGATCCTGCATCCGCTCTCCAAAGGCAGCGCGGTGGAATGGGGCCTTGGGCACTTCAGCGAGCTGATCGAACTGCTGCACCCCGATCGCTACCAAGTGATCGTTACCGGCACGGCGGCCGAGGCGGAACGCTACCGCGCCGGACTGCCGCTGCACCTGCCGCACGTGAGCGATGCGGGAGGCCACCTATCGTTGGAGCAGCTCATCGCCTTGATCGCGCGGAGCGAGGCCTTGGTGGCCGCCAGCACCGGCCCGCTGCACATCGCTGCGGCCTGCGGCATACAGGCCATCGGGCTCTATGCGCAGAAGCGTCCCATCCATCCGGGGCGCTGGGCACCCATTGGCGCCAAGGCACATGCACTGGTGGCGCAGGGTGTGGACCCGGAGGGCGATCCCGTGGCACAGATCAAGGCGATCAGCCCCCGTCAGGTGTTGGCGTTGTTGGAGCCCGGCCACTGATCTCGGCACGCGGTGCGGCGAATACGAAGAGCGCGTAGTAGAGCGCGAAGAACGTGGCCCCGGCCTGCGTCTCGATGGTATCGTCGGTAAGGCAGGAGATGCCGAAGATGATGGCCCAGGCCACGAAGAGCGGATCGCGCCAGGCACCCAGCTTCCAGGCCGGCCACCACCAACTGAAAAGCGCGAAGAGCAGGCCGACCGCACCGAAGCTGATCAGCAGCGTGAGGTATTGGTTGTGCGCGCGGTGCCGCCACTGGGGCAGCAGGGAGGTGTGCAGTTCCTCGTACTTCGCATCGAAGGCGCGCTGGGTATCGCCCGTGCCCACGCCGAGCAGCGGGTGATCGCGCACGATGGCCATGCCCGTTCGCCAGTATTCCAGGCGCTGCGTGATGGAGTGGCCGTTGGCATCACCGGTGGTGCGGTAGCGTTGCAGCTCGAAGAGCACCTCCTGCAGGCGCGCCACGAAGCGGTTGGTGCGCGCGGCATGGGCACTGGTGACCCCTTGTTCCACGCGCTGCACGTCCGCATCGCTCAGGGCCATCACGCCCGCGCTGTCCTTCCGCAGGCCAAGTGAACTGAGGTAGCGTGCCAGGGTGCCTTTCACCACATGCCCACGTCCATCCAACGAATCGATGTCGAGCTTGCTGCGCCTGGCCCAGCTTCTGCGGAGTTCCCCCCAGGCCACGTACTGCCACACCGGTGTGCCGTTCTCCAATTGCGTGTTGCCCTCCACATGCAGGTAGCGCTCACCACCTGCCGTGTACTCAACAGTGGTGGGCGTGGCCACCATGGCGGCATCCGAGATGCGCGTCCAGTGCATCCACGCCCAGACAAGTGCAGCCAAGGGCACCAACAACAACGTCGTTCGAAACGTGTAGCGCAGCGCCGCTTTCCTGTTGCGCAGCGCGAACCACAGCTCCAGCCAGAGCAGGAGCAGGATGAGCGCGGCGCCCTGCACACTGCCCAAGCGGCCCAGGAAATACCAGGTCCACACAACGAGCAGGAGCATGATCTGGCGTTGCGCGTGACCATTATTCAGGTAGCTCCGGAAGACCACCGCAGCAAGCACCAGCAGCAAGGCCATGCGGATGTGGCTGATGAAGCGCGAGAGGGAGCGGTAGTCCGCATCGGGTGCCGCCATCAGCACACAAGCGAAAGAGCTCACCACCACGCTGACCGCGCCCCACAGGAGGATGGTGCGCAACTCACCGGGCCGCAGGCGTGGCGAGCCGCCCAGGATGACCCCGAACACGAGCACCGGCGCGAGGATCCGCACCAGGTCGAAGCCCCAGGCGCTGTCGGTGGTCCAGAGCAGGCCCAGCAGATGCAGCCCGAGGAAGCCGAGGAAGACCAGCACCGGTGCGGAGGTGAAGGCACGCTTGAAGCGCCCGCCGAGATCGCGTTGCACGATGCCTTCGGCGAGCCAGTTGGCGGCCAGCAGCATTTGTGCGATGCTGAGGAAGGCCGTGCTCCAGGGCAGCATGATCGCGCACAAGCTGAGCGCGAGCACGTGTACTTGGCGGAACGGGAAGCGGCCGTGCATGATCAGCCCGGTGAAGGAGGACGCCGCCTACCGCTTAGTTCGTGGTCCCTGAGAGGACCTTGCCATAGGCATCGCTGGTGAGCACCTCGATCGCTTTGCGCACCTGGCTGTCACTGGCGAGCGCGGCTTTGGCGCGGCCGGTCTGGTAGTAGTAGCGCGATACGATCTCGTTGCGCAGCACGTCCTCGATGTCAGCGCGGAAACGCACGAGGTCCTCGCTGCGATCGGGTGCCAGGCCTTGGCGCAAGGCATCGATCTGCGCCTTGGCGTGCTCGTAGTAGCGCTCTTTCTTGGCTTTCTCCACCAGGGCGTCCAACGCTTCCATGCTCTCGGTGTCGTAGTTCACTTCGCGCTGCTTGGCGAATGCGGTGAACTCCGCATAAAGCTGGTCGCTGATGGTGAACTGATCCGGCTCGCCGATGCTCTCATGCTTGGCGCGGAACTGCGTGGCGAAATCGAAGAACACGTCTTGCTGGTAGAGGCCGCCCACCACCTTGGCGAGCTCGGGGTCCTGCACCTCCACATCGGGCAGGATGCCACGGCCATCGAATACCGGTCGTCCGTTGCGGGTCTTGAACTCGGCGATGGCCTCCTCCTTCACTTCGGTGACCTTGCCGGTGCTGTCGCGGTGGGCATAATCGAGCTTCTGGATACAGCGGCCACTGGGGATGTAGTACTTGGCCACGGTGACCTTGATCTTGCTGTTGTAGCGCAGGTCGAGTGTCTGCTGCACGAGGCCCTTGCCGAAGGTGCGTTCGCCCACCACCACGGCGCGGTCCAGGTCCTGCAGGGCACCGCTCACGATCTCGCTGGCGCTGGCGGAACCTTCGTCCACGATGATCACCAGGGGGATGGTGGCATCCACCGGCTCGCTGAGGGTCTTGTAGCTCTTGTCCCACTCGCCGATGCGGCCGCGGGTCTCCACCACCAGTTGGTTGCGGGGCACGAAGAGGTTCACGATGTTGACCGCCTCGCGCAGCAGGCCGCCACCGTTGCCGCGCAGGTCGAGCACCAGCTTGGTGGCGCCCTGGTCCTTCAGCTCCTTCATGGCCTTGCGCACTTCCTGGCTGGCGGTCTGGGTGAAGCTGTTGAGCTTCACATAACCCACGTTATTGGCCGCATCGATGATGCCTTTGTAGGGCACATCGGGGATCTTGATCTCCTCGCGGGTGAGCACGTGCTCCTTCGTCTCGGCGCCATCGCGCTTCACCAGCACGCGCACGGCGCTTCCGGCCTGTCCCTTCAGCAGCTTGCTCACCTCGTCGGTGTTCATGCCACCCACCTTGCGGCCGTCCACCTCCACGATCTCGTCACCGGCACGGATGCCCGACTTCATGGCGGGGAAACCCTCGTAGGGCTCGCTCACGAACACGCGGTCGTCCTTGCGGCGGATGAGGGCGCCGATGCCACCGTACTGGCCGGTGGTCATGAAGCGGTAGTCCTCGATGTCGCTCTCGGGGATGTACTGCGTGTAGGGATCGAGGGAGGAGAGCATCGCATCGATGCCCGTCTTCATCAGCTTGCCGGGCTCGGTCTCATCCACGTAGTAGATGTTGAGCTCCTTGTAGAGTTCGTTGAAGATCTCCAGGTTCTTACTGATCTCGAAGTAGCTATCGGCCGCGCTGATGGCGATGGCCCCGCCGCCTGCTACGACGCCAGCCATGATCCAATTCCTCCAACGTGCCGTGCGGCGAACGATCTGCTTATCCATGCTTGTGCGGGTCTTGTGGAACGGGGTCGTGGCCGTGGCCGCCCCACGGGTGACAAGATAGTATGCGCTTGAGGGTGAGCCAGCCGCCGCGGAAGGCGCCATGCGTGCGCAGTGCCTCCATGCCGTATGCGGAGCAGGTGGGCGTGTAACGGCAGGCTCCGGGGAACAGGGGCGAGATGGCCTGCTGGTAGATCCAGACCAGGGCCATCAGCGGACGTGCCAGCAGCTTACCCATGTTGTTCCATCCAACGTGTGAGGGCACGCGATATTTTCTGCTCGGTCTCCGCGTAACTCACCGGTTGCTGCGCCTGGAACACGAAGAGCCAGGCCACCTGTATGCCTTTGGCGGCGAGGCGTTCCACGTGGGGGGCCTTGTTCAGCCGGTAAGCTTCGCGCATCAGGCGTTTCATGCGGTTGCGATCCTTGGCATGGCGCAGGTTGCGTTTGGGCACGGCAAAGGCCACTTGTGCCGCCACGGGTTCGGAGAGGGTCATTATGCGGCCCACCAGTTTGAAGGGATGCTCGTTCACACCACGGCCGGTGGTGGCCACCGCGCGGATGCGGAGCGTTCCGCACAGGTGTTCACGTTTGCCGAAGGTAGCGCGGGGCACGGGCGGTCGCTCATCGGGGTGCCACGGACCGTTGGGCCGGTGATGCACCGCGTTCACTTCTTCTTGCCCTGGTTCTTGATGAACAGCTCGATGGCGCCGGTCATGGAAGGGGCCTGGGGCAGTGGGGCTTCGATGTCGAGCCGGTAGCCGTGGTCGCGCACGGCCTTGGCGGTGGAGGCACCGAAGGCGGCGATGCACACATCGCCCTGCTCGAACTTGGGGAAATTCTGCTTCAAGCTGGAGATGCCACCGGGGCTGAAGAACACGAGCATGTCGTACTTCAGTTCCTTGATGTCGCTCATGTCGCTGGCCACCGTGCGGTAGAACACCGCGTTGGTGTGTTTGATGCCGGCCTTGTCCAACATGGCGGGGATCTCGCCCTGCTGAATGTCGCTGCAAGGCACCAGGTACTTTTCGTCCTTGTGCTTCTTGATCACGTCCATCAGATCGGGAAAGGTCTGCTTGCCGATGAAGACCTTGCGCTTGCGGTACACGATGTACTTCTGCACGTAGTAGGCGACGCTTTCGCTCACGCAGAAATACTTCATGGTCTCCGGCACGGTGAGGCGCATCTCCTTGCACATCCGGAAGAAGTGGTCCACAGCATTTCGGCTGGTGAGCACGATCGCGGAATGGTCGAGGATGTTGATGCGCTCCTGGCGGAAATCCTGAGCATCCACGCCCTGCACCTGGATGAAGGGCCTGAAATCGATCTTCAGGTTGAACTTCCTGGCCAGCTCCAGATAGGGCGACTTCTCGTCCGTGGGGGCAGGCTGCGAAACAAGGAGAGTCTTGATCTTCATCAAGCCGTGCGGCTTAGGGGTGGTTCGCTACGATGACCGGAAGTACCAAAGCGTTGATCATCAAGAGCAAGGGTATGGCTTCGGCGGCGCAAAGGTAGATAATTATGTAGCCCGGCGAGAGCCCCTCGGACCAGGCGATCCAAGCGCCCCGCACCCATCGGAACAAGAGAAAAAGCCCCATTACAAAAGCACCCGCCAGCAACAATTCCGAGCGCCAGGCGGAACGGTAGGCAATGAGCATGGTGATGGGCAGGAGCACCAGTCCATTGACGATGATGATCAACAGGCCCGAGGCACGGTATTCGGCCACGCCGACATCCCCTTGAAAGAGGATCCGCAAGGCGCCCATGAGCACCAGGTGGCCCACCAGCACCCCCGCCACGGCCGCCAGACATTGCAGGTAGTGCGGTGCCTCCACACCGAACTGGACGAAGCCCTGCCATGTGAAGAGCGCCAGCACGGCCACGGAGACCATGAGCAAGCCGGTGAAGAGGCGGTCCTGCAGGTCGATCTCCTCGCGCAGGATCTGTTTGGCCAGGCGCATGCGGAACATGCTCTGGCCCAGCAAGGCCCATTTGCGCGGCGAGGCGGTATTGGTCAAGGCCAACATCACCAGGATACCCAGCAGGAGAACGGTCACCCATTCCGCGTTCAGCGGATCGATCACCCGCAGGTGGTCGGTGCTCAGGCTTCCGTTCATGGCGGCAAAAGTAGATGCCCTTGCGAGGCGTGCGGTGCAGGGCTTTCCTAATTTCGCGGCCCCGGAGCGCACAAGCCCTTCGGCCCAACCATGAGCAGCACCACCGCCGAGCAGAAACGCAGCGCCACCGATCTCTTCCAGAGCCACGACCATTACCTGGTGGACGAGCTCTTCACCGACGAGCACAAGCTGATCCGCGATACGGCACGCAAACACGTGAGCACGCACCTGAAGCCCATCATCGAGGAGCGCTTCGAGAACGCCAGCTTCAGCAAGGACATCATCCCCGGCCTGGCGGAGATCGGCGCTTTCGGCCCCTTCGTACCGGAAGAGTACGGCGGCCCCGGCCTGGACCAGATCAGCTACGGCCTGATCATGCAGGAGATCGAGCGTTGCGACAGCGGCCTGCGCAGCCTGTGCAGCGTGCAGGGTTCACTGGCCATGTACCCCATCTGGAAATACGGCAGCGAAGAGCAGAAGAAGAAGTGGCTGCCCGACATGGTGCAGGGCAAGAAGATCGGCTGCTTCGGCCTCACCGAGCCCGACTTCGGCAGCAACCCCAGCGGCATGGTCACCACTTTCAAAGACATGGGCGACCACTACCTGCTGAACGGCGCCAAGATGTGGATCAGCAACGCACCCTTCGCCGACCTCGCCATCGTGTGGGCCAAGGCCGAGAACACCGAAGGCCGCATTCATGGCCTGATCGTGGAGCGCGGCATGGAGGGCTTCACCACCCCCACCACACACGGCAAGCTGAGCCTCCGCGCCAGCCCCACCGGCGAGTTGGTGTTCGACAATGTAAAGGTGCCCAAAGGCAACCTACTGCCCGGCCGCAACGGCTTGGGTGCCCCCATGAGCTGCCTGGACAGCGCGCGCTACGGCATCGCGTGGGGCACGCTGGGTGTGGCCATGGAGTGCTACGATACCGCCCTGCGGTACAGCCAGCAGCGCATCCAGTTCGGCAAGCCCATCGGCGCCTTCCAGCTCACGCAGAAGAAACTCGCCGAAATGGTCACCGAGATCACCAAGGCCCAACTGCTCACCTGGCGCCTGGGCACCCTGCGTAACGAGGGCCGCGCCACCACCGCACAGATCAGCATGGCCAAGCGCAACAACGTGCACCTGGCCCTCACCGTGGCCCGCGAAGCGCGCCAGATCCTCGGCGGCATGGGCATCACCAATGAGTACCCCATCATGCGCCATATGATGAACCTCGAAAGCGTGGTGACCTACGAAGGCACCCACGACATCCACCTGCTGATCACCGGCGCCGACGTCACCGGCTTCCAGGCGTTCAAGTAAGGCGAAGCCATGTCGTTCACTTTCCATTCTTGGGAAGACTACGGCAGAAGAGGCGATCCGTGGGGATTCTTCCTTGGGCTAAAAACCCAGGGGCCTCTACGATGGAAGGTGGCATTCACTCGCGGGGCTGCTGGTTCTACGGCTGAAGAGCAGGTCAACGAGGAGGAGCACTTCATTGAATGGTGTACGGATCGGGTCATTGAGGCCAAACTCGGGAGACATATTCTTTACCGCTACCCCAGACCAGCCAACCGCGTTGAACAATACAAGCTCGATCGCCAGGTCGGATCCCTCGGGCACCAAACAAGAGTCGTCGAACGCCAAGGTGAACTGATTATCCTTTCATGGGAGGGTCTGGGAGCCGGACGGAACATCGTGCGCGCGGCCATTTCTGAAGACCTTCAAGTCCAATGCCAAACCAACAGTATGTTCATGGACGTGGTCGGCGGACGCTTGTTGCAGGATCGGCTTGAACGTTATCTCCTGCCAGCTAGGTCGCGCCATTGGGTCGATATGGCATCTCTTGTGAATGATGGCGCTGGTATGGCGATCATGTGTGGGGAGCATGACTCGGAAGGAAGCCATCATTTTTTCATGACGATCCACTAGCATAGTCTCCTCGGCACTCATCGAACCTGCGGCATTTTTGGCCCAGAAAACGGTGCAAGTCAGCCATCTATCCGCGGTTCCACGTCCGTTGGGCCCCTCACCTATGTGCGCGCTCCGGTTCATCCCAAACGGGCTCAGGAAAAGCCCATGGGGCAGCCGAGAACAGATACGGATCCAACCATAGGTCGGGTTTGGACGGGTCCGATCCGTTGATCGAGTACTTGCTGAAGAAGGCCTGCAGCAATTGTTCATGCCGTTCGGCACATGATGTCGAACAGCTTGACCAACCACCACCTCGTGGCACGAAATAGGCCCAATTTCCACTGGACCGGACACCTGTCATTGTCGCATTGCAACATTGAGGCAAACCCTTCAAAGAACCTGAAAGGAAGACAAACGCGAGCAGGGTATCACCACCTAGCGAATAAAGTATCGTATCTGTCGATACCTCGATGACGGAATCAAGGTCATTCCGAAACTCCCGGTTCAGGAACTCCTTAGTTGTCATGTAAAGACCAGCAAGTGTGTCCTGGTGGTTCTGATACGTGGTCGGGTCAACGGGCAATTGTCCAGCTAGTGGTATCCGAAGCTGCTCTTCAGGTTGCAGCTTGATGTAAAGCACGGATCCAAGGGTGATGCCGAACATGAAGAAGGCCAGGACCAGGATCTTGGACACCTCGCTCGCCACCCTGTAGAAGACCAGACCGACCAAGAGCGTTTCGATCCAGGTTATAGTGAGGAACAACACAAGCAATATCGCCGGAGCGAACAACAAACCTATCGACCTGCTTTCGTCCACCGTGATGTACAAGTGAATGAAGTAAGCCAAAAACAGCGCTGCTGTCAATGAATACAGGTAGAGCAACAACCTCTTTACTCTGAACATTTGACCAGCAGTGTGTGCCATTTGATGGCTCCAAACCCACCATCCATAGCGCGTCAAAGCAAACCAAGACCGTCATTCCTTGGATCTCCCGCGTTGGATGCTAACAAATGTAACCTAACTATTTGACGTCAAGTACCTCGAAAGCGTGGTGACCTACGAAGGCACCCACGACATCCACCTGTTGATCACCGGTGCTGAGGTAACAGGCTTGGCGGCGTTCAAGTAGGGCGGGGAATACAGCAATAAAAGAAGGGGGAGCACCGACGGGTGCTCCCCCTTCTTATTGCCTGAACGTGTGGCTCAGAACACCATCGGCTTCTGCTTCGGTGCATCCTCCAACTTGCGATCGTGGCTTACGGCCAGGCATCCGCCTTGGGCATCGAAGCCCAGGCTGCCCACCGGGCCAGCGTAGGTGTAGCCGGCCATGTGCCGCTCCAGCTCAAGCACCACGGCGAACTTCACGCGGCGCGACTTGCCGGCACCTTCAAGCAGGTCGGCATGGCGGGTGTCCACCAGCACTTCCTTGGGCAGGTGGCCGGGTTTCTCGAAGCGGAGTTTCACTTCGGAATCGGCGGGCAGGGAGACCACGAAACGGCCGTTCTCGGAAACGCCTTGCGTGCGCATGGTGCCGTCCACTTCCACGTGAAGCACCACATCCTGCATGCTGAGGTCGTTGGCCTGCAGCCAGCCGGTGATCACCACCGCGGCGTTGGCGTTGGAGGCAGGACGAGGTTCATCGCCGGCATAAGCGGCGTTCATCAGAAGTGCCGCGCCACACAGTGCGGCGAATTTCAGGGAGGTGCTGGAAGTCTTCATGGCTGTGGTTCTTTGATGTTGCAGGTGGATCATGGTTACGCGACCGGATGGCCGGGGTTCTTGCTTTGAGCGGGGTATTCGACGGATCGGGGATGTGGTGCGATGGGCGCTGTTGGTCGTGGCATCAATTGCGGGACTTGTTTTCGGGTGCCATCAGCGATCCCCGGCACATGGAGCCTTAGATGACCGTCCGCGAGCGTGGTGCTTAACGGCCAGTGAGCCCGTTCCACGCTTGAAAGCCAGGGTGCCCACCGGACCATCGAAACCGCATTGAGGATGGCCTTCTCCAGTGCTGAGGTCCACCCCGAAATGCACTTTGGCCGCTTTGTACTGTTGAGTACCATGGGGTGCGGCATTGCGCGTGTCCAACACGACCTCTTTGGTGATGTGGCCCGCCCTGCTGAACCGCAGCACCGCCTGGCTGCCTGCCGGAAGATCCACGGAGAAACGTCCATTGCTCTTCAACTTGACAGGCAGGCAATGGGCATTGTCCAATTCCACCACGACCAGTACGTCCTTGTTCGCGCCGGCCTCCATAAGCAGCCAGCCGCTTACCTGCACCTGCTTTCCGCTAGCGCCCGGTGCTGCGAACAAGGTGATGCTGAGCAATGCCAGTAGTGCGGTCATCACAGCGGTCTCCAAGGGGCACGGCAGGAATTTTTTCAGCGCTTTCATCGGGGCGGAACGAGCTTGCATGGACATGTGCCAAAGGTCCCCTGCGCCCATGGGCACCACAATACCCACATGTGGGTGATCTGCTTAATGGGGCAGGCTCACGCGTTCGGCCAAGAGCTTTGCCTAAACGGACCGGGCAGTAAGATCCGCTTGTCGGGCGGCCCATTAAGACCTATGCCGGCTGTTGCGCGGAGACGCACTACACCCAGCGGCGATCGATGGCGTACTTCACCAGACCGGCCACACTGCGCACGTTCAACTTCGTCATCAGGTTCTTGCGGTGCGTCTTCACTGTTTCCTCACTGATGAACAGGGCCGCCGCGATCTCGCCATTGGTGCGTTCGAGCGCCACCATCCGGATGATCTCGCGCTCGCGCATGGTGAGCCCCACATACTCGCCATCCATGCGTTTGCCGGTGAAGGCATAACCCTGCTCGATGCTGGTCCGCACCGCAGCGCTCAAGTAGCGCTCGCCACGCAACACAGCCTCCATGGCGAGCAGCAGTTCAGCACGATCGGTGTTCTTCACCAGATATCCATGTGCTCCTTCGATCAGCATGCTGTTCACGTACTCGATCTCCGTGAGTGCGGAAAAGGCAAGGACCTTCACCAGAGGAAACCGTGCGTGAATGGCGCGCATGGTATCGATGCCATCCAGACCGGGCAAGGATACCTCCAACAGCACCAGCTCGCAGGCCTGCGCGGCCAACCTGTCCAGCAACTCATTTCCCGTTCCGCAATGGCCGGCGAAACGGAAAGGGGCCGCATCCCGCAACCAGGCTTCAAGCCCTGCCGCCACCACCCGTAGTGGATCACCGACCAGAACGTGCACCGTGCCCATGGCCCGAAGATCGTGCTTCAGGCGGGACTTGCCAGGGTGCTTCACCAGTACTTTTGGCCACTTGTGGCAGCAGTGAGCCTGCCACCACCGCACCCAGCCATGCCCCGCTCGTTCTGGTACAGCCTGCCGGCCCTGTTGCTGCTGAGCACCTTGTGTGTTGGGCAGAACCTGGTGCCCAATCCGGGCTTGGAGCAGAACACACCATTCTGCGGGGTGTTCGGGCAATCCGACTTCAACCAGAACGTAGTGGCCTGGTCCACGCCCACAGCAGGCAGCCCGGACATCTGCCTAAGCACCCTGCCGACCAACTGCATGAACGCGGCCGTGGGCTCCACCGACCCCAACAGCTGGGGCTCCGAAGCACCCGCGGGGGGCAGTGCCATGGCCGCCTTGATCACCTATTGCAGCATCTGCGCCAGTGAGACCCGGGAATACATGCAAGCCCAGCTCATCCAGCCCCTGCAAGTGGGCCAACTCTACCGGGCCAGCATGCTGGTGTCCTTGGGCGACAATTGCCAATACGCCACCGACGGTTTGGGCTTCCACTTCTCCGTGGTGCCCCCCAGCTCCAACACCTGGCCCAGTTTGCCTGTGAATGCCCAGATAAAAGCACAACAAGTGATCGGCACCACCGATGGCTGGGTGGAGATCAGCGGTGAGTTCGTGGCCACCGAAGCGTTCACCTTCATCACCATCGGCAACTTCGACAACGATGCAGCAACACAGGTGCAGGACCGAGGCAACTTCCCGAGGCCCTTCGCAGTGTACTTCGTGGACGAGATCGTGGTCGAAGCAGCGGTAGACGAGCTCACCGTGAACGGTCCGCAGAGCATCTGCGCAGGCCAAGCAGCAACACTCACCGCCACGAATGCCAACGGCCCGGTCAGTTGGTTCGCCAACACGCCTGCCGGATCGCCCATTGGCACTGGCAACAGCATCACCGTTCAACCAACGGCCACCACCACCTACCACGCCGTGGATGCCACGGACACCGCGAGTTTCACGGTGAGCGTGGTGCAAGCGCCGACCGTGCAACTGGGCAACGACACCACGCTCTGCGAAGGAGCAGTGCTGCTACTGAACGTGGAAGTACCCGGCGCCACGTATGCATGGAGCACCGGCGCCACGGGGCCGCAGTTGGCCGTTACCACAAGCGGCAACATTGCCGTTTCGGTAAGCAACGGCGTGTGCACCGTATCCGACAGCATGGAGGTGCTATTCGTGCCACGGCCACTAATCGACCTGGGCAACGACACCACCCTGTGCCCCGGCGAAAGCCTGTTGCTGGATGCCACCTGGCCTGGTGCGAGCTACACCTGGAGCACCGGTAACGGCGGCCCCACCATCACGGTGGATGCAGCAGGAAGCTACGGCGTGAGCGTGACGGTGGCGGGCTGTGTGGTATGGGATAGCCTTCAGGTGAACATCGAACTACCGATGGACCTGTCGCAATTGGTTGATGCCAGTCCCTGCTTGGGAGACAGCGTGCAGGTGGACCTGAGTGGAGAGGCCGGCCCCGTGCTGTGGTGGGACGGCTCCACCGAAGTGGTGCGCAGTTTCAGCAACAGCGGGGTCTACACCGTGCAATTCGGCACCGGGCAGTGCGTGTATGAAGCGCAGTTCAGTCTCAGCTTTCGGGAATGCGATCCCGATATCTCGATGCCCAACGTGTTCACGCCCAATGGTGATGGGCACAACGATCGTTTCATTCCGGTAGTGGCACGCGGTTTCACGGACCTGGAGCTGGTGGTACTGAACCGCTGGGGCAAAGAACTGTTCCGCACCCGCAACATGGCGTTGGGCTGGAGCGGCTTAGATGCGCCGGAAGGCACCTACTACTGGGTGCTGAGCTACACCGACCAGCAAGGTGCGGCACGGTCCATGGCCGGGCATGTGACCTTGTTGCGGTAGGTAAGGCCACCCGAAACCACCGCCACCGTCTTCCGGACAGACATCCGGAATTCTTCGACGAGTCATTGACTTTCATCGACGGACCGGAATAGATTTGGCCCACTCCAAGCCTCCTGCATGAAGCTCACTACCCTTTCGGCAGCCCTGACGCTGGCCACTGCACTCAGCACCCAAGCGCAGATCACCATTGTACAGAGCGACCTACCAGCGGTGAACAACCCCTGGGAACGCAGTAGGGCCGTTCCCAACCCCCTGCTGAGTGTGAGTGGTACCGGGCCGAATTACACCTGGAACTACACCAACCTGCACGCCCAGGAACAGGAAACCGAGGTGTACCAGAGCGTCTCCAGCACCAACTTGGTGTACGCCTTGGTCTATGCCGACCTGGGCTTCAACCCCAACCGGGCCAACCTGGCCAAGGCCGGTGTGGAGATCGCCTTCGCGGACCTGTTGCCCGTGGAGAACCCGTACACGTTCCGCTACCGCAGCAGCTCGGTGTACAAGACCGTGGGCTTCGGCCTGGAGCTGGCCGGCATTCCGGTGCCCGTCATCTTTCAGGAACACGACGTGGTGTACCAGCTTCCGCTGAACTACGGCAACACCTCGTCCTCCTATTCGCGCTGGAACCTCGATGTGCCCACGCTGGCCTACTACGGCTACGAGCAGGTGCGCAACAACGTGGTGGATGGCTGGGGCACGGTGAACACTCCCGCAGGCAGCTTCCAGGCGCTGCGGGTGAAGAGCACCATTGATGGCCGGGACACCATTCAAGTGGATGAACTCAGCCTGGGCTTCGCGATCGACCGTCCGCGCATCACCGAGTACAAGTGGCTTGCGAAGAACATCCGTGTGCCGGTACTGCAGATCAACACCGTGCGCATCGGCAATACCGAAGTGATCACCGAAGTGTTCTTCTACGACCTGCCCCGCAGCATTACCGTGGATGCGCCTTTGAGCACCTCGCTTTGCCCCGGTGCCAGCGTGGCGGTGAACTACACCAAGACCGGCAGCTACAACCAGGGCGGCTTCTTCCTGTCGGCCAACATCTTCCGCGCGCAACTCTCCGACGCCAATGGCGATTTCACCAACCCGGTCACCATCGGCTCCGTCACCTCCACGCAGTCCGGCACCATCAACGCCACCATACCGCTCAACACGCCGCCCGGCAACGGCTACCGCATCCGTGTGATCGCCACCAGCCCGGCGTTCACAGGCACCGATAACGGAACGGACATCAGCATCGGCGAGCTACCGCTGGCCAGCATCACCGCAGCAGGGCCAACGGTGTTCTGCGAGGGCGGGTCGGTGGAACTGAGCGCACCCGTGAACGGCGGCTACAGCTACCAGTGGAACCTGAACGGCCAACCCATTGCCGCTGCACAGGATGCCACCTTGGAAGTGGACCAGCCCGGCAACTACACCGTGCAAGTGAGCAACGCCTGCGGCAACGCAAACTCCACCGCACAGACCGTGGTGGTGAACGCGGAACCCGAACACGCCTTCACACAGAGCGACTACTTCACCTGCGCTGGTCTTGCCACCACGTTGGAAGTAACCGACCTTTCCGGACAGGGGAACATGGAGTACCAGTGGTTCGTGGATGGCACTCCCGTGAACAGCGCCGGCACATCCACCCTGCAAGCGACACAGGCAGGTAGCTACAGCGTGCTGGCCACCAACACGGCCACCGGTTGCAGCTACTTGACCATGCCCGCCACGCTGGAGGTGGAACTTGTTCCCGAACCGACGGTACTTGCGCTCAACAGCACCACGTTCTGCGAGGGCGGATCGGTGGAACTCACGGCCCTTGGTAGCACCAGCGCCTATTTGTGGTTCATGAACGGACAGGTGATCACCGGCGCGGATTCCGAGACGCTTACCACCGGGCAAAGCGGCAGCTACACGGCTGCTGCCGTAAGCGACAACGGATGCATCTCACAGCCCGCCAACTTCATTGCGGTGCAAGTGAACGCCTTGCCTGACGCGGCAGCGATCTCCGCAGCCGGCGCCACGGCATTCTGCGCTGGCGAATCAGTGGAACTTGGCACCAACGAGCAGGCGCTTTCATACCAGTGGCTGCTGGATGGAACGGCCATTGCCGGCGCGGACACCCAGCAACTGAACGCCGATGCTCCCGGTTCCTACACCCTGCTGATCACGGACGTGAACGGATGCACCTCGGCGCCTTCCAACAACATCGAGGTGGTGGTGTACACGCTTCCCGAGGCAGCTGTGATCAGCACGGACAACACGAGCATCTGTGCAGGGTCCTCCACCATGCTGGAGGCCGCTGCCACCAGTGGACTGCAGCTACAGTGGCTGCTGGATGGGAACGTGGTGACCGGCGCGAACGGCAACACCCTGAGCGCATCGGAGGCCGGCACCTATTCCATGATCGCGCTGAGCAGCGAGGGCTGCCTTTCCGGTCCCTCCAACAGCATCACCATCGAAGTGCTGAGCTTGCCCGATGCACCAACGCTCGGTGCCGACGGACCGACCGCTTTCTGCGCGGGTGGTAATGTGCTGCTGCTTGTGGATGGCAATGCAACAGGAACCTTGCAGTGGACCTTGAACGGCACGGACATACCCGGTGCCAACGATACGGAACTAAGTGCTTCCGTTGGCGGCGATTACAGTGCCTGGCTCACCGATGACCAAGGCTGCAACTCCGCCCCCGCCGAGGCCATCACCGTAACGGTGAACGCCATCCCCGCCACGCCGGCAGTGCAGGCCGCTGGTGCCACCACCTTCTGCGCTGGTGGCAGCTTGTCGCTGAGCTACGATGCAGGTGCCGGAGCGAGCTACCAGTGGAGCGTGGACGGCGAAACGATCGATGGAGCCGACGGGTCCACCTTCCTTGCTACTGAAGCCGGTGCGTACAGCCTGCAAGTGAGCAGCGCCGAAGGATGCACATCCGAAGTCTCGCCCGCCATAACCGTGGTGGTGAACGAAGTGCCCGCTGCACCGCAAATTGAGATCGAAGGTGCCACCACTTTCTGCGCCGGTGGCAACGCCGTGCTCAGCGCTGACGGTGGCGCTGGCACCAGCTACCAGTGGAGCTTGAACGGCAGCCCGATCACCGGTGCCGATGGCGCTTCCATCACCGTCACCGAAGCCGGTTCTTATTCCGTGCAGATCAGCACCAGCGCTGGTTGCAGTTCCGCAGCGAGCGCAGCGGTCGAGATCACGGTGAACCCGCTGCCTGCAGCGCCGGTCATCACGCAGAACGTGGGAACGCTTTCCACCGCTGCCAGTGGGTCGCTGCAGTGGTACCTGAACGGGAACGCACTGCCCAACGCGACCGGCTCTTCGATCGAAGCCTCGCAGAACGGCAACTACACCGTGGTGGTGACCGATGCGAACGGTTGCTCCAACACCTCCGAGATCTTCGCCTTCAACAGCGTTGGGCTGAGCGAAGTGGGTGCTGCGAGTTGGAACGTGTACCCCAACCCTTCCAACGGGAACTTCTTCATCAGCGTACCGAACGCGGGTCTGTCCGCCACCTACTACACCGTGCATGATGCCACCGGCAAACTGGTGCTGCAAGGCGCGTTGACGAGCACGGTGAGCGCCATCCAGCTGCCGGATGCGCAGAGCGGCATGTACTTCCTGCGCATCGTTCAACAGGACGAGAGCAGCACGCGCCGCATCGTGGTGGGCCGCTGATCGGAACGGTGCCAAAGAAGAAGGCCGGATGTCGCGTGACATCCGGCCTTCTTCGTGCTGTGCGTCACTGCTTCGCCATGTTCTGGCGTATCGTCCCCAGCTCCGGGATGCTGCTCACCCAGGTCATGGACGTGGGACCGAAGTGTTCCAAGCGATGCTCCTCCTCACCCACCTCCTCGCTGTAGGTGAGCACGATGCGTTGGTTCTCATCCACCAAGCGCCAAGTGCCGCGGTCCACATCACCGGACATGCGCAGCTCGAAGGTGCCATCGGCCCTGAAGTCGTATTCGGCGCTCATCAGCATCTGGTGCGCTGCTTCCACCAGCATTGGGGAAAGCTCCGGTGTGTTCACCTCCACATGCTCCACCTTCCACGTGCCGGGCAGTGTTCGGCTGCTTCCTGCTCCACCACACGCGCAGAGCAGGAGTAAGACCGGGATCAGGAAGAACGCGGAGCGTTGAAGCTTGGACATAGGCGTGGTCGTTGCGGAATTGGCGCACAAGATGTAAGATCCAGTGAGTCGGAATAAGAGGTGATGGAGGTAAGGGAGGTCATTTCATCCTTCACCTCCTTTCCTTCCATCACCTCCTTCACCCTGCAACCCCAAGTCCCGAACGACCGCCTTTCGCGCCACCGGCGCCAGTGGTGTCCGTACTTCCATCGAACTACTTCGCAAGCGCCTTTTCCAGACGTTCCTGCAATGCGGCGATGCGCGCCAACTCCCCTTCCAGAGTGGTGGAAGCGGGCAGCTGTTCCTGCTGGTATCGTTCCATGATCGTACGGGTGCGGCCCAGTTTGATCAAGGTGAGCAGGTCATCGTTCCGCACGCGCTTCTGCTGGTACTTCGTGCGCATTTCACGCAGGGCGGTCATTCGCTCGTTGTAGCGCGCCTCGCTCTCCTCCAACAACTTCAATTGTGCGGTACCCTCCAGGCTGTCCGAGAGCTGTGCCACATGCCCCCGCGCATCCCTGTAGTACTCCTGCACCCGCTCCTCGAAACGCAGCATCGTGCGCATGCTGTCGGCGTGCAAGGTGGCCTGTCGGTCCAAGTCCTTCACCAGGGTGGCGAGTTCCGCATCCTGCTTCAGCACATGCTCAAAGAGCACATCCACCAGATCTTCCTTGTAGCCCCTGGAATAGGATCCTTCAAGCTTACCGCCGAAGGATGGCTCCTGAAGCGCTTTGGGTAGGTCATCGTTGCCTTGAGGTTGCTTGGAAGGGCCGCAGGCGATGAGCAGGCAGAACAGCAGTGGTGTAATGCGCATGTGTTGGTGGTGCTGGGTGTACGAATTAACAGCGCCGAACGCAGTGCATGCACGATCGTGCTCCACGGCCGCGTTGGGCATTGCTGCAATGCCCCATGCACGATCGCGTAACGCTACCGTATGAGCGTGATGGAGCCGGACACTTCCTTGTGCTCCTGGTAGAGCAGCCGGTACGCGGCACGGTATACATAAACACCCGTGGGCACTTCCTTGCCGCCAACGGTGCCGTCCCAAGCGCGCCAAGGGTCCTTGGACTCAAACACCGCCTTGCCCCAACGATCGAAGACGATCACCGAGAAATCCTCCGGTGGGCACTCCCCGCCCCAGGTCCAACGATCGTTGATGCCATCGCCATCGGGGGTGAAGGCCGAGGGGATGTACACCGTACACGAGTCGGAGCAGTCCGGCACATTGACGATGCGTTCCACCGCGACCTCGCCACAGCTGAGCGAGGCGTACAGCGTCACCAGCAGTTCGCCGGGCCGCAGGAAGCGCACCTCGGGCTCCGTACCCGTGGCGTTCATGCCTGCACCGTGGAAGTCCCAATAGGCCGCAAGCACCGTGGAATCCGCCAGCAGCGTGAACTGCACCGGCTCCTGCATGCAGCGCGCATCCTCCACGAAGTCGGCCACGCACAGGCATTCAATGGGCAGCACGGTGGCCGTTGCCACAGCGGTGCAGCCGTTGGCATCCACAACACTGATCACGTAGCTACCCGCATCCACCACCTGCGTGGGATCGCTCACGGCAACACCGTTCAGCGTGTAGGTGGCGCTCATGCCCGACACCGGGAACACGGCGGTGAGGTCCACCGACTGCCAGGGACAGAGCGAGAAGACCTGGTCGGCACCCAAGCTCGGGTTGACGAACGCCGTGTATGTCACCACCGCGGTATCCGTGCAGTTGAATCCGTTGGTGACCACCAGTTGATAGTTGCCCGACTGGCTTACGGCAGCGGGATCGGACACGGCTGCGCCTGCCAAAGTCCACGCGGTGGTGAGACCCGCCGTGTTGTAGAGCGCGGTGAGGTCCATGCCGGACCCGGCGCAACTGCCCACCACTTGGTCAGCACCCAGCGCGGGCGATGGATCCACCTGCACGAGCACCGCCGCTGTTGCGGAACAACCGGCCGCATTGGTGGCGGTGAGCGTGTAGGTGCCGCTGCTCGTAACCGCGCCCGGCAAAGCGACCGCAACACCGTTCATCGTCCAACTGGTGGTGGCTGCTCCGGTGGCGTAAAGGGCGGTGAGGTCCACCGCTGTGCCTGCACAAACCGTAAGGGACTGGTCCGGGCCAAGCGCGGGGTTGGCCGCTACGCTCACCACCACCAAGGCCGTATCGCTGCAGCCGGCAGCATTGGTGGCGATCAGGGTGTAGGTGCCGGCCACAGCTACGGCAGCGGGGTCGGCCACGGCAACACCGGCCAGGGTCCACGATGCGGTGAGGCCCGTTGCGGGAATGACAGCGTTCAGGTCCACCGCATTGCCGGCACAGATCCCAGCAGCGGCATCAGCACCGAGGTCCGGGTTTGGCAAGGCGCTCAGGGTCACCAGGGCCGTGTCCGTGCAGTTGCCCGCGCTGGACAACACCAACTCGTAGGTGCCTGCCGTGTTCACGGCCGCAGGGTTGGGAACAGGTGCACCAGCAAACGTCCACGCGGCCGTGCCACCGGTGGTGTTGTACAGTGCGGTGAGATCAACGAGTTCGTTGGCGCAGACATCGAGCGCCTGGTCGGCACCCAAGGCAGGTGCAGTGCTTGCCGAAACGGTCACCTCGGCCATGTCCGAGCAACCCGAGGCCGTGGATGCCACCAGCGTATACACACCCGCATCGCTTACCGCATCCGGGTTCGAGAGAACGGCACCGTTGAATGTCCATTCCACCGAGTAGCCTGCGGTGATGAACAAGGCGCCCAGATCGGCACTTTCGCCCGGGCAGAGGCTCAGTGATTGGTCCGGACCAAGGTCGGGGTCGGATGTTACGATCAGCGTTACCAAGGCCGTGTCGTTGCAACCACCGTTGTTGGTGGCGATCAGCTGGTACACGCCGGGGGCAGTTGCGGAAGCGGCCATTGCGCTCGTGATCATCGACCCATCCAGCGACCAGGTAGTACCCAGACCCGTAAGGGTGAACAAGGAGACGAGGTTCACCGGACCATCGCTGCTGCAGCGCTCCACCACCTGGTCCGGGCCAAGGGAGATCGGCTGGTTCACAATGAGCTGATAGTTGCCATAGTAGTAGCATCCATCCCATGGATCCATCCCTTCCACGTAATACCAGTCGGAAGTACCTACGGACGTTGGATCGGCCACCGGAACATAATTGCCATCATAGACCGTAAAGGGAATCCCGGGATACATGGTAGCGTAGTAGCTCAGGATATCGACGGTCTGCCCTTGGCAGATGTACACCAATTGATCGCCCATCCAGCCTCCGCAAGGCGGGGGCGGGCTGCTGAAACCGAAGGCGAATCCCCCCCCTCCGGACGAAGCGCCATTGAACCAGCCGGGTGTCCAGCCGTTACCGGGGCCCGGGCCACTGGAAGCGCAGGCAGTATCCACCACGGTGATGGTCCAGATGCCATCCGCGTTCTCCCAGTCGAACACGCTCAAGCTCCCCCCCTGCGGGTTGTAGGAGCCTGTGAACGGCGCTGAGGCCGTGGTGATGTTCGAGCCACCCCAGTAGGGGAACGAGGTATTCGTGTAATTCTCGCCGCCCGCTCCGTTGAAGGCCGAGAGCAACAAGGTGGTGCCTTGTGGTGAAGTAAGCGATATCTGTAGTGTTTGCGGATGGTCCGTGGTGATGTTCAGCACCACGTTGTCGATGTACGGCCCCCAGTTCCACCCGTCCGGTGTGATCAGTGTGCCCACCCCGCTCACATTGGCCGTGAAGGTGCTGGTAGCACACAGCGGAATGGGGCCGCTGGTGAAGGGGAAGACCTGTGCACGCGAAGTGCCGGCAACAAGCAGCAGCAGTGTGAAGAAGAGCGGACGCAGGGAGCCGGACAGAGACATGATGGCGTTCTTTCAAGGGCGGCCGAATGTACCAAACCACTCAGTCCCAAGACGCGACCACTTGTGTGCGGTTGCTTGAACACGAAGAACTTACACCTTGAAGGAGAGGGTTTGTACGGGTCTTCGCGAAGCTGTGCTCCGAAAGCTGTTGATGGCGCGTGAACCCGCAACCCAACACACTTGCGATCGGCTTCAACGGCTGGCTATATTGAGCGACCCATCCCCTACACCATGGCACACATCACGCTCAAGAACGAACAGCTTCCTGGCATCATCGGACTGATGCATTTCCGTCCGGAGACCGCGGAACCCCTCAACCAATTGGCGGAAGTGCTGCTGCGCGGACCATCCTCGCTCAGTAGCGGCGAACGCGAACTGATCGCAGCCTCGGTAAGTTGGTGGAACGATTGCCATTTCTGCCATCATTGCCATGGCGCGGCGGCGGCGGCACACCTGCAGCAGCCCCCCGACTTCATGGACCGGATCAAAGAGGGCCTGCCGAACGAGCCCTTGAGCGAGAAGATGCGTGCACTGCTGGAGATCGCCCGCATGGTGCAGCAAGGCGGCCTCAAGGTCACCGAAGCACATGTGGCCAAGGCCCGGGAACATGGCGCCACCGATCTCGAGATCCACGACACGGTGCTGATCGCAGCGGCATTCTGCATGTTCAACCGCTATGTGGACGGCCTGGGAACCTGGCGCCCCGAACCCAAGGAAGCCTATGTACCCATGGGTGAGATGCTCGCCTTCAAAGGCTACGTGAACAGCATTCCGGAATGAAGTTGAGGATGGGTTGACCTTGCATAGGTGCGTTCATCGTGTACCAGGCAGGAACGCATTCTGCGCGTTGCCTACGGCTACGCGCAACAACGTAGGCTCTCCGTAGCCTGTGACTGCGCATCCTGTACGAAACACTGGGTAGGTAGCCACAGGCCTGCCTGCCGCAAGGCATGGCTACCATGCTTCGGAGCTTGTCGAGCGTAGCCACAGGCTACGCTCAGATCCACCGCCACGCTACGGCCAGACGGGGGATATGTTTATTTCGACGAGTTTGCTGAATACGTGGAGGTCAGCAGCGGATCAGTGCTGAACCATCAGCTTCATGCGTGCACTGGATGAACCCGTGTTCACCTCCAACACATATAGCCCATCGCTGAGGTCTGAAACTTCCAAGTGGACCTGATCCGCACCCAGGACGGTGGTACGCACCAAGGCACCGCCAGCATCGAACACACGCACTGTACATAAGTGACCCTGCTGTTCACGCGCGCGGATCTTCACATGGCTAGATGCAGGGTTCGGGCCAATGTCGAAAGCGCCTTCCAGTGATGGATCGTCAATGCCGACTTCTTCTCCCGAACGGGTGATCCTCCCTGCGTCACCAATGGTGATCCAACGACCGTTTGCCCAAGCGATATCGTTGATGTGTTGTGTACTGAAGTAGAACGGATTGACTTCTGTGGTCCAGGTAAGTCCTCCATTCATTGTTTTCATCATGAACCCGCTGGTGCCTGCCACATACCCTTCCATTTCGTTGCGGAAGCATACGGCATCCAGCCACTCAGTGGTGCCGGTGTTCATCAGGGCCCAGTTCGCACCGCCGTTGGTTGTTTTCAGCATGGTGCCCTGGCCACCTACGATGAAGCCGATGTTCTCGTCCAAAAAGAAAATGTCGTTCAAAAACGTGGATGGTGCCCCAGTTACGGAAGACCATGTGGCGCCTCCATTCGTGGTACGGCGGATCGCTCCATTCTCACCGATGGCCGTACCGAGGTTCACGTTCACGAAATGAACATGCCTGAACTGTGGGTTCCCGGGGGCTGTTTGGGCCGTCCAGGTGGCGCCGCCATTGGTGGTCTTGCGTATGAAACCGTTGAGGCTCACCACGTAGCCAGTATTCACATCCGGGAAGCTCACCGCGCGGATGGGTAACGCCTGGTTATTGATCGTCAGTGTGGTCCACGTATTACCCCCATCCGTCGTTTTTTTGATCACATCGTAAAATCCGGCCATGTAACCCACCGTACTGCTCGGGAAGGAGAAATTCCCACCCACATTACCCTGATGGGTGGTCGTGGTCCAGGTCTCTCCCCCATCGATGGTCTTCAGGATCAATGAATTGCTATTCATGTAACCCAGATCCTCAGTGAGGAACACGATATTCCACAAGTTCGCAGCGATCGGCGAGGGCACCTGGACCCATTGACCATGAACGGACATGATCAGCAAAGAGGCAAGCAGGCAAGTGGATAGTTTCCGCATAGCAGTGGTTTGGAGCGATATCATCGCAGTTGGGTGAACGAAGATACTCGGACAGACTTATATCATGTATTGAATGCTTGGGCTTGGGTGGCCATAAGAGCTGGTTGTTCCTTCACTTGTCGAGGCCTAGCCACAGGCTACGCTCAGACTCACGCCACGCTACGCGCAGATGGGATGCACCCTTTGCTCCAAGCAGCGCGACCATTGCTACTTGCTTATGGTGCCTTTGCTCGGTTAAGGCTTCCGCTCGCTCATTGAGCAGGGCATATTTGATGCAGGCAGTCAAACCATAAGCCCTATGCCATGCGACTAATTACTTCCCTTATGTGCTGCACCTTCCTGCTACCCGGTTTCATGCCCGCACAATCCCTCCTTGTGAATGGTGGGTTCGAGTATGCGGAAGGGAGTTCTTCGGAAGGCTGGGAATGGAATTGTGGCACTCCCATGTTCATCAGCAATACCCCACCCAATGGCGGCACGTGGGCGCTCACGTTGATGGCGAGCAACAACGACCCATGCACGTTTCCCCGGATGTTCCAGCGCCTTCCTGAAGCATTGGACGGGGAAGTGATCACCCTCTCGGGATGGCTGCGGAACCAGATGGGCCATCCGATCACCGGTGCATTCCTCGCCTTGGGCACCTTGTCCAACGGGATGCTCACTCCCCTGGTCGAGGCGGGCACGCTTGACTATCCATGGGTGCATGAGTCCGTCACCTGGACGGTCGCATTGAATGAAGGCGATACCGCTGTGGTCATCCTCTACCCTGGAGAGATGCCGGACTTCGGGATCTTCTCCTTAGCTGCTTTCGATGATCTGGAACTGAACCGAGCGGTCGGAGTGAACGAGCTGGAACGACCAACACTTTCCGTGCATCAACAAGGCGACCTGGTGCACGTGGCCACTAGCGATGGGCAGGCCATTCGCGAAGCCCGTCTGCTCGACGCACAAGGCAGGCTAGTGCTCGATCTGACCTCCGTTCGTTCCACCCTTGAGTTCTCCACAAGCAGCCTGGGTAGTGGGCTGTACGTACTCGTGGCACACGGAGCTTACGGATCGATCAGCCGGAAATTCGTGCGGGAGTAGTGTACTCCACTGAGCTTCGCGCAAAGCACGAACACATGCTGCACGGAAAGAAGCGTGAGGTGGTCATGGCTATCATGCTCAGGTCCGTGTCGAGCTTGGTCGCAGGCTACGATAGCGTGCGGCTCGCAATGCGCTGATATGGGTATGGACCATTCCTGGAGGGCGCAGGGTCCCCTCGTACCCCGGGAGACCCATGCGGAGGTTTGAAGACGGAAGACACTGCAGTGGTTGAGTTGGCAATCCCAACCGCTACTTTAGCCTTCATGAAAGCGATGCGCCGATATTTATTTCCCACTGCCTTCATCGCAACCACGTTGACTTTCACCAGTTGCACCCAAACCCGCATCCTGGTCTATGATACCAACAGCGACAACGTGCCTCACGTCGATGGGCAGTGGATCTCTGACAACGACACCTTGCTGATAGCCTACTCTTTCTGGGCAGAAGGTGGAAAGCTCGCCTGCGTGATCTTCAATAAGACCGACCGGCAGTTGTTCATCGACTGGAAGAATTCCGCCTTTATCGTGAATGACAGGAAAGTTGAGCTGTGGAGAGATGCTGTTGACATCTCTTCAACCAGCAAGGGGAGCTCCTACTCCCATCAAACTTCCAAGTCTTCCTCAGGGAACGGGTTCAATTGGGGGTGGCTTACTCAGTCCATTGGCAGCCAGTATTCCGTCGCGATCACCACAGGGACCATTGTTACCAACGAACGAATCACCTCGATACCGCCGAAGTCATACATCGGTCTCGAACGTTTCACATTCCTCACCGATCTGTTGTACCCGGTAGAGGGTCGTTCGGAAACCATCCTTGAGGATAGCTACGTGAAACGCGGTCAGCAGGAAAAGATCAAGACGTCCAGCTTCGACCGAACATCCTCTCCCCTACGCCTCCGACTATTCATTGCCTATGCATTCACGGAAAACATGAATGCTCCGCTGAGTATCAACGATTCGTTCTGGCTATCAAGCATCAGTGATATGTCATTCCGCCACTTCGAGGGCAACCCTATAGGCCGCGACCCGGATGGTTTAGTTCTTTACGAGAAACCCAGGAAGAACCGAAAGAGCTTCTACTTGCGGTATAAAAAGTGACTATCCGAGTTGCCTTTCGACGCTGCTCATGATACGATCGAGGATTGGATGACTAGGTAGCCGCAGGCTACCATGGTCCTGCTCTTATCGAGCGCAGCCACAGGCTACGCTCATAGTACGGCCACGCTACGCGCAGCAGGGGGGCGCGCTACGCACAGATGAGGCTAGTCAAGTGTAGCCATATACTCTAAGATCCCGGCCTCGCTAAGCGCAGATGGGAATTGCGGCTGTAGCACAGCCACTGGTCATAGATTCGCGGCAACAGGAGGCTTAATAGGCAACAAGGGGTCTGAGCGCCGTCGACTTGGTTAGATTTGACCTCCTTGGGCAGTGGAACCACGCATCTTAGCAACTACGACAATGATCACTCGCTTCGCATACAGTCATGAGACGAGCGCCAGGTCTGAGCAGTGGAGCATCTCCAATGTGCAGCTAGACAGCGTCAATTTCGTTGTTGCAAAGAATGCTACCGGCAAATCAAGACTACTTCGCGCAATCGAAGCACTGTGTGAGATGATCACGGGAAACACCACTGTCTTCTTTGGTCATTGGAGCGTATCGTTTACGTTTAATAAGCAGTCCTATGACTACAGTATTGGTACTAAGGATGGAGAGGTATACGAAAGTTTGCTGATCGACAAGATTGATGTGATGAGGAGAACTGGGAAGAACGCCAGCCTTTATTCACATGCGGCGAAAGGCATGGTTACCGTGGCGCCACCGAGCGACAAGCTCGTGATGAACTACCGTAGAGATCAAGTCGAGTATCCATATTTCGAAGATTTGTACCAGTTTGCCTCAAATGCACGCTTGTTCAAGTTTGGTATGTTGCACTCCACTGATTTCATGACGGACGACGGGAGATCCCTTAAAGCAAAAGGAATTGATGATGTCGCCACAATACTTCAGACGGAACTCTCTGAGGCCGACCGTAATATCGTTTGCACTACCTTGAATGCTCTCGGATATGAAGTTGAACAGATTGATGTAAAGATAATCTCAGGTGCTCCGAAAATTACGGTCAAAGAGAAGGGTTTGTTATACCCGATTGAACAACGCCTCTTATCGCAGGGCATGTTCAGAGTTATCGCCATCGCTGTCTATCTGCAATACATGAAGGTTAAAATTCAGCCAAGCCTTATAATGGTTGATGATGTCGGTGAGGGTCTCGATTATGACAGGGCGAGGAGGTTAGCGACGTTCCTGTTAGGATATTTCAAGGATTCATCAATTCAAGCAGTTTTGACTTCAAATCATAACTTCTTCCTCGATCAGGTTAGCTTGAAGCATTGGCTCATCCTAAGGAAAAAAGGCACTGAAGTTTCTGGAATGAGCGCAGTAAGCCACCCTGATGTGTTTAATAACTTTAGATTGTCTGGCCTAGCTCCCTTTGATATCTTCAGTTCTAATTACCTTAACGCTGACTGATGCTGAGGGTAGCACTGTTCGTGGAGGGGCACACAGAGTTGTGCCTTATCAGAGAGATGCTTCTAAAGCACCACAATTACTCGAACGTGAATATTTGCTGTCTTGAACTTCACAGTTCGAACCTTCTTGATGTCCCCTACAAATTCGACTCTGGTGGAGTATATGAATTCGATTATCAAATCATATGCACCAATGGGGATGCTGTAATAAGTAGAGCCGCTGAAAGGAGCCGCTTTCTCGATCAGGGTGGTTTTGACTTAGTAGTTGGCCTAAGGGATATCTACTCCCAGGAGTACGACGAAATATCTGCAGGACTTATCGATGAGAAGTTGATTGCAGAAATGATTACTAGGCAACGTGACTTGTTTGATTCACGTGTTGTTTGTAATTCAGACAAGCACCTCTGCTTTTCGCGAATGGAGATTGAAGCTTGGTATCTGTCCATGCCCACTTTGCTTATGCGTCTGACTGGTGCTAAGGACGATAGGGAACATACCGACCTATATGTGGACGGGTTGAGGAAAAACTTTGAAAGGGAAGTTTACAGACCTGCACTCTTGCTGAACGCTGTCTGCAACAGATTTGGCAAAAGCTATACAAAGAGCAGGGACGAGTCCAATCGCATTGCGAACTTGCTCGAATACACTGACTTGACAACTTTGCGAGACAATAACGAAGTAACCCATTTCAATGATTTGTGGGACCGCCTTAGGTTGTGACTCTCCACAAGCAGTGTGTCCAATGCCAGCAGTACATAGTCAGTCGGCTTGATGCACACTAAGGGAAGAGCGGCCTTTCGAGCCGCTCTTCATTGATTCATCGTATGGGGTCGACTCCTACCCCGAACACATCTCACACCCCTCCGGATCATCCAGCGAGCATGCGATCTGTGCGGCGGCCTCTTCGGCGCTGTTGCTGCCTGCCATGGCTGCTTCGCGCACCTTTTCGGCGGGCACTGCTGCTTTGCTGTTGGCGGGTTCGGCCAGTTTGGCCTTGTCCACCGTGAACTTGATGGCGTCGGTGGCGGCCTTGGTGCGCAGGTAGTACATGCCGGTCTTCAGGCCTGCCTTCCAGCTGTAGAAGTGCATGCTGGTGAGCTTGCCGAAGTTGGCGTTCTCCATGAACACGTTGAGGCTCTGGCTCTGGCAGATGTAGGCGCCGCGGTCGGCGGCCATGTCGATGATCACCTTCTGGCTGATCTCCCAGGCGGTCTTGTAGAGGTCCTTCAGGTTCTGGGGGATCTCCGGGATGTGCTGCACGCTGCCGTTGCTGGCGATGATCTTGTTCTTGAGGTCCTCGCCCCAGAGGTTCAGCTTCACCAGGTCGCGCAGCAGGTACTTGTTCACCACCACGAACTCGCCGCTCAGCACGCGACGGGTGTAGATGTTGCTGGTGTAGGGCTCGAAGCACTCGTTGTTGCCCAGGATCTGGGCGGTGCTGGCGGTGGGCATGGGGGCCAGCAGCAGGCTGTTGCGCACGCCGTGCTTCTTCACCTCCTCACGCAGCACGTCCCACTCCCAGCGGTCGCTGGGCTTCACACCCCACATGTCGAACTGGAACACGCCCTCGCTCACCGGGCTGCCGGCGTAGGTCTCGTAGGTGCCTTCCTCCTTCGCCAGGTCCTTGCTGGCGGTCATGGCGGCGTAGTAGATGGTCTCGAAGATCTCGCGGTTCAGCACCTTGGCCTCCACGCTGTCGAAGGGGTGGCGCATCAGGATGAACGCGTCCGCCAGGCCCTGCACGCCGATGCCGATGGGGCGGTGGCGCATGTTGCTGCGGCGCGCCTCGGGGATCGGGTAGTAGTTCTGGTCGATCACGCGGTTCAGGTTGCGCGTGAGCTCGTAGGTGACCTTGAAGAGCTGGTCGTGGTCGAACTTGCCTTTCTGCACGAACTTGGGCAGTGCGATGGAGCCCAGGTTGCACACGGCCACCTCATCGGGGCTGGTGTACTCGATGATCTCGGTGCAGAGGTTGGAGCTCTTGATGGTGCCCAGGTTCTGCTGGTTGCTCTTGCCGTTGGCAGCGTCTTTGAAGAGGATGTAGGGCGTGCCCGTCTCGATCTGGCTTTCCAGGATCTTGAACCAGAGGTCCTGCGCCTTCACGGTGCCGCGGCCCTTGCCAGCGGCCTCGTAGCCCTCGTACAGCTCCTCGAACTTGGCCCCCCAGGTGTCGGCCAGGCCGGGGCACTCGTTGGGGCACATCAGGGTCCACTCGGCGCCCTGCTCCACGCGCTTCATGAAGAGGTCGGGGATCCACATGGCGTAGAAGAGGTCGCGGGCGCGCATCTCCTCCTTGCCGTGGTTCTTCTTCAGCTCCAGGAAGTCGAACACATCGGCGTGCCAGGGCTCCAGGTAGATGGCGAAGCTGCCTTTGCGCTTGCCGCCGCCCTGGTCCACGTAGCGGGCGGTGTCGTTGAACACGCGCAGCATGGGCACGATGCCGTTGCTGGTGCCGTTGGTGCCCTTGATGTAGCTGCCCTTGGCGCGCAGGTTGTGCACGCTGAGGCCGATGCCACCGGCGCTCTGGCTGATCTGGGCGCACTGCTTCAGGGTGTCGTAGATGCCGCTGATGCTGTCGTCCTTCAGTTGCAGCAGGAAGCAGCTGCTCATTTGCGGCTTGGGCGTGCCGGCGTTGAAGAGCGTGGGCGTGGCGTGGGTGTACCAGCCCTCGCTGAGGCTGTTGTAGGTGTTGATGGCGGCCTCCAGGTCGTTCTTGTGGATGCCCACGCTAACGCGCATGAGCATGTGCTGGGGGCGCTCCACCACCTTGCCGTGCATGCGCAACAGGTAGCTGCGCTCCAGGGTCTTGAAGCCGAAGTAGTCGTAGCTGAAGTCGCGATCGTAGATGATGGCGCTATCGAGCTGGTCGGCGTTCTTGCGGATGATGTCCATGACATCCTCGGCGATGAGGGATGCCTTGGCGTTGGTCTTGGGATCGACGTAGCTGTAGAGGTCCTTCATCACTTCGCTGAAGGACTTCTTGGTGTTCTTGTGCAGGTTGCTGACGGCGATGCGGCTGGCGAGCAGGGCATAGTCGGGGTGTTTCACCGTCATGGTGGCGGCCACCTCGGCGGTGAGGTTGTCCAGCTCGGTGGTGGTAACACCATCGAAGATGCCATCGATGACCTTGAGGGTCACCTGGGTGGCATCCACCATGGGATCCAGTCCGTAGCAGAGTTTCTTCACCCGGGCGGTGATCTTGTCGAATTTCACTGCCTCCCGGCGGCCGTCGCGCTTGATTACGTACATGCTTCTTTCTCTTTGTTTGCGGCGAGTCAGACCTCGCCTTATCTGTGTGGACCGCTCGGCTCCCGCTCCGCGGTGTGTTGGTTTTTCTGTCAGTGACAGGGTTCCCAAGATGGGGCCCTGCGGGGTCGTTTGATCCGGTGCTCGATCACGAGTTGTTCAACCGGGGAATGTGAATAGTGGGCGATGCTTTAACCGAGGGGTTGAGGGGTTGAGAAGTTGGGGGCGGTTGAGGAGTTGCGGGGTTGAGAAGTTGGGGGCGGTTGAGGAGTTGAGGGGTTGAGGGGTTGAGGAGTTGAGGGGTTGGGAAGGTTGATGCCGATGTGCTGTTGACAACCTCCAACTACCTACAACCTCTCAACTACAACTTCCTCTAAAAATCCGCATCCAGCGTGAACTTCCCCTGCTCCTTGTCCTGGTTGAGCACGCCGGCCTTTTGGTACTCGCCCACACGCTTCTCGAAGAAGTTGGTCTTGCCTTGCAGGCTGATCATCTCCATGAAGTCGAAGGGGTTGGTGGCGTTGTAGATCTTCTCGTTGCCGAGTTCCACCAGCAGGCGGTCGGCCACGAACTCGATGTACTGGCTCATGAGCTTGGCGTTCATGCCGATCAGGTTCACGGGCAGTGCGTCGGTCACGAACTCCTTCTCGATCTCCACGGCATCGCGGATGATGGCCTCCACGGTCTTCTTGGGCAGCTTGTTGATGAGGTGCTTGGTGTAGAGCAGGCATGCGAAGTCGCAGTGCAGGCCCTCATCGCGGCTGATCAGTTCATTGCTGAAGGTGAGGCCGGGCATGAGGCCGCGCTTCTTGAGCCAGAAGATGCTGCAGAAGCTGCCGCTGAAGAAGATGCCCTCCACGGCGGCGAAGGCCACGAGGCGCTCTGCGAAGCCGCCCTTCTCGATCCAGCGCAGGGCCCACTCGGCCTTTTTGCCCACGCAGGGCACGGTGTCTATGGCGTGCAGCAGCTTGTCCTTCTCGATGGGGTCCTTGATGTAGGTATCGATCAGCAGACTGTAAGTCTCGCTGTGGATGTTCTCCATGGCGATCTGGAAGCCGTAGAAGAAGCGGGCCTCGGGGTACTGCACCTCGTGCAGGAAGTTCTCGGCGAGGTTCTCGTTCACGATGCCGTCGCTGGCGGCGAAGAAGGCCAGCACGTGCTTGATGAAGTAGCGCTCGTCATCGTTGAGCTTGTCGGCCCAATCCACCAGGTCGGCATGCAGGTCGATCTCCTCGGCGGTCCAGAAGGCGGCCTCGTGCTTCTTGTAGAACTGCCAGATGTCGTTGTGCTGGATGGGGAAGATGACGAAGCGGTCCTTGTTCTCCTTGAGCAGGGGTTCGTTGTTGGCTTCCACGTTGGCGGGGAGGACATCCTCCAGGCTCAGTTGGGGTACGTTGGTCTTGGTGCTCATGGTGTTGCTTCGTTCGGGGGAAGGGATATCCATTGGGAGAAGTCCCCCTTGTTCGACTACTTCGGGCTTGATGGTGGTTCCGTCGGCGGCTGGAAATGCGTCGTCGGCGGGTTACAAAGTTGGCACGTGGTGGAGGGGTGGACAAGGATGAACGTGGACCAACTTTCCGGAGTTTTCAACACGGCCAAGTTCCTTAGAACTGACGCGGGCGGGATCGCGCAACGATCCGTGCAAGTGTTTTCTTTTCACGATCGGTTAACAACGCGCAGACCGCGCGGCCGTAGGGCGCAAGCGCGTTGCACACCCTCGGAAAGTGGCGTGATGAGGGGCTTTCGGAAGGGCCTCCGGCGGGAGGATCACTGATCGCGCGGGAAGCGGGTTGATGGGTGCTTCAACGGGCCAACATCAAATGCTCTTCGTAGCCTACTCTTCGCCCTTCGACTTTCGCTCAGGACCGCTCAGAGTAGGCGTAGCGGTGGTGCCTTTGCTGAAGGTTTCACCGTCCCTGGGCAATACCGAAGGAGTACTCCGCAGAGCGCGTAGGGATCGAGGATTTGAAGGGTGGGATCAGCGCTTCACCCACTCACTGTACAGCAACTCCAGCTCATCGTACCAGTCCGCTCCGTACTTCCGCGTAAGCGAGTCCTTCAGGAAACGGAACACCGGCACATCCAGCTTGGCGCCGCACTCGCAGGCGGGTTTGCAGATGGGCCACTGGTGGTAGTTGAGCCCATCGTGGAACTTCAGCTTGGTGATGCGGATGGGATAAAGGTGGCAGCTGATGGGTTTGCGGAAAGGGATCTTGCCATCCTTCCAGGCCTTCTCCACGCCGCAGAGCGCAACGCCGTTCTCGAAGATGGTGAAGGCGCATTCGCCACGGCCCTCCACCAAGGTGGTCACCAGGTCGCCGTCCTCGTCCACTTCGCTTACGCCATGCTCATCGATGGCGCGCTGGCCTTTCTCGGGGATGTAGGGCTTGATCTTGGGCCACAATTCCTTCAGCAGTGCTTCTTCCTCCGGCTCCAGCGGCGCGCCACTTTCGCCGGCCACGCAGCACGCGCCCTTGCAGGCATTGAGGTCGCACACGAAGCGCCGCTCGAAGAGGTCTTCGCTGAGGAGTGTTCCGCGGTGTTCGATCATGGGTGGTTGCGCGGGAAGTGATCACGCAGGAACCCGAGCCTTTCCAGCAACAGCCTTGCTGCGCTTTTCACGCCTGTGTGCTTTGATCTCTTCCATGATCTCTTCCTCAGTGATGGGAGGAAGCTTAAGAGCCCGAGCACGTATGTCGGCCATCACCTGCCCCAGCGTGCGCACCTTCTTGGGCCGCATGGTGATGATGCCCAAGGCCTCCAGCTGTTTCAGCAGGGCCTTCGCCTTCTTGTCCGTGATATCAACCTCGAAGGTTTCCATGGTGCCACGAAGGTACAGCCGTCGGCCCGTTATTCCTTGGCAGCCACAGACCGTATTCCATAGACCGTTTGCGTAGTGCGATCAAGACAACCGCAGACGGTCCGATGCATATTTGGTCGCGGAGCAACGCGGATGTAGCCCCAAGCATAAGCCATATCGAGGCAGGCATTTATCGGCGTGCATCTGCGTTCATCTGCGGTTCAAACCCCCTAGACCGCCGAAGGCGGTCATCGTTTCTCCCGCACCACGCGCATGCCCTTCTTGCCCAGGCGCTGCTCCAGCCAGTCGTTCAGCACCTGCTCGCGCTGCTTCACGGTCTGCTCGTTCAGTTCGGTGCTCCATGCCACAAAGGCGGTGGGGATGGTATCCAGCTTGCTGCCGTTCCACACCACGGCATTGGCGTAGCTGAACTGGCTGATGCCGGGGAATACCACGGCCATTTCGCGCACCAAGGCATCCATGGGAATGGGGTCCAGTTGGCGTTCCAACTCGCGGATGCGTTCATCCTTCTCGGCCAACTTCTGATCGTTGCGATCGAAGATGTCCTCGATGATGCCGCTGCGCATGGCTTGGTAGTCTATGCTGCCCGCACCGGCCTGGTGGATCACCAACTGCACCTGCGACAAGTTCCGCTCCAGCAGTTGCTTGTCCAGCACGGAGCGCACGCCCTCGCCCAGGGGTTCTCCCACCAGATACAGGTCCAGGCGCTGCACGGCATCGGTGTAGGTGATGCGATGCTCCAAAAGTTCGGTCCCTTCAAGCGGAAAATTGGCCCGGACGAACCGGTCCAACTCGCGACGGAAGATGGCCTCCTGCGTGATGCCGTACAGCACCCACACGCTGGGCGCCAGCAGCAGCACAACGGCAATGGCCATGTACATCTTCACCTGCTTCTCGCGCCGCGCGTTCAGCTCCTTGGCCAAGGGGAACTTCAGCAGGCGCACGATCAATACCGTGGCCAGGGCGATGAAGATGGCGTTGAGCGTGAAGAGGTAGAGCGCGCCGAACAGGAAATTCCACTGCAGGGTGGCCAGACCGTAACCTGCGGTGCATAAAGGCGGCATAAGCGCGGTGGCGATGGCAACGCCGGGCACCACGTTGCCCCGGTTGCGACGACTAACGCCGATGATGCCCGCGATGCCGCCGAAGATGGCCACGCCCGCATCCAGCAAGGTGGGCCGTGTGCGCGCCAAGAGCTCGCTTTGGTAGTCGCTGATGGGCGTAAGCAGGAAATAGACGGTGCTCGTTATCAAAGCCACCGTCACCATGATGAGGAAGTTCTTCAAGGCCCGCCGCAGCAGGTCCATGTCGTTGGTGCCCACGGCCAGCCCGGTGGCCAGAATGGGACCCATGAGCGGGCTGATCAACATGGCGCCGATGATGACCGCCGTGCTGTTGACGTTGAGGCCGATGCTGGCGATGAAGATGCTGCACACCAGCACCCACACCACGTGGCCGCGGAAGATCATGTCCTTGCGGATGATCTCGGTAGTGCTGTCGATGTGCGCCTCCCAATGCAGGTCCATCGTTTCGCGCACGAAACGGCGGAACTCGGCAAGAATGCGCAACATGCGGCTGCTTGCTCGTTTGGTCGTGCGCAGCCCGGTGTTGTCCTCCATCACGGGCAAAACTACCGGTCAGGATCAACGATCGCCCTTGAAAACCTTCTTCACGAAGCGTCCTGCACTGTCCAGGGTCTTCACGCCTTCCTCGAAGGCCTCCGTCATGCTGGGGTTCAGGTCTGCCTTGCCCATGAATTCATCGCCGAACTGCTCGGGGAAGACCACCAGGAAACCGTTGTCCGTGAAGTAGCGGGCCAGTTGCCGGTGCAGCTTTTCCAGGTTGGCATCAAAGCTCAGGGAGCCGCGCCGTGCGCTCACCACCACCAGCAGATCATCACCACCCAGATCGCGGCCAATGATCAGCAGGTCCTCCCAGCTATCCAGCGCTTCAAAGGTGGCCTTCAGCGGATCGGCACCCCGCTCGCACAGCACCTTGATGCGTTCGGTGGTGGCCAGGCTGGCGTGGAAGCTGATGGCGGCACCGGTCTGCTTGGCAATGGCCTTGATGCGATCGAACCAGCGCACGAAGCCGGTCTCGAACTCGGCCCTGGGCGGAACCGCCACCACGATGCGCTTGATGGTACCCAGCGGTTGCAGCGGGCTGTAGATGAACACGGCCTTGTTGGTGCGCTGCAGCAGTGTATCGGTAAGCACCCCGAATTGCGGCTGCGTGTCCAGCCCATCACGTGTGAGGCCCAGTACCACATCGGTAACGTGGTATTCCTTGATGCTGAAGACCAGTCCGCTGGCAGCATTGAGGTCGTGGCGCACCAGAGCTTCCATGGCGTTGTCGGTGGCGGCGGCCTGTTTCACGGCTTGCTCCAAGAGTTTGCGGCCTTCGCTGTGTTTGGCCTCACCGTTCTGCTCGTCCACCACGTGCAGTGCGAAGAGCCGTTCGCGCACCTTGGGCTGCTTCATCAGGATGGCCAGTTCCACCAGCGGTTCGGCCTTCTCAACCCCGGCCAGGCTTACGAGAATGCGGCCGGTGGCATCGTCCTGCGGGCCTTCATCCGCCGCACCCTCCAACACGGCCAGGCGACTTGCCGCACGCGCCACCACAAAGGAGCTGATGGTGCAGGTTACCAGGATCATGAGGATGGTGCCGTTGAGCACTGCTTCGCTGAGCAAGCGCACCTCGTTGCCGTCCGCATCCACGCCCACAATGATCTTGTAGCCCACGGTAACAGCGGCCAGGGTGGCGGCGGCCTGCGCGTTGCTAAGGCCGAACATCATCATGAACTCATCGCGTGTGAAGCGGAAGCTGAGTTTGCTGAGCCATGCCGCAATGAACTTGCAGGCCGTGGCCACAATGGTCATGGTTGCGGCCACCTTCAACGTTTCGGTGCCTTTGAAGAACACGCGGTAGTCCACCAGCATGCCCACGCCAATGAGGAAGAAGGGGATGAAGAGCGCATTGCCGACGAACTCGATGCGGTTCATCAGTGGTGAGGTGTGGGGTATCAGGCGGTTGAGCGCAAGACCCGCGGCGAAGGCGCCGATGATGGCCTCCACGCCCGCCAGCTCCGCCAAGAACGCCGCCAGGAACACGGTGGCCAGCACGAATATGTACTGCGAAATGCTGTCGCCTTCCTTCTTGAAGAACCAGCGCGCCAGCCAAGGGAAGACCCACATGACGATGAAGGTGAAGATGGCCAGCGACACACCGAGGCGCGTCCAGAAGGCCTGACCCACATCGCCCTGCACCATGCCCACGATCACCGCCAGTACCAACAGGGCCAGAGTGTCGGTGATGATGGTGCCACCCACGGTGATGTTCACCGCGCGGTTCTTGATCACCCCGAAACGGCTGGCGATGGGGTAGGCGATCAGCGTGTGCGATGCGAACATGCTGGCCAGCAGAATGGAGGAGTTGAGCGCGTAGCCCAGGAAGTAGTAGCTCACCGCCGTGCCAATGCCCATGGGGATCAGGAAGGTGAACAAGCCGAAAATGATGCTTCGGTACTTGTTCTTCTTGAACTCCTGCATGTCGATCTCCAGCCCTGCCAGGAACATGATGTAGAGCAAGCCCACCGTGCCGAAGAGCACGATGCTGGCGTCGCGCAGCATCAGGTTGAAGCCGTTGGGGCCGATGACGATGCCCGCGATGATGAGGCCGATGATGGGCGGGATCTTCAGCCGGTTCAGCACCAGTGGCCCGAAGAGGATGATGAAGAGCACCAGCGAGAAGATCAGCACCGGGTTCTCCAGCGGGAACTTCAGCTCGATTTGGGGCAGGGCAAGTAGCATGGGTGGTCCAAAGATCGGTGCGGCGCGGCGAACGGCCGCATACCCTTACGAAGCCAAGTACAGCAACACCACCACCGCTACGAAGACCGACAGCGTGATCACGACAACACGTCGTTGCCTGCGTTGCTCGGCAAGCGCACGCTCCCGCCAGTAGGCCAGTTCCTCTTCGCTGGCCTTGCGCAGGCACTCCGGGCGAATTCGTTGCCCAAGAGGTTCCACGTTACGGTCGAAAGGCCTGCGCTTCCGTCGCGCGTTGGCCTTCAGACTATCGATCATCGCCTTAATGGCATGGCCCACAAGCATGCGAACAAGATAGTAGGGAACCACCGGTAGCTCCACGGCGGACCTCTTCAGGTGGGTGCGTTCCACTGCAAAAGCAGGATCGCTCCAAGAATGATCAGTACCACCACGGCCACTGCGATGCGTGACCGGCGCTGTTGGATGCGTTGGTCCTTCAACGTTTTCTCCCGCCAGTAGGCCAGTTCCTCCTCGCTGGCTTGGCGCAGGTATTCGGGGCGGATGGCCGGGCCCCGTGCATCCACGTCGCGGTCGAAGGGTCTGCGCTTGCGTTGCGCATTGGCCTTCACGCGGGCGATCACCCGCCTACGCTGAAGCTTCGGCGGACAAGTGATCGAAGATGTGGCCGGCGGAGGACATGGGGCATGCTCAAGAGCCTCTGACGACGTCGAAGAACTTCGATTGGCTTTCGAGCCAGGGGCGTGGGTCGGGCAAGCCATGGATCCGGTTCCTTTCGGCCATGGCCGCGAAGCGCAGTTCACGAAAGTCCTTGCCCTCATACTGGGCCATGCTGCGGAGCGAGCCGACCGGCACTTGAAAGATGGCACTGATCAAGTGCAACGAATCGAAGGGCAGGTTCTCTGCTTCCAAAAGGATGGCGAGCACCCGTTCATCGCCGTAGTACCTCCTCGCCTGACGAACATCCGGGATATCACCCCAAGAGAATACGCGCTCGATGATGAACGCTGCATCCGTCTCATGGTCCAGCCGGTCGAAATCCACATCCCAGAAGATGCGGCGATCGAACGTGGGGAGGGGCTTGGCGCTCACCCCTCAAAGATAACCGGCGGATCAGCTGGCACCCTTGGTCACCACCAGCACCGACGGTGTCTCGGCCAGCCATACGCTCTTGCTGTCCACCAAGCCCTTCCAGCTCTCTGCGCTGATGAGCATGAGGTCCTCGGCGGCCAATAGTTCCTTGTCCACCATGCGTTCCTGCACCAGGATGATGTGGTTGGGCGCTGTCTGCGCGATGCTGCGCACCCATTCCTTCAGCTTGGTGCTGCCCTTCACGTGGCCTGTGGCATCGAGCACGGTAATCTGGGCGCGCCCGTTGCGGATCAGCTTCTGCGCATGCTCCAGCAGGAACTCATCGGCCGCGCTGAAAAGAGGGATGAAGACCCGCTCCACCTGCTCCAAGCCCTTGTCCAGAAGCACCCCCACAGGCACCTGCGCCCGCGCCAAAACATTGCGTGTGCGCTCATCGAAGGGCGACTCCTCGAAGGGGTTCTCGCGGCCCGTGACCGTGTTGAGCAGTGTGCCGGGGTTGATGATGCGCGTGGTGAAGCCCAGCACCTTGCCCAGCAAGCTGCCTTCATAGATGGAGCGCCCAACGCCCACCAGGAGCAGGTCGAACTCGCCCCGGTTGGCCACCTCTGTGATGTCCTGCTCGATGTCCGAAGTGGCCTTGAACAGCGTGGTGATGCGCTGCCCCAGGTGGTTGGCCTCCTGCAGCATGGGGCCGAAACTCTCCCGCTCGTATTCCTCCAGGTTGTAGTGGTGCAATTCGTTGGATGGGCTCAGGTGCATGGTCACCACCTCGGCGCTGTCCTCCTGCCTGGCCACCAGTGCATGGGCCACCCGCAGCAGGGCGCGGCCCCGGTCCGGATCGCCGAAAGCAAGGAGCACCCGGTAACGCGCACGCTGCTGGATCTCCGCCGGTACCGCTTCGCTTGCCCGGCCGAACAACCGGTCGATAAGGCTCAGCGCCGGACCGGTCATGAAGGTGGTCACCAGGGCCATGATCACCATCATCGCGAAGATCTCCGGCGTGAGCACGCCCAGGTCGTAACCGATGTTCAGCACCACGAGTTCCATGAGCCCGCGGGTGTTCATCAACGCTCCGATGGTGAGGCTTTCGCGCCAACTCTGGCCCACGAAGCGTGCGGCCAGCGCACTGCCCACGAATTTGCCCACGATGGCCACCCCGATGATGGCAGCAGTCACCTTCCACAAGTAGGGGTCGTTGAGCAGGCCGATCTGCGTACGCAGCCCGGTGAACACGAAGAAGAGGGGCAGCAACAGCACCAGAGCCACATCCTCCACCTTTTCGATGAAGAGGTTGCGGAAACGCACGTTCTCCGGCATGATGGCGCCGGCCATGAAAGCCCCGAACAACGCGTGGATGCCAATGACCTCGGTGGCCATGGCCGAGAGCAACAGCGTGAGGAAGAAGATGGCTACGATGGGCTTGCTGAGGTTCTCACGCCGCACATGCAGCTCGCCCACGCGGCGCAGGAAGGGGCGCACCACCTTGAGCATGAGCACCACATAGACCGCCGCCAAGGCGATGGTATAAAGCGCGCTTACGAAGGTGCCCGCTTTCACGATGGCGATGACGGCGGCCAGCAGGCACCAGGCCGTGATGTCGTCGGCCGCAGCGCAGGTGATCACCACTGTACCAAGACGTGTGCGGTGCAGGCCGCGTTCCTGCACGATGCGCGCCAGCACGGGGAACGCGGTGATGCTCATGGCGATCCCCAGGAACAGCGCGAAGGAGGAGAAGCGCACCCCTTGCGGCGCGAAACTGCCATAGACATACCAGGCCAGCCCCACGCCCAAGGCGAAGGGGATCACGATGCTGGCATGGCTGATCACCACCGCATCATGCGCTTTGTTGCGCAGCACCTTCAGGTCCAGCTCCATGCCCACCACGAACATGAAGAGGATCAAGCCGATCTGGCTCAGGAACTGCAGGTTGCCAAGTGATGCCGCCGGGAAGAGCGCATTGGAGAATTCCGGGAAATACAAACCCACCAGGGAGGGGCCAAGCACAATGCCTGCGATGATCTCACCGATCACCGTGGGCTGGCCGATCTTCTTGCAGATCCAGCCGAACACACGCGCCGCCAGGATGATGGTGACGATCTGCGCCAGCAGGATGAAGAGCGGATGGGCCAGGTTATGGGCCATCGACGAAATGAAATCCTGCCATGCACCACCATTGTCAACCAGTGGCGCAATGTCACGCCCCTCCTCCAGCACTGCACCCTTGTGGATGATGGCGTACATCAAGGCACTGAAGCCGCCGATGACGGCCACGTAGAACAGCAGGTCGCGCAGGTTCTTCATCGCTCTCGTGTGGGTATGTAGCATACAAAACCGGCCACGGTACGCACGCCATAGGAGGGAACGCCGGAACGGTCGATGGTACAATAGGGCGCGGCCTCGAAGAAGAGCCCCGCAAGGTGGATGGGAAAGGGGAAGGCCTCCACGCCGATGGGCATCACCGCGCCATAGCGGTGCTCCTGCCCGGTGCCGAACTGCCAGTCCACACGGAAGCCGAGCCCGGTATGCAAGCGGATGCGTTCCAAGTGGAGCGGCCGGTACAGTATGCTGGCCTCGTTCACGCAGGATCCGGTGCGCGCCTCAGCTGTGCCTTGCATACCGAAGCGCGTTACCCGCAGGTCTCCGGCCCAACGGCTGTCCTTGCCGGTACGCAGGCCGAAGCCGGTCTCCGTGCCGGTGGGGTACAGGCCGATGCCCATGCCGCTTTGTGCATCGGCGCTGCCGGAATTGGCGAGCAGCAGAAGGAACAGGCCATGGCGAAAGATGACCGGTGACAGGCCGTGTGCGCGGTGCCACGGGTGCGTCCACCATCCACGCGTTGCTGTTCCCCTGCCGCTCATGCCACAAATCTTTGGCGCGCCAAAGCCCTGCCGCACGCCTGCGTGATCAACGCATGCGGTTCTGTAATGAAACGGACGTGGATCGCCACGAAACCACCCCGAGGGGTATCGCAGCGTTATCGCTTCCCGATCCTCCGCAACAATTCGGCGCGGTAGCTCTCGCCCAGGGAAACGACCACCGGCCTGCCGTCGCCATCCAGCAACGTGGTGGTGATCGTATCGTGATCGAAGAAGCGCAGCACGGACAGGGCGATCGCCTCCCGCTTGCTCACGCGCAAAAGCCCGCCCTGCTCGAACAAGTCCATCAGTCGGTCGAAGGTCATGTTCTTCAGGAGGACCTTGGTCCCATCGCGCAGCCAGGCTTCCTTGTCGCGGCTGTCGTTCTCGGCGGTGCGCGCCAACAGGATGTCGCCCGGGTGCAGGAGCGCCTTGCCACGATCGGTGTTCACGCTCACCGGCCCGGCTGCCGATCTACCCACGGGCACACGCGCGGCCACCTTGCGCAGCGCTTGTTCCAGGCGCTCCAGGCGCACCGGTTTGCGCACATAGTCAATGGCGTCCAGATCGAAGGCTTCGGCGGCATACTCATGGTAAGCGGTGGTGAAGATCACCGGGCGACCGCCCAGCAGTTCGGCCACCTGTAGCCCGTTCATGCCCGGCATGTCGATGTCCAGGATGCACAGGTCGAAATCCAGTGTGGGCAGTTCGCGCAGCAGGGTCTCCGGGCTGTTGAAGGCCTTCACCACCTCCACGCCCGGCAGGCGCTCGCACAGCATCTTCAAGTAGGTCAATCCGGGCAGCTCGTCATCGAGCAGCACGCAGCGCAGCCTTGTGTCCAAAGAGGTCGATGTTCAGGTGTGCGATGTGGACATCCCCTTCCACGAAGCGGTCCAGCTTGAAATGCTCCTTGTAGATGATGCGCAGGCGTTCCTCCAACGTGTGCTGTCCCAACCCACCCTTCTGCCTGGGCAGGCGGGTCTTGGGCGAGATTTTGTTGGACACGGTGATGCTGAAGCGGTGCTCGCGGAACTCGAAGACCACCGAGATGAAGGCTCCCTCGCTCTGCAGGTCCGCATGTTTGAAGGCGTTCTCGATGAGGTCCACCGAGATCAGCGGGGCGATCAGCCGCTGGTCGTAGAGCGCTTCCTCCTCATTGATCTTCGTGCGCACGGTCAATTGGAACAGCGGGCTAAGCTTGATGCGGTTGATCTCGATCAGGTCCAGCGCGAAGGCGATCTCCTCCTTGGGCGACACGAAACGACTTCGGCTCTCATAGAGGATGTAGTCCAGTACGTTAGCCAGCTTATCCAGCGCGAAGTAGGTCTGGTAGGCGTGTGACTGGATGGAGTTGAGGATGTTCTTGAACAGGTGGGGGTTCAGCTTCGACTCCAGGTTCTGCAACTGCAGGTTGTCCACCCGCGCCAGCAGTTCCCGCGCCTTCTCCTCGGCGGCCCGGTGCTCAGCGTCCCGTCGGCGCATCCGCATGTACAGCAGGATGCACAGCGCCGTGCTCGCTGCGCTCAGCAGCACCAGCATGATCAATAGCCAGAGGGGCGCTTCCATTCCGAAAGCGAAGGTAGGCAGCGGCCTTTACGGACCGAACCGTTTGCTGCGCCAGCGGCTGGTGTGGCGGAGCTGATACACAATAGGACCCGTGCTCTTCAACTTCAATGACCATCTCTCCTGGTATGGGGGAGGAAACTCGTATTCCAGTACCAACGGACTTCCATGGACGGCAATGGACACGGCCTCCAACCGTGTCCATTGCCGTCCATTTGAAACCTGGTGAACGGAACGCTTTCCACTGCGCATCTTTGCCGCCGCAACGCTGAAGGCTTCCAGAGCGGATGCACACCACAACATGAGCACCAACGAGGACAAACTCAAGACCCTGATCGGCCATGCCAAAGAGTATGGCTACGTGTTCCAAAGCAGCGAGATCTACGACGGCCTTAGCGCCACGTACGACTACGGGCCATACGGCGTGGAGCTGAAGAACAACATCCGCCGCTACTGGTGGGAGGCCATGACCAAGCTCAACGAGAACATCGTGGGCATCGACGCGGCCATCTTCATGCACCCCACCACGTGGAAGGCCAGCGGCCACGTGGATGCCTTCAACGATCCGCTGATCGACAACAAGGACAGTAAGAAGCGCTACCGCGCCGACGTGCTCCTGGAAGAGCACATGGCCAAGTATGCTGACAAGATCGAGAAGGAGGTGGAAAAGGGCCGCAAGAAGTTCGGCGAGTCCTTCGATGAAGCGCAATTCCGCGCCACCAACCCGAATGTGAAGCGCAGCCAGGACCGCATTGATGCGGTGGAAGGCCGTATGAAGGCCGCGCTGGAAGCCAACGACCTGGAGGCGGTGCGCCAACTGATCATCGACGAGGAGATCAAGTGCCCGGTGAGCGGCACCGGCAACTGGACCGAGGTACGGCAGTTCAACCTGATGTTCGCCACCGAACTGGGCAGCGTAAGCGGCGAGAGCAGCACCATCTACCTGCGTCCCGAAACTGCCCAAGGCATCTTCGTGAACTTCCTGAACGTGCAGAAGAGCGCGCGGATGAAGCTGCCCTTCGGCATCGCGCAAACGGGGAAAGCTTTCCGGAACGAGATCGTGGCGCGGCAGTTCATCTTCCGCATGCGCGAGTTCGAGCAGATGGAGATGCAGTTCTTCATCAAGCCCGGCACCCAGCAGGAGTGGTACGACACCTGGAAGGAGAAGCGCATGGCTTGGCACCGCGCGCTGGGCCTGCCCGTGGAGAACTACCGCTTCCACGACCACATCAAACTGGCGCACTACGCCGACGCCGCCTGCGACATCGAGTTCAAGTTCCCCATGGGCTTCAAGGAGCTGGAGGGCATCCACAGCCGCACCGATTTCGACCTGGGCAACCACGAGAAGTTCAGCGGCAAGAAGCTGCGCTACTTCGACACGGAGACCAACGAGAGCTACGTGCCCTACGTGCTGGAAACGAGCATCGGCCTGGACCGCATGTTCCTCGCCATCCTGAGCGCGGCCTACACCGAAGAGCAACTGGCCAACGGCGAAACGCGCGAAGTGCTACGCATCCCCGCACCGCTGGCGCCCGTGAAGGTGGCCGTGCTGCCGCTGATCAAGAAGGATGGCCTGCCCGAGAAGGCACGCGAGATCATGGATCGCCTGAAGGTGGACCACAACTGCCAGTACGACGACAAGGACAGCATCGGCAAACGCTACCGCCGCCAGGATGCGATCGGTACGCCCTACTGCATCACCGTGGACCACGAAACCTTGACCGACAACGCTGTCACCATCCGTGAACGGGACAGCATGGCGCAGGAGCGGGTGCCCATCAGTGAGGTGGAGCGGATCGTGGGGGAGAAAGTGGATCTAAGGGGGCTGTTGCGGAAGTTGTGAATGGGCGCTGTAACCACGGCGCTCGGGGACCGTCATAGCATGTACCTCGTTCCTTCATCGCCATGCGTACCCCACTCCTCCTACTGCTCGCTCTCCCGCTCGTCCTGAACGCCCAGGATACGATCACCGCCACCATCGACCTGTGCGATCAACGCAACGACAGGCTCGAGGTGGAGCTGATCGTGCCACCGATGGGCAACGAGCCACTGATCTTCGCCCTTCCACGCATCGTTCCGGGTATCTACGGCGCCATGGACCATGGACGGCTGGTCGGCGATATCGGTGCTTTCGATACGGATGGTGACCCGATCCCCATTCGGCGCCTGGATGTGAACCGATGGGTACTGCCCGATCCGCGTGGCCTGAGCCGCATCACTTACACGGTGGACGATGGTTGGGAGGAGTTCGACCTGCGCTTCTCGTTGGGTAACTACCGCTCTTCCGAAGGCACCGTGAAGGCCGAGGCCACGGTGCTGAACCACAATACGGTGATCGGCTACTTCGAGGGATATGAAGGCCGTCCCTACACCATCCACCTGCAGAAGCCCGCCACACACTATGTGGCCACCAGCTTGCCTCGGCAGGATGAGCAAGCGGAACGGGCCACTTTCAATGCTTCGAGCTACCACCACTTGGTAGACAACCCCATGCTGGTGGCGCCCCCGGACACGGTACACATCCGCATGAAGGACATCGACGTGCTGGTGGCCTGCCACAGCACCACAGGCCAGGCCATAGCGCGCGATGTGGCTGAACAGATTCGGCCCCTGCTCGCCGACCAACGCGCTTATCTGGGTGGCAGCTTACCGGTCAGGAACTACACCTTTCTCATCTACCACCACCCGAATTCCCAAGAGGGCAGCATGATGGGCGATGGCCTGGAGCATTCGGCAAGCACCTTGGTGCTCCTGTGCATGCCGCTCGATGCGGACATGATCGCGTTCAGCGTGTATGGCATCGCCAGTCACGAGTTCTTCCACACCATTCTGCCGCTGAGCGTGCGCAGTGAAGAGATCGCCAACTACGACTTCCAAACCCCGCGCATGAGCCGCCACCTCTGGCTCTACGAAGGCATGACCGAGTACTTCGCCATCCATATGCCCATCAAACAAGGGCGACAGAGCGTGGGTGATTTCCTGGGCGTTATCCAGGATAAGGTCCAGGATATGCGCAGGTTCCCGGACAACATGCCCCTGACCACGCTGAGCCAGCAGGCCATGGAGAAGCAGGATGAATACCCCAACTTCTACCTCAAAGGCACCCTCTTCTGCATGGGCCTGGACATCGCGCTGCGCGAACGCAGCAAAGGCAAGTACGGCGTGCAGGAGCTGGTGCGCGACCTGCAGCGCGAATACGGGCCACAAAAACCCTTCAAGGACGATGAGCTGTTCGCCACCATTGAGCGCTTGACCGGCCCGGACATCGGGGCTTTCCTGCAGCGCCACTTGAACGAGCCGAGTGTCCTGCCAATGGAGGAGTGGTTGAGCAAGGCGGGATTCAGCCTCGGAGCGGACGGAAAGTTGATCGCCATTACCTCACCGAGCAAGGAACAGCATCGGCTGCGGTCGTGGTGGATCGGGCGATGAGGGAACGCTGCGGCCAGGCTTTGTTGGAACCGTGCGGTGAGCGATACGCTCCGCCTTGGGCAGGCCCAACCCTTGAACAAATCAAGTGATGGGGCGCAGTGCTATACCCGAACCTACCTTGCGGCATGGCCCTGCCGCTCCTGCTTCTCGGCTACGCGCTGCTCCCCGCTGCCTGGTGGCTTCACCGGAATGCCCGCAGTAACGCGGCAGTTGCAGTGCTTGTGGCATCTGCGTTCCTGTTACGCTTGGGCCCTTCATTGGACAGCGAGTTGCACGAGTGGGATGAACGCTATCATGCGCTGGTGGCCAAGCACCTGATCCATGAACCGCTTGAACCCAAACTCTACGCGGATGCCAACACCCCGCACACAGCAGGTTCTTGGGCACACGGACACATCTGGCTGAACAAGCCTCCGCTCTCGCTCTGGTGCATCGCCACATCGCTGAAGTGTTTCGGTCACCACCCGTGGGCGGTGCGGGTGCCCTCGGCCGTGCTGGGCTCGCTTGCCCTCTTCCTGCTCTACGGGCTGGGACGCTCCCTTTTCAACGAGCGCGTGGCTTTCTGGGCCGCACTCCTCTTTGCCATCAACGGGCACCTGATCGAGTTGGCAAGCGGTCGCACTTCCAACGATCATCCGGACACCTTCCTGCTGTGCCTGGTGCTGGCTTCGTTGTTCGCTGCCGAGCGCATGGCAAGGTTGTCGTCCCTGCCGTCGGCCATGCTTTCCGGCGTGCTGTTGGGCTTGGCGTTCCTGAGCAAATCATGGCCCTCATTAATCGTGCTGCCCGTGGCCTTGGCTTGGCTGGTGGGCTATCGACCGGGGTCCGCCGGTAGGGCCGCACTGCTCCTGATCGCACTGGTGACCAGTGCCGTGCTCATCGCCTTACCGTGGACCCTGTACGTGCAGCATGCGTTCCCGACAGTGGCCGAGGCCGCATCGGCAAGCCATTGGCAGCACTTTACGCACGACCTGGAGGAGCATGGCAGACCGTGGTACTACTACTGGGCGCAACTGCCCATGCTCCATGGCGAGCTTGTTCCCTTGGCGATCCTGTTGTTCCTGGCAGGCCCTTTCCGCAAGGATCCCGCGCGGCATGCTCCAGTGGTGCTTTGGTGGCTTGTTCCGTACCTGGTCTTTTCGCTCGCGGTCACCAAAATGCCTGCTTATGTGGTCATCGCTGTGCCGGCCATTTGCCTCATGGCCGGTGTCATGATCGAGCACTGGTGGCAACAGGGGCTTGGATCCTTCAGCATGATCGCCGCCCGCACCGGAGTGGTGCTCCTTGTGCTCCTGCCCCTTCGCTTCTCGCTGGACCGCACCGCACCACTGGGCAGGAATAGTCCTCGCTACACCATTCCGGGAACGTGGTCGCAAGTGGAACCCAGGACCGTGGTCACCAACTGTCCTTGGCCCATTGAGCTGATGTTCTACACGCCGGTGGTTGCGGCCTATGAGCATGACCTATCTCCTGACCAAAAGGCTGAATTGATCGCGAACGGGTATGCGGTGCGCTCCTTTCAAGAGTGATGCGATGCCGGAGAAAAGGGGCCTTCCATCCTTGAAAAAATGCCCATGCGGATGGGTCATGGGGAAAGCTCCAAGCGACTATCTTCGCCGCCCCAACACCTACCCAGGTGGCGGAATCGGTAGACGCGCTGGTCTCAAACACCAGTGAAGCAATTCGTGCGGGTTCGAGTCCCGCCCTGGGTACTGTAGTGATGATCCAGCGTGGAGTTCGGCGGGCCTGCATGCCGAAGGCAGGTTCGAGTCCCGCCCTGGGTACACAGATACGGCCGCTCCATGCGGCCGTACTACTTTCACGCCCCCCATGTCCACCGCACAAGACGCCATCGTACACACCGATCCCGCCAAGCAGGACCGCTACGACAGTGCTTACATGCGCATGGCCTTGGAATGGTCCAAGCTGAGCCATTGCACCCGCAAGAAGGTTGGCGCCATCATCGTGAAGGATGGGATGATCATAAGCGACGGCTACAACGGCACGCCCACCGGTTTCCCCAACGATTGCGAGGATGCGGAGGGCATGACACACTGGTATGTGCTGCATGCCGAGGCCAACGCCATCCTGAAAGTGGCCCGAAGCACCAACAATGCACGCGGTGCGACGTTATACCTTACGCACTCCCCCTGCAAGGAATGCAGCAAGTTGATCCTGCAGGCGGGCATCAAACGCCTGGTGTACCTGGATGCCTACAAGGACCCTTCCGGCCTGGACCTCTTGGAGAAAGGCGGTTTGATGGTGCGTAAACTGGAGCTCGTATGAACCCCATGCCCAACGACCGTCGTTCGGTCTCCCCCTTCTACCCCTTGATGCTTGCGCTGGCATTGGTGGCCGGTCTCTTCATTGGCAACGACATGGGCTCCGGGTCAGGAGCCATACGCCTGCTGGGCAAGCGCGAACCTTCCGCTTCGGAGAAGATCGGGCGCGTGATCGACCTCATAGACCGGCAGTACGTGGATACCGTGCAGAAAATGGCGCTGGTGGACGAAGTGCTCCAGGACCTGCTGCAGCGCTTGGACCCGCACAGCTACTACATCAGCGCCGCCGAGCTGAGCGCCGCACAGGAGCCCCTGGAAGGCAGTTTCGACGGCATCGGGATCGAGTTCGCCATACAGCGTGACACGGTGGTGGTGGTAACACCGGTGGAAGGCGGCCCGAGCGAGGCGCTCGGTATCCGCCCGGGCGATCGGATCATGAAGGCCGATACCACCCGGATGGCCGGCGTGGGAATCACCAACGACCAAGTGATGAAGCTCCTGCGCGGCCCCAAAGGCAGCGAGGTCACCGTTACCTTCCTGCGTAGCGGAAAGGAAGAACCATTCGATGTGCGGATCAAGCGTGGCAAGGTCCCCATAAACAGCGTGGCGGCATCACTGATCGACGCGGATGGGACCGGCTACATCAAGCTGGTGCGCTTCGCACGCAACACGCATCGTGAGTTCATGGATGCCGTGGCCCAGTTGAAGAAGGAGGGCATGACGCGATTGGTGCTGGACCTTCGGGGCAATGGAGGAGGCTACTTGAACGCGGCCATCGATCTGGCCGATGAGTTCCTTCCCGCCGACCGCACCATCGTTTACACCCAGGGCCGCAACTCGCCCAGGCAGGACATACAGGCCACGCGCCGTGGCAGCTTGGAGGAACTCCCCTTGGCCGTTCTCATAGACGAAGGCTCGGCCAGTGCCAGCGAGATCATCGCCGGTGCCATCCAAGACAACGACCGGGGGCTCATCGTGGGGCGCCGCTCATTCGGCAAAGGCTTGGTGCAGGAGCATTTGGAACTTCCGGACCGGAGTGCCGTGCGACTAACGACCGCCCGGTACTACACCCCTTCCGGTCGTTCGATCCAAAGGCCCTACGGCGAAGGGATCGATTACAAACATGACTTGGAAGAGCGTTACGAGAACGGGGAGATCCTCTCCGCGGAGAACGTCCGAGTGGATTCCACCCAGCGCTACACCACGATCGGTGGTCGGGTGGTGTTCGGCGGCGGTGGTGTGATGCCCGACATTTACGTTGCCGCGGACACCACCGAGGGCTCGCACTACCTGAGCGAGTTGTTCTTCAGTGGCACGCTCAACCAGTTCGCATTCGATGTGGCCGACCGCCAGCGCGAGAAGCTATTGGCATACGGCTCATACAAGACTTTCAACCAGCGTTTCATGGTAAGCGATGAGCTGTTGCGCGAATTGGGACGCTACGCGCAGAGCCAAGGCATCGAAGAGCGCCCAAAGGACTTGGAGCGCTCCCGGGCGCAGATCCGGTCCCGCTTGAAGGCGGGCATCGCCCGGAATCTTTGGGGCAATGCAGGGTACTATGAGACCATGCTCGGTGCGGATCCGCTGTTCGACAAGGCACGGCTGGAACTGGTAAAGGGAAGCTGACCACCCAAAATGGGAAAAGGGGGCTTAGGCCCCCTTTTCCGTACTCTTTCGTGGTCGGCTTACTTCACCTCTTCCACAGCGGCTTCAACCTTCTCAGCGCCTTCTTCAACAGCTTCAACAGCTGCATCAGCGGCTTCTTCAATGGCTTCCTGGGCGTCGGTTGCAACCTCCTCCACTTGGGTGGCGGTCTCATCAACCTTCTGCTCCATGGCTTCGGTCTGAGCCTCGCCGCAAGCAACGAACAGGGCTGCCACAGTGGCGAGCAGTGCGAACTTCTTGATCATGACAGTAGTGCGTATTGGTGAAATTTGGCCACAAAGGTAAGGTTACGTATAGCCATACTTCCAAACAGCACCCCCCTTGTGGTGGTTATCTTTGTGCCCTTTCCGACAGAACCCCACTATAAACCGACCAACATGGCGTTCAACCTGCCCCAACTACCCTATTCGTTCGATGCTTTGGAGCCCCACATCGACGCACGCACCATGGAAATACACCATGGCAAACACCACCAAGCCTACGTGACCAACCTGAACAAGGCCATCGAAGGGACCCCGCTCGAAGGCCTGTCCATCGAGGAGATCATGAAGGGGCTTGACATGAACAACATGGCTGTTCGCAACAACGGCGGAGGACACTTCAATCACACGCTGTTCTGGAACATCATGGCGCCCAATGCCGGAGGTGCTCCTGAAGGCGAATTGGCCGACGCCATTACGCGCGACTTCGGCTCCTTCGACGCCTTCAAAGAGAAGTTCGCAGCTGCCGGCGCCACCCGCTTCGGCAGTGGTTGGGCTTGGCTGTGCGTGCACGCGGGTGGCAAGCTGGAGGTGTGCAGCACACCCAACCAGGACAACCCCTTGATGCCTAATGTGGGCTGCGGCGGCGCTCCGATCCTGGGAATGGACGTGTGGGAGCATGCCTATTACCTCAACTACCAGAACCGCCGTCCGGACTACATCGCTGCCTTCTGGAGCGTAGTGAACTGGGCTGAAGTGGCCAAGCGCTACGCTGCTGGCAAATAATGCCCGCTACAACATCGATCGGAACAGGCATCCGGACCCTACGGGACCGCGATGCCTGTTCCTTTTTCACCCTGCACGCTTGGCTGGGCACGCTGCGCTTGCTGCTGGCATGCGTGCTCCTGGTGCATTCTCCGATCAGCACGTTCGTCGCTTTTGGTCGGGACGGAGGACCTTGGCCAGCATACCTGCCTGCAGACAGCATTCCAGCGGGTTCGCCCGCGCGTGAGAACCAGCGCTTGGTGGCTTCCGGACTGGCGCTGTTCCTGGGGCCTTTCGGTGCACACAGGCTCTACCTCGGCACAACGCCCAAGGTGGCCGTTGTGTACGGGGTCACCTTCGGGGGCTTTGGCGTATTACCATTGATAGACCTGGGCCACTTGTTGTTCAGCAAGGACCTGGGGCCCTACATGAACAACGACCGGGTGTTCATGTGGAACCGCGCTGACGGAGCGCCTGCGCCTACTCCACCGTAACGCTCTTGGCCAGGTTTCGGGGCTGGTCCACGTTGCATCCGCGCATCACGGCGATGTGGTAGCTGATCAATTGCAAAGGCACCACACTGAGCAAGGGAACGAAGGGGTCGAGCGTGTCCGGGATCTCGATCACGTGATCGGCCATGCCTTTCACCACCTGATCACCCTCGGTCACTATGGCGATGATCTTGCCTTTGCGGGCCTTCACCTCCTGAATGTTGCTTACCACCTTTTCGTAGCTGGCCCCTTTAGTGGCGATCACGAAAACGGGCATGGCCTCGTCGATCAAGGCGATCGGGCCGTGCTTCATCTCCGCCGCGGGGTATCCCTCGGCGTGGATGTAGCTGATCTCCTTCAGCTTCAGCGCACCTTCCAAGGCCACGGGGAAACTGTATCCACGGCCCAGGTACAGGGCATTTCCGGCGTCCTTGTAGATGTCCGCGATGTACTGGATCTGCGGCTCTTTCAAGAGCACTTGTTGCACCTTGTCGGGTATGCTGTCCAGCTCATGGATGAGCCGATGGAATTGGCTGGAATTGATCGTGCCTTTTCGCTGACCGATCATCAGGGCCATCAACGTAAGAACGGTAACCTGCGCAGTGAAAGCCTTGGTACTGGCCACTCCGATCTCCGGGCCCGCATGGGTATAGGAGCCGGCACCAGTGACCCGGGCTATGCTGCTGCCCACCACGTTGCAGATGCCGAAGATCGTGGCGCCTTTGCTTTTGGCCAATTCGATGGCCGCCATGGTATCCGCCGTTTCACCGCTTTGGCTGATCGCAATTACCACGTCATCTTCCCCCACGATCGGGTTCCGGTAACGGAATTCGCTGGCGTACTCCACTTCCACTGGAATGCGGGCAAGCTCTTCGAACAGGTACTCACCTACCAAGCCGGCATGCCAACTGGTACCACACCCCAGGATCAGGATGCGCTTGGCGTTCACGAGTTTCTGCTCATGGTCCTTGATGCCTCCCAGTACCACCTCGCCTTTGGTCACGTTCAACCGCCCACGCATGCTGTCCCGGATGCTCCGAGGCTGCTCATGGATCTCCTTCAGCATGAAATGGTCATAGCCACCTTTCTCCAAAGCCTCCAAATGCATTTCCAGCTCTTGGATGAAGGGCGTCTTGACCTGGTTCTTGATGTTGCGGACCTTAAGACCGTTCACACGGTCCATAACAGCGATCTCACCATCCTCCAAGTAGACCACGTTCTTGGTGTGCTCCACAATGGGTGTGGCATCGCTGGCCACGAAATGATCACCATGATCACCAATGCCGATCACCAAAGGCGAGCTCTTGCGCGCCGCAACCAGCAGATCCGGTTCCTTGCGGTCCATGACCACGATCGCGTAAGCTCCCACCACACTGACCAGGGCCAGTCGAACAGCTTCCGCTATGTCCACGCCTTCGGAGCGCTGAATGTCATCGATAAGGTGTACCAACACCTCGGTATCCGTATCGCTTTTGAAGGTGTGCCCGCGGTGCATCAGCTCCTCCTTGATCGCTGCGTAGTTCTCGATGATACCGTTGTGGATCAAAGCGAGATCTCCGCTGGTGCTACGATGCGGGTGGGCGTTGATGTCGTTGGGAGGACCATGGGTAGCCCAACGGGTGTGGCCCATGCCTGCGGTGCCTTTCATACCCTGGCTGCCAACATGGGCTTCCAGGTCGCTCACCTTGCCTTGGCATTTTTGGATGTTCAGCACACCACCATCCATCATGGCCACACCGGAACTATCGTACCCCCGGTATTCCAGCCTCCTCAACCCATTGATAAGAATGGGGTAGGCGTCCTTGTCGCCCAAGTATGCCACTATCCCGCACATGCTCGTTTCAGTATGTGGTAAAAGTAAGCCTCAAACGCATGGGCTTCTCCGCACTTGCCGGACCGGTCAACATAACGCGGTTGGCCGTAATGCCGTTGCTTGCTGGCACCAGCTCCAACCCGTTGTTCGGCAGGCTGCCGTTCAACACGCCCTGCACATAGCGGGTTATGTTGAAGCGATAAGCCTGTTCCGTGGGTCTGAAATTGCCATCGATCACGCCCAGCCCGGCCAATTGGTCCGGCAGAAAGGCATCAGCACCTGCATCGTCCTTTCTGAATAGAAAGAGCTGCGCTGGAGGAGGCAGAAATGGGTCGTACGTTCCTGAAAGGGGCATGATGAGCTCCGCTTTGGCCAGCACGAGGCCCGCTGAATCATAGCGCATGATGTCCGGGAAGCGGACCACCGTGCGCAAACCACCCAAAGCTTGCACGTACGTAGCTGTAGCGGCCAGGCTGGTATCGGCAAGAAGCGTTGGCAGGTACGGGTAGAGCGCTGCTTGATGCTCGTGCTCAACCACCGTGTAGCGCACGCAGCTCTGGTTGATCACGAAGTCGAAGACGCGGGATTCCACGGGATCGGTAGTCGTATCCCGGTAATACAGCACCATTTTGCTGGCCGCGTTGGTCAGGTTGAAATAGAGGAGACCTTGTTGGAAGGGGAGCTGTTGCCCATTATCGACCTTGATGTACAAGCCCTTGAAGAACTCCAGAAAGGCGGCGTTGTCGACGAGGTCGGAAGTACCGAAGGCATTCAGCAAGCGCTGAGCAAGATCCCGCCCAAGCTTTATCCGGAGTTGCGGCTGAAGGCTGTCGCCGCCGATGACCACATTGCGCAGCGGCTGGGGCACCAAGCGCCCGCCACGCACGGCCACCTGATCCTCCGGATGGAAATCCGGGATGCGGTCGCTGCGGTAGACCGAATCCAAGGAAAGGCTCTCGGAAAGCTCATACACCTGGAAGACCTGTCCGGATAGGTCCCCGTAGGCGTAATTGATGCCATCGAAAGCAAGGGCAAGCACCAGGCTGTCCGCCACAAGGCCGGAGTTGTCCTGACCCAATGGAATGTTGGAACTGAGCCTTACCTGGGTGACAATGCCAGCGCGCACCGATCCGAAATGAGGGTCCAGATAGGAACCCACCAGGTTGCGGGTAAGCCCGCTGGTGCGGATGTTGGAATCAGCGATCACATACGCATGCAGGGCCGCAGTGTCCACCTGCACACCCAAGGCATCCACGGGAAGCAATTCCAGACCAAGGTCTTGTTCGGGCTTTTTGCAGCCAACGGACAATACCAACGCCATCATGGTGGCGAGGGGCAACAACGAGCGGAAGGCGCCGGCCATGTAGGAAGCGAACACCTTAAACGAGTGCCTCCTCCAACACGCCATGGTAGAAGTCGGCGTGCGCCTGCACCATGTCGCCTTCGGCGCCGTGGCTCAATAGCACGGAGCGCTCATAACCCTTGACGGCGGTCTCCAGCCCCTTGCTCAGTTTGGCACTGGCCTTCACCACGCCATCGCTGAGCCCCATGGCGAACTTCTGAAGTTCATCCGTGGTGGGCTTCGCCAGGCCTTTCAGCAGGTCCTTGTCGAAACCTTCCATGGTCAGTTTCTTCACCAGGTTCTTGTCCAAGGCTTCGGAAGGCTGGTCGTACACACTGTATACCAGCTTGGCATTCTCGAAGTGCGGGTCGTCAGCGAACTGGTGCTTCACGTACAGGGGCACGAAGGCGGTCATCCAGCCATGGCAGTGGATGATGTCCGGCACCCAGCCCAATTTCCGAACGGTCTCCAGCACCCCGCGACCGAAAAAGAGGGCACGCTCGTCGTTGTCGGCGTGGAACTCCCCTTCCGTGCAATGGGTATCGGACTTGCGCTTGAAATACTCCTCGTTGTCGATGAAGTACACCTGCATGCGCGCGCTGGGCACGCTGGCCACCTTGATCAGAAGGGCATGGTCCGTATCGTTGATGATGAGGTTCATCCCGCTGAGGCGGATCACCTCGTGCAGCTGGTGCCTGCGTTCGTTGATGCAGCCGAACTTCGGCATGAACACCCGGATCTCATTGCCTTGCTCCAGGATACCCTGGGGCAGTTGGCGTGCGACCTTCGCCATCTCCTCGGGACCATCCATGAAAGGGTGGATGGATTGGGAAATGGTCAGGACCTTCGCGTTCTTCAAACTCATGATGTGGAGTGGGGGATTCGGGTACAAAAATATAGACTTTTGGCCGGAACATCAACAAAGCCCCCCTTGATGGACACCCATCCGACCACGCCAAACCCGCACCGGACGTGGAGATCCTAACAGCCCCCGAGGCCATGGCAGGCTGGAGCGCCAATGCCCGCAGAAACGGGCAGAGCGTGGGCTTCGTCCCCACCATGGGAGCCCTGCACGCCGGTCATGCGGCCCTGGTGGAGCGTGCCCTGCTGGATCATGGCGCGGTGGCCTGCAGCATCTTCGTCAACCCCCTGCAATTCAACGACCCAACAGACCTGCGGAACTACCCGCGCACCCTGGAAGCCGATGTGGCATTGCTCTCCGGGCTGGGTTGTTCCGCCCTGTTCATGCCCTCCGAAACAGGCATCTATGCCAACCACCAACCACGCCAGTATGACCTGGGTGGCTTGGACCGTTTCTGGGAAGGACCATCCCGCCCGGGCCATTTCCAAGGGGTGGTCAACGTGGTGGAACGGCTATTCCACTATGTGCGACCCGATGCGGCCTATTTCGGTGAGAAGGACCGGCAACAGTTGGCCATCATCCGGCATGTTGCGCGCAGCCTGCGCTGGCCGGAACACATCGTACCCTGCGCCACCGTGCGCGACCCCGACGGTCTGGCGCTCAGTTCACGGAATGCCCGCCTCTCCGACGCCGAGCGCGCCGAGGCCACCATCCTCCACATGGCGCTCCGGATGGCCGGCGAGCTTGCCTTCCGGGCGCCGGTGCAAGAGGTCCTGGACGCCATGTCCGGAATGCTGGCCCGGTCGTCCATCGTGGCCCCCGACCACATCGGCATCGTGGATGAGGACAGCTTGGAACCGATCACCGAATGGGGGGTGCGCCGTCGTGCCGTGGCACTGATCGCCGCCCAAGTGGGACCGGTAAGGCTCATCGACAACCTGACCTTGGAAGCTTGACCCACGCCCAGTTCCGGAAGGGAAGCTAATTTTGCGACCCCTTTCCGTCCAGCACATGCCCATCTCCATCGACGTAATGCGTGCCAAGATCCACCGGGTGTCCATCACCCAGGCGGCACTGAACTATGTGGGCAGCATCCAGATCGACGAGGATCTGCTGGACGCGGCAGGCCTGCTGGAAGGTGAAAAGGTGCAGGTGGTGAACATCAACAACGGCGAGCGTCTGGAGACCTACATCATCAAGGGTGAACGCGGGTCCGGCATCGTAAGCCTCAATGGGCCCGCTGCCCGCAAGGCGCAGGTGGGCGACATCGTGATCGTTATCGCCTACGGTCACATGCCCTTGGAGGAAGCACGCACCTTCAAGCCGACCATCGTCTTCCCGGACGAGGTAACGAACAAACTGAAAGCCTGAGCCAATGCGTAAGGCCCTGATCAGTGGGCTGCGCATGGCCATCCCCATAGCCTTGGGGATCTGGCTCGTCCTGTACTTCTACCGGCAGCTGGATGAGGGGCAACGCGCCGAGCTCTTCACGGCCTTCCGCGAAGCGAATTGGTGGTGGCTTGGCCTGAGCATCGTGCTAAGCCTGGCCAGCCACATAAGCCGCGCCTGGCGTTGGCGCTATCTGCTTTCGCCGCTGGGCCACCGGGTGAGCTTCTGGAACGCATTCAATGCCGTGATGAGCGGCTATTTCATGAACCTGCTCATCCAACGTGCCGGTGAGGTGAGCCGCGCCGTGATGCTGGGGCGTATGGAGCAGGTACCCTTTGAGAAGGGCTTCGGCACCATTCTCGGCGAGCGGGCCGTGGACATGGGGATGCTGCTGGGCATCGCTGCCCTTACCGTTTTGCTCCAACTGGACAAACTCGACCTGTTCCAGGACCGCATCGCGGCCTTCCGCGCAGGACAAGGTGACCCCGCGGAGGCTGCCACCGGTTGGCCCTGGTGGTCCATCGTGGTGATCATCGTCATCCTCATGGCCATTATTACGGGAGTCTACCTGCTGCTCACCCGCCCCGCCCTGCGGGGCCGCTTGAAACAGACCGTCCGCGGCTTCTACGAGGGCGTGGCCGCCATTTTCCGCACCCCGCACAAGACCGCTTTCCTGTTCCACACAGTGCTGATCTGGGTATTGTACATCGCCATGTTCTGGGTGGGATTCCTGGCCTTGCCGGGCACACAGGCAGTGCCGTTCGCAGGTGTGATGGCCGGCTTCATCGCGGGCTCCGTGGGCATCGTGCTGGTGCAGGGCGGCATCGGCGTCTATCCGGCCTTCGTGGCACTGATCGTCAGTGTCTACATGCCCGCCCCCGAAGGCGCCGGGCTGCTCCGACCGGATGCACTGGCCATGGGCTGGCTCATCTGGGTGGCACAAACGCTGATGACCATCGTCGTTGGTGGCCTGTCCCTACTTTTGATCTCCCGTTCGGGAAAACCCCAAGCAGTATGACCACGGAAGTGAGCACCCCTTTGGACAAACGTGTGGTGGACCTCGTGCAGGTGCAGCGCCTATGCAATATCTGGCGCATGAAGGGGGACCGTATCGTGTTCACCAACGGCTGCTTCGACATCTTGCACCGGGGGCACGTGGAATACCTACAGGAAGCCGCTGCCCTGGGCGACCGGCTGGTGATCGGACTGAACACCGACGACAGCGTGCGCCGCCTGGGCAAAGGGGACGGCCGACCCTACAACGACCAGGACAGCCGTGCCAAGGTGCTTGCCGCGCTGCGTTTGGTGGACGCCGTGGTGCTCTTCGACCAGGATACGCCACTGGAACTCATCCAAGCCATCGGTCCCGATGTGCTGGTGAAGGGAGGTGACTACACCGAGGACAAGATCGTGGGCGCCGAGGTGGTGAAGGCCCGCGGTGGCGAGGTGCGCAGTCTGAAGTTGGTGGATGGTTATTCCACCACCGGGTTGGTGGACCGCATCCGCGATGGCCGCTAAGGTCCGCTCCAAGTTCGTGTGCCAGAGCTGTGGCACCAGCCATGCGCAATGGTTGGGTCAGTGCAGCCAATGCAAGGAGTGGAACACCCTTGTGGAGGAGGTGATGGACCGCGTGCAGGAAAAGCGCGGCACGCCCGAAAGCGTTCGGAGCCGTACGCCCAAGCCCATCGCCATTGATGCGATACCCGTGCAGGATGGCCCCCGCATCGCACTGAACGATGGCGAATTGGCACGCGTGCTCGGTGGTGGCCTGGTACCCGGTAGCATCACGCTGATCGGTGGTGAACCCGGTATCGGCAAGAGCACCCTGCTGCTGCAGACCGCATTACGGAACCCACACCTCAAGACGCTGTACGTTTCCGGAGAGGAGAGCGAGCACCAAGTGAAGATGCGCGCTGAGCGCTTGCAAGTGGCGAGTAGTGAGTGGCGAGTGGCGAGTAATGCACCTGACTCGCCGATCGCCACATCACCCGCGAATTGTTACGTGCTTACCGAAACGAATACCCAGAACATCTTCAAGCACATCGAAGCACTGCAGCCCGGCCTGGTGGTGATCGACAGCGTGCAGACCTTGCATACGGCGTCGTTGGAAGCGAGCCCGGGCAGTGTGGGCCAGGTGCGCGAATGCACCGCAGAGCTGATGCGTTTCGCCAAGGCGAGCGACATTCCCTTCGTGCTCATCGGCCACATCACCAAGGATGGATTCATTGCCGGACCCAAGGTGTTGGAGCACATGGTGGACTGCGTGCTGCAGTTCGAGGGCGATCGTGATCACGCCTACCGCCTGCTGCGCCCCTTGAAGAACCGATTCGGAAGCACCAACGAACTGGGCATCTACGAAATGCAGGGCACGGGTCTTAGCGCTGTTGAGGACCCCAGCCAGGTGCTGTTGGGAGACCGTCGTGAGCGCCCGAGCGGTGTAGCGGTCAGCGCCACGCTGGAGGGCCAACGCCCACTGCTGATCGAGGTGCAGGCCTTGGTGAGCAGCGCCGTCTATGGCACCCCGCAACGCAGTGCCACCGGTTTCGACCTGCGACGCATGAACATGCTGCTGGCAGTGCTCGAAAAACGCTGCGGCTTCCGCCTGGGGCAGAAGGATGTGTTCCTCAACCTGGCTGGCGGCTTCCGCGTGGAAGAGCCTGCCATCGACCTGGCGGTGGTGTGCGCCGTGCTCAGCAGCAATGCCGACATCGCCATTCCCATGGACACCGTGTTCTGCGGCGAGGTGGGCCTTTCCGGCGAGGTACGTCCGGTTACGCGCACGGAGCAACGGATAGCCGAGGCCGCCAAACTGGGCTTCGCACGCATCTTCCTACCCCAAGGTACCAAGGGGATAGGCCCCGTGAAGGGCATCGAACTGGTACAAGTGGGGCAGGTGAACGAGGTGCTGGGGCACTTGTTCGGTTAGCGTTGCGCCATGTGTTTGGCCGCCCAGCGGCCCGTGCTGAGCGCTCCCTGCAAAAGGAAACCACCGGTGGGAGCATCCCAATCAAGCATCTCGCCGGCCACGAAGAGATGCGGATGCTTCTTCAAGGAGAGATCGGCGGAAACCTCATCCATGGCGATGCCTCCCACGGTGCTGATGGCCTCTTCCAACGGACGCAAGCCCACGACCGGCACGTGCACATGCTTCACGTCATGCGCCAGGGTGCTGCCATCGATGTAGCGCATCAAGGGCGTGAACGCCTTCAGCAGGGCAACCGAAGGACGATCCAAACGCAACGCGGCCATGCGCTCCTTCCATGCGGCATCTTGTAGCTTCCGCTCTATCTGTTCTTCGCTCAGGTCCGGTTTCAGGTCGATGATGAGATCGGCCTTCCCTTCCTCCTCCAAAGCAGAGCGAAGTACTGGTATGATGGGATAGATGGCATTGCCTTCAATGCCCTGTTCGGTAATGGTGGCCTCACCACGTACGGAACGCTCACCACAGCGCACCGCGATGTTCTTCAAGGGCTTGCCGGCATGCACCAGCATGGCTTGTGGCAGCTCCACCTCCACCCCACAATTGCTGGAACGGAAAGGAAGCGTATCGACACCGATTGCGTTGAAGTGTTCCGCCCATTCACCTGTGGATCCGGTCTTCGGCCAGGAAGCGCCGCCCAGTGCAAAGAGCACCGGAGTAGCGGTGATCACGGTTCGCTCTCCGGCGTGTTCGATGATCGGTCGTGACTGTTCATCGAAGCCCACGAAGCGATGCTCCGTATGGATGCGAACACCCTTGCTCTTGAGCGCAGCGGTGATCGCCTTCAACACCTCGGCCGGTTTGATACCGCGCTCCGGAAAGACCCTGCCACTGCTGCCTACGAAAGTGGGAATACCAAGTGCCGACAACCATTCGCGAAGCTCACCGGATCCGAAGTAGTTCAAAGCCTCCTCCAGGAAGCCCGGCGGAGAGTAGTGCTTCAGCAGCTCTTCACCTTGGGCACTGTTGGTGATGTTCAGTCCGCCCTCTCCGGCCACCAGGAATTTGCGCCCAAGGGTGCGTCCCCCTTCGTAGAGGTCCACCTTGCCATGTGCCGAAAGCTCCAGCGCTGCCATGAGCCCTGCAGCACCGCCACCCACGATCGCCACCTTCTCCATGGCGCCAAGGTAGATGCCTTGGGCGCCGCTATCTTGCGAGCATGAAACCATCGGTGCCCACCATTCTGCTTCCACTGCTTCTCCTGGCCTGTTCGGACAATGGCCCCAAGGACGATGTGGCGGCCATCCACAAGTGTTACGACGACTATTTCGCCGCCCTGAAAGCCGGCGAAGGAGAAAAAGCTGCCGACCTGGTGGACAGCAATACCCTCGCCCACTTTGACCGGATGCTGCAACTGGCACGAAGTGCGGACAGTGCCACGGTGAGCGGGCTTGATGTGATGGACAAGCTCACTGTGTTGAGCATGCGCTCCCAAGTTCCTGTTGAAGAGCTCCGGGACCTGGATGCCAAAGGTGCTTTGGCACGCTCTGCAAGCCAAGGCATGATGGCGAGCGATGGACCGGACGGGCTATCGCTGGGCACAGTTACGGTAACTGGCGACGAAGCAAGCGCACCGTTGAAGATGTATGGCTTCCCCACCCCCGCCACCTTCACCTTCAAACGCGAGCAAGGTGGCTGGCGGATCGACCTCACCTCCTTGTTCGACATGACCCGGCAGGCGCTCGGTAAAATGGGAAGCACCAACGAAGCCACGGACCAAGCCGTGCTGGAACTGCTGAAGGAGAACCTGGGGGAGGACCCTCCAGCAGGAGTTTGGCATCCAGCGCTCTAAAAGTTCACGGCGATCGAACGGAAAACGTTCGACCAGTCGAGACCACCGTACGCGCTGCCCAGGCGCACCATTACCAACTCGCGCTTGGGGTCCACATAAATGTATTGACCCAGGATGCCCTTCGCCTGAAAGTCGCCCTCGCTGCTGGGCAACCACCATTGGTAGCGGTAGAAGCTGACGGTGCCCCCGCTGCGTGTGCTGGTCTCCACCCAGTGGCGTGGTACAAGCTGCTCGCCGCGCCACGCGCCCTTCTTCAGGTAAAGCGAGCCCAGCTTCGCGAAGTCGCGCGCCGGTGCATTGATGCAGCAAAAGGCCTTCTCGATGCCGTCCTTCTTCCGGTCGGTGCTCCACGAAGCGGTGTACTCCATGCCCAGCGGTGTCCATAAGCGATCGCTGAGGTATTGGGTGAGCGTGCGCTGATCGCCTTTGGCTTTCAGCGCACGAGTGAGAAGCAGAGCCAGCAACTGCGTATCGCCGCTCACGTACTCCCACTTCTCACCGGGCACCCGATCCTTTTTCAGCTTCAGTTTCAGCGTGTACTTCGTGAGGTCGCGACCGTAGTAGAACTTGGCCACGGTGCCGAAGGGGTTCACATAACTCTCCGTGAAGTCGATGCCACTGGTCATCTGCAGCACATGCTCGATGGTGACCTTCTCGAAGCCGTTCTTCTTCAGTTCAGGAATGAAGTCGGTGATCGGCTGCTGCACATCGCGGATGAAGCCGTCGGCGATGGCGGTGCCGATGAGCATGCTCACCACGCTCTTGGCCATGGAGAACGAGGGATGCACGTGCGCGGCATCGTAGCCCTTGAAGTAGCGCTCGTAGAGGATGGTGTCGCGGCGGATGATGAGGAAGGCCACGGTCTTATGGTCCTTCAACCAGGTGTCGAATGGGATCTGCTTACCATTCTCCTCCTTGTACTTCGGGGCTTTCTCCTGCGTGGCCACGGCGAATTGGAAAGGCTCGGGTGAAGCGGGCAGCGGGCGCGATGGGAACTTCTTGTGGTCGCGGATATCAGCGAAGTTCCAGACGAAGAAGCGGCCCACATGGCAGCTGGAGAGTAAGAGTGCGGTAAGGGTCACTCCCATAAGGACACGTGCTGTCATGCTACCTATCGGGGTTTGAGCTTGAAAGGTACACCGACCACAGATCACCATGCGGCCCTTGTTGCGAACGTTAAGAAAGCCCAAAAGCCCGCGCCGTAGCACGACTGTTCATGCGTGGATGTACACTTTTGCGCACTGCGCCGTACATGTCGACCCAATGGTCCGTTCAGCATTCTTCTCGATCATCTTTCTGGGGGCTACTTCAGCCTATGCGCAAGTGCCTGACAGCAGTCGCACAGACCTCAATGAGCGCCTGGACAGCTTGTTCATTGCCGAAGTTGAACGCGTACCCGGCGAACGGGTGAAGGTGCTGCATGCCGAACCTCTTTACATCGATCTGATCCGTGACCTCGGTGCACGCAAGGGCGAGAAGGAATGGAACTTCGGCTTCGGGGTGACCGACAAGCTGGGCTATGACAGCTATGAAATGTTGGTGGAGTATGAATGGGCCATTGCCGACCGCTTGGGCTTGGAGATCGAAACCCCCTTCACCTTCTTCGGCCAAGCGCGGAACGGGGCTGTTGATAGCCGTCCTTCCAACCGGATGGAAAGCCTGAAGCTGGCTGCACAGTGGTCCTTTCTGGTGAATGAGAAGATCGCCACCACCCTCGCCATAGGCTATATCAACGAGTTCGAGCTGTCTCCGTTCGATCGTTTCGGATCACCATTGGTGACCGGGAACGTGTTCAACCCGTTCTTCATAGCGGCCAAACGGTGGGGCACCAATTGGCACACCCTGGTATACACGGGTCCGCGCATGGAAAGGGACTTTGCCACGCGACACACGCATAGCGTGTACGAGGTGAACTCGAACCTTCACTACATGATACCCGGCACGCGCAACTTCGTAGGCCTTGAGTTCAACAAGGAGTTTGACGGCAAGGATTTCGACGGAACGCTTCGCCCACAGATGCGCGTGAGCATTGCCGAGAATTTTCTGGTGGGCATCGTTACGGGCATACCCATTGACCGGGAGAACGAGCGCTTCAGCATGTTCACGCGCTTGATCTGGGAGCCCGGGCACAAGCACTGAAGATCCGTACTACGCGAATCCCGCAGGGTCCTGCCGGAAGATCCGCTCCAGCTTGGCATACAACCTTGGGTGTTTGCGCTTCAGCAGCTTGGGCCGCTTGAAGAAGTATTCGCTCACCACGGGGAAGAATTCCGCCTCCTCGGTGCCTCCATATGGATCGATGTCGGACTTGCCAGCGTGGATCCCTTTGATCTTCTCTTGCATGAGCTTCATCCAAGGGAGTGCGTATTGACGCTCAAGCAATGCTTCAGGCAGGCCATCCACCATACCATCGGCCTTGTCCAGCAGATGCACGAATTCGTGGATGCCCACATGGCTCTTGCTGGTCTCGTTGGAGAAGCCCTGCAACAAAGCCGGGCGCGATAGGATCATCTTGCCACCCATGGTGCCACTGCCCACTTGGCCCAGTCTGTTCCTTCCACCACCGGTAACCGCGTAACGCTCGTTGAAGGCCGAAGGATAGAGGAGCACTTCGCGCAGGCCACGGTATTGCCACTGCGGAAAGCCGAAGATGGGGATGACGGCACTGGCAGCCACCAACAGCCTGTCCTCATCGCTCACTTCGGTGCTCACTCCGGTGATGCGCACATCGGCCATAAAGCGCATGATACGATCCTCGAAGCGCTTGCGATCGTCATGGTCAAGTTGCTTGTAGAACGTGACCTTGCCTTCCAGGATCATCCGCCATGCAGCGGGCAATGCCGGCGATGGAGCAGCTCGTCGTTTTGCCGCAAGGACCAGCACCCGCCAAACAAGGAGGGCCAAAAGTGCAAGTACTGCGAACCACATGGTAACCGATCGACCAGTAGCCCGAAGCAAAAGAAGCTACCAGCACAAAGGACGGCATCGGGCTCATTGTCACCAAACGTTAATTCTTGACAATGAATGACTTGTAAGCACCACGGACCATGATGGTATGCACGCATACCAAATACCTTTGCGCCATGCAGAACACACCGAAACAACTGATCGAGACCCGTCACGCCACCGTGGAGCGCGTCTCCAAGGAGCTGATCGAGCTTCGGATCAAGCCGGATGTGAAGTTGGATGCGGAGGGGGTCGGCGAATTCATCACTGCCAAACGGGCACTATGCGGCATGGATACCCCGGACATACTGGCCTCCGTGCCTGCTGACCTGGATTTCGAGCTGAACCTGTTGGCATCGGACCACAACCAACTGAACGGAGGTTGTGCGAACAGCCGTCGGCTGGCCTTCGTGGCCAACTCCGGATTCAACCAGCGTTTGCTGGAGATCTACTTCCGTTATCACCCACGCCCACACCCTACACGTGTGTTCTTGGAGGAAGGGGATGCCCGGGAATGGCTGCTGAACGGCATGGAAGTGCCGAGCATGTCGTAGAAGGCTGGAAGCCATCTCAAAATAATCCTTCGGGCTGCGCCGGGGCCTTTTTCGGCCATCCATCGTTGCTCAACCCTTACAGAGCATCCAGCTATGCGCGGATTTCACGCCTTGGCTGGCCGCAAAATCCCTCCGGCTCGCTGCCAAAAACTATTTTGGGATGGCTTCTACTCTGGCTGAACCTCCGTGGGAAGTGAAGGGAGGGTGAGGGGGCGCGTCCACCTTACCCTCCGAAACTTCCTGACGCACGGATATTCCGGGTACGATGGTGCGGCCTGTGCTTGCCGCATGACCAAGGGAATTCCCTCAATCGCGCACCATCTCGTAGAGCTCCTTTAGGTCAGGTGCGAGGATGATCTCGATGCGCCGGTTCTTGGCTTTGTCGCTGGGGTCTATCGGGAGGTACTCGCCCCTGCCGGCCGCGGTGATGCGCAAAGGGTCAATAACACTGTTCTCCTGAAGGATCCGTACCACACTGGTGGCACGCATCACGCTCAGGTCCCAGTTATCCTTTAGCGCTCCCCCCCCGCTCACGCGATCGGTATCGGTGTGGCCTTCCACCAGAATGTTGAGCTCCTGCTCACTTTCGATCGCTTTGGCAAGCTTCACGATGATCTCCCTGCCCTTGGCGTCCACAGAGTAACTGCCGCTGGAGAAAAGGAGCTTGTTGTCCATGCTCACATAGATGCGGCCCTGGCGCTGTTCCACGGTCAGTCCTTTGCCTTCAAAGCCGAGCAAGGCAGCGCTCACGCGGTCCTTCAAGCCCTTCATGGCAGCATCCTTTGCGGCGATCTCCGCCTGCAATTCAGCCAGCTTCGCTTCGCGGTCAGCAAGTGCCGTTTGCTTCTCGTTCACGCGCTTGCTCAGCGCACCCAGCGAATCCTCGCGGTTCATCAGATCGAGGCGCAGCGCTTCCAGGTCGGAGAGCAACTTGCGGTTCTCGCTTCCATGGCCGGCCATCAACTTGTTGTACTTCTCCAGCAGCTCGTTGTTCAAGGCGTTGATCTTGTCGTACTGGATGGTCATCTGGCGCAGGGACGTTCCCAGCACGGCCGTATCCTGCTGAAGCCTGACCAAGCGGCGCTGTGTTTCCTCCATACCACTCTTCATATCGTCCAATTGGGCTTGCGCATCGCGGGCGCGGGCGTTCGCGCCGTCCACTTCAGCCTGCATGGCCTTGTTGCGGGCATTGGCCTCTTCGTATTTCCGCGCTGGTACGCAGCCTACGGCGAGCAAAAGGGGCAGGATGAAAAGCACGATGGACTTACGCATGGATCGGGGGCTTTCGGGTAGTACAAAGGTCTGAACGGGCTTGGCGGATGAAGTGTGCGGCAACATTATTTTTGAACAAGGCGTTCCAAGCGGACGAGCATGATGAACGGACCGAACAGCCAGCACCTCCCATTGGATTGGGCCATACGCCCTGCCTTCGATGTGGAATTGAAGGAGTACCTGCTGCTGGCCTACCTGCAACGCGTACACGCCCGGTTCAAAGAGCACAAGCTTTACCCCTACCTGGCCGAATTGCAGATGCACCTGACCGAGCTTACCCGCTTGCGCGAACGCAAGCAGGAGCTGCAACGCGAGTTGCACGGCCCCTTGCTCGGCTTTGACCCACATACCGGCAAGCCGGTGTATGAAGCCCCTGCCGAGAATGCTGAAATGGGAGTGATAAACACCGTGGTGGAACTGGCTTTGCCCGGGCTGCAACGGACCCTTGCGCACGGTGAGGAGCTGCGGCAGGAACTGCAAGCACGCATGCGCCTTGAACCCATAGGCGTGCAGCCCCTGAACCTTTCGGAAGGTTGGCTGCTGGTGCGCGACGGTTGCGAAGCGCGGGTCTACAACTACACCATACCCTTGGTGCAGGGCCGTTCAGGGCAGGATGCTCATCGCTCCGTGATAACCCGGTATGTGACCACCTGCACCGTTAGCCTTTCCAACACCTACGACCGCATTCGATCATCCTTATTGAAGCTGCACAGGGACATGCCCAATGCGGCAACGTTCGTATTGGAGGCCCCGCAGAACATCCCCTTCATGGAGACTCGCATTCCCTTGGGCAGGCTGCTCATTCACCGCGCCATAGCGGACCAGCGCCACACTTCGCGCGCCACGTAGGCTTGGACCTTGTTCATGGCCTCCTCTTTTGAGCGTATTCAAGGATCTCTTGAACGATGTATCCCTTGGCTGTACTTCGTTCCGACGCGATCAGGTCATCCCGTAACAGTGTCCATGGGTGGTCTTCAGGCAAAACATGGCCGGCAAAGAGACCGGGGCCAAGTTTGAAGAGATCATGAACAGACCCACTTTCTCTACCGTCAATTGTTTGGTCGGCAACTAAGACGTAGTCCATCCCCGCTCGGTTGGAGATGCGTTGCTGCACCTCGCATACGTTCGGAACTTATTCACCGGCTCAGCAGTGGCTCATGCGCCTTTGCGCTGCTTCGGGTCGAACCAGACCCCCCGCAACAAGCGGTACTCCAGGCCATTGATGGGTAGCTCTTGCACCCAGTTCTGCAGCAAACGCACGGACCGTTCGTGGTACAGCGGGATCACCACCGCATCACCCATCAACACGCGTTCCGCCTGCGCGAGCAGTTGCAGGCGCGCGGCCACATCCGTGGTGCGCTGCGCTTCCATGAACAGGGCGTCGAAACGCGGTTCGTTGTACCGGGTGCTGTTCAAGGTGGACGGCAAGGCGGTGTCGGCAGGCACTTGCTTGCCGTGGAACAGTGCCAGGAAATTCTCCGGATCCGGATGGTCAGCGATCCACCCTTCACGCCAGAACAACGAGCGACCTTGCTCAATGCGCTGATAGTGTTGGTCCAGTGGCAGCAAGGAGGTAACCACCCGTGCCCCCAAATGGGACTCCAACATGGCCTGCACGGAGGTGGCCACTTCCACATAACCAGCGCCCCGGTTCACTTGCAGGTGAATGGTGGGCAAGCCGATTCCATTGGGGTAGCCCGCCTCCGCAAGCAGTGCACGCGCAGCAACGGGATCGAAGTGCGTTTCCGGAACGGTATCATAAGGGTACCCGGCAAATCCGGGCGGTACCACACCTCGCATTGCAGGATAACCCAGTCCCATCAACACGCTGTCCACCAGGAACCGGCGATCGATGACCATGGAAAAGGCGCGGCGCACACGTACGTCCGTGAATGGCTCAAGCCGTGCGTTGATGCCGTAGAACTGCGTGGTGAATGCCGGCACATCCTGCACTTGGAAGCGTCCGTCAGAAAAGGTCCGGAGCACATCGGTGCGATCCACCGGTAGCTCATACACCATGCTCAGGTTCCCTTTCTCGAACTCGTCCAGTTCACGCTTCTTGTCCTGAACGAAGGTGATCCGCACCGCATCCAGAAAAGGAAGTTGGTTACCATGCTCATCTTCCCCCCAATAATCGGAGTTCCGCTCCAGGATCAGCACCTCCCCCTCCTTGAAGGTCTTCAGGCGGAAAGGCCCGGTACCCACCATGCGCCACAGTGCGGCATCCTTGTAATGCGCTGTCAATTCCTCCGGATACACCCACGTGCCCTGGTGGGCCAGCGCCTGAAGGAAGCCAGGCCAAGGCGCGGTGAGCGTGAAGCGCACCGTATGGTCGTCCACCAATTGAATGCCCTCGATATCCTTGGGCACAACACCGGTGCGGGTGGCCTCGTAGTGCTCATCCGCACCCGCTATACGACCCTGCACCAACCAGAACATCTGGTTGGTGTTCTTGTAGGTGCAAAGTTCCTTGAAGCACATGATCACATCCTCGGCAGTGACCAACCTGCCCTTTCCATCCGGGAAACAGGGGTCGTCGTGGAAGCGCACACCCTTGCGCAACGAGAAAGTGTACACCGTTCCGGTGGCATCCACTGACCAGGAGTTGGCCAAAGCGGGCACCAGCGAAAGGTCGTTCTGATCGAAAGCCACCAGGCCCTCGTACACCTGTGCTGCGATGCGTTGTGATGCGGCCTGTGTTATACCCAGCGGGAACAAGCCGCGCAAGGATTGGGACTCGTTGGCATTGAACACGCCGCCGTAGTAGCGACCTTCCTTCCCCAGGCGTTCACGCGGAGGCGGTTCGTTGGAGCAGGCGCTGACCATCAAGGCCGCAACGATCAGGCAGGCTTGCAGGGATGTTCTCATGTGCGATGCCAAGGTATCGGCACCACATGCATCCATGGCAGGCAGCACACGCTTGGGGATCAACAGCCGATCGTAGATGAAAGCGGCCGAATGCACGCCACCCCGCTCCAATGGGATAATTTTCGGCCCAACGCAGCGTATGTCTCTTGTGCCCTTCAGCCGCCGCATCAAGGCGATCTGCCACACCGGCGGTGCACGTTGGCTGATCCGATCCGCCGGCGTGTGGCTGCTGAGCGTGTTGTTGTGGGCCGGCAACGCACATGCACAGGACCCCTCGAACCTGAGGCAACGCTGGCTGCCCGTAAGCGGCGACAGCCTGGTGCTGGACACCCTGAGCCTTGTTCCGGGTAGCGTGCACCTGTTCGCATCGGGCCTGCCGATCGGGGAAGGGCTCTACACCGTTGACCCCTATGACGCAACGTTGGTCTGGCGCAGCAGACCCCAGGTCGATTCCGTGTATGTACGCTACCGGGTGCTCCCTTTGCTGATGAAGGGTGTGCGCAACCACAAGGACCCCGCCCGGCTGTACACTCCGAATGCCGACCTGACCGACCCCTTCCGCTACGTGCCCCCCAGACAGCAGGGAGACCTATTGGGCATGCAGGGCCTGAACCGCAGTGGCAGCATTTCGCGCGGCGTGCTTTTCGGCAACAACCAGGACCTTGCGGTCAACTCCACCCTCAACCTGGAACTCAGTGGGCGTGTGTCCGATCGGATCAGTGTGCTGGCTTCCATCACCGACAACAACATCCCCATACAGGCCGGGGGAAACACCTTGGAACTCCAGGATTTCGACCAGGTCTTCATCAAGCTGTACGAAGAGGACGATCGCGCCACGGGCAACAAATGGGAGCTGATCGCCGGCGATTTCGTGCTGCAACGGCCCAACAGCCATTTCCTCACCTACTTGAAGAAGACCAAAGGCCTGGGCTTCACCGCACGCCACGGTGCACCTGGTGGCGGCAGCAGCACCTCCGGCGGTAGCATAGCCATCAGCAAAGGCCAGTTCGCACGCAACGTGATACAGGGTGTTGAAGGCGTGCAGGGGCCTTATCGTTTGCGGGGGAGCATTGGCGAGCAGTTCATTGTGGTGTTGAGCGGTACCGAACGCGTTTTCATTGATGGCCAACCCATGCTGCGGGGGCAGGAGAACGATTATGTGATCGACTACAACACGGCTGAAGTGACCTTCACGGCCCGGCGAATGATCACGAAAGACCGGCGGATCGTGGTGGAGTTCCAATACTCGGACAAGAACTACGCGCGATCCTTGGTTCGCGTGGAGAACACCACGGACATGGGCGCCACACAACTGCGCTTGAACGTGTACAGCGAGCAGGACCACCGCAACCAATCCTTGCAGCAACAGCTTAGTGACACGGAGCGTGAAGTGCTGGCACTGGCGGGCGACGACCCCTTGGCCGCCGCTGTGCCCGGCGTGGACAGTACGGGCTTCGCGAGCGACCAGGTGCTGTACCGCAGGACCGACTCCCTGGGTTATGGGCCGGTCTATGTGTTCAGCACGGACCCCGAGCAGGCCGTGTACCGGCTCATCTTCTCGCAAGTGAGCGCGGGCAACGGCGACTACGTACAGCAGGAATTCACGCCCAACGGCAGGGTCTTCCGCTGGGTGGCGCCGGACACGGTGAACGGAGGCATTGTGCGCCGAGGCGATCATGCCCCTGTACGTGTTCTGATACCGCCCCGCAGTCAGCAACTCCTCACCCTGGCCCTGGACCACAAGTTCTCCCAGCGTACCGAAGGCACGGTGGAACTCGCCTTCAGCAACAACGACCTGAACACCTTCAGCAGTGCGGACGACAAGGACAACGGGGGCTTGGCCATCATGACCCGATTGAGCCACGCCATCCCCATCAGTGCACGCGACACCACCATGCGTTTGGTGATCGGCGGTGACATTGAATCGACCTCCATCGACTTCAAACCCCTTGAGCGCTATCGGGCCGTGGAGTTTGAGCGCAACTGGAACGTACAAGGACTTGCCTTGGCCGGTGAACAACTGTTGGCGGAAGCGCGGGTGGGCATTGCGGGTCGCTCCTTCGGTCAGTTCGGTTTGGGCAGCGGCACGTTCATGGTGGGCGATTTGTACCGGGGCTACAAACAACAGGTGGTAAGCAACGTGCGGTTGGGACGCAGCGAGCTGATCGGCACGGGTAGCTGGCTTACCACCGAACTTCCCGACCGCAGCGATTTCCTGCGGCACAAAGGCCAATTGAAACATCGGTTCAAGCGCTTTTCCTTGGGCTATGCGGATGAACACGAAAGGAACCTGTTCAGATCCGTGGAAAGCGATGCGCTACGACCCGGCAGCTACCAGTTCCACGATTGGGAGGTGTTCATCCAAAGCCCCGATACGAGCGTTACCAAATGGCGCCTGGCCGGCGGTCAGCGCATGGAGCAGGCCTGGCGAGACTCGAGCTTGGTGCGGAGCACCATGGCCACATCGTACAGCGCCCTTTTCGCGCTGAACCGCAACCCCCGCAACCGGCTCGCCACATCCTTCACCTACCGCAGCCTTGCCATTGTGGACAGCACCCTTAGCGCTCAACGCCCGGAAGACACCTACCTGGCCCGGGTGGACTACAACCTCACTTTGTGGAAAGGCGTTGCGGTGCTCTCTTCCTTCTACGAGTTCGGCTCCGGACTGGAACAGCAGCGCGAGTACATCTACATAGAGGTGCCCGCCGGACAGGGTCTTTACGTATGGATCGACTACAATGGGAACGGCATCCGCGAGCTCAACGAGTTCGAGCTGGCCAACTTCGGTTACGAGGCCAATTTCCTGCGGGTGTTCGTACCCAGCAACAGCTACGTGCGGGTCTTCAGCAACCAGTTCAGCAGCTCGTTGGACGTGCGGCCGGGCGTGCGCTGGGCGGAAGCGAAGGGCATGAAAGGCGTCATTGGCAAATTCTCCGATGCGGCATCCCTGCGCTCGGACCGGAAGACCGGTGGGCAGGATGTGGCAGCAGCTCTGAACCCCTTTCTACCGGTGGTGAACGACACCAGTCTTACCTCGCAGATCCTCTCTGCGCGCAACACCTTGTACTATGACCGCACGAGCAGGACCTGGAGCGTGGACCACACCTGGCAGAACGATCAAAGTCGCACCTTGCTGCTGAACGGGTTCGAGTCGCGCTCACGTTCCTTCAACACCGTGCGCGTTCGCTGGAACACCACTCGGCATTGGACCCTCGATATCGAATCCGAGCAGGGGCGCATAAGCAACGCATCAGACCTGTTGGTGGGCCGCACATACGCCATCGATCAAGAGTCGCTCCGTCCACGTGTTACCTGGCAACCGAACACTTCCTTCAGGGCCATCCTGTTCATGAAGGTCACCGAGAAACGCAACCAAGCCGAGTTCGGTGGCGAAACAACCACGCTACGGGATTTGGGGATGGAGTTGCGCTACAACACGGCAGGCAAAGGAAGTCTGCTGGCCAATTTCAACCTGGTAGGCATCGATCATGACGGGGAGGTGAACTCCTCGCTCGGCAACGAACTGCTGGGCGGGTTGAAACCCGGCACCAACGCCACTTGGAGCGTGAGCCTGCAACGCAACCTGAGCGGCAACATGCAGGTGGACCTGACCTACAATGGCCGGCGGTCCGAAGGGGTGCCCGTGGTGCACGTGGGCGGGGCACAAGTGCGCGCCTTCTTCTAAGAGCCCGTTTAGGATCTCTTCAAGCGCTCCTCACGGAACCTCTGCACCGCTGTACCACCGGGCATGGTACCCATGGGCACCGTTCCACGAAGCACCTACAACATCGCCCGGACCAAAAAACAGCCTCGGAACCTTTCCTTGAGGAGGCCCCATCGGCATGCAGCGCTACCGGCCTATTTCAGCACGAAGCCCGACTTCTCCACCAAGGCGCCCGCTTCGTAGATCTCCACGATGTACTGACCCGTGGCCAGTTCACCGGTGCCGGTCCAGAAGATGCAGACGTCCACCGGCTTGTTCTGGTAGTTGATCTCGCGGCGTGCGCTATACTCCCCTTCCACCCCTTCGTAGCGGAAGCGGTTGTTGCTGTCGGTGGCACGCAACACCTTGCCATCCGGGCTGATCACGCGCATGTAGATGACCTTGTCGCCGGGGCTCGTCACTTTGTTCTCTCCCAAGGTGAAGCAGCACTTCACCATCTCGGCCTTCTTGGCACGATCGGTCTCCACCTGCTTTCCATTGCTTCGCACAAAGAGCGCTTGCGAGGAGATGGACGTGGTATGGAGCACGCTGCCTTGGGCGAGCTTGGCCTCCAGATCGCCTGCCTTGGACTGAAGCGCTTCACGCTGGCCCTTCACCTCACCAAGCTCCTGGCGGATGATCACGTTATCCGCAGTGAGCTGCTGGTTCAGTTGGTTCAAGGAATCGATGGTGGCCACGTAGCCCTGCATGATCTTGCGCAACGTCGAAGCTTCCTTCTTGGCTTTGGCCAGGTCGTAATCGCCGCGCTTCACTTTGTCCATCAGCTCTTCGATCTGTGCCCGCTGGGCTGCGATCTCCGCGGTGGTCTGGTCGTGGCTGGTCTTCAGGGTATCATAGCTCTCCAGCACTTCCTCCAACATGCGGGTCACGTTGTCCTTCTCGCTGGAAACGTACTCCAGCTTGGTGTCCTTGGACTCGCCCTCATTGCGACTCTGCATGTAGAGGTAGAGCAATGCCACATTGCTGATCAACAGAATGACGACAAGGAGCAGGAGGGCCGTATTAGAACGGTTCTTGCCAGTGTTCTCGGGGGCTTGGTGGTTTGCTTGTTCCATGGGCGTAAAGCCGGAAATTGAGGGCTAAATTACAGGCGCCCAAAAGGGGCCTATCGATCCAACGGAACGCTTATCAACAAAGTATTGAACCCTATGTGGAAGACCCTATCACCGTGGTTGAAGGATTTCATGGGACTGTTCCTTCCCCGACGCTGTTCCGCCTGCGATATGGGCCTGATGCCGTTCGAGGAAAGTTTATGCCTGGCGTGCTTGGAAGATCTGCCCCTTACCCGTTTTCACCACGACCCGGCCAACCCGGTGGAGCGCTTGTTCTGGGGCAAACTACAGCTCACCTCGGCCAGCGCTTTCCTCTTCTTCCGCAGGAAAGGCATGGTGCAACAGATCCTGCATCGGCTCAAGTACAAGAACGACCGGGCTGTTGGCTTGGAGCTGGGGCGCCTGATGGCCTTGGAACTGATGGCCTCGGACCGTTTCAATACCGTGGAGGTCGCATTGCCCGTACCCTTGCACAAGGGCAAAGAGCGCCAACGCGGATTCAACCAAAGCCGCGTGCTCATTGAAGGCATGCAACGCGAATGGGCAATAGAGTCACCGATCGGCCTGTTGGTGCGGGCCAAGGCCACCAACAGCCAAACCCGCAAAGGCCGCTGGGAGCGTTGGACCAATGTGAAGGAGGCCTTTACCATAACCGACCCGGAAGCCTTGCGCAACAAGCATGTTCTGCTGATCGATGATGTGGTCACCACCGGCGCCACGCTGGAAGGTTGCGTGCATGCGCTCGCCCGGATACCTGGCATCCGCATCAGCATCTTCACGGCAGCTTGCGCGTAGCGGGTACCTTTGGCGCCCCATCCATGGAAGCCCCGATCACCTTACCCACCACCACGGACCGGGCATCCATCTATGCGGCCTTGCACCCACAAGTGGAGGCGCTGCTTGCCACTTCACCGGATGCCATTTCCGCCATGGCGAACCTGAGCGCCGCGTTGCACGCGGCCTTCGGCTGGCATTGGGTGGGTTTCTACCGCGTGGTGGGCAACGAGTTGGTGCTGGGGCCCTTTCAAGGCCCCGTGGCATGCACCCGCATCGGTTTCGGCAAAGGTGTTTGCGGCAGCGCCTGGCAACAGGAGCGCACTATGGTGGTGCCCGATGTGGAACTCTTCCCCGGTCATATTGCCTGTAGTTCTTTGAGCCGATCGGAGATCGTGGTGCCGTTGCGCAATGGCGCTGGCAAGGTGGTGGCCGTGTTGGACGTGGACAGCACCGAAGTGGCCGACTTCGACACCCTTGATGCAGAGCAATTGGCCATGCTTTGCGCACCCGTGGAAGCACTTCTGGGATGAAAGGCCTGCTCCTGCTTGCATCGGTGATCCTGCTTTCGGCCTGTGCCAAAGTGGGCGAAGTGACCGGTGGCCCGAAAGACCAGGAAGCTCCGCAGTTGGTGGAGGCCTACCCACCGCACATGTCCACCGGATTCCGTGGCGACCGCATCGTGCTCCAGTTCAACGAACGCATCCAGTTGGACCGCCCCAAGGATCGCATGCTCGTATCACCTCCGCTGGATGTGCCACCGGTCGTTCGGCTTTCCGGCCCACGCACGGTGACCATAGAGTTGAAAGCCCCCCTGAAGGCCAACACGACCTACACCTTCGGGATCGGTGAAGCGGTGAAGGACCTCAGCGAAGGCAATATTGCCACGGGCGTGGTGCACGTATTTTCAACCGGCGATGTGCTGGATAGCCTGGCCATTGCAGGACGTGTGGAGAACGCCTTTACCGGTGTTCCCGAAAAAGAGGTGCTTGTGCTGCTGTACAACACCTTGGATACCGGCAGTGTGCGCACAACACGGCCCGCATATGCCACACGCAGCGATGCCAATGGCCGATTCGCGATGCTGCACCTTCGGGCGGGGAGCTATCGGCTGCATGCCCTGCGTGACAAGAACGCCAACTACCGCTTCGACCTGCCCAATGAAGAGATCGCCTTTCTGGATGAGGAAGTGCAACCCACCGCAGCGGATAGTACCATGCCGCTCCATCTGCTGCGGCTCTTTGCGGAGAACAGCCCGGTGCAACAAGTGCGCGAGACAAAGGTGATCGCCGATGGTGCGTTCCAGATCGTGTTCGCACGCCCGGCAGCGGTGCTTTCCGTAAAGGACATTACGCGCACCGGCGGCCGGTTGGAGTGGTATCAGGAATGGAGCAGCAAGCGGGATACGGTACTGCTCTGGCCATCGGACACGGTTGCCCTTGCACCAGGCAGGTACGCGCTCACCGTTGATGACGAAGCGCTGGACACCCTGCGCTACCGACCACTTACGCCCATGCCCTTTTTTGTCGGGCTACAAGCAAGTTCCGTGGACAGCAGCCAGCAGGACATCGTACGGATCCGTGCCAACCGCCCTCTGCGAACGGTGGATCCCGCCCTGTTCCGTTTGGTGGCGGATAGTGTGGAAGTGCCATTCACCCTGCAAGCGGACAGTGTCGACATGCGCACCTGGTGGATGCACAGCGACCTCGGCCCCGGACGATCGGCATCACTCACCATTCTTCCCAAAGCAGTTCGCGATCCATACAACGGCACCAACGACACCTTGCGCGTGGGGATCGGCAGATCTGCGGACCAAAGCACCGGCACCTTGAGGATACGACTCAGTACAAAGGCAGGTGCGGCCGGTCCGTTCATCGTACAACTCCTGAGCACGCAGGGGCAGGTAGCGCGTGAGGAACGTTTGAGCGCGCTTGGCAAAGAGATCATTTGGCAGCGTGTAAGACCGGGCAACTACACGCTACGTATCGTGCAGGACATGAATGGGAACGGCCGTTGGGATACCGGAACCCTGAACTCCGGCCTGCAGCCCGAACGGGTGTGGCAGAACAATGCCCCCATAAATGTGCGGGCCGCCTGGGACCTGGGCGTGGACCGGGAGCTGGAACCTTAGCGTACTACCATACCTCGGTTCGTCGACACCGGTACGGCATTGGCCTTGCAGAACCTTGCGTTCGGCTACGGCGTAGAAAGGCCGCTGCTAAGTATTGGCAGGCTGTCCGATATGAAGTCGATCCAAATGCCGCACCTGCGATCCCCGCTGCGGACCATCATACCAATGATGGTCCTGGCCATGTCACTTTCCTTGGCAGCACAGGCTCAAAGCGGCTCGGTGCTGCCCACACGCGGCAAGCGTTTCTGGACCGGTTTCATGCAGAACGGTTTCGGGGCACAAACACTGAAAGTGCACATCATGGGTTCCATGGCGAGCACAGGCACGGTCAGTATCCCGCAAAGCGGATGGAGCACCAACTTCAGCGTAGCGGTCAACGGTGTTGCCGTAGTGGAAGTACCCACCCTTGCCGAGAACTGGGGCTCGGGGACCATTGCCAACAAAGGCGTTCTGATACAGGCATCCGACAGCGTGAACGTGTTCATCAGCAGCTTCCAGAATTTTACGCACGACCTGAGCCAGGTACTGCCCGTCGGGTCCCTTGGCTCCAGCTATCGCGTGGATGCCTATCAGGGTCTGCCGAACTTCAACAACCTGCACAAAAGCGAACTCTTGGTGGTGGCCACCGAGAACGGCACTGAAGTACGCATCACGCCATCGGTACCGACTCTTAGCGGCAATGCCGCGAACGTGCCTTTCGTGATAACGCTGGACGCTGGCCAATCCTACCAGCTACAGGCCGCACAGGATTTCCTGGACCTTACCGGCACGCTGGTGGAAGCGACCGAACAAAGCGGCAGCTGCCGCCCTTTCGTTGTTTTGGGCGGGTCCATGTGCGCCACGGTTCCCGGATCCTGCTCGGCATGCGATGCCATCTTCACCCAAATGGTGCCTCGTTCGGCTTGGGGCACGCAGTACTTCACCATACCGGTGAACGGAGTTTCCGGTTCCACCTACCGCATCATGGCGGATACGGACAACACCCAGGTAACGATCGGCAATGGCGCACCCATCACCTTGAATGCCGGACAACGCCATGAGGTGAACGGAACTTCAACACCGGTATGCATTCAGGCCAACGCCCCGGTGAGCGTGGTTCAGTTGCTGGAGGGCTACAGTTGCGCCGGCAATGGAGACCCTTCGTTCGTGCTGCTTTCCCCTGCCGATCGCCGGTCCACTTCGGCGTTGCTGCACACCCCCACCTCCTCCCAGATCAACCAGCACAGCATCAGCGTGGTAGTGCCCACGGCCGCCGTTGGTCAACTAACGCTCAACGGCACGGTGGTGAACCCATCCCTGTTCCAGACCTACGCAGGATGCAGTGATCGCAGGCACGCCAAGATCCCCATCACGGCAGGGGTTCACCGCTTGCAAGCAGCAGCCGGTTTCCAAGCCTACGTGATCGGCATGGGCTACGGGGAGAGCTACGCGTCATCCGCACACGACATCAAAGCGATCTCCGTTCAGCAGGATTCGGTGGTGTGTGGCATGGGCAGCGTAACCCTGAACGCACCCAGCTCGCTCAACAACATCACCTGGGTAACCTCGGATGACCCGAACACCGTTCTGAGCACCAGCCCGAGCTTCACGGTGAGCCCTACGAGCAGCACGTCCTACATCGTGAGCGGCTTGCAACCCATTAGCGGTTGTGCCAGCAGTTTCTCATACAACGTTGGCATCCCCTTGACCATTCCCACGCTGCTTACCGCCAATGGCAGTCCCACCATCAACGTGTGCCAATACGAACCCGTGCAACTGGCGCTGAACCCAGCCCCGGACCCCAACTGGTTCAACATCCAGTGGTGGCCATCCAACACACTGAACGATGCCAACATTGCCAACCCATTGGCCAGTCCGCTGAGCTCCACCTGGTACAAAGTGCAAGTGACGAGCCCCAGTGGGTGTGGAGATATGTTGGACAGCATTCTGGTGACCGTTCAACCAGGTGCCGTTTTTGCCTTCAACGCCTTCACCGAAAAAGACCAGCTATGCCTGGGCGATTCAACGCAACTAAGCAGCAGCACCCTGCGGGTGATGATGCATGACCCGCTTGACGGCAACCCAGGGCCCGAATGGATGGCGCTCCAAGGCGGTGCGATCAGCTCCGTCTGCGGCAGCCATAGCGGGTCGGCCTTGTATTTCAACGGCAATGGACAGCGTTCGGCACAGACCACGGGCCTGAACACCCTGGGTGGCGGCATGGTGCGTTTTCATCTGAAGATCGCCAATGGAACCGCGCCTTGCGATGATGCCGACCCGGGAGAGAACGTGGTATTGGAGTATTCCACCAACAACGGACTGGGGTGGAACAACATGGGCACCTACCAAGAGAACGCCTACCCCGACTTCACCTTGTTGGAAGTATCCATTCCGGCACCTGCACAGACCAACAACACCATGTTCCGCTTCCGCCAGGTGGCCCATTCAGGCGCAGGGCAGGACAATTGGGCCTTGGATGAAGTGATGGTGGTGCGCGTGGACAACTCCTACTTGAACCTTCAGTGGCAACCGGGTACCGTGGCATCGCAAACAGCCGCTTCGACCATGGGCTATCCCACCAGCACGGGATGGTATGTGCTCAGTGGCACGGACCCGATCGCCGGCTGTGTCTACCAGGATTCCGTCTTCGTGCAAGTGGACCCGGCCTTTACGCTGGCACTCACCAACGACACAACCTTGTGCTCCGTGGCAGGCATCCCCTTGCAGGCCGTGCCCAGCTTCATTACACCCACCACGTGGAGCTGGTCGCCGAACAACGGTTCCTTGAGCGCCACCAACGTATCGCAGGTGATCGCCACGCCACAGGTGAACACCACGTACACGGTGACTGCCGAAACTCAATCGGGGTGTACGGCCAGTGCCAGTATGACCATTACCGTTGGCCAATTGCTGGACCTGAACGTATCCGCGGCGCAGACAACGCTTTGCCAAGGGCAGAGCACACAGTTGCAGGCCGTGGTAGCCGGTGGAAGCGGCCTGACCTATGCTTGGAGCGGGGGCAGCGGCTTGAGCAGCACCACCGTTGCCAACCCGACCGCCACACCGGGCCAGACCACCACCTACACCTGCACGGTAACAGAGCCTGTAAGTGGCTGCTCGCTGAGCGCTTCGGTCACCGTGGTGGTGAACACCGGATACACGGCCAACGCCGGACCGGACCTTACGTTGTGCTCCGCATTGGGCCACCAGCTAAGCGTTACGCACAACGTGCCCAACGCCAGCTTCCAGTGGAGCCCTGCAGCCAACCTCAATGCTGCCAACATCCAATCGCCGACGATCCTGAACGATGTTTCGGCCACCTACACCGTGACCGTAACCGACCCCAACGGATGCAGCGTGAGCGATGAGGTCTCCATTACCCGCGCATTCGCCGGCTTACCTGCTCAGCTTACTGCTTCCGCATGTGAGGATCAACCGCCGGTACTGGAGGCACCTCAAACCGGCGTGAGCTACTTGTGGAGCACCGGGCAGACCACGTCCAGCATCATTCCTACTGCAAGCGGTAATTACACGGTCACCATCACCGACGCGCAAGGCTGTCAAGGCATCACCACCTTCGCGGTAACGCTGCATGCGCTGCCCATAGTGGAGCTCGGCCCCAACGTGGCGCTCTGCGGCCAGTCCACGCATGTGCTCAACGCGGGCAACGCGGGCAGCACCATCCTCTGGAACACCGGGCAAAGCACCCCGCAGATCACGGTCAATAACACCGGCACCTATACCGTGACGGTGACCAATGCCAACGGTTGCATCAGCGGCGACGACATCCAGGTGCAGTTCAATGTCATGCCCGTGAACGTGCTTCAAGATGTGACCGCTTGTATGGACAGCCCGCCCACTTTGAACGCGGGCAACGCAGGAAGCTCATACCTGTGGAGCACGGGAGCAACCGGCCAGACCATCATCGCGAACACCTCCGGCACTTACAGCGTGATCGTGACCACGGCACAACAATGCAGTGCCACGTTCTCCGCGGAAGTGCAATTGGCACCCTTGGTATCCGTGGACCTTGGCAACGACACCACCATCTGCGCGGGCACGCAACTCATGCTCACAACAGGTGAACCGGGGCTTTCCCACGTGTGGAATACCGGACAGACAACACCCACCATCACCGTTGACCAAGCAGGTACCTACAGTGTGGACGTGAGCAACGGCTACTGCACAAGCAGTGCATCTCTCGTGGTGAGCACCTTGCCTCTGCCACAGAACTCCCTCAACAATGTGACCACCTGTGTGGACAACGCAGTAACCCTGAACGCAGGCAATCCGGGCTGCACGTACTTGTGGAGCACAGGCGCCACTACCCAGAGCATTGCGGCTCCTACCTCGGGAACCTACAGTGTACAGGTCACCAACGCACTGGGCTGCTCAGCACAGTTCAGCAGCACGGTGCAACTCGTTGCACCACCTTCGGTCTCGCTTGGCGCTGATACCGTACTGTGCGAAGGACAGTCGCTCGTACTGGATGCAGGCAACCCCGGCGCCCAATACACCTGGAGCAACGGTGCCACCACGCGTACGATAACGGTTACCAGCAGTGCCATCTACATGGTCACCGTGGACAATGGATACTGCATGCGAAGTGCAGCGGTGGATGTGCGATTCGACCCCTCACCAGCGCGCATGGCCGTGCGCCAGGCCTTCACCTGCCTCGATGAAGATCCGCGTCATGTGGCCCTGAATGCCGGCAACCCGGGCTCGCGTTACGTGTGGAGCACCGGCTCCAACCAACAGGTGATCCTGGCCGGCGCCTACGGCTGGTACTTCGTGGACATCACCAACAGCTTCGAATGCAGCGTGCGCGATTCCGTTGTGGTGAACGAGTACTGTCCCTCAGCCATCTATGTGCCCAACACCTTCACCCCCAATGGCGATGGCTTGAATGATGTGTTCATCCCGGTGGGCAAGAACATCGCTTCCATGGAGCTGCTCATCTTCGACCGTTGGGGTGCCGTGCTGTTCCAGAGCAACGATCCCACCATGGGCTGGGACGGCACGCAGCAGGGGCAACCCGTGAAGAACGACGTGTACCTCTGGAAACTGCGCTACCGCTTCGCCGAGGATGAATACGGCAGGTTGGGAATGGAGCAGGAACAGATGGGGCACATCCAAGTGCTGCGGTAGTGTACTAATCCAAAGAGAAGGCATCAGCATCGAGGCCTACCGGGAATCGTTCGCGGTAGTCTTCCAAGGCCTTCCGCTCGGCGATCACGCACGCGACCCCTTCCTGGTGTGGCGCAAGGTCCGAAAGAGCATCGCCCAGGGGGCTGATAAGCACGGAATCTCCGCTGTAATGGATGCCCTTGCCATCCATGCCAACGCGGTTCACGCCCGCCACATAGCACTGGTTCTCGATCGCGCGTGCCACCAACAGGCTGCTCCATGCATGGCGCCGTGCTTCCGGCCAGTTGGCCACATAAAGACACAGGTCATAGTCGCCCCGGTTGCGGCTGAAGACCGGGAAGCGCAGATCGTAACAGACCTGCAGGAGGATCCGCCAGCCGCACCACTCCACCACCACACGTTGTTCTCCGGGCTGGAAGTACTGGTGTTCCTGGGCCATCCGGAACAGGTGGCGTTTGTCGTAATGCGCAATGGTGCCATCCGGTTTCACGAAGAGGCCGCGGTTCTTGTAAGCACCACGCTCCTCGATGATCGCACTGCCATAGATGGCGGCATTCAAGCTTGCGGCCTGCTCACGCATCCAGGCCACGGTCGGCCCCTGCATGGTTTCGGCGTGTTGTGCACTCCGCATGGTGAATCCCGTGTTGAACATCTCCGGCAGCACCACCAGATCGGTGGTACCCGCTAGCCCAGCGAGCTTCTCAGTGAACATGGCACGGCACGCGGCCGCATCCTCCCAGTGCAACATGGATTGCACCAGCGTGATCCTCAGATCCTGCATAGTCTTTCAATGGCGGCATCCAGTGTGGATACCTGTTTGGCGAAACAGAACCGCAAGATGCGCTGATCGGCAGGTGGCCGATGGTAGAAAGGTGAAAGCGGAATGGAAGCCACACCATGCTCACGCGCCAGGCGCTCAGCGAAGGCAAGATCACCTTCATCGCTGATGGCCGAGTAGTCCGCCAACTGGAAGTACGAGCCCTGGCAGGGCAGCAACCTGAAGCGCGAATGCTTCATGCCTTGTGCAAAGTGGTCGCGTTTGGCTTGGAAGAAAGCAGAGAGGCCATCGTAGTGCGCGGGATCGGCGAGGTAATGTGCGAAGGCATGCTGCACTGGCGTGTTCACGCTGAACACGTTGAATTGGTGCACCTTTCGGAACAAGGTCATCAGCTTTTCCGGAGCGAAGACATAACCCACCTTCCAGCCGGTGGCATGGAAGACCTTTCCGAAGCTGAACACCACGAATGCCCGCTCGCGAAGCTCCGGGTAGCGGATGGCCGACTGGTGCGCAGCGCCATCGAAGACCATGTGTTCATACACCTCGTCGCTGATGAGCACGGCATCCGAATCGCGCAGCAGCTCCGCGATCGCCTGCATATCCGAAGCGTGCAGGATGGTACCCGCCGGGTTGTGCGGTGTATTGATGATCAACGCACGGGTGCGTGGACCAAAAGCCGCTCGAAGCGCTTCCAAGTCAATCGTCATGGATGCGGTAAGCGGCACATGCACGGGAACGCCACCGAACAAGCGCACGGCAGGCGCATAGCAGTCGTACGCCGGATCGATGATGATGACCTCATCGCCGACGCTCACCAAAGCCGCGATCGTTGTGAAGAGGGCCTGCGTGGCACCTGCTGTTACGGTGACTTCGGTCTCCGCATCGTAATTGTACCCGTAGAGCTTGGCGGCCTTGTCCACCAAGGCGGACCGCAAGGCGGGCAGCCCCGGCATGGGCGCGTACTGGTTGTGCCCATCGCGCATGGCCCGGTCCACCAGGTCGATCATGGCGGGATCGATGGGATGGTCAGGGAAGCCTTGGGAAAGGTTGATGGCACCGACCTCCTGCGCCAATCGGCTCATCACGGTGAAGATCGTGGTGCCGACCTCAGGCAATTTATCGTGCAACGGTGGTACCCGATGTGCAGTGTTCATGGCGCTGTGAAGCTACAGCCCGCATGCCACCGAAAGCATGTGCAGGCGAACCATTGTGCGACCACCTACCGTGTACGGAACGCCGCATCCGGTAGGGGCACGTTTGTACCGTTCGCGGGAACTACTCCTTGAAGCCGACCATGATGGCCACGCAACCCGTGTGCACCATATCGGACTGGCCTTTGGTGGGCGGCACCCAGACAACCACCTTCATCTGGCTGGTGCTGGTGGCCTTCAGGTCGAAGTGCGTCTTGGGCTTGTCCGCCAGGCTCTCGAACACGATCTTGTTGTTCGAGTCCACCAACTTCCAGTTCACATCACCGAGGATCTGGTGTACGCACACCATTACCCGGTATTCCTGTCCGGAATAGAAGGTGAGGTTCACTTCGGCTTCTTCGCCGGGGGCCAACTGTGCACCGTTGAAAGACTCGTTGAACTTATAGGGCGCCAACTGGGGCACGCACTTGTTCTTGGCAAAGCTTCGGCACTGGGCCTGCACGGAACCTGTGGCGAGCACCAGGAATGCCACCAGGACGGATGCACTGAGGAGGGATCGTTCGATACGCATGGCGACCGTCAGTTGATGTAGGAGTTGCGGATGGCAGCGACCCGTTCGCGGATGGCGTTCAATTGGGCATCGGTGAGCGCAGCGGTCTCGCCATCATTGCCCACCACGATGATCCCATCGGCCTGGGTGGATGACGTGGGTTGCCCCCCTCCGATCTTCACGTCCGCGTAGAGGGCCTGCAAGGAATTGAGGTCCTCACGGGCACTTTGCAAGGCGGGGTCGCTGTCGTCGTACGTGGCGAGCAGGCTGATCAAGTCGCCCAAGGAGATCTTCTGTTCAGCGATCCGCTGGCGTAGCTCGGGGGTGCTTTTCGCACCGGCCACTTGTGTGGCGATGTAGAGGCCTTCCACCCAGCCGCCTACGATCATCAGGGCGCTGGTGCTCTCACGGTCATTGACCTTCAGGTAGCGGTCCACCTCCCAATAGGTCTCGCTGATGATGTCGAGCAAAGCATCACGATCGTTCTGGCTCTTCTCCATGGCCTCCAAGGTGCTGTCGTTGAAGGCGGAGCTGACACCCAGGCGATCGGCCAGGCGCTTGGCGCAGGAGGTGTAGAACATGCTTTCCTGCGTGTGGTTGAACACGCTGGCATAACTGAGGTCGGCGCCGTACACACCCAGGTTCAGCGCTTGTTTGCTGGCGGAGGTGTACTTGTCCACGTTGTTGACATCGTTGAGGATGTTCTTGTTGTACGTGGCACCGGCCTTTTTCAGCAATGCGGCCGTCTCCATGGGAGAGGGAATGCTGTAGAAGATCTTCTTGGTGCTTTCCAAGCGGGCTTGTTCAACCCCGTTGGGTTGACCCTCGTCCACGTTCAGGGTTTCCTGTTCCGTGCCACCGCCACAGGCGCTCAGCAGCACCAACAGGGCAAAAGCAACAGGCCATCGGTTCGTTCGCATGTGCATCATAGGTCTGGGGGACAACGGGGTAAAGGTCACATCCGCACGGAGGTGGATCAGTGCGCCTCCAGCCAGTTTTTCCCCACGTTCATGTCAACAACAAGGGGAACTTCCAGCTTCATCGCGTCCTCCATCAGTTCTCTAACGAGGGCTTTTACGAGGTCCACCTCCTCCAGTTGCACATCCAGCACCAGTTCGTCATGCACCTGCAGCAGCAACCGACTGCGCAGCTTTTCCATCCGTATCCGATCGTGTATGCGCACCATGGCGATCTTGATGATGTCCGCAGCCGTGCCTTGCATGGGGGCGTTGATGGCGATGCGCTCGGCCTGGGCGCGCACGGTCTGGTTGGCGCTGGTGATGTCCGGCAGGTAGCGCCGCCGGTCCAGCAAGGTCTTCACATAGCCGTGTGTGCGGGCGAACTCGATCTGGGTGTCCATGTAATCGCGCACGCCGGGGAACTGCATGAAGTAGTCGTCGATGATCTGCTTGGCTTCGCCGCGAGGGATGCCCAGGTTCTGGCTGAGACCGAAGGCACCCTGGCCATAGGCGATGCCGAAGTTGACTGCTTTGGCCCGGCTGCGTTGCTCACGGGTCACCTCGGCAATGTCCACGTTGAAGACCTTGGCAGCCGTGGCGGCATGGATGTCCAGCCCATGGCGGAAGGCCTCCTGCAGGTTATGGTCGCCGCTCATGTGGGCGATAACGCGCAGCTCGATCTGGCTGTAGTCGGCGCTGAGCAGCAGGTGGTGCGCATCGCGCGGCACGAAGGCCTTGCGGATGGCGCGGCCCTTCTCGGTGCGGATGGGGATGTTCTGCAGGTTGGGGTCCTCGCTGCTCAGGCGGCCCGTGGCGGCCACGGCCTGCTTGTAGCTGGTGTGCACGCGGCCGGTGCGCGGGTCCACCATGGTGGGCAGGGTATCCACGTAGGTGCTCTTCAGCTTGCGCAGCATGCGGTACTCCAGGATCAGCGGCACCACGGGATGCGCGTCCTTCAGCTCGGCGAGCACGTCCTCGCTGGTCTGGTACTGGCCGGTGCGGGTCTTCTTCGGTTTGTCGCCGCCGATCTTCAGCGTCTCGAAGAGCACATCGCCCAGTTGTTTGGGCGAATCGATGTTGAAGTCGATGTGGCCGCAAGCCTCCTTGATGGCGTCCTGCAGCTTCAGGATGTCCTCGCCCAGTTCGCGGCTGTAGTCCTTCAGGGCGGCCACGTCGAGCCGGATGCCCTCCATCTCCATGTCGGCCAGCACGCGCACCAAGGGCATCTCCATGTTGCGGAAGAGTTGCTCCAGCCCGTCCTCCTTCAGTCGCGGCGCGAAAGCCTCGTAAAGTCGCCAAGTGATGTCCGCGTCCTCGGCGGCGTATTCGGCCACCTGCTCCACCGGCACCTCGCGCATGCTTTTCTGGCCTTTGCCCTTGGGGCCGATCAGCTCGGTGATGCTCACCGTCCGGTATCCAAGTACCGTTTCGGCCATGTAGTCCATGCCGTGGCGCAGCTCGGGTTGCAACAGGTAATGCGCCAGCATGGTGTCGAACATCGGCCCGGCCAGGTGCACGCCGTAGCCTTCGAGCACGATGAGGTCGTACTTGATGTTCTGCCCCACCTTTTCGATGCGGGCATCCTCCAGCACGGCTTTGAAGCGGGCCACCACGGCACCCGCCGCCTCACGATCGGCAGGCACGGGCACGTACCAGCCGCTGTGCGCTTTCCAGCTGAAGGCCAGGCCTACCAACTCGGCATGGCGCTCATCGATGCTGGTGGTCTCGGTATCGAAGCAGAAGCGTTCCAGGCCGGCCAGTTCTCTGGCCAGTGCTTCCTGCTCTTCCACAGTGGCGGCGATCCGGTAGTCGTGTTCGGTGCTGTGGATGGTGGCCAGTGTGGTGGTGGCTGGCAGGGCATCACCCGCATCCTCCGCATCACCACCGCCGAACATGTCCATCTGGTCGGCATTGCGCGCCTTGGTCTTTTTGGCCGGAGCCGCTGGCGCCTGCACCTGTGCCTCCTCGCCCAGCACGCTCTTCAGCAGGTTGCGGAATTCCAGCTCGCTGAACACTTCCATGATCTTGTCCTTGTCGGGCGGGTCGAGCGTGAGGGCGCTGTGGTCCAACTCCACCGGCGCATCGATGATGATGGTGGCGAGCCTTTTCGAGAAAACGCCCTGCTCGGCATGCTCTTTCACCTTCTCGCCCAGCTTCCCTTTGATCTCGCCCGCGCGTTCGATCACGGCCTCCAGGCTGCCGAACTCCTGCACCAACTTCATGGCGGTCTTTTCGCCCACACCCGGTATGCCGGGGATGTTGTCCACCGCATCGCCCATAAGGCCCAGGATGTCGCGCACCTGATCGGTGTTGTTCAGGCCCCATCGCGCGCAGATCTCCTGCGGCCCGAGCACCTCGGGTGGCGCTCCGGCACGGCCTGGTTTGTACATCAGGATATGGTCCGTCACCAGCTGCCCGAAGTCCTTGTCGGGCGTTACCATGTAGGTGGTGTAGCCCTCCTTCTCCGCTTTTTTGGCCAGGGTGCCGATCACATCATCGGCCTCGTAACCATCGCTCTCCAGCACGGGAATGTTGAAGGCCTCGATGATGCGGCGGATGTAGGGCACATTGCTGCGGATGTCATCGGGCATTTCCTGCCGGTTGGCTTTGTACTCCACATGCTCAATGTGCCTGTCCGTGGGTGCAGCGGTATCGAACACCACGGCGATGTGCGTGGGCTTTTCGCGCTTGATCAAGTCCAGCAGGGTAAGGGTGAAGCCGAACGAGGCGCTCGTGTTCAAGCCCCGACTGTTGATGCGGGGAGCTTTGATGAAGCTGAAATAAGCGCGGTAGATGAGCGCATAGGCATCGAGGAGGAAGAGGCGCTTGTCGTTCTCCGCGGCAGGCGCAGTGGTCGGGATCTCGGTCGTGTTGGACATCGGGTGCCAAGTTAGGCTCACGGTCCAAGGGCCTGGCTCAGTGCCTCAGGATGGTGACCTCCACGCGGCGGTTGCGCGCGCGGCCTGCGGGCGTGTCGTTATCGGCGATCGGCTCAGTGCTGCCCAGGCCCGACAATTGGAAGACCGTTGCCGGGACACCGAGCTGCATCAGCGCATTCCGTACGGCCAGAGCCCTGCGCATGGAGAGCGCCTTGTTCATCTCATCGGTGCCGGAGGGATCCGTATGTCCTGCGATGAAGACCCGCGTTCCGGGCTTATCGGCAAGCAGGCCAAGCACCTGCTCGGCAATATCGCCAAGTGCCTCTTTGGGCAGATCGGCAGCAACATCGAAGTGGATCTCCCACATCGATGGAGCGGGCGGCATTGGCTCCGGTGAAAGCGTATCCATGATCACCAGCTCCGGCGCACAGCTAAGCGTGCAAGCCTCCACCGTGCCAGTGCGCCAAAGAGAGACCTCATCGAGGAAGTAGTAGGCAAAGGGGCCACCCGAAAGGTCCGTTACCAGCACCGTGGTGGCCGTATCGCTGTGGAAATTGCCGATCACCAGGGTGCGGCTGCAACCGGGAGCTTGGAACTCACCGCACAGCTCGATCCACTCCGTGGTGTTGTCCATCACCCTTCCGCCAGGTATACTCCAACTGGGTTGGAAGGGCAGCAAGTCGCGCCTGCGGTCCATCACGAAGGTGTCCACCAGGGCCAGACCGATCCGGTCCACAGCATACCCGTACGTAGTGTTGCGGAGCACCCGCATCCGGAAAGCATAGGTGCCGCAGGGGTCGAGGGCTTCCACGAGGTCGGTTCGGATGTACTCGCGGTGATCGGGGTTCACGGCGGAATGGAGGTAGATACCCATGCGCCCTTGGAGGAAGTCCGGCGTGCCCCCGCTGGCGTTCTTCCAAGTGGAACTGCGCTCGGGCACATTCCTATCGAAGCGCGGATCGGGCACCAGTTCCCGGGCATCGGGTGGCCTCGGCATGGGCACCGGACAGGCCGCAGCCTGATCGAGCACCTCATGCCCCTCATGCCCGGCCAGGGGTACCAAGGAGACCGCATCGAGGAAGACGTAGCTCTGCGTGGCCAGGATGCGCCGACGGAGCCCGCGCTCACGATCCGGATCCAGGTCCATGTGGGCTTTGCGCTTCATGTTCTCCAGCACAGCATCGCCCTGGTTGTTTGCCAGCGCACGCCTGCTGGTACGGTCGCAAGCCTGCAGGTTACCGATCAGGATGTAGCGCTCGCCTCCCTGTGCGTTGTAGATGCCTTCCACCTGCATCCAGCCCACGGTGTCCGATAGGTAGCGCTCGACCGTATTATCCACATGTGCCCTGCCCACGCGCGCGGCGAGTCCCTGTTTGCGCTTTAGCTTTTCGCTGGAGAAATGTGCCCCTATCCGGTCCGTTGCATAACCGCTCTGCTCCGCCAGGCTCACCTGGAATGAGAGCCTGTACTTCCCACCATTGACCAGCGGCTCCGCCAATTGGAGTTCCACGAAACTCCGTGATCCGCATTCACCCCCACCATGCGCAGTGAGTACAAGACCGGCATAGCCCTGGCCCTCATGGGCTTGCTGGTGTCCTGCCCAATTGGTCGGCACTGCGCCAGCGCAGCTGTGGTACACTCCTGAACCACCTCTGGGATCGCGCAAATGGCGAAGCTGGTCCACACCTTCCCCGAAAGCCCCCTTGGGGCACCTATGGAAAAGCTCGAAGCCGCCATTCAAGACCAATTCCTGGCAAGGGCATACAGCCTGGACAAAGCAGAACAACCCCATTAGGACCAGGCGACGGGGGGGATGGAAGGGCACGGCCGGAAGATAGTCCGCACAAAGGCAACCCAACGCAACGCATTCCCGTCTTCGGGCCGGGGGCCCGCGACCCAACGCTTGTCTTGAGCAATGGACAATGACTCCGCATAAGCCTAAGGCCCATGAACAAAGTCCTGTTCACAACCACCTAAGATCTATTACCTTGCACTTCGTTTTCTGATCTGATGGACCTCGGAAATTCTCTCCCTGCCGGATTACGCAGAGCACTATTTCGTGCTGTGTTGCTGCTGGCAATGGTCGGCAGCACGTCGGTGCGGGCAGACCATTTTTCCGGAGTGAGCCTGGGATACACCAACCTTGGCGGGGGCTTTTACAGGATCTATTTGGAGTTGTACTTGGACTGTGCCGGCGTGGCTTTGACCACGCAAGCCTTGCGGGTTTCCAACAGCTGTGGTTCACCGGAATACACCTTGAACCTGACACTGGCCAACGTGACCGTGAACCAGGAGGTATCACCGGTGTGCCAATCCGCATTGACAAGCACCTCCTGCAACGGTGGCCCACTACCGGGTTTCCGCCGCCATCGTTTCGAGCGTGATCTGTTCTTTTTCGCCTGCAGTGAATGGAAGGTCACTTGGTCCAACTGCTGCCGCAACGTGTTGGTGAACGTGATCAACGAGCCAGGCACCTACATCGAACTCACCTTCAACAACCTCGCATCGGCAACCGACAATTCACCGGTCTTCCCGGAAACGGGTATCCCGTTCCTGTGTGTGAACCAACCGGCCACCTACAACCCCGGTGTATCGGACCCCGATGATGGCAACCTGCTGATCTTCTCGCTCATCCCGGCGCGCTACGCAACACCAACACCCTTCTCGGTGAACTACGCCCCCGGGCACAGCGGCTCGAACCCGATCCCGGGCATGACCTTCGATCCTCTTTCCGGTCAGCTGAACGGAACACCGACCACAACAGGGAATTATGTGGTGGTCTTCAAGGTGGAGAGCTACGATATTTTCGGCAACCTGCTGAGTACCATGATGCGGGATGTGTTGATCGTGATATTGGTCTGCGATGATGCACCACCGCTATCACCCGGCATGTCCAACATATCCCCCGGCGTGCTCTATGGGCCCAACAGCCTCGGGGTTTGCACAGGCACCTCGTTCTGCGTGGACGTTACCTTCATAGATACACAACCCTCCGCGGTGCTTACCCTGCAGACCAATGCCTTGTCCGTGTTGCCGGGTGCCACTACGACCATTCTGGGCACCAATCCGGCCATTCTGCGGATCTGCTGGGTAACGGATGAGGCCTTCCTACCTGCCAACGTCTTCATCCAAGCCTTCGATGGGGCCTGCCCGATCGAAAATGTGGCCTCGCGCTCCATACTCGTTGCCAGTTGCGTGTTCCTACCTGTGGAATTGATCTCCTTCACCGCTTCACCATCGGGTAAACAGGTGGTGGTGGATTGGGTGACCGCCACCGAACGGAACAACAAATTCTTTCTGGTGGAACGCAGCTCGGATGGCCAGCACTTCGAGCCGATCGGCATGGTGAACGGCGCCGGGGATTCCCAAATGGTAACGCGCTACAGTTATACTGATGAGCGCCCGTTGGAAGGCGTGAGTTACTACCGCTTGCAACAAACCGACACCGATGGTACCACCAGCTACAGCGATGTGGTGCCCGTGATGTTCCGCGAGCAACGGACCGCATTCGCTGTGATGGAGGAATCCGGCGACTGGGTGCTTGGCGGACTTCCGGAAGAAGGAGAATGGCGCTTGGTGGACATGCTTGGGCGCGTGGTGGCCCAGGAGACCATTGTGCCGGATGAACAACACCGTGTGCCTGGCAGCCTCCGCACCAATTCCTTGATGATGCTGGTGGTGGAGTACCAGGGCGACCGCCAAGTGTTGCGTCTTCCGGTCCAGGCATTCCCCGGTCTGCAGGTGAGCGCAAGTGCGCTCTGATGCAATAGGCCTACATGGCCAAGCTCCGTTCAGGGCACAAGACCGACCTGTTCACTTCCCGATCGGAAAAGCCTTGGCACGTGGCCATCGCGGGAACGCGTATCGTTCGAACGCACGGCCCTCCCAACCCATTCACCCGAATGGTGATGGACCCAGCGTGTTCTACGGCTGTTGGTTTCCGACCCAAGGAGTCTTGAGCAGGCCTGTTTTGACCGGCTTTAGCGCTCCTTCCACACCACCTCCAGCACCGTGCGTCCAACGGCCCGCAGGGTCTCCGGATCGATCACGTCCATATCGTCATCGTGCGTGTGCCAGTAAGGGCCGAAGGCTTGCGTGGACGGGTCGTACTGGATGATGTCGATGGTGGGGATGCGCAGTTGCTTGTTGATGGGCACATGGTCGTCCGTACCCACGAAATACTTGGTTTCCGGAATGAAGCGGTCGGCATGCCCGAGGGACTCTGCGGTGCGCCAGACCTTGTTCACGATGGCCGGTGCGAACTGCACGCTGAGCGCCTCCTTGTAGAAGAGCGCATCGCGCGCACCGACCATGTCGAGCAGGATGCCGAAGCGGGCTTTGTAGCCCTGTACGTGAGGGTTCTTGGCGAAGTACTGCGCACCCAAAGCCCAGGTATCCATGCTGCGTTCGTCCATTCCCATGGTGTTGGCCGGCTGGCCGTAGTCCTCCACATCGGTGAACAGGATGTCCACGCCCGGCCCGTGCTCCTTGGCGGATAAGTGCCTGGCGATCTCCAGCAGCACCCCCACCCCACTGGCCCCGTCATTGGCACCGGGTATGGGCTGGTTCATGCGCTCGGTGTCCTTGTCGGCGAAGGGGCGCGTATCCCAGTGTGCCAGCAGGAGGATCCGGTCCGCAGCTTCCGGCCGCCAACTGCCAATGATGTTGCGCAGCGGCATGGACTGGCCGTTGAAGATGGTAACGGTAGCGCGTTGTTCAACGACCTCGGCACCATACTCCTTCAGCTTGGCCACCAGCCAATCCCCGCAGGCTTGGTGGGCCGCAGTGGCTGGAACACGAGGCCCAAAGGCCACCTGCCGCGCCACGAAGGCATAGGCACTGTCCTGGTCGAACAGCGGTGTTGGCGGCAGGGGTGCCACCTCCACCCGGGGCTGCTTGTCCGGGGCAGTTTGCTCCCCATTACAGGCGGCCAGCAGCGCAATGCCACCGATCAGGAAAAACCGCGCGCCGCGTGTCATGTTGTTCTTGAAAGCATTCGTGTTCATGCGCGTTCCCATGTGGTGCCGTCCTTGCCGTCCTTCAGGATGATGCCCACCTCCGCCAGGCGATCGCGGATGGCATCGCCCGCTGCGAAATCGCGGCGCGCCCGTGCTTCGGCACGCTGACGGATGAATTCCTGCACCAACCCGTCCAGTAACTTGTCATCGCCCATCGCCACGGATTCATCGCGCAGGCCCAGCACATCGCGCACCAAGGCAGCGAAGAAGGTCCGCAAGCGCTCCAAGGCCGGGCCGCTGAGCGCGGCCTTCCCATCGCGGGCGGAGTTGATGAGGCGAACACCCTCGAAGAGCTCTGCGATGAGCACCGGTGTGTTCAGGTCGTCGTTCATCGCGGCCACGCAGCGCTGTTCGAGTTCCTGCACCTGTGCATCCAGCTCAGGCATCGGCTTGGCGGCCGGTGCAAGCTTTTCCAAACCGCGCAGGGCGGCCATCAAGCGCTCCAGGCCTTTTTCAGCAGCCTGCAGGGCCGCGTTGCTGAAATCCAGGGTGCTGCCGTAGTGGCACTGCAGCATAAAGAAGCGCACGGTCATGGGGCTGTATCCGCGCTCCAGCAATTTGTGGTTGCCGGTGATCAGCTCTTCCGGCGTAAAACCGTTGCCTTCGCTCTTGGCCATCTTGCGGCCGTTCACGGTGAGCATGTTGCCGTGCATCCAATAGCGCACCGGCACCTGTCCATCGGCGGCCACGCTCTGCGCGATCTCGCATTCGTGGTGCGGGAACTTCAGGTCCATGCCCCCGCCGTGGATGTCGAAGGTGAGGCCCAGGTACTTGGTGCTCATGGCACTGCACTCCAGGTGCCAACCGGGGAAACCTTCGCCCCAAGGGCTGGGCCATTTCATCAGGTGAGTATGGTCCGCGCGCTTCCACAGGGCGAAATCCAAGGGGCTTCGCTTTTCCTCCATGCCCTCGGTATCGCGAGTATTGGCCAGCAGCTCATCCACGCGACGGCCGCTCAACTCGCCGTAAGGGTGTTCGGCAGCGAACTTGGGCACATCGAAATACACGCTGCCGTTCGCGGTGTAGGCATAGCCACTGGCAAGGATCCGCTCCACCATGGCGATCTGCTCGATCAGGTGTGCAGTGGCCGTAGGTTCGATGCTGGGTGGCAGGATGTTGAAGACCCGCATCACATCGTGGAAGCCATTGGTGTACTTCTGCACCACCTCCATGGGCTCCAGCTGCTCCAGGCGAGCGCGCTTGGCGATCTTGTCCTCCCCTTCATCCACGTCGCCGGTAAGGTGGCCCACGTCGGTGATGTTGCGGACGTAGCGCACCTTGTAGCCCAAGGCGGTGAGCCAACGGAAAAGGATGTCGAAGCTGAGGAAGCTGCGCACATTGCCCAAATGCACATCACTGTATACCGTTGGGCCACAGACATATAGGCCAACATGAGGCGGGGCGAGCGGAACGAACTCCTGCTTGCTGCGCGTGAGGGTATTGGTGATGTGTAGGGGACCTTGCGGGGAAAAGGACATGGCGGGGTGGAAGATCCGCGAAGGTAGGTCGCCTTACCAGTAGGGCGATGCCCTGTTCATGCAGGCGATACCCTTAGTGTGGTGCCGGATCCCACGCCCTTTGGGGATCGGGAGAAAGCCTACATTTGCGGTCCGCTTGTCGGGAGGGTACCCCATGGTCGCCTTGGACGAACATACCATCAACTTCACCGGCCTGAAGGACGGGGAGCACGAATTCCGGTTCGATCTGGATAAGCGCTTCTTCGACCGGACGGGTGATGAAGACCTGGATGGCGGCACTCTGGCAGCCTTGGTTACGCTGGACAAGCGTGGCAACCTGATGGTGGCCAACATACACTTGGAAGGAAGCGTGGAGGTGCTTTGCGACCACTGCAATGCACCGCTCAGCCTGTCCACAAGTGGCGATCAGCGCCAGATCTTCCAGCTGAACGCGGAGGAGGACCTGGACGACGATGAACTGGTGGGCTTGGATGCGCATGCCCACAGCATCAACCTCTCGCACTATTTCTACGAATGCCTGCGCCTTGCGCTGCCCGCCCGTCGCCTGCACCCCCCTGGGAGCTGCGACCCCGAAGTGGAAGCGGTATTGGACAAGCTGCGCGTGGATGAGACCCCCGCCCCCGACCCGCGTTGGGAGGCCCTGAACCAACTGAAGACCCCCGATGAACCGGGGATGAACACCAAGCGGCCCTAAGCCACAATTGCCCCGACCATGCCAAATCCAAAGCGTCGCCACTCGAAGACCCGTACCGCCAAGCGCCGTACGCACCAAAAGGCAGCCGTACCCGCCATCACCATGGACGTGGTGACCGGTGAGACCCACCTGCGTCACCGCGCCTACAAAGTAGGGGACGACCTCTACTACAACGGCAAGGTGCTGGTGTCCTCCACCGAAGGCGCTGAGTAAGCCAGTCTGCAAGCCCTGAGCCCCCGCCCCAGATGAGGATCGGAGTGGACATCATGGGAAGCGACCACGGTCCGGGTGTACCCACCCGAGGCGCGGTCCTTGCCCTGCGCGAACTTCCCGCGGAAGTGCGCCTGGTACTTATTGGTGACCCCGAGCTTATCCACGAGGCCTTGAAGGCCGAAGGTGCCGACCCCGCCGCCTTCGATATTGTGGCAAGCCGGGACGATATCACCATGCACGACAACCCCACCAAAGCCTTGGTGGCAAAGCCGCAGAGCAGCATCGCGGTGGGCTTCGGCATGCTGAAGGAAGGCAAGTTGGACGCCTTCGCCAGCACCGGCAATACCGGCGCCATGCTGGTGGGTTCGGTGCTCAGCATCAAGCCCATTCCCGGAGTCATCCGCCCGGCCATTTGCAGCATCGTTCCCAAGGAGAACGGCACCTACGGCATACTGCTGGATGTAGGCGCCAACGCCGACTGCAAGCCCGATGTACTCGCACAGTTCGGCCTGCTGGGTGCGCTACTGGCCAAACACGTGTACCACATCGAGGAGCCCAAGGTGGCGCTGCTCAACATTGGTGAAGAGGAGAAAAAGGGCAATGCCGTTACCCAGGCCACCTATGGCCTGATGAAGGAGCAGAACCAGTACACCTTCATCGGCAACGTGGAGGGGCGCGACCTCTTCAACGACAAAGCCGATGTGATCGTGTGCGACGGCTTCACCGGCAACATCGTGCTCAAGGCCGTGGAGGCTTTCCACGACCTGCTGGAGCAACGCGGCGTGCACGAACCCTTCTTCGACCGCTTCAATTACGAGAGCTACGGCGGCCTGCCCGTGCTGGGGGTGAACGGTAACGTCATCATCGGCCACGGCATCAGCAACGACATCACCATCAAGAACATGATCCTCTTCACCAAGGAGGTGGTGGAGAGCAGCTTGAGCGACCGCATCCGCGAAGCACTCACATGAGCACCCGCACCACCGCAGCGATCACCGCCGTGCACGGCTACGTGCCCGAGTTCACCCTCAGCAACCAGGTACTGGAGACCATGGTGGAGACCAGCGACGCCTGGATCACCGAACGCACCGGCATCAAGGAACGCCGCATCCTCAAAGGCAAGGACCAGGGCCTGAGCGTGATGGCCATCGAGGCCGTGAACGGTCTGCTGAAGAAACGCGGTATCGGGCCCGAGGAGATCGACCTGATGATCGTATGCACGGTAACGCCCGACCGCGTGTTCCCTGCAACGGCCAACATCATCTGCGATGCCATCGGTGCCAAGAACGCCTGGGGCTTCGACCTCGGTGCAGCTTGCAGCGGTTTCCTCTACGGGCTCACCACCGGCACCCAGTTCATTGAGAGCGGCAAGCACAAGAAAGTGGTGGTGGTGGGTGGCGACAAGATGAGCTCCATCATCGACTACGAGGACCGCGCCACCTGCATCATCTTCGGCGACGGTTGCGGCGCCGTGCTGTTGGAGCCCACCACCGAGGGCGTGGGCATCATGGACAGCATCCTGCGCAGCGACGGCAGCGGCTGCCAATACCTGCACCAGAAGGCCGGCGGCAGCATGCGCCCCGCCACCGAGCGCACCGTGGAACACAAGGACCACTACGTGTACCAGGAGGGCAAGGCCGTGTTCAAGTTCGCCGTGACCAACATGGCCGATGTGAGCGCGGAGATCATGGAGAAGAACGGCCTAACGGCCGACGACGTGGCCTGGTTGGTACCCCACCAGGCCAACAAGCGCATCATCGATGCCACGGCCAGCCGCATGGGTTTGGACGACAGCAAGGTGATGGTGAACATCGAGAAGTACGGCAACACCACCAGCGGCACCATTCCGATCTGCCTATGGGAATGGGAGAGCCGCCTGAAGAAAGGTGACAACGTGATCCTTGCGGCTTTCGGTGGTGGCTTCACCTGGGGTGCCGTGTGGATCAAGTGGGCCTATGGCGGATAATGTCGAACAGGCTTTTCTGCCTGTTCCTGAACGATGAAGAAAGCCACGAAGAAAGATCCAAGTGCGGTACAACAGCCAACGGCCAACCGCACGACGACCCGCGGTGACAAGCCTGTCGGACAAGCAACTACCTTTCACCCGGAAAGCACCGGTAAACAGACAACCCGAGCGATGAACCTAACCCAGATCCAGGACCTGATCAAGTTCGTGTCCAAGAGCGGCGTGAGCGAGGTGGAGATCGAGCAGAAGGACTTCAAGATCACCATCAAGACCGCCGCTTCCAAGAAGGAAGTGCAGGTGATCACACAGGCCGCTCCGGCCGTTGCTGCACCCGCACCGGTGGCGGCAGCCCCGGCACCTGCTCCAGCAGCACCAGCAGCACCCGCTCCGGCCGCCACCGAGGACAGCAAGTACATCACCATCAAGGCACCCATGATCGGTACCTTCTACCGCGCTGCAGGACCCGGCAAGCCCGTGTTCGTGAACGTGGGCGACGAGGTGAAGGCCGGGAAGACCATCTGCATCATCGAGGCCATGAAGCTCTTCAACGAGATCGAGAGCGAGGTGAGCGGCAAGATCGTGAAGGTGCTGGTGGACGACGCCAAGCCCGTGGAGTACGACCAGCCGTTGTTCCTGGTCGACCCTTCGTAGGCCGAACGAGCCGCAGGGAGATGCGAGTTCAGCAGCCGCAGATGGCGCAGATGTGCTCGCTACCGCTGCGCAAATGCCCATGCCTACTTTCGGATACCTGCCTGAACTGGTGAACGCACGAACGATCCCATCCGAACGATCCCTTTAGTCCATGTTCAAGAAGATCCTCATAGCCAACCGCGGCGAGATCGCCCTGCGTGTGATCCGCACCTGCCGCGAAATGGGCATCAAGACGGTGGCCGTGTATTCCACCGCCGACAAGAACAGCCTGCCCGTGCGCTTCGCGGACGAAGCCGTTTGCATCGGCCCGCCCCCCAGCAAGGACAGCTACCTGAACATGTCGCGGATCATCGCGGCGGCGGAGATCACCAACGCGGACGCCATCCACCCCGGCTACGGCTTCCTCAGCGAGAACGCCAAGTTCAGCCGCCTTTGCCAGAAACATGGCATCAAGTTCATCGGCGCACTGCCTGAGCAGATCGAGGCCATGGGCGACAAGGCCACGGCCAAGAGCACCATGATCGCGGCTGGTGTGCCCTGCGTGCCCGGTACCGAGGGGTTGGTCACCGACCTCGCGATCGCCAAGAAGGAGGCCAAGCGCATCGGCTACCCGGTCATCCTGAAGGCCACCGCCGGTGGTGGCGGCAAGGGCATGCGCCTGGTGTGGAAGGAGGAAGAGTTCGATGAAGCCTTCGAGAAGGCCAGTCAGGAGGCTGGAGCTGCTTTCGGCAACCCCGGCATGTACATGGAGAAATACATTCTGGAGCCCCGCCACATCGAGATCCAGATCGCGGGCGACCAGTACGGTACCTTCTGCCACATGAGCGAGCGCGATTGCTCCATCCAGCGCCGCCACCAGAAGCTCGTGGAGGAGACTCCCTCCCCCTTCATGACCAAGGCCCTGCGCAAGAAAATGGGCGAAGCCGCCATCAAGGCCGCCGCCAGCGTGAACTACGAGGGCGTGGGCACCGTGGAGTTCCTGGTGGACAAGGACCGCAACTTCTACTTCATGGAGATGAACACGCGGATCCAGGTGGAGCACACCATCACCGAGGAAGTGATCGACTACGACCTGATCCGTGAGCAGATCAAGATCGCTGCCGGCATCCCCATCAGCGGCCTCAACTACGAGCCCACCCGCCACAGCATCCAGTGCCGGATCAATGCGGAAGACCCCTTCAACAACTTCCGCCCCACCCCCGGCAAGATCACCAGCTACCACAGCCCCGGCGGCCATGGCGTGCGGGTGGATACCCATGCCTACGCCGGCTACACCATTCCGCCGAACTACGACAGCATGATCGGTAAGCTGATCGTGAGCGCACAGACCCGTGAGGAGGCCTTGGCAAAGATGGAGCGCGCCCTGAGCGAATACGTGATCGAGGGCATCCACACCACCATCCCCTTCCATCTGCAACTGTTGCAGAACGAACAGTTCCGCGCCGGCAACTTCACCACGAAGTTCCTGGAGGACTTCGAGATCAAGAAGGGCTGATCGCCACCGTGCTCATGCGCCACGTGCATGCCCTGCTCCTGCTGGCCTGCTGCCTGGTGACCGCGCTCCACAGTGGGCAGGCGCAGGGCCAGAACGTGGTCGACGCGCGCACCGCGCGGGTGATCGCCTACTGGCTTCCCGGCGATGTGCAGGTGTACGATGTGCACCGCGTGAAGGAGGGTCGCAAGCCCGGCACCTCGGATTACCGCATCACCCTGAAAGTGTTGGACGCCACCGACAGCACCTACCTGGTGGAGTGCCGCTACAGCGACCTGCGCGTGAGCGCCGAGATGCCCGACGACCCGCGCGCGGCCGAACTGATGCAGCGGCTGATGAAGGCCACCGATGGCATGCGCGTGCTCTGCGCCACCGATGAGACCGGCATCCCCATCGCATTGGTGAACGAGGCCGAGGTGAGCGAACATGCCCAAGCCATGCTGGACCAGGTGCTGAACATGGCCAGCAACGCCGACGAACGCCGGCAGATGGAGAACGCCTTCGCCGGTGTGCTCAGCACCCAAGCACTGGCCCAAAGCGCGCTGGAGGACATCGGTAACCTGCTCTTCGCCTTCGGGGTGGAATACGTGTTGAACAAGACCGAGAAAGTGCGTGCCGAAGTGCCCAGTCCCTTCGGTGGCACGGCCCTGCGCGCCCAGCAGGAGTTCACCATGACCAAGCTGGACACGGCCAAGGCACTTGCCACCATGCGCATGGAGCAGAAGCTCGACCCCAAGGGCATGGAGGAGGACCTGGACATGCTGGCCCGCGAGGTGGGTGGCGAAGGGCTCAGTGCCGCGCAGATGGCCGAGATGCGTTCCATCATTGCATCAGCCAAGATCAACGACCGCATGGACCTGGTGGTGGACCTGAACGGCGCTTGGACCAAGCACCTGCATCTGGTGCGCAGCGTGGAAGTGAAGGGCGTGCGCGAGACCGACACCCGCACCTATTCGCTGCGCTGAACCGTGCCCAAGCGCCGGTACACCAGCCCGCCCTCCGCTGGTGTGAAGAGGATGCCCTTCATGCCCCGGCGCTGCAGCAAGGCAATCGCTTCCTGCTCGCTGGCCACCGGCTTGATGTTGCGACGCGCGTACCACTGCACCTGCGGCTCCGGATCGAAGCCCAAGGCGAACACCACTTCATCGGCCTGCGCTTCCGCAGCAATGGCATAGCCCCACCGCTGCTGGCGGTCGTAGCGCACGTAATCGCCATCGGGCAGCGGGTTGTAACGGAAAAAGAGCGCCACGCCCAAAGCACAGCCCAGTGCCGCGCCGGGCAGCAGCAGCGCAGGCCAGCGCTCACCCGCCTGCCGCAGCACACGCTCGGCCAGCAGCGCCGCCATGCCGCAGAGGAAGAAGCCGCCTTTCAGCGCCGCGAAATCGTGGTCGGCATACTTCAGCAACAGCGCGTGGTCCAACACCACCGGTGCAGCAGTGAGCAGCACGAAGAGCGCAGTGCTCTGCGGCCAGGGACTGGTGCGCCCCCTGCGCGCTTGCAGCAACAGCCCCGCTCCGGCCATGAGCAGCAGCATTGGCAGCCAGCCCATCACATAATTGCCACCCAGGCGCCGAAGGTGTGTGAGCGCCCCACCTTCCACGAAGTCCATGGTGGCGCGATCGTGAAAGCGGTAGGCGAGGTACTTCAGCAAGGCGCCCGGCTCCAGCACTTGCGCATATTGCCAGGCCACAAGCAGCAAGGGTAAGACCACAGCGGCAACGCTGAACCACAGCACCTGCCACCAGGCACGCTGCCCATCCTTCCGCAGGCGATAAAGCCCATAAGCGAAGCCCACCACTCCGATCAGAACGCCCAGCCAGTTGGTGTAGACGGTGAGCGCCAGCGTGAAGGCATAGAGGGCAAGGTCGCGGCGGCGAAAGGGCGCTCCCCGCTGGAAGAGTAGGACCGCCACCAGCAGGTGCAGCGCCCAGAGGTTCTGCACGAACATGTCCGCCATGTAGGCATTGCCGTGGAACCAGAGCGGCGCTGGCATGAAGAGGTAGAAGAGTGCACCGACCAAGGGCACGCGCGGCAAGTCCGAAGGGTCGTCGCGGGCGAGGGTGATGCGCAGCACCTGGAAGAGCAACAGGGCCGTGGTGAAGTGGAAGAAAAGGTTGAAGAGCGTGAGGCCCGTTGCGTTGGGCGCTGTGCCGCTCAAGGTGAAGAGCAGGTGCGGCAGGTAGTAGGACAGCGGCGTGTGCGAGAGGTAATAGAACACCCCGTTGCTTGTGGCAAAGGCGTAGGATTCCGAATACACGTAACGATCGGCGGTACCCGGAAAGTTGGAGGCCGGGCAGCCCTTGTGCTCCGCGAAGCCCCCATCTCGCCAGTTCTCCAGGAAGATGAGCACCAGCGCCGAGCAGAACTCGTGGTGCGCGCTCAGCGGCCTGCCCACATGCGGCGCCCGCACCGCCAGGCTCAGCAGGTATGCCAACAGCAGAACGAAAAAGGCCTTGCGGGACACGGAGCGAACATACAGCGCAAGAGGGGCGAAAAGGACCAGCTCAAGCGTGGCCTTGCTTTCTACGCTGCAGCTCGTACACGTCCAGCAGGTCTTTCGGCCGTGCGCTCTTCACCTTGCTGTTGATGAGGTCGTCGAAGAGGTCGCTGGTATGAGCGCTACGGACTGCGGCGCCGTTCGATGATGAAGTTGCCCTTGCGCTCGCCCGGGCTTTCGTTCGGGTCGGCTTGCAGCGCAATGTCGCGCAGGAAGGAACGCAACCGCTCCCACGGGCTCAAGGCCAGGAACTCCTGCTCGCGCCGGGCGTCGCTCTCCTCTTTGGTCTCGAAGCGGATCTCGGGTTTGTGGGGGGCGGGCATGCGCACTAAGGTACACGGAACGGGGGGGCTGTAGAGGGCATCGCATGCCTTGCGGCATGCATGAATGCCCTCAAACCACGGATGGACACGGATACACACGGATGAACGCCCATGGACCGCTATAGGACCCGATGCCATGCAATGGCCCGGACCTATCCGTGTGCATCCGTGTGGATCAGTGGTCCAATAAGGCAGCAAGCGCGAAGGCGCGTGCATACTGAACACGATCCGAGGTTCTGTCCGCTCACGGATCCAGCCCCACGATCTTACCGTCCTTCATCACCCACACCTTGGTCCCGTGCATCTTGGCGACGCGGCGGGCTTCCTTGGCGGCGGCTTTCATGGCCTTGCCAACAGCATCCAGGAATGCTTCCGCTTCGGCTTTCTTCTGCTTCTTGCTCATGGATGTTGTTCCAACAGAACAGGTGTGGGTCCAGAGTTTTCGTACACCGCCCAAACATCGGCCAAGGGGCGGTAGTGCCGTTCAAAATTACGCCATCCGCGCACGAAGCGGCGACGGACATCCTCGGCAGGCACATGATGGCCGCCCTGCTTCACCCGGTGGGCGACACGCTTGATGGCCAGGTCCGCACTGCTCAGCTTGAGGAAGATGATCTCCACGGAATAGCCGCTTTCCTTCATTCGTCGAACACGCTCCAGATAGGTCACTCCGCTCAGCGTGGATTCCAGCGCAAAGGAGGTTCTGGCCGCCGCAAGCCGATCCAGTTCCGACAGCAGCAGTCGTCCTGCTGCACGTGCAGCGAGCTCGGGATGCAAGGGGGAGAGACCCGCAGCGATCAGGTCCGCGTTCACGAAGTGCAGGATGCCCTGCTGGGCCGTCAAGATCTTGCGGGAGAACGTGGTCTTGCCCGCCCCGTTGGGACCTGCGATGATGATGCAGCGAGGTTGAGGCTTGGCGCGCTTGGCCATGCATCAAAACTACGCGCTCACCCGCACCCCCTTCTTCACCCCCTTCTCCCCCAACATCTCCTTCACCGCTTCAACAACAGCCACATCATCGATCCCGCACTCCCGATAAAGCTCCGGCTGCGTACCATGCTCGATGAACTTGTCCGGGATCGCCAGGCGCTTCACCTGCGCGGCGTAGCCGTGGTCGCCCATGAACTCCAGCACCGCGCTGCCCATGCCGCCGTGCAGGCCATGGTCCTCCACGGTGATCACGTGCTTGAACTTGCTGAACACCTCGTGCAGCAGCAGCTCGTCGATCGGCTTCACGAAACGCATGTCGTAGTGCGCCACGCTGTAGCCTTCGGCTTCGAGGGCGTTGATTCCTTTGGCGGCGAGGTTGCCGATGTGGCCGATGCTCAACACCGCGATGTCCGTGCCTGAGCGCAGCTTGCGGCCCGTGCCCACCTTGATGGCCTTGAAGGGCGTCTTCCACTCGGTCATTACGCCTTCGCCGCGCGGATAGCGGATGCTGAAGGGACCCTGGTCCGGCAGCTGGGCCGTGTACATCAGGTCGCGCAGCTCCTCCTCGTTCATCGGCGCGCTCACCACCATGTTGGGGATGCAGCGGAAGTAGGCGAAGTCGAAGTTGCCGTGGTGCGTGGGGCCGTCGGCACCGGCCAGGCCGCCGCGGTCCAGGCAGAACACCACGTTCAGGTTCTGCAGCGCCACATCGTGTACCACCTGGTCGTAGGCGCGCTGCATGAAGGAGCTGTAGATGTTGCAGAACGGCACCATGCCCTGCGTGGCCATGCCGGCGCTGAAGGTCACCGCATGCTGCTCGGCGATGCCCACGTCGAAGGCGCGGTCGGGCATGGCCTTCATCATGATGTTCAGCGAGCAGCCCGTGGGCATGGCGGGCGTCACCCCCACGATCTTCGGGTTCTTCTCGGCCAGCTCCACGATGCTGTGGCCGAAGACGTCCTGGTACTTCGGTGGCTGCGGGCTCTTGGGCACCACCTTGATGATCTCGCCGGTCTCCTTGTTGAAGAGGCCGGGCGCGTGCCACACGGTGGGGCTGCCCGCCTCGGCCGGTGCGTAGCCCTTGCCCTTCTTGGTGATGGTGTGCAGGATCTTCGGACCGGGGATATCGCGCAGGTCGCGCAGCACCTTCACCAGGTGGTCCACATCGTGGCCGTCCACCGGACCGAAGTAGCGGAAGTTGAGGCTCTCGAACAGGTTGCTCTGCTTCAGCAGCGCGCCCTTCACGGCGTTCTCCACCTTCTGCACCACGGCCTGCGCGTTGGGCCCGAACTTGCTCATCTTGCCCAGCAGGTTCCACACCTCGTCCTTCACCTTGTTGTAGGTGTGGCTGGTGGCGATGTCCGTCAGGTACTCCTTCAGCGCCCCCACGTTGGGGTCGATGCTCATGCAGTTGTCGTTGAGCACCACCAGCATGTCGGTGCCGGCGCCGCCCGCGTGGTTCAGCGCCTCAAAGGCCTGGCCGGCCGTCATGGCCCCATCGCCGATGATGGCCACGCACTGGCGCTCGGCCTCGCCCTTCAGCTTGCTGGCCACCGCCATGCCCAGCGCCCCGCCGATGCTGGTGCTGCTGTGCCCCACGCCGAAGGTGTCGTACTCGCTCTCGCTGCGCTTGGGGAATCCGCTGAGGCCCTTGTAGATGCGGTTGGTGTGGAACACCTCGCGCCGGCCGGTGAGGATCTTGTGCCCGTAGGCCTGGTGCCCCACGTCCCACACCAGCTGGTCGTAGGGCGTGTTGAACACGTAGTGCAGCGCCACGGTCAGCTCCACCACGCCCAGGCTGGCGCCGAAGTGGCCGCCCTTCACGCTCACCACGTCGATGATGAAATCGCGCAGCTCGGTGCATACCTGCTGCAACTGCTCCTCGGGCAGCGCGCGCAGGTCGGCGGGCAGCTGGATGCCTTCCAGCAGGGGGTAGGTGGGGGCGCTCATGGCAACAAGGGGTCGGTACAGGGGAATGAACAAAGGTAACGGGCGTGGGGTTCACGGGGCTGTCGGGGAAATGCGGGTGAGGTAAGTGAAGAGGGTAAGAGTGGTGAAAGAGGTGAGGGAGGTCATGGGGGCGTGTCCCCTTCCCCGGCTCGCAAAGGCCAACGCACGGGGCCGCGTGCTCCGCTGTAGCCGGACTTGTCAGGGCCTGCATCCACGGCGCTGCGGTGGCTTCCTTCGGTCGCCTCCTCGCTGCACGTGGCTGCATGGCCCTTCCTGCGCCGGGCTGCCGCTACGCCCGCTCACGCGGTCCCCCCATCCCGCCACAGCCTGAACAGGCGCCTCTGACCCTTGGCGATATGTATAGAAAAACGCCATTTCCTATACACGTCACTGCCGACATGTATAGGCTTTCACGGGTTCCTATACATGTGCGCGGCGCGATCAGCCCATGCAGCACTTCTTGTACTTCTTGCCGCTGCCGCAGGGGCAGGGCTCGTTGCGGCCCACCTTGGGGGTGTCGCGTTTGTAGGTTTCCACCGGCGGCATGCGGGGCGGGAAGTCGTAGTCCAGCAGGCCGCGTTCGGGGATCTTGAACGGCGCCCTGGCTTCAGCTGCCATGCGCTGCCTGATGCTCTCTTCCACTTTGAGCATATCGGCGTACCGCTCAGCCAATGGCATGACCGGCTGTCGTGACGGTCGGGCACGCGGATGGATCATCTCTTCGTGCACATCTTCCCAGTCTCCACAGTAGCCTTCATCCACGCGGCCTATGCAAAGGAAGCGTTGCGGTCCGTGTCGGATGGTGCGTGAGCGGGCGTAGCGGCAGCCGACCGTAGGCGAAGCGCTGGTGTGGTGCCAGCGAGGAGGCGACCAGCGGAAGCCACCGCAGCGGCAACCACACCCGCTGAGCCAAGGGCGCTACAGCGAAGCACCTGCCTGCGGCAGGCAGGCGCGGCCCCGCCTTCGCCCACCAGCCTGATAGAAGGGCAAGATGCTATGACTACCGACCAGTTCTTTATCGTACACAGCGAAGGCGGGGACACGCCCAAACAGCACCACCCAACTCCACCGTTTGGAAATATCTTCCATGGAAACTATATTTGCCCCGTCAACGAACGAAGACCACCGGCAACTGTTTAGTTCATCGCGACTCCGGCCCCTTCGACTCCCTTCGATCCCCTTCGACTCCGCTCAGGGAATGCTCAGGGAGGCCCGGAGTGACAAAACCAAAGCACCCATGGACCGCAAGAACTTCCTCCGCAAGAGCCTCCTGGGCACCGGCATGCTTGTTACCGGCAGCGCTGCCGCCAAGCTGCTTACCGATGAACTTTCGCCGATCGACCCCGCCTCCCCCCGGGGGAGGATGGGAGGGGTCGTAGGCTTCGATCACCTCCCCCCAACACCCCCTGAACGCATGGGCAACATGATCCTGCACCGCGCAAGCGAGCGCGGCACCGCCGACCACGGCTGGCTGAAGGCCAACTTCAGCTTCAGCTTCGCCAACTGGTACGATCCCACCCGCATGCACTTCGGCGTGCTGCGCGTGATGAATGACGACATCATCGCGGCGGGCAAGGGCTTCGGCACGCACCCGCACGACAACATGGAGATCATCACGATCCCCTTGAAGGGCGCGCTGCAGCACAAGGACAGCATGGGCAACACCAGCATCATCAACGCCGGCGATGTGCAGGTGATGAGCGCTGGCACGGGCATCCTGCACAGCGAGTTCAACCCCTACAACGACCGCGATGCGAACACGCTGCAGATCTGGCTCTTCCCCAACAAGCGCCAGGTGACGCCCCGCTACCAGCAGATGACGTTGGACCCGAAGGACCGCATCAACAAGTGGCAACAGGTCCTTTCGCCCAACCCCGACGATGCCGGCGTGTGGATCCACCAGGACGCCTGGTTCCACATCGGCCAGTTCGACGCAGCGAAGAAGACCACCTACGATGTGAAGCGCAACGGTAACGGCGTGTATGCTTTCGTGATCGAGGGCAGCGCCACCATCAACGGTCAGCAGCTGGGCAAGCGCGACGCGCTGGGCGTGTGGGACACCGCTTCGCTGAACATCGAGGCAGGCCCCAAGGGCGCGGAGATCCTGCTGCAGGATGTGCCGATGCAGTTGTGAATGCTGGTGAAGAGGGTTAGGGAGGTGAAGAGGGTGAAGGAGGCAAGGGAGGTGAAGAAGGCGCCGGTGGTCATCGCGTGATGGCCTGCCATTCACCAATGACCATTCGCCATTCACCTCTTTGTCCTCCCTCTCTTCCCTGACCTCCCTTACCCTCCTCACCCAACAACGCAAACCTGAAACCTCAACGACAAACCCCAACCATCATGGAAACAGCAACCGCAACGACCACCAAGTGGGCCATCGACCCCAGCCACAGCGAGATCCAATTCAAGGTGAAGCACCTGATGATCACCACGGTGACGGGCAGCTTCAAGGAATTCGGAGCCGATGTGGAATTGGAAGGCGATGACCTGACCAACGCCCAGGTGAGCTTCTGGGCGAACACCGCCAGCATCTTCACCAACGACGAAAAGCGCGACGCCCACCTGCGCAGCGGCGACTTCTTCGACAGCGAGAAGTTCCCGAAGATGAGCTTCAGGAGCACGCGCATCGAGGGGAGCGGCAGCAACTGGAAGGTGACGGGCGACCTCACCATCAAGGACGTGACCAAGCCCGTGACGCTGGATGTGGAGTGGAGCGGCCAGGCGAAGGACCCCTGGGGCAACACCAAGGCCGGCCTGAACCTGAGCGGCAAACTGGACCGCAAGGAATTCGGCCTCACCTGGAACGCAGCGCTGGAGACCGGCGGCGTGCTGGTGAGCGATGAGGTGCGCATCCAAGCGGAAGTGCAACTCGCCAAGCAGGGATAAGCGCGGCATACCGCAAGGAAGATGGAAAGGCCTGCTCTGAAAAGGGCGGGCCTTTCTGTTGTTCCAGTGGTCAGGAAACGAACCTGGATCAGGTGGTGGTGATCACAACCCGCTAAGTGACCAACCCCTGCGGATCGCGTCACTATGCCGGGCATAGATGTCCCTTAGTCAACCAACACTCTCCTACCATGAACGAACTGGACACACAACTGGACAATGCCCAAGCGTGGGCGCTGCGCACGAAGGAACTCGCCATGGATTACGCGCCGAAGTTGCTGGCGGCGCTGCTGGTATTGTGGATCGGTTCTTTGCTCATCAGCTTGCTGGGCAAAGTGCTTAACCGCGTGCTGAGCAGTCGTGGCGTGGAACCCACCCTACAGCGCTTCCTGCACAGCTTGGTCACCATTTCGTTGAAGGTGCTGCTGCTGATCACCTTCGTGGGCATGCTGGGGGTGCAGACCACCAGCTTCATAGCCTTGGTGGGTGCTGCCGGTCTGGCGGTGGGCCTGGCCTTGCAGGGCTCCCTTTCCAACTTCGCCGGGGGCGTGCTCATCCTCCTGTTCAAACCATATCGCTTGGGCGATCTTGTGGATGTGCAAGGGCATCTGGGTCACGTCAAGGAGATCCAGATCTTCACCACCGTGCTGGTGACGCTTGACAGCAAGACGGCGATCATTCCCAATGGCGCCATCGCCAATGGCAACATCGTGAACTTCACCCGTGAGGGGAAGATCCGCGTGGACCTCACCTTCGGATTGAACTACGCCTCATCCGTTGGCAAGGCGCGCGAAGTGCTGACCGAAGTGATGCGGAACAACCCCAAGGTGATGGCCGACCCGGCGCCTGCGGTAACCGTGGCAAAGTTGAATGTGGAAGGCATGGAACTGGCCGTTCGTCCACACTGCGCACCACAAGACTATTGGGATGTGTACTTCGAGGTGTATGAGCGAGGGATCGCTGCACTGCAAGGCGCAGGACTTGCGGGGCCTCAGCCTTCGATCCGCGTGCTTGCCGAAAAATGATCGTGTACTGCCTCGCGCTCTGGTGATGATCGTCACGTAGTTGGCAAGGGTGCCCCACGAGCTTTGTGGAACAGCAAAGCACACAGGACCATGGCACTCCCGCATTACGACGTCCTCATCATCGGTGGTGGCACCGCCGGCATCATGACCGCCGCGCAACTGCGCCGAAAGAAGAAGGACCTGAAGATCGGCATCATCGATCCCACCAAGGACCACTGGTACCAGCCGGCCTGGACGCTGGTGGCGGCGGGCGCCTTCGACATGAAGGCCACGCGCCGCGATGAGGCCAGCTTGATTCCACACGGCGTGGACCACATCAAGGAACACGCCGCCACCTTCGAGCCGGAGTCCAACACCGTGCGCACGAAGGAGGGCCAGGTCTACACCTACGGTCATCTGGTGGTGTGCCCCGGCATCCAGTTGAACATCGACGACCTACCCGGCCTGCGTGAAGCATTGGCCACGGACAAGGTATGCAGCAACTACATCGACCCCGAGAAGACCAAGCGGGTGATGTCCTCATTCAAGGGAGGCACGGCGGTATTCACGCAGCCCAGTACGCCCATCAAGTGTGGAGGTGCACCCCAGAAAGCAGTGTACCTGGCCGATGAGTTCTTCCGCCGCAAAGGGACGCGGGAAGAGACCAAGCTCGTATTCGCCACGCCCGGCTCGGTGATCTTCGGTGTGGAGCCTTTCCGCTTCGCGCTGGAGGATGTGATCCGCAAGAAGAACATCATTCTCAAGACCTTCTACAACCCGGTGCGGATCGACCCGGTGAAACAGGAGGTCCATTTCAAATGGAGCAAGCCCGGCGACAACCACTGCGTGATCACCGAGGAGCAGGGACTGCAGGAAAAGGTGGAAGGTGAGAGCACGATCGTGATGAAGTACGACATGCTCCACCTGGCCCCGCCGCAGAGCGCGCCGGACTTTGTGCGCAACTCACCACTGGCCTATGCCGATGGACCCAACAAGGGCTGGCTGGAGGTGGACATCCACACGCTGCAGCACAAGCGCTACCCGAACATTTTCGGACTGGGCGACAGCGCTGCGCTACCCACCGCCAAGACCGGTGCGGCCATCCGCAAGCAGGCGCCCGTGGTGGTGGCCAACATCCTGCAACGCATCAAGGACGGCGCGCTGAGCAAGGAGCAGTACAGCGGCTACAGCAGCTGTCCGCTGGTGACCGGCTACGGCAAGATGCTCCTGGCCGAGTTCAAGTACGACAACGTGCGCGACAGCGATCCGCTGCTGAGCAAGCTCTTCGACACCGCCAAACCACTGTGGAGCATGTGGCTGCTGAAGAAGTACATGCTGCCATGGCTGTACTGGAACAAGATGATGAAGGGGACGATGTAAGCCCGCTCAGCAGTGTGGTGTAACACACAAAAGCAAGTACGGGATCTTCCCAGCGCTCCCGATCACGGCACTTTCCGATCAGCCGTCACTGCGCAACACGCGGGCTACTACCACGCCTTGCGAAGTTCTCATGCGCAGCAGGTAGGTGCCGACGGGCAGCGTTGAAAGGTCCAATTGCACCAGGCCAACTGCGTTGTGTAGCGCAGGCAAGGGAACGTCCAACTCCCTGCCCAAAGCATCGCAGAGGCTGATGGTGCGCAGATCCATGTGTTCGGGGATGGTGAGGGTGAGGGGGCCTGTGGTAGGCATGGGATGCAGTGCGGGCACGGGTGGAGCCGACTCCTGGACGCCCACCGCGTTAAGGTCGGTGAACTGCACATCGTCCACGAAGTAGCGTGCAATACCACCGCCACCATAGGCGTAGAAGTTCAGCCCGCCCAAGCGGTTCGGCGAAGGCTGCCCCACGTAGTTCAAATTGGTAGGCCAGGTGGCGGTTTGAACACCGTCGATCAGCAATTCGCCCACTTGCGTATCCAGATCGATGAGGAGCTCAACATGTAACCAGGCACCATGGGCGAAGCTGGTATTGAGCAGGTTGACGTTGGTCGACCCCAGCAGGGTGCCGTTACCAAGAAAGGTGATGTCCATCGCCCAACTGCCGAAGGGGTTGGTCTGTGAATGAAGCAGGTTGAAGTAGCCACCGAGACCGGGATGGATGAACATGCGCCACTCCAATTTGTAGCGCCCGGTGGTGGGTTCACCGAGCCGCAAAATGACATCACCCGGGCCACCAGTGGAAATGCCGGAAACGAAGCGCGCGCTCAAGGTGCCGGAGTAGGCCTGTTCCGCACTCAAGGGTACATCGTTCATGGCATTGGACGTCCATGTGACCCAAGGCAAGCCGAGCGTGGCCACCAGCAGGTCACCTTGGGAATAGGCATCGAACTGTTCGGAGATCAGCACCTGCTGGGCGCGAGTGCTCATGCCGGCAAGCAGGGCAAGCAGCATGATCACACTTCGAATGTGGTTTTCCATACCTGCCAAGCTATGCATTGCGTCTACGTACCACGCAGTGTTACGTGCTCATCCAAGGAACGGTCGCTGGCGTTGCGGCACAGGCGCACTCAGCGCAGCACCGAAAGGCGCAGGAGCACCGGTTTGCCTTCCGCCTCCACTTCCACGAAGTAGAGCCCGGCAGCGAGCGTGGCCACGGAGAACTGCCCATCGGCACTCACACGCCGGTTGAGGACCTCGGCCCCCTGGTCATCGCGCAGACTGAGCCAGGCCGGGCCTTTCAGTCCGGTGATGCGCACCGTGTCCCGCGCCGGATTGGGGACCAGCACAAGCACCTGTTCCAGGGCGGTGGCACCTATGCGCGCATCAACGCCCAAGGGCAGGCGCCACAGGCGGGCGTTGCCGATCATCTCGGCCTCGTTGGTGAAGAGCAGCGTGTCGGTCGCTTCCCATGCCAGCGCCTCGGCTTGTGTGAGGGTCAACGCCAGCTCGTGGCGGTAGGCCAGTCCATTGAAGAAGGCCGTTCCCGGAAAGTCGGACAAGCGCCACACGAAGGGCTGCATCAGCACCGTGTAACCCATTAGCGCGAGCACCTCCTGCTGCGCATCCCAGGCTGCACCGGTTATCAAGCCCATAGCATCGAGCGTGTCGCGGAGCTGCGCCAGGTGGTCTCCGGGTTGCGCGGGCAGCACATAGTGGTAGCTCCGGAAGTCCAGCCAGTTCTTGGTGAAGAGGTGGAGGCTGTCATTGATCGCGATGAAGGCCTCACAGTCGCGGTTGTTGGCTTGGTATGCGGGCGTGAAGTCCGTCTGATCGGCATAGGCGAAGCGGATGGTGTCCACCACCACTGCCGTGACGGCCGGGTCCAGCAGCTGGGCCAGCGGAAAGCGGTAGATGCGCAGGTCGGTACGTGCACCGGAATTGTTGCCGAAGTCGCCCACGTAGACCCATGATGCATCGGCCGTGAGTTCCTCCCAGTCCACGTTGCTGGCGTTGGTGAGCACCACTTCACGCAGGATGGTGCCCGTACCTGGATCGATGCGGTAGAGCTTGTTGGGGCTTCCGCTGTCACCGAGGGTCCACACCTCCCCGTTGGCGATCAGCAGACCACTGGTCTCGTTCAGCACCGGCGGCAGCTCCGTGAGCAGGGTGGGTTGAAGCCCCTGTGCAAGCGCGAGCCGGGAGAGCAGCAACAGCGGAAGTACACGCAGGATCATGCGCGAAGGTAGGCCTGTGCGGCAAGGTCTATCTTCGCGGCCTGTTCGTCGGCCACGTTCAACGCGGGCTGACGCGCCCTCTTGAAACCCCTGATGGACAAGCGTATTCCGCAATATGATGAGCTCGACCTCCCGAAGGTCGCAGATGAGGTTTAGGGCGAATAGCTCTCCTTAGTAAATTTAGTCTCGAAACTAAACGGTCGTAAATTTGCACCCATCGTCGTTACGGAGCCATGACCTTCGCTAATCCATTCCGGCCAGGAGCCGGGCACCCACCGCCCTATCTGGCTGGCCGAACCACCGAGATCAGGGAGTTCGAGCGGCTGTTGGGCCAGCCTGTGATCCTTACCAACTTGGTGTTGACAGGTCTGCGCGGGGTTGGCAAAACAGTGCTCCTCGAAGGTGCCTTGAAATCGATCGCACGACAACGGGGCTGGCTCTGGACCGGCAACGAGTTGTCCGAGACGATGAACGTCTCCGAGGAAAAGCTTGCCCAACGGCTTATCACGGACCTGTCCGTGCTTACCAGCCAGTTCGAGGTCGATCGCCAAGTCATTGAGGGCATTGGCTTCCACCCGCAGCGCGAAGAGCGATCCATCACCTTCGACCATGCCTTGATGGAGTCCTTGTACAGAAGCACCCCGGGGTTAGTCTCCGACAAGATCAAGGCTGTACTGGAGGCGACCTGGCAGGTGGTGCGGCAGAGCGGCGTGAAGGGCATCGTGCTGGCTTACGACGAAGCACAGAACCTGGCCGACCGTTCCGATAAGGATCAATACCCGCTATCGCTGCTGCTGGACGTGTTCCAATCCATCCAGAAGAAGGGCATTCCGATCATGCTGGTACTTACCGGCCTACCCACGCTCTTCCCCAAGCTGGTGGAAGCACGGACCTTCGCTGAGCGCATGTTCAAAGTGATCACGTTGGACCGACTCGATATGCGGGATAGAAAGGAGGCCATCGAGCGCCCCATAACCGACAACCTGTGCCCGGTATCATTCACCGCGGTGGCCGTGGATGAGATCGCCAACCGTTCAGGAGGCTATCCCTACTTCATCCAGTTCATCTGCTATGAGATGTTCGAGGCCTACCTGGGACATTTGGATGGCGTTCCCAATCCCGGTGTGACCGTGGCCCATATAGCACGCAAGCTGGACAGCGACTTCTTCTCGGGCCGCTGGAACAAGGTCACCGACCGGCAGCGCGAGTTGCTCTCCATCATAGCATCACTTGAGGCAGCGGACGAAGAGTTCACCGTGCAAGAGATCAGCGAAGCATCCAAAAAGCTCGATGGCAAGCCGTTCAGCCCGAGCCATGTGAACCAAATGCTCGGCACACTCGCCGAGCAGGGTTTGATCTTCAAGAACCGCCACGGGAAGTATTCCTTCGCCGTGCCCATGCTGGCCGACTTCATCCGTCGCCAATCGAACGAGACCATCCGATGAGCAACGATAGCAAGCGTTTTCCGCAGTACGATGAGCTCGACCTACCCAAGGTCGCCGATGAGGTGTTGAAGCAATGGGAGGCCGAGGACACCTTCGGTCAGAGCCTGGAGTTGCGCAAAGATGCGCCGCCCTTCGTGTTCTACGAAGGCCCGCCCAGCGCCAATGGATTGCCCGGCATCCACCACGTGATGGCGCGCGCCATCAAGGACATCTTCTGCCGCTACCAAACGCAGAAGGGCCACCGCGTGGACCGCAAGGCCGGCTGGGACACGCACGGTCTGCCCATCGAGCTCGGCGTGGAGAAGGAGCTTGGCATCACCAAGGAAGACATCGGCAAGAAGATCTCGATCGAGGAGTACAACGCCGCGTGCAAGAAGGCCGTGATGCGCTACACCGACGTGTGGAACGACATGACGCGGCGCATCGGCTTCTGGCTCGATCTGGAGAAACCCTACGTCACCTACCACACCAAGTACATCGAGAGCGTTTGGCACCTGCTGAAGAAGCTCTACGACGAGGACCTGCTCTACAAGGGCTACACGATCCAGCCATACTCACCCGCTGCTGGAACTGGCTTGAGCTCACACGAACTGAACCAGCCTGGCACCTACAAGCCGGTGAAGGACACCAGTGCCGTCGCGCTCTTCAAGGTGAAACCCGATCACACGAGCGAGTTCCTCTTCAAGGATGCGTTCGGCGATGTGTTCATCATGGCATGGACCACCACGCCATGGACACTGCCAAGCAATACCGCCCTCACTGTTGGGCCGAAGCTGGACTACGTGCGTGTGAAGACCTTCAACCCCTACACGCACGAGCCGCAGACCGTGGTGCTGGCGAAATCAAGGCTGAGCGCCTACTTCAAGGAAGAGAGCAAGGACGCTTCTTTCGATGAGTACAAGAAGGATGGCAAGCTCATTCCCTGGCAGATCATCGGTGAGTTCTATGGCCACCAACTCGAAGGCGTGCGCTACGAGCAACTGCTGCCCTACGCCACACCCGAAGGCGGCGATGCCTTCAAGGTGATCGGCGGCGATTTCGTGACGACCGAGGACGGCACCGGCGTGGTGCATACTGCTCCGAGCTTCGGCGCGGATGACCAACGCGTGGCGCGCCAGCACAACATCGGCTCGCTCACGCTGGTGGATCTGCGTGGTCGTTTCAAGCCAGAGGTGACGGACTTCGCCGGCGAGTACGTGAAGGCCGAGTACTACACCGAGGAAGAGCGCGCAGCGGAAGCCAAGAAACAAGGCCGCGACAAGTACCTCAGCGTGGACGAGCGCATCGCCATCAAGCTGAAGACCGAGGGCCGCGCCTTCAAGGTGGAGAAGTACGAACACAACTACCCCCACTGCTGGCGTACCGACAAGCCCGTGCTCTACTACCCGCTCGATAGCTGGTTCGTGCGCGTCACCGCGAAGAAGGACCGCTTGATCGCGCTGAACAAGACCATCACCTGGAAGCCCGAAAGCACCGGCACCGGCCGCTTCGGCAACTGGCTGGAGAACCTGCAGGACTGGAACCTCTCACGCTCACGTTACTGGGGCATCCCGCTGCCCATCTGGCGCACGGCTGGTGGCGATGAGGAGCTGTGCATCGGTTCGCTGAAGCAGTTGAAGGAAGAGATCGCAAAGTCGGTGAAGGCTGGCGTAATGGCTGGTGATCCTTACGCGTCCTTCAAGGCCGATGACATGAGCGATGGCAACTACGACACGGTGGATCTGCATCGTCCGTACGTGGACAACATCGTGCTGGTATCGCCGAGCGGCAAGCCGATGACCCGCGAGACCGACCTGATCGACGTGTGGTTCGACAGCGGTGCGATGCCTTATGCGCAATGGCACTATCCCTTCGAGAACGCGCAGTATTTCCCCCCTTCTCCACAGGAGAAGGGGTCGGGGGTTGAGGGGGAGAAATTCCCAGCTGCCTTCATCGCTGAAGGCGTGGATCAAACGCGCGGCTGGTTCTACACGCTGCACGCCATCGCCACGCTCACGCAGGATTCCGTGGCCTACAGGACCGTGGTGAGCAACGGCCTTGTGCTCGACAAGGTTGGCCAGAAGATGAGCAAGCGCCTGGGCAATGCCGTGGATCCCTTCAAGACCTTGGACCAGTACGGTGCTGATGCCGTGCGCTGGTATATGATCAGCAATGCTTCGCCGTGGGACAACCTGAAGTTCGATGCCGATGGCATCACCGAAGTGCAGCGCAAATTCTTCCGCGCGCTCTTCAACACCTACAACTTCTTCGCGCTCTACGCCAACATCGATGGCTATGTCCCCGCTCATACCCTGAGCGGAGTCGAAGGGGTGAGCGGAGTCGAAGGGGTGAGCGGGACCGATGGACGAACGGAGAGCGATCGCTGGATCCTATCGCGCCTGAACAGCGTGATGAAACTCGCCGACGCGAACTACGCCGACTACGAGCCGACCATCGCCGCGCGCGCCATCCAGGACTTCGTGGTCGAGGACCTGAGCAACTGGTACGTGCGCCTCAATCGCCGCCGTTTCTGGAAGGGCGAAATGGGCGCCGACAAGAACGCTGCGTTCCAAACGCTGCATCGTTGCCTGGAGGTCATTGCCATGCTCAGCGCGCCCATCGCGCCCTTCTTCACTGATCGCCTGTACCGCGACCTCACCGGATCAAGCGTTCACTTGAGCGATTGGCCGAAGCACGACGAGACGTTGATCGACACAGAGCTGGAGCAACGCACGGCTCTGGCCCAAAAGCTCACATCGCTTGTGCTGAGCATCCGCAAGAAGGAAGGTCACCGCGTGCGCCAGCCATTGCAGAAGGTGCTCGTGCCAGTTACGGACAACACCATGCGCACGCGACTCGATGCGATCCGTGATCTCGTGTTGAGCGAAGTGAACGTGAAGGAGCTCGTGATCCTCGACGCCAGCGAGAGCAAGCTCACCAAGAAGATCAAGCCCGACTTCAAGAAGCTGGGTGCCCGCATGGGCAAGCTGATGAAGAGCGTGGCCGCAGCCGTGCAGGCTTTCGACCAAGCGCAGATCGCCGAACTGGAGGCCCAGGGCAGCATGAAGTTGAGCGTGGAGGGCCACGAGGTGGAACTGCTGCGCGACGACGTAGAGATCAGTGCCGAGGCGGTGCCTGGGTTGAGCGTAGCAAGTGATGGTCCGTACACCGTAGCCGTGGACATCACCCTCACGGACGAGCTGATTAGCGAGGGCATCGCCCGCGAACTGGTGAGCCGGATCCAGACCCTGCGGAAGGAGAGCGGCTTCGAGGTCACCGACCGGGTGCAGCTACACATCCATGCCGAAGGCGAGCAACAGGTGGAGCAGGCCGTGCGTCGGCACGCAGCGTACATTGTGGCGGAGACCCTGGCCTTGACCCCTGAGGACCAACTGCTTGTGACCGGAACGACCAACGGCGACAACGGCTTGCACGAAGTTGAACTCGATGAGCGGACCCGCTGCTTGCTAAGCCTTGTGAAAGCCGGAAATTGAGGGGGCTTTCCGCCTATATTTGCGGATCTTCAACGAAAACGGGACCGTCCATGGCCAAGAAACCCGCACCCAAGAAGGCAGCCAAGCCCGCCAAGAAAGCAGCGAAGCCAGCCCCCAAGAAAGCAGCGAAAGCAGCCCCTAAGAAGGCCGTGAAAGCAGCGCCCAAGAAGGTGGCCAAGGCGGCTCCGAAAAAAGTGGTGAAGGCAGCCCCCAAAAAGGCCGTGAAAGCAGCCCCCAAGAAAGCCGCCAAGCCCGCCAAGGCAGCACCCAAGAAGGTGGTGAAGACCGCAGCCAAAAAGGCGGCCGCACCGAAAAAGGTGGCCGCTGTGAAAAAGGCGGCGCCGAAGCCCGCACCGGTGAAGAAAGCCGCTCCGAAGCCCACGCCGAAGCCCGTGGTGAAAGCCGCTCCTAAAAAGGTGGCCGCACCGAGCAAACCAGCACCCAAAGCCGCTGCTCCTGCGCCGGCCCCTGCTGCACCCAAGAAGTCAACTACCAAAGCGGCTCCCGCAGCCGCCGCCAAGCCTGAAGTGAAGAAGGAATCGAGGAAGCGAGCATCCGCAAAAGCTGAAAAAGAACCCAAAGCCCCGGCCAAACCATTGGTGACACAGCGTGTGGCACCGAACCGGCCCATGTCGGCGCCCGTTGTGAAGAAACAGATCTCCACCTTGGAGAGTGCCGACAAGCTGCGATACAGCGATGACGAGCTCCAGGAGTTCAAGGAGCTGATCATGCGCAAGCTCGATGAGGCCCGCAACGACTACGACCTGCTGAAGAAGACGCTGGCCAACACGGACAACAACGGCACGGACGACACGAGCCCCTCCTTCAAAATGATCGAGGACGGCAGCGAAACGCTGAGCCGCGAGGAGACCGCCCAGTTGGCCGCCCGCCAGGAGAAGTTCATCAAGCACCTGGAGGATGCCTTGCTGCGGATCCGGAACAAGACCTATGGCATCTGCCGTGTAACCGGTCGCCTGATCAGCAAAGAGCGTCTGCGTCTGGTGCCGCATGCCACGCTGAGCATCGAGGCCAAGCAGCAGATGACCAGTTAGACCTTCCGGAGGTCCCTGCATCACTGCCTTGAAGCGCGCGATCGCCATCATCCTGCTGGTCCTTCTGGCGGACCAAGCCCTGAAGATCTGGGTGAAGCTTTCCTTTTTCTACGAAGGCAGCATCCCCCTCTTCGGCGACTGGGGCTTTCTGCATTTCATTGAGAACCGGGGCATGGCCTTCGGCATGGAGTTCGGCGGTCGCTGGGGCAAGTTGTTGCTTACCCTGTTCCGCATTGCGGCAGTAGGTGGCATCGGTTACGCCTTGCTCCGGTTGGTGCGCACCGGCAGCAGCCGTGCATTGCAGGTAAGTGTCGCCCTCATCTTCGCCGGAGCGCTGGGCAACATCATCGACAGCACCTTTTACGGAGTGCTCTTCAGCCAGAGCACCTTCAACACCAAGGCGGTGCTCTTCCCCGAAGGTGGTGGTTATGCCCCCCTCTTTCACGGTGCCGTGGTGGACATGTTCTACTTCCCTGTTTGGGAAGGCCATTTGCCGCAATGGCTACCGCGCTGGGGTGGGGAGTACTTCATCTTCTTCCGGCCGGTGTTCAACATCGCCGATGCGGCCATCACCGTGGGCGTGCTCCTCTTCATCCTGGTGCAGCGCAAAGGAGGGCCGGTTGCGCAGGATGCGGCAGTGCCGGAGCCCCTGGCCGAAGTGCAACAGGTCCAAACTGATCTGCCGCCGTCCGAAGCGCCGACCACCAGCGCTTGACCGGCAGCATACCGCGAGCCCCGGCACCGGTTACCTTCGCCGTTCCCCATGGAACGCTTGCAGAACCTGATCGATGGCACCTTGCGGCCCGCCCAGAGCGGCCGCTGGTTGGACGTACACGCCCCCGCCACCGGCGAGGTGTTCGCGCAGTTGCCGGATTCCGACGAACACGATGTTGAATTGGCCGTGCAAGCCGCAAAGCGCGCCGCTCCCGGCTGGAACGCACTGGGGCGCGAAGGCCGCAGCAAGGTGCTGCTGAAGCTCTCCGAACTGATCGAACGCGACCTGGATGAGTTCGCCCGCGCCGAATCACGCGACAACGGCAAGCCCCTCAGCCTGGCCCGTAAGGTGGACATCCCCCGCGCGGTGGCCAACTTCCGCTTCTTCGCCACGGCCATCCTACACTTCCCCAGCGAGGCGCACCTGATGGACGATGTGGCCGTGAACTGGACCGATCGCCAACCCATCGGTGTGGTGGGCTGCATCAGCCCTTGGAACCTGCCACTCTACCTTTTCACCTGGAAGATCGCCCCCGCTTTGGCCGCAGGCAATTGCGTGGTGGCCAAACCCAGCGAGGTAACGCCGCTCACCGCCTACCGCATGAGCCTGCTCTGCGAGGAAGCGGGCATGCCGCCGGGTGTGCTCAACATCATACACGGCTTGGGTCCCAAGGTGGGCGCGGCCATTACGGCGCATAGCGGCATCCCTGCCATCAGCTTCACCGGCGGCACGCGTACCGGTGCGGAGATCGCCCGGGTGGCGGCGCCGATGTTCAAGAAGTTGAGCCTCGAACTCGGTGGCAAGAACCCCGTGCTGGTGTTCGCCGATTGCGACTTTGAGGAGATGCTGGCCACCACCGTGCGCAGCAGCTTCACCAACCAGGGCCAGATCTGCCTTTGCGGATCACGCATCCTCATCCACCGCAGCATATACGACCGCTTCAAGGAAGCCTTCGTGGAGCGTGTGAAAGCCCTTCGCGTGGGAGACCCTGACGATCCAGCAAGCGACCTGGGCGCGGTGGTGAGCAAGGACCACATGGAGAAGGTGCTGGCCTACATCGCGCTGGCCAAGGAGGAAGGCGGCCGCGTGCTGTGCGGTGGTGAACGCGTGGTACTGGAAGCTCCGCTGAAGGATGGCTGGTACATCGCCCCCACGGTGATCGAGGGGCTCGATGGCCGCTGCCGCACCAATCAGGAGGAGATCTTCGGGCCGGTGGTTACGCTGCAGCCCTTCGACGACGAGGAACAGGCCGTTGCCATGGCCAACCACACGCCCTATGGATTGGCGGCCGTGGTGTGGACGCGCGACCTGAAACGCAGCCACCGGGTGGCGCGCGCACTACAGGCGGGCATCGTGTGGGTGAACTGCTGGATGATCCGTGACCTGCGCACCCCTTTCGGTGGCATGAAGCAGAGCGGCGTGGGCCGCGAGGGAGGGGTGGATGCGTTGCGCTTCTTCACCGAGGCGAAGAACGTGTGCATCAAGCTCTGAGCGAACGACCGGCCTGCGGTGCGCGCTCCTTCATTCCGTTGGTGAAGAACCAACCGAAACGGGCATCGAACCACCGTTCAAAGCGGCCCAGTGCGGCCAGGGTGAAGTGCAGGAAGGAACTCATGGCAGGGAAGTTTACACAGCCATAACTCCATTCCCGTGCCGATCCGTATGGAGCAACATCCGAGGCACCAACGTTCCGTCACACAGCATGACCACGGCCTACACCACTGCACCAAGCAGCAGCAGACCGCCACTGGTAGTAGGCAGCAGCTCGTATTGCAAAGGCAGCACGCAATGCGCGGCCAGATCGAGCAGGGAGGAATGGCCGGGGCCTGCACTGGGCAAGCGCCCCAGCAGCACCTTGCGGTATTGCTCGTACGCCAATTGCGGGCCCATGCCTTGCAGCTGTCGCAACATTCCGTCAAGGTTTTGCATCTGGGCATTTTCCAGCGGAAGCGCGAGCAGCATACGATCACCATGGTCATGCTGAGCGAAGAGTACCATGACGGAGCGTTCCATGGCACCCAATTCCTGCACCAGTTCCATCAGTGCGTGGAAGGCCCTTGGCCGTGCATCGTGCCCCCTGCCCCGCTCATCGAGGTCGCTGCCCACCATGCGTATGATGGAGGCTTGCACACCAGGGCTCAATACGCCTTTGTACAGCAACAGGATGTCCTGCTCGACCACCAGGGCCCGCAAATGATGCAAGGTTGGCAAGCTGGTGTAGGCGCCCGCACTGCCGGCCAGTTGCACTTGCAGGGTGAACAGGCGATGCAACTCATCCAAGGGTTCCAAGTGGTGGCGCACACCCTGCGTTGAGCGCCGGGCGATCTCGATCAAGCCCAGTCCGGCACCGCCCTGCCTGGTGCGTTGGCCGCTCTTCAAGGAATTGAGAAAAAGCTCCTTCAGGGCAGGCATGTCCAGCGCGGTAAGCCGATCCATGGCCCCCGATAAGGCTTCGGACTCCGGCTCCACCACGGGATTAACGGTGATCACCTCCGGACCGCTCCCCTGATCGCGCAGCATGAAGAGGCTGCGCGCTGCGCCCAGCGCCTGCTCCGGTGTCAACTCCGGTCGGTGGCGGATGATGTTCTGATAGGCCTCCACCATTACGAAGGCCAGTCTGCTGCTCAGCGAACGTCCACCGTCCAGGCCAAGCGAGGCTTCTTCGCCCAACGCGATCAAGCGGGCGGTATGTCCATCGTGGAAAGCACCGCTGTACAGGAAGCAGAGCCGATCACCCGCCAGGGTGCCATAGAGTTCATTCGCTTTGCTCAGCTCCATCCGGCGGGGTCACCAAATATAGCCGGAGACAGGCACTGTCCGTTGTAGCAACATGGCCCACCTATCTTCGCCGCGCTTCAATGCCGGACCCGAAACTCATTGAAAAAGCGCGGCTGCACGTGCGGCGCTGGTTCGCCAAGCGCATGCCTGCGAGCATGGTGTTCCATGACCTGGACCACACCTTGGAGGTGACACGTACCGCCGTAGGGAACGCGCAAGCCATGAAGGTGGATGCCGCCGGGGTAAGGCTATTGGAACTGGCGGCGCTTTTCCACGATACCGGCTACGCCATCGATCCGGCACAGCACGAACTGCACAGCGCACGACTGGCTGCGGAGTTCATGCGCAAACAGGGCTGCAGCGAGGCTGATGTGCGCAGGGTGAGCGACCTGGTGCTCGCCACAAGGATGGGCTTTCAGCCACGCACCAAATTGCAACGCATCCTGCGCGATGCCGACTCCGCCAAGGCCGGGCAAGTGGACTTCAACACCCGCAGTGAACTGTTGCGATCCGAACGTGGCAACCTGCATGGCAGCAAGCCCAGCAAAGAGGCCTGGCTGAGCGAGAACCTGGCCTACCTGAAGGCGCACCGATTCCATACGCGCTATGCACAACAGCGCTACGGTGGGCAGAAAAGGCTCAATCTACAAGGCCTGCTGAACGCTGTGGGCAAGGCGAAAAGCTTGGTGGTGGCAGCTGCTCGCGAACGTTTCCACGAGCGCGACCTGAGTTGGCTCTCCTTCAACGAGCGCGTATTGCAGGAGGCACAGGACCCGGCAGTGCCGCTTTTGGAGCGGATCAAGTTCCTGGCCATCTACTCCAACAATCTCGATGAGTTCTACCGCGTGCGTGTGGCCTCCCTGCGCAGCCTGAACCAACTGAACAAGGCCCAGCGGGCGGTGCTGGATGTGCCCAATGCCAAGCTGGTGGAACGCATCAACCGCAAGGCGCTGGGGCAGCAACAGCAATTCGGCAAGCTTTACCGCGATACCCTGTTGCCCGCGCTGGCACGGCAGGGCATTCGCCTGCTGCGGCCCGGGGCGCTGAGCGCGAACCAACGGAAGTTCCTGCGCCAATACTTCGAGGAGCGCGTAGTGCCGCTGCTGAACACCGCCAGCGTACGGGCCGGCAACGCCCCCTTCATCGAGGACCGCAAACTCTATTTCGTGGTCCGGCTGAAGCCCCAAAGCAGCAACAAGCAGCGGCTGGTGCTGGTGAACGTGCCGAGCGATGAGTGTGGCCGTTTCGTTGAGCTGCCCAGCGCGAGCGGACGAAGTGATATCGTGTTCCTCGATGATGTGATGCGCCTATCCTTGGGCAAAGTGTTCAAGCACCACAAGATCACGGGGTGCCATGCCATCAAGCTCTCGCGCGATGCAGAGCTTTACCTGGACGAAGAGTTCAGCGGCAACATGAAAGACAAGGTGCGCAAAAGCCTGCGCAAGCGGCGCACCGGGGTTCCTGCCCGATTTCTCTACGACAACAGCATGCCCCAAGGCACCTTGCGGGCTCTGCGCACCTTGCTTGGGCTCTCCAAGCCCGACATGGTGGCCGGAGGGCGCTACCACAACTTCAGCGACTTGATGAAGTTGCCCGTAAAGGGGTACCCCGAACTGCGTGATGAACCCTGGCCGGCGCTGCAACATCCGGCCATTGCAAAAGCCAGCAGCACCTTCCGCGCGATCGCCAAACAGGACCTGCTGTTGCACTTCCCCTACCACGATTTCAACCTGGTGGTGAACTGGCTGCGAGAAGCCGCCACCGACCAGGCCGTGCGCCACATCGCCATTACCCTGTACCGTGTTGCGCACGGTTCGGCGGTTTGCGAAGCGCTGTTGGAGGCTTTGCGGAACGGCAAACAAGTAACCGTGTTCGTGGAGGTGCAGGCCCGCTTCGACGAAGGCTCCAACCTGTATTGGGGCGAGGCCTTGGAGCAGGCTGGCGCCACCGTGCTATACAGCTACGAGGGCCTGAAAGTGCATTGCAAACTCTGCCTGGTGGAACGCACGGAACGCGGCCGCCCGGTGCGCTATGCCTATGTGGGCACGGGCAACTTCAACGAAGGCACCTCGCGCATCTACGTGGACAGTGCGCTGCTCACCCGCGACCCGGGGATCACCGCGGAGGTGAACGAGGTGTTCGCCCACCTGAAGGACCGCGATCACCGACCGGCCTTGAAACACCTGATGGTGGCCCCCCTGACACTGCGGAGCGAATTGGAGCGACTGATAGATCGCGAGATAGAACTGGCGCAGCGCGGTGCACCCGCGGAGATGCTCTTGAAAATGAACAGCCTGGAGGACCGTGCGATGATCCGCAAGCTGTATGATGCCAGCTGCGCCGGGGTGCGGATCCGCATCATCCTGCGCGGCATCTGCTGTTTGGTGCCCGGGGTCAAGGGGCTCAGCGAACACATCCAGGTCATCAGCATCGTGGACCGCTACCTGGAACACACACGGGCATACGTTTTCGGCAATGGAGGCGATCCCCTTGTATACCTCTCCAGCGCGGATTGGATGGGCCGCAACCTGGACCGACGCATTGAAGTGGCCACCCCACTGCTGGACCCCAGGCTGCGCAAAGAGATGCTGGAACTGCTGGAGATCCAGTGGAACGATCGGGTGAAGGCGCGCTGGATCGACGTACGCCAAGCCAACCCCTACCGCAAGGCCAGCGCCGGTGAACTGGCCGTGCATGCACAGAGTGCCGCCTACACATACCTCGGCGGCAAAGTGAGCGGGAGATAAGGGATGTTCGTGTGGCAGTGTGTTGTGGATCGTGACCAGTGATTACATTTGCAGCCCCGCCGCAAGGTGGATTTGACATTGTGAGGAATTAGCTCAGCTGGCCAGAGTGTCCCACCACGGCGGGAAGGTCACCAGTTCGAGCTTGACATAATGGGGAATTAGCTCAGCTGGCTAGAGCGCTTGCATGGCATGCAAGAGGTCACCGGTTCGACTCCGGTATTCTCCACGAAAGGCGGTTCGCAAGAGCCGCCTTTTTTCGTTCCATACAAAATGGACAGAGCGTCCCGCCTGCAGGCGGGAAGGTCACCGGTTCGACTCCGGTATTCTCCACGAAAGGCGGTTCGCAAGAGCCGCCTTTTTTCGTTCCATACAAGATGGACAGAGCGTCCCGCCTCGGCGGGAAGGTCACCGGTCCTCTCCCCTTTCTCCACGAAAGGCGGTTCGCAAGAGCTGCCTTTTTCGTGTTCGGCTGCACCTTTGCCCCATGCCCCTACCTGGCTCCCTTATCGAACAGATCACCGAGCGTTTGAGCGCCCACACGGGCCAGCCAGTGGACATCGAGGAGTCCTTCCCCGTGGGCGGTGGCTCCATCAACGATGCATGGCGGCTGGAGACCGATGCCGGGCGCTTCTTCCTGAAGACCAACGGCGCCGACCGCTTCCCGAGCATGTTCGAGGCGGAGGCCGATGGGCTGCAGCGCCTCCGCGACGCCGGATCACTGCATGTGCCAGAGGTGATCGCCCACGGTGAAGACCATGACGACAGCTTCCTGCTGCTGGAATGGGTGGAGGCCGGCATCAAGGGGCCGAGCTTCTGGGCCGACTTCGGAAAAGGGCTGGCGCAGCTGCACAGGCACACCCAGGAGCGCTTCGGTTTGGAGCGCGACAACTACATCGGCAGCCTGGTGCAGGGCAACACGCCAGCAAGCGACTGGCCTTCGTTCTTCATCCACCAGCGCCTGGAGCCACAGCTAAAGCTGGCTCGAGATCGCAAGCGTGTGGAGGCCGGTATGGCCTTCCGTTTCGAGCGGCTCTTCCACCAACTGGACAAGTTGTTCCCTGCCGAGCCACCCGCCTTGCTGCACGGTGATCTGTGGAGCGGCAACTTCCTCTGCGACAGCAATGGGCGGCCGGTGCTCATCGATCCCGCCGTGTACTATGGCCACCGCGAAATGGACCTGGCCATGACCAGGCTGTTCGGCGGCTTCGATGCGGACCTGTATTCAGCCTACCACTCGGAATGGCCGCTGGAGCAGGGCTGGGAGGAGCGCGTGGACCTCTGCAACCTGTACCCCTTGCTGGTGCATGTCAACCTCTTTGGCGGCGGGTACGTGGCACAAGTGGAAGCGGTGTTGCGCCGCTTCGTCTAAGAGCCCGTTTGGGATCTCTTCAAACTCGTCCAACGGGCTCTAAGCGCGTTGGACCGGTTCCCCTCAGCGTAGCACCGTGAAGGCGCGCACCTGCCAAGTACCGTCTATCAGCAGGCGCAGGTGGTAGTGCCCCGGGGGCAGGCTCCCCACATTGATGGGCCCGGTCATTGCCCCGGTGCGTTGCATCAGGATGCGGCCCGTGGCATCGGCCAGCTCCAAGGCCTGCGGCATCTCCCCCGTGGCCATGCGCACGAACAGTTCGCCATCGGCGGGGTTGGGGAAGAGCAGCAGGTCGGTTGCGTTCGTCCGACCAGGAGCCACCGCCGTGCCCAGGTCCGGGGCGTACTTCGCCGTGTACCCGCTTTGTGAGCTGGTATGCATCAGGCTACCAGCAGGATCCACGGCATCGAACTCCGCGCTCAGCCCATAACTGCCGGTCACGATCACGTTGCCATCCGCATCAACCGCGATGTCATTGGCCGTATCGAAGCCACCTTCCGTGGTGATGGCGCGCGACCACTGGAACAGGCCGGCCGCGTCGTACTGCGCAATGAACAGGTCGTGGCCCGGGCCTGCGGGTGCCGGGTGGATGGCCTGGCCGGGACCGGGGTCCAGGTCAAGTTCCACGTTGTGCGCACCACATACGTACACGTTGCCCTCATCGTCCACCGCAAGGTCACCCACACCCTCGAAGTGGTTTACCGCGGGTATGCCGTAGCCCCACAGCGCATTGCCATTGGTGAGCAGCTTGGCGAAGAACATGTTGTTGTTGCCCACGCTGGTGACCCCGATGTTGTTCGATCCGGGATCGATGTTCGCCATGCCGGAGAACGTGCCCATGATGTACAGGTGCCCGGCACCATCGTTCAGGATGCGCTCGGTGGTCACATTTCCCACACCACCGAAAGGCTGCCTCCACATGGCCGTTCCTGTTGAGGTGAATCGGCAAAGCACCGCATCGTTGAGCCCGCTGCTGGTTATCTGGCTCAGGCTTGCAACGTTCACCGTTCCGGCGAAATGCCCCAAGGCATGGATATCACCATTCGTGTCCGCAGCTACGCTCCAGAACTGTGCATTACCGGTGCCTTGCATGCCACGCACCCACTGAAGATCGCCAGTGGGGCCATACTTGGCTACGAAACCATCCGTGCCGCCCATGCTCATCAGGGTGGTCGTCCCGGGTCCCGGATCGAAATCCACCGTGAGCCTGAAAGAGCCGGAAACGATGATGTTATTGGAAGCGTCCAACGTCAAACCGTGGAGCTCATCACCGGCGGTGGAGCCGAAACTGCGAACCCACAAGAGCTGTCCGCCGGAGGTGTACTTGGCGATGAAACAATCATTGCCGCCATTGGAGGTGATGGTGCCATTGGCGCCGGGAGCGAAGGTGATGCTGGTCTCGAAACGCCCTGCCATGACCACATCACCATTGCCATCAATGGCAAGGCACTTGGCAATGGCTTGGCCCGTGTTGCTCAGGGCCACGTGCCACAGGTAATTCCCCTGAGCATCGTACTTCATCAGGAAGACGTTCGCCGTACCGAAGTTCACCTCGCTGATGGCTTGCCCGGTGCCGGGATCGAAGTCGGAGACCCCAGCCACATTGCCGCAGACATACACATTTCCACCGGCGTCGGTGGTGACGGCCATGCCGCGTGCGGCAATGGCGTTGATCGGTTTGGCCCAACTGAATATCTGAGCGGAGGCACTGGAAAAGAACAGAATTCCAACGGCAAGGACGGATGATCTCAACATGATCCAAATGTAGCCACCTCATTTCGAGGGGTCCGATCCTTGGAACATCTGAGCAGATTGGTCAAGGCACAACGAACCTATCGGGTGCATGCTCGATCATTTGTTGTGCAAAGCAAAAAGCCCCGGATCACGTTCAGAACGTGTCCGGGACCTTCGCTTCCGGCCGTTGCGATCAGTACACAAACCCCTTTGCAGACCATGCCCCGGCCTATGTGTTCATGGCTTGGCCACGCGGTCCAGCAAGCCCTTGCCCTTGTTGAGCAATTCGCCGCCCTTTCCGCCGCCCTGTGTATTGGTGCTTTGCGCAGGTGCTGCCGATCCGCTGCTTCCACCCGTTGGCTGCACGGAGCCACGCGCACCGCTGCCCTTGCACAGCGCACCGGGCTCGTAGCTCTTGATGCGCGCGATGTTGTCCTTGTCGTTCCACATCCACACCTCCAGCGCAGTGATCTTCCAGGTCTCGCCCACGCGCTGGCCGTTCTTCCACTCCCCGCCGGCCTTCACAACGGTCATGCGGGTGTGCTTGTCCTGCGTGCCGTTCCACCATTCCAGTTGGCCGGGCTGCTGGCGCTTCACGGCGGGGTCCGGGCAGTACTGCTCGGCGTAGGGGCTGCGGCTGTCGAAGGCGGCATCCAGCGCGTTGTTCACCAGGCGCGCGCCGTTCACGTTGAGCTGTGTGCTGCTGCCTTCCATGAAGTATGAGGGGGCCAGCATCTGCATCAGGTAGGCCTCGGCTTGGGCTCGGCTGCCCTCGCGCAGCACCTTGTGCGTGTGCATGAACACCTCCTGCTCAGTCTTGAACGCCGGGATGTTCACCGCGGGCAATGCGGCCATGGCGGCACGGGCCTGCTTCTCCTCCAGCTCCTGCTTCATGCTGGGCATGGCGGCCAGTTCATCGGCGCGGTAGGTGCGCACGGCGCCGTCCTTGCGCTCGCGTTCACTGCTCACGATGTTCTCCTTCCAGGGCTCGTTCACGCCATCGCGGTAGAAACGCACGTCCACGATCTCATCGGTGGTGGTCACTTCGGTGTAGCTGGTCTTGTGGTCGTAGGCGATCTCCACGGGAATGGTGAAGGAGTTGGGCGTGTGCCAGGTGACGCCTTCGTCCTTGGGGATGCGCATGTAGTGCAGGTCGCCCACCATGGCATTGGCGCGCCAGCCGAGGAACTTCAGGTAGCGCTCGCGGATCATGCCCAGCATCTCGTCCTTGCTCGGCGCGGGCAGACCGAAGTACTCGCTGTCTGCCACCTTGAACTCGCGGAAGCTGGTGCTGGCGCCGTAGTGGTAGCGGGCCAGTCCGGTGTATTTCACCTTCGCATCGGGATATTCGGGCACGTTGGCGTTCTGCCACACATAGGCGCCGCGCTGCCAGAGGTATTGGGCGTGCATGCTGTACCACTCCTTGCGGGTGGGGCCGGGCATCAGTTCCACCTTGGTCACACCGGGCTTGGTGAGGTCCTTGATGATCTGCTGGTCGCTGGGCTGCGCGATGGCGGCCAGCGGTGCGAACAGCAACAGGGCCAGTGCAGGCAGGGACTTGTGTGCAGCGCTTTTCATGGCAAAGGGGTTTCGGTGGGCAAGGTGCTGCCGTTGCGTTTCCGGGTGCCTCTATTTTGGGTGAACAGGTGCTGGGATCGAGTGAATGGATCCCTGTGGAAAGTGAGCGCCCCGCCCGGCAGGTTGCCGAAGCGGGGCGCGTGGGGGGATCCTGTCGATCAGCGGCGGTTGCGTGCGCCGGGGCCACGGCCGGCCAGCACCTGTGGCTCGCGTGCCGGCTCGAACACGCAGGCGTGCATGCTGAAGCCATCGGCAGCGCTCTGCAGCACCACGAAGCGCTTCTGCTCGGGGCACAGCGCCTTCAGCGTAAGGCCCTCGATGGACACGTTGCGTGCGCCCTCGATGCGGAGCACATGATCACTCTCCGTGCTGGTGGCGTGGTGGGCGAGGGTCACATCGGCCGCTTCGCCGGTGCTGCCTTGGAAGGTGATGCGGCCTGGGCTGCCGGCCACCGGACCCAGTGTGTATTGGCCCAGGTACTGGCCGGGACGGATGCTGAAGGTGACATCGCCTTGGGCACCTTCGGCGTGCAGTGCGGCAATGGCCTCCGCCGGTGTTGCGAAGTGGCCATCGGCACCACCCACCGTGTAGGTGCCACTGAGCTGGGCCGTGGCAGCAGCAAGTTGGAGAAGGGCGGCGGTGAGGAGCGTGGCGCGGAGTTCCATGGCGTTCGGGTTTTGCGTGTGGGCCATTGTTGACGATGCAATGTTCAGCCCTTGCGCAGCCCCTTGCCTTAAGGATCGGGTGAACGCACCGGAAGATCGAGCGGGGAGATCCCCGAGGTTGGTGGAGCTACAGCGTGCGCACCCGCGCCATCAGCTCCTCTTTGTGCGACTTGCCCACGGGCACCTTCACCTTGCCCAAGTGGACGTAGCCCTCCTCCAGCGCCGTTACGTGCGGCACGTTGATCAGGTGCGAGCGGTGTACGCGCAGGAAGTCCGGATGCGTGAGCTTTTCCTCCACCGCCTTCAGCGTGGCGCTGATGAGGAACTTCTGCGTGGCGGTGTGGATCACGGTGTAGTTGTCGTCCGCCTCGGCATGGATGATGTCGGCCAGCTTCACTTTCACCAGGCGGCCCTTGTCCTTCACGAAGATGCTGTCGCCCAGCACCAGTTGTTCGGTGCTTTCCGGTGCTTCGCTGTAGGCGTTCCCGCCGGTGGCCTTGCGCGCCAGCGCCAGCTCCACCTGCACGCTCACGGTGCGCTCGTCGAAGGGCTTCACGATGAAGCCTGCCGGATCGGTGGCCTTCACGCGCTCCAGCGTGCCCTTGTCAGAGTGCGAGGTAACGAAGACGAAGGGTGTGCCGTGGGCATCGCGGATGCGTGCGGCGATCTCCACGCCGTCCTGCGCATCGCCCAGGTTGATGTCCAGCAGCACCAGGTCCGGGTGGTGTTTGGCGATGGCCGTCATGCAATCGAGGCCGTTGTCCACCACGTCGCACACGCTGTAACCAAGGTCCTGCAGGATGGCTTCCAACTGCGCTGCGATCAGCGGTTCATCCTCCACCACCAGCAACTTCACGGCTTCCATCGGTGCTCAATTTGTATCGTTCGATCAGCAGGCGGGCCACGGTGCCGCCATCGTTGGCGATGCTCCATTCGGCCCTCAGCTTGCGCGCGAAGGCCCGGATCATCTCCATGCCGAAGTTCGTGCTTTCCGCCCCTCGCTTGGCATCGGGGTCGTAACCCACGCCGTTGTCGCGCACTTCCAGCAGCAGCTTCTCCCCTATACGCTTCAGTATGATGCGCACCTCGCCGCTGCGCCCATCCGGGAAGGCGTACTTGAAGGCGTTTGTGATGAGCTCGTTGAGGATGAGGCCGATGGGGATGGCGGTGTCCACATCCAGGGAAATGGGCTCCACCTCGGCGACCACGCGGATGCGGTCCTCATCCACCCGCAGGCCTGAGCTGAGGCTGCCCACCAGCTTGTCCACGTAGGCGGGCATGGCGATACCCATGAGGTCGTCCTCGCGGTAGAGGTCCTGGTGGATTAGGGCCATGCTGTGTACGCGGTGGCGGCTGCTGGCCATGGCTTCCTGCGCCTGCTGGTCGGTGATGCGGCGGCTCTGCAGGTCGAGCAGGCTGCTCACCACCTGCAGGTTGTTCTTCACGCGGTGGTGGATCTCGCGCACCAGCAGTTCCTTCTCCTTCAGCTGTGCATCGATGATGGCGTTCTTGGCGGCGAGCTGTTCGCTGGTGCGCTTCTTCACGCGGTAGGCGCGGAAAGCGAAGAGGGCGGCCAGCAGCAGCAGCAACGCACCACCCGCCACGGCGCGGATCACTACTGCACGTTGCTGCAGCTGCGCCTCGTTCTCGGCGAGCTGGGCGTCCTTCAGACCGCTTTCGTACTTCTCCTGCATCTCGGCGATCTGCGCGCTGCGTTGGTCGTTCAGCAGGCTGTCACGCAGGGCGGACATGCGCCGGTGCAGTTCATATGCAGTGCGGTGATCACCGATGCGTGCGTGGTGCTCGGCAAGGTGCTCCAACGCGACCATCCGCTCCAGCCTTACACCGGCAGCATCAGCGATGGCCATGGCCTTGTTCAGGTGGAACAGGGCACTGTCGTTGCCACCGGTCCGGCTGTAGGACAGTCCGAGCAGGTTGTGCATGGAGGCGCGCATGTACTCGTCCTCATCCACCGGGAAGGCGGCCACCGCATCCTTCAGCAGAACCATGGCGTCCTGCGGCCGATCCTGCTTCAACAGGATGTTGCCCATGTTCATGCGCACAGTGGCGGCGTAGCCCTCCTGGCCCATTTCCAAGAGCAGGCGTTCGGCCTGGCCATAGTGGTACAGGGCACTGTCGTAGCGCAACTGCCGGGTGAGGACCCCCGCGATGTTGTTGTTCACGTTGGCCACCCATACGCTGTCGCCATCCTGCCGGAAGAGCCGCAGTGCATCACCGAAAGCCTCGAGCGCCTTGTCGTCGCGACGTTCCTGATCCAGGATGGTGCCAATGTTATTGTGTGCCATGGCGGTATACCACGGATCGGGGCCATCGCGGAAATGTTCCAACGCAAGCAGGAATTGTTGCATGGCCTTGTCGCGCTCGCCCATGGTCACGTGCGCCATGCCGGCGTAGTTGTGGCCCTTGCCCAACTCGAAGCGGTTTCCGGCCCGCCGGGCGATCTCCTGGTACTGCGCCGCGTAGCGAAGGCCTTCATCGGGCTTGCTGAAGACGGTGTTGCGCAGCAGGTCGGTGAGTACCGGCAAACGCGCGGTGTCGTTGGGCAGGGTGTTGAGGACGCGCAGCAGGCTGTCGGTCTGGGCGTGCAGCAGGCACGAACCAAAGCACACAACGAGCACAAGAACAACACGCATGGGTGAAAGATCGGCCTAACGGCCGTTCGCTGCAAACACTCCTGAGCAGGTCAGGTGCAATTCACGGCACCATTACCCTGTAGTGCCATGCCGTTCCCGGCGCCAATACGCTGAGGATGATCATGCCCGAGTGCTCCGGTGGAAAGGCGATGGTTCCATCACCAACGCTACCATCTGCCAAGAGGCGGCCAGCGGCATCAAGCATGCGGAACAAGGCGTTCGGCGGCGGATCCGCCAGAACAAGTCCATGCGGCCCAAGGGTCAGTTGTGGCTGCTGGCCCGCATGATCCACGCCGGTGGTGAGACAGGGTAGCACGGAAACATCATCGATGAGCGCATAGGCGAAGTTGCCGTTGGTGGATAGTTGCTGCACCGTGGTGTTCGCATTGTCGCGGTAGTTGCCGATCATCAGGAATCGCTCACCACCTTGGGCGAGGTACTCCCCTTCCAGAACGGTCCAATCGGTGGTGTTCAGGAAGGTGCCCGAAGCGAGCTCCAAGTGCGGTTCATCGCCGGGGATGAACGGGTTGGGCAATTGCACGGCATCGGGATAGAAACGCAGGCCCACTGCATCCGTGGTGCGGCTGCTGTTGTCGCTCAGGTTCACGTGCACACGCACGTGGTAGCATCGGTTCTCCACCAGGGTCTCAAGTAGTTCCACTTGAATGTACTCGCGCCAGTTGGCCAATACCTGCGAGCCCTCGTAGAGGAACAGACCGGCATGACCCAGCCCCTCCACCGGTTCTTGGAACCCGAGGAAGTTGGACGGGGCCGTGTGGGTACCGGAACCACATGCATGGAAGAAGTCCGGTGTACCCGTGAGGTTTCCAGTGGGGTCGAACCAGAAGGCGGTGCCTGCCAACTGGCTGGGTCCGTTGGGGCATTGCAGCACCTCCTCGAAGCTCGGGTTGGGCACCAGGTTCTGCCCGAAAGCACTACCGAGGGCCAGCGCCATGTTGGTTCCGAAGATGACCACCATAAAAACCCGTGATCGCGTTGCGAGGAGCGTGATGTTCATGTGCCTGTCCGTTGGGGTCCTGTTCACGAGGAGCGGCTCTACGGTCGTTTGTCCCTAGACCATTCGCCGCCGCCGAAGTGCCGCTGCACTGCCGCGAGATGTGTACGGCCTACGGGGATCCGTTGCTCACCGATGAGCAGGTCGTGTCCTTCCATGCCCGTCACGCGCCGCATGTCCACCGCGTATTTGCGATGCACCCGCAGCAAATGCTTTCCGCCCATGCGTTCTTCCACGGCGCTCAGGGAGCTCACCATCACATACTTGCGCTCCGCCGTGTGCAGCGTGGTGTAGTTGTCGTCCGCCTCGGCGTATATCACATCGGCCACGGGCACACGCACCAGCCTTCCTTTGTCGCGAAGCACCACATGGCCGGGTCGCTCTTCGGCACCCATGCGCGCCAACACCACCGTGAGTTGTGTGCGCAGATCATCGAACTCGAATGGTTTGATGATGAAGCCCTGCGGCTTGGTGGCGGCCACACGAGCCATGGTGGCCGGGTCGGTGTGGGATGTGATGTAGAGGAAGGGCACTTGCATGTCGGTGAACGCTACCGCTACCGCTACCCCGTCCTTCTCCCCTGCCAGCCGAATGTCCAGCAACGCGAGGTCCGGCCGCTCACGTTCCGCCTTGGCCACGGCGGCATCGGCATCCACGGCCACCCCGCAGACCTGGTGGCCCAGTTCCTCCAGCATGGCGCGAAGGTCCTCGGCGATGAGGGGTTCGTCCTCCACGATGAGTATGCGTGCCTGCTCCATGTTCAGCCGGCCATGCGATAGGCCTTGATGCGCATACGAACGGTGGTACCACCCTCGCCAATGGTCTCGTGTTCCGCCTGCAGTTTCTCCGCGAAGGTGCGCAGCATGCCCAATCCGAAACCGCCGCCACCCTCGTCATTCACGGCCTGCACGGTGAGGCCCACACCATCGTCGCTCACTTCAAGGTGAAGGCCGTCCACCTGGCGGTGCAAGGAAACACGCAGCGTGCCTTGTCGTCCGTTGGGGAAGGCATGTTTGAGGGCGTTCACGATGAGCTCATTGAGGATGAGCCCGATGGGTACGGCGGTATCCACATCCAGGCGCAGCGGGGGCACATCCACATGGAGGGAGACACGGCCATCATCGAAGCCATGGCTGCGCAGGAGCCCGTTCGCCAAGCGCTCCACATAACCACCCATGTCGATACCCTGCGTATGGCCTTCGCCGTAGAGGTCCTGGTGGATCAGGGCCATGCTGCGCACCCGGTCCTGGCTGTCGCGCACGGCTTGGCGGGCCAAAGGATCGGTGATGCTGCGGCCCTGCATGCGCAAGAGGCTGCCCACCATCTGCAGGTTGTTCTTCACGCGGTGGTGCACCTCCTGCAACAGCAATTCCTTTTCGGCCAACGCGGCATCGAGTTCGTTGTTCTGTTGGGCCATGGCCGTCAGGTGGCTCCGTTCGCGGCTGCGCCAGAAGAGCAGCATTCCCACCACGATCACCAGGAGCAACATGCCTGACGCTGCACCAGAGAGCCACATGCGCTGTCTTGCGTTCACTGCATGTTGTACCTGCAGGGCGGCGTCCTTGCGCGCACCTTCGTAGCGCTCCTGCAGTTCGGCCACGGCCACGGCGGTGCGGTGTGATGCGATGCTGTCCTTCAGCGCCAAATGCAGCTTGAGATGATCGAGCGCTTGTTGAGGATCTCCGCTTACCTCGAAGACCGAAGCGAGATCAAGGTGCGCCATCATGCGATCCTCGTCGAAACCACCCGCAGCCGCATCCTCCAACACTTGCAGGAGGGTCTTCGCAGCACGTTCGTGCAAGCCCAAAGCGTGCATGGACCGGGCCATGGCCAGCCTGGTGCGCAGTTGCATGGAGCGCTCTTCATCCTTGCGCGCCACGCTGTCCAGCGCTTCCGCATCAAGGCCCACGCGCAAAGCGCGCACGTGCCCGGCATGATCCGCAACAGCGGCCATTTCCATCGCGGGCTCGGCACGTGCCAGGAGTACGCGTGCGCTATCATCCATACCCAGAGCCACCAAGGCCACGGCGAGGTCCTTCATAACGGCACCCGCCCAGATGGTTTGCCCGGAGGCCTCAAAGCCTCGCAAGGAAACACGCCCGTGTTTTGCGGCAGACTCCCAATGTCCTTGGGAGAGATGTACATCGCAGATGTTGGCGTTCAGCATGGCCGTGTTGAACACATCACCGATCGCCATCATGCCGTCCAGTGCTTTGTGGAAGAAAGGAAGCGCCTTGTCCGGATGACCCTTCAGCCGCCACACCAGCCCGAACATGGCGTAGGAACGTGCAATGCCCTTGCGGTCAGCTTCAGCCCGAGCGGCCAGCATGTGCTGCTCCGCCACCACCAACGCACTGTCCGGCGCACGATGCACCATTTGTTGGAAGCGAGCGCGTAGTTCTTCCTTGCTTGTTCGCTGGGCCATGAGCTTCCCTGGCGCGCCTGCGAACAGCACGGCGATCAAGAGCAGCAAGGGCGGAAAGGTGGCCGGCATGCCGTGTCAAGGTAGCTGCTCCGTACGTGTATTGGTGGGCACCACACCCCCTATGTTCAGCAACAGCAGATCACGATCATTGCCGGCACCAACGTACTTCACCACACCATCCAGATTCACATCCGCCGTGTGGTAACCGGTGATGGTGGCGGTGGGCACCACACCTCCGATGGCCTGGAGAATGGGATCGCGATCGTTGTCGGAACCCACGTACTTCAGTGCACCATCGGGCATCACATTGCCGGACCAGAGTGCCATGCGAGGGCCGACCTGGATGCGGGCGTCGATCCCGAAAGTGGATGTGGCCGGGTCGGTAAGGTCCACGGCCACAGGAGTGCCACTGAGCGATTGGGGCAGGGCCGTCATTACACCCAGGTGATTGCGATGGCGCACGGCAATGTGCGCGCTCTTGGCGGAAAGACAGAAAGGCACGGGAGACAGGCCATCCACATCCACGATATCGCCATCGCGTTGGAGGAGTGCGGCCCGCCGTTCGACCACATTGTCCGGAGCCCCGGGATCGCGCAACTCAACAAGCACCCAATCGACCACGGCGTTCGGGCCCGTCTGGGTGAGTACCGCAGGTGCCGTGGCGGCGCCCCCTTGCAGGGAGTAGCCCAGTGCGCTGTACGGTTCAGTAAGGGGCACGTACGCTGCAGTACGCAGGGCATCGTCCATCAGGTCCGGATCGGCGTGCAGGGCGCCTTGCAGGAACGCCTTGGCCGCCACCAACACTGCACCGCAAGCCGCTTGCTCGTAGGTGGCCGTATAAGCATCCCACAGACCATTGGAAACGAGGTTCGAGACCGGTGGCCCGGGTGCAAGATCCACGGTGCCGAAGAACTGCCCGGTGATGTGTACCCTGGCTCCCAGTCCGATGGCGATGCCCAATACATAATCGTTGGAGGGGCTTCCGAATCCGAATCCCCAGCGCATGGAGCCGGTAGGGCCATAGCTTGCGAGGAAGGCGTCGACCTGGCCATTGTTGAACAACAGATTCGTTCCGGGGCCCGGGTCGAGGTCGAGCGGCACGTTCTGCGCATCGGTACCGAACGCGCCACCGACATACACGTTGTTGAACGCATCCACCGCCATGGCGAAGCCCGAATTGAACCCGCTGCGCAGCGGGAACGCCCAGAGCAAGGCACCGGAAGAGGAGTACTTGGCCACATACGCATCACCGATCTGGATACCAGCGATCGGGAACACACCAGGCCCTGGATCGAAATCAACAGTACTGCCGATGCGTCCGGTAATGACCGGTGCACCATCGGGACCAACGGCAACGGCGGTGCAGCGCTCGAAGTGCATGCCCAGAACGCCTACGCCCCAAAGGAAGTTGCCGCTGGCATCCAGCTTGGCCAGATAGCCACCGGAGAGCGAGTCGGAAGTAAGGATGAACGAACTCGGTCCGGGATCGAGATCGATGGCCCCATTGAACTCACCCGCCACGAACACGTTGGCATTGGCATCGACCGCCAAGCCGAGGCCTCTGCCATCCTGCACACCGTTGAAGCCGACGGCCCACAGCAGGCCACCTGCGGGGTCGTACTTGGCCACGTAGGCATCCCAAGCGCCAGGAGTACCTACGAGCGTAACTCCCGGCCCGGGATCCATATCCACGGGTCCCGCCAGGCGGCCGGTAAGCAGGATGTTGTCGTCCTGATCAACGGCGACCCTGCGGGCATCATCGTTGAAGAGGCCACCGAAGTGATGTGCCCACATCAGGTCCCCGGTGGGCGTCAGCTTCATCAGCACCAGGTCGTCCGAACCCGTGTCGGTGAAAACGATCTGCTGGCCCGGGCCGGGGTCCAGGTCCACGGTACCACGCACCCAACCGGCGAGGATGATGTTGTTCTGGGAATCGGTAGCCACACCATGGAGCTCTTCGTTGTTCACGCCACCAATGGTACGCGCCCACAGCAAGACACCGCTGGCATCCACCTTTTGGATGAACCAATCCGTGCCCCCTTGCGAAGTGAACGAAAGCACTCCCGGCCCCGGATCCAGATCGATGGTATTACGGAACACGCCCACCGATATCGCCGCACCAGTGCCATCGGTGGCGATGCCGAACCCATTATCGGTGCTTGATCCTCCTTGCGTGTAGGCCCACTGCAACGTTTGCGGGCGCGAAGCCATGGAAAGGAACATGACAACTATGGTCAGTAGGAAGCGGGCGATCATGTGGTAAAGGGCTTGTGCCGGACAAGCTAACAACGCCATCACATGGAAACACACCGGGACCGGGTGAACAACGCAAGCGGATGGGTGAATGCAGGCACCTACACCATACCGGCCCTGTTCGGTTCATAGCGGTCCAACGATCCATCCGCAGCGGGCACGGGGAACAGGCCGCGGATTTACATGTGCCACCGAGCACACAAAAAATCTCTCTCCGGCACCGAAAGGGTATCGTGCGCCCCGCCTAAGAGCGCTCACACATTAGGTGAGCCTGTCACCACTGGGGCTTCACCGGCGCATTGCCCAGCACCTTCTCGATCTTCTCCAGCACGGCGGGTGTCAACAGGTCCTGCGCATCGCTCGCCTTGAGATTCTCTTTCAGTTGCGCCTCCTTGCTTGCGCCAAGGATCACGGTGCTCACGTGCGGGTTCTTCAGGCACCAGGCGAGCGCCAGCACGGGCAGCGAGAGGCCCAGGCCATCGGCGATCTTGTTCAGCTTCTCCACGGTCTTCAGGCGCTCCGGCGTAAGCTCGCGTTCGCGCAGCCAATCGAGCCCTTCCATGGTGAGGCGCGTGCCCTTGGCCGCCTTGATGTCGCGGTGCTTGCCGGTAAGGATGCCACTCGCCAAGGGGCTCCAGATGGTGGTGCCGAGGCCCACGGTCTTGTAGATCTGCCCGAACTCCACCTCCACCTTGTTGCGGTGGAACATGTTGTACTGCGGCTGTTCCATCACCGGGCCGATCAGGTGGTGTTGCTTCGCCACCATGTGCGCCTCCATGATCTCCTGCGCGCTCCACTCGCTGGTGCCCCAGTAGAGGACCTTGCCGCTCATGATCAACTGGTGCATGGTCCACACCGTCTCCTCGATCGGCGTGTTCTTGTCCGGCCGGTGGCAGAAGTAGAGATCGAGATACTCCACCTGCAATCGTTGAAGTGCGGCATTGCATGCCTCCACCACGTGCTTGCGGTGCAAGCCCACCTGGGTTGGCAGTTTGCCACCCGCACCGAAGTAGGCCTTGCTGCTCACGACCCAGGTATCGCGCGCCCATTTCTGCTTCTTCAGGATCTTGCCCATCACGCGCTCGCTCTCGCCGCGTGCGTAGATCTCAGCATTGTCGAAGAAGTTGATGCCGTTGTCGTAGGCGGTCTTCATCAGCTTCTCCGCCGTGGCATCGGTGATCTGTTTGCCGAAGGTGAGCCAGCTGCCCAGAGAGAGTTCGGAGACTTGGAGGCCGGAAGAGCCGAGGCGACGGTAGCGCATTTTGGAAGGGTTGGGGGTTGAGCGAGTTGGCGGTTGAAGGTTGCAAGGTCGAGGGTATGGTACACTGACAACTTGCAATGCCGCTTTTGCCAAGGAACAAAGATCGCAGCCATTGGTTGTTGATGAGCGGTGGAAAAGTTGCGCTCGATCATTGCCAACACTTCACGCTGCCTGAACGTCTTGTTCATGCATGCCAACGAATTTCGTGGACGTTATGGAACCAGCCGTTCGTGCACCACGATGGAAGGAGACCCTTGAGCAAGGGGCCTTCGCGACCCTCACCCTGTCGATGCCCGGGAGGGCGTTGCCTCCGCAAAGCCTACCCGTTCGGCAGGCAGGCATGCGGGGCCGGTGATCGTCGCTTCCGGCACACGGACGAAGAGCAGAAGAAGCCCCGGGGACGGGGCTTCTTCGCGTATGGCATACCTACCAACCGTTGTAGCACCTTTGCAGCATGAGCAGCATCTCCAGCAACAAGGCTCCCGAGCCCGTAGGCCACTACCCCCATGCCCGCCGCGTTGGCGAATTGCTCTTCCTCAGCGGCGTGGGACCGCGCGAGCGTGGCACCAAGAAGATCCCCGGCGTTGAGCTGAACGCCGACGGCAGCATCGCCTCCTACGACATCGAGACGCAGGTGCGCAGCGTGTTCCAGAACGTGAAGTGGATCCTGGAGGACAGCGGCAGCAGTTGGGAGAAGATCGTGGACGTAACAGTGTACCTCACCAACATGAAGGACGATTTCCCCACCTACAACCGGCTGTGGAAGGAGTACTTCGAGCACGACCCGCCCTGCCGCACCACGCTGGAGATCAACTGCCTGCCCACGCCGATCGCGATCGAGCTGAAGGTGGTGGCCACGGTGTGAGGATCCTTGCCACAGATGGCGCGGATGTCGCAGATAAGGGGTGGGCTACTGCTGGTGACACTGCTGGCCGGGTGCGTCACACAAAAGCCCACCGAACGCATCTTGGATGAGACGGGTGTGCTGCACCTCCACACCACCCGTACCGAAGCCTATTGTAAGGGCGTGGCTCCGAGGCACGAGAACCTCCCCACGGCGCAGCCATGGAGCACCACGCTCTACATCCGAACGGCAGGCAACCAGGACGGACGTGGCGGTGCAGAGAACGACCTGAAGCTTGCGATCCTGGACAGTCTACGCACGGACGACCATGGCCAGGGCCGCCTGCGGCTACCACCAGGCACGTATATCCTGATCGACCATGACCGCGCCACCGATCGGCGGTACCACCAACTGCTGAAGGACCACGCCGAGGAGACCCAGCATCGCGGTGCGGCAGACAAGGACTGCCTGGACAAATGGATGCGTGGCCCCTTCGCGCTGTTCACCATCACCGCCGGGGACACCACCATGGTAGAGCACCACATCTCCGGCAAGTGCCCATGGAGCACCGTACCCTGTGCTCCCTGGAATGGACCATTACCGCCATAACGCTTGTTCAACGACCTTCGCACCCATGGCACAACACGATGCACTGGATGACCGACCGTTGGTGCGTAATGAGCCTTGCCGACTTTGCGGCAACACGCCCGCTCATTTGCTGGCCGAGACCGACTATTGGGACATCCGCTCCACACGCATCGTGCGTTGTGATGGCTGCGGGCTGATGCAGCTGGACCCCATGCTCACCGCGGAGGACACCGCGCGGGGCGCCCTGGCCTACCACGTGGAGGAAAGCCTGCGCGTATCGCGGCACGAGCAGGAGCGCAACCTGGTGCGCAACTACCGGCGTGGGGTACACTTCGCCGCAGGGCTCCAAAGCCGGGGCATTTCACCGCAGCACATGCTGGAGTTCGGGCCGGGCTCGGGATACTTCGCTGAGGGCATGCGACGCGTGTTCCCACAACTGCAGGTGGTGGTGATGGACGTGGTGCCCGAGGTGCTGGTGGCCAACAAGCGCGACCACGGTTTCGCGGGCATCCGCTCCATGCCCGAAACGCACCAAGCGGAACTCGATGGCCGCTTCGACCTGATCGTGGCGCGCGACATCCTGGAGCATGTGATCGACATCGGGGCGGTGCTGCGCAATGCACATCGCTACCTGAGGCCGGGCGGCCACCTGCACTTCATCACCCCCAACGGGCACGAGGACGTGTGGAAGCACCGCCTGCGTTGGCGGCTGGGCGGCGAACGCAGCGAACTGCTCATCAACCACGTGAACTACTTCGACGGTGCCGGCCTGCGCAAGCACTTGGAAGGGCTCGGTTTCGATGCGGTGCAGTATTACACCTACGACATGAAACCGCGTCGCCGCGGACGTGGATGGAGCAAAGCACGGAAACAGTGGGCACCGGTTTCCGCGAAGCACCGATCAGCAGAGTTCACTGAAGAGCGCTTGCACGAGGTGCAGGACTTCCGCTTCAACAAGGATGAGGTGCTGCCCGCTTGGTATCGGAAAGGCAGCTTGCCCCTGCTGCGCATGCTGTGCGCCTACCAGCACGGTCACCTGCTACGCATCGATCCGGCGCGCAACATCGGGCACGAGATCCACGGGCTGTTCCGCAAGCGGGACTGAAGCGCTCTACTTCCGCATCGGCATCACCTTGCCGTACGTGAGCGAACGCCACAGCCACTCGAAGGGGCCGTAGCGGAACCGCCCCATCCACCAGTGGCTCAGCAGCAACTGCAGGATGAAGACCGTGAAGGCGATGGCCTCGTAGCCCAGTGCCGAGAGCTGTGCACCCAGGCCCAGCCCCACCCCAGCGAAGAGCAGCACCCCGATGAAGCTTTGGCCCAGGTAGTTGGTGAGCGCCATGCGGCCCATGGGCACCAGCAGCGCAAGGCGTTCCTGTGTACGGGGACGCATCCACAGCAGGGTGAAGCCAGCAGCGTACGCCAGCGCCAAGGGCACCACGCCCAGCGCATACCCTGTGGTGTTTACCAGTCCTTCTGCATCCGGCAAACTGCCCATGTGCAGCGAGGCCCAATACATCAGCACGTTCATGGGCAGGCCCACGATGAGGCCCCAACGCAGGGTGCGCACCAGCAAGGGACGCCAGGCCTCCGGATCGCGGTACAGGCCCTTGCGCGCCACCCACAGGCCCAGCAGGAACAGGCCCAGCACCTTGGGGATGCGGTTGCTGGCGAACAGATGATCGATGCGCCATGCCCAAGCAACGCGCAGCAAGCTTTGCCACTCCTCCACGCCGCCATTGGGTACGTAGCGGGCCCATGCGCCGGGTGCATCACCTATCAGCGGTACCAGGCGTTCGTACTCGTTATCCAGCAGGTGTACCAAGGCGGGTGGCGTTGGATCGAAGCCCCCCTTGGTGAGCACCTTGGCACCATCGAAGGCGATGGGCGATAGGATCAGCATTGCGGCGATCCAGAGCAGCGCGCGATCGGGCACACGGCGGAACAACGGAAGCAACAAGCCCAGCGCAGCATAGAGCAGTAGGATGTCGCCGTGCCAGATGTAGCGCATGTGCAGCCAGCCGATGCCCAGCAGCACCACCATGCGCCAGAGGAAACGCAAGTGGCCCGTGCGACCCTTGTCCAGGAACAGCCCGAAACCGATGCCGAAGAGCAGGGAGAAGATGGAGTAGAACTTGCCATCGATGAACACGCCATGGAACCATTCCAGTACGCCATCCAATGACGCACCGGGCAACAGCGCCTTCTCCACATCGGGGAGCATGAACCAATAGGACAGGCCTCCATAGTTGCTCCACACCACGCCGAAGAGCGCGAAGCCGCGCAGGGCATCGAGCAGCTCGAAACGGTTTGAAGCGGGTGCGCTCATGGGCTAGTTGGTCTGGAGGTGAGGGAGGTGAGGGAGGTGAGGGAGGAAAAGAAGGAGATGGAGGCGAGGGAGGATCCGGCCTCCCATACCTCTCTTACCTCCTTCACCTCCTGCAAGCCCATCGTATAGGTATGTCGCGTATCCAAAGCCCCAGTGATCATCGCGCCATGGCCTTCGGCTGTTGCTGGCTCCAGCAATGCATGCCACCGCCGTACCTGTTGAGTGCGCGGGGATCCAAAGCCACGATGCGCCGATCGGGGAAGGCTTCGCGCAGCACGGCCTGCACACGTTCGTCCTTCGCCCTCAAGCTTTCCGGCAGGCCTTCATGCCAGTACGCGGGCACGAACACGCGGCCATTGGTGATCAGGAAATTGAGGTAGCTGTTCGCCAGCAACATCTGCACGGTGTCGCCGTGTTGCATGTCCGGGTATTGCTCCACATGCTTGCGCGAATACTTCTTTGCCGTATCCAACACCCATGGCCGCGTTTCCATGTCGGGCATGGGTACCTGCACCACCCGAAGCGGTCGTCCATCGGCCAGGCGTGCCTTGCGCAGGATCTCCAGGTTCACCTCCATCCGCTGGCGGGTGATCTGCTGAATGGTGTCGTGCAGGTCGGCATCATCGGGCCAGGCCAGCAGCACCGTGCTGTCGTTCACGAAGCGGCACACCTCGTCCACATGGCCACCGGTGCCGAAGCTGAACACATTGCCGAACACGCGCGGGGCGGTGGCCGCATGCGCATCGTTCGCCACGCCCTGTTCCAGCCAGATCACCTTGCGCACGCCCAGCACCCGCCCCAGCTCGGCCTCCATGGCGGGCCGCGTCCATCCGGGGTTGCGCTGTTCCATCACAGCGGCCGTGGTGACCAGCATACCATTGCCGTTCACATCGATGGATCCCCCTTCGATGCACATGTCCGTATGCACCATGGGCAGCCCCTGCTTGCGCGCGAAGAACTCGTGGATCGTATCGCGCAAGGCCAACATGCCCGGGCCTTGGTTCCTGATGTTCGTGAAATCGCCGTAGCTGGTGAACTTGTAGTTGAGGATGGCCAGGCTGCCATCGCGGTGGCGCAGGTGGATGGGACCCACATCGCGCACCACGTTGATCCCCAGCGAATCGTGCGGTTCGAGGGTGGGGAAGCGGTGGCCCGCCGTATCGATGCCCAAGCTGTCCCAGCGCGCCCACAGCAGGTGCAGCAGGCTGTCGTTCCTGATGAAGCACACCACCGGTATGGAAGGATCCATGTTCCGCACCATGTGGTCCACCACGGTATCCATGGGGTCTCCTGTGTAGGTGAGCCACACGGCCGCATGCGGTTCCCATTCAGCGGGGAAGGTGTACTCGGGGGCTTCGGGTGTGCTGGTGGAGCAAGCCGCCCAACATAGCGTCAAGCTGATGATGGACAGGGACGGGACGCGCATCTGCATGGGTTGTTGGTGTCCGTATACAGGTTCGATCATCGCGCCATGGCCTTCGGCTGTTGCTGGCTCCAGCAATGCATGCCACCGCCGTACCTGTTGAGTGCGCGGGGATCCAAAGCCACGATGCGCCGATCGGGGAAGGCTTCGCGCAGCGCGGCCTGCAAACGTTCGTCCTTCGCCTTCAGGTTTTCCGGCAGGCCCTCGTGCCAGTAGGCCGGTACGAAGACGCGGCCATTGGTGATCAGAAAGTTGAGGTAGCTGTTCGCCAGCAGCATCCGCACCGTATCGCCGTGCTGCATGTCCGAGTATTGCTCCACATGCTTGCGCGAATGCTTCTTTGCCGTATCCAACACCCATGGCCGCGATTCCATGTCGGGCATAGGTACCTGCACCACCCGAAGCGGTCGTCCATCGGCCATTCGTGCCTTGCGCAGGATCTCCAGGTTCACCTCCATCCGCTGGCGGGTGATCTGCTGAATGGTGTCGTGCAGGTCGGCATCATCGGGCCAGGCCAGCAGCACGGTGCTGTCGTTCACGAAGCGGCACACTTCGTCCACATGGCCACCGGTGCCGAAGCTGAACACATTGCCGAACACACGCGGGGCGGTGGCCGCATGCGCATCGTTCGCCACGCCCTGTTCCAGCCAGATCACCTTGCGCACGCCCAGCACCCGCCCCAGCTCGGCCTCCATGGCGGGCCGCGTCCAGCCGGGGTTGCGCTGCTCCATCACAGCGGCCGTAGTGACCAGCGTACCATTGCCGTTCACATCGATGGAGCCCCCTTCGATGCACATGTCCGTATGCACCATGGGCAGCCCCTGCTTGCGCGCGAGGAACTCGTGGATCGTATCGCGCAAGGCCAAATTTCCCGGTCCCTGTTCCCAGACGTTCGTGAAGTCGCCGTAGCTGGTGAACTTGTAGTTGAGGATGGCCAGGCTGCCATCGCGGTGGCGCAGGTGGATGGGCCCCACATCGCGCACCACGTTGATCATCAGCGAATCATTCGGTTCGAGGGTGAGGAAGCGGTGGCCCGCCGTATCGATACCCAGACTGTCCCAGCGCGCCCACAGCCGGTGCAGCAGGCTGTCGTTCTGTATGAAGCACACCACCGGCGTGGACGGGTCCATGTGCCGCACCATGTTGTCCACCACCGTGTCATCTGCCGCGCCGTAATAGGAGAGCCATACCGCATCATGTGCTTCCCACTCGGCAGGCAGCGAGTACTCGGGGGCTTCGGGTGCCGGAGCGGTGCAGGCGGCCAGGGCGACGGCCACGGCAATTCCGATCCAGGTGTTGATGTGCTTGTTCATGGGTGCTACCAGTCGGTCATGACACGGGCCACGGCAGGATGCACTTCGCTTTCCAGCCGGCGGGCCAGTTCATCATCGTCCATCTTCCCGGGATCGCTCAGCAAAAAGGCCCACAGGCGGCGCAGGGCCACATCACCGGCCTCATCGTGGATGTCGGCCGCCGCCTTGTGCCAGCGGCATTGGTACCAGCCATAGTTGCGTGGGTGGCGCGCTCCCACTTCGTTGTAGTTGTCCTCCAGCTGCTGCAGGGTGGTGAACGCGAAGCCCTCGGTGCCTGCGGCGATCACCACGCGAGGCATCAGTGTCAGTGCATCCAGCCGGGCGGGTTCCTGCTCCGCGATGAAGGTGTGCAGGAAGATGTTGCAGAACTGCTCGCCCATCCACTGTCGCAGGGTGGCAACCGGCTTCTGCATGTGGTAGGCATGCCCCAGCTCGTGGATCACCAAGAGGTCGAAGAAAGGCTGCATGCTGACCCCGCCATCAGGCGTGCCGTACACGCGGCGCACTTCGCTGGCCACTTCTGCCGGCAGTTGGCCCATGTCAGGGATGAAGCTGTCCCACATGGCGTTGTTCACCGCCGCCATCACCAACGTTCGCTGGCTGGTGTAGTGCGGCATGCCATACACGGGGAAGTTGGTGTGCGCGCTCCAGTCATCGGGCAGCAGCACCTTCAACTCCACCTCGGGCCGGAAGCCGAGCAGGTCGTCCATGTGTTCCATGGTACGCAGGCAGAGCTGGGCCATATCGCGGGCACGCTCTTCCTGGCCGCTGCTGTGGTACACGGTGAAGGGAAAGCCTTCCAGCATACGCAGTTCATGGGTGGCCGGCTCTTGTGCAAGCGCTTTCGCTGGTGCGAGCGTGGCAAGGAACGCAGCGATCGTCAGGGTGATGGAAGCTCTCATGGTATCAATGGTCACTGGTTGACGGGTCCTTCGGCCTGCATGGTCAGCTCACCACCCACTGAACGGCCTTCGATGATCCACTCCAGGTAGGTCTCCAGAGCAGCGATGAATGAACTGCACCCTTCGATCACTTGTGGCGCAACGAAGAGGACCAGTGCGGTGGCGGATACGATGCTGAGCGAGGCGATGAGATTGCGCATGGCTGTGATGTGTTCGGGGCCGGAGCCAGCACGAAACTGGCCGCCTTAACAGGCCTTTGCCCGGAAAGCCGAGCGAACGGCAGGGCCTTCGAGGGAACGGTCGCTTATTGCTTCACGAAACGTACCTGATACGCCTTGCTTCCACCCACAGCGCGCAACACGTACCATCCTGCCGCTAGACCGGACACGTCCATGCGCAGGAGATCGGCCGTGGCGGTGAAGGTCATGCCTTGCACCTGGCGTCCATCGCTGCCATGCAGTGTGAAGCGCAGGTCGCGCTCCCCTTCCGGAAGGCGCACGTAGAGCTCGTGGTTGGCGGGTACGGGCCAGGCTTGCAGGGCCACATTGCCCAGCGCCTCCGCGATGCCAGTACCGATGCCCAAGCCTCCGGACGGTGTGACGCGCGCCCCGTAGATGCGCTGCACACTACGCCAGAAGAGCACATGGCTGTCGTCATCCTCGCGCAGCACCACCTCATCGATGCTGTTGGAAGGTTGGTTGGTGGCCACCACGGTGGGGTTGGCCCAAGCCGGTACGCCAAAGGGATCCATGCGTTGGCAGATGAAGCCGCCGCTGCCATTGCCGGTGATGAACGCGCCGCCATCCGCCAGCACGCGCACCCGCGGGAACTGTGAGTTCGCGGCCAGCCCGCCCATCACCTCCACGCCATCCGCCATCCAGTCGAACACACCATCAACGCCCATGCGCTGTGCGAAGGGGCGAAAAGCGCCCAGCCGTGCATCACGCCAAGTGACCACGACCGTACCGTCCAGCACGTCCAGATGCGGGAACTGCTGGATGGAGGCATCGCTACAAACGGTGCGCACGGCGGGGCTCCATGCAGCGCTGCCGTCGGCCAGGATGCGGGTGATGAAGATGTCGCCGAACTGCCCTGTGGTGTTGTTGCTCCAGACCACCATCAAGCCGCCTTCGTCATCGTCCGCCACCTGGAACCAACCGCCATTGAGGTAGTCGCCCAGTCCGTTCGTACTGCCCACCACTTCCACGGGAGCAGGCCACAGCAGCTGGCCATTGTTGCCAATGCGCTGCGCCCATACCGGCTCGCCGGGTGCCATGCTGCTCCACACGAGGTATGCTCCACCCGCGCCATCGGTCACCATGCGCTGATAGCGGTAGCTGGTATTGGGCACACCCGTTCCGTTCACATTGAGGCCGGTGATCGGGTGCATGAGGGTGCCATCGGCCGCGATCTTCTGCAGCTTCACCACCATGTTGGCGGTGGAAGCGGCCCGGTACTGCCATGCCAGCAGGGCGCCGCCATCGCCGGTGGGCATTAGCACGGGCTGGTCCGCAGCGTGCGCCGGACCGCTGCCACCGGTCATGCCAAGAGGTTCGTTCCAGACCATGGTGCCCTCGTTGTCCAGGAGGTAGACCAGTAGTGAGTCGATCACTAGCTGGCCTTGGATGAACGCGGTGTTGCGCACCACCATGATACGATCCGCGGCGGTGCGCACGGCAGTGAACTGGTTCACCGCCTTCGGATGCTCCAGCAGCATACGGCCGTTCGGCGCCCACTGGGACTCGCCCTGCGCATTGAGGTGCTGGCCGTAGATGCGCGTGATGTTGCCCGGCTGGCGGTTGTCGATCCACAGCACATGGCGATCGCTGGCATCGCCCTCGATGGCCACGATGTCGCGCCGATCATTGGCGGCATCGGCTACGGTGAGCGGAGTGGCGGGGCTGGTGGCCCATTGGGCCGTGGCTCCCGCGCAAAGCAGGAGGAACGGGAGGAAAACGAGGTTGCGCATGTGGTGGAATTGCTGGGGAAAGAGCGTGGTCATGGGTGGCTCGGTCTTGTCCGGTACGTAGCGCGTTACTGCTTCACGAAACGCACTTGGTACGTCGTGCTTCCACCCACGGCGCGTAACACGTACCAACCTGCGGAGAGACCGGATACGTCCATGCGCAGGAGGTCGGACGTGGCGTTGAAAGCAACGCCTTGCACCTGGCGTCCATCGCTGCCGTGCAGGGTGAAGCGCAGGTCGCGCAGGCCTTCCGGAAGGCGCACGAAGATCTCATGGGTGGCGGGTACGGGCCAGGCCTCAAGGCGCTGCACGCCGTCCAGTTCCTGTATGCTGGTGGGGCCGGAGAGCGTTCCATCGGGCAGCACTTCAGCGGCGAAGAGTCTGCTGGACTGGGTCTGCCAGATCGCCACTCCGCCATTCATTGGCGTGGCATGTAGCTCGTGCCAGGTCTGTAAGGGCGTATTGTTGGCCAACGTTGCTGCGTTGCTCCACACCATGGACCCGTCGCTGGCCACACGGCCTCCGCCGTATCCCGGGGAGCTCCAAACCACCATGGCCCCTCCGTCGGGCAAGCCCGCTATTCGCGGAAAGGTGGATCCGCTGGAGGTACCCACCATGCGTACGCCATTGGTAGCCCAAAGGGGTGCGCCTGCCGTGGTGAACTTCTGTACATGGATACCAGGCGTAACCGGCCGCGCGTCATCCCAAGCGACAAAGAGGTGATCGTCCCGCAGTCCCAAACGTGGGCGTTGTTGTATGCCATCCACATCGGCCACGGGCAGCACCGCAGGCGTCCATGGCTGCTGGCCCGTTGCAGCAATGCGGGTGAGGAAGACATCGTTGCCCGGCAGCCCTATGTACGTGAGGTAAAGTCCACCCTCACCGTCCGGAAGCGTATGGAAGGTGCCCACGTTCCCGCCACCTTGGGGGAATTGCATCAGGTTGGGCCATGCCGGTTCCAGGTTGGCACCGAAGCGCCACACACGCACCACGGAAGTAGTGCCCGTGGCTTGCCACACCATGAATACGCCACCCTGCCCATCGCTGAACAGGTGCCTTGTGCCATTGCTGCCGGCCTCCACGTGCAAGCCATTGAAGCCCTCCGGCAGCGTTCCGTCCGCCTCGATCACGTTCAACGAGATGCGTGGGAAGTTGCCTGGCACGTGTACCCATGCCACGTGAGCACTACCGTCGGCGTGCATGGCGACCAGCGGTGTGGCGCACGTGTAGTTGTTGCCCATGCTGGGGTCCCAGCCACCAATGGCCACAGGCTCGTTCCATACGGGCACGGCATCACCGTCCACACGCATGACCAGCACCGTATCCGTACTGAAATTGCTTCCAATTGAAACGATGGTCGCGGCGACCATGAACCCTTGGTCCTGGTCCCCATCCACGTGGAAACTGGTGAGGCTCCTGCCCGGTACGGCGAAGACCGGCCTGCCCTCGGGTTCCCAGAGGTACTCGCCATTGGCGGAGAGGCGCTGGCCCCACACCTCACCCATGTTCCCGTTGCGGGCATCGCGCCAGAAGGCATACCAGCCGCCATCGCCGTCGGGCATGGATATGGGCAGGCTCTGCGCCGAAGAGACGGTACACAGGGGCAGCGGTGAAGAGGGCAGGCCGGTCCACTGGGCGAAGAAGGCCAGGGGGAACAGGGCAGCGAGGCAGCATAGAAGACGGCGCATGGCGATGGTGTTGATCAGCCCAAAGCTGATGGCCATGAACGGTGCCTGGCTGCAAAGCCGAGCGAACGGCAAAGGCATTGAGGGAACGGCACCGCCACCCTGGCGGCAGCTTGTTCTGCCGTTCACTCGGACGATGTTCCGTTCACTCGGATCATCGGCACGCGGTCCGGTGATCGCATCACTTTCGACCTCCCGATACCGACCCGCCGTACCATGTTGCGCCGCCTACCCCTTCTGCTGTTCCTGGCCATGGCAGCCTTGTCCCACGCCCAGGACATCGAGCAGATCGACCTGAAGAAGCCGGTGCAGTTCAGCGGCAACCTCAACTTCAGCCTGGAGAGCTATAGCGTGAACGGCATCGAGGCGCGCCGCCAGCCCTTCACCTGGATGATCAGCGGTGCCCCCACCCTCACCGTGCTGGGTGTGCAGATGCCTTTCCAGCTGCTGCTGGGCAACTTCGAGAACCGCTTCTACCAGCCCTTCAACCAGTACGGCATCAGCCCGCGCTACAAGTGGCTCACCGTGCATGCCGGTTACCGCAACGTGAACTTCAGCCAATACACGCTGGCGGGCTTCCGCATGCTGGGCGGTGGCTTCGAGATCAATACCGCCTACCGCGCTGATGGGCCCAAGACCGGCCTGCGCTTCGGTGCCATGTACGGCAGGCTGAACCGCAGCACCGCGCTCGATAGCGCCCAGTTCGCCAACCCGCTCGCCTTCCGCCCGCTGCCCAGCTACACCCGCATGGCCTACGCCTTCAAGCTGGGCGTGGGGCACGATGAGGGCTTCTTCGACATGAGCTACCTGCACGGCTGGGACGTGGAGCGCTCCCTGAACAGCAGCCAGCGCGACAGCATAGCCCCCCAGCGCAACACGGCCGTGGGCTTCTCCTGGCGCAAGGACCTGTACCGCAAGGACAAGCGCCGCCTCTTCTGGCGCACGGACATCGGCCTGAGCGCCTACACCCTGGACGACCGGCAGGACTTCCGCGATGTGAGCAGCGAGCCCAACATCGTGCAGGACCTGGTGAACGGCTGGCTGAGCGCGAAGATCTCCACGCAGTTCCTCAGCGCCGGGGAGACCAGCCTGCAATACCAAGCTCCCAAGGGCGGACTCGCACTCTCCTACAAACGGGTGGATCCGGAGTACCGCAGCATGGGCGCCTACTTCTTCCAGAACGACATCGAGCAGTGGACCATAACCCCTTCGGCGCGGCTGGACAGCGGGCACGTATCGATCATTGGCAACCTGGGCATACAGCGCGACAACATCGCCGGGCAGCGGCTGGTGACGAGCGACCGCCTGATCGGCAACCTCAACGTGAACTGGAACCCCAACCAGAAATTCGGGGTGAACGCCAACTGGAGCAACTTCGGGGTAACACAGAACCCCACGCGCGTATCGCCGGACGCCGAGCTCTTCAAGCAGGTGAGCAACAGCTACACGCTGGTGCCCTACCTGAACCTGATCACCGACAAGTTCGTGCGCAGCATCCAGTTCGTGGCGGTGTACCAGTCGCTGAACAGCCCGGTGCAGAGCATCAACGCTGCGCCTGACCAGAACACGCTGGTGGGTGCCTTCGTGTACAGCCACACCTGGATCAAGCGCGCCATCACCACCACTACCTCGCTGAACTACAACAACACACAGCTGCCGCAAGGCGGTGTGGGCTCGGTGGGCGCGGGCGCGGGCTTCGGTTTCCCAGTGCTGAAGCGCAAGCTGCAACTGGGCCTCAACGGCATGTACAACCGCAACCACTTCAACGGCGATCCCAACGGCTACACGCTGAACGGCATGGCCGATGTGGGTGTGAACGTGACACGCCGCAGCCGCCTCTCGCTGCAGGGCATCTACCTGTACAACAAGGCCACGGACGAGACGGTGTTCCGCACGTTCGATGAGGTGACGACACGGGTGACGTACGGGGTAAACTTTTGAGCGATGAAAGCAGGAAACAAAAGTGAATGGTCATTGGCGAATGGTGAATGGGCCGCTGTGCGGGGTGAATGGTCATTGGTGAATAGCGAATGGTCCGCTGTGCCGGGTGAATGGTCAATGGTGAATGGTGAATGGAAGGGCGCTCCGATCAACGATCAACCCGCGCATTTCCCCATTCACCAACTCCCATTCACCAGTCACCCTCTCCGGCATTCCCCCATTCACCAACTCCCATTCACCAGTCACCCTCTTCGGCATTCCCCCATTCACCAACTCCCATTCACCAGTCACCCTCTTCGGCATTCCCCCATTCACCAACTCCCATTCACCAGTCACCCTCTCCGGCATTTCCCCATTCACCAACTCCCATTCGCCATTCGCCCTCTTCTGCATTTCGCCATTCGCCAAGTCCTATTCACCTGCATTCTCCTCCTCCTCCCCACCCTCCTCCGCGCCCAGTCCGTGGCGGTCACCTTCAACATCATACCGCCCTACTCGGCCTACGTGTACGACTACGCCGACCTGAGCGGGCAGGCGGTGATCACGCTCACGAACCTTACCTCGCAGCCCATCGATGCGCGGCTTGAAGGCATCCTCACCAACACCACCAACGGGCTCTTCGTACGCACCAACCCCGACCACCGCGGACCGCTGCCCATCAGCCTGCCGCCCAACGGCACCGTGGTGCTGAGCACCCAACCCGGTGTGATGGACTTCCTGGACCCGCAGGTGGTGACCACCAATGCCACGGCGCAGGACGAGCAGGCCATCGTGCAGACCGGCCAACTGCCCGAAGGGCTGTACCGTTTCTGCGTGGAGGTGTACGACTACAACGGGCCGCAACTGCTGTCGGTGCCCAATGCGGGCTGCACCAGCTTCAACCTGCAGTATGCCAACCCGCCACTGATCGTGCAGCCGGCCAACGGGCAGCAGCTCTCGCCCTACATGGTGAACCCGGTGTTCACGTGGACGCCACCGCTGGGCAACCTGGCCGGGGCCATGATCCAATACGAACTGGTGGTAACACCCGTGTTCCAGGGGCAGGACCCCAACGATGCCATCATCGCAGCGCGCACCTACCGCCGCGGCCAACCCGTGCTGGTGAAGCAGGGCCTGATGAACACCGTGTACGTGCGCCAGCCCAGCGACCTGCCCTTTGAGCAAGGCAAGACCTACGTGATGCAGGTAACGGCGCGCGACGTGAACAACAACGTGGCGATCAGCAACCTGGGCAGGAGCGAGATCTCTGTGTTCAGTGTGGGGGTCGGGATAACCCTGCCAACGATCCCCGTACCGGGCGGCACAACTCCGGGGCTCGTGCCCATCTTGGATCCGGCCATCGCACCTGGGTTCCTCGCAACCACCTTGTATGGCAAGCTGCGCTATTACTGGCCCACACAGGGCAGCTACACCACCAATACCATCGACCTGCCGACGGGTGTGCTTGGCGGCGGCGGCCAGCAGGGCAGCGGTACCGGAGGCCTGGAGCTTGGCAACCTGGCAGGTGCCATACAGCAAAGCGGTGTGCAAAGCGGCATCGGTCAGCAGAGCACCAATTTCAGTGGTATCAACGTGAGTGGGGCAAGCGGATCCGGCACTTCAGCCGGAACGATGACCATGGGTGCCGGTGCGCAGGGATGGAGCGCCAACGTGCAACAAGCACCCGGTGGCCTTGTCACCCAGTTGACCGATGACCCCAGCACAGGCGGTTTTAACATGGCTACGTTCCACGGCAACCGGGGGTATTTCGGCAGCTTCCAGCAGAGCCCATTGCCAGGCGTTACAGTACAGTTGGTGCAAGCCATCCAGGTGAAGGGGAATGTGTCCTTCAATCCCGGCGTGAACACCAAGGTCCTGCCTGGCAACATCATCGTGCCCAACGGGCAGATCTGGACCGCCAATGGCCAGCACATATCCCTGCCCGTGCTGGCCACCTCCACCACAAGTGGCGATGGATCCTTCATGTTCAACGTGCCCAACCTGCAAAGCCTGGACATGGAGTGGAAACAGGGCGGCCTGAATTGGAACAACACCTTCGGGGGCGAATTCCACGGAGGCATCCACTGCACCGAATGGCGCCGTGTACTGATGGTGCGCATCGACAATGCCGCGCAGCAGTACTACGCCCAACCGGTGCAGTTCAACGCAGGCCTTCCGGCGAACGGGGACCTGGGCCTCTTCCATGCACGCGTGCGCACCTTCGGTGTGCGTGTGTTGGTGACCGAGAACCTGGACAAATCGCAGGTGAAGAACAACATGGAAGTGCTCCTGATGCGCAAAAAGGGCACCCGCCCATCCATAGCGCCCAAGGATGAGCTCAGCCCAGGTCAACACCAACTGCTCGCGCAGCAGATCACCGTGAGCGGCAACCAATATGAGATCCTCGCCAAGGGCATCACCAACGCGAACGGCGAAGTGGATTTCCATCACCTGGTGCGTTTCGACGACCCCAATGGCGGCGGCAACAACCTGTACTACACCCACGTGCGGCCGGTGGATGACTTCACCACGCAATGGAGCATCTTCAACCATGTGCGCGTGCTTCCATACGCGTACCATTCCAGCTGGACCTGCAAGGGTCCCAACTACTCCTTCGTACATGTGGATTGTGTGCCGAGCGGCCTGGCCAACCACGGGAATGGTGCATACAGCACATGGGATGACGAACATCCTGCAGGCTACAAGCCCGGGCCCACGTGGTTGTACAACATGAGCTTCGTGAGCAAGATGCGGCCGCAGGTATCCGCCACTGTGAAGAACAGCGGAGCCGGAGAACAAAGCGGCATGGCCATGAACGAGCCCGGCGTGAACTGGGTGCTGTGGCGCATCAGCGAGCAGGCCATGGCCTTGATGCGCGATGTATCGACCGGCAGGAAATGGGGTGCCAACCTGGAATCCACCCCCAACCACGGATGGAACATGTTGCAGCAGTATGTCAACAACAACGGGCATTCCATGCAACCTGCCCGCATCGGGAGCACCGGGGCTGATGGCCGCATCCACGAGAAGGAATTGTGGTCCAACGGCACACAGAACAACGTGTTCAGCAGCAAGTTCTTCTATGCGCTCACACTGCAGAAGAACGGCTTCAACCCCTTGGTGCGTGCAGTGTTCCGCCAGGATGCCGTGAACCCGGAGAGCGGTGACATGGGTGCCCTGGTGTGGGGCCACAACTACAACGAGGGAGAGCTTTGGATGCAGCCGCGCGGTACGGTCCGCATCGATCTGGTGAACGAGGAAGGACAGCCCATTGCCGGCAAAGCCTACTACTTCGATCCCGCCACGGGGCAACAGGGGGTGATGCGGAACAGCGTGCCTGTGATCATACCCGGGCAACCCTACGCACAGATGGTGGAGCTCGCCGTGCCCAGCGGTGCTGGTCGCAAGATCGTGGTGGTGCCGAACGATCCGAACGTGTATGACCGCGACACCCTCACCGTGAACGTACCCGGTACAGGTGTGCTGAAGATGGTGGCGACCATTCCATACAAGCTGCACCGCATCCACTTCCACATCGTACCGGAGACCACTTCCGGCCTGTCCGTGGTGGTGCCGCGTATTGCCGGCGCGAAAGTGGTGCTGGTGAACAACAACGGGGTGATGTACCCCAACATCGCGCACCCTGAGACCGAGTTCGAGGGCGCCATGGCCGAAGCGCTGCAAGGTGGCGGGGCATCATCGGGCGGCGGGCAAGGCAGCGGGCAACAGGCAGGGGGAGGAACACAGACGGGACAAAGCGGTATCGGGCTCTCGGGCGTACAGCTAAGCGGATTGGGCTCCCAGTTGGCGGGTATCCAGATCGACCCATACACCCGATATGCGAACGCTGCCGGCGCCGTGGACTTCGCGTTCCGGTCGGCGGGCACAAGATTCACCTTCCGGATCTACAGCCCGGATGACAAGGAGTATATCACCCGGGAAGTGGAAGTGACCAGCAGCCCGGGAAAACATTGGCAGGTGCAGGAGGTGACCATGAAGCTGGGCCGCAAGGTGCGCGGCAGGGTAATGCTTGACAGTGCCGTGGTGGCGGGCGCACGTGTGACCACCGCGTACGACAACATGGTCAACGAGGTCTTCTCCGGCAGCGATGGCTGGTACGAGATGCGCCGTGTGCCCAAGGACGAGCTGCTCACGTTCACCGCATCGAAGGGCAACTGCAATTGCGTGGGCATGGAGTTCACCGAAGGACAGGCTTCAACCAACCTCTTCGGCCTGGTGAACTACAGCCCCTTGCTGCAGAACCAGAACGACCCGCACACCCGCATCGATTTCAGGCTGAAGATCTATGGCGACCTGGACTTCCGCCGCCTGAACGATTTCCCGATCGAGGTCACCGCGTTCGATGAGCTGCCGGGGTCGCAGGCACGCATCAACGGATGGCTCATGGTGCCCGATTCCAGCAACACCGTGTTCCGCCTCACCACAGCGAGCAGCGAAGGCAACAAGTTGGATGCGGTGCGTTTCGTGCAGACCATGGTGGAGCCCTCCGTGCTGGTGAACGAGCAGAACATTCCGCTGGCCAAGCCCGTGGTGGACCCCATGCCGCTTGCGGTGAACTATGTGTCCGTGGGCATGTTCCGGCGACCCGGCAACAACTTCAACTACCACGCGGTGTTGCACGATGAACAGCAAGGCATCACCGTGGCCCGGCCGGACAATGGCACCCGTGGTGCGGTGCAGGGCCGCGTGAAGGTGAGCCTGGGCTCCTTCACGGACAACAACTTCTCCCTGGGGGGCACCGAACACTTCGCACTGATGCACCCCAGCGTGCAGGGCCAGTTGCGGGTGAACACCTTCGGCAGTGATGCCACCAGCTTCCATCCCGAGAGCACGGCATTCCGCGTGGGCGACCTGAATGGGCAGGCGTTGAACTACATGCTGCACGGTTTCCAGGCGAACAGCCTGCACGCCAACACACGCCTGCACCGTGATTCGCTGGTGCTGGACACCCGCCTGCGTACCGCCCTGGCCAACATCCCCGCACCGGCCAACGACCTCAACATCCACATCGGCAAGATCACCTTGAGCAGCGGGCAACTCCTGCCGTTCCAAGCACAACGCCAGTTCAGCATACCGCTTGGCCAGTTCCAATTCGAAGGAAGCGAGTTGAGCATGAACAGCGGGGGCTTCGGCTTCAAAGGCATCCTGAACGCATCCGGCATGGAGCTTCCGGTGGAAAACGGCAGCCTGCAACCCACGAGCTTCTCCTTCGGCCAGCTGCCTGTGGAAGGCATGAAGCTGATCGGCGCAGTGCCAATTGTGGCCCATCGCCCGGCGGTGTTCGGGTATGATGCCGTGCGCCCCACACCGGCCTGGTTCCTTGCTGTTACGAGCGGCGACCACAATGTGGCAGGCGCGGAGATCCGGGGTGAACATCTGGACGGCATCCCGAACGACCGCAACGTGCCCATCACCTCCATCTGGCTGTACAGCAACGGCGATCAGGAAGCATCGCTGAGCCAGGACATGCAGCCCTATCCGGTGCATGGCATCGTGAGCGCATCGCTGCAAAGCCTCATCCTGAGCCCGAACCTGCTGGTGCTTACCGCAGGCTTGGAAATGGGCATCCCGCAGTTCCCGGTGTACACCACCGCGCTGGTGTACGACAAGCAAGGCGAAGGCACGGGTCCTATGACGTTACAGCCCTTCAGCATGTCGCCGCTCAACTTCAACGGCATCCAACTCGCCTTCGACAAGCCCAGCGCCAAGGGCCAGTACAACCATGTGGGCAGCAGCGCCAGCATCCAGTTCCAACCGGGCCGCATGACCATCACCGGGGTGATCAGCGATGAGAACCCCAACGTGTTCAAGAACCTGGCCTACACCCTGGTGAAGGACCAGCAGCAGACGAAGTTGACGCTGGACCGCAGTCCGCAGCAGAGCGTGCGCCTGGGTGGCGACAACCCCAGCAGCAGGATCCTGATGACGGATGTGGAAGGCGAGATGTGGGTGGCGCAGCAAGGCGGTGGCCCGCAGTGGAACCACTTCTACATCAAAGGCAACATGCCCGAGGAAATGGGCTTCGAGCCGCAGAACGGACAGCCGCAGCGCATGCGCTTCGAGGTGTACGGCGATCTGCAGGTGCAGAGCCAGCAAGTGAAACTGAAGGACATCGAGACGCCCTTCGGCAACATCAACATGGTGTACGATGCGCAGCACCACCGGCTGGCCGGGCAGCTGAACGTGAGCCACAGCGTGAGCGGAGGCCCCAGCATGAACGGCAGTGTGGCGATCGTGCTGGACCGCGAGGGCTACTACTTCATGAGCGGGCTGAACGTGCAGATGAGCAACCCCGACATGCAGGGCATGGCCTTCCTGCTGCTGGGCGACTATGCCAAACGCACCGTGGCCATGGATGCGATGCTGTTGCAATACAGCCTCTATGCACACCGCATGATCGAGCGGAAGAACAGCCCGGCGATGCTGCAGATGGTGCTGCCCATGCTCGCCAGCATGCCGGATGTGGGTGTGGGCATGGCACAGGGTGTCACCGATGGACAGGCGCTGCCCACGGCCTACACGGCGCTGTTCGGCAGCGGTCGCTTCAACGGGTTCTTCCTGGAATGCGGCGCCAGCATCCCCTTCCCGCTGCTGCCCAACTTCAGCATCGATTGTTCGCCCATCGCCCATGTGTACTTCGGGGTGAACATGGGTGCCGACGTGCGCCTGGGTGCCAACTTCGGCAGCGGCACCTACACCGTGGGCTTCGACACCTTCATGGACGCGGCCATTGGGGGCGGGGCTTCCATGGGTGCGTTCTGCTTGTCCGGTCGCATCGGTGTCTACTTCACCATCGGCATGAACGGGGTGTTCCACACCAACGGCAACTGGAACGTGCAGGCCAATGGCAACCTGGACCTAACGGGAAGTTTCAATATCGGCGGCGGCATCTGTTCAGTGCCCTGCAACGATTGGACGTGCCTGCACGTGACCGTAGGCGGCTCGGTAGGCATGGGCCTGGTGGGCGACTTCAGCAACAGCGGCAGCGATTTCCGGATCATCATGGGCTCGGACAACACGACGAGCAGTGTGCATGAGCCGCCGCCGGAAACGGAGAATTGATGGGGGATGTGAGGAGTGGATGAAGGGAAAAGAGGTGAGGGAGGTATGGGAGGTGATGGAGGTAAGGGAGGTGAAGGAGGTGAAGGAGGTGAAGGAGGTGTGGTAAGCCAGTGAACGAAGAACGACAATGCATAAAGCGATGATGCGCAGAACGGTGCTACTTCCATTGCTTGCAGCGCTGGGCCTGCAGGCACAAGACCCCCAGCCGGGCATTGCATATGGCGGGGCTCAAGGCATTTTCATCATTGCCGGAGATGGGATCCCACAGGTGAACGGCAAGGTGCAGGGCTATCGGATAGAGCGGCGCGCACAGGCCAACGATGCGTTCAAGCAAGTGGCCGAACTGAAGCCGGTGGGCAGCGCGAAGGAGCTGACGAAGCACCTGGAGCGCGCGGGAAAGGTGCTGCCCTATCCCATTCATGCCCTGGCCATGAACGCGGACAGCCTGTGGGCGATGGTCTCCAAAGGTGAGCGCAGGCACTTGGGAGCGCTCTTCAACGATGTGCCCACCATGATGGCCTGCCAACTGGCATGGCACGATGCCGATGCGAAGAACGGTGAGCGCTACCAGTACCGCATTACGCCGATCGATGGCGCAGCGCGCGTGAGCCAGTGGACCACGGCTGGCCAGGGTGTGGCGCCGGTAGCCGTGGCGCCAGTTACAGGCACCTACTGGGAGAAGGAACGCCGCATGGAACTGCATTACCGCGCAGCCGGTGCGCCACGCGCATCGGAGTTCCGCTTGTGGCGCAGCGATGATGGTGCGGCCTTCGAGGAGGTGAACTGGATGGGCCAGGCCAGGCTTAGCGGGGACACCGCCTTTCTGGTCTTCACGGATACCACCGCTGCACGCTATCGTCCGCTTCGCTACGTACTCAAAGCATGGGACCCATTCGGCCACGCCGCACCACGCACGGATACGCTCTACACCGCTTCGTTGGATGCCACACAGATGCCCATGCCCACCGACGTGGTGGCCGCCGGTGACAGCAGTGGCCGTTCCATCGGCATCCGCTGGCGCCTGCCCAATGCGCCCTTGGTGAAACAGCTCACGCTCTACCGCAGCACCAATAGCGAGGACGGCTTCGAGCCCATCGCAGCATTGCCCAGCGACCGCACCGAGTTCATCGATGAGCGGATCCGTCCCGCCACGTCCTACTTCTACTTCTTCCAGCTGGAATACAAAGCCACGCACATCCCCATGCGGGCTCCCCTGTTCGCAGCCAGCGTGTACGACCCCACGCCTCCCGATGCCCCCGAGGAGCTGGAGATCGAGAGCATCGATGGCACGGTCTCCCTTACATGGACCTATTTGGCACCCAACGCGCATGGTTTCCTCGTGTTCCGCGGGGAGAACGGTGGCGAACTCAAGCAGGTGTCCACGCTGGTGGAAGGCAGGGCACGACCCGACCGTTACCAATGGACCGACAATGGCTCGGGAATGCGCGGCGGCAACACGTACCGCTATGCGATACACACAATGAGCAGCAGCCACATACACGGGGCCTTCTCCGATACGGTGGCCATCGTGCCCGCACTGCCACCTGCTGCGCCACCCGTACCAAAGGACTTGGAAGTGCTGGTGGATGCCGGCAACCTGCAAGTGGTTTGGGAGGACCTATCGAACGAACCATTCCTGCTGGGCTATCAGTTGTTGCGGACCCGCAAGCCGCAGCGTGGCGCACCCGTCACCGATACGCTATTCCTGACCGTGAACCATTACATGGACACGGTGCATCATGCAGGCACCACGCACAGCTACCGCGTACGGAGCCTGTCCCAGCTTGGTCCGCGCAGTGCGTTCAGCAATGAGGTCGGGGGAAGTGGACGCTTCGCCGCCGTTCCGCCACCCAGCGGCCTGAATGCGCGCCGCAGCAATGCCGGCGTGGAACTGAGCTGGAGCGCTGCGTTGCGCGATGATATCGTGCGCTACGATGTATACCGCTACACACGTGGCCAGGACCCGGTGAAGGTGAGCAGCGTGTCCGCCAGGCAGGCGCTGGCGCTGCGCGACGACAAGGTCCCGGGCGGGCTGTTGTTCTACTTCGTGCGTGCCGTGGATGCGGACGGGAACGAGAGCGCAGCGAGCAGCGAAGTGGTGGTGGAGTGATCGGCCGGTCAGCCGCGCAGCAGCTTCAGCACCTCTTCCTTGCGCCGGCGGCTGATCTCCACGCGGCCACCGCCCGCCATTTCCAAGTGCCCATCGGTGGTGACCTTGGTGATGGCCGCGCGGTTCACCAGGTAGCTGCGGTGTACGCGCATGAAACCCATGTCGGCGAGCATGTCCTCGTACTCCTTCAGCGTGCGGGCCACCATGAAGCGGCGGCCATCGCAGAGGTGCAGCTCGGTGTAGTTGTCCTCGGCGCGACAAAAGGCCACCTCGGCGGGTGGGACGAAGTGCAAGCCGTTGCCGTGTCGCAGCGTGAGCTTCATGCCCTGCTCGTGCGACTCGTTCAGGTTGGCGAGCACGGCCTGCTGGTGCTGCTTGTCGAGCTCGGGCTCGGGGTGCCGCGCCAGGTGGCGGTCGATGGCGGCGCGCAGCTCGTCGGCTTGTGCGGGCTTCAGCAGGTAGTCCAACGCGCTGAAGCGGATGGCCTGGATGGCGTAGCGCTGGAAGCCGGTGACGAAGACCACATCGAAGTCCCAGGTGCCCAGGTCCTTCAGCAGTTGGAAGCCATCGCCGCCGGGCATCTCCACATCGGAGAACACCAGTGCGGGCTTCAGCTCGGCGATGAGCCGCTTGGCATCGGAGATGTTGTCCGCCTCGGCCAGCACGTTCACTTCGGGCGCCACCTCGGCCAGCCGGGCGCGCAGGAACTCGCGGGCACCGGGTTCGTCGTCCACCAACAACACGTTGATCATGGGGGGAAGATAGGTGAGGGAGGTGAGCGAGGTGAGGAAGGTGAGGAAGGTGAGGAAGGTGAAGAGGGTGAAGGAGGTGAGGGAGGTGAAGGAGGTGAGGGAGGTGAGGGAGGGTGAAGAAGGTCGCCGCTCACGCGATCGTGGTGCCGTTCGCTCGGTCGATCGGGGGCTGTGGCAGGATCCGTGATTAGGTTCGTTCCGGTGTCCACCGCAGTGTGGCACGCAACACGACCATGAAGACCGAACGCACCCGCTTCTACCTGCTGCCCAACGTGCTGATCCTGATGCTGCTGCCCACGCTACATGCCGTTGCGCAGCCATCGCTGCAGGTAAGCGCTGCGGAGCGCCTGCACCTTGAGGAGAGCACGATCGAGGTGCGCGGCGCCCTGCCCAGCAGTCGCGTTGAACTCGGCGCGAGCCTCACCGACAATGACGGCCGCGTTTGGTCGAGCCGTGCCACGTACCATGCCGATGCTCAGGGACGCGTCGCCACCGCTACCCAGGCCGCCGTCAGCGGGAGCTACACGGGGGTCGATGCGGACGGGTTGATCTGGTCGATGCTCCCGGTACCTCCTGAGGCGCTCCACGCGGTGGCGGGGATCGACCCCGAGTGGCCGAGGCACCCGCAGCTGGATACGGCGTCGGTGACGATCCGCTTTCGAGCCCGCGTCCGTTATGGTCTCGATGCCGCCGATACGACCGTCCTGCATGCCGAGCAGCGGGTGGTGTTCATGGCCAGCGGTGTGCGACGCACGGCCATTGAGGGGCAGCCCTTCGAAGGGGTGCTGTTCGAGGCGGCCGGCCCGGGTCCGCACCCGGCGGTGCTGGTCATCTCGGGTTCCGGAGGTGGGGCGCCCTGGAAGACGGCCATGTTCCTCGCATCGCGTGGCATCACGGCGCTGGCGGTGGCGCACTTCGCCTATCCACACCGGCCGGACAACCTGGAGAACATTCCCCTCGAGTACTTCCACGGCGCCACGGACTGGTTGCGTACACGTACAGGGGCGCCGCGGATCGGGCTTATCGGTGCGTCCCGTGGCGGTGAAGGGGTGCTGCTACTGGCGTCCTCACTACCCGAGTTGTATGGTGCGGTCGTTTCCGCCGTGCCCTCCAATGTGGTCTGGACCGGCTGCTGCGCGCCGAACTCCTTCATGCAACCGGCGTGGTCGCTTCGCGGCGCGCCCATCCCCGGCTACATACCGCCCCTGACGGCCGATGGGACGGCCCTGCTCGGCGTGCATGAGGACTTCGTATTCCATGCGGGTATGCTGGACCCGGGCGAGGCCGCCATTCCGGTGGAGCGCATCCAGGCGCCGGTGCTGCTGCTCTCCTGCGATTCGGACGAGCTGTGGCCATCGACGCTGGGGGCCGAGCAGGTGATCACCCGGCTCCGGGCCCACGACTTCGCCTATCCGGCGGAGCACATCGCCTATCGGGGCGCCGGCCACATGGCAGTCTCGGGGATGCTCGTGACATCGATGTCGACACGCGCCATCCATCCCATCAGCAAAGAGGAGTTCGTGCTTGGCGGCACGCCGGCCCTGAACGCGGCTGCCGATCGGGACGCGCTCCCCAGGGCAGTGCAATTCCTGAAGGCGCACCTGCCGGTCGGCACCCGGTGATGACGCGAGGGCCGATCACGTGCTCCAGCCGCTCTGCCATGCACGATCGTGATGAGCGATCGGCACGACCTGTTCGCAACCCTCGCCTGCGGGATCGAGGACTCGGGTCGTAGCCCTGCGCGAACCCAGGTACCCATCAGCAAAGCCTCGCCATAAGGGAGAAGAGGGAGGTCGCTTCACCTGCGCTTAGGGGGAGGTTGCCGCTCACGCGATCACGTTGCCGTTCGCTCGGTTGAACAGGGACTGAGGCAGGATCCGGGTTAGGTTCGTTCCAATGTTCACCAAGGCGTCGCACGCAACTCGACCATGAAGACCGAACGCACCCGCTTCTACCTGATCATCGCCAGCCTGCTGCTGCTGGTGGTGCTGTTGGGCTTCGGCCCCCGGTTCTATTTGCGGCCCTACTTCGAGCAACCCCTGCACATGCAGATGGACCGGCTGCCGCTCGCCTTCGTGCTGCATGGCGTGCTGATGACCCTCTGGTATGTGCTGCTGGTGGTGCAGTCCGCGCTGGTGAACAGCAGGAAGGTGAAGCTGCACATGACCCTGGGCTGGGGGCTCTGCGTGGTGGCGGTACTTGCCGTGGCCTTCGCCATACCGGTGATGATGGGTTTCGCCCCGCGCATGCTGGCCCTGGGCTTCCTGGACCTGGAGAACCCCGACCGGTACTGGTTCCAGAACGTGATGTGGACCAATGACCTGCTGGCGTTGACGGCGTTCACCGGCATGGTCGCCGTGGGTGTGATGAAGCGCAAGAACAAGGCGCTGCACCGCACCATGATGCTGTTCGCATCCATGGTCTTCATGGGGCCTGCCCTTGCCCGCATGTTCGAGTGGATGGCCCCGGCATTGATCCTACCAGGCTCGACCGTGCTGTTCTTCCTCTTCCCCGTGGCCGTGGTGGTGCACGACTGGGTGAAACTGCGCCGGTTCCCGACCTACCCCGTCCTCGGACTGGTCATCCTTGCACTCGTCTTCGGCCTGTCGTTCGCCCTGCCCGCCACCGCGTTCTGGAACAACTTCTTCCTGCAACACCTGCAAGTGACGGGGTGAAGGAGGTGAGGGAAGTGAGGGAGGTAAGGGAGGTAAGGGAGGTGAGGGAGGTAAGGGTGGTGAGGGAGGTAAGGGTGGTCAAGGAGGACACCCACGGTTGATGGGGCACTACCTCCCATACCTCCATTTCTTCCATTACCACCCCTTCTTCCCCCTCACTCCAACACCAGCTCCACGCGGGTGCCGGCGGGTGTGCCATCGGGCTGGGCCAGGTCGTGGAAGCGCAAGCGATCGCTGTTGCCGTTGAGCTTGAAGGACAGCAGTTGCAACCGCTCGTTGGTGAGCTGCAGGCCCATGCTGGGGCTGCCATCGCTGTGCGCACGTTTGGGGGCGGCCTTGCGGCCCACGCCGTTGTCCTCCACCACGCAGCGCAGGCTTTCGCCATGCTCCTCGAAGCGCACGCTCAGGCGCTTCTCCCCTTCCTTGTTGGCGAGGCCGTGCCAGATGGCGTTCTCCACGAAGGGCTGCACCAGCAGCGTGGGCACCGGCACATCCTCGTCCAGCAGGTCGCGATCGGCATCCACCTCGTAGTGCAGTCCATCGGGGAAGCGCAGGGCCTCCAGCTTCAGGTACTGGCGCAGGAAGCCGAGCTCTTCGCTGATGGGCACGCGGTCCTTCACACTGTGATCGAGCACCATGCGCAACAGCCGCGCAAAGCCGTCCAGGTAGCTGGCGGCGCCCACCGCATCGCCCTTGCGCACCAGGTTGGCGATGGCGTTTAGGCAGTTGTAGATGAAGTGCGGGTTCATCTGCGTGCGCAACACCTTCAGTTGCAGCAGACGGTTGATCTCCTCGATGCGCTCCTTCTGCTCCTTCAGTTCGTTGTTGAGCTGCTCCAGCACCTCGGCATGGCGGCGTTTCTGCCGGAAGTTGCGCCACAGCAGCGCCGCCGCCACCAGGGCCAGCACCAACATGAGCAGGCTTCCGTAGAGCATCAGGTTGCGTGCGCGGAGCAGCGCGGCCTGCTCGTTGGTCACAGCATCCAGGCGTTCTATCTCCTCCTCCTTCAGCTTGGTCTCGAAGCGTTTCTCCAACTCCAACAACTGCTCGTTGGCGGTGCGGGCATAGTAGGTGTGCAGCAGCGCTTCCAACTGCACCATGGAAGCGTATGCCGCTGCATGATCACCGATGGCCGCTTGCGATTCGGCCGCGAAGCCCAGGTTCTCCAGCGAGGTGTATAGGTCCTGTGGACCGGCCTGGTTCAGCTCCTCGCTTTCGGCGAAGAGCGCGATGGCCTCGCGGTGGCGGCCCGCGTTGTGCATCACGAAGCCCAGCATGTTCACCATCTTGTAGGTGCGCGGATGGTCCTCGGCGCGCATGGTGGCCAGGCCGCGTTCCACCAGGGCGATGGCCTCATCGTGCCGGCCGGTCTCGCTGTAGAGCTTGCCCAGGTTGCCCTCGAAGTTCGTCCGTAGGGGATGGCCCGGCGTGGTGATGGAAAGCCCTGCTTGGTAGTAGTGCTCGGTGGAATCGTACTGCTCCACCATCAGGAAGCGGTTACCCAGATCATTGCAGGCCTGGATGAGCAGGTCGGTATCCCCGTAACGACGCGCCAAGCGGTATATCTCGCGGTCGGTAGTGAGGGCATCCTCGAAGCGGTTGCCATCGAAGGAGGTGTTGGAGACCATGCGCAGCGCGCTGATCATCGCGGAAGTGTCGCCTTGCTCCCGCGCCACGGCGAGCATGGCCTGCGCTGCACTGGACGCATCCGCCAGTTGCTGCAGGGAATAGTGTGCCTTGGCCTTCAGGTCCAGCAGTGCGATGCGGGTGGTGCGATCGGCTTCCGGTGTGCGGGCCAGGAGCTCGGTGCTGCGCAGAAGCACCTCCTCGTGGCGCCGTTCATCCACAGCCAGCTGCAACTCGGTGGGCAGCATCGGACGATCCTCCTGCCCCCATGCAGGTGCTGCATCACACCCGCCCAACAACAACATCAACACACCGATCGACCGCACCAACATGGGAACAAAATACGGCTTCACAGACCCCTTCACCGCCACCCGAAGAACAGCATCAGCAGCAGCACCCCGATCAGGTCCATCCACACGCCGCCCTTCACCATTTGGCGCATGGGTATGCGGCCGGTGCCGAAGACGATGGTCTGCATGGGGCTGGCCACGGGCAGCATGAAACCCAGGCTGGCGGCGAGCGTGGCGGGCCACAGGATGCTCTGCGGGTCCATGCCCCAGCGTGTGGCCATGGCGGCAAGGATGGGGATCACCAAGCTGGCGGTGGCGGTGTTGCTGCCGAGTTCGCTGAGGAGGCAAACGATGAGCGCCACTGCACCGATGAGGATGGGCAGGGGCAATTTGCCGAGGCCCACCATGCTCTCGCCGATGATGGTGCTGAGCCCTGCCTTGTCCACGCCCGCTGCCAGTGCGAATCCACCACCGATGAGCAGCAGGACGCCCCAGGGAACGCGCTGTTCGGCGAAGCCCCAGCTCATGAGCGCGCGGCCCTCCTCGTGGGTGGAATAGGCATCGTGCGGTTGCCGCATGCGTTTGTCCGCCGGCAACAGGAAGAGCAGCACCGCACCGAACACGGCGATGGCCGCATCGTTCACCTCCTTCAACATGTCGGCCCGATCGCGCCAGCCGGTGTAGAGCACCAGCTCGCCCTGCTTCAACGTGTCGCCGGTCATCCACAGCAGTGCCACCAGTGCGAACACGGTTCCCGCCAGCCATTCGTCGCGCGTGGCAGGACCCAGCGCACGCAGGCGCTCCCGCACGGCATCGGCTGTGCCCAGCGCATCGCCCTTCAAGCGGAACACCAGACGCGTGAGCAGAAGCCAGGCCACACCCAGGAAGAGCAGTGCGAAGGGCAGTCCGGTGGCCATCCACTGCCCGAAGCCGATGCTGTCCGCCTCGGGATAGAGCTTCTTCCACAGGCCCAGGAACACCAGGTTGGGTGGAGTGCCCACGGGTGTGGCCATGCCGCCGATGGTGGCGCCGTAGGCCACGGCGAGCAGCAGCGGTACGGTGAGGCGCTTGCGGGCCTCGGCCGGTGCATCCTCGTCGTCGATCAGGCTCAATGCGATGGGCAGCATCACCAGCGTGGCGGCGGTGCTGTTGATCCACATGCTCAGCAGCGCGCAGGCCGCCATAACGCCCAGCACCAAGCGCTCGGAGCTGCTGCCCACGCGCGCCATGATGCCCAGTGCGATGCGCCGGTGCAGGCCGCAACGTTCAATGCCCAGCGCGATGATGAAGCCACCGAGGAAGAGGAAGATGATGTCCTTGCCGTAATGGGCGGCGGTGTTGGCAACGGTATCCACACCGAAGAGCGGATAGAGCACCAGCGGCAGGATGGAGGTGACGGGAATGGGCACGGCCTCGGTGATCCACCACAGGGCCATCCACGCCACCAGTGCCGCCATGAGCGCGGGCGGGCCGCCGTGGTGCCGCATCAGGAAATACACGAGCACCGCCAGCAGCGGACCAGCCAACTGAAAGAGCAGGGTGCGCAGGTTAACCTTCATCGCTACAGCGAAGGAACGATGTTCCGGGGAAGTGCGGTGCTGGTATCGCGTCCGCGGGTATTGCTCTTCTCCCCTGCCTTATCGATGCGCAGGGAAAGACAGAGCGTGAACGGGAATACCCAGGTTGCGGCGGCAGGCACATCGCTGCGCACGCGCTCGGTATCACCCACGGGGCCCATCAATGCCGGGGTGCCGCGCAACTCGATACCCAGGCGCCCATCGCCCACCAAACGGGTCCACGAAAGCACGGCGCCAAGCTGCATGTAGGGACGCACCCAGCGCAGTTCATGATCCGGGTCGTTGGTGTCGCGGTGGTGGTGTTGGCAGTACGCGAGGTAAGGTCCCACGCCGAACACATCGCGCTCGTTGCGGTAGTTCAACACGTAACCTGCTCCCACACGCCAGGAGAGCATCACGCGCTTCGCATCGAAGAGGCTCTCGAAGTCCTTGCGTCCCACTTCTGCCGATGAGAACGCCAGCAAGGCGCTTCGTTTACCCGGTGCCCGGAACGAGCCGAACACGTTGAGGCCCGAGGTGAGGAATGCATCCGGTCCGAAGATGCCGGTCATCTCCAGGCCGTAGCCTGTGCGCTGTGCTACGGCATCCACCGGCAACAGCGCGATCAGCAGCGCGACAAGGCAGGCCGGGACACGCATCGTTCAGGCCTTTGCCGGATCCTTCGGGGTGGTGGCCGTGAGCCAGGCCAGCGCCAGCACGGCGATCAACAGGCCAAGGAATTCACGCACCACTTCGATGTGCGGCTCCGTCGCTTGCATCTCGGCGGTGATGGAAGGGAAACCTGCCGCCACCCAATCGATCATGCCGGGGAGCAGGGTGAGCATCCAGCCGATGAGCGCCAGGGCGTACCAGCCAGGTATGCGCCGGTCCACGCTTCCGAAGGCGGCCCACACGAATAGCAGCGCCACGGCAGCGTAGGCGGTCACCCAAAGGAAGGGGTCGGGATCGTTCAGGTTGAAGTAGGCGAAGGCCGCGAACACGAGCGCGAGCAGGAGGTGGAGCAGCTTCTTCATGGGCATCAGAATTCCACGCGGTAGCTCAGGTTGGGGATGAGGCCCAATTGGTACTGCGTCAGCACCTGGCGTTGTCGGTAGTCGTAGTAGCGGAAGGCTTCGTTCTGCGTGTTCAGCACGTTCAGCAGGTCCAGCGACCACATGCCGGTGCGCTCCTTGTGCTCGCGTTTGCGGTACACGCGCAGGTCCACGCGGTGGTAGGTGGCGTTCTGCGCGGAGAAGGGCTCGGGCACCACGCCGGGGTTGTCGGGCACCGGCGTGTAGCGCTGGCCGCCGCTCACGTTCACACGGCCGTTCACGCCCCAGGTGCGTTTGGCATCGGCCCCCTGCTTCTCCCACTCGCACCCCAGCACCACGTTGCCCATGCCGCCGGTGTTCCAGCGGCTGTTGTGCTCCCTGCCGGAGAAGTCGGTGTAGCGCGCATCCAGCAAGGTGGCGTTCACCTGGTAGAAGAGCCCGCGGTGGAAGCCGTGCGACAGGCCCAGCTCAAGGCCCGCGTTGGTGGCCTCGCCACGCCCGTTGAACTGCGTGTAGTACAACTCGTTCCACACGTTCACCATACTGAGGGTGGACAGCGAACCGGCACCGAAGCCACTGCGATCGCCCACCGGCACATGCACCTGGCGCTGCACGAATGCCTCGGCGTGCAGCACCACCTGCGGGTTGAAGGGGTGGTCGTAAGCCAGCACGAGGTCCTGCGCGCGGGTGATGCCCACGTTGCGGTTGTCCGATCCGAACACGATGGGCGACACGATGAAGGATTGCACCTGCGGCAGCATGCCGCGTTGTCCGGCGGCGAGGCTGATGCTGCGGCCCTTGCGTAGGCCGTAGCGCAGGGCGAGGCGCGGCTCCAGCACCTCCGAGCCGTTGGGCGTGTAGTACGACCAGCCCAGTCCCAGCTCCGCGCGCAGGCGGTCGGTGATCGCGTGGTCCAGTTCCGCGTAGGGCCGCAGCAGCCAGCCCACCACGTTCTCACTGAACAGATCGTCCTTCTCCACTTTGCGCTCCAGGATGTTCGCCCCCACTTGGTAGGCGGTGCGCGGACTCCACTTGCCGCGCAGGTAGCTGTGCACCGCCAGCTTCTGTTCCGCCAAGGCGTTGCGCACGGTGAAGCGCGCACCGCGGCGTGCGAAGAAGGGGCCCTCCTCCACCCGCTCCTGTTGGTTGCGCGAGATCACCGCGGTGGTGCGCCACACGGCATTGGCGCCCACGGCCTGGCGCAGTGTAAGGCCCCCCACGCCCACCAGCCCGGTGTAGTCGATGTTCTGGCTGTCCTTGTCCACCTCCCATTCGGTGCTGTCCTTGGCGGCGAAACGGTTGCTGCTGCTGCCGCCCATGCCGAAGACGGTGATCTGCGTGCGCGAGCCGAGCGGCAGGTTGAGGTGGAAGGCGAGGTCCTGGAAGGTGATGGCCTCATCGCCCAAGGCCACGCCCATGGCGCTGAGCAGGCCCAGGGTGGAGTAGCGGTAGTTGATGAGGTACGAGGCCTTGCCGCCAGCACGGAAGGGGCCTTCCGCACTGAGGTCGATGCCGATGAGGCCGGCCTGCGCGGTGAAGGAGGGACGCGCCGTGGTGCCGGGCCGCAAGCGCAGGTCCATGATGCCGCCGAGCGCATTGCCATACTGCGCACCGAAGCCACCCAGCAGCAGGCGCGAAGTGCCCAGCAACTGCGCGCTGAGGATGGTGGTGCCGCCCCCGCTCAGCGTGGGTCGGTCGCTGGGCGTGCCGGCGTTGGTGAGGTGGTTGGGGTTCACGATCTCGGCACCTTCCAGCAGCCAGGCGTTCACCGCCGGACCATTGCCGCGGATGCTGAGGTGGTTCGCCTGGTCGTTGGTGGAGCTCACCCCCGCGTGGCTCATGGCCAGGCGCGCAGGATCGAAGAAGGTGGCGGGGTAGCGCAGGCTCTGTTCCACGGTGAGCGGCACGGTGCCCAGGGGCAGCAGCCGTTGCGGTGCGGCGCCGTACACCTCCACCATCACCAGTTCGCTGGAGTGGCGGCGCAGCGCCAGGTCCACGCGTTCCTCGCGTCCGGCACGCACCCACACCTCGCGGGCCAGGTCGGTCCAGTAGCCCATGGCGCGGGCCTCCACGGTGTGTATGCCGGTGGGCACAGCTGCAAATCGGTAGATGCCCGCCGTGTCCGTGGTGGCCCCGATCAACGTATCGCCCACCCAGAGCAGCACGTGCGCACCGTGGAGCGGACGGTCGCTGTCGGCATCGCTGATGCGGCCGGTGAGCGCAGCGGTGGTGGCTTGCGCATCGGGCTGCGCGCGCAGGGTCCTTGCGCCAAGCAGCAGCAGGACCAACAACAGAACGGGAAGCAGGCGGGGCATGGGCACGGGCGAAGATACCCGGCGGGGGTGTTGCGGAGGTGTCAGTCGCAGTACCCGACTTTCACAACAGGATGTTGTTCTGCGGCTGCACGGGAGCGGGCAGCTCCTGCTCGCCGATCATCTGCAGCAGGTCGATCTCGATGGTGCGCGAAAGTGCCGCCATGGGAATGTCGTTGGCGCCGCCCTCGAAGGGATTGGAGGTGGCTTCGCCGATCGCGTCCATGGTGTGGAAGATCCACGACACCAGCGCGGCGAAGGGGATGGTGAGCCACACGAACCCAGCGCCCAGCTTGGCGAACTCCTGCACCAGTCCGAAGGGCAGCAGCACGATGAAGATCCACACGAAGTAGAGGTTGAGCGTGGCGAACTGCCGCGGATAGGGGAAGTTCTTGATGCGTTCGCACTTGCCCTGTTCGTCGTAGAGCAGGCCCAGCACGCGCGCCAGTTGCACGTGGCGGTAGTCGCTCAGCCAGCCCTGTTCGTGCAGCAGGCGGATGTCCGCGCTCTGTGCAGCGAGCAACTGCGTGGCCGGGTTGGCGGCGGCCAGCACCGTGTCACGTTCGGCGGCGTCCAGGTAAGGTCCCAAGCGTTCGCGCAGGTCGCCGGCCCATTCGGGCACCGTGTAGTAGCGGGAGAACTCGCGGTTGCGCGGCAAGTGCATGCTCTCCCAGCCGCGCGGCTGCCGCAGTTGGTAACGCAGCGCGGTAAGCCAGCCCACGTGCCGCAACACCAACCTGCGTTGCACCGCGCGCAGTGCCGCCTCATCGCTGCGCGAACACATCGGCAGGTCGCGCGCTTGGATGGCCCAGGTGCGGCTCACGTTCACGATGGCACCCCAGATCTTCCGCGCCTCCCACAAACGGTCGTAGGTCGCATTGTTCTTGAAGCCCACGATGAAGGCCACGGCCGTACCGATCAAGGCGATGGGCAGCCAGGGCAACACGAGCTGCTTCAGGTCCAGCAACTCGTATGCGGCGGTGGGCAGCGCCGCAATGAGCAGGAATATGTAAAGCTCGCGACGGGTCCAGAAGAAGACCTGCTTCACGGAGTAACGGTGGCCGGTGTGCATGGGGGAAAGGTAGGGGTGGGCGGGGATGTGCGGGGTGGGGTGTCAGGTGGGCGCTCCTTCACACCTCACAAATGACCTTTCACACCTCAGCTTTCAGCAACCCCGAGACACGAGGCATCAGGTGTGGCCTTGGTTGCACGATCACGTGACCGCACCGACCGATCTACTGCTACACGAAATGCGCCGCACCGATCGCTCCGGTGCCCACAAACTGCCAGTGGAGGATATAAGACCCCGGCCCCAATGGCTCGATGCCGGTCCTCCCTTCCCCTTGGTCATGGCCTTCCAAAAGCAGGCGGCCCGTGGCATCCAAAACGCGCCAGTTCATGGGCCTGCTCACTCCGTCCAGCCAACCCATGTGCAACAACCCGTTGGCCGGGTTCGGCCAGAGCATTGGTGCTGGGTCGGTGGCGGTCAACCCATCCAAAGCTGTGACGGTGCAAGCCGGCCCCACCCCTCCTGTGAACTCCAACGTGATGTTGAAGTTGTACGGGGTGGGATTGTCCACATAAAGAACGTAGACATCCGCCCCATACCAGGATCCATTCACGGATACCGGGGCCAGCCAGCAATCCCCAACAGCACCCTGCGTAACATCGGTGGCACCGTTCACCAAACCCTTGGGGCCGGTCACATCCGCAGCCGAACAGCGAATGGGTGGCTCGCTCATTGGGCACCATGGTCCGGGGGGCATGGACCATAGCGCAAAGTCCACGCGCATGTCCCCGAAGGTACCTGCGATAGGGTTGATGGTGAACTCCAACTCCCCGACATCCTCAAGGCTGATCCAGAACCAGGCCCCTCGGTTCTCCTGTACCAGACAGCCACCATTAGTGGCATCGAGGTCGTCGATCCAGTTCGGTCCGGATAGTGGGAAACTTTGGCTTGGTCCAAGAGGATCACAGAGCCAATAACCGCCTACGCACTCGCTTTGGTCGAACGGTGGCGGCGTACAATCGCACAAAACAGCATAGATGAGCGCATCAGGTGTCAGATCGAACGAGTAGAACACGGGTACTCCGAAAAGCAAGAGCTGCATCCCGTTCTGCTCATTGTCCGGACCCGTTGCATTGTAGACCAGCGCCAGGATATCACCCACGTTCACCTCGACCATGAACTCCTGCTCGAACCCGGCCTCCAGCGTGAAATAGGTCGTATCCACGGCACCCGGTGTGCCCTTGATCACCATGACCGTGCTGCCGCCCCATCCATCACCAGCACTGTCCAGCAACTTCAAGTTGTATGCACAATCCCATTGAGACCAGACGCTTGCAGCAAGTGATAGCGCCATGAATACGGCCACTGTCCTACAAAGTGGCTCCCTGATGTGCTTCATGGCCGTGGGGTATTGGTCCATCGAATATACGTTTCGTTCCGTGCCGTCAACATCGTTCGAAAGCGCCCGCGCATCACTGGTGTCCGGTTAAGCCTTGATCAAACATAGGATGAGCCCAATATGGACGCGGCATAACGAACGAAAATGCGTGGGGCGGATTTGAACTGGCGGCGCTCACTGAGTTGGATTTCCTTGAGGGCAACTCAAGGAACTCTGCATGAATGTGGGCAGCACGGTCTTCGGCCAGTTGATGGCGCATCTTCCCTGGACAACGTTCGATCGCATCGTGGAACGCTACAACGGGGACTATCGGGTCCGAACGCTTACCTGTCGGGAACATTTCAGAGCAATGGCCTTCGCGCAGCTCACCTATCGGGAGAGCCTGCGGGACATAGAGACCTGCCTTGGAGCGCAGCCGGGCAAGCTGTATCGCATGGGCTTGAGCAGCCCGGTGAAGCGCAGCACCCTGGCCGATGCGAACGAACTGCGCGACTGGCGCATCTACTCGGACTTTGCCCAAGTATTGATCGCCCAAGCACGCAAGCTGCATGCAAGCGAACCCGGCGTTCTGGATCTCAAGGAGACGGTTTATGCGCTGGATTCCACCACCATCGACCTGTGCCTGTCCTCTTTCCCCTGGGCGGTGTTCCGCAAGACCAAGGCGGCCGTGAAGATGCATACGCTCATGGACCTGCGTGGCTCTACCCCCAGCTTCATCCACGTGAGCGATGGAAAGATGCACGACGTGAACGCCTTGGATCTGCTCATCCCGGAGGCGGGCAGTTTCTACGTCATGGACCGCGCCTACCTGGCTCTGGAGCGCCTTTGCACACTGCACGTTTGCGGGGCGTTCTTCATTACTCGGGCCAAGTCCAACACGGATCTGCGGCGTCTGTACTCTGCGCCCACCGATCGTACCACCGGCATCATCTGCGACCAGACCGTTGTCTTCGCAGGCATTAAGTCGGCTTCGGACTACCCCCACAAGCTCCGGCGCATCAAGCTCAAGGACCTGGAGAGTGGGCGTCTTCTGGTTTTCATCACCAACAACTTCGCGCTGCCCGCCACTACCATCGCCGAGCTCTATCGCAACCGATGGCAGGTCGAACTGTTCTTCAAGTGGATCAAGCAGCATCTGCGTATCAAGAAGTTCTACGGTATCTCGGAGAACGCCGTCAAGTGCCAGATCTGGATCGCGGTGTCCGTGTACCTGCTGGTGGCCATCGTGCGCAAGCGGCTGAAGTTGGATGCTTCGCTCCATTCCATTCTACAGATCTGCTCGGTCATGCCCTTCGAGAAAATGCCCATCCAGCAAGCCTTTCAGAAGGTCGTGGAGGAGGAATCACCCCCCAACCCTCTGAACCAGTTGATTTTGTTCGATTCTTAACCGGACAGCAGTGCCCGCGCATCAACTCTTTTGCGCCCCTCCGATAAACCGCCTGTCGGAAAAGCGTTGCGGCCGGTGGGGTCGAAATGCGTTGACGCGTCCTTCACACCTGACCTTTCAGCAGCTCCATGATCCGAGGTGTCAGCTGTGCCCCGGTACTCAACAGGGGCGGAGGTGTGAATTGTGAGCTGGGCGCTGTCATCTGCTTGCCACCAGTTGCTTACTGCTCCCTGTGGTGTTGCTCGTGGTTGAATGCGGCAATCCGCCATGCATCAGCTGACCATGGCTTAGCGGTCTTTCCGTTCCGCTACTTTTTGAACCCATCAACACAGAGCGATTGCCGAGGTGGGCAAAAAGTGGCCGTAGGCCAATAAGCCTTGTCAATGCGAGGCTCGAAGCACAGCTTCAGAGGCCTCTTTGCAGAAGCACCTTCCTGCATATGGCACGGACCGATGAACCCGTCAATACTGAACAGTACTTGTGAGGGTAACAAGTGGCCATAGGCCATTAAGCCCTTGCTTCATACCACAATGATGGCAGCCTTTTTCTAAAAAGAACCAAACGAGCCTGTTTGCCCCTAAGGTTACCTGTGGTGGCTGAAAGTTGATCTTGCCTCTCCTTCCGGCAGACAGGTCCGGCAACAGGCCTTAAGCCAATACGCCAGTAATTGCGAAGCGCGTAGCAAAAGCTTCAGAGGCCTTTTCGCCCTATTGGTGTAACCCTCATAGCTCCTTGATGATCTTGTAGTAGGTGATGGTGCCCTCTTGAGCGAGCCGGATGAGATAAACTCCTGAGGAAAGATGAGCCAAGTGAAGATCGACGATGTTCCGATCCGGCAAGTAGGTATCGAGATCATGGACCTCGATCGTGTTCCCAAGGGCATCCATGACGGTAAGGGAACTGCTTGTAGCAAGCGGAGAGGTGATCGGGATGCTTAAGCGGTCCACGAATGGATTGGGGAATGCCGCGCCTGCCATAGGTCTGACCTCTGAAGCTGCGGACACGCTGATCCCCAGGTCCAAGTATTTCGTCAACCAGATATCCCTTTGTGTGTAATGCTCTATCCAACAAACATCGTCCGATGGATCCGCGTCGAAAGCGGCGTTATGTGATCCCCCGAAAATGATGGAACCATCCTCGTGATAGTCGATGGACTTGCCATGCTGTTGGGCGGCTCCTCCGATGCTCATGCCCCATAACACATTCATCCCCAGATCCAACTTCACCATGAAGCCGTGCCACGAGCTGGAAGGACCTATGGAAGGGACGATGATGGTTTGGTCAGTCGTACTATAAATGGACCCTTGAGTAGCTCCTGAGACAAGCAATGATCCATTGGGAAGACCTTTCATATCCTGATATATCCACCCAGGCCCATTCAGGAAGATCCACGAAAGCAGTGTGCCATTACTACGGTAACGGGCCACAAAAAGTGGTTGAATGACGGATGGTGCCATGACCACCCCTGGTCCGGGATCGATATCGGTGGAATGCCCTAGTTGATGCGACCAAAAGATATCACCTGTAGCATTGGCTGACAATATGTTCCTGGAGTTGCTACCATACCAACCCCCACCAATGAACCGGATCCAGACCAGGGTTCCGTTCGCATCGAGCTTGCTTAAGTAGCGTGTGGCACTTCCAAACTCCGCCAACGTATCCGACGTGTGGTTCGCGGTACCTGGACCGGGGTCCATATCCACCGTACCACTGAATGCACCAGATGTGATCACATTGCCCAACCCATCCACAGCGCACGCATGTAGAAAGAACTGTTCTTCGGTGCTATACGCCCTTGCCCAGATAAGATCGCCGCTGGGTGATAACTTGGTAATGAATGCGTCATCATCCCCCACGGAGGTATAAGGCCAAGTGCCTGCGCTTGGATCAAGGTCTCCAGCTCCAGCAATATGACCAGCAATGATCACGTGATGAAAGTCATCGACAAATACGCCGGAGAACCGGTCTTCACCGTCGCCGCCAATGCGACCAGCCCATAGCAATTGGCCATCATTGTTCAGCTTCAAGATAAAGATATCCCGTACCCCTTCTGAATAGGGTACTAAGGACCAAGTATCCGCACCTGGGTCTACATCCATGGCATAGCTGTATCTACCAGCTATGATCACGTCTCCATTACCATCTATGGCCATTGAGCGATTGGTGAATTCCATGCTGAAATTCCCGATCGGATATGCCCATATCAGAGCGCCATTGGGGTCCACCTTTTGTATGAACTTTCGAGCCAACGGGGGCCCTGAAAGAACGTATTCATTTGGCCCGGGGTCCATGTCCATAGCATTTCCAAGGTCACCAATGCTCACAATGTTTCCCCAGGGGTCGAAACGGGTGCAACCAAAGTCTTGCTGACTCGGCCCTCCAATTCCCCAACCCCATTGGAGTTGTTGCGCAACCAAGGTGCTGCATGTCAAAAGCAAACAAACATGAAGAACATGGGTGAAGAGCTTTGGCATAGAGCGAATGTAAGGCTATGGCTACAGGCTTCTCAATTTTGTCCATCGTCAACATGCAGGACCATGCCCTCCCGTAAGCTTCGTTTCGCCATAGCGACCTAGTGTTATGCCTCCCGTTCGACCTCCACACATGTTTCAGCCTCACGCAATGTCGGGCCTTTTGCGCCCCTAGCTTTAGGGAACTGAGGTTGGTCATCGAACCAAGGGGTTTCGGTTCCGGGTTATCTCTGGACGCATTGGCACATCACCTCAAGCCGAGTTCGAAAGCAATGCGTCGTGCGATCTCTGGTTTATCGATAAGCGGATTGCGGTTGCCTTGTACGCGGTGGATGCACTGGTTGCGATGCAGTTCGTAGAGCCCCACCTTGTAGCGCTCGTGCCAGTCCAGCAGCATCTTCAGGTCCTCTTGGGAGTAGGCCCCAATACTCTCCGGATAGCGGAGCAGGTAATAGAGTGTGGCGCGTGCCACGGGTCCTTTCCCCGCTTCGGGTTCAAAACGGTTGCCCTCCCCTTTCCCACAAGCCAAACGAATGGCCTCGAGCCCATCCGGGTTGTAGTCCTCAAAATCGATGTAGGGCTTGTTACCACGGCTCGAGTTACACCCGCTTTCACAGGCGAACAGGTGGTGCATATCGCCGCGCATGGGCTCCACCTTGCCGAACCAGCTCTGGCAGACCACGTGCTCGCAATTGTACGGTGCGGCCGCTTCCAAACGGTCCAGCACATCGGCCTCGCTCTCCAGGCTGAAGGATTCGGAATTCCTCCACAGCTCGAACTTGCGCTCGATCTCGCGTTCCACGCCATAGTCGTGTTCGATGAAAACCTCCGGGTCATATCCCACGGAGGTGTCTCCTCGATAGATGCTGCGCAGTTTGCCGTCGGGGTGTAGATCGACCACGGGATACAGATGTCTGTTGCGTACCGAGTTGTAATTCGGCGTGGTGTGGTGAGTACGCTCCAACAGATCGCTCAACTTCAAAAAGAGCGCTTTAGCTGGCTCGTTCGCCCTTATCCCCCTATAGTACTCCCGTACCGCCTGCACATCCGCTTGCTCGTCGTAGTAAGGCAACCCGGTGGTTCGCACCAGGGTGGCGGTGAGCATGGCCGTTTGGTAGTCGTTGTTCAGGGCAGCGGAAGCATGATCGCTGAGATGCTTGTCGTCCAGCGCCCCATCCACCTTGGCCCCATCCGCCTTCTTGTAGATGAGCCTGCAGACCAGAGGGACGTGGTCCGATACATCGGACACGAAGTCCTTCACACTGCGGTCCAATCGCACGATCCCCGCATCGTCACCACTGATGTCGCCGAGTTGCACATCCTTACTGACTATGATGTGGTCGATTAGGCTCTTGTTCCTCGCCCCCACATAGCTGATGGCATCATTGGCGTCATCGTCAAGCGTAAGGGTGAACAGGTCCGGCGCGTTCAACAAAGCGTTCAATACACTGTCATCGCGCAAGGTCTGGTTGAGGTCCCCGCCCAGCACGATAGGTATGTTCTCCCGCTCCCGCAGGTCGCTGATGATGGCTGCGAGGATATTGCTGGCAAGCGTTCGTCGTGCCCGGCTTTCCACATCGCCGAAGGCTTTCAGATGGACCACCACCATAAGGAAGGTGACGGCGTTGTCGCCTTCATCCACCGTGCATTCCACGAAAAAGGGCTCGCGCCCACTGGGGAAAGCCGTGTTTCCCCGTGCTGTCCGCTGAGAAAGCAACTCACGATACCGCTCGTTGATATCCGCGCGCACCTTCACCTTCGTGGTCTCATCGTCAAAAAGCACGGCCAGGTCCTGGCTTCCTCGCGCGTCCAGGAGCACGTGGTCATAGGTGAGCCCACGTCGGGTCAAAGCGCTCTTGAGCCGATCCAGTGCACCGTGCTCCACCTCCACCAGACCGAACACGTCCATGCTCAGTTCCGCCACCACACGGGCAACCGCTTCCACCCGTGCATCGGTCACCGTATTGTTGAAGTGTTCAACGTTCCAGAAGCAGATGTCCGCGAAACGACGATCCCCCTGATAAGTGGGGATCTCCACTTCCAGGCTGGACTCCTCATAGCGGACAAGACCATGCACATCGAAGAAACCAAGCACCGAACCGGTGCTCTCCATTTCGCCGAGCAACTTCTTGGCATGCACCCGGAACGGACTGGATGAGAAAGCCATCTGCTTAAGTCGGCGGATGATGGCCGGTATAAGGACCCCTTCGTTGGTGGCCTCCCCGGTCTTCTGGTCTTCGTACCACCCCGCATGGTGCAGGGCAACGAGGTCCCATTGTTGATTGAAGGTGGGCGAACCCGAAGAGCCTGGCTCCGTGTCGGTGTTGTACCATACGACCGTATCGTACACGTGTTTCACCCGGTTCTCCTGCAACGCCACCTCCTTATGCCGTCCACGGGGATGTTGAATGATGCTGACCCGTTCCTTCTGCGCAACCACAGCAGGCTCTTCGCTAAGGGGAATGGGGGTGATGTCGCTCAGCTCATCAAGATCACAAGCCACAATGGTGAAATCGAGCTCGGCATCCGTGATGAACAGTTTTTCCGGTCGGAAACTCACCTTCACCGCATCGCGCTTGGCTTCGAAATGGAACTCCGCATAACTGGAGGCCGCCAGTTCAGGGGATTGGAGCACATGGTTGTTGGTCATGATATACCCCCCACTGACCAAGAAGCCCGACCCATAGCCACCACCCCTTGGGCCAACAACAACGATGCGGCAGACCGCAGCGGCACGTTCGCTCCCTTTGTAGAGGAACTCGACCGGCACCAAGTCGCTCTCTCCACTGATCTTTTCATAGAAGTCGGCTATCTCGCTCTTGCCCTTCTCCCGGTATGCCTCGTTGGAGAACCACTTGTTCGTGTTCACCTTATTGCCAGTAACCACTTGATTACGCGACAAGGTGATCCGGCGATAAAGCCGTGGATCGAGGTCATTGGCCTTGTTGCGGACAACAAGCGATGCCTTTTTTCCTAAACTGAACTCTTTCATGTTGGTTGGGGATTCGTTCGATGAACCGTTGGCGCTGAAGAGGCCACCTTATGCTTGTATATGTCCCGAGATCTTATTGTGCCGAGCAACCCGCTTCAATGCCTGTATGCATACCCTCCACATGCCCCCCCCGCCCAACACCAGCCCCACCCTCCACGCTAAGCCTTCCCGCACCTTGTTCAAGGGGCGAAGCGTCCCTCCCCCCCAGCGCCTCCGCCAGCGCATGCAGGCAGCCGGTATAGCGGCCTTCCTCCAGTTCGATGGCGACCGCGGGATGGAGTTGGAGCAGGGATGCTTGGGAGTGGGGTGAGTGGTGCATAAGCGTAGGGAGCTGCGTTCGTTCCGCCAAAGCAAACTGGATTGCAAGGCCTTCGCATCAGTACTTTTCACATCGGGCACCTGTGAAAACTCACAGGTAGGGATCGGGTGTTTTACACGGGTCGGCGAGTGCTTGTCGGGTGTTTGATTTGTGGATCATATCCAACCTCCCACATGAGAACCCACTCTCCCTCTCTTTGGCGTATGCCTAAGACCTTGTACTTGGTGGCGTTACCTCTTCTGTTCAGCTGTGGCGATGGTGGCGATGCTCCCTTGGGCATCGCAGCCTCACTGAAGTCCGCAAATAGCGTAGTGCTACCCTGTGGCGATGGACGTTTGGGCGACCTCAAGCAGGTGTATTCGGCCAGCACCTACCTGGTGGCACAGAACAACTTCCGCAACCGTTTCCGCGTGAAGCACAACGGCGATACGCTATCTTTCGACAACATCGACCTGCGCATCCCGCTCAGTGCGCTGAAGGCCGCGGAGGACTCGGTGGCCAAGCCGGGCAAGCCGGTGCGCGGCATCTACGTGAGCTATGGCGTTTCGGGCACGGTCTTCAAGCCGGTGATCGAGTTCATGTATGCGGACAGTACGCTGCGTGGTGACCTGCGGCGCTTCAAGAAGCGACGCTACGCGCTGAACACCACTACGGGCAAGTTGGACACGGTGAGCGTTGCACAGCAGGAGGTGCTGCAGCGGAACTACCTGGACAGTGTACTGGTGGACCGCCTGGGCGATGGAGTGTTCACGCCCCTGCGTCCGGATGTAGCAGGCCAGCCGGAGCCCGATGCCCAAGGGCTGTGGATGCCCTACGCGGACCGGCTGAACATGTTGTTCCGCGATAACCTGCACCTGGAACCCACGCACCTGGTGATCTCCTGCATCAGCGAGCAATTCTGCCATGGCAACATGCTGGCACTGCCTGCCACGGTGGAGGAATACCAGCACCTGCTGAGCTTCCACCTGGCCAACGGAAAGAACGGCGACACCGACCTACTGAACACACGCACCAACCCGGCGGATTCAGCACTACAGCAGCGGGCGCTGGATGTTGGCCACGTATACCCGCCGTATCGCCGCTGAGCTTCGCTGTACCACTCCAACCCGGATCACCATCGACCCGATAGCGATCATCAAATTGCTGCTGCTCACTGCGGTGGTACTGCTGTGGACCAGCCGCTATGCTTACGTACTGCGGGAGCAACGACCATATTACTTCCTGTTACCGATCGCCCTTGTGACGGAAAGCATCGCCTTCGTGCTTTTGACGCAAGAGAAGCCGAACGTGGTGTACTACCAAGCCTATCTCCTTGCTGAGGTGCTGCTGCTTCTCATGTTCGCCCATGGAGTGCTCCGCAAACGTTGGAGCCTGCTCTTCGTGATCGGCACCAGCATCCTTTGCGGCATACTGCTTTACAGCGAGGTCCGCAGTGCCACGGGTTTCCACATCCTGCACACGAAGAGCATGCTGGTGGGCTGGGCGGCCATCACCTTGCTCTTTGCCAAACTGCTGCTGGACCTGGCGAACAACAGCAGGCGAAAACTCTGGCACGAACAGCGCTTCTGGGTCTACCTTTCCATCTTCCTCTTTTTGGCGCCGGCCATCCCCTACATCGGTCTCATGGACCTCCTTTACAAGCGCGACCCGGAGTTGGCGGGAAGCTTGTACATTATCCTGCATGTGCTGTTCTTTGTACGCTATGGCTGTGCCTTGGTGGCCGGCCTGATGCTGAAGCACCACACGGCGGATGAAGAGCGATAACCTGGACCTGCTCTGGACGGTGCTTGCGGGCACCGTGGTGGTGTCCCTGCTGCTGGGTTTCGTGGTGCTGCTGCTGGTGCTGAACAACACACGGCGGGTGCGCCACCGGGCCGAACTGGCCGAACTGAAGGAGCAGCAGGCGCAGGTGCTGATGGAGGCCGAACGGGAGGCCATGCAACACACCTTGCGGGTGATGGGTCGCGAACTGCACGACAACATCGGCCAGCTGCTCTTCCTGGGGCAGTATGCGCTGAGCGAACACATGGAGGAGCAGGGCGGCTCGGAACGCCTCAACGTAACGCTGGATGCACTGGACCGGGGCCTGGAGGAGGTGCGCCGCCTGGGCCGTGACCTGAACAATGAACTGTGGCAGGAACGCAGTCTGGAGGAGGCCATCCGCTCGGAAGCGGAACGCCTTGTGCGCGTGGCCCGCGTGCAGGTTCAGGTGCTGAGCAGCGACGAACTGCCGGCCTTGGATGCCGACACCAAGGTGATGCTGTTCCGCCTGTTCCAGGTGATCCTCAACAATGCGCTGCGGCATAGCGCTGCCGATCACATCACCGTGGAACTGCGCAACGAGCACGGCCTGGCACTGTTGATCAGCGACAATGGAAAAGGCTTCGATCCGGCTCGTGTGGAGGCCCATGCCGGCCTGAAGAACATACACACGCGCTCCGCCCTTATCGGCTACACGGCGCAGTGCACCACGGCACCCGGAGCGGGCTGCACCTGGCACCTGCGGAAAACCCACAAAGCATGAAGTGCAAGGTGATCCTGGTGGACGACCACAACCTGGTGCGTGCCGCACTGGCCAACACGGTGAACGGCATGGAGCATTTCGAGGTGGTGCTTGAAGCGGCCCATGGGCGCGAGGCCGTGGAGCAACTGGACGGGCTGGCGCAGAGCGGCGAACGGGCCATCGCCATCGTGGACCTGAACATGCCGGTGATGGACGGCTACGAAACGATCGCGTGGCTGCGCAAACACGCACCGGCCATCATGCCGCTGGCGCTCACCTTCGATGCGAGCGATGAGGCCATGATGCGCGCCGTGCATGCAGGAGCGCGTGGGTTCCTGCTGAAGTCCGCCCGCCCCACTGCGCTGAAGGATGCGCTGAACACCTTGCTGATGAACGGCTACTATTACAGCGAGGAAGCCCAGGAGGAAGGCTTGCGCATGGCCCTGCTGCACAACGAGGAGGGCCGCGAACGCGAGCGCCTGCACCAGAGCGTTACGCCCCGCGAACTGGAATTCCTGCGCCTGGTGTGCGACCCGCAAGAGTTCACGTACGCGCAGATAAGCGACATGCTGAGCGTTCACCGCCGCACGGTTGATTCGTACCGCGAATCGCTGTTCTCGAAGTTCGGCGTGAGGAGCAAGACCGGCCTGGTGCTGTTCGCCATGCGCTGGGGACTGCTGCCCGGGAATGGGCATTGAGGAATGATCTGCTTCGCTCGCAATGGTGGAAGCGCTCCCTCACACCTCACAAACAACCCTTCACACATCACCCTTTAGAGAGGTGTGAGGGGTGAGTGCGGAGGTGTGAGGTGTGAAGTTGGGCGCTCCCTCACACCTCACAAATAACCCTTCACACTTCACCCTTTAGAGAGGTGTGAGGGGTGAGTGCGCAGGTGTGAGGTGTGAAGTTGGGTGCCACTTCACACCTCACAAATAACACTTCACACATCACCCATTAGAGAGGTGTGAAGTGTGAGTGCGGAGGTGTGAGGTGTGAAGTTGGGTGGCACTTCACACCTCACAAATAACACTTCACACATCACCCTTTAGAGAGGTGTGAGGTGTGAGTGCGGAGGTGTGAGGTGTGAAGTTGGGCGCTCCCTCACACCTCACAAATAACCCTTCACACATCACCCTATAGTGAGGTGTGAGGTGTGAGTGCGGAGGTGTGAGGGGTGAAGTTGGGCGCTCCCTCACACCTCACAAACAACACTTCACACATCACCCTTTAGAGAGGTGTGAGGTGTGAGTGCGGAGGTGTGAGGTGTGAAGTTGGGCCTACACCGCCTCCACCACGCCGTCGCCAGCATGCCCCTCCACCTGCGGTGTCTTCAGGTCCGGCACCGGTATGAAGCGGTACATGAGTTTCACCAGCAGCAGGTACATGATGGGGACGATCACCAGGGTGAGGAAGGTGGCGAAGACGAGGCCGAAGATCACGGTCCAACTCATGGGGCCCCAGAACACCACGTTGTCGCCACCGATGAAGATCTGCGGGTCGAGGTGTGAGAAGAGCGTGAAGAAGTTGATGTTGAGACCGATGGCCAGTGGCATGAGGCCGAGCACGGTGGTGATGGCGGTAAGCAGCACGGGACGCAGGCGGCGCGCACCGGCCTCTTCGATGGCCACCAGCACTTCGGGCATGGGCAGGCGCTGATCATCGCGCAGGCCCAGCTCGGCCTTGCGACGCTGCTGCATCAGCATCATGAAGTCGATGAGCACGATGCTGTTGTTGACCACAATGCCGGCCAGCGAGATGATGCCCACCATGGTCATCATCACCACGAACTCCATGCGGAAGATGACCAGGCCAAGGAACACGCCGATGAGGCTGAAGACCACCGAGCTGACGATGATGGCCGGGATGGCCGCGCTGTTGAACTGCGCCACGATGATGAGGAACACCAGGAACACGGCGATCATGAGGGCGGTGCTGAGGAAGGCCATCTGCTTTTCCTGCTCCTTCATTTCACCGGTGAATTCATAGGTGTAGGCGGGGTCTTTCTGGTAGCCCTCCATGGCCTGCTGCACCTTGCCCACCACCTCGGTGGGGTTGAAGTCGCTGGGCACGTTGCTCTGTACCTGCACCATGCGTTTCAGGTCCAGGCGGCGCACGGCGCTGTAGGTGCTGGTGTAGCGTGTGGTGGCCAGCGCGCTGATGGGCACTTGGCGGATCTGGCCGTTGGTCTGGTCGCGGAAGGTGATGCGCATGCTGGTGAGCACCTCGGGGTCGTAACGGTACTCGTCCTTCAGGCGCAGGTTGATGGGGTAGTCGTCCTCGCCCTCCTTGTAGGTGCTTACCTCGCGGCCGTAGAGCGCGGTGCGTATGGCATCGCCGATGGCGTAGGTGCTCACGTTATAACGCCGTGCTTTGGCGCGGTCGATCTCCACGGGCATTTCGGGCTTGCCGAGTTCGATGTCGAGCTTCAGCTCCTCCACACCGGCAATGTGTTGCGCCACCAGGAATTGGCGCAGGCGCTCACCTTCGGCGATAAGGCCGTTCACATCATCGCCCTTGATCTCGATGTTGATGGGTTTGCCGGCCGGCGGACCAGCAGCATCCTTGTCCACCACCACGGTAACACCGGGCACACCGCGCACAGCATCGCGGATCTCTTCCATGATGTCCAGGGTGTTGAAGCCGCGGCGCTCGGCCGACTTCACGAAGCTTACCTGCACGCGGCCCTTGTGCGGCGTGGCATCGAAGCTGGGGCCGGCCATGGGGTCGCTGGTGCCCTCGCCCACTTGCGCAATGAGCGAGCTTACCATGAAGTTGTGCAGTCCCTTCTGCACGGTGCCATCGGGCAGGGTGTCGTTCACCTCATCGTTGTAGCGCGGGTCGGCCAGCACGGCCATGATGCGTTCCTCCACGATGCGTGTGGTGATGTCCGTTTCGCTGATGTCTGTGCCGATGGGTTTTTCTATGAACACGTTCACGTAGAGCGGCTCGTTGATCGGGAAGAAGAGGGTCTTGGGCGGGAAAAGCCATACCAGCACGCCAGACATGATGAGCAAGAAAATTGTACCGAAGAACATCAAGAGCGGCCGATACCCATTCAGCGCCCACACGAGGAAGTTGCGGTAGCGTTCCTCCAAGCGCGGCATGGTGACCGTTTGGAAACGAATGCTGGCCGGGTAGAGCACGTAGTGGTTGAGGTAGCCGAACAGGCCGAAGGCGAGCATGAGGTTGCCCAGCGTGAAGAGGAAACGCATGGCCCCGAAATGGCCGGCGAGGCTGAACACCAGACCAAGGCCCGTCATGATGCTGCCCACGGTGAAGGTGAGGAAGCGCGTAGGGCCGTCCTGCGTCACCTTCATGTAGCGCGAGGCCAGCATGGGGTTGATGATGAGGCCCACGAAGAGCGATGAGCCGAGCACCACCATGAGGGTGATGGGCAGGAACTTCATGAACTCGCCCATGATGCCGGGCCAGAAGATGAGCGGGATGAACACGGCCACGGTGGTGGCGGTGCTGGCGATGATGGGCATGGCCACTTCACCGATGCCGTTCTTGGCGGCACGCAAAGGCGATTGCCCTTCGCTCATCAGGCGGTGCGTGTTCTCGATCACCACGATGCCGTTGTCCACCAACATGCCCAGTGCGAGCACCAGGCTGAAGAGCACCATCATGTTGAGGGTGTAGCCCATGGCGCTGAGCACGATGAAGCTCAGCAGCATGCTCATGGGGATGGCGACACCTACGAAGATGGCATTGCGCAGACCGAGGAAGAACATGAGCACGCCCACCACGAGGAGGATGCCGAAGATGATGGAGTTCTCCAGCTCGTCCACTTGCGTGCGGGTCTGGTCGCTCATATCGCCGGTGAGCGTAACGTGCAGGTCCGCAGGGAACACGTCGCGCTCGAAACGGCCGAGCAGGGCCTTGATGCTGTCCGCAGCCACGAGCAGGTTGCGGCCGCTGCGTTTCATTACGTCCACCATCACCACGGGCTGCCCGTATTCGCGGGCGAAGCTGGTTGGCTCCACGTAGGTGAAGGCCACATCCGCGATCTCGCCCAAGCGTACGATGTCCAGGTTCTCCTGCTTCACGATGATGCCGCGCACCTGGTCCATGTCGGTGAACTCGCCGTTGACGCTCACGGTGCGCCGCAGGCCGTCCACCAGCACTTCGCCCCCGCTGATGCTCACGTTCTCGCTCTGGATGGCCTGTGCCACATCGCTGAAGGCGAGTTCGCGGGCTTCCATCTTGCGGAGGTCGAGGCTGATGCGCACCTCCTTCTTGGGCACACCGCGGATCTCCACCTTGTTCACTTCGGGCAGGTCCTCGATCTTGTCCTCAAGCATTTCGGCCCACTTGTTCAGCTGATCGATGCTGTAGTCGCCACTGAGGTTGATGTTGAGGATGGGCATGATCTCCGAGAAGTTCATCTCGAAGACATTGGGTTCTGCGGGCAGGTCGGTGGGGAAGTCGGGATCGGCCTTGGCCTTGTCCACGGCGTCCTTCACCTTGCGCAGGGCCTCGCTGGGCGTAACGTTGAAATCGAACTTGATGTGGATGGTGCTGAAGCCCTGCACGCTGGTGGAGATGATCTCATCGATGCCGGTGATGGTCTTGATCTCCTTCTCCAGCGGCCGGGTCACGAGCTTCTCCATATCGTCCGGCGCGTTGCCGGGATAGATGGTGCTGACGTAGATCTCGGGCGTCACCACTTCGGGGAAGGCTTCGCGCGGCATGGTGTTGTATGCGCTGAAGCCGATGAATGCGATGAGGATGGACAGCACCATCACGGTGGCGCGGTTGTCCACGGCCCAGGAGGATATCCCGAAGCGTTTGTCCTGGTAGGTTTTGCCGTTGTCTTGTGACATGGTGTGCGTTCGTTGTAGCGTCTAAATGCGGGGAGGGAGGGAAGGGGGGTGCGGGAGGAGAGGGAGGGAAGGAGGGTAAGGGAGGTCAGGGAGGAGAGGGAGGAGAGGGAGGTAATGGACAGACGCCGTTGGTATCAGTTGATCGTGCGGTGCATCAAGCGCTCTTGCTGTTCATCATGGTGGTCACCTCCCTCTCTTCCCTCTCTTCCCTCTCTTCCCTCTCTTCCTTCACCTCCCTTACCTCCTTTTCTTTCCTATCCTCCTTCACCTCCTTTTATTCCCTCTCCTCCCTTACCTTCTTCTCCTCCTTCACCTTCCCTTCCTCTCCTCCAGTTTCCCCAAGAACTTCAGCAGCGCAGAGCTAAGCCCGTTCAATAGATCGATGACCGGTTTGGCCTCCTCCATGGTGATGTACTCCTGGTCTACGGCGATCAGCAATTGGGTTTCGATCTCGGCCACCGACCCACGTGCATAGGTGAGCCCCATCTGGAAGAAGCCTATCCGGTTGCGTGCCCAACCCTCCGCGACATTGGACGGCACGGATACGGCGGCCCTGCGAAGCTGTGATGTCAGCCCGAACATCTCGTCCTTAGGGAACTTCCGCGTGAGCCGGTATATCGTGCTGGTCAGGGTCATCCCCTGTTTCCAAACCCACAGTTCCTTGAACCCCGATACGGTCCGTCCCTCAGGCTCCGACACCACGGAGATCGTATCCCCCGGCAGGAAATAGCCCTCGATATTCCAGTCCCTATGCAATGGGTCGTTCGTCGTGTTCATGGCTTTTCTGTTTTGTGAGTGCCTTGATCATGTATCAACTTCTCCCATCCCTCACCTCACTCCCTTCCTTCACCTCCCTCACCCCCTTCACCTCCCACACCTCCCTCTCCTCCCTCGCTTACTTCTCCTCCTTCACCTCCTTCACCTCCCTCCCCTGCATTCCCTCACGCTCCCTTCATTACCTGTACTTCCTGCTTGTCCACCACCAGGCGTGATCCCTGATCGATCAGCAGCTCGCCGCCTTTCAGGCCGCCTTCGGTGGTCTCGATCAGCAGTTCGCCGCCTTGTGCGCTCAACACCTTCACCATCACCTTGCGGCTGCGGGCGGTGCCTTCCTGCTGTTCCAGCACGTACACGTAGCTCTGGCCGCTGCTGTTCTCCATCACCAAGCGGCTGGGCACCACCAGGGCGTCCTTCACATCCAGATCGCGGATGCGCACGTTGGCCAGCTGGTTGGGGCGCAGCTTGCTGCCGTTGGTCATGCGCAGGCTCACCTTGAAGCTGCGGTTGTTGGGATTGATGTACTGGCCGATCTGGTCGATGGTGGCAGAGACGCGTTCACCGGTCTCGGGCAGCACCACTTCCACGGGGTCGCCCAGCTTCACCTTGGTCAACAGGTCTTCGGAAAGGTCCACTTCTATGCTGGCGTTGCCCAGTGCCACCACGCGCGCCACAGGCTGCATGGGGGTGGCCATGTCGCCCAGGTTGGGGAAGATCTCGTCCACCACGCCATCGAACGGCGCAATGGCTTGTGCGTTCCTCAGTTGGTCCTTCAGGGCGGCCAGTTGTGCGTTGGCGGCATCGCGGTTGGTCTTGGCTTGCAGGTATTGCACTTCGCTGCCCACCTTCTGCTCCCAGAGTTTTGCCTGGCGCTCGAACACGGTGCCGGCCAGTTCGGCACTGGCTTCGGCTTGCTGCACTTGTTGGCGCAGCGCATCCACATCGATGTCCACAATGGCTTGGCCGCGGGTAACGCGCTGGCCCTGTTGCACCAGGATCCGGCGCACCGTTCCGCCGGTGGCGGAGAACACCAGTGCGTTCTGGTCCGCACGCACACTGCCGTGGGCCTCGGTCCAGTGCACGAACTCTTGTGGCTGCAGGGCGAAGGTGGTGACCATGGGCAGGGTGCGCTTCTGCTCGGGATCGTGGCGCACGATCCACTCCTCCACTTCGGCAATGGCCGTATTGAGTTTCTCGCGCTCGGTCTTCAACGAGTCGCGGGTGGCTCGTTTGGCAACAAGCTGTTCATCCACGGAGGTGTTTCCGCCGCATGCAACGAAGAGCAGCAGCATAGGGAGATAGAGGATCGAGTGGCGCATGGTGCGGGGGTATGCGATTCTTTGTTTTCAGTACAGGTCCAATGCTTTGCGCAGATCGGCGCGGGCGCTGAGCAGTTCCACCAGGCGCTGCACGTATTGCTGCTGTGCCAGCAGGTTGTTGGCGCGCTCCTGGGTGAGCTCGAAACTGGTGGCTGCACCGTTGGCGAACTTCAGGCTGGTGCGGTCCAGGATGTTCTGCGAGAGCAGGAGGCTACGCTCCTCGGAGCGGTAGTTGTCGAACGCGGTACGCGCCTGACTGCGGCTGCGCGCCACCTCCGCCAGTAGGCGTTGCTCGGTGGCGGTCCGGTTCACTTCAACCTGCTGCAAGGCAACCTGTGCCTGCCTCACCTTGTGGTAACGGTTGCCGCTGGAAATGATGGGCACGGAGAGCTTAACGCCCCACAGGGTGGTGGGGAAGAAGGGGTAGTCGCCGCCGGGATCGAAGTCGGGACCGTTCCACACTTGCTGGTGGCTGAAGAAGCCCCCGAGGCTTGGAAGCGCTTTGGCCCGCTCGTTCCGCATGTTGAGCGTTTGCAGGCGCACGAGGGTCTCCGCCGCTTGCAGCTCGATGTGCTGATCGCTTGTGAAGGGTTGCTCGCTGAGGGCGGTCTCTGCCGGATCGTTGACGATGGTGCGGAGTTCGTCGGCCAGGTCCAGCGGGGTGCCTTGCGGTATGCCCAGTGTGAGGGCAAGCATCATGCGGGCCACATCGGCCTGCTGCTGAAAGCTGCGCTGCTGGGCCATGGTCTGGTCCAGCTGTATGCTCAGGCGGTCCACATCGGTGCTTTCCATGAAACCGGCATCGAGCATGGCCTGGGCTTCGCGCAAGCTCTGCTCCAGCAGCGGGATGCCTTGTGCTGCAAGCCGTGCACCCTCTTCAGCGGCAAGCACACCGAAGTATGCTTTGGCGGCCTGGTTGCGTGCATCGGCACGCGTCTTCTCCAGGTCTTCGCGGCTTTGCTGGGCCAGTGCTTTGGTGGCTTGCAGGCCAACGATGTAGCTACCATCGAAGATGAGCTGCGAGAGGGTTAGACCGGCGCTCAAGTTCCAGGGCAGGCTGAACTGTGCGGCCACGAAATCCGGTCCTTGCCCCGGGGTGAAGAAGTTGGGCACCAGCTGCGTGGGCACATCTATGAAGTTCTGCAGCTGCACTTCACCGTTCACTTGTGGCAGTCCTATGGCGGTGATCTCCTTCACCTTGTGGCGGGCTTTCTCGGCCTCCAGCACGCTGGCCTGCACTTGGTAGCTCTGCTTGGCGGCCAGGTCCAGGCTTTGTTGCAGCGTTAGCCGCATGGGGCCCTGTGCCCGCATACCGAGTGCTCCGGCCAGCAGGGCCAGCACCACCATACCGGCCTTCAGGGCACTGCGTGCCTGGCCTCCATCGCGCTCCTTTTTCACTTTCTTGATCAGGTATTTGACGCCCTTGTCGCTGGCGATACCGCGGGTGTGATAGCGGAACATCTCCCAGATCACCTCCTCGAAACGGTAGTTGTCACCGGGGAAAAGCTTCCCATCGAAAGTGACGTCGAAGCGGGAGATGTAGATGCGGGCGATGACATCGATGTTGAGGTCCTCGCGGTAGAGGCCTTCCTTGATGCCTTTCTTCAGGTTGTTGGAGATGCACTGGTAGATGTCCTGCCGCTCGGTGCTTTGCAGCAGGTCCCAGGCCTCGGGGTGGTACTTCTGCAGGTCGAAGTGTACGCTTGGGTGTATCTGGCCCACTTGCGAAGCCACGAAGCGCGTGATCTCGAAGCTCTCGTCGATGGCGTTGTGCCCCTTGGCGCAGATGCCCAGGATGCAGGTGCGGTGGTGGTCCGTGATGCCCCGCACGGCCTTCAGCACCAGCTCGTTCTTGTCCTTTACATACTGGTACAGCGTCTTCTTGCTGATGCGCAGGTGCTGGGCGACATCGTCCATGTTCACACTGCGGATGCCGAGGCGCATGAAGACCTTGCCGGCCTCGGCCAGGATGTGTTGTTCGCGGTTCTCCGTTTCCATGGGGTCCATGCCTGCCGGCAAGCGGGCGCAAAGGTAGAGGAATGGAATACGTTGGAAACATTCCGCACATCATTTTGTTTCCGCCGTTTATCACAATTCCCGGCCGTCGGTCACCGCACCGCGCCGCCTTGCCGCTTGGATCCCATGCTTGGGCCAAGGTTGAACTGGCATGCTAAGGAGCTGTTCCTTAACCTTTGCACGCTCCGCAAGTGGGTGTCCCCGCCCCTTCGCCCCAAACCCGTAGTCCATGCTTCTTCGTTCCCTTTCCTTCCTGCTCGTTCTTTCCACCGGCGCTCTGCATGCCCAGGAATACGTTGAACTGCGCAATGCCGAAGTGCAACAGATGGTGTTCTTCGGCGAGACCGTTGCCTACCGCGATTGGGACAGCACCAAGGTATTTGAGGACCCCGTGATCCGTGACGCCAACAAGCTGTTGGTGGACAAGGGTCGGCCCGAAGGCTACAAGGCCGCCCGCCTGCACCAGCGTGTGAATCCCAAGGCCGAGCCGCTGGGCGATGACCCTGCATGGCAGCGCCTGATGGGCGAGCGCAACAACGGCGGCGACCGTGCGCTGGACCTCTCCATCAACGGCCAGGGCAACACCGGTGTGAACCCTGCCGACCCTTGCCTGGACGTGGGACCGAACCACGTGATCCAGATGATCAACGGTTCGTCCGGATCATACTTCCGCATCTACGACAAGAACGGCAACCCGCTGGGGGCACAGACCTACCTGGACAACTTCGTGAATGCGATCGGCGGCATCACCACCTACAACGGCGCCGGCGACCCGATCGTGCTGTATGATGCCATCGCGGACCGCTGGCTGATGAGCGAGTTCTCCAGCAGTGGCAACCGCATGATCGTGGCGGTAAGCACCACGCCCGACCCCACCGGCACCTGGTACGCCTACAGCTTCACGGCGCCCAGCTTTCCGGACTACCCCAAGTACGGTGTGTGGCACAACATGTACCTGATCACCACCAACGAGAACGCGCCGGCCACCTACGCGCTCGACCGCACCCGCATGCTGCAGGGGCTCAGCGCCACGGCACAACGCTTCACGGTGCCCAGCTACCCCACCATCGGTTTCCAGGCCACCACGCCCATCACCCACGATGGTGGCCCCGCGCCGCCCAGCAACGCCCCCGCCATGTTCATGCGCATGGCCGATGATGCCTGGAGCGCCGCCATACCCAACGACCGCCTGGAGCTCTGGACGCTCACGGTGAACTTCACCACGCCCGCCAACTCCGTGCTGGCCGGCCCCACGCTGCTGGCCACGCAGCCCTTCGACACCGAGCTCTGCGGCTACACCGCCTTCGCCTGCGTGCCCCAGCCCGGCACCACCACGCGTCTCGACCCCCTGCGCGAGGTGATCATGAACCGCGCCATCTACCGCAACTTCGGCACACACGAGACCATTGTATGCAACCATGTGACGGACGTGAACAACACCGACCGCCACGGCGTGCGTTGGTATGAGCTGCGGCGTCCGGCGGTGGCCTCGCCCTGGGCCATCCACCAGCAAGGCACGTACTCACCCGATGCCACCAACCGCTGGATGGCCGGGATCGCCATCAATGCGAACGGCGACATCGCCATGGCCTACAACGTCTCCAGCAGTTCGGTATTCCCTTCCATCCGCTACACCGGCCGTTTGGCGGGCGACCCGTTGGGGCAGATGACCATTCCGGAAACGAGCATCGTGGCCGGTACCAGCCGCAACGGCAGCAACCGCTGGGGCGATTACAACTCCCTGGACGTTGACCCCGCCACCGGCGATTTCTGGGGCACCGCCAAGTTCAACACCAGCACTGCTTGGAGCACACGCATCTTCCGCTTCTCCCTCGGCGTACCCGAGTGCATATCGCCACAAGCCACGGCCACGGCCACCTGCCAGGACCTGAGCAACTACACGCTCTCGGTGGACCTGAGCTCGCTGGGTAGTGCGAGCACCGTTACCATACAGGTGGACCCCGATGGCGCGGGCCCGCTGCCCTTCACCACCATGGCCAGCGCCACCAGCACAGGCAGCTATGGTCCCTATGGCCCCTACGCCGAAGGCACCGCCGTGGTACGCTTGCTGCACGATGCCTTCACCAGCTGCAACGTGACGCTGCCGGAGATCACCACCGTGTGCAACGTGCCGGGCGCCGGCTGCACCACCTTCAACAGCACCGCACCCACCAACATCGTGGACAACACCACGGTGACCAACAGCATCGTGGTGCCTGCGCAGGGTGGTGCCACCATCAGCGACCTCAACGTGTTCGTGAATATCACGCACACCTACACCGCCGATCTGCGCCTGCGCCTCACCAGTCCACAAGGCACCCAGGTGCAACTGATCGCCTCTGGCAAATGCGGCAGCGCGGACAACATCGTGGTGGAGTTCGATGACAGCGGGCTGAACGGCCTGGTGGGCAACACCTGCCCGATGGCCAACCTCTTCGTGATCCCGGACAACGCGCTGAGCGCCTTCAACGACCAGCTCTTCGAGGGCACCTGGACCCTGAGCGTGCAGGACGTGGCCACCCAGGACGTGGGCGTGTTGAACAACTGGTGCCTGATCCCCACCCTGAACGTGCCGCAAGTACAGGTGCTTCCGAAGGTCTTCTTGGAAGGGCCGCTGAACAGCGCCGGCACCTTGATGAGCGATGCCTTGCGCACCGGCGGCCTGGTGCCGCTCACCGAGCCTTACACCGCTTTGGGCTACAGCTTCGTGGGCAGCTCTGCCAACAGCACCTCGCCAAGCGTACTTGCCATCACCGGCAACAACGCCGTGGTGGATTGGGTGGTGGTGGAGTTGCGAAGCACCAGCAACCCTGCCACGATCGTGGCCAGCAAGCCGGCGCTGTTGAAACGCAATGGCTTCGTGTACGAAGTGGACGGCCTCACCAACCCCACGTTCGAAGTTCCGCAGGGGTCCTACCACGTGGCGGTGCGGCACCGCAACCACCTGGGCACCATGAGCGGTGAACCGCAGTTGCTTAATCAGTTCGCCATCCTGGTGGACTTCACCGATCCGTCCACCCCCACCTTCGGCACCAATGCCCAGAAGACCGTGGGTTCGGCGCGGGCGCTGTGGGCGGGCGATGTCACCTTCAACCGCAACCTGCTGTACACCGGTGCCGACAACGACCGCGACCCCATCCTGGAAGCCATCGGCGGTACCACGCCCACCAATACGCTTAGCGGCCAGTACCGCCAGGAGGACGTGAACATGGACGGCGTGGTGCGCTACACCGGCGACGGCAATGACCGCGACCCGATCTTGGGCAACATAGGCGGGGTGGTGCCCACAGCATCGCGTGTGGAGCAGTTGCCCTGACCTGTCAATTAGCTGGAAGAGTTGGAAGGTGCGAGGGTGCAAGAAAAGTCCACCCTCGCACGCTTTCATCCTTGCGCCTTCGTACGCTCCCCCATGGCCTACCAAGACCACCTTACACGCCAGATAGAGCAACTCGGCATGGTGCTGCGGCGCCTGCTATCCGCCGCCCTGGGCATGGAAGACCACGCAGAACCGATGGCACAAGTGGATGCCGTAGAGCTGGCGTTGAACGAAGCCTTGGACCTGCAAACAACGGGACTACGGAGCACCGATCCGGAAGCCTTGCTGGGCATGCTCGAACACCACCAAGCAGCCACCGAAGCCAACCAGGACCTGCTGGCCGAACTGCTCATGGCCATGGCCGATCGCGCAGCCGAAGCAAGCCACCGAACACAGCTCCTGCGCCAAGCCCTCGCCATTCTGGAACACCTCAACGCCACCAGCAACACCTTCAACATGGAGCGCCATGGCAAGGTGGCGCGCTTGCGTGCGTTGGTGTGAGCGCGCCTTCGTTCCTTTGCGGCGGAATGCGGTAAGGGTGGTGATGAAGGTCAGGGAGGAAATGGAGGGATGCACCTCCGTCCTCACCCTCATCACCTCCAACCGCCCTCCCCTGCTTTCCCCCTCGCCTCCATTACCTCCTTCCCTCCCTTCCCTCCCCTCCATTACCTCCTTCGCTTCCCTCCCTTCCCTCCCCTCCTTTACCTCCTTCGCTTCCCTCCCATCCCTCGCCCCCTTTACCTCCTTCGCCTCCCTCCCTTCCCTCGCCTCCATGCACTCCATCAAGCAAGTCCTCGACGACACCACCCTCACAGGCACCACCCTTACCGTGGCCGGCTGGGTGCGCACCTTCCGCAACGATCGCTTCATCGCCCTCAACGATGGCAGCACCATCCGCAACCTGCAGTGCGTGATCGACCAGGAGCAGGTGGGGCCGGAGACGCGCGCCCGCTTCACCACCAGCGCTGCCGTGAAGTGCACAGGGGTGATCGTGGAGAGCAAGGGCAGCGGCCAGCGCGTGGAGATGCAGGTGACGGCCGTGGAAGTGCTCGGCGACAGCGATGCCGAGAAGTACCCCATCCAGCCCAAGAAGCACAGCCTGGAGTTCCTGCGCGAGAACGCCCACCTGCGTTTCCGGACCAACACCTACAGCGCCATCTTCCGCATCCGCCACCAGGTGAGCTTCGGCATCCACGAGTACTTCGACCAGCAGGGCTACAACTACTTCCACAGCCCGATCATCACCGCCAGTGATGCGGAGGGCGCGGGCGAGATGTTCCGCGTGAGCACGCTTGACCCGAAGAACCCGCCGTTGAATGAGGATGGCAGCGTGGATTGGAAGGAAGACTTCTTCGGTGCCGAAAGCCGCCTCACTGTGAGCGGTCAGTTGCAGGCCGAGCTATCCGCGCTGGCGCTGGGCAAGGTCTACACCTTCGGTCCCACCTTCCGCGCCGAGAACAGCAACACCGCGCGCCACCTCGCCGAGTTCTGGATGATCGAGCCAGAGGCCGCCTTCATGGACCTCAAAGGCGACATGGATCTCGCGGAAGGATTGTGCAAGCACCTGATCGCCCGCGTGCTGCGCAACAGTATGGACGATCTGCAGTTCCTGGATGCGCGCCTGAAGGAAGAGGAAGCCAGCAAGCCGCAGGCACAACGCAGCGAGATGGGCCTGATCGATCGCCTGAAGTTCGTGCTGGAGAATCCCTTCGAGCGCATCACATACACCAAAGCCATCGAGATACTCGAGAATAGCAAGCCGAACAAGAAGGGCCAGTTCCAGTTCGAGGTGAAATGGGGCATGGACCTACAGAGCGAACACGAGCGGTACCTGGTGGAAAAGGAGTTCAAAAAGCCTGTGATCGTCACGGGTTATCCGGCAGGCATCAAGGCCTTCTATATGCGGACTAATGGGCCTGGCGATTTCGGCTACAAAGACGAGAATCACCCAACTGTCGCCGCCATGGACGTGCTCTTCCCGGGCATCGGCGAGATCATCGGCGGCAGCCAGCGTGAGGAACGCCTCGATGTGCTGGAAGCACGCATGAAGGAGATGGGGGTAGATGACAAGGAGCTCTGGTGGTACTTGGATACACGCCGCTTCGGCACGGTGCCGCACGCGGGCTTCGGTATGGGCCTGGAGCGTTTCGTGCTGTTCGTTACGGGCATGGGGAATATCCGGGATGTGATCCCGTTCCCAAGGACGCCGAAGTCGGCCGAGTTCTAAGGCATGGAGGATCCGCCGAACGGCGGATGACCCCCTTCCCCCCAAAGCGCGCCTCTGCCGTGGCGCCCTGGCGAAGGCGGACGAAGAGCCTGCCTGCCGGAGGCAGGTGCGGAGTTCTAAGGGTAGTCTACTCCGCCAGCAACGCCCTCGCCCTTGCCACATCCGGGTGGGTTATGCCTTCCGCCTCCAAGGCATCCAGATCCTCAAGGAAGGTGGCTCGGTAGGTCCCCTCGCCGTACTGCTGGACCTTCATGCGTTGGTAGATCGCGGCGGCCTCTTGGTAATGCCCTTGGTACAAATGCGCCAAGGCCAGATTGGTGTTGATCCACACTTCGCTCGGATCCAGTTGCAGGCCCCGCTCGGCCGCCTGCTGTGCCTCGGCGAACCGGCGATCGAACAGGCAATACCAAGACAGGCTGCCGTGGTATGCCGCGATGCGTTGTTCCGCGACCGTTCTGAACGCTCCGGTGAGTTTCTTGGACCCCTTCTCCAGATCCGCAATGATCCGCGCCTGCTCCCTTGACTTACCTGCGTTCCCAGGTCGATCGCTCAATGCCTCCTTTCGTCCATCGATAGCGCGGAGGAATTCGAGGTCTTTGCGCTCCTTGGACGAGAGCTTCAACTCGAACTGGATCCGCTCTATGGTGCGGAGCTGGGCAGCTTGGCGATCCGGGAAGCTCCCGGTCGAACGCAGATGCTCCAAGGCCAGACGGGCTTCATCCGTGATCGCAAGCAGGCGCTCCGCATCGTAGCGCTTGTTGGTCATCTCGATATGCGCGATACGGATGCTGGGATAGGCCAAGGCACCGATCATCTCCGGCATGTCCGGCGATGCCAATGCCAAGCGCTGCCCGATCATCCGTGACAAGAAGAATTGAGCGGTCGCTTCGGCTTTCTTCCCCTCCTGGAGAAGCAGGTCGCCCAGCCGTTCATAGCTGATCGACAGGTCGCGCTGCGCCTGGGCGTTGTGCGCGTCGGCTTCGGCCAGTTTCCGGCTGATCGCCAACCCATCCTCGTAGGCCTTGCGCGCTTCCACGCCCTTGCCTTCCTGTCGAAGCAGGTCGCCCAGCTTGGTGTAACTCACCGACAGGTCGCGCTGCGCCTGGGCGTTGTGCGCGTCGGCTTCGGCCAGTTTCCGGCTGATCGCCAACCCATCCTCGTAGGCGGTGCGCGCTTCCACGCCCTTGCCTTCCTGGAGAAGCAGGTCGCCCAGCTTGCTGTAACTCACCGACAGGTCGCGCTGCGCCTGGGCGTTGTGCGGGTCGGCCTCGGCCAGTTTCCGGCTGATCCGCAGATCTTCTTCGTAGGCGGTGCGCGCTTCCACGCCCTTGCCTTCCTGCCGAAGCAGGTCGCCCAGCTTGCTGTAACTCACCGACAGGTCGCGCTGCGCCTGGGCGTTGTGCGGGTCATCCTGGGCCAGTTTCCGGCTGATCGCCAACCCATCCTCGTAGGCCCTGCGCGCTTCCACGCCCTTGCCTTCCTGGAGAAGCAGGTCGCCCAGTTTGTTGTAGCTGATCGACAGGTCGCGCTGCGCCTGGGCGTTGTGCGGGTCACCCTGGGCCAGTTTCCGGCTGATCGCCAACCCATCCTCGTAGGCCCTGCGCGCTTCCACGCCCTTGCCTTCCTGGAGAAGCAGATCGCCCAGGTTGTTGTAACTCACCGACAGGTCGCGCTGCGCGACCTGATCATTTGGAAGAGCCGCTACAAACCGGTGTGCGATGCTGTCCGCCTTTTCTCGCATGAGCCTTACCGCCGGCAACGCCTCGTACAGCGCTTTTCGGTCACCATCGAGAGTCAACCGCCAGAACAGTGCGTCGTACACCTCGCTCCAAAGGGGATCGAGTTGGAGTAGTTCCTGATACCAGGTGACGGCCTCTTCATACCGGCCTATAGCTCCAAGCAACCGGGCTGCTTCGTACCGTGGCAGCAGGTGCCGGCGGCCATCTGCCGGGATCTTGGTTTTGCGATGATCATCGGCCATCTTGCTTTTGCGCGAAGCCACGTACTCGATCGCCTTCTCAGGACTCTCTTCCTCGCGAATGCGAAGAAACTCCTTCATAGTGGGCGTATTGGTGGATTCGCCCCGCAACCAGGCGAGCTCCAGCATGGTGATCTCAAGGGCATCCTGTCTTTGCGCATACTCAAGCGCTAGTGCCGCTGTGGCCTTCTCGCGTGCCTCCCAGCTCGGGAGCGCTTTGATCCGATCCTGCTCGGATGCATTCCATTGCTCTATTGCCCTGTGCTGGTCTTCTTTCAGCTTTTGATCCAACTTTTCTTCTACTGCCGTTCGCTTGAATTTTTCCAAGCGGATGGTGAGCGGGTGTTGTGCCAGGTTCGGTAGCCGGAATTCCAGCCGCCTGTTGTTCACCACATCATAGCCTTCCCCATGGGCAACGTCGTAGCCGGTGGCACTCACCTCAAGCTCTACCCGAGACCCTGCCTGTCGGTTAATGACCCTCATACGTTGCGGATCGAACGGCGCTAAGATCCTCTGGTCGCTGGCTCCGCCATCCAGCAAACGCACAGTGACGACCTTGGGTGGATCCCCGTTGATCATCACGCTGATGAAGAGGTCGATACTTGGCTGTGCCTGGACGGTGATCGCTTCAACGAGCAGGGCAATGGAGAGAAGGCCGGTACGCAAGTGTCGATCAGTTTGAAGCAACGAGAGTTGCTGGTTCGCTTTCGGGCAGGTAGGTGCTGTGATCCGCCCCAGATCCAAAGTTCAGCAAGTACAGTTTGTGTTCCTTTCTTTGGTGTTTCCAAGCCAATTTGATGGAGAAGGTGCCATCAATGCCGGTCGTGACCGTGGTATCCCCGCTGATGGAGACGACAGTGGCCTCAAGTCCTTTTCCGTTCTCGTTCACCACACGACCCTCGACCGTTTCCAAAACACCGTTCGGCACGAGTTCCACCACCATTTCACCTTTGCGCAGCACGATACTGTCCAGTGCCACCTTCCAGTATCGATCGACCAGCGTAGCCTGCACCTTGTGGTCCAAGATTTTTGATGGCACATCATCCATCTTCAAGTCGCCTCCCTTTCCAATTTCAAGTACTCGGTTGTAATTACCTCCATTGAGGGTAAGCTGAGCCTCGGGCTGTAGTCCAGGATAGTTGGTCAAGATCTTGCCGCCAGGTGCTTGATCGATGCGCACCAGGGTTGAGAAGGACCCTTCGCTTGATGGGGGGCTTAAGGCAAGAACTATAGCAACCGTGATCAACCCGCTCAACAACACAACACCGATGACACGTTTCTCCGTGGCAGATAGCTGGCGGCGGGTTTCTCTGCCCTCCTTGCTTATGGCATCGAGCAGGCGCAGTTCGGTGCCTTCAACAATATCGCGGAGGTGGCCAGGAAGGTCTTCGATGGCGAGCAGGGCGGCCTTGGCTTCCTTGAGCCTGTCCACCAGAGCCTGCGCATCGTTCGCGAACTCCGGCATGCGCTTGAGCAGGGCCTTGGTCTCTTCGTCGAAACCCTGACCCTGTTTCACAGCAGCGAGGATCTCCGAGAAATACCGCAAGCTCACCGCAGCATAGGCCTTACCATCGGTCTGGAAGTCCACCTTCAGCGCTTCCACCCAGTCGTGCTTGAAATGCCCGGCCACATACGCGGCGATCTTGTCCAGGATGGGGCCTTCCAAACGCGGGTCCCTCATCCCTGCACTCGCCTTACCGATCACGGCGCGCCAGGTGGCCGGATCCAACATGATCGCATCCCCATCGGCGAGGTAGCTCGTCAAATGCTCCACTGCATGGGCATCGCGCAGGCCTTCGAGGTCCTTCCGAGCCGGATTGTTCACCAGGTTCAACCACCACCGCTCGGCATCCTTCGCCAGCGCCTCGATCATGTCCGCATACTCCCTGCGCGTTGGATCGGTTCGGCATTCCTTGGTGTATTCCCGCAGGCGCTGTTGCACGCAGCGAGCTTGCGACAAGGCGATGTCGTGGTTGGTGAGGAAGTCCTTGAGGGCATCGCGCGATTCCTTGCGCTTATCGAGCCAGGAGGAAAGCCGATTGACACCAAAACCACCGATGGCTCCAGCCACAACACCAAGAGGCCCCATCCATGCTCCAGCAATGGCACCCGTTGATACCGCAGTTCCGGAGTCCTTGAATACCTCGGCCAAGACCTGCAGGGCCGTACCTCCGGTAGCACAGATCAAGGTGGACGATTTGTCCCAGAAGTCGTTGGTCGAGGCCATCAGGGCTTGAAAATAGCCGGAATTATTACCAAGAGCCCAAGATGACCCTTGGAGGGCGCTTTTCAGGGATGGGGAACATCCGGGATGTGATCCCGTTCCCGCGGACGCCGAAGAGTGCGGAGTTCTAGTCGGCGTTAGGCTGGCGTTGCGTTGTCGCTCATTGCGTCGCCTGATACCGCGTGGTACCCGACTGGAATGTCCGCCAGCTATGCCAGAACTCCTGATACGCTGGTATGGACACCGGTTTGATGGCCATGTGCTGGTCCGCTTCGCGGATCACATCAAAGGATGCATTGTCCGGATGCAGCCGAACGAGGATGGCCTCGCCACCGAGCGTATCACTTATGGTACGGAGCGCCAGGAGGTCGTTCCAATCGTATGCGCGCGCAGCGCCATTGTGCAGCACGCCCACGACCCAGCTCTTGCGTTGCCAGCTCGTGGCGTCGCGTTGTTCAAGCGACGAAGCGATCGTTCCGTCATCAAAACCATCCAGTGCTTCATACTTCGCAAGAAAGAGCGGATCCGGTTGCAGGACCATTCCGGATGGATGGCGACGCGCAAATTCACCCAGGGTCATCTGCGACGAGAACAACTCATCCAATTGCCTTCCTTTCAAGGGACCCGCGATGCATTCCCCGCTTACCTGCCGCCACCAGCTCTTGGTCCTGGAGTCCTCGAACATGGCGTTGAAGTGGTCCATGCCCACCAAACGGAACTGATCTGCTTCATCGTTGATCTTGGGGGACCAGGCCCGACCAGTGCGACACACTGTGCAGTAGGTGATCAGCACGGGTTCATGGCCGATGGTGTCCATCACTTGGTGGTGGTACCCGATGATGCTGATGGGAAAGGCCCGTGCATCCCCAGCACGTTCAACCACTAACACCAATTCGGTGGATGAGGCATCGCCTTCAGCGAGCGATCGCAGCACCTTCTGCTCTTGCACCAGGAACATCTTGTCCGCCATGAAGCGGAAGTTGAATGCATACACCACCACCACACAGAGCACGATGGGAAGCACCACGGCAATGCGCCTGCCCCACCCTCCTTGTCGCAGGTAGTGAATAGCTGGTCCTACGATCAATGCAGAACCGATCAAGCGCAACCACCAGATGTTGTTGTGCAACCAGTAGGCTATATCCACATGGCGGGCATCACCCGGCACATCCTGCTGACTGCCCGGGAAGGGCATGATGTAGTAGACACGAAGGACCTCAGGGACCAACACGAGAATAACTCCGGCGATGAAAAGCAGCGGTCGCATGGTCTGTGAAGATATTCACCTTTGCGGCCGCACCGATCGACTCATTTGATTGTTCCCCACCCATGACCATCTACCACCTCGCCAACTGCGGCACCTGCCAGCGCATCCTCAAGGAGATCCCCAACCTGAAGAAGTTCACCCTGCGCGAGATCAAGAGCGAACCCATCACCGCCAAAGAGATCGATGAGCTGAAGAAGCTCGCAGGCAGCTACGAAGCGCTCTTCAGCCGCGTGGCCATGAAGTACCGCAGCATGGGCCTGAACGAAATGACGCTCACCGAGAAGGACTACCGCAAGTACATCCTGGAGGAATACACCTTCCTGAAGCGGCCAACGATGGTGATCGGTGAGCAGATCTTCATCGGTAGCGCACCGAAGACGGTGAAGGCGATGTTGGCGGCGTGTGCTGGAGCGAAGTGAGCGCGTTGGACCGAGCCTGCCACTGCCTGCACTACTCCAACACGACCCGCATGCTACGGCTTCCGCTCTTCAGTGAGACCTGTACGAGATAGCTGCCCCGGGCAAGATCGCTGGTGGAAATGAACACCTGGTCGGAGGACTTCCGCTCGCCCCTGCGTGCGTCCCGATAGCCACAGACCTCTCCGCATCCGGCCTAGGCAGCCTTATCCTTGTTCCATGTTCGCTCATCAAAGGATCATCTGCCTTCCGTTCGCCCTTTCCGTACTGGCCGTTTCCGCTCAGCAGGCACCCAACGACCTGCTGCGCCATGTGGACCCCATGATCGGCACACAACGCATGGGGCACGTGTACCCCGGTGCCACGGCACCCTTCGGCATGGTGCAACTGAGCCCCGACACGGACACCATTCCCTATGCGGTGGGCGGCCGGTACAATCCCGAGGTGTACACCACCTGCTCCGGATACCAATACGACGACAGCACCATCGTGGGCTTCAGTCACACGCACTTCAGCGGCACTGGCCACAGCGACCTGGGCGACATCCTACTGATGCCCACCATGGGGCCGTTGCGCATGAACCCCGGCACGGCGGCGGACCCAAAGAGCGGTTATCGTTCGGTCTTTCGGCACAACACGGAGAAGGCCGTGCCCGGCAAGTATGAAGTGCTGTTGGAGGAGCATGGCATACACGCCGAGCTGACGGCCACCACGCGTGTGGGCATGCACCGCTACACGATGCCGACGCATGCAGGAGCTGACGATACCCTGCGCGTGATCCTGGACCTGGTACACGGCATCTACAACCATGCGGACAAGAACGTGTGGACCTTTGTGCGGGTGGAGAACGATACGCTGGTAACGGGCTACCGGCAGACCAACGGCTGGGGGCGCACCCGCACGGTGTACTTCGCCATGGCCTTCGACCGGCCCATTGTGCGCTACGGCCAGCAGCCGGATACGCGCCCCACGGAGTACCGCGGCTTCTGGCGGAAGTTCGAGGAGACGAAGGACTTTCCGGAGATGGCCGGCCGACAGTTGCGCGCGTGGTTCGGCTTTCTGCCGGGACCGGAACTCCAACTGCAGGTGAAGGTGGCCCTGAGCAGTGTGAGCACACAGGGAGCGCTCCTGAACATGGAAAAGGAACTATCGCACTGGGACTTCGATCGCGTGGTGCAGGAAACACAGGAAGCTTGGCGCGCTGAGCTTTCGCGGATCCACATCGAAAGCAAACGTCCCGAGGTGCTCAAGAACTTCTACACCGCGATGTACCACGCGTGCCTGTCGCCCACGGTATACATGGATGTGGACGGCAAGTACCGCGGGCTGGACCAGAACGTGCATGTGGCGGAGCGTTTCACCAACCACGGCACCTTCTCGCTGTGGGACACCTACCGGGCACTACATCCGCTCTTCAACATCATCCAACGCCAGCGCAGCAGCGACCTCATCAACTCCATGCTGGCGCACTACGACCAGAGCGCACACGGCATGCTGCCCATCTGGAGCCACCATGCCAATGAGAATTGGTGCATGATCGGTTACCATGCCGTTAGCGTGATCACCGATGCGCACGCCAAGGGCATCGCGGGATTCGACGCACAACACGCGCTGAACGCCTGCGTATCCACCGCCAAGTACCGCCCCTTCGATGGCCTGGGCATGTACATGGACCTGGGCTATGTGCCCGAGGACAAGAGCGGTGCAAGCGTTTCGAAAACCTTGGAGTTCGCATATGATGACCGCTGCATCGCCACCTTGGCGCAAAGGCTCGGGAACACTTCCATTGCGGAGGAGTTCACGGCCCGCAGCTTGAATTACACCAACGTGTTCGACCCGCGATCGGGATACATGCGCCCGATGCTATCCGACGGCACCTTCCTACAGGAATTCGATCCGCTGGATACGCACCAACGGGGATTCATAGAAGGCAACGCCTGGAACTACGGCCTCTATGTACCCCACGAACCCGCCGACCTGGTGCGACTTATGGGAGGAAAAAGACGGACCGGCGAACACCTCGATTCCCTCTTCACCATGGAACTCCCCGACAAGTACTTCGCGCACACCGAGGACATTACACGCGACGGCATCATGGGCAACTATGTGCACGGCAACGAACCCAGCCATCATGTGCCCTACCTGTACAACTACAGCGATCGCCCGTGGATGACCGGAAAGCGCGTGCGCGATGTGCTGGACCGCATGTACCGCCCAACGCCGGACGGCCTGAGCGGCAACGACGATTGTGGCCAGATGAGCGCGTGGTACATCTTCAGCGCGCTGGGATTCTATCCCATGGAACCCGGCAACATCCATTACGAACTGGGTGCGCCGATCGTGGACAAGGCTGTGATACCGATGCCCAATGGGAAGTCCTTAACCATTTCCACCAAAGGCCAGGGTACCAAGAACGTGTTCGTTCAGCGTATCCGCTTGAATGGCAACGAGCTGGAACGGCGCCAGATCACCCACGCGGAACTGATGGCAGGCGGCACCTTGGAATTCGAGATGGGGGCCAGACCACCGCGCCCCTGAATGCGCTTGAACACCCTCTTCAGAGCGACCCACGATCGTGACCGATGGACCGCGCACCCGTCCATACGCGTGTGCACGTACGATCGCACACCTATCTTGGAAGCATCGTCGGACCCATGCGCATCTTCCTGATCACCATCGGTCTCTGCGGCGTTACCATCGCAGCGGAACACCTCGCCCCCCTGACCAGCTCATTCGGGCAGCCCCAACACCAACGGACCTCCATGACCGCCTCCATCACCAACCCTACTGCCAAAGCCGCCATCGAAGCACTCAACGCACAGGACCGCAAAGCCTGGGATGCCCTCTTCGCACCTGATGCCACCTTCGCCGATGATGGCAACGAAGGCAGCCTGAGCAATTTCACCAACGGAGCGTTCGGCAAGGGGCGCGAGCGCTTCACGCGCATCGACAAAGTGGAGCACGACGGCCTTCACGTGTACGGCCAGCTGCACAGCGACTCCTGGGGCGATTTTAAGGTCTACTTCAAGTTCCACGTGGCCGACGGGTATATCACCCGATTGGAAGTGGGGCAGTCCAACCACTGAGCATGACCGTTGCGGATGCGCGGGAGCTGATCCACGCGGCGCCCATCGACAGGGATATCCCACAGCGCTGGCTGGACCTGGGGTGCGGCACGGGCATCTTCACACGTGCACTGGCGGAGCTGCTGCCCAAGGGGAGCAGCATCGTTGCTGTGGATGTTGACGTCACCGCATTGCAACGACTACCGAACGCGCATGCCGGTGTTTTCATTGAGGCACAACAGGGCTCGGCGGAACACCTTCCGCAACAACACGTCCACGGGGTGCTCATGGCCAACCTGTTGCACTTCATCGCCGATCAGCAAGGCTTGCTGAAGCGCTTGGCCGCATGCACGGAGCACATCGTGCTGGTGGAATACGACCGCGCGCTTCCCTTGCCACCTTGGGTGCCGCACCCTGTGCCGCGAACGCGGGCCGTTGAGCTGTTCAAGCATGCCGGGTTCGCACGTTACCTTCCGCTGGGCGAACGGCCTTCGAGCTACGGCCCTGATGAACTGTACGCTGCCTCCTTTACACGCACCACCTGACACCCATGGACATGCACACCGCACTTCGTTTCCTGAATGCCGCCCTCATTCTGTTCATGGCATGGATGAGCTTGCGCGCAGGTTGGGGCATGATGACCAACAGCCCGGCCATGGTGAAGTTTTTCGAGCCCTTCGGTACAGCGCCCTTGCTCCGGCAATTGCTCGGCGTAATGGGCTTCGTGGGCTGCCTGATGATGTTCCTGCCGAAGACCTTCGTGTGGGGCAGCTGGCTGAACCTGGGCGTGATCATGTTCCTGCTGGTGCAGTTCGTGTACCTGCACGACTGGAAAGGCCTGCTCGCGGAAAGCTGGGTGGTGGCGCTCGCATTCGTCATTCTTGCCTTGGGGCATCCTTTGGCTGAACGGACCGCAACACCGTGATCGTTCACACCTCCAGCCTGAACACCCCCTCCGCCATCACCCGTCCATTCACCTGCACCTCCACCACATGCTCGCCCGGGTAGTGCTTGCGCGTGCTGAAGTCCATGATGCGCTGGCTCTTGCTCAGCGGTAACGCGCCCTTCGCGGGAAGCTCCACCTCCTTCAGCTTGAAGACCTTCCGGGAAGTGCCACCGTTCGCCTTGCGGTAGTGGATGGCGTAATCGATCGCGAGCTGTTGGGTGCGTGCTGCCTCGGAGACCACGGAGAAGGATAACGCCAACCGGTCGCCGAGTTTGAGGCGCTTGGGGCTTACCACAAGATCGTCCACGCGCACCTTCACCTTCGTATCGAACGCGAAGATGGCAAGCGCTGCGGGATCGCCGGCTTTGATCAGCGTGCGGCTGGCGTGCTTGGCGATCCACGCGGTGTGCGGGTGTTGCCTGTCCCAGCGGGCGAGCAGCTGCACCATGTACTTCGGATGGTCCTTGCTGAAGTCGTTGAGGTGGTTGGCCACCGACTTGCGCACGTAGAGGGCGTCATCGGCGCGGAGGCGTTCCAGGATCGGGGTGGTGAGCGTGGGGTCCTTCAGCACGGCCTCCAAACGGAACGACCACGGCAAGCGCGGACGGCTGCCCTCCGAGGCCAGACGCCGCACATGTTCGTCGGCATCCTCGGCCCAGTTGCGCATCACCTTCAAGGTGCCTTGCACATCGCGGCGGAAGAACTCACGCACCGCAAATTCGGAGGAGCCGAAGCCGGTGAAATAGCGAAGCGCTTCCAAGGAGAAGGCCGGTTCATGCAGGCCATGCACGCCCACGAAGTCGGGGTAGAGCAGCGCGGTGTAGCCCTTGGGCATGCGTGGTGCCAGGTCCTTCAGCACGTGTACGGCCTTGCGGTAGTCGGCGGGCAGGTGGCTGCGGAGGGTGATGGACGCGTGGCGCATGCGGGCGTTCAGCTCGCGCGCTTCGTTGCCCTGCTGCACCGCCTTCAGGAACGCGGCACGCTTCAACGACGGATGCACCGCTTCCAACTCCTTCGCCAGGCGCTCGAAATACGCCCGGTTGAACATTTCTTTCAAGGGTTCGGCCATGTCGCGAAGATCGGTGGCGTATGCCAGCTCGGGCGCATCGTCGGCTTCATTCCAACATCCCCTCCAACTCCGCCTTCATCTCGTCGTAGTCCGGATCGGCGCGGTCGTATTCGTCCATGATGCGCAGGGCATCGCGCACGTGCTTTTTGGCGGCCACGGGATCTTGCTCCAGCAAGGCTTCTCCCAACCACGCATGGAAGTAGTAGAAATTGGGGTAGAGCGCGATGGCCTTGCGCAGCAGCAGGATCACGTGATCGTTCTGCTCGCTATTGGCCAAGCGTGAAAGCAGGCCGTTCGCCTCGTCCAAGCCCCATGGGATGGAGGTGCCCAGGAACGACCAACTCGTCTTCAGCTGTTCCATGAAGAGCTCCGGTGCGGGAGGCACTTCCACCAACTTGTACTCATCATCCACCGCGGCCAGGGAATCGCGCTCCGCGTAGGGCATGAACAAGGTGCTGAGCAACTCCGGAAAGGCGATGATGGGCAGCGATGTATGCCCGGCCGACGGGTATTCGCGGAAGAGCAGCCGCCCTTGTGTACGTACCGGATCCGCCAGGGCGATAGCTTCCGTAAGCCCAGCGTGATGACCACCATCTTTGTTGCGCGCAGCACCGCCAACAGCAACAAGTACCCGCTCGTTCGGCTGCTTCTCCAACCGGTCCGCCACGCGGGGCAACGAATGCTCCACCTGATGCAAGGGCGACAGTGCGATCACCGCATCGAAGGCAGCTGGTGCGGCGAGGTGGGCGTACAGCGCGAAGCTGGCCGAGAAGGAATGACCCACCAGCACAGTGAGGTCGCCGGGGTGATAGGGTGCGAGCAGCGGTGGCAATTCCTTGGTGAGCAGTTCCAACAAGGGCATGCTGGCTTGCGTGATGCTGTCGGTGGCGCTCTCCGTTACCCTGTTCGCGTGCGGCACCGTGACCACGATGGCCTGCGGAACCTCGTGCGTGTACTGGAGAAAACGGACGTCGTTCAGCAGCGGATCGATGAACCAGTCATGCTGGCCATCCAGCAGGATGATCACCGGCATGCGCACCTCGGCGCTGGCATAGCGGTGGAATTGGGGCAGGTGTACCACCACGGACCGTTCCGTGCCGAAGGCCTCCGAATGGAAGCGCAGTGTATCGCCTTGTTGTGCGAAAGAAACGACCGGAAGGAGCATGAGCATGCCCAGCGCAATGAACGAATGCATGCCCCGAAGATCAACCCTTTGTGCCCTTCCGCCCAAGTACATCCAGCACTTCATTACGTCTGCGGTGGCTCACCGGTACTTCGTGACCATTGGCCAGCACCAGCAAACCGCCATCGCGGTGCAGGTACGACCTCACCTGCGCCATGTTCACCAAGTGCGAGAAGTGTACCCGCATGAAGCCGTGTGGCTCCAACTGCGCATCATACTCCTTCATGGTGCGCGATACCAGCACCTTGTCCCCATTCACCAGGTGGAACCGCGTGTAGTTGCCATCGCTCTCGCAGCGCACGATCTCGGGCGGCGAAAGCACATGGAAGCCCTCGGCTGTGGGCACGGTAATGCGGTCCAGCAGCACCTTGCGCACCTCCTTCAAGCTGCCTTCCGAGTGGCGCGGAGCATTGGCAGCACGCTCCAAAGCCTCTTGCAGTTCAGCGCGCGCAATGGGCTTCAACAAGTAATGCAGTGCCCCCGCTTGGAAGGCTCGTACCGCATGGCTATCGTACGCCGTAACGAAGATCACGGCCGTGTCCTGGTGCGATAACTTCTCCATCACATCGAAGCCGGTTCCGTCGCCCAACCAGATGTCCAGCAGCACCACATCCGGCCGGGTGAGCTCCAGCAGTTCAACGGCCGTTGCAACGTTCTTGGCCTCGCCCACCACTTCCACCTCCATGGCAATGGAACCCAGCGCGGCACGCAGGTTCGTCCGGGCCGGCGCTTCGTCGTCAATGATCGCCAGTCGCAGCATGTTCGCTCAGGTTCTGGATGTGCAGGCGCAGGATCACGGTGGTGCCGTTCGGCTTCCTGTCCGCATCGTGTTCGTCGCGCACTTCAACGGCGTCGCTTTGTGCCATCCGCTTATCGAAAAGCGTCAGTCGTTTGCGTACCAGATCGATGCCCATGGAATTCCCTTGGTGGCGCGAAGGTCGCGCGGCTGCTGCGGATCGGCCCATGCCGTTGTCCTTCACTTCGATGCGTAGCAGGATGCCTTCCAAGGCTACTAGCACGGACAGTTCACCCGGCTCTTCATCGTTGAACCCGTGTTCGATGGCATTCTCCACCAAGGGCTGGATCAGCATGGGCGGAATGGCCACGCGCTCCGTGCGCACATCAGGCATCACCTTCACCTGCCACGTGAACGTGTCCGGTCGCCGATTGGCACTGATGCGCAAGTAGTGCTCCACCAACTCCAGCTCCTGCCCCAGGGGGATGGCTCTTCGGCGACTCGTTTCCAACACCAGGCGCAGGAAGCGCGACAGGTGCGCCACGTGATCATTGGCAAGAGCGGCATCGCCTGCAGCGTAGAGGCCGGGCACCGTGTTCAATGCGTTGAAGAGGAAGTGTGGGTCCATCTGGAGACGCAAGGCTTGCTGCTCCAGGTCCGCTTCGCGCTGGCGTGCGCGTTGACGGTTGCGCTGCACGATGACCCAGGCGAGCAGGCCACCCGCCATGGCCAGCACAGCGACCACGATGGCCACCCAGCGGTTGCGTTCGGCACGCAGGTCGGAAAGCTCCTGTGCCGCGCGCAGTGCAGTGTTCTCGCGTTCCTTCCGCTCCGTGTCGAAACGCACGCGCAGCTCGCTCATGGTCGCATCCTTCTCGGCGTTCATCAGCGAGTCGCTCAGAAGCTGTGAACTGCGAACGTGCATCAGCGCAGCGATCGGATCGCCCATGGATTCGCGCTGGCGAGCAAGCGAAACGTGGGCTTCCTTGATGAGATCGGCGGATCCGATGCGCTGCGCGATCGCCAGGCTGCTGTCCAGCAACGGTCCGGCCTCACGGAATTTTCCTGCGTCCATAAGCACCTCGGCCATGCCGTACAAAGCATGCACTTCTACGAAGGGATCCTCCCATTGTCGCGCTTCCTCCATGCCGAGGTGGTAGTAATGCAGCGCACTGTCCTGCTTGTTCGCACCGTGGTATGCCAGGCCCATGTTCACCAACTGACTGTGCAGTTCCGCATCCGGGGCCACACTGCGTTGAATGGCGATGCTTTCCCGCAGCAAGAGCACGGCCGTATCGGGGCGGCCATCCTCCACCAACATCACCGCCAATCCGTTGAGGCCGTTGGAAAGGCCCAGGCTATCCTGCAGCTCACGCTTGATGGCGATGCTTCGTTGCAGCATGGCGATGGCCGCTGGCCGATCGTTCTGCCGCCAGTAGAGGTTGCTCAGGTTGTTCATCACCCGCGCCGCACCGCTCTCATCGTTCATCGCCTCCTTGATGCGCAGTGCGTTCAAAGCGGCTTGCAGCGATGCATCGTAATCGCCAAGACGCTGCAAGGCCACGCCCACGTTGAGCCAGGCGGTACCAATACCGGCAGTGTCGCCGATCGCTTCGGCCATACGCAAGCTCTCGCGGTAGTAGTGCAGGGCACTGTCGTTCCGATGTCGCCGCTGCTGCGCAAGCCCCAGCAACGACAAGGCTTGCACCTGCTGCTTGACCAGTGCAGCGCTGCTTTGGGCAGCCCTGAGAACCGCTCGTGCCGCCGCTTCACCTTCATCCACGCGCCCCTCGCTGAGCATGGATTTCGCTTCAGCGAGCTCGGTCACGAATGCCGCGTCATCCGGCTCCGCCCCACGGGAAGGCGGGACCGCATCACCGCATGCGGTGAACAGCGCCAGTGCGCAATACAGAAGCACACGAACGCATGCTCCGGAACATGGATCCATCACTGCACGATGATACGGCCATTCCAGTTTCCGGACGGCCCCTCGATCCGCAGGAAGTACGGACCCTGAGGAACACCCTGCAAGGGCAGCACCATGCGCTGCTCCAGCACGTTGAAGGACCGAACCACACGACCGCTTACATCGCACAAATGCACGAGGCCAAGAGGACCATCGGACTCAATAACGGCGTGGTCGTGGGCCGGCACCGGGAACACCCGGTAGTTCGTGTTGCGGGAGTCGGAAATACCAGTCGATAGGACGACATGGCATCCGCTTACTTCGCTGCATCCGTTCACCGATACCTGCACGGCATACACCCCGTTCTGTTCCGGCGTGAATGACTGTTCCGTTGCTCCTGCGATGAGCGCATTGCCGTTGGCGCAATCCAGCCACTGGTATTCGGCTGCTTCTTGATGCACCGTAAGCGTGGCACCGGCAAGGAACACAGCGGTATCCACCGGGGTAATGGTCAGCTCCAGGTTGGCGATGCTATCGCACCCGAAGGCGTTGGAAAGCGCAAGGGAATACGAACCGCTCTCGGTATAGGTCTGCCCGTTCCAGGTGTAGCTGATGCACGCTTGCTCCGTGGTGGTGGAAGGCTGCGATGCCGCTCCTACGGTTACCGTTGTAGTGGCCTGTCCGGTGCAGCCGTTCAGGTCCGATCCGGTGACGGTCCATGTGAAGGTGCCCACTGGCCACACCTGCACATTGCTACCACTGGCCGAACTGATGAACAGGTTGGGCGACCAGGTGTAGAGGTCCGCGCCTTGGGCTTGCAGACTGAGCGTATCGCCTTGGCATAACACGCCGTCCGCAGGCGTGAGTGCGATCTGCGGTTGTGGCGTCACTGCTATGGTGACCGCATCGCTGGCCTGGCAACCCTGTGGGGAAGTAACGATCACGGTCCATGTGGAAGTACTGGATGGCGAAGCTACCGGGTTGGCAATGGCGGGGTTCGACAGCCCGGTGGACGGCATCCAGAGGTAAGTGCTCCCCCCGCTGGCCTGCAACTGTGCCGTGTTGCCCGCGCATACCGTCTGATCGATACCCGCGAATGCATTGGGCAAGGCATGTACGGTAACGAAGTTGTTGCGGGTAACGGTGCTGGTGCCAGCACTATTGGTAACCGTGAGCGTGACGTTGTAGTTGCCGGTCGTGGGGTATTGCACCACGGGGTTGGGCAGGCTGCTGGTGGCCGGCGTACCTCCGGGAAAGCTCCATTCGTAGCCGGTGGGGTTGTTGATGCTTTGGTCGTTGAATTGCACCGTGGAACCAGGGCAGATGGATGCGCCGGGCGATGTGAAGTATGCGGATTGCACGATGTAGCTCATGTTGAACTGGCTCAGGACCGGATCATTAAAGCTGCAACCGATGCCCGGGGAACAATTATCGAGGATGCGGGCACGTCCTTGTACGGTGCCGGCACCATAGTTCAATGCATTGCGGAGCTGCGTTTCGGAAATGGTAGCGGATCGATGTAGATATGTGCAGCTCTGAGTGTTGCCCGATTCTACATAGACCGATACGTAGGTGTTCGTTCCGGTGCGCAGTTCTATGTCGATCCTGTTGCCGCCGCCGGTGGTGCATGCCGCCCAGCGGAAGGTGATGGTAGCATCCCCGAACGTGGCAGGTGTGTTATTGAAGGTGAAGGGTGACCAACTGTTCATGCCGGGACCCGACAATATGCCGGAGGCATTGCCGGAATATGTTGCTTGGCCGTATGCGGCAGTGGCGATGAAAAAGCAGAGGGCTGGAAGCAGAACGCGCATGGTCTTGGGGGTATGGATCACTCGTGCAGATGTGACAATGCCGCAAATCTGAGTTACCCTAGCGGACCAAGGTGCTGCGAACGAGTAAATGTCCGGTCCGGCCGATCGCCCGTTGACCGATCAACGTTCGGGCAAGCGATCGCATCCGAGCATGGCCCGTTCATTTAGTTCATTGCCCATTCGTCCAAGCCCTCGACCACGAGGGCAATGGGTCCGATGGCGATCGGACATGGATCAGCCCTTCACCCCCTTCCGCCCAAGCGTTTCCAGCACTTCGTTGCGGCGGCGGTGGCTTACGGGCACCTCGTGGCCATTGGCCAGCACCAGCGTGCCGCCGTCGCGGTGCAGGTACATTTTCACCTGCGCCATGTTCACCAGGTGCGAGAGGTGTACGCGCATGTATCCGAAGGGCAGGAGCTGGCCTTCGAAATCCTTCAGGGTGCGGGAAGCCACCACACGGTCGCCGTTCACGAGGTGGAAACGCGTGTAGTTGCCGTCGCTCTCGCAGCGCACGATCTCGTCCGGAGTTAGAATGTGGAAGCCTTCGGCCGTGGGGATGACGATGCGATCGATGAGTGCACGACGCGCATGGTCCACCAGCTCGGTATTGGGTGCGGGAGCCGCAGCGGCACGTTCCAGCGCATCCTGCAGATCGGCGCGCACCACAGGCTTCAGCAGGTAGTGCAAGGCACCGCGCTTGAAGGCTTGCACCGCATGGTGATCGAAGGCGGTGACGAAGACCACGCGCGTGGCATCGTGGTCCGTACGATCGAGCACATCGAAACCGGTACCGTCATCCATCCAGATGTCGAGCAGTACCACATCGGGGCGTTTGCTGTTGATGAGCTCCACGGCCTCCGCCACGCTCTGGGCCTCGCCCACCACCTCCATTTCCAGAGGGATACCGGCCAATGCTGCACGGAGGCTGGCGCGGGCGGGCGCTTCGTCGTCAACGATCGCGAGCTTCAGCATGTTCGGTCTGGATCTGTGGTCTGAAGCGCAAGGTAACGGTGGTGCCCGGGCGCGATGGATCGACGGGGCTTCCGTCCTTCACCTGCACTGCATCGCTTCCGTTCGCGTGTTTGTCAAAGAGCATGATCCGCTGCCTTACCAGATCGATGCCCATGGATGCACCAGGGTGCCTGGAGGGTCGCTGTGCTGCGGCTTTGCGACCGATACCGTTGTCCTGCACTTCCAGGTGCAACACACTTCCGGCCAGGTCGACCAACACGCTCAAATGCCCTTTCTGTACGCCTTTGAAACCGTGCTCCAAAGCATTCTCCACCACGGGCTGGATGAGCATCGGTGGAACGGCCAGCCGGTCCGGACGCACATAGGGCATCACCTTCAGCTCCCAGGTGAATTTGTCCGGCCGGCGATTGGCGCAGATCTGCAGGTAGTGTTCAACCAGTTCGAGTTCCTGCGCCAGCGAAATGGTGCGGCGGCGGCTGGTCTCCAGCACCAGGCGCAGGAATTTTGAGAGGTGGCCCACGTGGTCGTTGGCGGCTGCGGGATCACCGCTGGCATAGAGTCCGGGAACGGTGTTCAATGCGTTGAAGAGGAAGTGCGGGTCCATCTGCAAGCGCAGGGCCTGTTGCTCCAACTCGGCTTCACGCTGGCGTGCGCGCTGCCTGTTGCGCTGCAGCATGGTCCAGCCCAGCACGATGAGCGCCAGGGCCAGCATACCGGTTCCGATGGCGATGGCGCTGTTGCGGTCGGCACGCAGCTCGGCCAGCTCCTGTTGCGCACGCAGCTCGGCGTTCTCGCGGTCCTTCTTCTCGCTGTCATAGCGCAGGCCCAGCTCGGCCATGCGACCGGTCACCTCGGCGTTCATCAGCGTGTCGCGCAGGGTATGGTAGCTGCGGAAGTGTCGCAGCGCATTGGCCGGATCGTTCAGGTGCTCGTACAGGTACACGAGTGAGATATGCGCCTCCTTCATGTCCTCCATGGAGTCGATGCGCTTGGAGATTGCGAGGCTGCTATCCAACAGCGCCTTTGCCTCGTTGTAGCGGCCCTGTGCCCGTCGCACATCACCGAGGCCGTACAGGGAACGGATCTCCACCTCGTAGTTGCCGTGCTCCCGCGAAAAATCGAGTGCTTCCGAATAGAAGTGGGCGGCACTGTCAAGCATGCCCTTTCGCTCGAACACCAGACCCAGGTTGCTGAGTTGCATTTCCCGTTCAGCACCATCATCCAAGCTGTCCTCCTTTGCCAGGCTCTCCTTCAGCACCACAACGGCCGAATCCAGTTCACCCGCTTCGATCAGCAAAACCCCCAGACCGTTGAGGCTGCTGTGAACGGAACCGGGGTCCAGTTTACGCTTGATGGCGATGCTGCGCTGCAGGAAATCGAGGGCTTGAACAAGGCTGTCGCGGCGCCATTGCAACAGACTGATGTTGTGCAGGGTGCGGGCCATTGCAATGCTGTCCCCTCGCAATTCCTTCAGATGCAAAGAGGCCAGTCCCTCTTTGAGCGCTTCGGCGTATTCGCCCCGTATCTCATGGACCACACCGATGTTGGTGTGCGCCCCGGCGATCCAGAAGGTGTCGCTCGCGGCCACTGCGACGGCCATCAGCTCCCTGTTGTAGAGCATCGCACTGTCCAGTTGGGAACTGCGCTGATGGATCTGCCCTTTGAGGGCAAGCGCATGCATCCGCTGCTTCCGCAATTCCGGCACCCCGTTGGTGTGGCGCAGGATCGGCCTCAGCAAGCTGTCGGCCTCTTGGACCCTGCCGGTGCGGAAAAAGATCCTCGCACTGTCCAGTTCAGCGCGGAAGGTGATCGTATCCAACGCCAACTTGTCCGTCGGCGAATATCCGGACGGACCTTCTCCGCAGGCCAGCAATTTCGCTGCAAGCAGTACGAGAAGTATGTTCCGGCCCAGGCCCCGCGTATCGATCATGGTACAACTACGCACGCCTTGCTTGAATGGAACGCAGCGATGCCGACGGCGCTGTCGATCACCCTATCCTGATACTCCGTGAAATGGCCAACGGTACCGTGGTCGTTACCAGCAAAGCATGCCCCGGTGAAGCAGTTGTCCATCCCATCGGTGCAACGTGCGTCCGACCTTTCGTTCAGCATCCAATCGGCAGGTTGCCAAGCATTGTTGTGACCGGGGGCTTGGGCCAGCAGGCAAAGTGCCGACCCGTATCCCAGCACCAGCGCTACCAGATACCGCTTGCGGGGTCCTGAGGAAGGCCTTCGCCATTCCATGTCGCAATGCATGCCCATGGATCAACGGCCGATCAGCACCGGCAAGCGGGTAGTGTGGTCCTTGTGCGTGAGCAGCAGCGTGTGCATACCAACGGCCAGGTGCTGCACGGCAATGTCGTGCGTGTTGCCATTGATGCTGCCTTCCGCGACCAAGCGTCCCTGGGCATCGATCAAGCGGTAGTGCGTGCCGGCATCGGCGCCGCGCACCTGCAACCGATCGCTGGCGGGTTGTGGCACCAAGGTGATCTGCGTGGCATCGTTGCCGTTGATCCCGGTGCTTCCGAAGAAATAGGGCGCACTGCTCGCGGAGCAGCCGTTCGCATCGGTGGTCACCACCGTGTATGTACCATTCTCCAGCGGGGTGTGCTCCTGTTCGGTGGCATCGGGGATCGGGGTTCCGTCCATGTACCACTGGTAGCCCTCGGCAGCGCTGGAGGAAAGCACCATGTCCGCCCAGGTGATGAGCGGTGTTGTCGGTGCAGGCGAGACGGTCACATCCAAGGTGTTCGATCCAATGCAGCCGTTCAGGTCGGTGCCGGTCACCGTCCAGGAGAATGTCGCTGGCGGCCACACTTGTACGGAGGCCCCGGTATTGCTGCTGATGAAGAGGTTCGGCGACCAGGTATAGAGCGATGCGCCACTCACCGTAACGTCCAATGTATCGTTGCCGCACAGCGCGGTTCCGGCGGACTGGATAGCGATCTGCGGCAGCGGTGTCACGGTGAGCAGCACGGCATCAGAAGCTTCGCAGCCCTGCGCGGAAGTGACGATCACCGTGTACGCTGTGGAATTGGAGATGGTGGCCACCGGGTTGGAGATGGTGGCGTTGGAAAGTCCGGTGGTGGGGATCCACTGGTAGCTGGTGCCGCCGCTGGCTTGCAGCTGGGCGTTGGCTCCGGCGCAGACCGTTTGGTCGATACCGGCAAAAGCGTTCGGCAAGTTGTACACGGTAACGAAGGCCGGGCGGGTGATCGTGCTGGGTCCATCGGCCGTGGTCACCTCCAGCGTAACGGGGTAGGTGCCCGGTGCGGAATACTGCACCACGGGGTTGGCCAGGTTGCTGGTATCCGGGGTGCCTCCGGGAAAGGACCACGCATAAGCCGAGGGCACGTTCAGGCTGGCATCGGTGAATTGCACCACACCGCCCGGGCAGATGGTGGCGTCCGGCGAGGTGAAGTTGGCCGACACCACCGTGTAGTTCATCGTGAAGTTCTGCAGGACGGGATCGTTGTAGAACGAACAGCCCACACCAGCGGCGCAAGCATCGGTGATGCGAACACGGCCTTGCACGCTGTTGCCCCCTGCATACGCCATGGCAGCAGCCAAAGTGCTGGCGGAAATGGTCACCGTACGCGTTTGGAACGAGCACGAGACCAGCACCCCGGTTTCCGTATGCACCGGAACATAGGTGCTGGCGCCAGTGCGCAGCTCCATGGCAATGCCGGTACCGCTGAAGCCGGATTGATAGCAACCAAGCCATTGGAAAGAGAGCACTGCCTCACCCGTGGTCGCTGGTGTGGCCGTAAAGGTGAAAGCGGTCCAACTCGTGAGGCCATAGCCCTGCATGGTGGGCAAGCTGCTTGAATAGGTGCCTTGGGCCTTGGCTCCAAGGGCGATGAAGCTGATGAACACGAAAGCCAGCAGTGAGCGGAGGTAACTAGTTCTCATGCTGCGAAGATGGACCTTCGACCGGAACCACCACCGCCGATCACGTAGGCGTATGCTGTGGATGAGCAAGTGCGCTCATTCAGCGAGCATGGCCGAGCGTCGGATCACTCCTTCACCACTCGCAGCGCCACGCTTCCCACACGCAGCACATACGCACCGGGTGCCCACGCCTCCACGTCCAGGATGATGCGCTCCTGTGCCGTGCGCACGCTGTGAACCAGGCGGCCCTGCATGTCCAGTACGAACACTTCGCCCAATGGGCCGGCGCCATCAAGGGTGAGTTGGTGCGCGGCTGGGTTGGGATACACCCGCAAAGCGCCCTGTTCCAGCCCTTGCACGCTGGTGTTCAGCACCTCCACACAAGCGCTCTGCACCGTGCAGCCATTAAGCGTTACCGCCACCGCGTAGTTGCCGTTCTGCGCCGGTGAGTAGCTCTGGTCCGTTTCACCGGTGATGGGTGCGAAACTGTTGTCGCAATCCAGCCACTGGTAAGCGGCATCGGTCTGTGCCGCGGTAAGGGTGGCGCCCACCAAGGTCACGGCATCATCCACGGTGGTGATGGTGAGTTGCAGGGTCACCGTGCTGTCGCAACCCGCTTGATCGGTGAGCGTGAAGGTGGGCTGGTCGGTGCTGCTGGTGTAGGTGAGCCCATCGATCCAGGTGAAGCTGTTGCAGGCCACCTGCACATCGGTGCCCGCCGACACCCCGCATTGGGCCAGTTTGTGGATGTACACGTCGTCCTGCCCCTGGGAGACCAGCATCAGTTGGCCCGGTCCGGGATCGAAGTCGATGGTGCCTTTGAAGCTGCCGGTGGAATGGATGGTGCCCGAAGGCCCCACCGCAATGGCGTTCCCTTCGGCATCCTCGGGGCCACTGAATGGTACGGCCCACACGAAGTTGCCGGATCCATCCAGCTTGCACACGAAGGCGTCAGTCCCCCCGGCTGATGTAAGGTTGAAGGTGCCCGGCCCGGGATCGAAGTCGGCCGTATTGGAAAAGAAGCCGGTGCAGTACACATTGCCTGCGGCGTCCAGCGCCAAGCCATGCGCCCGTTCCTGGCCGGGACCTCCGATGCTCCGGCCCCAGAGGATGTCACCCGCATCGCTCATTTTGCACACGAAGGCATCGTTCATCCCTGCCGAGGTCAACACGAACGACCCGATGCCCGGATCCAGGACCGCAGAAATTGTGAAGCGTCCACTGACAAGCAGCGCGCCGCTGTCATCACACGCGATACTGCCTGTGTACATGTCGCTGGGCGAAGCGAAATGCCTGGCCCACACGAAATTGCCGGAAGCATCCAACTTGCAGATGAACATATCGCGGGATTTGACGGTGGCGGTCAGGGTGTAATTGTCAGGTCCGGGGTCGAAGTCGGTATCATTCAAGAAATGCCCGCCGGAATACACGTTGCCTTGGCTGTCCGTGGTGATGGACTCCGCGATCACGCTGGACTCCCCAGTGAACTGTTTCGCCCACAGCAGACCGCCCGTGGGATCCAACTTCACCACGAACGCATCGTTTACGCCGCCCGAGGTCAAGTTGAACGTACCGGGCCCGGGATCGAAGTCCGCCGTGCCCTGGAAGTGACCGTTCACCAGCACGTTCCCCCATGGGTCTATCGCCAGGTCGGGCGCGCGCAGGAAACCCTGACCTGCGAATTGCCTGGCCCACAGGAAACCACCGTCGGGGCCCAATTTGCTTACAAAGACATCGGTGGTGCCCGCCCCCGTGGAGGTCATATTGAAGACCCCGGGTCCGGGATCGAAATCCGCCGTGCCTCCGAATACCCCTGCCACATAGATGTTCTCATCGGCATCGAGCGCTATGGCATACCCCTGGTCGCTATTGGCCGTTCCACCCATTTTCTTGGCCCACACCAGATCACCTGCTGCATCCAATTTGGTGATGAAGACATCGTAACCACCTGCGGAGACCATCTCGAAAGTGCCGGGGCCGGGATCGAAATCCACCGTGCCTTGGAAGAAGCCCGTGGTATAGGTGTTCCCGGCAGCGTCCACGGCAATGGAGAGCCCCCGGTCAAGACCGGTGCCGCCCATGGACCCCGCCCATAGGAGGTCCTGTGCTTGGGTATGGAACAATGCTCCACATGCGAAGAGCGCAAGCAGCAATTTGCGTTCGGTGCTTGAGGAATGGGGCGTGGTGGTCGTCATGGTTTGGCGATGGATCACAGGTGCAAGATGGTCGTTCGTTCCGGAACCACCACCGCCGATCACGCAGGCGTGTGCTGTGGATGAGCAAGCGCGCTCATTCAGCGAGCATGGCCGAGCGTCGGATCACTCCTTCACCACCCGCAACGCCACACTTCCCACACGCAGCACATACGCACCGGGTGCCCACGCCGCCACGTCCACGATGATGCGCTCCTGTGCCGTGCGTTCGCTGTGTACCAAGCGTCCCTGCATGTCCAACACGAACACTTCGCCCAAGGGGCCTGCGCCTTCAAGCGTGAGTTGGTGCACGGCTGGGTTGGGGTACACGCGGAATGCGGCCTGCTCTGATTCGCCGATCCCTGTAGTAAGCACTTCAACGCAATCACTCATCACCGTGCAAATGCCGAAGGTGATCTCCACCGCGTAGTTGCCGTTCTGCGCGGGCGTGAAGCTCTGCCCGGTCTGCCCGAAGAATGGCGCGAAACCATTGTTGCAATCCACCCACTGGTATGCCGCGTTGTTCTGTGCGGCGGTGAGGGTGGCGCCCGTTTGTTGAAGCGCTGTATTCACTGTGGAGATGTTCAGCTGCAGGGTGGCCGTACTGTCGCAGCCCACGGCATTGGTGAGCACCACTTGATAGCTTCCGCTCGCCGTGTAGGTGTTCCCGTTCCACGTGTAGCTGTCGCAGGCACTGGTATTGGTGGTGCTGGCGTTGGACTGTGAAATGGTGAGCTGCAACGTAAGGGTGCTGTCGCAACCGCTCACGCTCGGATACACCACCTGGTAGCTGCCGCTTGACGTGTAGTTGTTGCCCTGCCACGCATAGCTGTCGCAGGCGCTGGCCTCGGTGGTGGGGCCTTCCACCGGCGTGCATACCCCCATGCGCAGTGCCCATGCACGGTGGCCATTGCCGGCGGACAGCAACAGCTCATCCGGTCCGGGATCGAAATCAACGGTACCAGAGTGCCTGCCTCCGGCGAAGAGGTCTCCATTGTCCGCGCTGTGCAGTCCGTTGCCGATGCTCGCGTTCACGGTGTAGTCCCATACATAGTTGCCGCTGTTGTTCAGGCCCACCATGAACATGCCCACCCCGGCCCCTGCGTTGCGAAGCTGTGTGCCCGGTCCGGGATCCATATCCACCTCGCCGAAGAAACTGCCGAGCGTCACCAAATGCCCTGCCGCCGATCGTTCCATCCTGCGGGCTTCATCGTTGCCTGTGCCGCCTATCCGTCGTGCCCAATGGAAGGTGCCGTCCGGGCCGTAGCGGGCCATGTAGGCATCGTCGCCACCGGCGGAAGTGAGCGCGTAGCCCATGCCGGCCATGTTGAAGTCGCTGGTGCTGCGGAAGGAGCCGCCGGTGTAGATGTTGCCATCCGCATCGGTGGTCACGCTCCGGCCGAAGTCGTTCTCGGGGCCGCCGATCTGGATCACCCACAGGAACGCTCCGCTGTTGGTCCACTTGCACACGAAGGCGTCGCGCAGCCCCACCGGCGTAAGCGTGGCCCACTGGGTGCTGGGGTCGAAGTCCGCCTGGTAGCTCACGAACGTGCCCGTGAAAATGATGTTGCCGTCCGGGTCCAGCGTCAGGTCGGCCACATGGTCGTCCCCGGTATTGCCGATCCGTTTGGCCCATTGCACAGTGCCGCTGTTGTCCATGCGGAGGATGAAGCCGTCCGAAAGTTCCTGCGCGCCCGGGGCGGTGAGGGTATTGGGGCCGAAATTCACGGTGCCACCGAAACGGCCGCCAATGGTGATCATGTCGTCGGCATCGATCACCATGGAATAGGGCTCATCGAAGTTGTTGCCGCCGATGCCACGCGCGAACACGAAGTTGCCATCGGCATCGAGGATGTTGATGAAGATGTCCGTGTTGCCGCCGAAGGTGAGGTTGAAGTTGCCCGGACCGGGGTTCATGTTGGCAATGCCCGTGTAGTGGCCACAGATGATCACCTTGCCATCGCTGTCCACCACCACACCGCTGGCGAACTCGTGGCCCGAACCTCCGAAGCGACGCGCCCAGAGGAGGTTGCCCTGGGGGTCCATCTTGGTCACGAACACATCGTTGAAGAGCGCGGAGTTGCTGGTGAGCAGCACCTCGCCGGGGCCCGGGTCGAAATCGCCGGTGCCGACGAAATGGCCCACGGTGTAAATGTTGCCCGCTGCATCGGTGGTGACAGCAGCGGTCTCGCTCAATGGCGGCTGTCCGGCCGGTTGCCAAGCGGTAATGAAGGAGGGGCCTTGAGCGAACAGGCCGTTGATGGCCATGCAGGCGAAGAGTATTGGGATGATGCGCTTCATGTGAGGAACAGGCGTTCGTGGTTCAAGCATTGACGGGGTCCGATGTCCGGAGCGGAGTCCGGTGCGATCCGTTCAGCATGGGCATGGCAATGGGCAAATGAACGGGACGGTCGTGAAGGCGCCTCACTGTACCACCAACTTCAGCGTGGCCGTGCTTTCCGCATGCTCCACCCGCACGAAGTACGCGCCGGCATCCAGCCCATCCAGTGGCAGTGGCACGCTTTCCAGGTTGGAGCGCAGCTGCTTCACCATGCGGCCGTTCATGTCGAACACGGTGATCGCACCCAGCGGGCGGTCGCCAGCGAGCGTTACCCGATCCGAGGCGGGATAGGGATACAGGCGCAGGGTGTTGAACGAGTTGCTGCAACTGCGAATGGTGCTCGATGCGTTACGCTGGCCTTCATCAGAAATGCGAGTGCATCCATGAATGAAGCAGCGGCAAGACAAGTATGCGCACTCTTCTCCAACACGACCCTACGATCGAGCCGCCGTTCGGTCCTGTCGATCCAGTGGGCCTTCTCGTTCGATCGGAGAACCAGTCTGCGGCAGCACGTGCTGTGCTTTACAAGGCGCCATCCGATCCCGGCTTGCGGCCAGGGCACCGAACCTTACCGCCGCTCCTGCCGCTCCTGCCTGCGCTGCCTGCGCATCTCGCGCTGTTCGCGTCGTTGTTCGCCATCGGTACGGAGCATGCCGCGCATCCTTTCCCAAGCTTCGGGGGCCAGGTTGCGCGCAAGCCCTTCGCGGGTCGCATGCCAGATGTATGTGATCAGCGAAGCACTCGGCACGTGTTCAACGGAATAGCTGCGTTCACGGTCGGCCGTGAGCCCACCGCCATAGGCTTCCGTAAGCATGGTCTCCAGCACCGAGCCGAACATGCTGTGCCGCAATTCGCGCGGGGTACCGGGCTCCACACGAAAACGTAGATCGCTGTAGTGTACCGCCATGTTGCCCTTGGCGCGCCGCGCGTTGCCTTCCATGCGCAAGTGCAGACCGTGCAGCATACCTCCCTGCACTTGAACCCGAAGCAAGGGCCGCGTGGTGTTGTTCAAGTTGCGCATGGGCAGGTCCGTCACCGTGGCATTCAGTTCGAAATGGTCGCTTCCATCAAGGGCTGCGCTGTATGTGCCATCCAGTGCCGCATCATGGAAAAGCGTTGCGCTGAAGTGCGCGGTCAACGGTGCGCGCACGGACCGTTTGTCGTGCTCGTTGGCCACGTTCAAGAAGCGCGCCTGCACACCTTGGAGCGGCACGGTCCCCCATCGCTTGGTGGAGCCATCGCGCTCCCGGTAAAGGGTTCCACCATCCACCACGGAAAGCGTATCCACCCTTACCGCGAAGGGCAGCGCCAGCAATGCGGCCGGAGGCAAGGGTTGCGCGTGCTCCTCGCCCATGGGCCAGGTCTTGTCGAGTTCCACTTGCACCTGGGCCCCATGCAGGGTCATGTGCTCTATGCGCAAGGCCTGCTCCGTTATCAATCCATCGAGGTCCAGGCCACTGAGCAGCATGCTATCCACCTGCACGTTCACCAGCGCTTTGCGTTCGAGGTCCGCAGCCAGTGTATCCACCGCTCGGGCTTGCAGTTGGATGTTGCGGACTGTTCCGGACCGCGCACTGCGTGATATCCGCACTTCGCCGATGCTGAACCGATCACCATCGGGCAGCTGTGTGCTAAGGCTGTCCAGTTGCAGTTCGGCCCCATCCAGCACCAGGCGTACGCCACCGCGCAATTGGCCCATGGTGATGCGCACGGAACGCCCTTCCAGATCAAGTCCGTTCATCTCCAGGCGAGGCAGTCGTTCACCAAGATCCTCTACCGTGGCCACACCGCCGCGCAGCACCACGGTATCCGCAAAAAGCAGTGAAAGCGCCCCGGCGTTGCCCTCGAACCGTGTGAAGGGGTCCGCCAGGCCGACACGCTGCCCACCCAACAAGTAGCTTAAAGAAGGCTCCATCAACTCCAGGGCATCCACGCGGAACTCCCCTTTCCACAAGAGGCGCCAATAGGATAGGCCACGCAGTTCGATGTGCCGTGCCTTGGCGGCGAAGAGGTATCGGAAAGCACCACTGCGCAAGCTGTCCAACAGCTCGGGGGCGAAGTCGAGGTCCACGCCGGTAAGGGACATGCGGCCCGTGCGGGCATTGGTCTCCAGCCCTTGCATGGTGAAGTGGTAGCCGTTCACGCTGGCCTTGTCGATGGCCTCTGCGATCCGTTCGCGCGCGGTGCGCTCCAGCCAGTCCTCTCCGTACTTCCAGGCCCAGTAGGCCACACCAGCAGCGCCCAGCAGCAACACCACGGTCACCACCAGCAGAATGCGCAGCCAGGTACGGCGTTTACGGGGGCGTTGTTGGGCGCACATCGGGGAATGGGGGGCGAAGTTCGCACCAGCGCTTCACAGCAGCTTCATGCGAACACAACATCCAACGTGCGGCAGCGCACCGGTATTTTTACCCCCGCAATGCTCAAACAAGGTCTTTCATTCAAGCTTCAACAGAAGCTCTCGCCCCAGCAGATCCAACTGATGAAGTTGTTGCAGGTGCCCACCGTGGAGCTGGAACAGCGCATCAAGCAGGAGATCGAAGAGAACCCCGCCCTGGAGGAAGGCGACGACCAGCAGGACGAGGAACTGCCCTCGGAGGAGCAGGCCATGAGCGACAGCGACGAGCTGGACAGCAACGAGAACGAAGAGAACGAGCGCGATGATTTCGACCTGAGCGACTACTTCCAGGACGATGACACGCCGGACTACAAGCTGAGCGTGAACAACAGCGGGCCGGATGATGAGGAGCGCGAGATACCGCTGGCCGGCGGCACCACGTTCCAGGATTCCATGCGTGCACAATTGTCCTTGCGCAGCTGCGATGAGCGCACCACCCTGCTGGCCGAGCACCTGATCGGCAACCTCGATGAGGATGGTTACCTGCGCCGCGATCTGGATGCGATCGTGAACGACCTCGCCTTTACGCAGAACGTGATGTGCGAGCGTGCCGAGCTGGAGAAGGCGCTGGCCGAAGTGCAAAGCCTGGACCCCGCCGGCGTTGGTGCGCGCGACCTGCGCGAGTGCCTGCTGATCCAGGTGCGCAACATGCAGCACAGCCTGGAACAGCGCATAGCCGAGGAGATCCTCGACAAGTACTTCGAGGCTTTCAGCAAGAAGCACTACGAGCGCATCATGGACCGCCTGGAGATCGATGAGGAGGCCTTGAAGGGCGCCATAGAGCTCATCGTGCGCCTGAACCCCAAGCCCGGCAACACCGCACGCGATACGTCCAAACCCGTGCAGGAGATCATCCCCGATTTCATGGTGCTCTCCATAGACGGGCAGTTGGAACTCTCCATCAACGGCCGCAACGCGCCAGAGCTCCGGATCAGCCGCCAATACCGCGACATGATCAAGGAGTACCAGCGCAACAAGAAGGACAAGGAGCAGCGCGAGGCCCTGCAGTTCATCAAGCAGAAGCTGGACAGCGCCAAGTGGTTCATCGATGCCATCAAACAACGGCAGAACACCCTGCTGGTGACGATGGAGGCCATCATGGAACACCAACGCGAGTTCTTCCTGAGCGGCGATGAGACCAAGATGAAACCGATGATCCTGAAGGACATCGCCGAGCGCGTGGGCCTGGACATCAGCACCATCAGCCGCGTGGCCAACAGCAAGTACGTGCAGACCAACCACGGCACCTACCTGCTCAAGTTCTTCTTCAGCGAAAGCCTCAGCACCGAGAGCGGCGAAGAGGTGAGCACCCGCGAGGTGAAGAAGATCCTGAACGACGCGATCGACGCGGAGGACAAGCGCAAGCCCCTCACCGACGATGAGCTCACCGCGCTCCTGAAAAGCAAGGGCTACAACATCGCACGCCGCACCGTGGCCAAGTACCGCGAGCAATTGAACCTGCCGGTGGCACGCCTAAGGAAAGAGCTGTAAGAGTGGCGAGTAGGCGAGTAAATGCCCACTCACACTACTCTCTTACTCGCCACTCATCACTCGCCACTCGCCCACTCGACACTCTCTTACTCGCCACTCATCACTCGCCACTCGCCCACTCGACACTCTCTTACTCGCCACTCATCACTCGCCACTCATCACTCGCCACTCGATACTCGCCACTCGATACTCGATACTCGATACTCGCCACTCCCCAACCCCCCAAAAACCTGTAGCCTTGCGTTAACCCCCTAACGACCAACGCTATGAAAAGCTTTGAGGACTCCCTGGCCTGGCAGCGCGGTATGCTCCTGAACGAGGCCGTTGATATTGCACTTGCGAACAGCAAGAACTTCGGTTTCAAGGACCAACTCTTCAGGGCCGCATTGTCCATCTGCAACAACCTGGCAGAAGGCTACGAGATGCCTACTCCGGCAAACCAGCTCAGGTATCTGTGGATCGCCAAGGGATCTTGCAACGAAGTCCACTCCATGCTGATCCTGGCCAAACGCAGGGCCTACTTCACACCCGAGGCAGTAGAGGAAATGCTCTCCCTCCAAGATGAGGTTTCACGCCTGCTCCGCACCTACATAAAGAAAAAGTCCGGCAAATGGGACAAGCTACCCGGCGGCCTGGTCCTGCTCGGCATCTGGGTAAAACTCAGCACCCTCTGGATGCCCTGACAGCTCGCCACTAACCCACATCGCTACCCATCACTCGCTACTCCCCTAATCATCACTCGCCACTCGCCCACTCGCTACTCGCCACTCACCCACTCACCCACTCGCCCACTCATCACTCGCCACTCGCCACTAGCCCACTCATCACTCGCCACTCGACACTCGCCCACTCGCCACTCGCCACTAGCCCACTCGACACTCGCTACTCCCCTACTCATCACTCACCACTCGCCACTCATCACTCGCCACTCACCCACTCGACACTCGCTACTCCCCTACTCGCCACTCCCCCCCCCCTTGCGTTCCCTCGCCCACACCCTCTCCGTGCTCCTGCACCCCTTGCTGATGCCGGTGATCACGCTGTGGCTTGCCATGCGCTTCGACCCGCACATCGGGTATTTTCTCGATGAGGACCGGCGGCTGATCCTGCTCGGGTTGGTGGCCCTGATGACCATCGCCTTCCCGCTCACCAGCACCTTGCTGCTCATTCGGGCCGGCGCCATCAGCAGCCTCACCATGCCCCGCAGGCAGGAACGTATCCTTCCCTATACGCTCACGCTTTTCTACTACGGCCTCACCTGGTATTTGCTGAGCCGCTCCATGCTTCATCATCCATTGCTCGCATTGTTCACCGGTGCTTTCGCGGCGCTATCACTAACCACGCTCATCACATTGTGGTGGAAGATCAGTGCGCATATGGTGGGCATGGGCGGTGCCATTGGGGCGCTTGCCGGACTGGCACAACAGCACGCACTTCCCCTGGTGCCCTTGCTGGCCTTGCTCATAGTGGTAGGCGGAATGCTGGGCACTGCGCGCCTTATGAGCAGCGACCACAGCGAAGCACAAGTGCTTTGCGGAGGCTTGCTTGGTGCCGCTTGTACCTATACGGCCGTGGTACAGGGCATCACACTGTAGCAACCGGCCTGCTGCCTCAGCGCTTCAATTGAAGCTGCCAATTCCACGCGTCGCGCATGGCATCGCCCAAGCTGCGTTCGGCCTGCCAGCCCAGCACCGTTCGGCATTTGGTGGTATCGGCATATACGCTCTCCACATCACCGGCGCGACGCGGGCCCATCACAACCGGCAGGTCCACGTTGTTCACCTTGCGGAATTCCTCGATCACCTCCAGCACCGAATTGCCATTGCCGGTTCCGATGTTGAAGACCTCGCACACCGGCGGATCATGCTCTTCCATCCATTGCAATGCGCGCACGTGGGCATGTGCAAGGTCCACAACGTGTATGTAGTCCCGCACACAGCTGCCATCCGAAGTGGCATAATCAGAACCGTTCACGGTGAGGTGGTCGCGCAACCCGGCAGCCGTCTGTGTTACATAGGGCACCAGGTTGTTGGGCACGCCAAGCGGCAGTTCGCCGATGTGGCCCGAGGGGTGTGCGCCCACCGGGTTGAAATAGCGGAGCAGCACGGCACGTAACCGGCGATCGGCGTGGCATTGATCGCGGAGCATCTGCTCACACGCCACTTTGGTGAAGCCGTAGGGCGATGCTGCCTTGCGATCGGGAGCATCCTCGGTAACCGGGTTCGCATCGGGCTGGCCATACACGGTGCAGCTGGAACTGAACACGATGCGATGCACCCCGTGGGCATCCATCACGCCCAGGAGGTTCATCAACGAACCCACATTGTTCCGGTAGTACTTCATGGGGTTCGCCACGCTTTCACCAACAGCTTTGTCCGCTGCGAAATGGATCACCCCGTGCACGGCGCCTTCTGCGCGGAACACGGCATCCATGGCCACAGCGTCGGCACAATCCAACCGGTGGAAGGTGGGTGTCCTGCCCAGGATCTTGGCAATGCCATCCAAGGCACGCTCCTCGCTGTTCCTCAGATCGTCCACGATGATGGGCTCGAAACCGGCGAGCACCAATTCCACCACGGTATGCGAACCGATGAAGCCGGCGCCGCCGGTTACCAACACTTTCTTCATGTGGTCAAAGATGCGGCTTGGCACCGAAAGCATCCACGCAGCGCTACAATGCCCGCCGCGTGCCATCTTCACGGCCCCGATCCACATGCAGCTCACCAACCGGTTCCGATCCCACTCCTTTATGGCGGCCCTTGCGGTAACGCTGTTCAGCGCATTGGTAACGGCCGTGGTGCTGTGGAAGGGCACCGATGGCGAGGGCTGGAAACAGACCATCCGCAGCGATGCCAAGGGCTACTACGGCTACCTGCAGGCCCTTTTCATCCGCAACGACCTGGGCCACGAACCCGATGCCTGGGAATACATCCACCACACGCCCACCGGCACGCTCAACAAGTACTTCTGCGGCACCAGCGTGATGATGGCGCCCTGGTTCCTGATCGGCCATGACCAGGCGTTGGGCGACCCCAAGGTGCCGCACGATGGCCTCAGCGTCTACGAGCAGAAAGCGATCAGCATCGGCGGCTGGGTGTACCTGCTGCTGGGCCTGCTGGCCTTGCGGGCGCTGCTGTTGCGCATGGGTGTGAGCGAGCGGGTGGTGGCCTGGACCTTGGTATCCATGGGCCTGGGAAGCACGCTGCTGCAATACGCGGCCGTGCAGGCGGGCTGGTCGCACGTGTACTCCTTCTGCACCATCAGCGCACTGCTGCTGGTGATGCACAAACTGGCCACCGGTGCGCGCGCGGCATGGGTGGTGGCGGCCGCTGCGTTGCTGGGCCTCATCGTACTGATCCGCCCCGTGAACGGACTGGTGCTGCTGGCCCTGCCCGTGGTGGCCGGCAGTGCCACCTGGCCCCTGCTGCAACGCCTCTTCCGCCACCCGTGGATGCTGCTGCTGGCCGTGATCACCGGTGCCGCTGTGGTTTTCTTACAGCCCCTGCTGTGGCACGCCCAGACCGGCAACTGGTTCGAGTGGGGCTACCGCAGCGAGGGTTTCCATTGGGACCGCCCGGAAGTGATGAACGTGCTCTTCAGCTGGCGGCGCGGGCTCTTCCTGTGGACACCCTTGTTGTTGTTGCCCGCCCTCTGCGCCTTCCTGCTCCTGCGCCGCGACCGGGTGCGTGGTGTTGCCGTGCTGGCCTACTGGGCCATCAACCTCTACGTGATCTCCAGCTGGTGGATCTGGTACTACGGCAGCGGTTTCGGCAGCCGCGTGTTCATCGATCACTACCCCGTGCTCTTCATCCCCATGGCGCTTGTACTGCACCGTGCCTCTGTGCGCACATGGCTCGCCGCGCGCCTCTTCATACTGCTCTGCATCGCGCTGCATCTGGCGCAATTCACGCAGTACCACCAAGGCATCCTGGACCGCGAGAGCATGGACCGCGAGAAGTACCAGCACACCTTCCTGCGTTTCGGCAGCGAACGGGCCGAGCGCGTGGGCGGTATCGACCAAGGACCGCCCTTCCACCCCAAGGGCATGCGCACCGTGCTGCAGGAGGCCACCGACCTGGAGGAGCGGCCCTCGCGCTACTGGCAGCACGGCCACATAGTATGGGACGACCGCGCATACAGCGGGCGACGGGTATGCGTGTTCAACGACACCATCGAGTTCGGCACCATGTTCCGCGCACCAGTGGGCAGCCTGCCGAGCGGGCAAGAGCTGTACCTGGAAGCCTCCGTGATGCGCTACGAGGAGAAGGCCGGCGACTCCTTCAACACCTTGGGCGTGGTCACCATAACAAAGGGCGATAGCGCCACCTTCTATTACTCTTTCCGCATAAACCCGGTGCCTGGCGATCGCGATGCGCACTGGCGCCGCCTCTTCTTCCGCCTGCCTTTGCCTGCGCTGAAACCCGACGAGGAGGTGGCCTTCTACTTGTGGAACCAGGAGCTGCGCAGCCGCCTGCTGATGGACGACCTATTCGTGCGCGTGCAGGCCGTGAACCCCTATTGACGGGCAAGAAAAAGCCCGCCACCCAGTTGCCTGGTATGGCGGGCTGAAGTGGGCCCAGTAGGATTTGAACCTACGACCAAGGGATTATGAGTCCCCTGCTCTGACCGCTGAGCTATGGGCCCGGTCGGGCGGCGAAAATAGGCCAGCGAGCGCCACCAATAGATTTGCGGCCCGAAGAAGAGGGCGTGCGCCATACCCTTGCACCCCTCACCAGCCCATTCGGCATGGCAGCCAACGGAACACAAGCACCACGCAGCAACAGCCCACGCGCAACAGGGCAGCAGGCCGATCGGCATATGGCCACCGCGCCAGCACCCAAGCGCAGACGGTACAGCCCCAAGCGTATCCTTATCCTGCTTGGTGTGCTCGCCTTCATCACAGCAGCGTTGATGCGCACCTGCAGCGGCGGGGCACCTATCGCGGAAGCTCCCGCCGAAGTGGCAACACCGGCTCCCGGTCCGGTGGATTGCAAACGCTACCCGTTCAAACACTTCAGCAAACACCTGAAGGACCGCCTGCCCGACTACAAGAAGCTCTCGCAGGCATCGGGGATAGCACCGCTGGCCGACGAGCAAGCGCTGGACCGCGCCCTGGCAAGCGGACGTTCCGGCTTGAAGCGCGTGGACGACAACGAAGCCTTGGTGGTGCAGGAAATGGCCCATGGACACCCTTACCTCACCCCGGTCGCACACCAGGTGCTGTTGGACATCGGCAAGCGCTTCAAACAGAAGATCGCCAACAGCGATGTGGCGCATGCTCGCCTGAAGGTGACCAGCCTGTTGCGCACCCGCAAGGACCAGCGCAACCTGGGCCGATCCAACGTGAACGCCACCAAGGATGTGGATGCACCGCACACCCACGGCACCTCGCTGGACATCTCCTACATGCGTTTCCTTTCCGCCACGGGCGAGACGCTTGAGCTGGCCGCCTGCCAGCAGGTCTTCCTGGCCGAGACCCTGGCCGAAGTGATCCACGAAATGAGGCAGGTGGACAAGCGCATCTTCGCCACGCGCGAGGCCCAGCAAGCCTGCTACCACCTCAGCGTATGCCGCTGAATAGCTTTGCCGCCCATGCGCCCCACCATACGTACCCTGGTGCTCGACCTCGGCGGTGTGCTGATCGATGTGGATTACACGGCCAGCGCCAAAGCCTTCGCGGAACGCGGCATTCCCGACTTCGAGCAAGCTTACTCCAAGGCAAAGCAGACGGACATCTTCGACCGTTTCGAGACCGGCGAATTGAGCCCCGCAGGCTTTCGCAATGCGGTGCGTGGGCTGCTGAGCAGCCCGCTGCCCGATGCCGAGATCGATGCCTGCTGGAACGCCATGCTCGGCAGCATACCCGCTGAACGATTGGCGCTGGTGGCCGAGTTACGCGAGCGCTACCCCGTGCTGCTGCTCAGCAACACCAACGCCATCCACGTGCCCGCTTTCGAGGCCATCATTGCCCAGGAGAACGGCGTGACCGACTTCAAGAGCCTGTTCACTGCGGCCTACTACAGCTGCGAGCTGGGCATGCGCAAACCGCACACGGCCATCTTCCGGCACGTGTTGCAGCAGCACGGCGCCGATGCCGCGCACACGCTCTTCATAGACGATTCGCCGCAGCACGTGGAAGGCGCACGCCAAGCCGGCATGCAGGCCGAACACCTGGACCTGGACCGCGAGGATGTGATCGGCCTGGTGCGGCGGCTGGGTTTGTTGTGAAGGAGTGGGTGCGGGAGCACTTGGGGCAGGCGCAAATAATGCGCTCAGCAGCTGACTTCAACGCGCGTTGGAACACGCGGCATTGGACCATGCCGCATGATCAGGCGCCGAGGAACTTGCGAAAGTTCCCCCGGTGTACCACTTCCGCAGTGGCCGTTGGATAAGCCTTGCTGAAGGTGGTGGGAATGCGGCCCTTCGCTTTGGGGTCCAGCTTGAACTCGAAGGCACGTAGTTGCTTGCCCTCCTCCTCCACCAGGTCCACCTCCTGCTGCTGAGCGGTGCGCCAGAACCACATGCGCGTGAAGGGACTGCTGTAGGCCATCCACTTGCGGCGCTCGGCCATCAGGAAGTTCTCCCACAACGCACCCTGGTCGGTGCGCAGCACGAAGGCATCGAGGTTGCCGATGATGGCGTTGCGGATGCCGTTGTCCACGAAGTACACCTTGCGCGTGGTGGCAACCTCGTTGCGCAGGTTGCGCTTCAACGGTGGCAGGCGGAAGATGATGAAGGCCTTCTCCAGCAGATCGATGTAGCTGCCCACGGTGGCCTTGTCCACGCGCAGCAACTGCGCCAGTTCGTTGAGCGACACCTCGCTGCCGAGCTGCAGGGCCAGCGCACGGAGCAGCTGTTCCAGCAGCTCCGGTTTGCGGATGCCCTTGTAGCCGAGCAGGTCGCGGTACAGGTAGCTGCCGGCCAGTTCGCGCAGCAGCTCGCGCGCATCCTGCGGATGGGTGAGCACCTCGGGATACATGCCCAGCACCAGGCGCTGCTCCATGTCGCGCTCGGCCTCGAAGGCGCCCACGTGATCGCTCCACTCCTTCCACGCCACGGGGTGGAGCACGTACTCCCACTTGCGGCCGGTGAGCGGTTCGTTAAGGTCGTTGGCCAACTCCAGGGCGGATGAGCCGGTCACCAGCAGCTTCACGTCCTTCAGCCGATCGGTCACCAGCTTCAGCTTCACGCCGATGTCAGGAATGCGTTGGGCTTCGTCGATGAACACAATGCGTGTGCTGCCGATCAGATCGCGCCATCCGGCCAGGGTAATGGTATCCAGCCTGCCGCGTACCTCGGGATCGTCGCAGTCCAGCCGCAGCACGTCATCGCGGCTATCCACAAGGGCCTCCATCAGGGTGGTCTTGCCGGTCTGGCGTGGCCCCAGCAGCACCAGCGCCTTGCGGTCGCCCATGCGCTTGGCGAGCTGTTCGGAGAGGATGCGGGGTATCATGATCGGGGATTGTAATCACCAAATATCATAATAATCGGCGATTACGTTCGCCGATCATGATGGGGGCATGGTGGTGGCAGCACCGAGCGGTCGACCCTCCCGGCTCAAGGCCGGGATGACATGGGTCGACCTACCTACCGGCAGGCGGGCGCTGCCGGTGGGATCCCGCACGGCCGTGCATGCCCTCTTCCTACCTTTCACCCAACTCGCATTCCGCATGTCCAGCACCGAAACAGCCCAGGCCCACTTCAACGCTTCGCGCCTGCGCAACTACACGTGGGACCGCCTGAAGCTCGCCACCGAGCAACTCGCAACCGCCCCCAAGAAGACCGAGCAGCGCCAGGCTACCAAGGCTGTTGAGTCTCTGCTCAGCGACCTGGAAGTGCTGGAGCGCTACTGGGCCTTCCCCGGCTGTGGGGCCATACGCGAGTTGCGCGCGTTCTTCGCCGAGGGCAAATTCGCCACGCTCGAACAGACCGTGGCGCAGCACGCACGCACCCTGGCCAGCGGCGCCTTCCGCAGTGAACCGGGCCTCTCCAGCGACCACCCCAGCGAGGAAGAGGATGGCCGTCCGCGCCCCAAGTATTTCGAGGTGCTCTTCGTGGACGAACTGGATGCGGCCGAGGAGCAGGACCTGAAGCGCCGCCTGGCCGAAGCCCGCGACCCGCGCGACCCCTTCGTGTACGACGCCATCGTGGTGCCCACCGTGCAGGACGCCCTCATCGCGCTGCTCTTCAACCCCAACATCCAGGCCTGTGTGGCGCGCTACGGCATCCCCTTTCCATCGCCGCACGTGAAGGGTTTGCTGGACGACTACACCCGCGCCATCCAAGACCTGGACCTCGGCGGTGTGCCCAAGGCCGACATGGGGCCCATGCTCGCACGCATCATGCGCTGGTTCCGCCCCGAGGTGGACCGCTATTACGTGACCGACACGCCGGTGATCGATCTGAAGGACAGCACCCTGAAGAGCTTCCGCCGCATCTTCTACCGGCAGGAGGACCTGAAGGAACTGCACCTGCATATCCTGCGGGGCATCCAGGAGAAGTACGAAACCCCCTTCTTCTCGGCACTTACCGAATACAGTAGGCGACCCATGGGCGTGTTCCACGCCATGCCCATCAGCCGTGGCAACAGCGTGTTCAAGAGCCGGTGGATACAGGACTTCGGCGAGTTTTACGGACGCAACCTGTTCCTTGCGGAGACCAGCAGCACCACCGGCGGCCTGGACTCGCTGCTGCAGCCCACCGGTCCGCTGAAGCGTGCACAAGAGCTGGCTGCACGGGCCTTTGGCGCGCAACACACCTTCTTCGCCACCAATGGCACAAGCACCAGCAACAAGATCGTGTTGCAGGCACTGATCGAGCCGGGTGATATCGTCCTCATAGATCGCGACTGCCATAAGAGCCACCACTACGGCATGGCACTGAGCGGCGCCATTCCGGTATACCTGGACAGTTATCCGCTGCCCGAATTCAGCATGTACGGTGCCGTGCCGCTGGACCACATCCGCGAGAAATTGCTGGAGCTGAAGAAGGCCGGCCGATTGGACAAGGTGAAGATGCTGCTGCTCACCAACAGCACCTTCGACGGGGTGGTGTACAACGTGCAGCGCGTAATGGAGACCGTGCTGGCCATCAAGCCGGACATCATTTTCCTGTGGGATGAGGCCTGGTTCGCCTTTGCGGCCTTCAGCTACTTGTACAAACAGCGCACCGCCATGTTCAGTGCTGCACGCCTTCACCGCCGCTACCACAGCCCTGCGTACCGTGCCGAATACGACGCGCACCTGGCCTCCCTGGCGCCCGGCGAAGCACCCGCACTGCCCGACCCGGAGAAGGTGCGCATCCGCACGTACGCCACACAGAGCACGCACAAAACACTTACATCGCTGCGGCAGGGCAGCATGATCCACATCTGGGACGAGGACTTCAAGCGCAAGAGCGAGGATGCTTTCCACGAGGCCTACATGACACACACGAGCACCTCGCCCAACTACCAGATCCTGGGCAGCCTTGATGTGGGCCGTAGGCAGGTGGAGTTCGAGGGCTACGAGCTGGTGGAAAAGGCCATCGAACTGGGCATGCTGCTGCGTCGCAAGATCAACGACCACGAGAAGCTGCGCCGCTACTTCGATATCGTTACCGTGGCGGACTTGATTCCCGCGCAATACCGCGCATCGGGCCTGAAGGAATACTACACCAAGAACAAAGGCTGGAACCGGATCGAAGATGCCTGGGCCAACGACGAGTTCGTGGTGGACCCCACCAAGATCAACCTGTACGTAGGCAAGACCGGCGTGGACGGCGACACGTTCAAGAACCGGTACCTGATGGACAAGCACCAGATCCAGATCAACAAGACCTCGCGGAACTCGGTGCTGTTCATGACCAACATCGGCACAACGCGCGGCAGTGTAGCCTACCTCATCCGCGTGCTGCTGAACATTGCCGATGAGCTGGAGGCGCGCAACAACGCCATGATCCCGGTGGAAAAGGAGAAGCACCTGGCGCGCATCCGTTCGCTGACCCGCGATGTGCCACCACTGCCGGATTTCAGCCGTTTCCACGACAGCTTTCGCCCGGTACCCGGCGTGCCCGGCGGCAACCTGCGCGAAGCCTACTTTCTGGCCTACAAGGAGGAGCACTGCGCCTACATCAAACTGCAGGAGTGCCCGGCATTGCTGAAAAGCGGCAAGGAACTGGTCTCGGCCAACTTCGTGATCCCCTACCCGCCCGGTTTCCCCGTGCTGGTGCCCGGCCAGGTCATCAGCCCGGAGATCCTCGATTTCCTCATTGCCATTGATGTGAAGGAGATACACGGCTACCGCGCCGAACTGGGTCTGCGCGTTTTCAGCGATGGTGCGCTGGACCGCAAACGCACGGGCACGGCCATGGGCGACGCATTGGCCGCAGCGCGCAGCATGGGCAACGGCAGCAGCGAGGTGAAGAATACGCGGAAGGGGTAGCGGGACGAAGGAGGTCGAAGGCAAGTGAGCACGGGCTCACGTATCGCTCAGGTCAACGGGCGGGGCGCCCGTTGGTCGAGCTCCACATCGAACAGATCCGCCAACTCCAGCTTCAGCCTGTTCTTCACCTCCTCGATGTCCACCAACCCGCCGAGTTCCTTCGCCATGCAGGTAACGCCTTTATCGGCGATGCCGCAGGGCACGATGTTCTCGAAGTAAGCCAGGTCGGTGTTCACGTTGAAGGCGAAGCCGTGCATGGTGACCCACCTGCTGGCGCGGATGCCGAATGCGCAGATCTTACGTGCCTTGAAGGGGTCGGTCCAATCGAGCCATACGCCGGTGAGGCCATCGATGCGCCCGGCCTTGATGCCGTAGGCTTCGAGCGTGCCGATCACCGCCTCCTCCAGCGTGCGAAGGAAGCGGTGGATGTCCGTGAAGTGGTGATCGAGGTCGAAGATGGGATAGCCTACGATCTGGCCCGGCCCGTGGTAGGTGATGTCGCCGCCGCGATCGATGGGGAAGAATTGCACGCCCTTCTCGCGCATCTCGGCTTCGTTCAGCAGCAAGTGGCTCTGCTTGCCGCTCTTGCCCAGGGTGTACACGTGCGGGTGCTCGCAGAAGAGCAGATGGTCCTCAGTTGTACGTTGTTCGTTGTCCGGCTGTGCGCGGTTGGCGATCTTCCGGTCGATGGTCTCCTTGAAGAGGCGCGTCTGCAGGTCCCACGCGGTGGCGTAGTCGATCAGGCCGAGGTCGCGGTAGTTGACTTTTCTCACGGGGCAAAGGTCCGGAAGAAGTCGTTAGTCATTAGTGGTTAGTTGTTAGTGCCCGCGACGCACTAACGACTAACCACTAACGACTTGCCACTACTTCACCTCCGCCAACTTCCCCTTCAGCATGTTGATCACCGCGATCTCCGTGGGATCCACACCCTTCTTCTCGGCCCAGAAGAAGCTAACCCAGTCGCCCAGGTTGATCAGGAACAATTGGCGCGCGAACGACGTGTCGCCCTGGCTGTACACATCATGCACATGGGGCGTGTACTTCTTGAAGACCTCCTTGTTGATCTCCATGCGGATCTGGCTGCGTTCGTGGTCCTCCTTGTGGCGGAAGATCACCACCGCGATGTCGTCCTTGCCTCCGGCCCAGCCCACCAGTTCGTTGTGGTTCATCTCGGGGATGGCGTGGTGCCAGCAGAGCTCCTTGCTGTTCTCGTTCACCTGCTGCCGGAAACGGATGCTCACGGCCTCGGTGCTCGCTTCGCTGTAGATCACCAAGCGCTTGCCCACGAGCTTCTCCGTGAGCTCCATGGCGGCCTTCTTGATGTTCTCCTTCTCATCCGCCAGCATGTTGGCGGCGGTCTTGATGGCACCCTCGAACCCATCGCCAATGATGCCGAAGTGGTTCAGCACGAAGAACTGTTGCACCAGCGAATAAGCCAGCATGGTGCGCGGCGGGTTGCCACCGGGTATCACGATGTGGTCCAGGCCCTTCGCCTTGGCCAGATCCAGCATGGTGCCGCCGCTGGTGATCACCACCACACGGGCACCCTTGTTCAGGGCCTGCTCCATGGCGGCGAGGGTCTCCTCGGTGTTGCCGCTGTAGCTGCAGGCGATCACCAGGCTCTTGTGGTTCACGTAGCCCGGCAGGTAGTAGTTGTTGTACACCTCGATGGGGCACTTGGCCTCCTTGTGCACCAGTTGAGCAGCGATGCGTCCGCCGATGCCGCTTCCACCGAGGCCGGTAACGACCACGTTGCTGTAAGGCCCGCCGGGGGCTTTCAGTGTTGCCTTCCGGCCGATCTCCAGTGCTTCCTTCAGTTGTTTTGGGAAGCCGTCGATGAGTTGCTGCATGGGGTTGGATACTGTGGGGTGCGAAATTAGAGCGCTCATACGCTTCGCCTGCTTGGGGGGTTGCGGGTATCTTCGCGGCCCGTCTGTCGAAGCCGGACTTCATTATCGAATAACTGTCATGTCCCACACCCCATCCGAACAGGAGTTGCACCGCCGCGAGGCGCTCGGCAAACTCCGCGCGCTCGGCATCGAGCCCTTCCCCGCTGCACAATTCCCCGTTTCACACTCGGCGGAAAAGGTGAAGGCCGAGTTCAAGGAAGTGGGCCATGCCGTGGAAGGACAGCAGCCCGAGGCCAACGTGGTGCTGGCCGGCCGCCTCATGAGCGTACGCGTGATGGGCAAGGCCAGCTTCGCGGTGCTGCGCGATGGCAGCGGCGATCAGCAGATCTACGTGAACCGCGATGAGATCTGCCCAGGCGAGGACAAGACGCTGTACAACGAGGTCTTCAAGAAGCTGCTGCACCTCGGCGACTTCATCGGCGTGAAGGGCTTCATGTTCCGCACGCAGACCGGCGAACTGACGCTGCACGTGAAGGAGCTGACCGTGCTGGCCAAGAGCCTGCGCCCGCTGCCCGTGGTGAAGACCGACGACCAAGGCAACGTACACGACGCCTTCACCGACCCCGAGTTGCGCTACCGCATGCGCTATGTGGACCTGATCGTGAACCCGCAGGTGAAGGAGACCTTCCTGAAGCGCACGCGGATCTTCAATGCCATGCGCAATGCCTTCCAAGATGCCGGGTACATCGAGGTGGATACCCCGGTGATGCAACCGATCCCCGGCGGTGCAGCGGCGCGTCCGTTCATTACGCACCACAACGCGCTGGACACCGAGTTCTACCTGCGCATCGCGAATGAGCTCTATTTGAAGCGTTGCATCGTGGGCGGTTTCGATGGCGTGTTCGAGTTCAGCCGCAACTTCCGCAACGAGGGCATGGACCGCACCCACAACCCGGAGTTCACGGTGATGGAGCTGTACGTGGCCTACAAGGACTACCACTGGATGATGAACTTCATCGAGGGTGTGTTCCGTAAGGTGGCCACCGCTGCGAACGGTTCGCCAACAGCCACCTTTCAAGGCAAGGAGATCGACTTCGGCACACCCTTCAAGCGCATTACCATGTGCGGCGCCATCCAGGAGAAGACCGGCGTGGACGTGCTGAACGCGGATGAGCAGACCATCGGCGCGTTGTGCAAGAAGCATGGCATAGAGATCACCGCTGCCATGGGCAAGGGCAAGCTGATCGACGAGCTCTTCAGCGAACTGGTGCAGCCGGAATTGATCCAGCCAACGTTCGTGATGGACTTCCCGCTGGAGATGAGCCCGCTGTGCAAGAAGCACCGGGATGATGACCGCCTCACCGAGCGTTTCGAGCTCTACGTGGCCGGCTTCGAGGTGGGCAATGCCTACAGCGAGCTGAACGACCCCATAGACCAGCGCGAACGTTTCGAGGAGCAACTGAAGCTGATGGAACGCGGCGATGACGAGGCCATGTTCATCGACCAGGATTTCCTGCGCGCGCTGGAGTACGGCATGCCACCCACCAGCGGCATCGGCATCGGCATGGACCGCTTGGTGATGCTGCTCACGGACAACCCCGCGATCCAGGAGGTGCTGCTGTTCCCGCAGATGAGGCCGGAACGTTTCGACCAAGGGTAGGACCTGGTCTACAACGCACCGACCTCGGGAATTGCACCTGTAGCGTCGACCCATTGGGTCGACATCACAGGTGCCCTCATTTGCTACGTACCACCTGTTGTACATTTGCACGTACAGAATACCGTACGCCATGATCGCCATACCCGTCAGTTCCCTGCGCGAAAAGCTGAAGACCTACCTCGACCGGGTATCCAAGTCGTTGGATGTGATCGTGGTGTCGCGCGGCAGCAACGAGGACGATGCCGTGGTGATCATGTCCATCAAGGAGTACAACGCGCTCACCGAGACCGGCCACCTGCTGGCTACCGCAAAGAACCGCGAACGCCTACGGGCATCGATCACTGAGTTGGCTTCCGGTAAGACCATCGCGCCCAAGGAATTCAATAAGAAGCGCTGACGGAGATGGCGCTTCGCGTGGAATTCACCACCACGGGTTGGGAGGACTACTGCCATTGGGTGGAAGTGGATGCACAAATGGTCGTGCGCATCCATGAGCTGATCAAGGACATCGGTCGTGACCCGTTCAAGGGATTTGGGAAACCGGAACCCTTGCGCCATGATCTTGCTGGTTTCTGGTCGCGACGGATCACGGGGGAGCACCGGCTCGTGTATGCTGTTTCGGGAGACCGTAAGGAGCGGAAAGTCGTGGTGCTGATGTGCCGCTATCACTACGACCGTTAGGGCCCAAAGAACCACAGGCAGGAAGCCCGTGGGACATTAAAGCGCCACCCGCCACACCATCGCAGGTGTACCGCGATGCACCGTGTCTTTCTCGAAGCTCATTCCATTGCGCTTGGCCACGGCCTGGCTCGCGAAATTCTCGTGATCGATCAACGAGATCACCGATCGTAAGAGCTTGTGCTGACGAGCGAACTCCTTGCACGCTATCGCTGCTTCCGTTGCGTAGCCCTTGCCCCATGCTGAAGGCAGCAGGTGGTAGCCGATCTCCAGTTCGTCCACACCATCCACCACCTGCGTCAACAGGCCGATCATGCCCACGGGTTTGCCGGTGGAACGTTCGATGATGGCGTTCAATCCGGAGCCGTCGGTAGCCCTGCGATCCATGCTGCGTTGGATGAACTCGCGACAGCTGGCTTCGCTGCCAACGGTCAGGGCCATGAAGCGGATGGCCTCGGCGCTGTTGATGTACTCCATCCACCAGGAAAGATCATCCATACTGGTATGGCGGAAGAGGAGGCGATCGGTGGATACACCGTGCATGGAAGGGATGCGTGAAGGCATGTGCAAAGATCCACCCAAGTCGGCATGAGGATCAGTCTCCGGTAATGTACATCGTGTTACTTTTCGCATATGCGGTCCACACTCGTTCTGCTCCTCTGGCTCGTTTGCCACTTGGCACTGGTAGCTCAACGGGATACTTCGTCCGACGAAAAGCAATTCCTGGCAGGTCCGGGATTCGGCTTGGACCACGGTGGTATTGGGCTGCGCGTGGACGGTCGGCTAACCCCGGGGTTGGGGTTTATTGCCGGGGCAGGATTCAATACGGCGACCATCGGCTGGAACCTTGGGCTACTGTACCGGTTTATGCTGAGCAGACCGATCCGACCATATGCCAGCATTATCTATGGGTACAATCTGGCCGTGCGTTATGAGTCCGGCGGAGGACGCTATGTGTCGGGGACCAATTACTACGGACCAACAGTGGGTGCAGGTGTTGAGTTCTGGACCCTGGAACGGCACCGTTTCCTCCATTTGGGCTTGCTTGTTCCTATACGCACTGAAGAGGCACGCGCGATGATCGGAAAGTCATGGCCCGTGCTGCCGACCATTGGGATGCACTTCTGATAACCGAGGTCGATCTGGCACTTCCGCCATTACTCCACCCGCTCCACCTTCTCCATCACATCCCCCACCTGCAACCGCCAAACCACGTCCATGCCCTCCACAACCTCGCCGTAGCGTGTGTAGCGGCCATCAAGGTGTGGCGTAGCGCTGTGGGTGATGAAGAACTGGCAGCTCTCGGTATCCCTGCCGGCGGAAGCCAGACCGACCGAGCCCGCCGTGAACAGCTTGCGGCCGATCTCCGTGCGCAATGTCCAAGGCATGCCGCCGTAGCCATCGCCGCGCGGGCAGCCGCCCTGTAACACGAAGTTGGGCACCATGCGGTGGAAGGCCTTTCCGTTGTAGTAGCCGGCGGTGACCAATGAATCGAAGGCGAGGCTGCTGCCGGGGCAGTCGTTGACATCGGTGGCGATGACGATGGTGCCCTGGGAAGTGGTGATGCGGTAGCGCTGGCCTTGCTTCAATGCGGTGAGTTTTACGCGATCGATGGGGTGATTGAAGGGCGGAGGTTGGTGTGCGGGTGGAGGAAGGCCGTCGCGCAGGGCGCTCACCTGATCAAGCAGCAAGCGCGCTTCCAGGTCGCGGATGGGAAGCAGCGTGGCGCGTGCTTGTTGCTCCGTGGTCGCATCGAGCATCACGCGAAGGGCCATCGCATCGTATTCCAACAGCAACTCGGCAGCGGCACTGATCAGGCCTGCATCGCCCGTGGCCATGGCCGTTCGGACCACTTCACCAAGCTGCGCATACTGTGACTCCACGTTCGCAAAGCGGGCCGTGGCCATGAAGTCGCGCGCTTCCTTCACCAAGCCTTGGAACGCGGCCTGCCGTACCACCGCAGGTGCTTCGCTACGCAGCTGGGTGATCAGTTCGTTGTGGAAGGCTTCATCCACCTGCGAAGCGCGTGCTTCGATGGCAGCGGCTCGCTGGTACGCATCGTCCGTGGTGCTTACGATGGCATCGAGCACTGCCCGCACACTGTCCGCTAATGCCGCATCCCCGTGCTTCATGGCCATGCCCAACAAACGGATACGAAGACCGGCATCCAACTCCGGTGCTATCGGGTCCAGGTAGCTGCTGCCACTGAGCGGTGTACGGTCCTTCAGCAGGTCCCACGCGGCGTAGCCCAGCGGATGGATGGCGGTCATGGCCAAGGCAACCGTGTCGAACACGGGGCCCACCACAAGGCCCAACGCACGCATGGCATTCACCTGTACACCTGGTTCGGGGTCCAACACCATCAGCCTTTCCAAATAGGGCCACTGCCCGCGATCACCGGACTTGCCTAAAGCCAACACGAGGAGCTGGCGCACGTCCTTGGACGCAGGTGGCATACGATCGCGCAATTCCTTGACCAGCTTGGCCAGCGTGCTGTCGGGCAGTCGCCGCAAGGCATCCGCTGCGCGCGCCTGTTCGTGCGCCTCACTGCGATCGAGGTAGTACAGGATCGCAGCGGGGTCCTTCAACCTTCCGCTGCGTTGCATCGCCAGGAAGGAAGCGCTGAGATAGGCGCGTTGCACGGCCGGATCGCGCTCGTTCATGGCCAGTTCGCCCATGCGCTCCAATGCAAGGCTGTCCGCCACGAAACCCAATGCGAACACGGCAGTGGCGCGCACCTCTGCGGCCTCATCGCGCAGCGCATCGAACAGGCAAGGAACGCCCAGTGTATCCTGCACGCTCGCAAAGGCCAAGGCAGCAGCTTCACGTACCTCATGTGCCTCGTGCTTCAACAGTGCGCAGAGCGCATCGGTATCGCGGTGCTCCTGTGCCTGCAGAACAGGCCACAGGCGTTCATCGGTCCAGCGGTTGGGGGGCTTCCCTTCACTGGCGGAGGATCCACATCCGCTGGCGATCAGCAGCAGGGCCACAAGGCCCACAAGGTGCTTGGTCATGGTGATGTAAGGCACGCTCGGTGCATGTGCCGAAGGTAGACGCGCCGGGTATCTTTGCAGCCCTCATGAGAACGCTCTTCCGCCCGCTGCTTGTCGCCGCGCTGTTGCCTTTCGCCGCGCAGGCCCAACTGCTTTCCGATGCCGACGCCATCGACCTGATGCTGAACGATGTGCGCTACCTGGCCAGCGACCGCCTGGAAGGGCGCGAGGCCGGCACACCCGGGGAGAAACTCGCAGCCGATTACATCGTGGTCAAATTCGGCAACGTGGGCCTGATGCCCTACGGCGACAATGCCACGCACCTGCAGGCCTTCACCTTTCAGGCACCACCCGTGCGCGGCAGCGGAAACGCACTGCAGATCGGCCGCCGGAAACTGAAGCTCGACACGGACTTCTTCCCCATGCCCCTGTCTGCCGCCGGTGTGGCACGTGGCAAGATCCAGAAGGTGGGCAACGGTATCCATGCGCCCGAGCTGGGGCACGATGATTTCGCCGATGTGGTGCTCACCGACCGCATCGCCGCCATCGACATCGATTCGCCGGACGGCATACACCCCCACAGCAAGTACCTGGCCCACCACCCGCTGCTGGGGCGCGTGGAACAGGCCGCTGCGCGCGGCGCCACCGGCGTGGTGCTCTACCGCAGCAACACCCAGGTGGAAGCACCGAGCGCCGAGCTGCGCACCAAGATCAAGGCGGCGGGCATCCCCGTGGTGTTCCTGCAGGATGCGCTGGTGGAGGACCTGCTCGTGGACAACAACCCCTGCGTGATCACCGCCGACATTGTGCGCGAGGAGCGCACCGGCTACAATGTGGTGGGCATGCTGGACAACGGCCGCGAGAACGTGGTGGTGATCGGCGCGCATTACGACCACCTGGGCTGGGGCGATGAAGGCAGCCGCCACCGGGGCGAGAAGGCCATCCATTACGGCGCCGACGACAACGCCAGCGGGGTGGCCGTGCTGCTGCAACTGGCGCGCGACCTGGCCGAGTTGGACGAGACCCGCACGCACGACTACCTCTTCATCGCCTTCAGCGGCGAGGAGAAAGGGCTCTTCGGCTCGAACTACTGGACCAAGAACCCCACGGTGCCCTTGAACGAGATCAACTACATGATCAACCTGGACATGGTGGGTCGGCTGGACAGCATCGGCAGCATCGGCATCAACGGCGTGGGCACCTCCCCGGCGTGGAGCGCGGTGGAACGCATCCAGGCGGGCGAACTCAAGGTGAAGTCAACCCTTGGCGGCATCGGCAGCAGCGACCACACCAGTTTCTACCTGCAGGGCATCCCCGCCATCCACTTCTTCACCGGCACGCACGGCGACTACCACAAGCCCAGCGACACCTACGACAAGGTGAACTACCCCGGCATGTTGCGCGTCACGCGTTTCATCGAATCGCTCATCGTGGACCTGGGCTCACGCGGCAAGTTGGAGTTCACCAAGACCGAGGAGGCCGACAGCACCGCCACCCCGCGTTTCAAGGTGACCATGGGCGTGGTGCCCGACTACATGTACAGCGGCCAGGGCATGCGCATCGATGGCGTTTCCGAAGGCAAACCCGCCGCCGCTGCCGGCCTGAAGCAGGGCGACATCGTGGTGCGCATCGGTGCGGTGGAGGTGCCCGACATGATGGGCTACATGAAGGCGCTGGGCCAGTTCAACAAGGGCGACACCGCTCCGGTTATGATCCTGCGGGATGGGAAGGAGGTGATGGTGGAGGTGAGGTTCTGATCGGGACACATCCCGGAAATCCCAACCGTGCCTCCGGCACCGTCGACCCCGCTTCGACTTCGCTCAGCATGGGTCGACGCTACGGGTGCATCGATCGACCGTGTGAAGCGCAACACCGATCTTCACGCCCGATGACCACCACCGCACAACGCATCGCCGTGATCGGCGCCGGCAGCTGGGGCACCGCCCTGGTGAAACTGCTCTCCGCCAACCTGCCCCAGGTGGGCTGGTGGGTGCGCCGGCCCGAGACCATCGAGCACATCCGCAAGTACGGCCACAATCCGGACTACATCAGCGCGGCACAGTTCGATGTGGAACGGCTGGCCATGAGCAGCGACATACACGCCGTGGTGGCCGCCGCCGATGTGCTGGTGATCGCCGTGCCCAGCGCCTTCGTGCAAGCCACCATGGACCTGCTGGAACCCGATGCGCTGAAAGGCAAGACCGTGTTCAGCGCGGTGAAGGGCATCGTGCCTTCCACCAACCAGATCGTGGGCAGCTACCTCTTTGCGCACAAAGGCGTGGCCGAGCAGGACTTCGGGGTGATCTGCGGTCCCTGTCATGCCGAGGAGGTGGCCATGGAACGCCTCAGCTACCTCACCATCGCCTGCCAAGACACGGCCAAGGCGCAGGCCATGGGCGCCGCACTCAACGGGCGTTTCATGAAGACCACGCTCAGCGACGACATCTACGGCACCGAGTACGCTGCGATCCTGAAGAACGTGATCGCCGTGTGCGCGGGCATCAGCGTGGGCCTGGGCTACGGCGACAACTTCCGCGCGGTGCTCGTGAGCCGCGCCATCCAGGAGATCGAGCGCTTCGTTACCGCCGTACACCCGATCGCGCGTGACATCAACGAGCCCGCCTACCTCGGCGACCTGCTCGTTACGGCCTACTCCACCTTCAGCCGCAACCGCGAGTTCGGCAACATGGTGGGCAAGGGCTACAGCGTGCGCGCCGCCCAGCTGGAAATGAACATGGTGGCCGAGGGCTACTACGCCGTGAAGTGCGTGCACGAGATCAACGCCAAGCTGGGCGTGGACATGCCCATCACCGAGACCACCTACCGCATCCTCTACGAGAAGATGGCGCCGATGATGGAAATGCGGCTGCTGAGCGACAGGCTGGCGTGAAGCAGACCATAGCGGCTTGCCATTTCAGGGCATGCACTGAGGTACAGGTGGGGAGAATAGGGAAAGGGTGAATAGCGCCAACAACACCTCATTTTGTTGGGTCATTCCTGCATCGTGCAGCGCCTTGATCAGCGCACCCGAACGCCACCCCTGAAACGGCAGAGACGCAAGGGGTAATGCCCGATATAAATCGACATTCCCGGACCCTCCGGTCTTGGGATGGAGCATTTGGTATTGAAGGATCGGATAAGCAACCTTGATCGGTAGCTTGCGTCACCATACAAGTGGTTGTGGAACATCGGGTCTACAGCGAGCATGTCTGCCATGTGAAGCAGCGATATCAGTAGGAAATGAACTTGCCACGCACCCTTCTCAAGTTCCGTGAGCCGAGCCGCAGGTTCTCCCCGTTGGGGATGGTTCGATCTAGCAGATGCTTGGCGTTATTCGTGATCCTGATGGCGCAACAGGCGAGTGCACAACCGCCATTGCAGGTCCAGTGGACCTCCGAGCTTCCCAACACAGAAGCTGTACTGGCTGCCTTCATCGACCAGAGCAATAATCAGACAGAAGTGATCTACGATCATCGATATGGGCAGGGGTGCACCAACGAAGAGTACTGGGTCTGGTATGATGCGAATGGAAGCCCAGCCAGTGGGATTGGATGCATTGATGCGGGGGTGAGCCTCGACCATTTGGCTGTTGCTGCTTGTGGCCAGAGTTTTCCTGTGATCCACGTGATCAATGCGAGCACTCTGAACGGCGATTTTTTCATAGGCTACGGATCCGGCTCTATTTGGGGTCCGGGTAATAGCTATGCTTCGGCACAGAGTGTACTGGTCGACGGCGTGGATGTATACATAGGTGGCAGCAGTGCCCATTGTACCGATGGTTGGCCTGTGTTCAAATTGGGTGGTGATGCCCAATGGCCTGCTTGTGTGCCTTTGTCCCCGAAAGCGTTGGAGGCCACACCTGATTCCATCTTGTCCATCAACTTCCCGGCCGTTCACACGGTGGATAAAGCCACCGCAACGGTAGGAAGTACGTTCAACTTGTTCAGCGGAACCGGCAATTACGATGGAAAGACGTGTATGAACGGAGATACACTGTACTGGGCTTGCAAGATCGGCGGCACCTTGCACGTGGGGAAGTACCAGCTTGGATATGGGAACCTCTGGGAGCAGGTCCTGCCCTTTAACGCACATCCGGTGGAACTTGTGTACGATGAGCATGGCAGGCTGTGGACCGCTGCATGGAACAACCTGATATGGATCGATGCGGCCACGGGCACTTGGTCATCCGATACGATCGGTGCCCAGATCAGGGGATTGGACCTGCGTGCCGGGAACTTGGTCATCGCCGGCACGATGAGCGCCAACTTGAATTTCATCGTTCACGGGACCACACAGCCATGAAAGCCGGATACCCGATCTGCTTCATTGCCGTTCTGATCACGGGCTTTGTGGTCGCTCAAACGCCCATTCAACCGCTATGGTCCCAATTGGTGCCCTCGTCATCAAAATTGTCCAACGTGGCGTACGACGACAGTACCGACCGGCTCTACCTCGCCTTCCAGCCCGGACCCTCCGAGTGTCATACGCAAATACGCGGTTACGATACGGACGGAAACGAGGCTGGGACGGAGCTTAGGATCGGTTCGTTCGTTCCCTCAACGATGACTAACTGCATTTCATACCAAAGTGCCAAACCGCTTCGGCTGTTGGCGCAGGATGATACGCTGTACCTTCTTGACCACTACTTGAACGAGTTCGACTACCTAAGCTGGTATCGCTCCACGAGGATCACCGTGGACAGTTCCACGACCTTCTCCATGCACACGGGTGCAAGCCCGCAAGTGGATATCCATCATGACCATTTCGGCGACATCACCGCTTCTCCAACGGTCATCCGCAATTACTCCAAAGCGCATTGGCTTCTGGGCCGGGCGGCAGTGCCAACCACCGATCGCATCGCTGCAGATGCGGTTCGTATCTATTGTGGCCGGGTGCCCAACATCGTTCCGATGGACAGGGCGACCATGGTTCTGCTGCCTCCGATCGTCGTGCCTTCCAGCGGCACATCCATACACACCATCTTGAGTTTGGCCGGCAATGTGATCCACTACGCAAGCCTCAACAACAACCAGACGATGGACATGGGTGCAGTGGACACCACGGGTGCATTGCTCTGGAATTCGACCCTGTCCACTTCCGGGACCATCACGTTGAATGACCTCAGTTCGGACGCATCGGGGAACATGTGGGTGGCTGCGGATCGGACCGGAACCAACCCGAGTGGCCTCCTCTACCGGTTCAATTCCGTGGGCCTATTGACCGGTGAGTATAGCTACGGCCGCACCATTCGTGATCTCGTCACTGCAGGCGATCGGATATACCTCACCGGGTGGGACGCCACGCAAACGACCATGGTCTACCTGGCCGCCTTCATGACCGATATCTCCACATCGGTGCAGGACGATGGTTCGCCCCAGTTGCGTTTGTATCCCAACCCTGCGGACCACGGCATCCAAGTGGAAGGCCTGCCACATGGGACGATGCACTTGAGCATCACGGATATTGCAGGTCGCTACGTTCAAGATCTGCCTGGCCCCTTCATCGACCCCATCAGTATTCCGGTCGCCCACCTACCTCACGGCACCTACCTGCTTCGATGTACTGCTGAGGATCAATTCATCACAAGGCGCTTCACCGTGTTGCATTGAAGGAAGGCGATATCGGTCCAGAGCAGGTCGCACTCCAGTTGGTTCATCGAAGTTCATATCACGGCACCAAGCCGAAAGCGCTCATCATCCCGTAACAACCAGCCAACAGCAACACCGCGCCGATGCTGCGGAACAACGTGCGCAGCCCCGTGGGCGAAAGCTTCTCCTGTGCCTTCACACCCAGGCGCACCAGGATCATGAGCAGGATGATGGCACCGGTGAACGCACCCGCAGCGAAGGCCAGCAGGTGCAGGGGATCATCGCTCAGCATGTCGAAGGAAACGAGCATCAGCTTCACGCCGCACCAGAAGAGCAGCAGCTGCGGATTGGCCATGCCAAGCAACACGCCCCGCCACAGATCGCCGGTGAGTTTGTCCTCGCCGGGCAATGCGGGACGCGGCCTGTAAACGAACACGAAGTAGATGCCAAGCACAAGCAGGATGCTCGATACGATGATGGTGATGCCCGTGGCGCCGATGCCCAGTTGTTCCACCAGCCATCCCGCGCCCCAGAAGGCCACACCGGCGTAGATGAACTCCGGGATGGAACCGCCCACCGCCATGCGCCGCCCAGCATAACGCCCCCACTTGATCGTGTGCGCCAGCACGGCCGTGTTCACCACCCCGGCCTGCAGGGAACCGATGAAACTTGCCACCATGGCCGCCAGAAAGAAGAGCAGTGTGTCCACCTTTGCGCAAAGTAGCTGCTTCTCCGCAATGGGACTCATCCGCCTCCACTGGGATTTCTTCGGGCCCGACGCCAAGGTGACGGCCGAGCACTTCCTGCATCATTTGGACCAGTTCTGTGCGCGGGAGAACGTGAGCGGCTACACACACTGGGTGCGCGAAGAGACCATCCGCAGCACGGCCATCATGGAATGCGACGAGCAGCACCTGAAGCTCCTGCGCGATGCCCTGCGGCCCGTGCGTGGCGAGCGGGTGCTGGAGTGATCGCTCAGCGTACGAAACGCACGGCGCGACGTTCCTCACCGGCGCGCAACTGCACCAGGTAGGCGCCGGGGGCCAGGTCGCGCACATCCACGCGCAGGCGCTGTGCACCGGCGGTCATGCGGGCGGTCAGGATGCGGCGCACCTGCCTGCCGCTGCTGTCCAACAGGTCCAGTTCCACGGGCCCGCCCAATTGCAGGTCCACAGTGACCAGCAGCTCCTCGCCACCCGGCAGGGCGTTCACGGCCAGCAGTTCATGGGCCGGTTCGGAAGCCGCGGTGCCGGTGGTCACGTCCTGCACAAGCAGAACGCGGAACACCCGCGTGCTGGCATCGCTCTGCGTGCCGGTGTTGATGAAGAAGATGTTGCGCGCGCTGCTCTGGATGCCGCCCACGATGTGACCCACAAGCACGCTGTCGCCGCTCAAGGCATCGAGGTCCACAATGGCATCGGAGAGCAAGGGAGTGCTTGGTGCATGGATGAACTCGGCACCAGCGCCCAGCAGCGCGGGCATCTCACCGATGGCGAACTCCTCCATGCTGCCATCGCCTTCGCGCACCACCATGCTGATGGTGTTCACGAAAGGCACTTCGGTATCGTCGATCAGCTGGACGTTGGCATCGAAGTAGTAGCGTCCGATGCCGCCGAAGAACACCGTGCTCATGCGGTTGTCTCCTGTACTGAACACGGGCATGTGGGCGCCGTGGTACTGGTTGAGGAGCTGTTCGAACTCCGGCACCACCGTGTAGCTGTCGGCGGTGATGTCCACGGTGTTCAACCAAGGCAGGTTGGCATCGTAGCGGAACACGCCGCTGAAGGCCGTGTAACCGGTCTCGCCGTTGGGGAAGATCTGCGCCACCAGGTTGTAATCGCGGCGGTGCAACTCGGCGGTGTCCACCACTTCGGTGAAGTCCACAATGGCCAGGTTAGTGCCATCGTCCTCAATGCGGAAACGGCGGATGGCATTGGTGTATTCCTGGATGAAACCGGGACCGAAGTCAGGACCTTGGGGGTTGTAGCGGCCGATGAAGCGCTGCCCGCCCACCAGGTGGAACACATCGCCCAGCTTGCCGAGGTAGCCGCCGGTGACCGCCATGCGGGGATCCTGCACGGAGCGGAAGTGCGGAGCGATCGGCTGACCGGTCTTGATGGCGTTGATCGCGGCGGGAACATCCACGGCCGTCAGGCGCGGGTGCGTGATATGGTCGTTGGCAGCTGCCGCGAAGCCGTAACCGCCGATGATGTACAGCGTGTTGCCCACCTGCTCATACTCCATGTTGGTGCTCTGCAACTGCTGGTACACGGCGGCGGGCAGGGTGTTCATGGAAGCGCTCCACACCTGCTGGGCCACTGGGTCCACCACGTAGGCGGTGGTGTTGTTATCCTCCGCCAGGAAAGCCGCGAAGGGCTGGCGGCGGTGCAAGCCATCGGTGCGGCCGCCGATCAGCAGCCACTCGCCGTTGTGCTGACCCCAGGCGAAGGACTGCAGGCCGGGCATGTTGGAGATGGCCACTTCCTGCAGCACCACGTTGCGGGTGCCGAGGTCCTGGGCGAAGAGGCTGCCGGCCGAAAGGCCCAAGGCGAGAGTAAGGAGGCGCATTGCTGGGTTGCTCTTTGGAGCAAAGTTCCCGATCGGCAACGTGGCGTTCTGTGACCTTGGTCACCGGGTCACCCCACCTGCCAGAAGGTGACCGCGAACAGCAGGAGCCGGTACGCTGAGAGCGCCAGCTGAAGCCCGAACAGCATTGCGGCGGCCCGCCAGACAGCACCCGGCCAAGTGCACCCGAAGAAGCGCCGACCGATGCCGATGGTGACCCAGAAATGCAGAGCCAGTACCGGCCATTTGGTGTGCTCATCGGAAATGATCTGTGCGAAGGAACCGTCCAGCGCCCGCAACGAAAAGATCATCAAACCGAAGAGCAGGCCCAATGCAATGGTCGTGACCCAGAGGTGGAAGGCCATCATCTCAAAGGCGACGGTGACGTATGCACTGGTGTATTGTCGCTTCCGGAAGAAGATGATGAGCATTGGGATGAACAACGCGAAGACCATCGCCACCAGGAGCAGCTTTGCATTGTTGCCAGAAGCGGGTTCGTAAAGGGCGGTGAATTCCGCCAAGGTTTGTCCGGTGGTCGAGAGATGTTCTTCCACTTTGGCCCTTACCCATCGGCTGTGGCCGAGGTAGTGCATCTGGCTGTGCAAGCTTGTGTTGAAGGTCTCGAAGAGCGGGGCCGCGAAGTAGACGAAGTTGGCCAGGAAGAAGAAGGCCACCGGCCGCATGTACTTCACGCGGCGCCCGTCCATGTAGGCCGCACTCAGCTCGCCGGGCCGCAGCACCACGGCCTTCAGTGTGTTCCAAAGCTTGCTGTCCGCGAAGGTGAAGGCGTTGAGCAGGGCTCCCAGGTAGTGCTTCAGCGTGTGGTCTTCGGGCGTGAGGACCTTTTCGCCGCAGGCTGTGCAGTAGAGACCGCTCACCGGATGGCCACAGCTCTTGCAGGGGATGGCCTCGCTCATGCAGGCGAAGCTAAGCGGCTGCAGCGCATCACGGCACCAGGTCCTTCAAGCGCACTAGCTGGTATTCCGGCGAGCAGGCGAACAGGTGTTTCAAAATGCCCATGTGTCCCGCGCCGAACACCACCAGAATGCGGTCCTCCGGCCCGGTGGTGATGTCCTGGATGTTGCGAAAGATGCGCAGGTTGCGGCTGTACCAGTGGATGGCGTGGACATCGGCGCCGTTGTGGCCGGGCATCTTGAACCAACCGTTGAGGTAGGCTCCGTAGTCGCGATCCAGCGCATGGTCGTCGTTCATGGCCAGAAAGATCTCCAGCAGCGTGTGGTGCTTCTTCGCCTTGTCCATGGCCGTGTACAACGCCGAGTAGCGCTTGGAGATCTCATCCTCGCCACCGAAGTCCCAGTCGCCATAGAGCGTGTCGAGCCACGGACGGTGGTACAGGCTGTCCGGCCCGTAGTAGAGCTGCATGGACAGTGGTGCGGCATCCACGGCGTACATGGTATCCAGCTTGGCGCGATCCATCATGCGGAAGCCGATCTGGTAGAATTCGTTGCGGCCCAACTTGCGTTCGCCGCGTCGGTATTCGCTGTACTCGTGCATCAGCCAGCCGCCTTGGGTCTCCACGCAGAGCTTGGTGGGCTTGAAGCGCATCACCACGTCCAGCAGTTCGCTCAGCTCTTGTTGTCGCTCGGGCGAAAGCACGTCCACGCGATCATCTTCGGCGGTCACATGGGCATCGAGGTCCGGGTACCCGAAATGGAAGGTGCCGAGCAACAGCACTTGCGGCAGCGGATCGGAGCCGATGAGGATCTGATCCGGATCGGGCATGGTGTGCTGCGCGTTGAGCGGATGCACCAGGAGCAACAAGGCGATGAGGAGGCTGTGTTCAAGGAAGCGCATGATGATCGGTGTTGGTCGATGCAAGGCTATCGCGTTACTACTGGCACACGGGAGAACGATCGGCAGCTGGGCACTTAGATCGGCGAACGACCTTGAAAGCACGGCGGGGCGTTCGCAGAGCGAAGGGGGCGATCCGCCGATCGCACAGCGCATGAACCGCGCACACCGGTAGTTTCGATGCCGCATGTCCACCACCACACGCCCTCCGCTCTTCCTGCCCGACGGACGTTTCCGCACGGGAGCGTGGCTGTTGCTGCACATTGCCTTCGGCTTGGTGATGGGCTACGGCAACAACGCGATCTGGTGGGTTCGGACAGGCGAAGCCGAATTCCTCTTCAGGCCCTATCCGCTGCTCTTTGCGAGCTACCACGCGCTCACGGCCATGGCCATGTTCGTGCTGGTGTTGCGCCGTGCGAAGGGGGAGCGATCCGTGCGATACCTTATCGCCGGGGCAATGGCCTGCATGGCGCTCTTCATCCTGTTGCGCTGGGCCGGTGACCAATGGCTGATGCCCGCTATTGGCGAGCAGGCCAACTATGCGCCAGGTGTAAGCCTGCTCTCCTTTGCGCTGGACAACATCCTCTATGCCTTGTTGCCCATCGCCTTCGCCACCTTGGTGCATTTGGCAGAGCAACACCTGATGCAGCACCAGCAGCGCACGGAGCTGGCCTATCGCGAACGCCTCAGCGAACTGGACATGCTGCGCGCTCGCATGGCGCCGCACTTCCTCTACAACACGCTCAACAACCTCTACGCCTTGTCGCAGCGTCCCGGAACCGACCTCGGCCCCGCGCTCATGGACCTCTCCGACCTGATGCGCTACATCGCGAAACACCAGGTTGAGACCGTTGCGCTGGGGGCCGAACTGGAAGAAGTGGAGCGCTACATCGCACTACAAGCCTTGCGTTATGATCGCCCACTGAACACGCGCATCACCGTCGAAGCTCATTGCCAAGAGATCGCTGTGCCGGCCTTCCTGCTGCTCCCGCTGGTGGAGAACGCCTTCAAGCATGGAGACCCTTGCGCTGCGGAAGAGCCCCTTGCACTTTCCATCACACGCAATGGTGCACGCTTGCGCATCAACTGCACCAACCGCATCGGAAGGCATACACCCGATGGATCGCCCGCCACGGGCAACCACAACCTTGCGCGCAGGCTCGCACTGCTCTACGGCGATTGCGCCACGGTGCGTTTCGCACGGGAAGAGCAGCGCTACACGGCCACCCTTGAACTGCCCACAGCATGAGCACGGAGCCCTTGCGCTGTTTGGTGGTGGACGATGAGCCGCTCGCGGTGGAAGTGATCGGCGAGCATGTGCGCCGCACGCCGGGGCTGGTGCTGGTAGCGGGATGCACGGACCCCATCGCGGCCTTCCGCAAGTTGGAGGATGGCGGCATCGACCTTGTGTTCACGGACATCCGCATGCCGGAGCTCACGGGCCTGCAACTGATCAAACTCGCGCAGGGCAGAACATCCTTCATCGTCACCTCGGCCTACAGCGAACATGCCATAGACGGCTTCGAGCTGGACGTGGTGGACTACCTGCTGAAGCCCGTGCGTTACGAGCGCTTCGTGGCAGCCGTGGAGAAACTTCGTGCGCGCAGAACCGCTCCTTCGGCCGCGCCCAGTGCGGACCATTTTTTCCTGAAAAGCGGCCACGAGGTCTTGCGCATCGACCACGATGAGGTCACGCACATCTCCGCCATGCGCGATTACGTGGCGGTGCATACGCGCAGCAAAGGGCGCATCCTCAGCCTTGAGCATTTGCGCGACCTGGAGCAACGCCTACCCGCCGAGCGCTACTGCCGCATCCACCGCTCGCACATCGTGGCGCTCAAGGCGATCCAGCGTGTGGAGCGCGACCATGTGGTGCTGGCCGATGCGCATCTGCCCATCAGTGACAGCTATGCGAAGCGCTTCCGGGCGGTGCTTGGGCGTTGAACACATGCAAGAACGCCAACTACTAATTCACTACTGAATTAGTAGGAACTAGTAGAACTTAGTAGTTCGCCCGGTCATTCGCGCTCCGCGACCACTTAAGCCGCCAGCACGAAGTCCACTCCCTCCACCAAGCCCCGCGAAGCCAGGAACTCCGCGATCCGATCACCCGTGCCGCGCTGGCTGATGAACGACACGATGAACGCCTCACCCACTGGTAGCAACTGCTCGTGCGGGATGAACGCGTAGCCCGGCACCTCACGCGCTTTCACATCGGTAAAGGCACTGATCGTGATCCCCTCGGCCTCCAGCTTGGCGGCACGATCGCGGCAGAGGGTGCTGGTGCCCGCGATGATCACCGGCCGGCCGTTCAAGCTGCGCTTCATCCACCGCGCCAGCCACTTCGCCTTGGTGGTGAAGAAGGCGTCCACGCTGTAGTTGGGGTGCGTGCGACTCAGGCGGCCGGCGTGATCATTCCAGGTGAGCAGTTCCTCGGGCAGCTTCGCGAAGCGCACACCGGCATCCATCCAGCGCAACCACAGCTCGTGGTCCTCGGGCAGCGGGCCGGTATCGTAGCCGCCGTGCTGATCCACCAGTTCGCGGCGGAACATCACCGTGGGGTGTGCGATCGGCGCGTCCACGAAGCGCTTCACGTAGTGCGCGTGCGGGGTAAGGATGGCGTTCTGCCAGTCCACAAAGGCCTGCATGCCGCGGCTCTCTTGCATGCTGCTCGCGAAGGCCGTGCGCGTGCTCAGCACACCGATCTCCGGATGCGCATCCAGGTAGGCCACCTGTTTCGCGAGGCGTTCGGGGTGGCTCATGTCATCGGCGTCCATGCGGGCGATGTAATTGCCCGTCGCATGAGCGAGTCCGGTGTTCAATGCGTGCGCGATACCGATGCGCGGCTCATGCAGCAGGGTGATCCGTGGATCGCGATCGGCCCAGCGTTGCGCGATGGAACGGCTCTCGTCAGGTGGCACCTGCACCGGGCTCGACCCGGTGTTGTCGATCAGCAGGAGCTCCCAGTGCGTGAAGGATTGTGCAGCCATGCTCGCCACTGCGCCATCGATCGTCGCAGCGGCGTTGTGGTAGGGAAGGAGGATGGAGACCGCAGGCATGAGGTAGGTCCGATCCTGCTCTATTGACCGGCGATCCGCTTCAACTTCCCCAGAAGGATACCCACCCGCTTACTGGCCACAGTCGGATGCAAGTGGCCCTCCATGGCTTCGGCGAGGTCACGAGCGGCGAGCAGATTCTTCGCTTCCGTGCGGAGGTAGGTCCGAATGTCCTCCGGTGCGGACATGATCTCTTCGACCAAGCGAAGCCTACTGTCGAGTAGATACACGATATCCTCGAAGTCCTTGCTTAAACGCCGGTCACCGCCACGGCTGCAGTGCGCTTCGAGCTTGGTGCCGAAGAAGTAAGGCGCGGTAAGCATGCTGATCATGCCCCCATCCGGCAAGGTCACCTGCTGTGCATGTGCGATACCGGGAACATACCATCGATTGGTAGGTCCCATCGCGGGAACATCGGTGGGCATGATGTCCACAAGCACCCCATGATGCCGATAGCGGCAATTGATCAGGTCCTCGGGGGAATGATGGAAGCCAAGCTCGGCCAGGCGCTCTTCCAACCGTGCATAAGCGCCATAACCGGTCACCTGGATGACCAGATCGATATCGGCCGTGGGACGGGGAACGTCCGCACCGGGATCGTCCGCGTACAGGCTCACGATGGCGCCGCCCACGAACACCACTTGTGTGCGAAGGTCCTTCAAGCCGTTCGACACGAGCTGTACGGCCTGTATGTTCACCGGATCGCTCATCCTTTGAACAGCTTCGCCAACTCCTTGGCCGCTTCGGTCCGCTCACGTGTACGCCCCACTCGCATGGCATCCACCAAGGCGAGCATGGCATGTAGTCGCTCGTCCTCCATTGCGGCTTCCGGTGCACCGGGGTAAAGCGGCTCAATGGCCTGGCCCTGCACGGTGCCTTTTTCTGATGGCCACACATAAGCTGTGTCGCTCAGGAACCTGTCGCGCAGCGGGGGCGCCGAATGTGCGGTGGGTACGCCGCGCACCATACCTCCTGGCCGCACCGGGTATACATACGGCGACCCGTATCGGAGCAGTTCATGAAGTGCTGCGCGCATCACCTTGCGTTTACTGCCGTCCAGCAGCCCCGCGAATGCCGATCGCGAGAGCGAATAGCTCACCTCCGCCGGGCTCAACCGAAGCGAAGCAGCCAGGTCCTTCGCCAGCCAATGTGCATCGCCCAGTGCGATGATCTTCAGGAGTACCGCAATATCCTGAGGGCGCATTTCACCAGAACTCTTCATGATTCACGATTCATGAATTGCAAATATATATCCATTAACGAAACCGGCCCAACCCGGTCATTGCGAGCAAAGCGAAGCAACAACCCTCACCCCCCTCAATAAATGAACCCGATCCCCAGCTCCACGAAGTCCGGCTCACGTGGGTCCGTCACGTCCTTGCTTCGGTTGTTGCGCCACTGGTAGTTGGCCTTCAGCACGATGTTCTCGCGCATGTTGAAGTTGAGGCCGAAGGTGACGATGTCCAGGTCACTTCGCCGCACCGGCAGGCCGGCCAGTGTGCGGTCCAGCGAAAGGTGCGTGTCCAGCCGCTCGTAGCGCACGAACACGGGCAGCTTCTGGTGGCGGGGGTCCCATAGCCGTCGTTCGGTGGTATCCCGCGGTGCCTTGCGGAAGAGCGGCAGCAGATCGTGCCCCACCTCGAAGAGCGCGCCGTATGTCTCGCGGCCCAGCACCTGGCCGTTGCCGTTGTCCGCTGCGGTGATCCGCTCGATGGCCGGTGTATCGCCCAGTGTGCCGTAGGCGCCGAGCGTAACGACACGCGTACGACCCTTCTCCCATTTCAGGAAGCTGGTGTAGAGGCCCACGGGGGCGTCGTAGGTGCCGCCTTCGGGCAGCACGTTACCCTGCCCGCTGAAGCCGTAGTACATGCCCGTGGCGCCGCTGAGCCGTTCGTTCAGCTGGTACTGCAACTGCCCGTGGAAGCCCATGCCCTTCGGCCCGAAGTTGAACTCTCCGCGTCCCTGGCGGATCCACGTGGCACCGATGAAGTCGCGACTGTCCAAGCCGTGCGTGAAACCCAGGCCGTAGCTGAGTCCCTTCCGCAAGGTGCCGTACACCTGCACCCCGGGATCGATCCAGCTGCTGGGCACAATGATCCGCTCCACCTCCGAGCGGTTCACCGAGTAGAACATGACCGGTTCGTCGTTGTTGTTCACGTAGCCGATGAAGAGCGGGAACCAGCCCACACGCGTGTTGAACTTCGGGTGCAGCAGCACGTCCACGAAGGCCTCGAAGATGATCTCGGTGTGGTACTCGCGCGGCCCGTCGCGCAGCAGCTCGATCTGGAACTCGCTGTTCCAGATCACCTTGTCGCTGAAGCGGTAGCCGAAGAAGGTGGCCGAGCGGTACAGGTCGGTGTAGTAGAGCTCGATGTCGCCCACATCGGTGCTTTTGGTGCCGCGGTAGTGTACGTAGTTCACCTCGCCGAAACCGCTGATGCTCCAGCGCCGCTCGCTGAAGAAGATCTTGCTGGCCGCCATGGCCAGGCCGGGCTGCTGCTGGTAGGTGAGCTTTTCGATGGCCCCTTCGCGGCGTGTAGTGTCGGGCTCCTGGGCCACAAGGGCCAGGGGCAGCAGGGTGGAAAGGAGGAGGAGCCAGCGCATGGGGCGCGAAGATCGCGCCTGTGGTGTTAAAACGGCGTGAAGGAGTCGGCGTTCGGCATGACTTCACTGTGATCGGATCTCAGCGCCAAGTGGCGCTTCGGGGAGCAAGACGGAACCACGGATGCACACGGATGGACACGGATAAGATCCCCGAAGAAGGCCGGTCCATCCTACTTGCTCATGACCCCGTGCACTGCGCCCATCCGTGTGTATCCGTGTGCATCCGTGGTTCAATACAACAAGCATGGCTCGCCCGCAGGGCGTGTACCCATTCCGATCTCTGGTTCCTCGAAGCGGTCTTCACTGCGCGACCTTCCCCGCCCGCCACAAACCCACCAGCACCAGCACGCACACGGCCACCATGGCCAGCGAGAGGCTGATCAGCAGGAAAGCGGTCACCGCCCATTGCATAAAAGCTGCAATACCCCACGCCATTGCACGAATGATGCAACACCCTCACTCCCGCCCATACACCGCCACGCACTCCTTCAGCAGCGCCCACCACGGCAGCGCACGGCCTTCCTTCGCAAAACCCTTCACCTGCCCGATGCTGCTCACCCAGGTCACGTCCAGCTCCGGGATGTGGCTGCGACACGTCCCATCACGCAGGCGGCTTACCGATCACTGCTTCCAGCGGTACCCCCAGCAGCAGCGCCACCAGCACCGTACACAACACCACGTACAGCATGAAGGTCAGCGGCACCATCACCACCGCCTTCACCACGTTCCACACGGTGATGCGGTGCAGCGCGATGGCGGCCGCGATGAGGATGCCGAAGATGGTGAGCATGCCCAGCAGTTGCAGGCCCGGCCAGAACTGGTACAGCGGGATCAGCAGCGTGGCGGTGATGAGGTAGGTGCCCACCGCGAAGAGGTAATGCACCAGGCGCTCGGTCCAGTTGAGCGTGGTGCGCGGGAACAGCAGCCGGTCGAAGCTGGCCAGCATCATCATCAGGATGGGCAGCAGCAGGTTCACATTGCGGCTCATCCAGTGGTTCACCTGCATCGCCGGCGTATCGGGCACCTCGCTGAGACCCGCATCCAGCAACGCGGCATCCACGGGGTCCCACTGCAGCACCCAGCGCATCAGGTAGTAGAAGCCCACGCCCAGCAAAAACAGGCGCACCGGCGGTGTGTAGGCCGCGCGCTGCCCGGCCACGTAACTGCGAGTCAGCCGCCCCGGCCCGGTGAAGAAGCTGCGCAGCGTATGCGGCAGCGGCGCATCCAGGTTGAACAGCCCGCCCACGAACTGGCCCAGCACCTGCCCCAGCCGGATGCCGGGTGGCACGCGCTTCTGGCCGCAGGCAGGGCAGAAGGCGCTCTCGAAAGGCTGGCCACAGTTGGTGCAGGGGGACATGGGTGGTGAAGGTAGGAGGGGGCGATCAACCTCGGAGCAGTTCGGTGCGGCCCCGTACTTTGAGGGCGGAATGAAGGGGTTGCCGGAATATCTACGGGTCAATCGGGCCAACGGTCGCGCGCCACACAAGCCGGTGCTGCTGCTGGCGGTGCTCAAGGCATTCGATGAGGGGCTGATCACCGAGAACCGTATCGAGCCCTCGGCCGAGCTGATCAACCTTTTCAATGGCTACTGGCATACGCTGGTACACGACGACAAATTCCAGCGACGCTTCTACCTGCCCTTCTTCCATCTGAAGAACGAGCGCTCAGGCATCTGGACGCTGCACACACTGCCCGGCTTTGAGCATGGACTTACACGCGGCCGCGACATCAAGAGCTTGGGCGCCCTCATTGCCTTTGAGGCTTATGCCACATTGCGCGATGACGTGTACAAGCGTTGGTGTATTGCCGAATACCGCGCTTCCGACCGCCTGTTGCTGATGGCCCAATACTTCCACGGCCAAGCTCTGCCGCATGCCTTGCCGGACCACTTGCGCGAGATCGAACAGCAGATCGTACACGACAGCCCCGAAGCGTACGTGGCACGCCAGCTTCAGCGCATTCAAGTGGAAGAGGAGGAAGAGCAAGTCTTGCGTGGTGCTGCCTTCAAGCGCAAGATCCCGGAACTGTATGGTCACCGCTGTGCGATCACTGGCCTACGCGTGCAGAACCGGCGTGCGGTGAACCTGATCGATGCCTGCCACATCGTGCCGTGGGCCGATTCCTTCGACGACACGATCAGCAACGGCATCGCATTGTGCCCCAACATGCACCGGGCCTTCGACCGTGGCCTCATTAGCATCACGGAAGACCACTCTGTTCTTGTGGCTGCCGATCTGTTGGAGAACGCCAGCAGCCATGCCATCCGGCCCTTTGCTGGGAAGCGCTTGTTGCTGCCCCAAGAAAAGCGCCACTGGCCCGCGCCTGAGAATTTGGCGAGGCATCGGGAGCGGTGGGGGTTTTGAGGTGTTAGGCCTTGGGCTTATCGAACACCTTGCTCCGATGGTACTCCAGGTATTCGGCCTTCGGTCCCGCCGCTTCGGCGGGAATGGTCAACGGCTGGCCTTCATAGGCCTTGAAGCTCTGGGCCACGGTCGCGTTCGCGAAATGGTCGCGTAGCGAGGGGGCGAGCACAAGCCGCAGGTCGGTATCGAAGGTGATCAGGCCACGGTCAAAGGCTTTGTCGTGAAGGGCATTGAGAGCGATGCCGTTCTGGGGGTCGAGGCGGTGTTGTTCACCAGCATTCCATGGTATGATGTGGGAGGCGATCAATAACTCACGGACGGCAAGCCCGGTGACCGCGCAGCGCCCGCCGTAGGCATTGAGCACTGCTTGCCGGAAATAACGTTGACCTCGGCGCACGTTCACTGTTGCCGCGCTTTCGGTCGGTCCTTCAGGCATGCGCTGCACGGTGATCAGTTCCGGTTGCACTTCGATCGGCACATCGGTATTGCCAGTCATCAACTCCGATAGCAGTGCTTCGCTTTCCGGGGCCAAGGTGTCGTGGTCCGTGTGGAACTCGGCCCATACGGTACGATCCAGGGTGCTTGCACCGGAGAGGCCCTTGATCCCCCGCGCTGCCAGTCGCTCGTCCAAGCTGGCCAAGTTGCTCAGTTTCATGGCCACGCTTCCGGGTGTGCGGCCCATGCGGGTGGCCACATCGATCAGCACGCGGTTGCTCTGGTCGAACTTGCCAAAGGGGATCTTCTCGTAGAGGTTGAGCAGGATCAGCAGCTCCCCTCGGGTCCATGGTTTTCTGGTGCTCGACATGGTTGCAATGAGTGCGGTTCCTGGCTTTTCCGCCCCAAGATCGCTAACCTGGGCCCATGCACAACGACAAGGAATACGTCATCCGCCTCAACACCTTCGATCTGGGCCAACTCATCGATGGCTTGGAGGCTCGTGCCGATGCATGGCGCCTCACGGCCGTGTACTTGGAAACCGGTGAAGCGCAAGATGGCTTTGTGATCGAGGAATGCTACGATGCCGAGGAGGCCCAGCGGATCGCGGATCATTACCAGCGGATCATCCGGACGGTGGTGGAGCAGTGGGAGGGGCAGCGGTGAGGGTACGGAAGCGGCGGATGTCTTGGGCCATCACACGGTCAGCCACCCACGTACGCTGTCGCGGTCCTGTTGATCCGATTGCTCAACTTTGTCCTACCTTCTTCGCGCCGGATCGCCGGCGATTTTGTCAACCAATGAAGCCCAAAGCCATAGACCTCTTCTCGGGTTGTGGTGGCCTCACATTGGGCCTGAAGCAAGCAGGCTTCAACGTGATCGGCGCCGTAGAGATCGACCCTGTAGCGGTTGAGACATACAAGGCCAACCACAAGCGCGTGCATGTTTGGACCAAGGACATCTGCGACCTGAGCGTGGATGAGATCTTGACCAAGTTCAATCTCAAGCCGGGTGAATTGGATCTCGTGGCTGGCTGTCCGCCATGCCAAGGGTTCTCGACCATGACAACATTGAACGGCAAGTACGAGCGCAATGACGCTCGCAACGATCTCGTCTTCCAATACCTACGCATCGTCCAAGGACTTCGACCCAGGGCTGTGATGATGGAGAACGTTCCCGACCTCCTAAAGGATGGGCGCAGTGCCACACTCAAGCGGGAACTTGAAGCACTGGGCTATGTGTGCAAAATGGCTGTCCATGACGCATCGAAATTTGGCGTGCCTCAACGTCGCCGTCGCTTCGTCCTGGTCGCAGGCCATGGGCAAGAGATAGCGTTTGCCAAGGAGGTGAAGGGTCGCCCCACAGTGAAGCAGGCCTTCGCGAAACTGCGTCGTCCGAAGACAGACGTTCTGCACAACCTTCCCTATCGTCCATCCCACGCTGTGCTGGAACGGATCAGGCTTACTCCGAAAGACGGGGGAAGTCGCGCCGACCTTGGTAAGCAATACCAGTTGGCCTGTCATAAGAAGAGCGATGGGTTCAAGGACGTCTACGGCCGAATGGCTTGGAAGAAGCCAGCACCTACAATTACCGGCGGATGCTTCAATCCTTCCAAAGGGCGGTTCTTGCACCCGGAAGAGAATCGACCTATATCAATGCGTGAGGCAGCATTGCTTCAGAGCTTCCCCCCCGACTACCGCTTTTCCCTAAAGCGCGGTAAGACTGGAGTGGCCCAGATGATCGGTAACGCGCTACCACCGGAATTCATCAGGCGTCACGCCTCCCAAATTGTTCGCGCTCTTAAGGCCTAGATGCACAATGGAATCAGTAACGCCCATGACATCAATTAAGGAGCTCCTAGTTAGGGGGCTCACAACGAACCAAGCTAGCGCTGTCAAGTCGACAAAGCGCCGTGTCCTTGTTGTTGCGGGTGCAGGTTCAGGAAAGACTGAGGTAATGGCTCGCCGGATTGCCTGGTGGGTTGGGGTGGAAGGTGTGCCCAAGAGTCAGGTTGTGGCTTTTACATTTACCGAGCGGGCGGCTGAGGAGATGAAATTTCGAATCCGAGCGTGGATAGAGAAAATCACGCCGGAAGGTGCAGATGTGTCGCTTGGCGACATGTACATAGGGACCATTCATGGATTTTGCCTCGCGAAGATCCGTGAGCACTGGCCGGACGAGTATCACAACTATGACATCCTTGACGGTGCTGCGAGGACGGCCCTAATCCAACGCGGATTCAACAACCTGCTTGGACTAAAGGCACTCCAAACCGCCACAGGTAAAGGACAATACGTGACGTGTGAGTCATTCGCTCAGGCATACGACCAATTGCATGAACACAATCAGTTCGAAGTATCATTACCCGAAGGCCAACCTCCGATTGAGCTTGGATCAATTGAAACGGAATGGTGCAAACAAGCTCAATTGCTAACCGATGTCGGGGATAGCGATGAAGCCCGGGCATTCGCGGTTTCCGCAGCGCGTTACTATGCGTATCTCAAGTGTCGCCGATTTTTAGATTTCAGCACCTCTCAAAGCGAGTTCATTCGAAGGCTGAGTGGTGATGAGGCAGTGAAACAAAGGCTGGCAGAACGTCCTGTCTACCTTGTTGTGGACGAGGTGCAGGACATCAACCCCGTTCAACGACAGTTGATGGAGCTATTGGTTAGCGTGACAGGTCACCTTACGTGTGTAGGGGACCATCGTCAGTCAATCTTTGGATTCCGCGGGGCGAAAGTCGGAATCATTGGCGACCTATGGACTGAGTTCAATCAAGCCCAAGATGCTGCGGTCGTTGACCTAGAGGAGAACTTCCGATCGACGCCACGCATCATCGCCTTAGCGAATGCTTGGGCCAGTTCGATTGGATCTATTGGATCAATGAGCACCCCGCCAATGAAACATGGCAACGCGGGGCGGATTGATCAACATCCTTCACATACAGCGCTTGTAAATTTCACAACCCGCGAGCAGGAAGCAGCCTGGATTGCGAGTGCCATACGGGTCCTCGTTCCAGGCGAACAAGAAGGAGCTGTACATGATAAGAGGGATGGAGCTCAAAGAGGACTGACCCTATCGGACATTGCTGTGCTTGTTCGGTCTTCTACCGAAGTACGGGCCTACATGCAGGCGTTGGAGAATGCCGGAATTCCATGCGTCGTTCGAGCAGGACCTGATTTGTTCTCCCAGCCTGAGATATTGTTGTTTCTGTCCGCCCTGTCCCTTTCCGGCAATACGGAGCTCTTCATGGGTTCGGCATGGAACAAGAAGAGCTTGCCGAACCGAATTCAAGATGTGTTGGGGTGTTCTCCCGAACCTTCCCAAGACCAGCATCTCAAGATGGTGCGTGCGGATCGGACTTACCGAGCAGCATCCAAAGCGCTTCGTGAGGCTGGCTTGAATTTCGAGCCTGCCGTCGAAAATCGATTAATGAATGCAGCGCTTGCTCTCGGTCGACGCATTGTGGATGGCAACGCGCTATCCAATGCAGAAGTCGCGGAGTTTCGATCTTCACGATTGAAGAAGTTCCTATTATCGAAGAACGCTCTAAAGCGTGTTTTTCCTCAGCAACTGTTTCATATGTTGCTCGCCGAGGCGGAAGTTGAAGCATGGGATACGCTGGCAGACCGTGGTCAATCGGCGCTGTTTCACCTTGGGGCGCTCAGTGGCTTGATTACTGGACTGGAGACTCCGGGCTGGACAAGCGCCAGTGACTATCCATGGCAGATTATTGCACTATGTCAATATGGGACAGATGAAGGGCGAGTGGAGGAACAGCCGCTCATGGTTCAGCCGGATGCAGTGAGCATTAGCACCATTCATGCGGTAAAGGGGTTGGAGTTCGCAGGTGTCTTTCTCGCCGATGTCTGCGCGCATCGGTTTCCTAGTGGTCTTGCTTCGCGCCAAGTGCAGTTGCCTCTATCTGGTAAAATCCTGCAAGCCATTGACGTGCGAGGCCTTTCTGAGAACGCAAATCACGACGGTGAGAGGAGGCTCATGTATGTCGCGCTGACACGTGCAGAGCGGTTCCTATTTGTCAGCTACTCAGGAGCGCAAACGTCAAAATTCGCGAGGGAGCTACGAACACATTTCAATACTTTTGGAGCTGTTGTGACGAGCGACTCTCAGTATCTCCTTGACGAGTTGCGATATGCGCCGAGGGAGCATGGGCGAGACGTTCGATTGGCCACGTCATTTTCCGATTTGCGTTACTACTTGGAGTGTTCACATGATTTCTATCTCAGAAAGGTTATGGGCTTCTCCCCGACCATTGACCAAGCATTCGGTTATGGCCGTGGGGTTCACAACCTAATGCGGGCGATTCACGCCGATCCCAAGAAGTGGTCGACGCTCAGCAAAGACAGACCTGCGCTTGAACAGGCCATACAACGGCTGATTGATCAAGGTCTTTTCTATCTCAGGTATACCACCGGAGACCCCGCGAAGAAGATGTGGGCCAAAGGGGTTCGGATTGTCGCGGACTATGTTCAGAAATACGCATCGGAGCTTGGAAATTTGACCTTCGAGCCCGAGAAGGAGTTCGAGACTCTGATCGAGTACGAAGATGGCCAGGGCGGCGCTCTTGTGAGTGGGGCCATTGATATCGTTCGGCAGGACAATCCGCCGAGGGTGACATTGATTGATTTCAAATCTGGAGATCCCGACTCCGACAACCATCAAAAGCTTGATGAGGAGGAGATGCGGTTGCAGGTTGGGTTGTATGCAGTTGCTGCGAAAAAGGAGTTGGAGTATCAGCCTGAACAAGGGTTGGTTCGGTATCTCGATGCCGACGACCCGGCGAAAGCGGAGCTAGCTGTTCCTCTCGACTCGACATCACTTGACAAGGCCAAACAAACAGTCGCACAAACAGCCGCCAAGATTCGGGATCGACGGTTTGATCAGGGACCCACTCAACAGTCCGATAATATTCGGTGTGCGGGGTGTGATTTCCTGGGGTTCTGCGGCATGAAGCAGGCTATGGCGTTCAAAGAAGCGAACCGAGGTTCGTTCTAGGTCACCAGATGGCGGACATGTTCAGCAAGTTGCAGCACTCTGCGCTCCTGTCGCGGGTTCACGGTCACGGCGATAAGGCCAATGAGTCTAAGCTCTATCGCACGCACGGAATGAAAAGATGGCGCCAGCACCAACCACTGTTTGGGCGCCAGGACGTCATCATTCCAAGATCCAAGCTCGCCGTTTTCGTGGATGGCTGCTTCTGGCATGGCTGCCCCAAGCATGCCACACAGCCCAAGGGCAACCGGCGTTTCTGGGCGGAGAAGCTGGAAGCCAACAAGTCCAGGGACCGAAAGGTGAACCGGGAGCTACGCGCCAAGGGTTGGAGGGTGCTACGCATCTGGGAGCATGACCTGAAGGTGGCGCGTTACCCATACACAGTGCGCCGGGTGGAACGTGCGCTCGCGTGAGCGATTGCAGCGGAAAGCCCGCAAGCGAGGAGGAACGACGAGTGCGGACTTGCAGCGAAAAGCGCGACGGCGCTGCTCTTGAGCGCCGGCACGCCCACCCCTCGACTACGCTCGGGATGGCCTACCCCGTGCTCGCCAGCATTAACTGACCTGGATCGGAGCGCGCATTCCCTTCACACCTCACAAATAACACTTCACACCTCACCTTTCGAGGAGGTGTGAGGTGTGAGTGCGGAGGTGTGAAGTGTGAAGTGATCCCACGCACCAGCCTACCCCGCGCTCGCCAGCCCCCGCAACACCACCTCCGCCTTCTTCGCGCCCACCACCGCCGCCACATCCTCCGGCAGGGCTTCGCGGATGCCCTTGATGCTGCCGAAGCGGGTGAGGAGCTTTTGCGCGGTGCCGGGGCCGATGCCGGGGATCTCCTCCAGGCCGGTGCGGATGATGCGCTTGCTGCGCTTGCCGCGGTGGTGCGTGATGCCGAAACGGTGCGCCTCGTTGCGCATGTGCTGGATGACCTTGAGCGAGGAGCTGCGCTTGTCGATGTGCAGCGGGTAGGGGTCGCCGGGGAAGTAGATCTCCTCCAGCTTTTTGGCGATGCCGATGATGGCCACCTTGCCGCGCAGGCCCAGGCGGTCCAGCGCTTCCACGGCGGCGCTGAGCTGGCCCTTGCCGCCGTCCACCACGATGAGCTGCGGCAGCGCCTCGCCCTCGGTGACGAGCATGCTGTAGCGGCGCTCCACGGCCTCGGCCATACTGGCGAAATCGTCCGGCCCTTCCACCGTGCGGATGTTGAAGTGGCGGTAGTCCTTCTTGCTGGGCTTGGCGTCCTTGAACACCACGCAGGCGCTCACGGGGTCGGTGCCCTGGGTGTTGCTGTTGTCGAAGCACTCGATGTGGCGCGGCAGTTCGGTGAGGCGCAGGTCCTGCTGCAGCTGTTCCAGGATGCGGGTGGTTGCGCCTTCGGGGTCGGTGAGCTTCTCCTGCTTCTGCTTGTCCAGCATGAAGTAGCGGGCGTTGCGCTCGCAGAGTTCCAGCAGCTGTTTCTTGTCGCCGCGCTGGGGGATGGTGAAGCGCACGCCGGGCACCTCGATCTCCGGCTCGAAGGGCACGATGGCCTCGGGGGCGAGGCTCTTGTAGCGCTGGCGCAGTTCGGCGATGGCGGCTTGCAACATCTCCACATCGCTCTCATCGAGCTTGCGCTTCAGCTCGATGGTGATGCCGTGTACCACGGCGCCGTCGATCACTCGCATGTAATTGACGTAAGTGCTGCCGCTGTCGCTCACCAGCCCGAAGATGTCCACGTCGCCGATGTCGGGGTTCACCACGATGCTCTTGGCGCGGTACTGCTCCAAGCGCTCCAGTTTTTGGCGGTAGTCCTCGGCGGCCTCGAACTCCAGCCGCTCGGCGTGCAGCTGCATCTGCTCTTTGAGCACCTTGATGAGCCCGCTCACGCGCCCCTTCACGATCTGCAGCACCTGCTCCATGTGGGCGTCGTACTCGGCCAGGGGTTGCAGCCCTTCGCAGGGGGCCTTGCAGTTGCCGATGTGGTACTCCAGGCAGCGCTTGAACTTCTTCTGCTCGATGTTCTTGGGCGAGAGGTCGTAGTTGCAGGTGCGCAGCTTGTAGAGCTTGTGTACCAGGCCGAGCACGGTTTTCATGGTACGCACGCTGGCGTAGGGGCCGAAGTAGTCGCTGCCGTCGTCCTCGGGGTTGCGCATGCCCTCCACGCGGGGGAAGCGCTCGTTGCGGATGCGGATGAAGGGGAAGCTCTTGTCGTCGCGCAGGTTGATGTTGTAGCGCGGCTGCAGCTCCTTGATGAGGCTGTTCTCCAGCAGCAGCGCCTCGAACTCGGTGGGCACATGGATCACGCGCAGGTCGGCGATGCGCTTGACGAGCAGGCGTGTCTTGCCGTCGTGGTGGTCCTTGGCGAAGTAGCTGCTAACGCGGTGGCGCAGGCTCTTGGCCTTGCCCACGTAGAGGATCTTACCCTCGGCATCGAAGAACTGGTACACGCCGGGGGTGTGCGGGAGCAGGCGGACCTTTTCGCGGACGTCGATGGGGTTCATGGAGAGCGCGAAGTTCGGGGTTGGGCTGCGCCCGTGATGATCTGTCTTTTCGCTACGCTGGGTTGAGTGGCGAGTGGCGAGTGCTCGGCCCGATGGGCCATCGCTTCGAGTGGCGAGTAAATGCCCCCGCGGCGATCAGCGCCGGACTTGGGGCATTTACTCGCCACTCGAAGGCCGCAGGCCGAACTCGCCACTCGCCACTCTCCCTCCTACCTTGGCGGTCCATTCCCATCCTCCCCATGCAATTCACCGCACAGCAGATCGCCCAACTCCTCCAAGGCACCGTGGAAGGCGACCCCAACGCCACCGTCAGCCGACTCTCGAAGATCGAGGAAGGTGGTCCCGGCTCGTTGAGCTTCCTGGCCAATCCCGCCTACACGCAGTACGTGTACGAGACCACCGCCAGCGTGGTGATCATCGGGCAGGCTTTCGAGTTGAGCGGACCGGTGAAGACCACCCTGGTGCGCGTGGCCGATGCGCAGGGCGCTTTCGCGAAGGTGCTGGCCATGTACAACACCATCAAGCTGGACAAAAAGGGCATCTCTCCGCAGGCGGTGATCGAGGAGGGTGCCACCCACGGCAACGACTGCTACATCGGCGCGCTGGCCTACATCGGCGCCAACGCCAAGCTGGGCAACAACGTGAAGATCTACCCACACGCCTACATCGGCGACAACGTGACCATCGGCGACAACACCACCGTCTTCGCCAACGTGACGATCTACTCCGACTGTGTGGTGGGCGCCAACTGCATCATCCACAGCGGCACGGTGATCGGCAGTGACGGCTTCCGCTTCGCCACGGGACCCAACGCCGCCGAGAAGATCCCGCAGATCGGCAACGTGGTGATCGAGGACGATGTGGAGATCGGCGCCAACTGCGCGATAGACCGCGCCACGCTGGGCAGCACGATCCTGCGTCGTGGAGTGAAGTTCGACAACCTCATCCACATCGCGCACAACGTGGAGGTGGGCGAGAACACCTACTACGCGGCGGGTGGCGTGGTGGCGGGCAGCACCAAGATCGGGAAGAACTGCATGTTCAGCGGGCAGGTGGGCATCATCGGGCATCTGAAGATCGCCGATGGCACCATCATCGCGGCGCAGAGCGGCATCAGCAAGGACACCAAGCCCGGTGAGGCCTACATGGGCTCACCCGCATGGGAGGCCAGCAAATACCGCAAGAGCTACATCCACTTCCGCAACCTGGACAGGATCGTGGACAGGATCGACAAGCTGGAGAAAGCGGCGAAGGGTTGACCGCATGGACGACATACAGAACATCGATCCCGATCTGTTGACCCGATTGAAATTCTACGGGATCGGCCTTGTTCCCACACTGCTTGGCCATCTCATCTACTCAGGAAACTCGCACACTCCTCCTTGGAGTTTCCTGGTGATCGTAGTCATTCTATTGGTGGGCATCATCTGGACGGTGCTTGACCTATTCCATGCGAACCGTTGGATGCGGCTTTCCGGGCATATCATTGGCTTCACGGTGAATGTGCTCATCGTAGCCTTGATGCTTGCCTGACCCATCGACAAGTAGCGCGAAAAGCACATCGATCCATGACGGAACGCAGAAGCAGATCACGTGCTTTCGCAGTGGCCACACTGTTGATCGTGGCTTACCTCGCAGCGGTAACGTGGATATATGTGACCAAGGCCGAAGTGGATCTCACTACACATCCACTGGACCATCACAGGTTGGAATACATAGTACTGCTCGTCGCTACTTATGGTGTAGGGTTGTCAGCGTACCTCGTAGCGCTGGCACGCATTCGCTGACTCATTGCCCAAGGCGGACTGATGGCCTTACGGCAGAACTCCACCAGCAAGGACACCAAGGCCGGCGAGGCCTACATGGGCTCACCCGCATGGGAGGCCAGCAAATACCGCAAGAGCTACATCCACTTCCGCAATCTGGACAGGATCGTGGACAGGATCGACAAGCTGGAGAAGGCGGGGAACCCGTAAAATGTGGAGATGAGAAGGATGTGAAAATGAGGTGGACCGAACGACATCGGCATCACCTCACCACATCTTCACATTTCCCTCATTTCCACATCCCTTCTTCCTATCAAGGCATCTGCTCCATCCGTGAGTTGGTGGGAACTGTTCCACCGATGTTCTGCAGGATGAGGTCGCGGTCGTTGTCGCTGCCGGTATACTTCACCGCGCCATCCAGGTTCACATCCTCAGCAAGGTACCCGCTTACGGACGCTGTTGGCACGGTGCCTCCGATGGCCACCAGAATGGGGTCGCGGTCGTTGTTGCTGTTGGTGTACCGCAACATGCCGTCCCCGTTCACATCTCCACCCCAAAGCGCCATGCGGCTGCCCACGCTCTTGCGCCCTGCGGTTCCATATGTGAGCACGGCCGGGTCGCTCAGATCGATCCGCAACACGGATGTACCGAAGAGGGACTCCGTGGCGGTCATGGTACCCAAGTGGTTGCGGTGGCGCACGGCCACCAGGTAGCTGCCACGGGGCGCATCGGCAAAGCGCAACGGCAGTGAGCCATCGGGCATCACCACACGTCCGTCGGATTGCAGCAGTGCGGCCACTTCATCCACAATGAGGCTCGGCGCAGCGGGGTCGCGCAATTCCACCCGCACCCAATCCACCACGGCACTTGCACCCAGGCGGTCCATCACAGCAGCAGAAGCCGTGGCACCCAGGCCGTAGGGATCGCTTTGCGGAATGAGCCCGGCATTGCGCAGGTCGGTGCGCATCACAGGACCGATCATGGGGCCATCGAGCAGCATGCTCAGGTCCAGCTCCACATCGCCATCGGTATAGTCGTAGATGCCGTCACTGTCGCGGTCCACACCGGCGCGGACCTTCACATGGTCGTGCACCACGGTCCAGGTGAGGGCGCTCGCGTTGTCGGCCGCTGCATGGGCCTTCAGCGCATCGTGTGTGACCAGCGGCGCGCCGTTCAGGTCGGGCTGGTAGTTGTTGCCACCTGCGTAGTAGAAGCCGCGCATTTCGCCCTGCCAGCGACCTTTCACAATGAGGCTCACGTTGGGGAAGTCGTTGGCCAGATCACGCAGGAAATCCACGTTGCGCGGGTTGCTGGCACCAGTGCCGTTGGGAATACCCGGACCGTTGATGGTGACCTGCAAGCCAATGGCAGGGTGCGAATGATTGTCGGTGTGCTGCAGACCCGGACCGTTGTTCAGGCTTTGCGGGCTGTTCACAACGTCCACCCCACCGCCCCAGGCCAGCAATTCCGCTTGGTAATCGCCGAAGTAGTGGGTGAGCGCACCGGTCTGGTTCACCCAGGTCTCAAAGCCACCATCGGCCATGAAACCGAAGCCAGCCGTGCTGTTCGCCGTGTAGTAGAAGCCGAGCTTGCGATAGGCGGTGCGCAGGTCGGTGCCCATGTTCTCGTTGCCCTCAGCAGCCTCGAAATCGCCTCGGCCGGTCTGCATCTGGTGGCAGTGCGTGCAGTTCACGTTCATGGCCACGAAGAGCCTTACGCCTGCGTTGCGGATGGGCTGGAAGGTGGTGCCCGGGCCACGCACCCGGTTATAGGGCACTGGCGTGCTGCTGTTCATGCGCTGCAGCTGGTAGGGCGGTTCGGTACCGGCACCCGAAGTGCGCCAGTTGCGGTAAGGGTTTGGCCCGTGGTAGCAAGCCGCCAGAAAATCGCTGAATTCCTGCATCAGCACCGGATCGGCAGGCGCATCAAGCCCTTGCAGGTGTTGGAAAGCGCCCGCGAAATCGTGGAAAGTCTCCTTGTCGCCGCGCCAGTGCAGCGCACCAGTGCCTTTGCCGGTGATATCCAGCAACCACTGTGTGGTCTTCAAGCCCTTCATGGGGTGGAACTCCTTGCCGCCCACCGTCACGATCTCGCCACTGGGATCACCGAGGTCCCAGGCCAGGCGGTCCCAACGGCCGTCCACGTGGCAACTGCCGCAGCTGATGTGTCCGGTACCCGAACCGGCGTGTGTGTCGTAGAGGTGCGGACGGCCCTTCTTGATCACTTCCGGAGTGGGATCGAAGAAGGTGGTGCGCGAGATCTCCTCGCCACTGCCCATGTCCACCATGGAGATGCTCGCATCGAACTTGTTCAGCACATAGAAGCGCTCGCGCGTTTCATGCAGCTTGATGCCCGTAGGCCCCTGCCCCACCTTGATCGGCTCGGCGCCCACGCGGTTGCCGTTCATGTCCACCACGATCACGTTGTTGCTGCCCATGCCGGTGATGAAAGCCTGCGTTCCATCGCTCTTCCAAGCGATACCGCGCGGGTCGCCGATGGACTGTTTGCGCATGGGCTCGGGCACGGAGGACGTTTCGTAGGTGAGGTGCGGATTGAGGTCGGAGATGGCCGTGCTGGCCTGGTTGCCCTGCATGAACTGCGACACGTTCACGCGCAGGAACTTGCCGTTGAGGTTGGGCTCGAAGCGGATCTCGTTGGTGGCATCTGTGCCCACCACGCTGATGCGGTCGGTGGCGGGGTTCACGGCCATGGCCATGAGGATGTTGCCCAGGTGCTTCTGGTAGGTGGTGTTCGCCACCGTTGGGTTGTTCACATCGATCACGGCCACATCGTGGTCCAGCAGGTCCCAACCGTTCATGCGTACACCGGCACCGCCGCTTACGATGTTGGTCCAGTTGCCCCCGTTATCGTCCATCCACTGGCCCGCTGAATTCTTGCGCACCACCAGGCTCTGCATGTCGGTCTTGATGGGCAGTGTGGGGTTGAGCGGTGGCTCGAAACCGGTGCCGGCATTGGGCACGGGCACCGCACCGCCGTAGGGTCCAGCGGGCTTGGTCACGTCGTTGGGCACGATGGTACCCACACCGTTCCCGTTCTGGGGTGAGCGGAAACCGGCAGCCATGAATTCATTGCCTGGCACCACGGTGGTCTGGTTGCCGCTCTCGAAGAAGGCCGCGTAGATCTTGCTGCCATCGGGGCTCACGGCCATGGCGCGAGGCTGCTCGCCCACCAGCAACACCTCGCCCGGCGCCGCCGCCAGGTTGTTCAGGTCGAAGTACTGCACGCTCTTGCGCTCCGAGCAGGTCACCCAGGCCCTGCCTCCGGCGAAGACCACGTCGGCCGGCTCATCCTCCACCGACAAGGTGCGTACGACCATGCCTGTGGTGAGGTCCACCACGCTCACGTTGTCGGAAACGCGGTTCACCACCCAGGCTTCGGTGTTGTTGCGCACCCGCACGGTAACGGGGTCCACCCCCACGGTGATGCTCTGCGCGTGACGCAGGCCTTCGGGCAGGATGGTGAAGACCTCCAAGCTGTTGTTGGCCGTGTTCACCGCCAACAGCCGAGTGCTGTCAGGGGTCATGTCCAGCGGATGCACGTGGCCCGACTCGAAGTTGGCAAAGTCGCTTGCGGGTACTCCGGTAAAGCTGCGGGAGCTGCCCACCTCAGGCATTTCAAAGGCCTCAAAAGCGGAAAGGCCGATGACGGCGGCCAACGCTACGAAGGTGATCAGGCTCTTTTTACGGGTAGGGATCCGGCTCATACGGTGCAGGTATTGGAGCCTTCCGAAGCGGGCGGTGATGGCGAGACCAGGGTGTCTCAGTACCCCAAGCGCCCGTTGGAAGGAAACGCAATCTAAGGCATGCCATGCCCGAGAACAAACCCGGGCACCACCAAACTGGGAATGCCGTGCTCTCAGTACACCAGCAGGCGCGGCTCGCTCATCTCCTCGATGGCGTACTTCAGCCCCTCGCGTCCCAGCCCGCTGTCCTTGATGCCGCCGTAGGGCATGCTGTCCACGCGGAAGCCGGGGATGCCGTTGATGACCACGCCACCCACTTCGAGTTCCTCGTGGGCGCGCTTCACATGCGGGAAGTGGTCGGTGAACACGCCCGCCTGAAGGCCATAGTTGCTGTCGTTCACCGCGGCGATGGCGCCGCTGAAGTCCTTCACGCGCTCTAGGGTGGCCACCGGCCCGAAGGCCTCTGCGCAGCTCACCTTCATGGCGTTGCTGGTGCCCGTGAGCAGGGTGGCGGCATACACGTGGTGCGCCTCGTCCACCACATGACCACCGGTCAGCACCGTGGCGCCGCCGGCCTTGGCTTCATCCACCCACGCGCCGACACGCTTCAGGTGGCCGCCGTCGATGATCGGGCCCACGATGGTCTTGGGGTCGGAAGGATCGCCGCAGGGCACCTTGCGCACCTCCTCCACCAGCAGGTCGCGGAAACGGTCGAACACGCTGTCCACCGCGAAGATGCGCTGGGTGCTGATGCAGATCTGGCCCGCGTAGAGGAAGGCGCCGGTGGCCACGCTCTTCGCCACGGCCGGGAGGTCGGCGCTTTCATCCACGATCACGGCCGCGTTGCCGCCCAACTCCAGGGCCACCTTCTTCTTGCCGCAGATGCCCTTCAGGTGCCAGCCCACCAGATCGCTGCCGGTGAAGCTGAGCATGGCCACGCGCTCGTCCTTCACTAGCTGCTCGGCCACGGGGATGCCGCAGAGCAGCACACTGAACGTGCCTTCGGGGTAGCCCAGCTGCGCAATGAGTCCTGCCAAGGCCAGCGCGCTAAGCGGGGCCTGGGGTGCGGGTTTCAGCACCACAGGGCAACCAATGGCCAGCGCGGGCGCCACCTTGTGCAGCACCAGGTTCAGCGGGAAATTGAAGGGCGTGATGGCAGCGATGACGCCAATGGGGAAGCGCTTGGTGAAGGCGGTCTTCCCGGCCCCCGCACCATAGTCGATGGGCACTACCTCACCCCCGAAACGCAGGGCCTCGGCCGCCGCAGTGCGCACCGTGGTGATGCATCGGGCGATCTCCACCCGCGCATAGCTGATGGGCTTGCCGGCCTCCTGCATGATCAGCTGCGCGAGGTCCTCCTCGTGCTCCTTCAGCAGTGCGGCCAGGCGTTCCAGCTTCTCGCTGCGCTCCCCGGCGCTCAACTTGTGGAAGGGCGCACGTGCTGCATGGGCCGCCGCGATGGCCTGCTCCATCTGGGCCGCCGTGGCATGGGGGATGCGCGCCAGCTCGGTGCCGTGGTACTTGTCCACCACGGTGTTGTAGGTGCCGTCGCCTTCATTGCGCCAATGGCCTGCAATGAAGTTGGCCGGTGTGTACAAGGCGGTGGCGATAGCTGCGGTTACCATGCTGCGAAGGTAGTGGGCCTGTGCAGCACCGATCGCGTCCGGTGGTGCTATGGAAGAGCCACTGCGCGCACCAAGTGACCTGCCTGATCCACCACCACGGAAATACCGACCGGCAAGGCGCGCTTCACCAGCTCCTGATGCAGGTCATGCAACTGCTCCGGTCGTTGTGCGGCGTGTACTTCCAAAATGGCGCGACCCGAGAGTACGATCAGGAAACGTTGTTCGCCATTGCTCCCTGTAAGGCGTTCAATGTCGAAAGGCATATCACGCACCCACAGTTCATAACCCAGGCATTTGCCGAAACACTCGGCTTGCACCGCAGGGCCTAACAATCGGCGTGTGGTCTCCAACGCTTCGGCCAGCTCGGGGACCCGGGCCAAGGCTTGTTCAACATCCGATAAAAAGGCCCTCTGCGTTCCCATGTCGATGGTGGTGATCATGGTGCGATACGTCCTTCCTCATCGGCCACATCAATGATCTCCACACGCTCCACCACCAAGCGGGAGCTGGGAATGTGTACCATGCGCCCTTCCACCCGCAACACCACACTGATGCCGCTCACGCGTTCCACCACCCCTTCGTCAATGCCGATGCGCACGCGCATGCCCGGCTTCAGGCGCTCTTTGTTGTAGTAGCCCGCCAGTATGTTGGACAGGAGATCGCGCGCTGCAAACCCGTAAGCGATGCTGAAAGCGATGAAGAGCGAGCCCACAACGATGAGGATGTTGGAGGTGATCAGCGTGGTATCGATGCCCGCCACATTGAGCGCGGTTATGCTGATGAAGAGCAGGATGATGATGAAGAGGATGCGGCCCATGGCCTTGCCGGCCTCCATGCCCATGGCCGCACCCACGGAACCCATTACGAAGCGGGCCTTATCGGCCAGCCAGAAGCCGAAGAGGAACACGCAGATGGATGCGAACAAGCTGGGCATGTAGCCGAAGATGCGCTGGATGCCTTCGGTGATGGCATGGAGCGAAAGCGTTTCGGCCACGAGCATGACGGTGCCGAGCATCACGGCCCAATAGACCACCTGGCCCAGCAAATGGCCCACGGAGCGGACCTTCAGTTGGTGCAACACCTTGTTCAGGCCGGCTTTTTCCAAGAAGGTCTCCAAACGGGAAACCATGGCCAAGCGGGCCACCAACCAACGCAGGCCGCGCGCCACCAACCAGCCCAGCAGCACCAACAGACCGGCCAGGAGCAGCAGCGGCAGCTTCTCCAATATCCGGATGGAAGCGTTCAGGATGGCTTCCTGCGCCTTGTGGAAAACGTCTTGTAGGGTGTTCATTTCCGGTCGGTGTCCGTGGGGTCGTTGCTGGGGTCGCGTCGCACTTTCAGATTATCGAAGATCGCATTGGCATAATCGGCCAGGAACAGTTGGGTGACCCGCATGGCGAGTACGGCCAAATGCACACTGCCGAGCACCTCCTTGCGCAGGTCCGCTGGTGGCTCCTCTTCAATGCCGATGATCTTGAACGGGTTCTCGTTCATCGGTGCTCGGGATAAAGTTGGTGATACATGGCCAAGGCCCGTTCACGTGCGCGCAAGAGGCGCATCTTCACGGCGCTTTCGCCCATCTCCAGCAGTTCGGCCATGTCCTTGATGGACATTTCCTCCTGGTACTTGAACAGCAGCAGGGCCCGGTCGGCGGCATCGATATGCTCCAGCACCACGTTCAGCTGGTCGGCCTGCATACGAAGCAACTCCTGTTCAAAGGCGCTTTCGTCCATCAGCTCCGGCAAGTTTTCGTCCGCTTGCCGATCACCCTTTTTCTTGCGGCGCAAATGGTCCATGCAGTAGTTGAAGGTGATCCGGTATAGCCAGGTGCCGAAGCCGGATCGTCCATCGAACTTGCCCATGTTCAGGAATGCCTTCAAGAAGATATCGTGGGTGAGGTCCTTTGCTTGATCACGATCCCTGGTAAGGCCCATGCACTTGCTGTACACCTTGCCAGCATAACGATCATAGAGCACGCCGAAGCTGGCGGCATCGGACGAGCGACGCACCACCTCCACGAGCTCCTCATCACTGAGTTGCTCCACCCTTTTCCCGCTATTCGCCAAGGCTTGACCTCCAGGTACCGGATGTTTTGACGCGTCGTCGGAAGCACGGTCACCCTCTTGCGAAGGAAAAAGTTCAGGGTCGTGCATTTCGCGCAGAGATCCCCCCCAACACGGCTTACTTGGCCATGTACCGCCCCACCGGCCGCAGCAGCGTCACCTGCACCAGCTGCTCCTCGAACTTCTTGAAGCTGCCCTCCACCTGTTTGCCGGGCCAGAAGACCTTGAAGCGGCCCTGCGCCAGGTCGTAGCTCACCGAGTACAGCGTGCCGAAACCCCGCAGGTACTGCTGGTGGTACAGCGGAGGACGCAGGAAGCGTTTCATCAATTGCGCGCGGTCGATGTTCTCGTCCAGCAGGCACTCCTCCAGGTAGTCGCGGCGGTACACGGTCTGCGTGAAGGCGGCGTATTCGTCCCACTCCACCTGCTCCTGGTGGTTGGTGCATACGGGGCGTTCCACCACACGTGTGGGCCGGTCGGGGTTCACGTACACCACGGCGTAGCGGCCGCTTTTGTCCAGCAGCAGCACGTTGTAGCTCATGTGACTGGGGATGCGCTTCAGGACCTCCACCGCCTCGGCCACGTTGCTGCACGTTTCCAGCACATAGCGCACGATCAGCGGAATACCGAAACCCTCGCCGCTCACCTTGCGACCACCGAAGGCCAGCGCGGCACCAAGTCCGTCGCCGTTCATGCCATCGAGAATGCCCCACGCGCTGTCCTGGATGCCGATCACGGGCTTCAGCCAGTTGGTGTAGCGCATGCGGCCATCGAAAAAGCGCGGGTCGTAATCGTAGTTGCGGATCAGGGTGGGGTTGCCGCGCACCCAGGCGGCCTGCGAGCATCCGGCCATGTAGGGCGGTGGGTTCCACATGCTCAGGAAACGCGCCTCCAGGTCGCCGCCTCCGGCCAGTTCACAAAGCTTCTCGTAGGTGGGCAGCAGCTCGGGCATGTGCTGCTCCAGCATGCTGCGGCTGGTGGTGTAGCCCGCCCGCGCCTCAATGCCCTCGCCCAGGAACCAGTGCTTGTACAAGGGCCACACCCGGTGCCAGAAGCGCTGCCAGCGTTCGCTGGGCGTCGGTTCTTGGATGAGCTTTAGTTGGACGAACATGCTACAAGGCTGAAGAGTGGCGAGTGACCAAAGAGTGGTGAGTGGCGAGTGAATGCCCTACACGGAACGTGTTCGCCCAGGGCATTCACTCGCCACTCGGCGGGCTGGCCTTGCGGGCCGCCACTCACCACTCGCCACTTCATCACATCATCTTGAACCCCCCGATCTCCAACACCCCCTGATCCCCGTTCATGCCCACGCCGCCCGGCACCACGCTCTTGTACTGGCCCTTGATCGCGGCGATCCACTGCTTCGCGCGCTCGGTCAACTTGAAGTCGTCGGTCATCATGCGGCCGCGCATCACCAGGATACCCATGTCGGCGCCCTCGTACAGCCAGTCGCCCTTGCGGGTGATGCGGAGGAAGAAGGCCTCGTTCTCGTGCTCCACGGCACGGCGGTGCGTGTCCATGCGGCTGAAGGTGATGCTGCCGTTCTTGTTCATGCGCCAGATGCCGCTGCGGGGCGCTTCGTTCACGTGCTCCACGCTGTCCTGCGTGAACTTGATCACCAGCTGCCCCCATCCGTCGATGTTCTCCGCGCGGGCCCAGCGGCTGTTCAGCGCCTTCACGTTCAGCGCGTAAGGCTGGTCCATCCACTCCAGCACATGGAAGAGGTGCAGCGGCGCATCGCTCAGCGCGAACACCGCGTGGTTGGTGATGCTGCTGGCGCCGGTAATGCGCGGGTTCAGCTCGCCGAGGTAGATCTCGCCGTTGTCCTGGTCGATCAGGAAGTCCAGCTCGAAGTAGCCCTTGTAGCCCTCCTTGCGCAGTTGGTCACCGAAGCGCTGGGTGTACAGGCGTGCCTTGCGGCGGATGCTGGGTGTGAAGGCCTCGGCGTAGATCTCGTTGCCGCACCAGCCGCCCTTGTAGGGGGTGAGTTCCTTGAAGCCCACCAACTCGGTCATCAGCGGCGCCACGATGGTGCCGTGTTGCGTGACGCAAGCTTCCATGGCCGCGCCCCGGCAGTTGATGCGCTTCATGATCTTGCACTCCTTCTCCGCCTCGATCTCCTTGCTGTACTTGTCGTAGTCGGCCTCGCTGTTGATGAAGAAGGTGGTGTGGCCGCTGTCGCCGAAGGGCGTCTGCACAACGAGGTCGCTGCCCAGTTTGCCTTTGGCCGCAACCTGCAACAGGTGCTTGAAGTCCTTCACGGGGTTCAGCACATAGGGCACGCAGGCCACACCGGCCTTCTCGGCAATGCGGTTGGTGTTCACCTTGTTGTCCATGAAGGTGCGCAGCTTGGCCGGGGGGAAGATCACCTCCAGCCCCAGCTTGCGCGCCAGCTTCTCGGTCTTCTCATCGAACATCAGGAACATGGCCTTGCCAGCCTTGCCACCCTGTGACCTGCTCTCGATGAAGTCGTGCACCTCCTTGTGCTCCAGCAGGTAGTTGTTGATGTCCTCGATGCTCTGGAACTCCTCGTGGGGCAGCTCCTCCAGCGGGGTGAAGCTGTTGGGGTGCAGCCCGTCGAAGCAGTCGATGTAGGTGATGAAGCGGAAGCCCTTGATCCACTCGTCGGCGCCCAGCACGTTGAAGCTGGTGGCGCTGATGAAGTAGATGGGCACCTCGTTGCGGTAGAAGAAGCGGCGGATGTCGCTCACGCCACGCAGCATCTTGGATACGGCGTGCTTTGCTGTCTTGCTGGCGGCAGCCTTCTTCGGGGCGGGCTTCCTGCCTGCCTGCTTCGCGGGTGCCTTGGGGGCGGCGGTCTTCTTCTTGGCCATGTGGAGGGGGTGCTACAGCGCCAAGGTAGGTGGCGCAATGCTTCGGATGCTCGGGTATCGCTCGGTCTATTTGTATGCAGCAGCGGCTGCCTTGTGCGCCTGGCGGATGGACTTGGCCAGGTGCTTCGGTTCCAACACCTGCACGGCGGCACCCAGGCCCATGATCAGCTGCTGCAGGCTGGCATTGGCGCGCAGGTGCAGCGAGATGGTGCAACTGTTCTTATCCTCCTTCTCCACTTTCTGGGAAGGGTGCAGCGGGCGCGCTTTCACCGAGTTGCCCAGTTGGGCGTCGAAGCGTAACACGATGCGCTCTGGTTTTCCTTGACCGGCTTCGACACCGATCACGTGATCGTGCAGCGCGGCCACTTCCGTCTCAACGCGTTTGAACTTGGTGCGCAAGGGCTCCAAGGCCACGATGCCTTCGAGGCCCATGGCCAGGGCTTCCGCGTTCTTGGCCGGGCGACCCAGCAGGTACCAGCGCCCACCGTACTCCTTCAGCAGGTAGGGATGCACCCGGTACGCCTTCGGTGCTTCACCCGCTGCCCTGCGGTAGCTCACGTTCAGTTCGCGGCGCTCCTGGATGGCGCTCAGCAGCACGGGCAGGTGTTGCATGCCGCGCATGCGTCCCTGTTCATCGAAGCGGATGCAGAGGCCCAGTTGGCGCGCGCCCTTTCCACCGGCACCCACCAGGTCCATCAGTTGTGCACGCTCCAGCAGCTGCATCACGACCGCCTGGTCGGCGCCGCTCTGCACCACGGAATAGGTGTTGTTGCCCCGGTCGTAGACCACATCCAGCCCCAGCTCCGCGCGCATCTCCTCGATGTCGCGTTGCAGGGTGCGCGGGCTCAGCTCGATGCCATGAGTGGCCAGGTGTTCCTTCAGTTCGGCGAAGCTGGGCCTGCGCTGCAGGTGGTCCAGGATCAACAGGTAGCGGGTGGGTTTGCCTCGGTTGGACATGGCGCCAAGATCGGGAATTCCCGCAACGCCGATACAGCGCTACGCCACGAACTGGCGTTGGGCGGGTGCTTCAACAACACCCGCAGCGGAACTACTTTCGCCGCACACTCCCTGCACCATGCGCAAACTGCTCCGGCTCTTCATAACCCTCCTGCTCGTGCTCGGCCTGGCCTATGTGCTGGCCTTGGTAACGGGCAACGAGCACCTCATCCGGGGGGTGCGCTACACCTACCTCATGGGGCGCAACGCACCGGAGATCGACGACCGCAGCTTCTTCCCCTACGCCACCATTCCGGCCGATGACCCGCGTCCCTGGCCGCAGGCGACGGGTTTCGGCAAAGCCACCCTCACCGCCGAGCAGGAGGCCCGGCTCGCCGCCCTGCACAGCGCATCCTTCCTGGTGATCCACAACGACAGCCTGCTGTTCGAACAGTATTGGGGCGACTGGACGGCGGACAGCACCATGAACTCCTTCAGCGTGGCCAAGAGCTACGTGAGCGTGCTCACCGGCATCGCCATGGGCGAAGGGCGCATCAGCTCCGTGCAGCAGCCGGTGAGCAAGTTCCTGCCCGAGTTCGCTGAAGGCTGCCGCGCCCGCATCACCATCTGGCACCTGCTCACCATGAGCACCGGGCTGGACTGGAACGAGAGCGGCTCCAACCCCTTCGGCGAGAACGCCAAGGGCTACTACGGCAAGCAGGTGCGCGAGCTGAGCCTCAACCTGGGCTGCAAGGAAGAGCCCGGCAAGGAGTTCGACTACGTGAGCGGAAGCACCCAGGTGATGGCCGAAGTGCTGGAAGCGATCTACGAGCGTCCGCTGGACGAACTGGTGCGCGAGAAGATCTGGAAGCCCTTGCAGGCCGAGCAGACCGCCTACTGGGGCAAGGACCGACCGGATGGCGACCTGCGCGCCTTCTGCTGCCTCTACGCCTCCGCGCGCGACTTCGCACGCATCGGGCAGCTCTACCTGGACAGTGGCCGTTGGCAGGGCCGCGAGATCATCCCTTTCGGCTACTATACAGCTTCCATTACGCCTGCCGAAGTGATGGACAAAGGCAAGCCCAACCAGCGCTACGGCTACTACTGGTGGCTGGCCGAGCTCGATGGCAAACCCATCCAGTATGCACGCGGTTTCCACGGGCAGTACGTGGTGGTGATCCCCCACGAACGCTTGGTGATGGTGCGCACCGGCGCCAAGCGCGAAGAAGTGAACCGCGAAGGGCACCCGGGCGATGTGTTCGAGTGGATCGCCATTGCGCGCGACCTCGCCAAGCGGTCCATGTAAGCTTCGATCACGATCCCCACCTTTGCACCATGCGGAAAGACATCCATGCCCCCAAAGTGGAGGGCGTTTCCATGGCGGTGGTGCGGGAGCTCGATGAGGAAGGCGAGGAGGCTTGGTACGTCTACCTCATCAACCTGCGGGATGTGACCCTGGAGAACGTGCTGGTAAGCTCGCGCGGCTACGGCGAGTTGGAGGGCGAGGAGCGGAAGACCAGCGAGATGCGCCACTTCCTGGAGAACCTCGCACCACGCAGCTGGGCGCGGATCGAACGGATCGTGGAGGACGTGTTCGGGCTGAACAACCAGTACTGGCTCAGCTTCTACGCTGCCGGCCAGCTGCACGACAGGAAGTACATCTTCCTGCCGGACAGCATCCAGGAAGGGAACTTCACCACCGTTCCCCTGATGGAAAAGCGCGGTGTGATGATCGGCTGAAACCGGCCGCACTGCTACCTTCATCCGGCAACCAACCACGAACGGCCATGCGACCGGATACCGCCCGCGACCTGAGCAAAGTGCTCTTCCTCGACATCGAGACCGTACCCCAGACCTACCGCTGGGAAGACCTTGACCCGCGCAGCGCGCAGCTCTTCAGCGACAAGACCCGCTTCGAGCAGGAGCGCAGCGGCAAGGAGGCCGGCGCCATGTATGCGGACAAAGGCGGCATCCTCGCGGAATTCGGCAAGATCATCTGCATCGGTGTGGGCAGCCTGCGCAAGGAAGGCGACGGGCACAGCATGCGCGTAACCTCCTTCCAGAGCGACGACGAGCGCGAAGTGCTCACCCAGTTCACCGAGCTGCTGAACCGGCACTACAACACCGAAGAGCACTGGCTCTGCGGACATAACGGCAAGGAGTTCGACTTCCCCTACATCGCCCGGCGATGTGTGGTGCACCGCATACCGCTGCCCCGGCTGCTGAACACCGCCGGCCTCAAGCCTTGGGAGGTGGGCCACTTGGACACAATGAACCTCTGGAGCTTCGGCGATCGTAAGGCCTACACCTCCCTCGCCCTGCTCACGCACATCCTCGGCATTCCCACACCCAAGGACGACATCAGCGGGGCCGACGTGGCGCGTGTGTACTACGAGGAGCAGGACCTGGGCCGGATCGCCGCCTACTGCCGCAAGGACGTGATCGCCACCACCCAGCTCTACCTGCGCCTCACCGGGCGCGACACCATCCCGACGGAAAACATCAGCGAAGTGTGAGCGAGGCGGCCGACATCCTGCTGGAGGTGCGCGACCTCAGTGTACACTTCGGCGAAAGCGCCGTGGTGGACCGCGTCTCCTTCACCCTGCACAGCGGCAGGTGCATCGGCCTGGTGGGTGCCAGCGGCAGCGGCAAGAGCGTTACCTCGCTCGCCCTGTTGGGCCTGCTGGACAAGCGGCACGCCCGGGTGAGCGGATCCGCATTGCTGCACGTGAACGGCAGCGTGGTGGACCTGCTCGCGCTGGACGACGAAGCCTTGCGCCGCCACCGCGGAAAGGACCTGGCCATGGTGTTCCAGGAACCGATGACCGCGCTGAACCCCGTGTACAGCGTGGGCGCGCAGGTGGCCGAAGCGATCATACTGCACCAACAGGTGGATGCCGAAAAGGCACGAGCACGAGTGGTGGAACTGTTCCGTGAAGTGCAGCTGCCCGACCCGGAGCGGCTCTACGATCGTTATCCGCACCAACTGAGCGGCGGGCAGAAACAGCGCGTGGTGATCGCCCTGGCCCTGAGCTGCGATCCGCGCGTGCTGATCTGCGACGAGCCCACCACCGCACTGGATGTGCTGGTGCAACGCGAAGTGCTGGACCTGCTTCGGAAGCTGCAACGCGAACGGCGCATGGGCATGCTCTTCATCACGCACGACCTGGGCGTGGTGCGCGAAGTGGCGGACAGCGCATTGGTGATGCACCGCGGTCGCGTGGTGGAACAGGCCAGTGTTCAGCAGCTCTTCAACAACCCGCAGCACCCCTACACGCAGGGTCTCATCGCCTGCCGGCCCAACCCCGCACAACACCCCGTGCGGCTACCCACGGTGGATGAGTTCCTGAACGCCGCGCAAGAAGACACGGCCGGCTTACCCACCAAACGCGAACTGAGCCCCAATCAGCGCGCGGAACACCTGCGCACGCTCATGCAACAAGAGCCCCTGCTGCGTGTGGAAGGGCTGAACAAACGTTACCCCGGCGCCCGCTCGCTGTTCCGCAAGGCGGCAGCGGATGCGCACATCCTGCACGACCTGAGCTTCAGCGTGTACCCCGGCGAAACGCTGGGGCTGGTGGGTGGCAGCGGCAGCGGCAAGACCACACTGGGCCGCAGCATCCTGCGCCTCATAGAACCCAGCTCCGGGCACGTGTACTACCGCGGCCGCGATCTGCCGAGCCTGAGCAACACGGAGATGCGCCAACTGCGCCGCGAGTTGCAGATCGTTTTCCAGGACCCCTACTCCGCCCTGAACCCGCGCCTTGCCGTGGGCCGCGCCATCCTGGAGGCCATGCGCGTGCACGGCATCGGCGCCAACGACACGGCCCGTCGTGCACGCATACACGCCCTGCTGGAGCGCGTGGGTCTGGAGGCCGCGCACTTCGACCGCTTCCCGCACCAGTTCAGCGGTGGGCAGCGGCAACGCATCGTGATCGCACGCGCCATCGCCTTGGAGCCGCGCCTGGTGATCTGCGACGAAAGTGTGGCCGCACTGGACGTGAGCGTGCAGGCGCAGGTGCTCAACCTGCTGAATGACCTGAAGGACGAGCACGGCCTCACCTACCTCTTCATCAGTCACGACCTCGCCGTGGTGAAGTACTTCTGCGACCGGGTGCTGGTGCTGGAACAAGGCCGGCAAGCCGAACTGGGCCCGGCCGATGCGGTGTACGACGATCCGCAGGCACCATACACCAAACGCCTTGTGGAGGCGGTGCCGGGGAGGGGGTAAGCTGTCCATAAGCCAAGGCTCCGTTACATTTCGCCGTGCTAAGCCTGCGCCGACCATCCCTGCCCTTCCAGCTGCTCACGGCGGCCACCTTGCTTTTCCTGGTCTGGCATTACGGACATGTGCTGCGCGACCCCTTCGGCGTGCTGCTCAGCGACAGCGGCGATGGCCTGAAGAACTACTTCACCTATGCCTGGCACATCGCCAACGATCCGCAGGCGCTCAACTACACGGGATCGAGCCATCCCTACGGCGAGCATGTGTTCTACACCGATGGCCACCCCCTGCTCACCTGGCTGCTACGGCCCCTGCCGATCGGTGGTGGCGTGGCCGTGGGCCTGCTGAACCTGCTCCTGATCCTCGGCATGCTGGTGGGTGCCTGGTGCTACCACGCCCTGTTGCGCCACTTCGGGCTGGCGGCGTGGGCCGCGGCATTGGGCGCCTTCGGGCTCATGGCGCTGCAACCGCAGGTGTTCCGCTTGGGCGGCCACCTTTCCCTGGCCCATGCCTGGGTGCTTCCACTTGCCTGGCTGCTGACGCTGCGTAGCCAACAGAGCGACAAGGCCTGGCGGTGGACCTGGGCCGCCACGCTCCTGAGCACGGCCACCTACCTCGTGCACCCCTACCTCGGCCTGATGGTGGGTTTGTTCCAAGGCAGCTTCCTGCTGTTCACGCTGCTGCAACAGTGGCGCGCCTCCACCCTGAAAAAGGCTGCGATCCTTCGCGCGGCCGTGCTGCTGGCCTTGCCGCTGCTGGTCTTCGCGCTCGGCTTCCTGTTCGGTCCAGGGCATGCCGACCGCCCCGGTACGCCCGGCGGTGCCGATGAACTTTCCACGCGGGTGCTGAGCCTGCTGGTACCCACCCATCCGCCGCTGAGCACGCCCCTCGCGGAGTTCTTCCGCTACGAGGCACTGCAATGGGAGACCTGGTGCTACCTCGGCCTGTCCACCATCCTGGTGCTTGTGGCGCTGGGCGGTGGCGCCGTGCAGGGCTGGGTGCGCCGCGAGCCGGGTGGCCGCAGGGAGTTTGATGCCTTGCAGGTATCGCTCGTGTCCGGAACGGTCGCGCTGCTCTTCGCCATGGGCATCTTGGCCGAGTGGCTGGGTTCCGCGCTGCCGCTGTTGAAGCAGTTCCGCGGCTCGGGCCGTTTCGCCTGGGTCTTCTGGACGGTGGCTGCCGTGTTCGCCCTGGTGATGGCCTACCGCCACTTGCTCCCCGGCGATCGCACCAGGACACGCGGACTGCTGGTGTTCGCTGCGCTGGCCGGCTTTCTCTTCGTTGAAGGGTGGGCACAGCATGCGCGCACCGGCGAGAGCATCGGCCGCACACCGAACCTGTTCCGCTGGCGACACGTGCCTGCCCAGCTGCAGGAGTTGATCGATCGTGCGCGGAGCGAGGACTTCGCCGCCCTGATCCCGCTGCCCTTGATGCACGTGGGCTCGGAGCATTACCAGCGCGACACGCGCGATGGCATCATGCGCCTAATGATGCCCCTCGCCTACCACGCAAAGCTGCCGATCATGGCGGGCATCACCAGCCGCGCATCGCTCTCCGAGACCCGCGCCCTGCTCAGCGTGCTGGCACCGACCGACTTCGACCGCAATGCCCTGGCCCGGCACTACGCTGCCGAGGCACGCTTCCTGATCGCCCACAGCGACGAAGCGCTTGACGAGAACGAACAGGCCCTGCTTGCGCGCGGCACCCTGCTGCACAGCAATGCGCGCGGAAAGCTGTACAGCATCAGCGCAGCGGAGCTCTTCCGCCAAAGCACCGGGGAGACGCTGGAGCGCTTCCGCAGCGCGAACATGCCGGAGCGCGCATCCTGCAATGGCGCCTGGCACAGCACGAGCGATGGATCACCGGTCGATTGCGCGCTGGTGCATCACGCTTATTCCGCCGACACGCTGCACGGCATCAGTGGTGAATGGGCCACCATCGCGGAGTTCCCGGCGGGCACGCTGGATGCCACACGCACCTATGAGATCGGCTTCGTGTTCCGCGCGGTGGATGGCTCTGCGGTGAACACCAACCTGATCCTGGACCATTTCCGGCCCGATGGTGGCGAGAACGAATGGGAACGCCTGGTGGGGATGCGCGGCATGCCGATGCAGTGGGACGGGCTCACCTTCGCCACGCTCACGTTCCGGCCTGTGCACGGGCACAAGGTGTACAAGTTCATGCTGAACGGACCAGTGAAGAACCGGGGGCGCTTCACCGTGCAGCACCTGTATGTGCGGCCCGTGGATGTTGATGTGTGGCGGCCGGTGGAGCTGGACGACCGTTCCGTGCTGCTGCGCAACAACGTACCGCTGGAGCCGCTGCCGATCAGCGCAGCAGCACCTTGAAGAAGTTGAGCGATTCGCGCATCAGGATCCGGTAGTTCATCCTGCTGAAGCGAACGCCTTCGTCGAGCACCGCATCGATGGTGTCCACGCGCAGGTCCTTGCGGCGCGATACCAGCATCACGAACTCCATGTCGAACAGGAAACGATCGATGGTGGTGTGCAGGAACACCTCGGCGCCCTTCGCATCGAAGCCCTTGAGGCCGCACTGCGTGTCGCTGATGGGAAAGCGCAGGGGATTGCGCAGCACCCAGCGGAAGGTCTTGCTGATGACGCGGCGCGCCCACGGTACCTGGGCGTAGTAATCGGTGCGGCGGTGGCCCAGCACCACGTTGGCCCCGTCCAGCAAGGCCTCGCATGCGGCCCGCATGCTCGCCAGCGTGTAGGGCAGGTCCACATCGGTGAAGAGCACCTTGTCGGCTTGGGCGGCGGTGACACCCGTTCGCAGGGCCGCCCCCTTGCCCCGGTTCACCTCGTGCTGCACCCAGCGCGCACCGGGTAGGCTGCCCACCACCAGGTCCTTCTCCGCTTGCGGGATGCGTACCGTTGAGCCATCATCCACCAGCAGGTAGTGCAAGGCCACCTGCGGCAACTGCGCTTGCAGGGCCTTGCATCGCTCCACCAGGCGGGGCGCCCAACCCGCCGGCGGGTTGTAGCAGGGGATCACCAGGTGGATCTGCGCGTGGAGGGACATTCTATCTTCGGCGGCCTCGGCAACTGCGGGCTGGGGCCCCAAAGGAACAGCTTGCCACCGATCCACGTGAACACCCTGCGCAATACCCTTACGGATCGGCTCCCGGACCTTGCCTGGGCCTTGTTCTTCCTGGTGGCCGCGTTCGGCACCGCCTACTGGGTGTACGCCGATCAGCTGGAGAAGCTCCTGCGCTTCGGATCGGACAGCCTGGGCTACTACCAGTTCCTCCCGGCCGTGTTCATCGACCATGACCTGCAGGGCATGCCCTGGGTAACGGGACTGCCGGACGGACGCACGCTGAGCATCTTCAGCATCGGCGTGGCGCTCATGCAACTGCCCTTCTTCGTGCTGGGCCATGCGCTGGCGGCATGGGGTGGCTGGGAGGCCAACGGCTATAGCACGCCCTACGCCGTTGCGCAGCTCTTCGGTGCGGCCTTCTACCTGGCGCTTTCCATGGTGCTCCTGCGCCGCTGCCTGCGGATGCGCCTGCCCGGCATCCCCGTGTGGCCAAGCCTGCTGCTGCTGTACCTCGGCACCAACCTGTACTACTACACCGCTTTCGAGGCCTTCATGTCGCACGGCTATTCCTTCTTCCTGTTCGCGGCCCTGTGGTACCTCACGGAAAAGCAACTGGCCGCGCTCGATCCCATCCGCCACGTGCTGCTCTTCGTGGTGGCCGCCCTCATCGTGCTGGTGCGCCCCCTGAACGGCGTGGTGCTGCTCTTCCCCCTGCTGTACCGTGCAAAGGACCTCGCTGCCGTGCAGGAGCGGCTGGCCTGGGCCTGGCGCATGCCCGCCGCCACATTGCTGGGCCTTGGCATCGCAGCCCTGCTGGTATTGCCCCAGTTGCTCTACTGGAACTACGCCAGTGGCCAATGGTTGCTCTTCACCTACGGCACCAAGGGCGAAGGCTTCGACTGGGGCAGCCCCCACCTCTTCGATCTGCTCATCAGCCACCAGAACGGGTGGTTCGTGTACAGCCCGCTGATGCTATTCGTGCTGGCGATGCTGTTCTGGCAGGCACGCCAGCGGGGCAACGGTGCGCGCAGCATGCTGCTGGTCTGGGGCATCACGTGGTACCTCTATGGTTGTTGGTGGGCCTGGTGGCTGGGCGGCGCGTTCGGCTACCGCGGTTTCGTGGAATACACGGCCCTGTTGAGCCTGCCATTGGCCCTGCTGCTGGAACGGGTGCGCACCTTCAAGCCCACCCTGCGACTTTCCGCCTGGGGGGCCTTGGGGTTCATGGTCTTCCTGAACCTGCGCCTGAGTTTCCTGTACCGCTCACCCTGGGATGGCCCTGATTGGACCTGGGGGCGCTTCTGGCACGAGGTGGGCCGGGCTTTCTGGGTTAGTTAACGCTTGTGCTCGCTGGCGATGGGCTCAAGAAGTTCAATGTACGGCCCGTCCACGAGAACCCGTTTCCCATCTTGAGCCCAATAGTACGCTGCAAATATGTCGTCGTCACTGCGGATTTCAGGCGTGCGATAGTGTGTGACGATCTTTGTCCATTCGCCCGCCTTTAATGCCTCTGCATTGATGGGCTTGGCCAGGTACCCATAATTCCGACCACCCCGATCCATGCTGAACACCAAGGCTCCCCGTATCCCTGTATCCAAGGGCATCACATACCAAGTTGCCTCCACCCATATGTGGTCCTTGTCCGTCATTGTCCGATAAGGAAAGCGAACAGCTGGGGAGAACGCCCATGGACCTCCCAATCGATAAGCCGTGACCTTACACTCCCTAAATGGATTGGCCACCAGTGTGTCCATCTCCGTACCGCTCGATGCTATCCAACGTTGCGCGGGTAGTTTGCGCAGGTAGCCGCTCAGGTCTTCGGGCAACTGATCCTCTGGCCCGGAACGGTCCACAAGCATCAACTTATGCAAGCCAGGCACGGGCTCCAGGCGGCCGAAGCCAGCCCAGTAAGCGCTTTCGGTCATTCGGGTGGGATCAATGATGCCTTTCATGTACTGCACATGCTGGAACAAGTTCAGGAACATCAGCAACCCGAGGAAAACGAATAAAGCCACCCGCTTTAGTCGACGCCAAGAAAACGCGTGATATACCAAGGCTGCAAGCGGAAGGGACATCACGGCGTAGGAACCAACCATGGCACGTGAGCTGAAGCTCCCAGCATACCACCAATTGCTCCAACTGGATATCACATAGACGTTCACCACGAAGAACACCAAGACTGGCCAGAAAGCCTCCTTCCAGCGCGAGCGCAGGAGGAAAATGCCGAACACGGCGGCCAGCATCAATGGCGTGTAGATGAACCAGCCCTTGCGGAACCCGAACAGGAACGGCCAAGTATGCGGGCTCAGTAGATCCAATCCCTCTCCGGGGTTGTTGTAGGGGTCGATCAACACTTTCCCGGTGGCCGCATACCAATAGACGAATTGCGGCAACCCGATGAGGAACATCGTGAGCCCGATGGCGGACCATTGCCCTCGCAAGCGCCAGGCCCTGCGGAAAGGAGAATGGACTTCAGCCTCACCAGCCCAGAGAAAAGGCAATAGCACACAGATGGCTTCCGTCGGGCGGACCAGTACCGCCAAGCCCATCACGACGGCCAAGGGAATGGCATTACGCAGACGACGGTTCTTAGCCCAACGCAGAGTAAAGAAGAGGATGCCAGAGTAGAGCGTGAACAGCAGCACATGCGGCATGCTGATGGCATTGAGGCATTGGTCCAGGAGGTTGGTGCCCGCAAAGAGGAGCAACAGGGTGATGCTGGTTGTCGCCTCCGAGAGCTGCGATAGGAGTACCCGGCGCAAGGCCAGCATGCCCAACAACAGGTAGATCAAAATGCCTACCTGTACTGCGCGTTGGTACGGCATTGAATAACCATTCGCATCCACGCCTCTCCACTGGGCTTGCAGGTGTCCCAGCGCGAACCAGGGAGCCCACAGCACAGCTTGCCCCATGGGATATCGGATCACGCGACTTCCGTCATCATAGTAGGAGAGTTGATAAAGACTAGTCGGCGCCGACCATGTCCGATGTGCGTCTTCCGCCCATTGCAGATCTCGTAGGAGCGGGTCCTTCTGGATAAAGGTCGCGGGCAGGTAAAGGTGGTACCCAAACGCATCATAAGCGAACAATCCTCCGCTGTGTTGTTTCCAACTGCCAATGGCCAAGATTAGCCAGAGGAATGCCGTCACGAACACGGATGACTTCCGCAATGAAATCATGCACATCTTCCTTTCTCTTCGGAATTCTCCCTAAACCAATTCCAAATTACCACCCAAAAAAGCTATTCCGTAGACCATAAGCCAAGCGCGATATTTCACCTCCTTTTCATTTTCACAACTAAACCAGCCGCCATTACTGAAACGGTCTTGGGTTTCTACTCATTCATCACAATACGCCTTAAATAAAATTGATCTCCTATCATGATTCGAACCACATATACACCATTTGGCGCGTAGAACTCGACAATACCATTTCCTCCAACAACTTCCAAAACCATTCTTCCAGCCATGTCAAATATGGCAACTTCTTCCACGTAACCCTCCGTCGTCCAGATTTGGAATCCACCTCTTGTCGGATTAGGGAATAAAGTAACGCCAACTTCGCCACGTTCCATATCCGTTTGTACCGGATAATTTCCGCTACCAACTCCAAACTTCACTATACGATTATTCTCGATCCAACCATTTCCGTTACAAGGGCCTGCCCCACTAACCAGTTTTACACCATATGTGGCATCATTCTCCAGAACACATCCTCTAATCTCTCCAAATCTCTTCAAATCGAATACTCCCGTTATCCGCAATTTGAAAACCTCCTCGGCTGTTAGCCAGTCTGCGGCTTCGGGCCCCTGATACACTCCTGCAACACGCTTCTGTATTGCAACGAAATATGACCTGTCGCATGATATTGCATGGGGCGCATAAAGCGTCAGGTTGCAATCCTGGAAGTTACCGAAATTGGGGAGATTCACTGTATGATTACTCTGCCCGTTAATTAAATAATCATTACTAACGCTAGGGCAAGGTTCAATCTTGATAACCCGCGCGGATTCTACCCATGGACTACCAACAGCCAGTTTAATCCGGTAGTATTTTCCACAATTCAACACGTAGTTCCGGTCTTTACTGAATTTTCTTATATCAATGCGACCTATGGAATAATAGAACCGCTGTTCCGATTCTGCATAATTCGAATAGTACATCCAGTCCGACACTTCCACCGCCCCTGGAACTATATTGCCATTAGAATAACACTCCTGTATTGAAACAAAATATTGATTTTGACAAACATTACTGTAAGACCCATCCATTATAATTTCATCTCCTGGCTGAATACTTGTAGCTCCAGGATATGCAATCTGCTGATCATTTATTGCGAAAACAACACTACTCGCACACTGGTTAAAATATACGCGCTGAACCCTTTGCGCCCCATTAACAGGGTGCACACCTAACCGTATTAGATAATATTTACCCGCGCTCAAGTTGACCCTTTCAGCGGGACTCAAGTTTAAATTCAATTGTTTTGCAAAATAATCCACATCAACAGAATGCCTATTGTTTATCTCTTGACTTGTCAGATATCTTCCAATCGCTGGACCAAAACCCACTCCAGCGGAATTACATTCCCGTATGGACAAATGATAGAGTGGCGAGCAGTTTCGCGAGGATGTCGCATTAAGAATTAGTCTCGATTTATCTTTATTATGATTAATATTAATATTACCAGATTTATTCAGGACACCATTCAGCGCGAAGGCAATGTTCGGCGCACAACTGACGAGTGAAATGAAATGGTTCTTGGCAATTATTGGAATGCCACATGCCAAAGTTATCCGATACATATTTCCACTGGCCATAGTCATTCCATTAGATAAGCAAAAGTCATTCAAATCGAAATTCTTAGACAACGCAATCGATGCGTTATTGTATTGACCAGTAATCGGATTTCCAATATTTACCCCCGCAGATGTTATCTGCTGTACTGTAATTGAATAATTGTGCTGAGGGGAATAACTCTCGGAAAAATCCATCCATATAGGCTGTGTTGGTATGTAGGGAACACCTATTGGCACGTTAATGGTTGAAGTCGACTTACCATCAATGCTAAACACCGGGTCTGCAACCAAATGATTAGCTCGTTTGAACACTCTTACGTAATCAATACTCATTGAGTTCGGGAAAACCGGAGGTATGTGATGGTCATTTTGCTCCCTGGGATCAATCGCATTCATCACTTTCACACGAAGCGGGATATTGGGTACGGCGTTTGGAAATCCTTGGTCAGTAAAAATTCGAACAGCTTTATTGTTTATATACCATATAATTTTATTGGGTTCCCATTTTACTGCATATGTCACCCACGTATCTCCGAAACTTTGCCCCGGCATAGAATAGATCCACTTCTGGCCAATTATGTCATCCCCAACATGATTAGTCATAACCAGTCCATCGCCAGTGCCGAATTCGAAAACATCTATCTCATAGGACGGAGAAAAAGGCGCGACGTTTGCCTTGCCGTAAAGCCAGAATGATGGCCACATTCTTTGCGATTTCGGATTGTTACAACGCACTTCAAAATAACCATACATCCATTTATGATCGCCATACTCCAAATAATCATCATACCCATTGTCAGAGTTAATCATTGCCGATGTATATGGCTTTTCAACTACCACATCCATTCCCGGATGAGACCTCCATTCTTTTTTGGCAATAAGATCTAATGTTGAAGATGTCTGATTATAATTATCATCAAAGTGATGAAAGGGAGAGGCAGGATGGGTGTTCCCCCATATAAATTGGTTTATCCAATTCGGTTTTCTTGACCCATTGAATTCATCAGTAAAATTTAACACCCAACCAGTTTTACTCGGAGGATTTGGGGTTAAAGCTGGAGAAACAGAAATATGCTCTGTTTGAGCCCTTAACTCATGGCTCATTACAACAAGGCAAAGAGAGATAACACTTAACAAGCACCACCAAGTAATGTTATTCATGGTGTTGGCGCCGGAGTATGAATGGCTCATCCTGTGAGTTCGTTAAGGTGACATTTACCGCCTGTCAAAATTGCTCTTATTGAGAAACGGGTTAATCAATACGTGCGCTCTACCAAGCACTCAAAGACAAACATAGTAGAATTAATGAGCTAAACAACTTGCCCCCTACAATCATCTTCGGATGCCACACTGCTTGTTAGCTACCCCAGTGGATGACGGCCCCTTCAGACTGGGCGTGCCCGGATGGCCGGAGATCTTCCTGCAACCACTTACGTACCGCCTCAGGCCGCAGCTCGTAGGCCTTGCGTGATGGCTTCTGTGGCATGAAACGCCAGCTTTCCAGATAGAGCCCCACACTGCGTATGGCCAGCTTCCGGTCGTAGCGCCGTTGGATTAGCTCACGAACCGCCTGCCTGTTCCACAAGGAATGGTACATCCTCAATTGATCGGGCGTTCTCTCACAGATAGGTCGCTGTGTCCCTTGACCCGGTTACTTGTCAGGATACGGCCCTTGACCACAGGGCGGCCCAATCTCCATACCAGAGCAGCCTTCCAGCCACCGGCCTTGTACCTGTAAGCTTCCCCTGTTTTCGGGCCGATCATAACTAGAGGCTC